>NZ_JAJFOW010000006.1 GCF_020731285.1 Cohnella baijiui
TTTTGTAAAATTTCCCACGCCGTTATCCGTGTCATGTTCTTTGCAAAATTTCTGCCAATTGAGAAGCAATTAAGCTGATTGTTGTGCGAGAACGATGAAATCGCCGGGCATATGCGCTCAGCGTCTTTGGATTTATATTTTACCGTTGATGCTCTTCGTTATCCCTGGCCTTCCGACGCAGTATTGTTCATGAAGCTAATCGCCCACATATGGCCGTCCAAGTCCTCGAAGGCCCATGATAAATGAACCCATAATCCTGCCTTTTTATTCGGATTGAGGCTGTCCGCTTCATTGCATATAATGAAGGTACCGCCCTTCGGGGAGATCGTTAAGGGAGGCCGCGATGAACGAGACCGCATTTGACGAACCATTATTTGCAAGCTTGAAGCCGGGCTTAACCTCGTTCTGTTACCGAATGCTAGGCTCCATGGACGATGCGGACGATGCCGTTCAGGAGACGAGTATTCGGGTCTGGCAGAGCTGGAGCACGTTCAGTCAGGATTCCTCGTTCAAAACTTGGGTCTATCGGATTGCCTCCAACCTGTGCTTGGACAAGCTGAGACAATCCAAACGCCGCGCGCTTCCCGTTGACTTGTTCGCCCCGGCCGTCGCCATCGTCGAACCGCGCGACACGTTGCCGGACACTGCCTGGATCTGGCCGTCTCCCGACTTTGGGGGCAATCCGGAGGATCGGCTCGTCCGCAGAGATACCCTTCAACTGTGCTTCATCGCTCTCCTGCAGACCTTGCCTCCGCGGCAGCGCGCGGTACTCATTTTGAAGGATGTATTTGAATGGTCCTCCAAGCAGATCGCGGAAACGTTGTCGATGTCGCCGGCAGCGGCGAACAGCGCCTTGCAAAGAGCCCGTGAGACGATGGACCGGGCGCAGCTTCGCTCTGATGAGCTCAGCAGCATGGACGTTCAACCGGAGCAGCAGCTGCTGTCCCGGTATGTGGAGGCCTTCGAGCAATTCGATATTGCTACGCTCGTCGCGTTGTTCCACGAGGAAGGTTGCATGTCGATGCCGCCCTTCGAGATGTGGATCCGCGGCAAGGAAGATTTGTCCGCCTTCTATTCGCTTACTCGCTGGCATTGCGAAGGTTCGCGATTTGTGCCCATTACGGTGAATGGCGGTTATCCGGCGTTGGCCCAGTATATGCCGGGCAAAGAGGGCTCTGGCCTGGTACCCTGGGGCATCCACGTCATCGAAACCAAAGAAAATCAAATCCTGCACGTTCAAAACTTCATTCATACGCCATTATTTTCGCGATTTGGGCTACCTGAGCGAATTGAGCAATGAATTTCGTCATTGGCTTACGTCTATATCATTGAGAATAACCAAACGACGAATATCAGAGAGCCGACTGCGGGTCGGCGGCAAGTTTCTGACACGGATGGAAGCGAAGGATGGCAGCATGGGCTTTGATTTTGGCGGCGTCTACGATGTCGTGAATCGGCATGAGGCGATCGGCTACACCATGGAAGACGGAAGAAGAGTGGATATTGCTTTCGTCGATCAAGGGAATGAGACGAAGGTCATTGAAACGTCCGACGCGGAAAGCTCCAATCCCGTCGAGTTCCAGCAAGCAGGCTGGCAAACGATCATGGACAATTTCAAAGCCTATACCGAACAAAACTAATCATCGCGAAGAAGACGCCGGGAAGATGGAAGATGCCCGGCGTCTTTCTTTTTGAACCCTTTACGAGCGTGCTCTCCGTTAGCCTTAACCTTGTGCCGCATCCATGTTCATGTAGTTAATGGCCCACAGATGGCCGTCCAAGTCCACAAAGCCCCAATGATACATGAATCCATGATCTTCAGGTTCAGCGTGCAATTTTCCGCCCAAGGAGACCGCGGTATTCACGATTTCATCGACCTTTTCCCGGCTCTCGAAGGCCAATGCGATCGTCATCTGCGCATATTTGCTCGTATCGACGGATTCCTTCTCCGTGAGGGTATTAAAGAATGCTTGATTGATCAGCATGACCTGCAGGTTGTCGCCGATCACGATGGCTACCGAATTCTCGTTCTCGGGGAATTGCGGGTTGAGCTCGAATCCGAGTCCGGTGAAGAACGCTTTCGATTGTTCTACGTTTTTTACAGGCAGGTTGAAGCTCGTGAACGCGGACGTTAATGCCATTTTCAAAACACCTCTTCGTCAAATTAGTTTGTGTTCATTTATGCCTTCGTTTATATAGACGACAGCCGATCCGGGATTTCATCGGTCTCATGGATTCGGAAGCGTAAATTTTGAAAAATAACTTGGTATTGAGTTCGGATACCCGCCATTCCCGTAAGGTTGCTTATACTTATTGTGCAGGGATAAAATTAAAACCTCTCTAATAAGGAATTCGTCTGAATATAAGACAATTAAAGGGTGAGTATCGAGTGACGGAATGAGGGAACGGTATGGAAATTAATAATAAAACCGAAGTGCGAAAGAAAAAGTTCGAAACCGTCGCCATTTTTCTGCTTCAGCAGAGAAAACATGAATTGAAGTGGTGGGTTGTCGGATGACAAGAAAGTGTACCGAATCCGATCCGTGAAAATCGCGGGTTTTTCATTTTATCGGAACAGATTCTTGTCACTAGTCAGTGTCAAGAATCTGTTCCGATTGCCGAATGTGGCCAAGAAAGCAGGATTTCAACTTTCGCAAAGTGGGAAGGAAGATAACCAGAGGCAGAGATCGACACTTGGGGCAGGAAAAGGGAATGCAGGAATAAAGGCGCGGGAAAAATCCCTAGGTACCCGAAATCATTGGTGATTGGGATCTGCCTTACCGCATTTATCAGGCTGGGGGCACCCAAGGATGGCGATTAAGGGATGAAGTAATAACCCGTTTTATGTTTGAAACAGGGGCGAGAATATCTGAGATATTAGAACTTACCGTTGGAGATTACAGAAAACGATTGGATATCCATGAACTAGCTGCTACGAATAAAGGCAGCTCTATTATAGCTCCAGTTTTCACAGCCCCCTAAATAGGGTCAATGATGGGCATTATAATGATAATCAGTAGTTCAGACGTTAACAGCAGTCTCCCAAAATAACGCTTGCCTTAAAGTGTACTTTAAGGTTTAGGATGAGGAAGAACCAGCCGATTCCGTCTGAAAATAACCGATAAGGAGCGATCCGGCCAATGGCATTCACGATCAAAGAAGCTTCTGAGCGGCTTGGTTGCCCGGCTCATACGATTCGTTTTTACGAGAAGGAGGGGTTGCTCCCTTACATTAAGAGAGATAAGAACGGGAATCGACTGTTCGAACAAGATCACCTAGATTGGATCCGGCTGATGACATGTTTCCGGGCGACAGGGATGAAGCTGTCGTTGCTGAAGGAAATGGTGGATCTTGCGCTCGATGGTGATTCCACGATTCCACAGCGCAAAGCGATCTTGAACCAGTACAAGGAAGATTTATTTCGCCGCCAGAACGAATTGGCCGAAGCGCTCGACGCCGTCAATAACAAACTGTCGATATACGAAGACATCGAGAAAGGGAGAATCCCTTCCGAGAGCCAGTTGTTAATCAAGATGGAGGAGTCAGAGCGACAACAAACATAGAATGAGGGATTAACAAATGCAGCAAAGAATTTTGGGCAATAGCAATATCCTCGTCTCTTCGATCGGACTGGGAATTATGGGAATGTCTCCAGGCATTTACGGGGAGACTAACGACGAACAGTCAATCCAAACGATCCATCGCGCTTTGGACATTGGCGTCACGATGTTCGATACCGCGGACGTGTACGGGAACGGGCATAACGAAAAGCTGCTCGGCCGTGCTCTTCAAGGGCGCCGCGAGCAAGCCATTATCGCCACCAAGTTCTCGTACACCCCAAATTACGAGAGCATCAATGGCCATCCTGATTACGTTAAGAAAGTAGTGGAGGATAGCCTTCGCCGTTTGAATACGGATTACATCGATCTATACTACCAACACCGCGTCGATCCGCAAATCCCGATAGAGGAGACGGTCGGAGCGATGGCAGACTTGGTCAAGGCAGGCAAAGTTCGGGCGCTCGGCCTGTCCGAGGCTTCCGCTTCCACCATTCGCCGCGCTCATGCCGTGTATCCGATCTCCGTGCTAGAGAGTGAGTATTCGCTCTGGAGCCGTGACATCGAAGAGGAGATACTCCCTACCGTAAGAGAGCTAGGGATTACCCATGTGGCCTACAGTCCACTGAGCAGGGGCTTTATCTCCGGCGAGCTTCGCACTTTCGAGGATTTGGCCGCCGACGATCTTCGCAGATGGATGCCGCGGTTCCAAGGAGACAACTTCCGGAAGAACATTGAGGTTGTCGACAAGATCAAGGAGATCGCGATGGAGAAGAACTGTACACCATCCCAATTGGCCATTGCCTGGACGATTTCCAACGGGGCGCTGCCTATCCCGGGTACGAAGCGTATCAAGTACCTGGAGGAAAATGCGGCCGCGACTGATATCCTTCTCATGAAGGAGGACCTCGAACGAATCGATCAGGTCAGCCCCAAGAATGTCGTTCAAGGCACGCGTTATATGAAAGAACAGATGACGCTGCTCGACGGCTAGACTATAATCAGAAGAAGCAATGGTCCACGGGCTCCGTGGACCATTTGCAATTGGATATTGTCAGGTACACATTCTTGTCATCCGACAATAATGATCTGACCGACCAGTTTTGTCAGAGGACAAGAATATGTACATATTCAAACCCCCATAAATCGTGGGTTTTTTAATTTAAAGGAACATATTCTTGTCGCAAACGAATGACAAGAATATGTACCTATTGCCGATTGAGGACAAGAATGTGTTCCTATTGCCGTGTATTCAGAAGCAGTATCCAATCGAATCGTAAGCGCAGATCGGCGAGACGACCAGGTGCAGCTGGCTGCTGAAAAGGACGACGTGGGTGTTCTGCTGCAGCTTATGAGAGCATGCCGGACAGATATGATTTATATGGTTATCACACTTACCCAAATATAGCTGATGACAGGAACATCTAAATGCAAATAAAATATGGACATAAAGAAGCGGAGGGATCGCCATGCTCTCTACACGACTTATTTCCAGTGAGGATTGGGAAGCCGTAAAAGCCATCTATGAAGAGGGCATCCTGACCGGAAATGCAACATTTGAGACGAATGTTCCTGCTAAGGATAACTGGTTTTCTAGTCGCGTATTGGAGTGCAGTATCGTTTGTCTTGATGATGACAAGATCGTCGGTTGGGCATCACTAAGCCCAGTATCCTCAAGATGCGTGTATAAAGGTGTAGGAGAGAATAGCATTTATGTAAAGCAAGATCAGCGTGGCAAGGGAGTGGGGGACTATCTTTTAGGTCAACTAATAAAAGCCGCGGAGAAGACGGGGGTTTGGACAATTCAAACTGGAATTTTTCCAGAAAATACGATAAGTATCGCACTTCATCTGAAGCATGGCTTCCGTGAAGTAGGGGTAAGATCCAGGATCGGCAAGATGGATGGTGTTTGGAGAGATGTTTTGTTCATGGAAAGACGAAGCGAAGTCGTTGGCGTTGATTAAAAAAATGGATAACCAGTCGACTGGAGACAGATTCCTTTTAGAATAATGGTTGGGTGCCCCATTTTAAGCTGGCTACAAGTTGAAGCAGAGACGCCCAAGGGGCGTCTCTATACTTCACTTATTGAAAATGCGTTCTAATGCCTCACGTTGAACAGACTTATGTCGATGACAGGGCGGATATCTTTTGCTTTAGATTCCGCATCCTCAAGATTTTTTGCTGCTCCTAGCGCAAGGAGAGTACCAGCCGCAACAGTGCCTGTACGTCCCTTTCCGCCTCCACAGTGAAAAGCTACCTTCTTACCGCTTCTGTAGGCTCCTACGACTTCCTCTATGGCTTTTTGGAACAGCTGATGTTGGCTCTCCGTGGAATTATCGCCTAAGCGGAATCTGTACCCATTTCGCTTTCGAATCTGCATAGGCGCATTCAGTTGCTTCGGCGCGCAGATCCACGACCACTTCCACGCCTTCATTCTTTTCCATCGCCTCTACGTCAGCTGCTCCGCCCATAAAGATCTTGTTGTCATGTAATGCATGATACTTTTTCTCCATCGTAGTGCCCCCTTGATGACAGCTTACATTTTACGGAAGTTCGTCAACTCGATCTTCATCGGCGCAGATGGAGGGGCGCAGCACAAAGATAAATCTCTCGCCTCGCCGGCAGATTCGAATTCCGAATCTTCTTTGGTGTAGAAAATCTCCCACGCATTGACGTCGGGATCGTATACCCATACCTTATCTTGAACAGCGTAGCAGCAGGTCGTGTTCATCTCGTCAATCAACAAAAGATCAGCTTGGCGAAGTCGTTCACCCATTGCCAGCACGTCTTCCGTATTGTCCACTTGGAAACCGAGATGGTTTAATACACCGTTTTTCTCAAAGGGTCTAACGTTTATCGAAAAGTGGAGCGCAGGATTATCTAGTTCGAACTTTGCATAGTTGTCTTTGACTTTCGTGGGTTCCGCTCCAAAGAAGGACCGATAAAAGGCGAGGGACTTGTCCAGATTCGAACAGTTCACCGCGACGTGAATTCTTTTTATCGCTGCCATCGTTATTTTCCTTCTTGAACGAATTGCTCGATCCGTGCCTTAATGGCGTCGCGAACGGCATGGAATTGCGCCATGATTTCCTCTTCGGTGCCCGTTGCCTTGGCCGGATCCTCAAAGCCCCAGTGCCATTTGATGACGTTCGGATTCATAATGACCGGGCAGTGTTCATCTGCATGACCGCACAATGTAATGACGTACGTTGCGCGATTCAGGATCTCGGGATCGATTACGTCCGATGAGTTGCGGCTAATGTCAACGCCGGCTTCTTGCATCACTTGAACGGCACGTGGATTCAGGCCATGCGCTTCCAACCCTGCGCTTTTGACTTCGTACTTCTCTCCGCCCAAGGCGTTAAGGAAGCCATCTGCGATTTGACTGCGGCAAGAGTTACCGGTGCACAAGAAATAGACGAGTGGTTTGTTTTCCAATGTAGTTAGCTCCTTTGAGGTTTAAGTTTTTAACCGACGACTTTGAGCCATACGAACAATCCAGTTAACGTAATGAACAAGACAGGGACAGTGAGAATAATACCTGTTTTGAAGTAAGCCCCCCAGGTGATCTTCACGCCTTTGCTGGATAGGACATGCAGCCAAAGCAGCGTAGCGAGCGAGCCGATCGGCGTAATCTTCGGACCCAGATCGGATCCGATGACGTTGGCATAGATCAGCGCTTCGCGAATGACGCCTGTCGGGTTTGTACCGTCGATCGCCAGAGCGTTAATCATGACCGTAGGCATGTTGTTCATGATGGAGGAAAGGATCGCAGCGACGAAACCGGAACCTACTGTAGCGACGAACAAGCCTTGATCTCCAAGCCACTTAAATACCGCTCCCAGTTCATCGGTAAGGCCCACATTACGCAGTCCGTAAACGACAACGTACATGCCAATGGAGAAGGTGACGACCGCCCATGGAGCGCCTTTTACAAGCTTCCAAGTGTGGATCTCACTGCTTTGACGGGCCAGTAAAAGGAATACAAGGGCAGCCACGCCGGCAATAATAGAAACTGGAACCTGGATAAACTCGCTTAACAGATAGGCGGCCAACAATACGCCTAAAACGATCCAGGAGATCTTAAATAAACGCATATCCTTGATAGCCGCTCTAGGCGATTTGAGTTGGCTTAAGTCATACTGCTTCGAAATACTTCGTTTGAAGAACAGGAAGAGCACAAGCAAGCTTGCAGCGATCGAGAAGAGGGTGGGGATGATCATACGGCTCGCATATTCTACAAACCCGACGCCGAAGAAGTCCGACGAAACGATGTTGACCAGATTACTGACGACTAGTGGAAGGGAGGCTGAGTCCGAGATGAATCCGCTCGCCATAATAAACGGAAGAATCATGCGTTCATCGAATTTAAGCGCGCGAACCATCGCCAGTACGATCGGCGTTAGAATCAAGGCTGCTCCGTCATTTGCGAAGAACGCGGCGACCGCAGCTCCGAGCAGAATGACATAAACGAACATCAGATTGCCATTTCCTTTTGCAAACCGCGCCATATGCAGAGCCGCCCACTCGAAAAAACCGATCTCGTCTAAGATCAAAGAGATGAGAATGATGGCGACGAATGCGAGCGTTGCGTTCCACACGATCTGGGTGACATCCCATACATCGTTAAAATTCACCACACCGCAAATTAATGCAATAATGGCTCCGCCGCATGCAGACCAACCGATGTTCAGCCCTTTGGGCTGCCAAATGACAAATACAAGCGTAACTAAAAAGATGAGCGTAGCGACCGCGAGCATAACTGCCTCCTAGTTAACAGCAATCATTACAATGAAGGGACTGTATTTTCCCCCGCATGGAAGGGAGTTGTTCGATGATTTCTTTTAAATAAGGCTTATCTTCCACGCTTAACGAATAATAAATCCATTGACTGCGCCGAGTCTCGTTGACCAAGCCCCCGCCTTTTAGTTTTTTCAAATGTTGACTGGCATTTGGCTGTGTCGTCTCAAGGATATCTACAATATCACAAACGCACATTTCTTTTTCCTTTAGCAGCGCCAAAATGGTCAGCCTCATGGGGTGGGCGAGCAATTTTAACGTTTCCGCCATTTCATCAATGGAAATCGTGGTGGTTACCATGTCGTTCACTCCCTTCAGAATGTCCAGATCATTTGTCGTGAAGATTATATAAGATATTCATTATATAATCAACACCTAATATAAAAAACATGCAGAATTCACCTCACGAGTGCCGTAGTGCTTGGCGAATGCTTCAGCTATTTGGCTTCGGCAACGATTTTGAGAACACAGAAAATAAAGATTCAGTTGGCGTTTCATCTTTATTATCCTTTCGTAACTAAGAGTAAATCTAGTATATAATTGATTTGTTATATTGATATTAACTTATATTTAGGGTTATCCCATTTGCAGGATTCAACAATCTATAGGAAAATCCAAATCGAATTATTATTTGCATTTTGCAAATAAGTAGCGTATAAGTAATGTGTGGGGTGAGAGCGATGGAAGAAGTTCGGCAATTACTGCAACAAATCACGAAACATTTTGGGCTTCTCAATAAAAATTGCTGTACAGTAGGCGGAATTGAGCTTTCGCTAGTTCAGAGCAATATCTTATACGAAATCGATCGTCAGCACCAGCCATCCATACAACAGCTTGCGGATCAGTTGGGAATGGACATTACTACGTTCAGCCGGCAAGTCCAGACTTTGGTGCAGAAGCAACTGGTCCATAAAGTTGCGTCCGCCTCTGACAAAAGGGTGTTCATTTTATCACTGACCACGCAAGGTAAGTTTGTGGCCACAACCATTGATCACCAGGTGCAAAGTTATTTAGAACAGGTTTTCGCCAACATTGATGAATCCGAAAGGGATGGCGTTAGTCGCTCCCTTCGCTTGCTCAATGAAAGCATGGGGAAGGCATCGTCATGTTGTAGCTAGCGATGAATGCAAGTGCATTTATCGTTGACTAATACTTGCAATTTGCAAATAACATGAAAGGGGCGTTACGAACATGGAGGTTTTCGATTCAATTGTAATTGGAGGAGGGCAGGCGGGCCTGGCTTCGGGATACCATTTGAAACGAAAAGGGCTGAAGTTCATCATCCTGGAATCTCAGGCACAAGCTGCAGGATCTTGGCCAAGGTATTACGAAAGTCTAAAGTTGTTCTCTCCAGCACGTGTTTCTTCACTTCCAGGAATGAAGTTTCCAAGTGCTCCAAACCGATATCCATTGAGGAATGAAGTCATTCAGTATTTTAAGCAGTACAAAGCGCATTTTAATTTGCCGGTCAAGACAAATCAGCATATCGATCGGGTCACGAGGGAAGGTCAATTATTCGCCATTCATACGAACGAAGGGAATAAGTTTCTAGCAAAGACGCTGATTAACGCCACCGGATCCTTCCACAGCCCCTACAAGCCTCAAATTCCAGGACAGGATACTTTTCGAGGGGAGATGCTTCATTCGTCCGATTACCGGCGGCCAGAAGCATTTGCGGGCAAGCGTGTACTCGTCGTAGGTCGCGGGAATTCTGCAGTAAAAATAGCGGTTGAATTGGCTGAAAAGAGCCATACTAGCCTTGCCGTTCTTAAACCTGTCCAATTCACAAAGCAGCGTGTATTGGGGATCGATCTTCACCTATGGGTTCGAGCGATCGGATTCGACACATTTCCTTTCTGGCGGTTTGGGAAGAACGCCCCTAATCCGTCATCTGTCGTAGACCTTGATCAATACCAGTTGAAGCTCAAAGCCAGAAAGCCGGATCAACGGCAGATGTTCACAGCCTTCTACGAAGACGGTGTGATCTGGCCGGACGGCAAGAAGGAAGCTGTCGATGCAGTTATTTTTGCTACTGGTTACCGACCAACCCTTAACCACTTGAATGAATTAGGTGCAACGGATTCAAAAGGAGCCCCCATTCAACGAGCTGGTGTAAGTGAGACCGTTCCGGGGTTATATTACGTAGGTCTCTACGGACAACGATCTTTTGCATCGGCAACGATTCGAGGCGTGGGGCCAGATGCAAACTTCGTTGTAAAGAAGCTGAAGAAGTATTTATCAAAGAGGTAGTGGTTGCTGAGAAAGAAGGTCATCATTTAATCAAATATATTTGATTTACTCTTGTGTTCCTCCATTCTCCATGGTAAGATCAATCCACAAGATCAAATTTATTTGATGGATGGAGCGGTAAGAATGAACGTGTTCGCAATGGAGCAGCTTATGATGCATCAAAAAACCGAAATTGAGAATCAAGCCCGCCATACCTGGAAATGGACCAGTTTTAACAATGCTGCAAAGGCAGTTGTCCAACAACCGGTTCTTGAAGTAAAGCCAGTATTCCTTCAAGTCAATCCAGCCGTTGCCTGCTGCTCTGTTTGCTGCTAAGGGGGGAATGAGATGTTAAAAGAACTTCCAGTAGTGGTACCCGTCCCTGGTTCTGTCGACTTTTCAAAGTATGAAGCCAAGTTTAAAGCCCTTGCTGATCAAAAGCGTCTGCAAATCATGTACGAACTCACGCAAAGAGGTAGCGTTTGTGTCTGTGATTTGACAGAAGTGGTCGAGATGCCTCAGTCGAAGCTATCGTACCACTTGAAGATCTTGCTTGACGCCGGCTTGATCACTCGTGAAACGCGAGGTACCTGGAGCTTTTATGAGCTGAATCACGATGAAGTGAACAGTCTGCTATCGCCTGAACTGTGTTGCATCTTCCGCAAAGTCGATGATCGCCCTAAGGGGTGTTGCTAATACTCTTGATAGTGACCCCCATAACAAGTGGGTTAAGGTCTGCGAAATTAATCAAGATAATTTGATTATAAAAAGGAGAGTGGATCAATGGAAATTTCGGATGATGCAAAAGTGATTATCGCGGAAGTGCTGGCCGAAAATGATAGTGACTGTTTGAGGGTAACGTCGCAAGAGTCTTGCTGTGGGCCGACATTGCGTTTTGAACTCAGCAAGCTTCAGGAAGATGATAGTTCCACATCCATTAATGGAGTATTAGTCGTAATGGATTCTCAGGCTAAAGCTAAAGCAGAGAGCGTCATGTTGGCCACAAAAGATGGCGCTTTGGTAATAGAAGACGCTAGCCCGTCCTGTTGCGCTTAAGTGCTACGGCAAATTTGACGGGAATGCCCTTTTTGCCTTCTTACGTGATGCACGGGGCGGTGTCAGCTAGTGAGGATCTTATCAATGAAAGCTCCAAAGGTTATCTTCAGCATGTAACCAATGAAGAACTAAATCCTCAAATCCGCCTTCGTAAAAAGTGGGAACGTATGGTGCTCAGACAAAGTGAATCACATTAATAAGTATTGATATGCCCAATAAATCAAAAAATATTGATTCAAAAGGAGCCATCTAAATGAGCCAGGTTCAGAACGATGAGGTGCGTCAGCATGTCCGTAATCGATACAAGCAAATTGCCATTCAAAGCACTGCAGCAGCAAGCTGTTGCTCACCCTCGACTTCTTCAACTTCTTCAAGTTGCTGTGGAACCCCCGATGAAGTGTCGGCTAAGTTAGGATATTCAAGTGAAGAGTTAACGGCAGTTCCGGAAGGAGCAAACCTTGGACTTGGCTGCGGCAATCCTCAAGCGATCGCGTCTCTCCAGCCAGGGGAAATCGTACTTGATCTGGGGAGTGGAGCTGGGTTTGATTGTTTCCTCGCCTCCAGACAAGTAGGGGAGACAGGTAGGGTCTACGGCGTTGATATGACGCCGGAAATGGTAAGCCGTGCACGCAGCAACGCTCTGAAGAATAGTTATGAGAATGTGGAATTTCGCCTTGGTGAGATTGAACATCTGCCTATTGTAGATAAAAGCGTGGATGTCATTATCTCTAACTGCGTGATTAACTTGTCTCCGGATAAACAACAAGTATTCAATGAAGCATACCGTGTCTTGAATCCAGGCGGTCGTTTAGCTATCTCGGATGTAGTTACAACTGCGGAATTGCCTGCCGAGGTTAAGGGAGATATGGAATCTTTAGCAAGCTGTATATCTGGCGCGTCCACCGTAGAGGAAGTTAGAGAAATGCTTCGAGTAAGTGGTTTCGTTGATATTGTCATTGAACCCAAAGACGACTCCAGCAAATTCATAAAGGACTGGGTCCCAGGAGCTAAAGTGGAGGACTACATTCAATCGGCTGCCATAAGAGCTGTCAAACTGAAATAACAAAAGTATTTGAAAGAGCCTATTCCTTTACTTACTCCATGATCGAATTTTCCTATCATAAGAAGCCCTCCACGTGAGGGCTTTTTAAAAAAGCCAATTCGCTTCAGGGCCATAAGACAGGCAATAGGTATGTGATGTCAGCCGACAACAAACGGCATCGCAGTAAGGCACCCGTATACATATGTATAAAATACGGGTTTTGTGAAAAAGACTGTAGGTTGAAACCTCAGGAGCTTGCTGAACTTCTCAAATACCTCAGGCGCGACCTCCGAACTCTTGTAACAACCAATACGAACCGAACTATAACGAATCAGTTCGGAGTTACGTGTTATCAGACCGTCAAATAGTTCGTAGTCGATGTTACAGGAGCTTGCTGAACTTCTCAAATATGCTACCTTTCAAGCTGTTTTCAAGAAGTTATCGGTATGGATAACTTCTTGTTCAAGTTCGGCTGATTCATCTATTTTCCCTATAACACATTTAGTTGCCTTACTTTATCAATAGAATTTCATTTGTTCATAATCCATCTCATCCATATACTTTTCGAAGGCTTGTAGCCGCTCCCGACTCATCCCCTGCAGGCACTGGACAAATCGCATTTGCCACTCCATTGGATACTCATTCTCTAATAACAGAATGGACGGCAAATCCAGAGTCTCGCTTCGTAGCTCTTCATAAAAAACGATTTTCGCCAGGATAGCCAACTCCATATCGCCAAACGCATGGAAGAGGGCATCATACTCATCCCCGTATAAGCAGTCTGATTCAAGCATATCGAGATAGTCATGGAAGGAATGAAAGCTTGACAAAATTAGCTTGACTTTGTCCTCCTTCCTCTCGCATGCCAGAATCTCATGCAGCAGTCTTCTTAATTGGACATCGCTCATTCTGTCCTTTTCGTTGAACAAAATGACAATGGACTTCGCTCCCCCCTCCCTCTCTGTAATAATGACAGTCCGTAAGTTGTTGTGCTTTGCAGCATTCGCCACTCGCTTAGCGAGGTCTTCTTTGTACCCGTCCATATACTCCTTCAATTGCGAATTAATCGGCAATTCTTGTTGAAGCCTCCCCATCGCATCAGAGATGACGGACCGAATTTGCGGTTCAGTGAGGCTCATGAATTGCTGTTCTAAGCGTTTGTATTGACCCTCGGAAATCCTGATTTCATCGGCATCTCCCCCTGATAAAATCGAGAATATCGCATTATTCAGCATTAGCTCATAAATATTGAACAGCTCGATTCGGTAGTTAAACCTGCATTCCCTTCCGTAGTGAACCAGCAAATCCAATAGCTCCTGCTGATCGAACAAAGCGCAAAATTTGGTCTCCAGCTTCAGCCGTTCCAGGTACTGTTTCATATAGAAAACGCCTTGAAGCCGCATGTCATCGAGAGCCAGTGGGTAATCAATACTGGCCATCGTATTGTGGGCATCGAAGATGATTCCGTATTTCCTGAGAAAGACAGGTAGCGACTCATCGATGGTCATATTATAAGCGTCGACCGGAACCTCCAGCTTGTTAGCAGTGATTTCCTTAAATAACTGCTTGGTCTCTTCAAAGCATTGACTGACCTTTTCAACACCTCTTTCATAGATTTGGCGAACATCAATCGTTTTGAGATACGTAATCGCCTTCTCTGGCTCCTCTAAGCTGAACAGATACGCGTCTGCCGCATACATGATGGAGGTCAAGATGCTTTCTGCTGTTTCCGTGGTGACTGAGGTACTTTCGCCCTGGGTGTATTTCTTGATCAGCTCCTGCAGGATCTGCATGAACGCATTTTGAATGCGCATCATTTCTTGGCTCGTGAGCAACCCCGCTCGCAAGCCTTCGTTCATTAAGGAAATCGTATATTGATTTCGCTGCAGCCGAGATTTGCGAATGCCGCCCTGAACTGTCAACTCGCGCCTGTCATTTAGATTTTCAGATCCCAATATTCATCTTCTCCCTCAAGTAAAGATTCTTTCTTCAGCAATTGTCTTCGGAACTCTTCGGCATACTCTTCGAGTCTGCTCTTCAACAAGTCCAATGAGCCCTCGCAATCATCTTCGAACACTTCCTTCATCCTATGGAGGAGCTTTATGTCATTGATTCTGTCTTCTGTTTCATTTTTAAGATAATAAAAAATCTCATGCAGTTCATTCAGGGTATCTACATAGTTCTCCTGCTGGATGAACGATGACGTCGAAAATACCTCGATGAGCTCCTTGGTCACTTCAATGCTCAATTCCACCCGCCCGTAGCTGTAAAGGGCCTGGCTTCTTGCCGCCATCATTAATTGAACATCCTTCAGGCTCAGGACCAGGCCATATTCCTTGGTCTTCTCGTTCAATTCCAGTAATTCGGTCATATACTGTTCCTGCATAGACACGTTCAGGGAGTTGAAAATCCGAGACAAATACATGTGGTCATCCCCCTTTTTCGACTCTATATATACAGCACATCGCTATCACCATGCCATCAATTTTTTCTCGAAAAAATCAATAAAATAAAAATCAAATTAATAGTTGACATATTATTTAAATTATGATATAATATAGAGATATGTTTTATAATAATATATATTTTAATCGTTGTTTCCATTCTTGTCAATCGAAGCGATTTTTTGCGCTTTAATTGAGACTTTAGCCCTTCTCGTAGACCATTAAGCAGCAGCTTGTTATCATAGAAAGAAAGGTTGGGCAGAGATGATTCTGACCCAACCTTTTATTTTCATCCGCAATCCTGTGATGAACATAGAGATCATTTTTGTTAAAAGAAAATAAACCATTAGACTGAAAATATGTATTAGACTGGGAACGGCATTAAGCTAACTGGCAGGATAGTTTAAATTTTACCCACACGAACAGTGTTACCGTGCCTCTGAATAAGTCTTAGTAAATTCTCAATTGAAATCCAGATTGTTGCGGTGTTTTCATTTGGATGTATGCCAATGTTATTGAATGGTAATAAATCCTCATCAATCATTACTTCGACTTTACGCTCGGTGTCGTTCAGTACGCCCAAGGGTGTCACTGCGCCTTTCTGCAAGCCAAGATAGTTAAACAGATCCTCTTCAGAAGCAAAGCTGAGTGGTCTTGAATTCAGTAGCGCTCGCAATTCCTTCAGATTCACCGTTTTATCTTTTTGAATTGTTAATAAATAATAACTTCTTTTTTTATCGTCCCGAACAAATAGGTTTTTCGCAACTTGATGGGCGTTAGGCATTTCGAAACTATCCATTTCTTCGATCGTATATGCAGCTGGATGCTCCACGATTTCATAGCTAATACTCAATTGTTCAAGTAATTCCAAGATCGCTGTTTTGTTCATGTTATTCACCTGTCTCTATGATTTTATATTCTCGACTTTATAGCTGAGCGACTTCGCCCCAAAAGTATATCCCCATACTGAAAAGTCTCATCAAGCCGCCTGCAATTGAATGACAAATAAACCCAACCTCCTACCTTTAAGCTAACGGATATGTTAGTTCAATAAACCAGCGGCAGTCTAGGACTTAATTTTCCAGTCCAAGACTGCCCGCCGGTTTTATATCGGAGTCAGTCTAATACTTATTATTCGGAGCCTAACGGTTTAGCAATTCAGAAATCCGCGTAGGATCAACAAATCCAGCCCAAAACTTTGGATTCCTTTCATCGATGGATGAAGCGAACAAGGGCCAAAACCCGGCTTAGACTCAAGACTAATGTTGTGGTCATGTTTGTCTCCCTCTTGAATATTAGCTTTCTTCAATACTTTTGAATACTAAATCGATTTCCATCTGGATCGAAGAAATGGAACCGCGCAAATCCGTTTAGATTACCGGAAATATCGGAAACGGATACACCGCTGTCGAGTAAATATTGATGATAGTTTTGGAATACCCATGTATCATGAAGGACGCAGGAGGGTGTAGCCGGACCGTTAATTGGGCCCGTATACGCAATCGGAGGCAGCGTTTCTAACCACCATAATGATGTTCCGGGATGATGCTCTACACCAAGTCCCATAAGAGCCCATCCCTTTTCGGGATGCTCCTCTAGTAATGACATCCCTACATACTTCTGGTACCATTCCTTCGGATTAATACTATTGTAATATTTTGTATCGAAATATCTTTCGGTGATCTTGCGATCAATTTCACAAATCTTGCGATTTTGTAGATTGCCTTCCCTGAACTCGCAAGCATTTCTTCCAAAGTAACATTTGAACGAACGAGAAAAATCGCCGATCGAAGAAAAACCACAATCTATGGCAATTTCCGATAGACTCTGGTCATGATAGATTATGATTTTAGTTAGAGCTCGTTCCAAACGAGTTCTTTTAACATAATCGTTAAGGTTTTCACCGGTGACCGCTTTAAATAGGCGATGAAAGTGAAAAGGCGAGTAGGAAACCAGCTCCGCTACCTTATGGAGCGTGAGCTTATCGTTAAGGTGCTCTTCGATGTAATCCATTACCTTATAAACTAAAAGGCGATGCCTCTCTTGAACCACAACGGGTTGGTTGCTCATTTACGCTCTCCCGTTCCCAAAGCGCCGTAGATCGCAGTTTTAGCGCGATTGAATGAATCCATGTTTTCGTGCAGAAACGATCGGCTCGTAATCGGCGTCATAAACGGATCATTCCCCAGCGTCGAAAACACGATCAACGGCGCGTCCGGCAGTTTTCCGCCTTTGCGGATGTCATCATAAAGCTCGCCATTCAAATTTTTTCTTTCTGAAATCGTTTTCGTTAATGTCCTCAGATGATATTGAATGAGTGGTTCTCGAACAGCATCCGGCCATTCTTCGAACATATGTTCGAATATACCGCGAAACACCCGCTTGTATGCCACGAGTGTGCGAAGCATCGCAAATCCTTGCTGAAGAAGATAGCGTTTCTTGAGCTTTGGCGTGTGGATCAGGAAGTCCTCGTGAGGCGGTTCTAACAGAAGCATCCCGGCTACCTCGCCCGGGAATCGCTGGGCGTATCTTTGCGCATAAATGCCTCCCAACGAGTGGCCGACGAACAGATATGGGGCCGGCACGCCAGCCGTTTGCAAGAGTTGCCGCAATTCATCCGTCACCTCGAGTGCGCTTCGAGGCAACTGAATCGAATCGCTCTCGCTTGGTCGAAACCTCCTGGAATCGAATTCGATCCTGATCCGAAGGAATGCCTTGACGAACGGCCTTCCATTCGCCGCCTCGAAACCGTTCATACCTTTCAAACGCGCATGGAATCCCCTTTGCGGTACGCAAGTCACTGCTGTCCATCAGTTGGAAGTGAAGATGCGGCGCGGTCGAATTGCCGGAATGCCCGACCTCGCCTAACTTCTGCCCCCGTATTACACATTGGCCCGCGGTAACCGCCACGGATCCCGTCTTCAGATGGGCGAATCCGGCAAAGACGTTCTCCCTGCATTTCATCACGATATAATTGCCGGCAACGGCATCGATGCCTTTCTGGTCAGGGTGAAAGGTATAAGCGTTCTTTAACGCGACAAACAGATCGGAAACCGGATGAACTCTCGCCCTTTCCCGGCGCCCGTCTTCGGCCGCGACAATTTCCCCGTCGCACGGCGCATACACGCCTTCACCCCAACCGTAAGTCTCATGGAGCGGAACGCCGTACAAGAGATAACGCAATGGACTTGCCCGGTAAAAGGGCTTCCCTTTCCGCGAGGGGTCGACCTTCACAAAATCGAATGCGTATCTCTCTCCCAATAGATCCGTCCCATGGCTTGGGATCCTTTTCCCCGGCGTGTTAGGCGCCATCCACTCTCCTCTTAAAGGAAACTCGACGATGACGGGAATTGCATATCCATTCATGTCCATTCCTCCTTGTAAAAGGCTTTCCGAAGCTCGTTCAAGTAACCATCCAACTCGGTGCGGATATGATCGTAATCCAGATTCGGGATTTCGGAATTTCGAATCTCCTCCAGAATCTGATTCGTAAAACCGATATTCGCCCAATACACGAGCTGTTTGCATCGTTTCACGTCCAGCCCGTCTTTGAATTTCGATTCGTCCACATGGCCGAACATCGTCTCTTCGCAAATCAACGGTTTGCCGGCCGTTCTAAGCTCCAGTTCCCTCCTGATTTCGTCGGACTTCGTATGGGCGCTGCGATCGATAAATTCGAAGATCCAAGGATGCTTATGCAACAACTCCAATTGAAGAAAATACGATTGCCGCAGTCTTTCCAAAAGATCGGGCTCGCGAAAGTTCATGAATGGCAAATATTCTCGGTTCATCCTATCTGTGCAGTAATCATATAGGAACAGAAAAAGATCCTTTTTGCTCTGCACGTAATGAAACATCAACGCTTTTGATATTCCTGACGCTTTGGCGATCACGTTCGTCGAGGCTTCGTCGTATCCTTTGGTGGCGAATTCCTTTAATGCCGCGTTGAGAATCGCCTCTCTTCTTCCCGGTTCCAACGTTTCCAATCTGGGAAGCATGCCAACCACCTTCCTAAGCGCCTATCATTTACCTGACAGGTCAATCCCATTATATTTCCATTTACCTAAAAGGTCAATGAAAAGACAAAAAATACGCCTTGACCAGGCAAACGGTCAAGGCGCTGGCAAGAGCAGCGGATAGCACCGTGCGCGAGGAGCGGCTAAAAGTTCCCCATCGCCTCCGCCTACCGCTCTTTTAGTTCGGGCATATCCAACGCGGTGGCCATATTGCACAGCATGCCGATGGCCAAGAAGATCACCGTTTTTTCTTTGGGGTTCGCCGCGCCTTGCTCCGCAAACGCGTCCAGCACGATTTGACGAACCTCCCGGATACCTTGGCGCATGACGTCTCGTACCGCTTCTTCGTTCATCGTTTGCGCTTGCATCTGCAGCAGCACTTCGTTTTTGTGCGATTGCAGCAGAGCGTCATAGGCTTCGATCAAGCGTTGCTCCATGACCTCCGGAGGCACCGAAGCGATTACTTGGCGAAAGGATTCGAACAAACGGGCCCAGGCTACTTCCAACGCGGCGACCATCAGCGCTTCTTTCGTTTTGAAAAAGCGGAATACGTAAGGTTGGGAAATTTGCGCGCGTTCCGCAACTTGCGCGGTCGTGGCTCGATAATAACCGATTTCCGCAAAGACGTCGATGGCCGCCGCGATGATCTCCGTCTTTCGGTTAACCGACGCTTTTTCTTCTCTCATTCCCGCACCCCCTATGTTATCGATTAATGGATCAATAACTCCTATTATAGAAATAACGATCCCGCGAATCAATTCCGCTGCTGATATGACGACAATAGTTTACATAATATATGTTATGTTCACTTTCTGCGATCCGACGGAGCCTTGACCAGCTTCTCGGACACCGACGCCAGCTTCTGATCCATCGTCCCCTGCCTGTCCCGCCGGTCATCGATCGTGATCGACGTCGACACGCGCTTCGCCCCGTTCCGGAATGGCACCTCGTGCATCCGGCGAACAACGGCGAGCACGTCGTCCAGCTCTCCTTCGATGATCGTGCTCATCGGCGTCAACTGATGCTTGATCGGTTCCGGAGCTTCGGAAAGCAAGCGTTCGACGGCCGCGACGTATTCGCTGACGCTGGTCGATCCGGTCCCCAACGGGACAATCGTCACTTGTACGATCGCCATGGCGATCCCTCCTTTTATTCGTATGCGCCGATCAAATCACGCCGTAAGACCGCAGCGTTAACAGCCGTTCCACTGTTACGTACCCGCGCCATTCCATCTCGACGGCGGGAGACAGCGCCGTCCAGCTGATCGGCCATCCCCCATCCTCCTGCTGTTCGGCCAATAGATGGGCCAAGTGCAGCCGGATATCCTCCGGCGTGACGAACTTGGCCGCATAGCTGTCTTTTCGCGGCGCCCAGTCCAACACTTTGTGCACATAGCCTTGCGCTAGCGGGTCTCGCTCAATGACGCCGGGGCGTGCCAGCCACTCGTCCAGCTTGCTCAAGTACGGCCGAGATAGCGCACGGTCGGGGACAACGCTTAAAAACCCGATCCACTGCACCCCCTCGTGATAGTCGGCCGGCAGCGTCTGCTCCATATGCTCCCACATTTGCCGCATGGACAGTCGAAACCACGGCTCGTGTTCGTACAGTGTCCACGCTTTTTGCTTCATCATCAGCCCGAGCAGATTGCCCGTCGGATTGACGCTGAACGTTTCGTCCTCCTCAGTCGCCCACCACGGGGCGTGCGGGTAAGCTCCGATCGAACGATGGGCGCGCGGAAAACCGCCATCCGGCAGCGCGATCTGTTTCAAATACCGTCCGACGCTCGCGACCATGCCGGCGTCGAAGCGATCCAGGTCGTTCATATAGAGAAGCGCGAACTCCGTCGTCACCGGCTGACTTTGCGGGCAACGAATGTCGGCCTCCAGCGCGTTGCCGAAGCCGCCGTCGTCGTTTTGGTAGGCTTTCAGCGCGGTCAACACCGCTTTCTTGCTCCCTTTCTCCCAATGAAAAGCGAACCGGAGCCGATCGACGAGTCGTGCGTGACGATACAGAAACGATCGGGCTTTCTCCAACGTGCCGTCGGGCAAACCGTTTATCATGTCTCCAAGCCCCTTTTCATATTAATTAATTATATAAATTATTAGTTTAATTAAATATATCCCCCGCTGTCTGATCCCTTCCTGATTCTGCTATAATAGAAAGACTACGCTGTGCGGACAAAGGGGACGCCTATGAATTTGCAAAAGAAAAAAGACCGGGAAGAGCTGGAGCGTCGGATCCCCCACATGCCTTGGTATGTCGAGAAATTCGTCAATTACAAGCTGCCGGATCTGTCGCCCTCCTCCCTCTTGGAATACGTGCGCGATTACGAAGCTTTTTTCGGCTGGCTCATGGCCGAGGGTCTTACCCAGGCGGATCGGATGTCCGACATCCCGCTCGTCGATCTGGAGCGCCTGCACATGGACAGCGTCGACAACTTCCGCATGTTCCTGGCGACGCGCAAAGATCAGGCCAACAGCCGGACGACCATCTCGCGCAAGCTGTCGTCGCTGCGTTCGCTGTTCCACTATCTCAGCCAGATCGCCGAAGACGACGACTTTTATCCGCTGCTCAAACGCAATGTCATGGCCAAAGTGTCGATCAAGCGGACGCACAAGCCGAAGGACACGGCCGCCAAGCTGGAGGGCAAGCTGCTTCAGGAGGAAGAGATCGAAGCCTTTATCGCGTATATCCGACAGGACTATGCCAGCGATGTCGCCTCGAATAAGCAGGCTCTCTTCGCGCACGAGCTGAATCATACCCGCGATGCCTGTATCGTCAGCCTCATCCTGAACTCGGGGCTCCGCGTGTCGGAGCTCGTCCATCTGAACACTGACGATCTCGACCTGAAGAAAAAGCTGCTCTACGTATACCGCAAAGGCAAAAACGACGACACGTTCAAGACGCCGGTCTACTTTCGTAACGACGCGATCGCGGAACTGGAGTCGTACCTGGAGCAGCGGGAAACGCGCTACCGCGCGCCCAAACGAGAGAAGGCGCTGTTCCTCGCGCTCGCGAACGGCAAAAACGAAGGCTCACGGATGACGAAGCGGGCCGTCCAAGAGATGGTCATCAAGTATGCCAAACGCTTCGGCAAGCCGTACCTGTCGGTGCACAAGCTTCGTCATTCCTTCGCGACCGACTACTATTTGCGCAACGACCTGTACAAAACCCAGGAGCAGCTCGGTCACGCCTCTCCGGAGACGACTCAAATCTACGCGCATCTGACGGACAAAACGATGGAGGAAGCGATCGACCGCTGACGTGTCGCGGAATGACCGATCCCCGGACCTTGGCGCGGACGTCGACCGCGCCCTCTCCCTCCAATCTTTGGAAACTCGCTTGTACGCCCAGTATAGCACAAAACAACCCCTCGGACCCGCCCGGGGGGTTGTGCTTTGAAGCCTTCTAAACCATGTGCGAATGGCAGCAATCCCTGATGAAGTCGGCTTCTCGCTCCAGCTCCGCCAATCCCGACACGGCGTCCGGAATCTGGGCGAGCAGAACGTCCGCGCCGTCGACACCATCCAGGTATCGGCCCAGAAAATGAACGAACACGTCCAGTTTGCGGAGCCGGATGAGCGGCACGATCGCATCGGCTTCCGCGCTGCCTAGCCGGACAACCGAAGCGTAGCCCCGCGCGAATGCGGTTATCGCATCGCGCCCGCCTTCCTGCCCAAGCATCCCGGAGATCACAACCGCCGGCTCCATCGCGCGAACGTCTCGCGTGCAAAATTCAAAGTCCAGAACCGCCGCGATCCGATGCCGGTCCTCCAGCTCGGCTAGCAGATTCGAGTCGTTGATGTCGCCGTGCACGAGCTGATGCGGCAGCGAGCGCATCGCCGGCAGATCGGCGCGCAGACGGGCGAGACCGTCGGCCAGCGTCGCGAGCTCCCCGCGCAGATGACGCAGCGTCTGCGGAGGGTCGACGCAAAAGGCGGCTACGCGCGCGAGCGAGCAGGACGGATGCGCCTTATCCAACTCGTAATAAGGCGGATAGGCCGGCGAGACCTGCGGCGATACGCCGCGAAGCGCGTCGGACAATTGACCGACCGCTTCGCCTACGGCGTAGGCTGTTCGCGGGCTTTGCCCGTCCGGCCTTTCTCCCTCCAGGTAGGCGAACAAGCAGGCATACCTCCCGCTTCCGTCCTGCAAGGGAACGAACGTTTCCCCCTCGGCGTTTCGCCGGGGAACCGGTATTCCGAACGTCAGCGCGCTGCCGGCCAGCGCGAGCAATACCTCGTGCTCGAAGCGAATTTTGCCGGGGTCGCGATGGGTCTCGTAAATGCGGAGAATCCATTGCTTCCCTGCCGACGACGCGTAACGCGTCGTGTTGTTCCACCCGCTATTGCCCTCGGCGAGCGCCCAGTCCGCTTCGGCATCGTAAGCTTCCAACAGCTGCCGAAAAGGCATCCGTCAGCCCTTCTTGACGATGGAAGCGTCGATTGCCGCCTTCTCGGCATTCGTCACGATGCCGATCCGCCAAACGGCGGCGCCGCCCAAGCCGTAACGCTTGGCCAAGCCCAGCTTGTCGCCGATCGACGTCTCGTTTTCCGCGTCGACATTGACGGCGAGCAGCAGCTTTTCCTTCTTGACCCCTGCTTCCAGCGTCTTTTGGATGGCTTGTTCGACCAGATTGTTCGGCTGCGGCTGCTTGCGCTGCGCATCGGTTCCGTAATCGTACGCCATCAAGACCAACTCGTCCGCCATTTTGGCGAGCGCGGCGTAATCGTAGCCTTTGTACGCGCTGTTCGGCGGCGGCACGGCGAGCGACACCTTGATGCCGTCGGCGGCGACCGTCTCGACGAGCTGTTTGACGTAGACGTTGAGCTGCGATTGCGCCTGTTTGGGATCGTCCTGCCAGCCGAGACCCTCAAAGTCGAGCAGGATGCCGCCGAAGCCGTTTTGCAGCGCCAATTCGCGAAGCTGCGAGATCGAGTCGTCCCGCAGCGCCTTGTCCGTCAGTACCTTCGTGAGCTGACGCTTGCCGTCCTTGGCCAGCACGGCCAAATACGACCGGGCGCCCTGCGCGTTCGCGTCCGCGACGATCGATTCGGGCGTCACGTCTCCCGCCGCGTCCGGCCAGCGCCATTTGGAGCCGTTCGCGTCTTTCAGCGTGAAGACGCCGTTGTCGTCGATCTGGCTCCAGCCGAAGGCCACTTCGTTAAAGCCCGCGATCAAGTCCCGCTGATCGAACGAGGAGATGGCGTAGAAGCCGAGCAGCCGCATCTCCCGCTGCGGCGAGACGATCGTCACGGCCTTGGCTGCGCCGTTCCAGTCGACCAGCGCGCCGAATTGGCGGCTGAAAAAGGCGAGCGGGATGAGCACCGAGCCGCTCCTCGTCATCGGCGCGACGGCGAGCGTTTCCTTGGCGCCGTTGACGGTCGCGTAGTTCTGTCCGACGCGGAGGACGACGTCCTTCGACTGTCCCTGGGCGTCCTTGCCGGTCGCGCGCACCGTCTTCGTGGCGGCGTCGTACGCGACGTTGATGCCTAGCGCTTCGGCGATCGCCCGAAACGGCACCATCGTGGTGCCTTGATAGACGATCGGCGGGACGCTCGCGGCGAGCGGCACGCGGTCCAGGACGATCGACACCGGTTTCTCCGCGGCGGACGCGCCCGAAGCGGCGGTCCCGGCGAACAGAGAAATGGCGAGCGCGGCGGTCGTTATGTTCCGAGTCCAATTTGCAGTCATAAGTCCTCTCCCGTAAGCCTGCGAGAATTGAATAGATTGATAGATAGGCAAGCCTTCTCAAATTATAGCAAAAGTGCATTAAGAGATTCAATGAAACCCCCTAAGTCAAAACACATGACAAATAAACCTCTCTCGCCGGCGGCGAAAAGAGGTTGTCTTCAGTTTACATAATATTTGTTATGTACATTTAATGAGATGAATCATTCTCAGTGTCCAACCGACTCCGTTCTTGCTCCCATTCTTCCTTCAACAAGCCCATTTGCAGGACGTCCGCGTACCGTCCATGGCGATACAGCTTTTGCCTCAACCGCCCTTCCTCCCGGAAGCCGCACTTCAAGTAGCTGCGGATCGCCCGCTCGTTGAAGTCGTACACCTCCAGCTCCAGTCGGTTCAGATTGAGTTCGAGAAACGAATACGCGGCGAGCAGCCGCATCGCTTCGGTGCCGAAGCCCCGGCCGCAGTTGTCCGGCGAGCCGATGACGATCCCGATCCGGCCGACGCGGTTTTTCCAATCGATGGCGTCGAGGCCGATTTGACCGAGATACAGCTCGGTCGCGGCTTCCGCGATGACAAAGCTGCGGCTGTCCGCTTTCTGATCCATCATCGCGTCCAGAAATTCCTCGGTCGACTCCAACGTGTGGGGGTACAGGAAAATGTCCGACAAAAAAGAGACGATCGATTCGTCGTTGACCCATCTGCGGATCGGCACGAGATCCTCCGGGCGGTATTCGCGCAGCCTGACGCGTTCGCCGACGATGTGCGGCATGGCCTACTCCTCCTTTAGGTAACCCCGTTCGACCGACTGGCGAAGCATGTCCGTCGCAAACGTCCAGAGCGGCGGACATGCTTCCTCTAGGACGCGGAGCCGCGCGACGGCTTGGGAGAGCGTCACGCCGTTCAGCTTCCAGCTATGGCCGTCGGTGTGGAAGTTGTGCAGCATCGGCTGCAGCCGGTCCAGCGCCGCCGCATAGCGCGCTTCGGCCGTTTCGCCTTCTTCGAACTCCTGCCAAAGCGCGCGCCATTCGAGCGCCTGGTCTTCGGGCAGCAACCCGAACAGTCGCGTCGCGGCCGCTTCCTCCCGCTCGGCTTTGTCCTGATAGCCGATGGTATCGTAGGCGAACGTATCGCCGGCATCGATCTCCACCAGGTCGTGGATGAGCAGCATGCGGATGACTCTTCCGAGCTCGGGCTTCGGATCGGGCGCGTGCTCGTGCAAGATTGCGGCGTAAAGGGCGATGTGCCACGAATGCTCCGCATCGTTCTCCCGGCGGCTGCCGTCCACAATCAGGGTTCGCCTCAGCACCTGCTTCAGCCGGTCGATCTCGAGCAGAAAGCTCAATTGCCGCTGCAAGCGAACATCTCCGGCTACGTTGTCGGACATCGTATTCCACTCCTACTCTCTCTATTTATGATTGGCTTTCCCTTAGCGACGCCATCCAATCGCCGGGCAGACGTACGGCTTCGCGGACGACCCGGGCAAGGTCGAAGCGAGGGATGAGCTCCTGTGGCGATGCGGGCTCCGGGCGATCGGCGACGCCGACCAGCCAAGCCAGATAGCCGACGAGCGTCCGCGGTCCGACGCCGTGATCCCGCAAGCCCGAGAGGGTGACGGACCCGTGACGCTTGGACAATCGGCCGCCGTCGGACCCGAGCAGCAGCGGCGCGTGAGCGAAACGCGGCGGCTTTGCGCCCAGCGCCTCGTACAGCGCGAGCTGGCGCGGCGTCGAATCGAGCAGATCCCAGCCCCGCAGCACGTCGGTCACGCCCATGGCGATGTCGTCGACGACGACGGCGAGTTGGTAGCCGACGATGCCGTCCGCCCGCTTGATGACGAAGTCCCCGCCCGCGCCCGGCGGAAAGGCGACGTGCCCGGCGATCCCGTCGTCGAATGCCCATGGCCGGTCCGGCGGGAGCGCAAAACGCTGCGACGGCGTCTTGCGGGCCGCCCGCTCCTCCCGCTCGGCGCGCGTCAAGCGCCGGCACGCGCCGGCATAGGCCGGGCCTTCGGAAGATAGCCCGTGCGGCGCGCTCGACGCCGAGAGCAGGTCCGCCCGGCTGCAGAAGCACGGATACAGCAGCCCCTTCGCGTCCAGCGCCGCGAGCGCCGCTTCGTAGCGCGAAAGCCGTTCGCTTTGCGCGTAAGGACCGGCGGCGCCGCCGATATCCGGCCCCTCGTCCCAGTCCAGACCGAGCCAGCGCAGCTCGTCCAGGATCGCGTCGGCGGCTTCGGGCTTGCAGCGCGGCTTGTCCAGATCTTCCATGCGCAGCACCATCGTCCCGCCTCGGGCGCGGATCTGGAGCCAGGCGAGCAGCGCCGTCGCCGCGTTGCCCAGATGAAGCCGACCGGACGGCGTCGGCGCGAACCGTCCGCGGATCGGCGTAGAGTCCGGCAGCATGGCTTCCGTCGCTCCTTTCTTTTTTATCGCTATTGTAGCATAATTCGGTTCATATTCAGTTCATATTGATCCGCCATGCTAAGATCATTAACCCGAGGAGCCTCGTCTGGCTCCATCCGATTCGAGCAAAAGAGGGATACGTATGACCGCTCCATTCACATCATCCGCATCATCCGCTTCGCCCGCCTCCTCCGCACCCCCGTCCGGCGCGCGCGCTTCATGGCGTCCGTTCCTGGCGCTGATCCGGCAGACGCGGCCGTCCGTGCCCGTCATCGCCTGCGCGCTCGTTCTGAGCCTCGCGACGGCAGGCGCGGGACTCGTCGTCCCGATGATGACTCGGCGTCTCGTCGACGGCTTCTCCTTCAGCGACATCCGGCCGCTGCAGATCGCGTTTCTCGTCGGCGTCTTCCTGCTGCAAGCCGCATCGAGCGGCATCGCCATCTTCTTGATGAACAAAGTCGGACAGCGCGTCGTCTATCGTCTGCGCGACCGGCTTTGGGCCAAGCTTCTGCGCCTGCCGGTCTCCGAATTCGACCGCAGCCGGACCGGAGAATTGATTAGCAGGATGACGAACGACACCGGCATCGTCCGTTCGCTCATCAGCGAGCATTTGTCGACGCTTGTCTCGAGCATCCTCTCCATCGTCGGTTCGGTCGTGCTGCTGTTCGTGCTCGACTGGCGGATGACGCTCCTGCTGCTCGTCGCCGTCCCGCTTACCGTCGGGGCGCTTGTTCCGCTCGGCCGCGCCATGATCCGGATCTCCCGCTCGATCCAGGACGAGAACGCGAGCTTCACGAACGTGCTCGCCCAAGTGCTGTCCGAGATCCGTCTCGTCAAATCTTCCGGCGCCGAGCCGCTCGAGTACGAGCGCGGCCGTGGCGGCATTCGCCGCTTGTTCCGCCTCGGCGTCAAGGAAGGCTTGGTCACCTCCATCACGGCTCCGCTCATGTCGATCGTCATCATGGCCCTGCTCGTCGTCGTCGTCGGCTACGGCGGCATGCGCGTCTCGTCGGGCGGCATCTCGACCGGAGAGCTTGTCGCCTTCGTGCTATACTTGCTCCAGATCGTCTTCCCGCTCAGTCAGCTGACCACGTTCTTCACCCAGTTTCAAAAGGCGGTCGGCGCAACGGAACGGCTGATCGACCTGCTGGGTCAACCCGAGGAGGACTACGATTCGGGCCAACCTGTCCCGTCCGACGACCGCGAGATCCGCGTGGACGGCGTCACCTTCTCTTACGGCTACGGAGAGCCGGTGCTGCGCGACGTGTCCTTCGCGATCCCGCCAGGCAAAGTGACGGCGCTCGTCGGGCCGAGCGGCAGCGGCAAGACGACGCTGTTCGCGCTGCTGGACCGCTACTACGAGCCTGGTCGGGGGGTGATCCGCTTCGGCGGGACGCCGATCTCGGACTATCGCCTACCCGAATGGCGGAGCAGGATCGGCTACGTATCCCAGGAGAGCCCGCTCGTCTCGGGCTCCGTCCGGGACAACATCGCCTACGGACTCCAGCGCGAGATCGGCGATGAGGAGCTTCGGCGAGCCGCCGCCATGGCGAACGCGGATCGCTTCGTCGCCGAGCTGCCGGACGGCGATCGGACCGAAGTCGGCGAACGGGGCTTGAAGCTGTCCGGCGGCCAGCGACAGCGGATCGGAATCGCCCGCGCGCTGCTCCGCGATCCGCGCATCCTCATGCTCGACGAGGCGACCTCGAGCCTCGACAGCCAATCCGAGGCAGCCGTGCAGGATGCGCTTAGCCGGCTCATGCGGGGGCGTACCACCATCGTCATCGCCCATCGCCTGTCGACCGTCGTCGATGCCGACCAAATCGTTTTCCTGGACCACGGACGCGTCACCGGGATCGGAACGCACGAGGAGCTGTACCGCGGCCACCCCCTTTACCGGCGGTTCGCGGATCAGCAATTCCGCGAGCGAGCGCCGCAGGGCGACCGGACCGGAACGGATAACGCCGCCCTACAACAGCTAACAGAGGAGAGATGGCCATGACCCGACTGCTTGTCGTCGACGACGACCCTCATATCCGCGAACTCGTCCGCGTGTTTCTGGCGAGCGAAGGCTTTGACGTCCGCGAGGCGTCCGACGGCGTCGAAGCGCTCGAACTAATGGCTTCCGTCCAGATCGATCTGGCGATACTCGACGTCATGATGCCGAAGATGGACGGCTGGGAGCTGTGCCGGCAAGTCCGCGAGCATTACGACATGCCGATTCTCATGCTCACCGCCAAAGGAGAAACCTCCCAAAAGGTGAAAGGATTCCAGCTCGGCACCGACGACTATCTGGTCAAGCCGTTCGAACCTGCGGAGCTCGTCGTGCGCGTCAAGGCGCTGCTCAAGCGCTACAAGATCGCCGTTTCCCAGACCGTCCAGTTCGGGAAAGTCCAAATGAACAGGCAAACCTACGATTTGTCGGCGGACGGCAGGTCGCATACGCTGCCGCTCAAGGAATTCGAACTGCTGTTCAAGCTCGGCAGTTACCCGGGCAAAACCTTCTCGCGCGAGCAGTTGATCGAGCAAATCTGGGGCTACGACTACGAAGGGGACGAGAGAACCGTTGACGTCCATATCCGCAGGCTGCGCGAGCGGTTCCCCGAAGACGAATACGGGTTCCGCATTACGACGATCCGCGGGCTCGGCTACCGTTTGGAGGGATTGGCATGAGCGGCCGGCATCGCGGACCGGGCGACCGTCCCGGCGGCAGAGGCGGACCTGCCGACCGTCACGGCGGCAGAGGCGGACCGTTCGGCGTCCGGCGTCCGCCCGAAGACGCGCCAGTTGAAGGTCGGCCGGATCCAGACCGCGCCTCGCGCGGCAGAGGACTGCCGCACGGCAGGGAGTGGCCGCCCCACCGCCCCGAAGCGCAGCGCGGCTTGCCGTCGGATCGCCCGCCGATAGCTCCCCCGCCGCCCGGCCAGCCCCCTTTCGCGCCCCCGCCGCCGAGCCAGCCTCCTTTCGCGCCCCCGCCTCCGGCGGGCCGCCCGCCGGAGGATCGAAACCTGCTCCGCGAGCGCCAGCAGCGCCTGCACCCGGAATTCGGCCGCGGCCGCAAGCCGACCTGGCGTCAGCGCCTCGCCTTGCGGCGCGAGCGGGAGCTCCTCGAGCGGCACCAGCGGGGCGAGCATCCGTACGGTTATCAGCCGAAGTGGTGGCAGATCGCGTTCGGCATGGCCGCTTTCTTGGCGGGATTCTCGATTCTATGGGCACTCGCCCATCTGATCATGCGGATCATCAATCGACTGTGGACGATGCCGATCGCCTTCCGCGAATACGCGACGCTGCTGCTCGCCTTTTTCCTGTTCGGCTCGACGATTACGATCGCCCGTCTCTTCTTCAGGCCCGAACGGCGGGTGATTCAGGTCATGTCCACGATCATCGACGCGATGCAGCGGATGGCGAAGGGCGACTTCAACATCAACGTAGAGGTGCATCCGCGCTTTGCCGGCGAATTTTACGCCATCGTGCAAAACCTGAACCGCATGGCCGCCGAGCTCGGCCAGATCGAGCAAATGCGCCAGGAGTTCATTTCCAACGTCTCTCACGAATTCCAGTCGCCGCTTACGTCGATCAAAGGCTTCACCCAAGCGCTTCAACAGGGCCAGGTCAGCGAGGAGACGCGCAAATACTACCTCAAAATCATCGAAACGGAGAGCGAACGGCTCTCCAGGCTTAGCGACAACCTGCTGAAGCTGACCTCGCTCGAGTCGAAGCACCATCCGTTTCAACCGAAGCCGTTCCGTCTCGACCGTCAGATCCGCCTCGTCGTCCTCTCCTGCGAGCCGCAATGGGTGGACAAACGAATCGAGATGGACATCAGCTTGAGCGAAACTGTTATCGATGCCGATGAAGAGCTGCTCAATCAAGTGTGGATCAACCTGCTCGGCAACAGCATCAAATTTACGCCGGAAGGCGGCACGATCAAGATCGAACTGACCGCAAGCGACGAGGAAGCCCGGATCGTCTTCACCGACTCGGGCATCGGCATCGCGGCCGAAGACCTGCCCCATCTGTTCGAGCGGTTCTACAAAGCCGACAAATCGCGCAATCGGACTTCCGGGGGCAGCGGCCTCGGACTGTCGATCGTTCACAAGATCGTAGACATGCATCGGGGCGGCATCGACGTCGAGAGCACGCCCGGAGATGGAACGTCGTTTGTAGTCACCTTGCCCCGCCGTCAACCGCAAGAAGAAGCGGACTGCTGATCGCAGTCCGCTTCCTTTTTTTGAACGCAGCCAGAAAAAACCCTCCTAAACGGAGGGTAGCAGGATTTGCATCGCGTGTTTGAAAAACAGGGAAATGAGTCCCCGGGCAGAGCTGGTCCCGGTCTTGCGCATCATGAACGCCAGATGGTTTTTGAGCGTCTTCGGGGAAATGAACAGCATGCTGGCGATATCGTCGTTACGCTTGCCTTCCAGGACGAGGATCTTCATGACCTGCGTCTCCCGAGTCGTGAGCTTGTACCGTTTGGCAAAAGAGACGAAGATCGGGCTCAGCATCGTCTGGGATACTTCCTTCGATTGGGCCGGATAAGCTCCGGAAAGCTTGTCGAGTGAGATCACGACACCTATCCCTCCTTCCATCCGTGATCCGACCGTCGGCTGTGCCGCGACGTGTCGTGCGGTTCAGCGTTTCGTTCCTTCGGTCATGGCATGATCTTTCTCTACGTGTATCTGTGCGACGCCGCGGCTCGTTCCGCGGCGAGATGATAGCTGGATGAACCGTCTCGCAACTCCGCGGCCAGGCCGACGAAGCGTTTTGGCCGTTGTCCTTCATCGTCTGAACGTTCATAGGACCGAGATCGCCTTGGCGCGATCATCGCCGTCCGTTTGGCGGTGAGCGTCGCGGCAGCTGCCTCTCATCCTTCCCGTTCATCCATTAATTTCCTCTCCATCATTCGCCCCCGATCGCTGTTGCTATCAATGATCTTCCGTTATCATATAGGACATCCGTTAAATCTTTTGCTTATGAAATTATTTTGCGATTGTTAGTTTCTCTCACAATTTCCTGGAGGATTTGCATGACGCGTTCACTTCGCATTACAATGATGGCGATTCTTGTGCCTGTGACTACCTTGTCGACCCTCATCCTTGGACGCGAGATCGGACGTCTTTGCTTGCGAGGCCATCCGTTTGGCATCTTGGGGGTTGCAATCGCCTTCACGGTGGCGGTCGAAGCGGTGTTCGCATCGCTTTTGTTCCGGTATCTGCTTCGTACGACGTACCCGCTGGAGTCGAGGCTTCGCAGTCTCGAGCAGACCGGTTCGCGGATATCCGACATCGTCGAATCCGCGCAGGATCTTATCCTCTCCTTCGACGATCAAGGGCGCATTTTCTATATGAACCGGGCCGGACTTCGCATGCTCGACATCCCGGCTTTGGACGAGCCCTATCGGGAGCTGCGGCGCTATTTTTCGGCGGACGATGGCGATGCGCTGAACGAAGGTGTCCGAATTGCCGCCGAACGCGGGCACTGGACTCGGGCGATGACGCTCTCGACCAGCGGCGGGCGCACGTTTCCCGCTTCGATCACCATGGTGTCCCATGGCACCGAAGGACCGGAAATCTATTACTCGGCCATCGGCCGCGACATTTCCGAGCAGGCGCTGATCGAAGAGAGCCTCCGGCGATCGATGGAGCAAGCGGACCGGATTCATCGGGAGAAAAGCCAATTCCTCGCGTGGGCCGGCCACGAGATCCGCACGCCGCTGCATGCCGCAATCGGGCTGCTGCGTCTGATCGACCGCGGCGAGATGTCCCCGCTCCATCGGGAATACGTGGATCAGGTCGAGATGACGAGCCGGCAACTGCTGCAGACGCTAAACGCGATGCTTGACCTGTCGCGGCTGGAGGCGGATATCCCGACGGTCGAGACGCAGTCGTTTCCGTTCGACGAATGGATGCTGAAGCTGGAGCGGACGATGCGCCTGCTGCTCGGGACGAAGCCGCTCGACTTGCGCATCCGGATCGATCCCGGCATTCCCGAGCTGCTCGTCGGAGACGCTTGCCTGCTGGAGCAGGCGATCACCAATCTCGTCGGCAACGCCGTCAAGTTCACCTCGCGCGGCATGATCGAGCTGACGATCTCCCTCGAGGAAGACACGGGAGACCGGTCCGTGCTCTCCTTCGAGGTTCGGGACACCGGCATCGGCATGACCGAAGAGCAGCTGCGGTGGCTGTACAAGCCGTACTGGCAGGCCGATCCCGCGATCGCCCGCGAATTCGGCGGAACCGGGCTCGGACTTGTCATTACCAAAAAAATCGTGGAGCGAATTGGGGGAACGTTGACGGAATCCAGTATGCCCGGCGTCGGCACGACTTTCCGCATCACGATGCCGTTCGCGCGCGACGAAGCTGCGACGGAGCTGCCTCCGCTTCCCTGCAGCGTCTTATACATCCATCACGAGGAGAGCGTTCGGGCGCAGATGGTGACCCTGCTCTCCTCCTTCTGCGAAGCGTCCTGCGCGACCGGGTGGGAGGACGTGTTCGCCACACCTGGCAAGGAAAGCGTCTGCGACTGGATTCTGGTCGATCTGGACGCGCGGGATGCGCGGGGCATCGACGCTTGGCAGCGGTGGAAGCGGGCTGCCGACGATCGCGGCATTTCGCTTGTCGCCTACGCGAACATGCACGATCGTCAGAGGCTGTACCGGCTGGCGGACCCGCTGCAGCCGGACGCCATCCTCCTGAAGCCGGCCGGCAAGCTGAGCCTGTATCGGGAATTTCTGAAGCGGAAACCGCCGCATCGGCATCTTCCCGACTGCCTGCCGGACGCCGTCCCTCCTGCGGATTCGGATGCGATCGCGTTAGTCGGAAACGTGCTGCTCGTCGAGGACCATGAGATCAACCGGATGGTCGCGAGGCGCATGCTGGAAAACCTTGGCTGCAAGGTCGACGTCGCGGCGTCCGGCACGATCGCGCTTCGGCGGCTCGCCAACGAAAGCTACGATCTGATCCTCATGGATCTCCATATGCCCGACTTCGACGGCGTGGCTACCGCGCAGGAGATTCGCCGGAATCCGGCGCTCGAAGCGATCCCCATCGTGGTTTTGACGGCGGACACGACGCTCCTGCAGCATCGGCGCTGCTATGATGCGGGCATTCAGGAAGTATGCCTGAAGCCTTACGAACCGTCTCGGCTGCGTTGTATCCTGCACCGCTGGCTGCCGGCTGGCGGTCAAGCGGATCAGCCGACGAAACAAGAAGAAGCCGGCGCGTGGCCCCCCGAACTCCCCGGCATGCACGCTTCGCAAGCGATCGCTCGCCTGGAAGGCAACGTCGTCTTCTATGCGAGAATGCTGGACAAATTCCGCACGCGGCACCGGGACGTCGCCCGCGAGCTGGCCGACGAGCTCGCCCGCGAAGATTGGCCGTCCGCACGGCGACGTCTTCACTCGCTTCGCGGCGCGGCGAGCCATTTGTCGCTTTACGGCGTTTACGAAGCAGCGACGGCGCTGGAGATGCTGCTCGCGGGGGAAAATCCCGAGCCGCCGTCTCCGTCGCCGGAGAAGCAGTTGTCCCAATTGTCGAATCAACTCGAAACTGCGTTCCGTTCGATCGCGAATTTTGAAGAAAGTGTTAGGTTTTTTCATCATTCTTGAAATGTAGGTGGAGAGAGTCCTTGACGAAGATCCTAATCATTGAGGATGATCCGATCGTAGGCGAGATGTTGACCCTGTACCTCGCCGAGGAGGGGTTCGAGGTGAGGCGCGTCGAAACGGCGCGCGCGGGGTTTCGGGAGCTCGAAACGTACAGCCCGGACGTGCTCATCCTCGATCTGGTGCTGCCCGATGCCGAAGGTACGGAGCTATGTGCCCAATTTCGACAACATTCGCAGGTGCCGATGATCGTGACGTCCATGAAAACCGCCGTCGCCGACCGTATCCAGGCGATCAGCTCGGGGGCAGACGACTACCTATGCAAGCCGTTCAGCATGCAGGAGCTCAAGGTTCGGATTCAAGCGCTTCTCCGCCGCACCTTGATCCGCCACCCGCACGGTGGCGATACCTCGGGCGAAGCCGCGGATGCCGCGCGGATATCGCTCGACACGGAACGCCGGACGATTCTGCTGAACGGACAGCCGATCGAGACGACGTTCTCGGAATACGAGATGATGAAGCTGTTCTGCCAGCATCCGGGACGGGTGTTCACCCGAGAGGAATTGCTGAACGCGGTTCGAGGCATCGATTCCATCGTAAGCGCCCGCGCGATGGACGTCCATATTACGCATCTGCGGCGCAAGCTCGAAGATAACCCCAAAGAGCCCCGACACATCAAGACCGTGTGGGGCGTAGGATATAAATTTCTTTATTAGGCGCGAGCCTCGGAAGCTTCCAGCAGCGTCTTGTTCGGCAGATAGTGCAGCGAACGGATGAAGCGAATCGTACGGGTGGAGCTGCGCATGACGATCGAATGCGTCTCCGCCCGCCGATCGGCCAAGTAGCGGACGCCGCCGAGGAATTCGCCCGGCGTTACGCCGGTCGCGGCGAAGATGACGTCCCCGGTGCCGACCATATCCGCCATCGTAAGCACGCGGTACGGATCGGAGATCCCCATTTGAACGCAGCGATTGTATTCGTTGCCGTCCGCGGGCATGAGCCTTCCTTGCAGCTCGCCGCCCAGACACTGGAGCGCCGCCGCGGCGAGGACGCCTTCGGGCGCGCCGCCGGAGCCGACGTATAGATCGATGCCCGCCTCCGGAAAGGCGGGCGCCATCGCGCCGGCCACGTCGCCGTCGGACAGGAACTTGATGCGGACGCCCGCCTTGCGAAGGCAGCGGACGAGCGACTCGTGACGGATACGGTCGAGGATCATGACCGTGAGGTCCGGAATCTTCTTGCCGAGCGCCTCCGCGGCTTTGCGGAGCGTCGTCTCGATTGGATCCGTCAGGCTCAGCTTGCCCGCCAGAGCCGGGCCGACGGCCAGCTTTTCCATATACATATCCGGCGCGTGCAGCAGATTTCCTTTGCTCGCCACGGCGATGACGGACATGGCGTTGTTCAGCCCTTTGGCCACGATCTCCGTGCCTTCGAGCGGATCGACGGCGACATCCACCTCCGGACCGTTGGCGCTGCCTACCGCTTCGCCGATATAGAGCATCGGCGCCTCGTCCATCTCGCCTTCCCCGATGACGACCGTCCCTTGAATCGAAACGGTATCGAACATGGCCCGCATTGCGGCGGTCGCCGCGCCGTCGGCTCCGTGTTTGTCTCCCCGACCCATCCAGGGCGCCGAAGCCAGCGCCGCCAGCTCCGTGACACGTACGATTTCAAGCGCAAGCTCTCTCTCCATTCGGTTGTCCTCCCCATTCGATCGTGCAGAGCTTCATACGGCCTGTGTGGACATTACTCGAGCAGCGACATGATCAGGCCTGCGGTCTCTTCGATCGCGCGCTCCGTCACGTCGATGACGGGGCAGCCCAGCCGTTCCATGATCTCCTCGGCAAAGCGCAGCTCCTGCTCGATTCGCGCAAACGAGGCGTAGTGCGCGTGAACCGGAAGCCCGAGCGCCCGCAACCGCTCTGCGCGAATGCTGAGCAGCCGATCGGGCTTCATCGACAAGCCGACGATCAGCCGGTCCGAACTCATGAACAGCTCCTCCGGCGGCTTGACCTCCGGCGTCAGCGGGTAATTCGCGGTCTTGATGCCCTTGTGTGCCAAAAAGACGCTGAGCGGGGTCTTCGACGTTCGAGAAACGCCGATTAGGACAACCTGGGCCTGCAGCAGCCCGCGAGCATCCTTCCCGTCGTCGTAGCGTACGGCGAACTCGACGGCTTCGATCTTGCGGAAGTAATGATCGTCCATCTCGTGCAGCAAGCCGGGCTCATACTTCGGTGCGTCGTCGAACGCGTCGATGAATGCCTGCATCATCGGACCCATGACGTCGACCGCCCGCACGCCGCGGCGGATCGCTTCCTCCCGCATCGTATCGCGCAGCTCCGGCTGCACCAGCGTATACGCGACAAAGCCGCCGGTCTCGGCCGCCTCTGCGATGATCGCCCGCACTTCGTCTTCCTCTTTTACATGGCCGTATCGCTTGATCTTCACCTGCGCGGTCGCGAATTGCCGCATGGTCGCCTTGGCGACGGCTTCGGCTGTCTCGCCGACCGCGTCCGAGCAGACGTAGATCGTCTTGTGACGGTCTGCCGACATGGTCATTCCCCCTGCGACGACAATGCCGTGGCCAGCTCGACCAACGCTTGCGTCAAATTCGTCTTCGTGATCCGCCCTACCACTTCGTATCCGGCGCTGCCGTCCGCCGCCTCGCCGTTCGGCCGCACGACGGGCAGGCTGCCCACTTGGTGGACCATCATCCGACGGGCGGCCTCCGCGATCGAGTCCTCCGGCGACACGGTCACGAGTTGGGCATGCTTCGTCATGACCATCCGGATCGGAATGGCGCCCGCGCCCACGTTCCCGATCGCGACCTTGAGCAGATCCTTCGGCGTCACCATGCCGATCAGCCGACCCTCCTCGTTCGTCACGATCAAGCTGCCCGCGTTGTCGACGAACAGGCTGATGACGGCGTCGTTCACCGTGGCATCCTCCCGGATGACGACGGGCCGGCTCATGCGGTCCTTCACTTTCCAATCGTGCAGCCGGCGCTGCATGCCGCTCTCGGGCTTCAGCGCACCTCCGGCAAAGTATCCGACCTTCGGTTTCGCATCGACGAAGCCGAGCATGACGAGGACGGACAAGTCCGAGCGGATCGTCGGGCGGCTGACGCCGAGCAGCTCGGCGATTTGCTCGCCTGTGATCGGGGCGTGCTGCCGGACAAGCTTGATAATTTCCAGTTGGCGCGGCGTAAGTTCGATGGTCTCCCCCTCCTTCCCGTTCCGGACACTCGGGATCGCCTTGGTTTTCCGGACTCGCGCGAATGATGGCAAGCTATTTATGATATACCATATCTTGATTTATGACACAATATATAATTTATATAGTGTGATATAAATAACGAATACAATGTCGCCTTCGCCGCGAACTAGTAAAAACGGCATCGCCGTCCTCTAAGGACGGCGATGCCGTTTTTACTAGTGACTTTGATATCCATTTTGTAACGCGTTATTTTTGGGTCGATCTACTGGATTCCATACTGGCATTGTAGAGCGTGCGCGATCGAATATTTAACGCGGTGAAGCGGTAAGCTCCTTCGCTTCCACTGGGCTTCCGCTCGCACGATAGGCGGCCCGATTCCATAGCGCAAAGGCAGCCGATATCGCAAACAGCACTGCCGCCGCGACGTATGCGGCTTGAATACCCGCCAAATCGCTCACTGCGCTCATGGCGAAGACGGAGATACCGAATGTAGCGTACAGCACGGTTCCATGGGCCGAAAACACCCGGGGAAGGACCGCCGCATCGACGTTTTTCTGAAACAGCGTCCGCTTGGCGATATCCTTCATCTGGAAAGGCGGTCCCAGCAATAAGCTCATCGCGAGCGCAATCCATGGATTCTGAGCGAACGCGAAAGCGAGCGTGATCGCGCCGAAGGCGACGGCGCCACCGATCGCAAAAAGGCCGAGCGAGCGGTCGATCCGGCGGGAAATGGAGAGCGCGAGCAAGCCGCCCGCGATCGCCCCGATCAAGTAGCTGGCGTTGATAAATCCCCACCACTCCTCTCCCCGGTGCAGCCGCTCCCGCACGAACACGAGCATGAGCGCGCCCGCCCAGACGCCGCCCGCGACCCCTTCGATCACTTCGGTGACCACCACGGTGCGCAATAGCGGCGATCGCCAGATGACGACCCAGCCGCCGCGGATCGCCTGCCACCCGGATTCCGGCCGATCGTCCGGCACCGCACCCGGCCGCCGTGGCTCCCGGATGCCGAGCACGGCAGCGAGCGCCAGCACGAACAAGCCCGCAGCCAGCCATAGGACGCCTCCCGGTCCGATCACGGCTGCCAGCGTGCCGCCGAGTGCCCAGCCTGCGAATTGAGCACTCTGATCCGTCGCGGAGAGGTAGCCGTTCGCCTGGACGAGCCGTGCCTCCGGGACGAGTCTCGGCAGGAGCGAGTTGCGCCCGGGCGCGACAACGCCTTCGGCAAGCGAAGCGAGCGCAATCAGCGCGAAGAGGAGTGGCAACGAGACTGCGCCGATCCCGCTGGCGGCGTACATCGCCAACAAAAGCAGAAACAAAGTCTGCCCGCCTTGCGCCGCCTTCAACAGAGCGGCGAGCGGGTATCGGCGGATGGCGAGCGGCGCCAGGATGCCGCTGACGAGCAGCCCGCCCATTCGAACGATCGGGACGAGCGCGGTCCAAGTGGCCGCGCCGGTCTCCCGGTAGACGAGCGTAACGAGGGCGATCACGTAAAAAGCGTCGCCGAACAAGGCCAGCGACTGCGAGGCCCAGAGCATGCCGAATCCTGCTCGGAATTTCATACGAATCCAAACTCCCCTTTGCTATTCCATTCGAGCGAAGCCTGCGATATGGGCGCGATGGATCGCGCGGGGGAGACAGGTCAAATCGGGAAACGGTTCATGCGGGCGCTCCTTTTTTCGTCATTGGACAGCAACGATACTGTAGCATAGGGTTGCCGAATAGGGAAGATCCGGACGGCTAGCAAAACTTTCGAAATTTGATCCATCTTTCGCGTTCAAATCGTATATGATAATAGAAGACCGTTGGCGCCGGCTTTTGGCCGCTTCGGGCGACGGCTGCCGCGGACGAAATCACCTTTTAGACGGAGTGTACACCTTTATGATCAATTGGCAAAATTGGAAGCAAGCGAAACCCCTTCTCTGGATGCTCGCCATCCCGGGTCTGGGCATCATCTACACGATTTCGAACCGCGCCGGCATGCACGTTTTTTCGCTGTCGACGCGTCTGGACGATATGACGCCGTTCGTGCCGGCGTTCGTGCTCCCGTATTCGCTATGGTATCCCTTTCTCGCGGTCGTGCTGATCGGTTTGTTCCGGAAGGACCCGCGCCTTTATTTCCGGACGCTCGCCGCCCTTTGCATGGGGATGGTGACCAGTTATATCGTCTATGTCTTCTTCCAGACGACCGTCGTTCGCCCGGAAGTGCCGCAATCGCCCTATTGGAGCTCCGCGCTGCTCAACTTCGTGTACGCCAACGACATGCCCTACAACTGTTTTCCGAGCATCCACGTGCTGACGAGCTATCTGATGATCAAAGCTTGCCGTCCTTTCGGACTTGCCGCGCGGGGGATGATCGCGCTGACGGGCACGGCGATCATCGTTTCGACCGTACTCATCAAGCAGCATGTCATCGTCGACGTGGCGGGCGGCATCCTGCTCGCGGAAATCGTCTATGTCGCCGCCGACTGGGTGCTGCGCCAGACGCTGGATCGGTCGAAGGCTCGGGCGGCCGATAGCTACGCCCTCTCCGAAGACCGGTGATCCCGGCCCCTCACTTCACGAGACGCAGGATCGAGCGGCTCGTTTCCGGATCCAGCTGAGCGTAAGCGCCGGTCGGATCGAGCACGACCTCCACCCTGTCGTCCTTCGGCGTCCGCCAAATGTCGAATACGACCCGGTTCGCCGACGAGCCGGGAATCGTATTTTCGAAGGCGATCCGGTAATCCGATGTCCGCGACATCGATACGATCGCCGTGCTGCCGTCGACGACGCTCCGCAGCAGCGCCTCCGCTTGCGAGACCCGGTCCGGCTCCCGTATTTCTTTGTATATCTTGTATCGGTCCCCGTCCGGCCTGCTCACTTGAATGATCCGATCGCTCTCCCTCAGCTCCGCTTTGGAAGCGCAAGCCGCCAGTACGGCGACGAGCGCGATGCAGGCGACCGCGCATGGCAACCACTTCCGCTTGTTCAATGCAGACCTCCCCTTCCTTATTTTACCTATAAAATAGGACGCTGCCGGCTGCCGGAAGGTTGCCTGTCCGAATAAAAAAAACCGCTCGGTTAAGAGCGGTTCATGTCGCAAAATCGGGCGTATTCGCGTTCCCAATCCGCATTGCCGGCCGGCTCGAACGTCCGGACCGGAAAAGAGGCTGCCGAGATCCGGCGCGCCTCGCCGAGGTCCGAACAGCGGCCCTGGGCGACGAATTGCAGCAGCAAATTGCCGATGGCGCTCGCTTCGACCGGACCCGCCCACACCGGGCGCCCCAGGGCGTCTGCCGTAAGCTGGCAAAGCAGCTCGTTCTGAATCCCTCCGCCAACCATATGGAGGCCGCCGAAGACGCGTCCCGTCAGCGTTTCCGCTTGGTCCAGCGCCTGCCGGTAGCGGAGCGCGAGGCTTTCCAGAATGCAGCGGACGAATTCGCCTACGGACGTCGGCTCCGGCTGGCCGGTCTCCCGGCAGTAGGCGCGGATCTTGGCCGTCATCTCGGACGGACCGTAGAACCGGTCGTCGTCCGGATGGATCAGGCTGCGCAGCGGCGCTGCCTCGCTGGCCAGCCTCACGAGCTCGTCGTAGCCGTAGTTTCCTTCTCCGCGTTCTTCCCATTCCCTCTTGCACTCCTGCAGGATCCACAGGCCCATGATGTTTTTCAGCAGCTGATAGGTGCCGCCGACGCCGCCTTCGTTAGAGAAGTCCTGCGCCAGCGTGTCCGGACCGAGAAGCGGCTCGCGCAGCTCCGTACCGAGCAGCGACCAAGTGCCGCAGACGAGGTACGCGAACGGACCGTCCGATGCGGGCACCGCCGCGATCGCCGATTCCGTGTCGTGCGTCCCGACGGCGACCGCCTCGATCGCCGGGACGTCCAGCTCCTTCGCCACTTCCGGCGACAAGGGACCGAGGCGCGTGCCGGGGTGGACGGGATCGAGGAACAGCCCCCTCGGGATGCCGAGCCGCTCCATCAGCGGGGCGTTCCAGTCTTTCTCGGCCGGATCGTACAGCTGGGTCGTCGTCGCCATCGTGAACTCGCACGAAGCGACGCCCGTCAACAGGTAGACCAGCAGATCCGGCGTGAGCAGGAGCGTCCTCGCGGCATCCAGCTTGGGGGAGCCGGCTTTGCGCATCGCGTACAGCTGGTAAATCGTGTTGAACGGCATGAACTGAACGCCGCTCTGCCGGAACAGCGCTTCTCGGCCGACGAGCGCGCTCACCTCTTCGATCAGCCCTTCGGTCTGCGCGTCGCGGTAATGATACGGATTGCCGAGCAGTTCGCCGTTCGCGTCGATCAGCCCGAAATCCACGCCCCACGTGTCGATGCCGAGCGTCGTCGGCGCGTAGCCCGAATGGAACGCTTTGCGGATGCCCCGCTTGATCTCATGGAGCAGCCGCAGAATATCCCAGTGCAGGTGCTTGCCGACCTGGACCGGCACGTTGTCGAAGCGGTGAAGCTCCGTTACGGCGAGCCGCGACGAGCCGTCCTCAGCGCGGGTCAGCTCCCCGACGAGCGCGCGGCCGGAGCTGGCGCCCATGTCAAATGCCAACGCCGTCGCGACGGACGCGCCGCCGGCTTCCGTTGCTCTGGACATGTCGTCCCCTCCGTATCCGAGATTATTTCATTTTCTGCAGCAGCTCGATGCGGTAAGCTTCGCTTTCGAGCGACGCGATCTCGCGGTACTCCTCGTCGGTGAGCGCCTTCGGCGTCTTGATGGCGCTGGCGATCAGGAAGATTTTCGCGCTCTCTTCGACGACTTCCGTACGGTAATACGCTTCGCGCAAGTTCCTTCCCGTCGTGACGAGACCGTGGTTGCCAAGCAGAATCGTACTGTGGTCGTTCACCTTGGCCACGACGGTGTCCGCGAGCTTGTCGGTCGTCGGCAGCACGTACGGCACGTAAGTCGTCGTGCCGACGAGCGCGGCCTGGTCGGGGAACATGATCGGCAGTTGGCGCTCGACCAAGGTGAACGCGATGCAGTAAGGCGGATGCGTATGCACGATGGCGCCGATGTCCGGGTTCGCCCGGTAGGCGAACAGGTGCATCAGCACCTCCGAAGACGGCCGCAAGCCGATGTCCGTGATGTCACCGGTCTCGATATCGACCTCCACCCACTGCTCCGGAGCGATTTCGTCGAGCGCGAAGCCGCTCGGCGAGAGGTACATTTTGCCTTCGGAGCGGGCGCTGATATTGCCGCCGGGTCCGACGACCAGCTTGCCCGCGACCGTTTTCTGGGCGTATTTGCAAAGTTCATTGCGGATATCCATGACGCTCATGCGAACGAAATCCTCCTTGTCGGGCGCGCCGATGGACGCGCCCCTCTCTCCTGCCGACGTGACGTTATTTGTACAGCGGACCGAAGTTCGCGCAGGCGCGGAAATCGGCGCTTTCGGCGTTGTCCGTGCCGAACAGCCCCCAGGCGCGCGGACGGAAGACCCGCTCCTCGGCGACGTTGTGCATGCTGACCGGAATGCGCAGAATCGAGGCCAGGGTGATCAGATCCGCGCCGATGTGGCCGAAGCTGATCGAGCCGTGATTCGCGCCCCAGTTGTCCATCACGTCGTACACCGATCGGAAGGCGCCCTTGCCGGTCACGATCGGGGCGAACCAGGTCGTCGGCCACGTCGGGTCCGTTCGCTTGTCGAGGGCGTCGTGCACGTCCTGCGGCAGATCGACGGAGTAGCCTTCGGCTATTTGCAGCACCGGGCCGATGCCCTTGACCAGATTCAGGCGGGACATCGTCATCGGCATGCCGCCGCGCGTCAGGTAGTCCGAGGAGAAACCGCCCCCGCGGAAATATTCGACGGACGCCGGACGCCACGAAGTGGCGTCGAGGCAGCGCTTCGCCTCATCGGGCGTAATCTCCCAGTACGGCTTCATCGCGGGCTTGCCGTCTTTTTGCTGTTCGCCCGTTCCGTCCAGCGCGGCCGGACCGGAGTTGATCAAATGCAGGATGCCGCCGGCGGCCGCGCCGGACAGTTGGTGCCCGGTTACTCGCTCGACGGAGTCCGGGCTCCAGAACGTCCGGACGTCGGCGAAGATTTGGGCTGTGTTCGTAAGCAGGTAGCCGAACAGCATGACGATGCCGTTCAGGCTGTCGTTCTCGGTCGCGACGATGTACGGGGAACGGATGCCGTTCCAGTCGAACGAAGAGTTCAGAATCGCCTCGTGGAAGTCGCCGTTCGGGAAATGGTCCGTCCAGGCGCGCTGTCCCTGGAAGCCGGAGACGATGGCGTTGTGGCCGTTCGCCTCTTCCTCGAAGCCCAGCTCCGCCAGCCGCGGATTGCCGATCATGAGGTCGCGGGCGATCTGCGTCATCTTGACGACGGTTTCCCAGTCTTTGTCCTTGCGCTCCCGGGACATCTGGAGGTGCGTCGGATTGTTGTCCGGACCCTCGGCGCAGTTTTCCTTCACCCAAGCAAGCGCTTTCTCGAATTCCGCGGGATCATAGATGCCCTCGTCGATGCGCCTTACGAACTCGGACATGTCGACGTACTCCGTGCGCATGCCGAGATACTCTTGGAACAGCTGGTCGTTCACGATCGAGCCCGCGATGCCCATCGAGACGGAGCCCATGGATAGGTACGATTTGCCGCGCAAGATCGACACAGCAAGACCCGCGCGGGCAAAGCCGATCAGCTTCTCGCGCACATCCTCGGGAATGCTCGCATCCCCGGCGTCCTGCACTTGCTCGCCGTAGATGCCGAATGCCGGCAGTCCCTTCTGCGCATAGCCGGACAGGACGGCCGCCAGATAGACGGCGCCGGGACGCTCCGTGCCGTTGAATCCCCATACGGCCTTCGGAATCGAAGGATCCATATCCATCGTCTCCGTGCCGTAGCACCAGCAAGGCGTCACGGTGAGGGACACGCCGACGCCCGCGCGGGCGAATTTCTCCGCGGAGGCGGCCGCTTCGGCGACGCCGCCGATACACGTGTCGGAAATGACGCACTCGACGGGTTCGCCGTTCGGATAGCGCAAGCTCTCGGACAGCAGCTTGGCTACCGAACGCGCCATGTTCATCGTCTGCTCTTCCAGCGATTCGCGGACGCCCTTGCGCCGTCCGTCGATCGTCGGACGGATGCCGATCTTGGGGAAGCCGCCTTGCCAACGAAATGCAAAATCAGTCACGGTGATTCCTCCCTGGTTCATTTTGTGTTACCGATAACTCTAAAGTAACCGCGAAACCGCTTGCTGTCAATGTCGCATTTCGGTAAGATTACAAGTAAAAACGGCTTTGCCGTCTTCCCGGTCGGCGACACATTTTTATCGGAGGTCATACAGAAATGGATAGAGGTAATGCTTATACATTCTGTATGACCAAGTAAACTCGCAATCTGCGATTACGGAGAAGCGGAGCCCCGATCCGTGCGGGTCGGACCGCGTTATGCCCTTGAACCGCCTTGGGGCGAGCGCTTGCGCCGCCGCGAATCCCGGCATCGGCGTTGGAAACGAAGGAGCAATTGGCTATGGTGACCATCTATGACATCGCCGAGAAAGCCCAGGTCTCGGCGATGACGGTATCGAGAGTTATCAATAACACGGGTCGGATCAGCGAGAAGACGAGGACCAAGGTGAGACGCGTCATGGAGGAGCTTGGCTACGTGCCGAACCAGCTGGCGCGAAGCCTGGTGCTGCAGCAGACGAATCTGCTTTTTCTCATGATCACGGACATTACGAACCCGTTCTACACGACGCTGGCCCGCGGCGCCGAGGACGCCGCGAAAAAGCACGGCTATCGGCTGCTGTTCGGCAATACGGACGAAAATCTCGACAAGGAACAGGACTATATCGACGCGATCTTGAAAACACGCGCGGATGGCGTCCTCCTTGCGCCGGCCGGCGACGCTTCCCTCCCCCATCTGGAGACGCTGCGCAAGCACGGCGTTCCGTTCGTCCTGCTCGATCGGGAAGTACCCGGCGTCGAGAGCGACGTCGTGCTGGGCGACAGCAAGGAAGGCGCGCGCCAGCTGGTCAAGCATCTGGTCGCCGGCGGCCACCGCGAGATCGCGATGATTAACGGCTCGCGCTCGATCTCGAGCGCCCGGGACCGTCTGGCGGGTTACCTCGAAGCGCTGAAGCTGAACGACCTGTCCTTCGCCGAAGAGCGGGTGCTCGAAATGAGCTTCGGCCCGCGCAGCGACTTGTCCGAGATCGACGCGTGGCTGGACTGGATGCATCCCCTGCCCACCGCCATCGTCGCCGGCAACAACGTGTTGGCCGTCGAAGCGATACGCTCGCTGCAGGCGCGGGGATTGCGCGTCCCCGAGGACGTCTCGCTCGTCTGCTTCGACGAGCTGGCGTCGTACGCGGAGATCGATCCGTTCCTGACGGTCATCTCGCAGCAAGCGTACCAATTCGGCTACTTGGGAATGCAGATGCTGCTGGACCGCATCCAAACCCGCGAGGAGCCCGGTCCGTGGCGCAAAGTCGTCTTGCCCGCCGAGCTGATCGTACGCCGCTCCGTACGCGCTCTGAATCGATAAGAGGCTGCTCCGTTACGGCCCTCTCCGGCCGGTACGGGCAGCCTCTATGTTATTCCGGCGCCCGTCCAGGGCTAGGTCGCTCGATTCCCGGTGCGGCGCCTCGTTAATGGGAATCGCCGAACGGCGAATGTTCGTGGCCGGGGAGCAGCCCGAACAAATTAAACAGCGTCGGCTCGCCGCACTTGGCGCAATAGGCGGCGTCCCGGTCGTTGACGGCGTTGCATCCCTTCTTCAACGGTCCATGTTCGTCGAAGCAGCGATTGACCAGGGGGGCGCCGCATCCGGTGCAGTATTTGTCCTTCTCGCCGGGCAGTTTGGCGCACCTTACGCAAGGCTCCGGCGGATCTTTTTGCGCCACGCGCTCCCTCCTCCCTCGCATCGGAAGCCTCGATATCCTCGCGCTATGGCTATAAAGCTTGCCCTTGAATGGCCGTGGCCGGCTCGATCTCGTTCATCGGGTTGTCGAACAAGTCGTTGTCGAATACCGTGGCGATGAAGCCCGTCTCGATGTTGGCGCCGTACAGCTGGCCGTTGCCGAAGTTCGTTTTGCCGTTCTGGTTCCATCCCGGCTGAGCGACCTCGCCGATCGCGACGACGGAGCCGCGGTTCATCGCGTTGATGTTGATGGCTCCCGCGGCCATGGATATGATGACGGCCAACGCTTCACCCCCGTGAGATTCGCCTATAACCTTATCGTATTCCTATGGCGGCCCATGGTTCCTGACACTTGCGATTTCCTCGGACCCCGCTATTCCACCGCTTCGTCAGGCGGCTTCTGCACGATCTGAACGTGACCCGCGGCTCCTCCCACGTCCAACGCCTGCTGGCGAATATCGAACGAAGCGTCCTCCGCGTCGTCGTCGAACACGATGTTGACCGTTCGGCTTAGCCGACTTGCGCCGTAGATTTTGCCGGCCCCGTAGTTGTTTTTCCTCGCCGTCCGCCATCCCGGCTGCCGAATGTCCCCTAGATCGACCGCCGAGGCGTTGAGCATGGCGTTGACGTTCACCGATTGAAAGTCGATGGCGGTTTGCCGCACCGTTTCGGGCGTCTCCGTGATGGCAATCGCCCTGGCGTCGCGGACCGAGTTATCGACCAGATCCGGATCGTAAACGTAGCAGACGGCGTTCGACAGCGTGGCGTCCTTAAGGCTGCCGAAGCCGTAGTTGCTCTTGCTGGAAGACATCCAGCCGATCGCCTGATTGGTGCCGATGAAGATGCCCGAAGAGTCTTCGATCACGTTTACGAACAGCCGACGGAATTGGACGATCGCTTTGCTATCGATTGAGGCCACCGGTTCGCCTCCTCCTCTTCGATGCTATGGGTCCCGGATGAAAATTTCGCGGTAGTGATCCGTTTCGTTCGCTTTGGGCATCCGGACTTCGAGAATGCCGTTCGCGAAGCTGGCCGTCGTTCGGGAAGTGTTCACTTCGCCGGGCAAGGCGACGAGCTCGACACGGCCCTCGGCTTCGATCTTGAGCTTCGTCCGGCTCACGTACAGCCTCAGATCGCCTGGCACGACGTCGGTCTGAAGTCGGCACTGTACGAAGATCGACCGTTGTGTCTCGAACAGCTCGTAGTCGACCCCGCGGCCGGCATACGGATGCATGCCGAGGCCGGGCTGCCGCAGCATTTTCGGCATGAAATTGCGGATCGTCCGCTGTACGAGCTGCTCGATTTCCTTGCCGTTCCCGTCTTTGCCGATGCCCGGGACATGCTTCAACACGTTTTTCTGGAATTTTTGCCAGTCTTGCGACTGCTGCCAGTCGTCCATGATGTCACTGCCTTTCTCCTGCTCCGTAGGGCGATTCGTCCGGGACGGGGCTCTGCTCGGCGAGAATGTCCTGAAGCCATTCCGGCACCTCCGCGCCGGCGACGTTCAGCGTATCTAGAAAATCCGAGTCGTTCAGGAGCGAGCGGATGCCTGCGACCAGGTTGCGGTCCCCGCTCACCGACCCGAAACCCTGCGTGAGCTTCTGATGACTTTCGAAGCCGCTCGGCCAATTGTTGCCCATGTTGATGCACGACGCGTTCTCCACCGAGCCGATGCGGATCGAGCCGATCACGAACTGCGGAGACAAAAAAGAACCCATGGCCGTCACCTCCGGTTATCGAACCGAAAGCCGGTCGGCGTTCGGCGAAGACCTGATTGTCCAGGGCTTGGCGGATCCGCCGGATCGGCGGCCGGCGCCTTCCTTTCTTGGGAGGCCGCCGGAGACTTGCGGACGTCCGCGTTCGCGGCGACGTTCGTTCCGAAGTTGTTGCCGAGATTCAAGGAACCGCTGAGATGCTCGATATCCAGGCCGTCCAGGCGAAATTCCAGCTTTTCCAGGACGGGCTGCTGAATGACGAGATGTTCGATGACGATTTGCGGCTGCCTGTTCGCCAGGTCCGCCACCGTCCGCTCCATTTGGCGCAGCCGGGCTTCCCACGCCTCCTGGGGCCGATGTTCTTCCTTGGGCGGGGACGGGAGAGGGGCGCGCTCCCGTCTCCGAAACCAGCGTTTCACCGCTCCTTCGTCTTTCCGTCCCAAGCCATGTCGATCCGGTCCGCGTCTTTGGCCCGGACCCGCCCGTCGTAGACCAGGCTCCCCTCGCCGCTTACGGAGCCGAACGCTTGGTTCGACTTCGAGAAGCTTTTGAAGCCCGCCTGCCGATTGTCTCCGGCGAATACGCCCGACGAGCGCGAGATCGAGTTGATCCGGAGTTCCCCGAACCGGATGTTCCGCATGCGTCCGCCTCCTTTCGCGCTTAGGCGCCGTTCGCGCCCGGACCGGATTCTTCCTGGATCGGAATGCTCGTAGGCGGCTCGGACGCCTCGATCGGGAGCTCGACGATCAGCAAACCCTTCGCGTACTTGGCCGAGATGCCCGCAGCCGATACAGGCTTGGGGAGCGTCAACGCCCGTTTGAACGGACCGAAATAACGCTCCTTCAGCAGCATCCGGTTTTCGGTCACCGGGTAAGGAAAAGGAATCTCTCCTTCGAGCAGCAGCGTCTGCCCTTCGAGCCGGATTTCGATCTGCTCCTGGCTACGGATGGCCGGCAGTTCGGCCAGGACGACGATCGAAGTCGGCGTGTGGTACATGTCGATCCGCGGGCCCGTGACGGGGATGAGCTGGCCGATCTCCTGCCAAAAATCTTCCCCGAGCACTTCGCTGGCTTCGTTATAATAGTCCTTCGGCAGGTTCAGTCTCTCCTTGGCCATCGGAGCCCCCCGTTCGACTGAGGCGTGCCGTCCCATCTGACGGAATAGGCATACGCGTATTCAGCTTATGTCTATGCGCGGCGCAGTCGATTCATACTACGGCCCGAAGCGGACCGGCCTGCGCGGCGATCACTTCGCGATCAGCTCCTCATTCCGCCAGCCGCTCGCCCGCGAGCCACGCCTCGAAGGACGTCAGATCCGGATGGAGCCGCCTAAGCGCGGCGGGGTCGGCCGGATAGCCGTTCTCGGCGAAGTGCGCCTGAACCCGCACGCCGTCTGCGCGAACGCGCGATGACGGCGACGGCGTCGGCGCCGGGCGTACCGGTACGCCGAACCGGCGCGCGATGGCGGCTTTCCCTTCGGCGAACGTACGTTCATCGCCCGCCAACTCCAGCGTGCGGCTCCATATACACGCAAAAAGCGGTACCCGACGTCGAGCGACGATTCGGGGACCGCTTTTGAGGTTGCTGCTGGAGCTGATCCGCGCACCCAGCCCATGACGAAATTAAGGACGGAAGCGAATGTGCTTGATCTGGGTGGCGAGCCGATCGACAGCGGCGCGAAAAGGACCGCGGTTATCCGGCGCGAGAACTAGATCCGCCCCGGCCGCGATCCGCTCGACGTTATCGGCGATCGTCGTCCGGTCGGTGTCGAGATGCACGCGGAACGTCTCGTCCGCAAGGCCTGCCACGCAGCGTTCGATCTGGTGCGCGGCCCACGAGCTGCCGCCCTCTCCTCTGCTTTTCAAACGCTTGCGCAACACTGCTTCCGACGCGCAAAGCGTAAAATGGCGAACGTCGATCCCTTCTTCGCACAGTTGCCCGACGACTTCCCGCCAGTAGACGGGATTCACGATCGTCATCGGGACGATGATCGGCCCGTCGTGGTTCGCGTCCAAATAGCGCAGCATGGACGCGTTGATCGATCTCCACATCGGAAAATCCTGAAAATCTCCCTGCGCCAAAGCTTTAGGCATATTGCGCCGAATGAAATACCCGGCACGCTCCGGGTCGTACACGTACGAACCCGGGATCCGCCGGTGCAGGGCATGCGCCGTCTGCGTCTTCCCCGACCCGAAAGCGCCGTTAATCCATACGATCATCCTCGTCCCTCCTCGGTTCGATAGTCGACCGACCTTCCGGCTTCGGCCCTCGATCGCGAAATTCCTTCCAGCCCACTCCTCAGGCTCAGCCGGTAAGAGCCCAATGGCCCATCCACCGTAACAGCGTTAACGCTTCCACATCGTCGTCCGCCTCAAAGAACATACTCTCCCTTAGAAGCGTCATGCCGCGCGACACGTCCGCCACCGCGAATGTTCATCCGCCTGGGTGAATCCAGCACCTGGCTAACGTGCAGTAGCGCCTGCAGGCCCCGCCCCGTCCGTCACGGTACGATTGATCGAATCCGTCAGTCGAAAGTTTGTGTCATCCATAAGTGTAGCAGTCTGCAGGTCCCGCCCTGTCCGTCACGTTACGATTGATCGAATCCGTCAGTCGAAAGTATTTGTCGTCCATAGGTATAGCAGCGCCTGCAGTCCCCGTTCGTCATGTTACGATTGATCGAATCCGTCAGTCGAAAGTATTCGTCATCCATAAGCGTAGCAGTCTGCAGGCCCCGCCCCGCCCCGTCCGTCACGGTACGATTGATCGAATACGTCAGTCGAAAGTATTCGTCGTCCATAAGTGTAGCAGTCTGCAGGTCCCACCCCGTCTGTCACGGTACGATTGATCGAATCCGTCAGTCGAAAGTATTCGTCGTCCATAAGCAGTGCCTGCAGCCCCGCCCCGCCCCGTCCGTCACGTCACAATTGATCGAATCCGTCAGTCGAAAGTATTCGTCATCCATGCATGTAGACGCCATCGATCATAAATCGCAATGGAAGCTTGTCTTCATCCTGCACCCCCAACGGCCAGCCGCTAAGCGACCGCCGCACTGAGGGCCACCGCGATCGCCGCCGTCTTCGTCCTGCCCCATGCCCACCCGCTCAGCGGAAATTCGCACCGGGTTCCGGATCTCTTAGCGTCAACCCGCATTCGGGGCAACTGAAGCGGTCTTCGGAGACAATCGTCCCGCATCCCGGACAGACTTCGTCTGCATCGGGCTGGGTTGACGAAAGATCAGTCCCGATCGCGTCACCTTGGAGATCCAGGCTGTGTTCACTATGCACATCTGGTCGCCCTCTTGCTCCCGACGCCGCAAGTTGCCGTTCCAACAAGTCCCGAATTTCGCGCAGCGTCTTTGCCGTATCCGATTGATCGATGGCGGATTGAATCAAGCTGTACAAAATAACCAAACCGACGATGCCGAAAATCGCGGCGAGCAGCACGGATAGAACCGCCATAAATTTCCTCCTGTCGCATGGATCGCTTCCGCATTTTTACCAGAATAACCCACTCGCGCGCGGTTGGAAATCTTTTTCGTTCAAAACATGGACCGTTCTACCCGAGGATTTCAAATGGAACCGCAAGCGCAAATGATCGGCCGTCTGCTTCGAGCCGTTTGACGACGCGGTACTTGCCTTTCCCGAGGCTGCCGTAATGCGATTCCGCCCGGATTTCGACGGATTATCCGTGGCGGCATCCCGCCGTCGCGGCGGCGAGCAGCGCAGCGAGCAGCACGCAGATCGCCCGTCGGGCGGGCGGTTTCATCGGCGATCTCTCCCTTCCTTTCGATTAGACGTCCCGCAGCTACGTCAAGTTACGAGACTTGTGCACTAAGCGCCGCTCGAAGCCGCCGCACCAGTCCTCAGAGATGCAAGAGCCTACCTACCGCTCCATCCCGCCCAAACGGCGCAGAATCGTCAGGTGCTGCCTTTTTTCCGCTCACAGCCTGCTCATGATCGTTTGTATTCGAAATACCGAATATCTTAGTCCCCATAATCGCTAATAACAGGAATTATATTCGATATATCGCATACATTAGCTCATCTTTCTGTCAAATCGGAAAATGGTATTCGGTTTTTCGCATACATAAGTCCTCCATTCCGCCGAAAACCCGCCTCCCGATCCGCAGCGACGGGGCAGGGTTCGATCCCAGATCATCTCGGTTGGTGGTTCATCGCCGCAAGCTTTGGCTTTGCCCCTCCTCATCGAACCGGATTATTTTGCGCAAAAAGAAACCGCCTTCCTGAAAAGGCGGCAATCGGTATGCCCATCTTAGGCGCTTGGGGGCATGTCCAATTACATTCGCTATTCGGCTTTTTTAACAGGGAATCGCAACACCGTTTTCAGCTTTGTCGATTCGGTCTTGCGGGGATCCGAAAAATAGATTTCCGGTGTATTTTGCTCAAACTAACTTCGAACCATGACGTTCCATTTCAATCATAGAACGGGCGTTCGCAATAATCAAAATCCTCAACGAGGTTAAACATAACCCATGCAAAAAGACGACCCATTCGGGTCGACTCCTGCCGTTCGTCGCGTATGGACGTTCAAGAAATTCGCTCCCGCCGGAAACGCTGCAGCGAAAACGGCGAAATATCGCGCTCCGACGCGCCGGTTGCGGCCAGATCGGCGAGAATCTCGCCGACGACGCTCGCGAACTTGAAGCCGTGCCCGGAAAATCCGCCCGCCAGCAGCACGTTGGCGTAGGCCGGGTGGCGGTCGATGATAAAGTCTTCGTCGGGCGTCACTTCATATTTGCATACGGCGCTGTGCAGCAGCCGTCCCGATGCGCGCGGCAGAAAGGCGTCCAGCGCCCGCCGCAGATCGGCTTCGTCCTCCGGCAAGCCGCCGAACGGGGCGAGAGCCTCTCCGGGATTCCAGGCGGCACCGGTATCGTGCCGTCCGATTTTGAGGCCGGACCCGGCAATGCTGGGAAAGCCGTAATATTCGCCCTCCGGCCCGCGGTAAGTAAACCCTGGGAACCGGTCGTCCCCGTAGAACGACGCGTCCGCTTCGAACCAGCCGACCGTCTTGCGGACGGGACGAATCGGCAGCGAGATGAACGGCTCCAGCGTTTTGAACCACGCCCCGGCGCTCAAGATGACCGCCTCCGCGTGAAAGGTGCCGTTGTTCGTGCGGGCCGAGACGCGGCCGTCCGCCACCTGCAGGCTCTCGACGCGGGTGTACGGCAGAATAGCCGCCCCATGCGCGACAGCCTGGCTGCGAAAGGCGCTGACCGCGCGTTCGCTCGACAAGTAACCAGCTTCCGGCTCGTACAAGCCGACGAAGTTCTGGGGTGGCCGAAAGCCTGGCCAGCGGGCTTCGATCTCCCGGGCGGAAAGCCGCTCCGCGGAGAGGCCGAACTCGGCGGAGCGGGCCGCCTTCGTCCGGAGCTGGCCCGAATCTTCGGGCGCCAGGTTCAACACGCCGGTCCGGTGCAGCAGCAACGTCCCGGCCGCCTCCTCCAGCTCCCGCCACAGCGCGTCCGCCCGCAGCGCCAACGAAACGTAAGCCGCAGCCCCGTCGTACGCGTGCCGGATCAGCCTCGTATCGCCGTGATGGCTGCCCTGGTCGTGCGGCGGATCGAATGCGTCGATCAACAGCGTCCGCAGCCCCCGCCTGGCGAGATGATGCCCGGAGCTCATGCCCATCGCTCCCGCGCCGACGATCAGCACGTCATACACGGTCCGAATGGGAATCACCTCCGCCTGCCCAGGCCGCCAGTGCCACCTCCGCCAAACGTGCGAACAGGCGGGCGGTCGGCGCGAGCGCCCGCTCGTCGAGGTCGAAGGCGGGATGGTGCCACTCTCGCGGCCCCGCCGTGCCGACAAAGACGAACGAGCCCGGAACGCGCTCCTGATAGAAAGCGAAATCCTCGCCCGCCGGAGAAGGGTCGGGCGTGACCACCCGCCATCCCTCAGCTTCCGCAGCTTTGATCGTTAATGACGTTAATCGTTCGTCGTTCCGCACGGATGGCGGACCGGGATACCAATGCAGCCGGGCGGTCGCCCCGAGCGCGCCGGCGATTCCCTCGGCGATCCGCTCGATGCGGCCCGGCATTTCAGCGCGTACGGCGGCGTCGAACGTGCGGACGGTGCCTTCGAGCACGGCCCGTTCGGGAATGACGTTCCACGTGGTGCCCGCCTGCAGCTTGGTCACGCTGACGACTGCGCTGTCGAGCGGGCTGATGCTGCGGCTGACGATCGTTTGCAGCGCCGTGACGATCTGGGCGGCGACGACGATCGGATCGACGCCGGCATGGGGCACGGCAGCGTGGGTGCCGACGCCCGTCACGTCGATGCGAAAGCCGTCGACGCCGGCCATGAGGGCGCCGGGACGGATTCCGACGGTGCCGACTGGCAGATCCGGCTTGTTGTGCAGGCCGAAGATGCCGGCGACGCCTTCCAGCGCGCCCGCGTCGATCGCGTAGGCTGCGCCCGTCCCTTTCTCCTCCGCCGGCTGGAAGATCAGTCGGACGGTGCCCGGCAGCTCCTCCTCCCGGGCGCGCAGGAGTAGCGCCGCCCCCAGGATGACGGCCATATGGAAGTCGTGGCCGCAGGCATGCATTTTGCCCGGCACGGCCGATGCGAAGGGCAAGCCTGTCTCCTCCTGGATCGGAAGCGCGTCGATGTCCGCCCGCAGCGCTACGATCGGCCCGCCGGCGCGGCGTCCGATCTCCGCCACGAGACCGGTCTTCAGCGGATAGTCGGCGATGCGGATATCCGCTTCGCGGAGCCAGCCCGCGATCGACCGGGTCGTCTCGTATTCTTCGAAGGCCACTTCGGGATGGCGATGCAGTTGGCGCCGGACGTCCACCAGCATTTGCTGCAGCCGATCTTCCGATTCGGTCTTATCGAGCTCTATCCGTTCGCTCACGGCTCAGGCCTCCTTTCTTTCTTCCGCCTCCGCATGTGGCACACCGATGTCGACGGCTGCTCCGACGAACAATTGGGCAAGCTCGCGGAGCGACTTGGCGTAGGGGCCATGCTCGCCGACGAGAGAGATAAGGTTCGTCCGGAGGGCGATGCCGTCCAGCTCGGCGAGCCGCGCAACGCCGATCCGGCCGGATTCCGCTTCCTGGCGTACCGACAGTTCAGGCAGGAAAGCGATGCCGGCCCCTTCCATGACGAGCCGTTTGGCCGTCTCGAGATTATCCACCCGATAGACGGCGGTCGGCGGCGAAGCTAGACGGTCAAATAGACGCTGAACCCGCAGCCAATCCAATGAGGTGCATTCGAATTGGATGATCGACTCGTTCGCGACTTCCTCTAGCGACACGTCTTCCGCCCCCAGAAACGGATGCCCCGGCGGCGCATACAGCCGGATCGGATCGTCGTAAAAGCGGACGGACTGCACGCCCGGATGATGGGCGAGTCCGCGCACGAAGCCGATGTCCAGCTCCTTGTTCAGCACTTTATCCAGGATTTCGTCACTGGAGGCGGTCGTCACCGTCAGGTGCACGTCCGGGTGCATGGCGAGCAGCGCCGGCAGCAATCCCGGCAGCAGATAGCCGGCGGCCAGGGGAGCGCTTCCGATCCGCAGCGCGGACGGGGGCGACTTCTCCACCCGCAGCCGCTGCTTGCCTTTGCGGAACGACTGAAGCATCTCCTGCGCGTACGGGAGAAACAGCTCCCCTTTCTCCGTCAGATGGATCTTTTTGCCCGAACGGTCGAACAGCTCGCAGTCCAGCTCGCGCTCTAGCGCCTGAATCCGCGCGCTGACCGAGGGCTGCGACAAAAACAAGGCGTCCGCCGCCTTGTTGAAGCTGCCGTAATGGATCACGAAGACGAACGCTTCGATATGATCGAGATTCATGCGGCGTCTCCTCCGTGCTGCCATTTTGATAATTCCGATATACTTACACAGAATTAGCGATATGTATCAAAATAGCACGCGGCACCGCGCCTGTCAATTCCTTCGCCGCTGATAAACGCCGATGACCGCGGCAAGCCAGCTGCCGCTGGCCAGGTAACCGCCCAGGACGTCGCTCGGGTAATGGACGCCGAGGTAAATCCGGCTGATCCCGATCGCCAAAATGAGCGAGACGCTGACGATGATCAGCACCGCGCGGCTCCAAACACCGGGCAGATGGCGCCAAAGCAAATAGGCGAGAATGCCGTACAGGCTGAACGCCCCCATCGAATGGCCGCTAGGAAAGCTGTAGCCATGCTCCTCGACCAGCCGGTGGATCGTCGGCCGTTCGCGGTGGAACACCGCCTTCAGAATCGTATTGAGCAGTCCGGAGCCCGCCACCGCGAATACGAAGACGACGAGCTCGCGTCGGTGCCGGAGCACCACGTACAGGAACAGCATGCTGACGATGCTGATCACGGTTACGGGCAAGCCGTAGCCCATCGAAGAGACGCCGATCATGAACCGGGTCAGTCCCGGCGACTCGAAGCCCTGCACCCAGCCGATGACCGCGTCGTCGAACGCGCGGATGCGATGGCTTCCGATGAGCAGCGCGAGGAAGCCGAAGCCGGCCGCAAGCAGCGCGCAGACAGCGAACATGCCCGAGAGCCGCAAAGTCAGACGATTCATTCGTGTCCCCCTTTCCTATTTCTCGGCGTCTCCATCGAATTGCAGCATGACGTGGAGCAGTTCGCTGCGGCTGGCCAGACGCACAGGCGGCCCCCACGTTCCGAAACCGGAAGAAACGAGCGCGTGCATGTTGCCTTTGCGGAGATAACCCCAGTCGAGCTCGAACAGGCGGCGCGTGATGAGGTGGTTCGGCGCAAACTGCCCGCGATGCGTGTGGCCGGAGACGAGCAGGTCCGCCCCGGCCGCCTCTGCCGCCGCGTACTGCTGCGGCTGGTGGTCCATGACGATCGTAGGCAGTCGTTGATCGAAGTCGGACAACAGCTCCGCGATCGATCGCCGGCCTGCCGGGTCCATCGATTCGGCCGTTTTGTCTTTGCGGCCGACGACGTGGAACGATCCGTCGATCGTCACGCCTTCGTCCTGCAGGACGGGAATGTCGATCTCCTTCATGCGCTGGACGTACTCTTCCACGTGTCCGCCGTAATATTCGTGGTTGCCGAGTACGGCATAAGTGCCGTACTTCGCGCGCAAGCGGCCGAGCCGCTCGCTCATTCGGTTGCGGACGAAGGGCTCGATGACGTCGTCGATGACGTCGCCGGCAAGCAGGATCAGATCGGGCTTGAGGGACTCTGCCGCCGCCAATAGACGGTCCAGATGACGGTTGCCGACGATATTGCCCAGATGAAGGTCAGACGCGATGAGAATGTCCAGCCGCCGAAGCGCTCCCGCCGGCTTGGCGACGTGCAGATCATACGTTCGGACGACGGGGCGCCAGGCGTTGCGCGAGCCGATGGCGAACAGCCCGAGGAGCAGCGCGGCGGTGATCCCGCCTACCCAGCCGATCGCGGCTGCGCGCTCCACGCCGGCGCGGATCAGCACCCAGCCCGCCAAGTCGGCCAAAGGCAGCGTTAATAGAAGGTATTCGAACAAGCCGATAAAATGCGCGCCGAGCACCTTGATCCCGCGGCCGAGGGCGCGGGGGCGGATCGGCGCGCGGCCGATCACGTAGGCGAAGACGACCAGGAAAAACAGCGGCCAGAAAACGACCGGCGGGAAGCCCGGCCACACGACGTGAACGAGCAGCAGCAAGTTCCATCCGACATACAGATTCAGCGCGCCGAAAACAAGCAAAAACAGCGCGACCGTCGCAACGAATCGGGGCGTGATTCTTCTCATGCGCTCACACGCTCCCTTCCACAGGCTGAGCGGCCGGATCGCGCACGAGTCCGGTCAGTCCGCGGCGATACATCAGCTTCAGCAAATGCAACGCCCGCGTGCAGCCGACGTACAGCAGCTTGGCGTCGCCCGGACCGTACTGCTCGTCGTCCGCGTCGGGGATGAGCACCGCATCGAATTCCAACCCTTTGGACAGGTAGACGGGCACGACCGTTACGCCCCCGTCATACGCCTGGTTTTTCGCCTGCAGCAGCGACGCGTCCACGCCTTCGTCTCGCAGCTGGCGATGCAGGCGATCGCTCTCGGCGGCCGTCCTCGCCAGCACCGCGACCGTCTGGATATCCGGCCGCTCGCGCCAAGATCGCACGGTAGCCGCAATCGCCTTCGCCGTCTCTCCCTCGTCCGTCCGCTCCGTCTCGACCGGATCCCCGCTGCGGAACACGGGCCTTGCCGGCTTCGCGCCGCCGGACATGCCGGCCAGCACGCGGTTCGCGAACTCGATGATTTCCATCGTAGACCGGTAGCTGCGATCCAGCTCGAAGTAGGCGGTGTCGCCCTCGTCGAAGACGTCCGTGAGCTCCGACCAGCGGCTGACGCCGGCATAATCGTGAATGCCTTGCTGCAAATCGCCCAGCACCGTCATGGAGGCGATGCGTTGTCTCTCCTTTAACACCGCCAGCTGCACGGGGGAGTAGTCCTGCGCTTCGTCGATGACGATATGGTCGTAGGCCGGCGTGTCTGTGCCATAGAGCCGGGCATGGATATAGACGAGCGGAGCCAGGTCTTCGCGCTCAAACGTCGGCAGCTTGCGCTTGGTCTTTTTGCCCTCTGCCGCACCGGCCGCGGCAGGGAACGTCTCCGCGTAAAATTGGGCGGCCGTAAACGCGGGCATCTTGGCCGCGTACGCCTTCCACCGGGCGTTCGCCTTGGCCTTCACGTCCCGCTCGCTCCACCGCTCCCGGCCGATCTCGATTTCCATCCATCGCTTCATCCGGTTCAGCAGCCGTTCCCGCTTCTTCATGAGCGGATCGTCCGCGAGCTCCTCGGCGAACCAGCCGCGGATCGTATCGGCCGCCAGCATATGACGGTCGTCCGGACTGAACGGCTCGTCCGGTACGAGCCGGGATGCAAGCGCGCCAAGCGCCTGGTCGATCTCCTGCAGGAAGCCCAGCTCCCCTTTCGCGCGGGCGGAAGCGCTCCGCTTATCCGCTTCGGTCACCGGCTGCTCGAACCACCGCTCGAACGCTTCTGCGGGATCGCGCAGCGCGACGTCGTCGCCGAGTTGATCCAACGCCCAATCCTCGAACGTCGTCTGCTGGATGTCGCCGACGCCCAGCTCCGGCAGAACCCCTGAGATATAATTCAGAAACATTTTGCTTGGCGCGAGGATCATCATCCGGTCGGGTCTGACGCGGTCCTTGTAGCGGTAGAGCAAGTAAGCGAGCCGGTGCAGCGCCACGGTCGTCTTGCCGCTGCCCGCCACACCCTGGATGAAGACGGCTTTGTTTTTGTCCGTCCGGATAATGGCGTCCTGCTCCTGCTGAATCGTCGAGACGATGTCGCGGAGCTTGTTGTCTTTGCTTTCCCCGAGCTTGTGCAACAGAAACTCGTCCGTTACCGTCCCTTGATCGGAACCTTCCGCATAGCTGTCGACGACGCGCTGCAGCTCTCCCTGCCGGATCAGCAGGTTGCGCTTGAGCGAAATCGTGCCTCCGACCTCCCCGTCCGGAGATTCGTAGGACACATTCGGATCGCCGCCGGAGAAGGCGTAAAACAAGCTGGAGACCGGCGCACGCCAATCGACGACGAGCAGTTCCGCCCCCTCCTCCTCGCCGACGCCGTGCTTCCCGATATAAAGCGCGGATGGCTCCGCTTTGCCCCGTTCCGCGAAGTCCAGCCGGCCGAAGTACGGCTCCCGCCGCGCGATTTCGAGCCGGGCCTTGCGATCCTGGCGATGCGCGTCGAGCAGCTGCTCCGTATAGTCTTTGCCGGTATAGCGGGGACCGATGCCCGCGATCTGCCTCTCGATTTCTTCCAGCGTTCGGTACAAGTTCGTTCGCTCTTCGCGAAGCTTCTGATCCTCTGACAAGATAGGCCCTCCCTTGGTTATCCGTCCTAGCGTCCCGACATCGGCCGCGCGGGCGATTCGGGGGTCGCAAACGGCGGCATCCCGCCCTCTTCCGGGCGGCGAAGCCGCAGCGCGCTCGTTTGACGGATGATATTTGTGGTTAAACATACAATAAAACCGATGCTTCATTCGGAGACGAGGGGTGTTTGCGAAATGAAATACGTGAAAATCATGGTGGCTTATGATGGCTCGAACCTGTCCCGCAAAGCCCTCAGCCATGCGGCGCAGCTCGCCGAAAGCTACGGATCCCGGATGCTCGTTCTGCACGTCTACCAGGTGCCGATCGTGAACAACGGAGACTTCATGCTGACGCTGCCGCCCGATTGGAGCCAGCAGTATATGCAGCATTCGTTTAACGTATTGGAAGAAGCCAAAGGACTCGTGCCCCCCCAAGTCGAAGCCGAGTTCAAGCTGGTCGACGGCGAGCCTGCCGAGACGATCCTTGAGTTCGCCACGGACGAAGGCTGCGACCTGATCGTCATGGGCAGCCGCGGCCTCGGCGGGATCCGCGAGTTCATGCTCGGCAGCGTCAGCCATAACGTGATGCAGCACGCCAAGGTGCCGGTCTTGATCGTCAAATGACGAAAATGCGTCTCGCAGCGCGCGCGAACAGTCCCTCCCCGGACCGGGGAAGGGACTGTTTTTTATGAAGACGGGGCTAGCCCGACCTCGCGGCGCCAACAAGCCTCTACATTAGAGCGAGAGCGCCGCTCTCGCCGCTTGAACAAGCTGATCGAACAAAGCGTCGTTCTCGTCGAGCTCGTCGTCGACCGCTTCGATCTCGTCGTCATCCCCGGATTCGGAAGCGAACAGCAGCGAATAGCTCCATTCCTTGCCCTTCTTGCTCTGCAGTACGATTTCGTAGGGCACTCTATGACCTTCCGCCTCGAACTGAACGCGCCCGACGTAGCCTTCTTCCTCGTCGCGGCGCATTTCGGCATGCAAAATACGCAGCTGCAATCCGAACGCCTCCCACACACCAAAGTAGATCTCCATCTTAGCAGATTTAGACGGCCCAGATCAAAGCGTCCAGAAGCGCTTGCGCTTGTCCAGCCCCGAAAAATGAATATTTTCTTATCTGTTTTTCATTTTCACGCCTTTTTGCGCGGCTCCCAAGCAACCGCTTGCTTAATGGGAAATGGAGGGGAAAAAGGATCTGATATAGTGGTCTCATTCCCAAATCGTTAGGAGGAAACAACATGATGAACAACATGCGCATCTTCAAAACGATTACCGCCGCGGCGATCGCTTTGACCCTCCTCTTCGGAGGCGTAGCCGCGTTTGCGCCGACGCAGAAAGCCAGCGCGGCGTCGGCTTCCACCAGCTCCAAAGCTTCTCGAATCATCGCCCTGGGCAAAAAGTACATGGGCGTCAAATATGATTTCGGTGCGAAGACGGGCAACACCAAAACGTTCGATTGCTCTTCCTTTACCCAGTACCTGTACGGCAAATACGGCGTTAAGCTCCCTCGCACCTCCAATGCGCAATCCAAAGTCGGTAAGTTTGTCTCCTACAAAAACCTGAAGCCGGGCGACCTCGTCTTCTTCTATTCCCCGGTGCATCATGTCGCCATCTACATTGGCAACGGCAAAATTATGCACACGTACGGCAAGCCGGGCGTCACGATCTCGAACCTGAAATCCGGATGGTGGAAAGATCATTACAAGACGGCCAGACGCGTTTTGTAACGTTTAGCTCTAATCGCTTTCTAATCACCAGTTAAAGCCGCTCTATTCGAGCGGCTTTTTCGTCCATTGTTTATGCTGTTCCCGAAGCTTGAGCTTGCCGGTGTGCACCAATTTCACCTTGACGCGCAGCTCGAACGGGAGCCGCTCGAACGCGACACGCTGCGCCCGCAGCTTGCGCCATTCGGTCAGATGCCAGCGATAGACGGCCTCTTCGGCGTTGAACATATCGATTCCTCTCGCGCGTCCGAGCGCGATCGCTTCCTCCAGATCCTTCCGGATCGATCGCTCCGCCTCCCGGATCAATTCCTCGTCGGTTGTTTGCTTCAACATCTCGTGCACATACGCGTTTACCGTCAAACGAAGATGAAAAGCGGGCTTCCCGCCGCGGGGGGCGTAGCGCAGCTTGAACGTGTTTTTTTTGACGACGAGCACGGCGAGCACCTCCGAGTTCCCGCTAACCTTCAGAAACGTACGGGAAGCGTCGGAGCGAACCCAACGCATGCCTCTCATCTGTTCGTTCGACAGGTATCCTTTGTCCATTCCTCTTTCTACGGCAAACGCGCCGTCGTACATCAGAAATCGCGGATGCTGATCACCCTGGATCCAGCTCCGGTCGTTGATCCTCAGGTTCGGCAGCAGCGTCGTGCTCGCCTCCGAGTGATACTCCCTCACGAAAGCCTGCAGACTCATCGGGGCAACATACGGCTTGCCCGGCCCCCGCGTCACCGGCTGGTATAGAAAGCTGTACAGCGGAGATTCGAACAAGCGGTCGGACGAGAGGATCTTCTCCGGATTCTCCGTCGTGCCGATCAAATTGATGTTGTAGCGAACGGCGCGGCTGCGGTTGATACCATCCAGCACCTCGTCCATATGCCCGAGCGTCCGTTCGGTCACGATGATCGTCATGAGGTGATCGAGCGTAGGCGCAAGCTGCGAGCTGCGATACATTTCGTTTAGCGCCAGATGCACGGTCGGACCTTGGCCACTCCCGATGAACGTCTTCATCCGCGAGCCCCCGGCGCCTTCCATTTTCGCGACGTCGGCCATGTTGATCAGGGCGGCTTGGACGGTATAGCGCTTGTTCGCCGCGTCGTAGTCGACGCCCATGCTCGTGAAATAGTTGCTCTCCTGAATCGGCGTCACGTCCCAGCAGGCGGCGAGCAGCGCGCAGGCGACGAGCGGCAGTAGCAGCTTCATCGTCGTCGGCATCGGGCTTCACCGCCGTTCAGGGGACTTAGGCCGCGGCCCGAGCGGGTTGTGCAAATATTTGGTTGGAAACCGAACAAACGCATACCAGAACGACTTCCACCGGATCGGCGCGAGCGGCGCCAGATAGGGCACGCCAAACGAGCTGAGCGATGCCAGGTACAGCAGAATGGCGAACATGCTGACGAAAAAACCGAACATCCCGAGAAAGGAGCTGGCGATGACGACTCCGATCCTCATCAAGCTGACCGAGCCGAGCAGCGTCTGGTTTACGAGCGTAAAGGACGTGATGTTCGTAATCGCCGAGACGACGAGCATCGTCGGGGACGTTAAGCCCGCGCGGATCGCGGCGTCGCCGACGATGATCCCGCCCACGACCGCCACCGTCTGTCCGACGGCTTGTGGCAGGCGCAAGCCCGCCTCGCGGAACAGCTCGAACATGCCGAGCATGAAGAACATCTCCATCGTCGTCGACATGGGGAGCCCCGTGCGGGACATGACGATCGTCGACAGGAGCGGAAACGGAAACTGGTCGATGCTGAACGCGGACAGCGCGACCCAAAAGCCGGGCAGGGCCAGCGTCGTCACAAGGCCAAGCAGCCGGAGAATCCGCTCCACGGTCACGTAATAATACGAGTTGTGGTTGTCCTCGGCCGACTTCAGCAGATTGTACAGATTGGCCGGCGCCGTGTAGCCGATCGGCAAGCCGTCCACGAGAAAGGCGACCCGCCCGGCGATCAGCGACCGGACGATGAAGTCGGGTCTTCCCGTATAGCCGATTAACGGAAACAGCGAATTCGAACGGTCGGCGATGAGCTCCTCCCATTGGCCCGACCCGTAGACGACCTCCGCCGTTACTTTGCTCAGCCGGCGCCGTGCCTCCTCCACGAGGTTTCCCGGCGCCGCCGACGCCATGTACAGCAGGGCGACGCGGGTTTGGCTCTCGGATCCGAGCCGGTACTGCTCGACCTTCAGATCCGGCGTTCGCAGCCGCTTGCGGATCAAGGTCAAATTCACGTACAGCTCTTCGATCAGGCCGTCGCGGGGACCTTTCACGGATAATTCCGTGCTGGACTCCTCCGGCATGCGCTCGGGCAGGTTGGAGATCGAATAGTCGTACAGCCGACCGCCGGCGAACAGGATCACGCTGCCCGAAAACAGCTGAGCGAACACCAGCTTGCGCTGGCGCTCGTCGTCCGCGGCCAGAGGAACCGAAGCGAGCGGCGGGACGAAGCCCCGTTCGTCGGCCAGGCCGGCCCGAACTTCGGGAAGCAGCTTCTGCGTATAAAGCGTTCCGTCGATCATCCGCTCGGTATAGGCGATCACCGCGCTGCGTTCGCCGATGGCGATGCGTTCCAATCGGACGTCCCCGCAATGCGCGATCGCCGAGTCGAACCACTCAAGCCCGGTTCGCACCATCGGCCGCCCCTCCTTTCCGGCGCAAGCTCGCCAGCAGGAACAGATAGATCGATAACGCCGCCATCACGGCGAGCGAGACCGGCATCCACATGCCGAACCACCGGTACTGCTGCGCGTCTCCGAACGGGATGATGCAAAGCGCCACGAGCAGCGCGCCGATCGCGATCAGCGCCACGATCCGCCGCCCCGGCGTCCGCAGGCGGAGCAGGTCCAGAACCAGGCAGAGCGAAGCGGCCGTCCGAACGAACGCCCCGCTCAGCCACTGGAAGATCGCGAAAAAATCGACATGTTCGATATACTTGCCGATGCGGACGAGACGCCACTGGGCGTAGGCGGGAAACCGGAGCGCCGTCGCTTCGTAAACGCCGAATTCGGTCGTCGCGCCGATGACCGGTCCAAGGCAAAGGCATGCGACGATCAAACCGGTTGCGTACAGATGCACCGGCTTGAACGGCTTGGTCGTGTAATGGCTCAGCAGCGCGAAGACGAGAAGCTCGACGAAACCGCTGCCGACGACGATCATCCCGTCGACGATCGGCTTGTAGCCGTATTCGAAAATCGGGAACAGCTGCCGGTAATCCTTCCGGTCGGCGTTGGCGCCCGATACAAAAAAACCGAGCGCGATGACGACCGGCAGCAGGATGCAAGAAAGATAAACGATGACGTGAAAGCCTTGGTAAGCGGCAAAGGCGCACAGCAGAACGAACACGACCGAGGTGACCGAGACCGGCGTGGACGGCAGATAGGAACTCGTTCCCCAAGTCATCGTATCGACGACCGTGACGACCGACGTGCAAAGCAGAAAAAGAACCAAAATCCCGACGGTGAGGGATCTGGCGAACGTCCCTCCCTTTCGCTGCAGCCAGTCGTTCACGCTGACGGTGCCGATGTCGCGGACGATGCGATAGACGAGGAAAAGCCATCCGAGCAAGACGACCGTCGTCGCGAGCACCGCGACCCAAGCGTCTCGGCCGGAGGCGTCGAACAGCAGAGGCAATATGATGACGTGATTAAGCAGACCGACGGACAGCAGGACGGTCGATATGGCGGAAATGCGGCCGACGCGTACCCAGGACATCATGCGGACTCCTCCTCCGGTATTTTACCGTTTCCCGGAATCGGAAGAAATATGCGTCATGAGGCTGGGAGGCGACGGCCGGGGAGGGCCTAGCGATCGTCGCGCGTCAGCTTCAGCAATCGGGAGAGGACATCCGAGCTGGAGAAGTCCTCCCCGAGGAAGACGGCGACGTCCGGGATTTCCTTCTGCGGCGTGATTCGCAGAAAGTCCGTTTCGCGATAGGCGTACTGGAACAGAAAGCGGCTCGCCGTATCGGTAAAGGTGACGATCCCTTTCGCCCGGTAGACGCCCCCCGGCAGCTCTCGCAGCATCCGCTCGAAGTCGACGCTGTTCACCGGACCGCTCAGATAATGCGTCAAAACGTTCACGTGATCGTGCGGATGGGCGTGATCGTGCAGATGGGCGTGATCGTGCAGATGGGCGTGATCATGCAGATGAGGGTGCGCATGAGCATGATCGTGCGGATCAACCTTTTGGTGATCGATATTATGCGATCCAGCGGGATGCCGATGAAGCTGTTCATCCCCATGCGCATGAACTTCTAAATGCGGGTCCAGCCCGGACGATTCGTCGTAGGCGAGTCCGACCGCCTGCGGCATCCGAGGGCTTGCGCCGGGCAGCGCCCGCTCGACCGCCTCCGGATTCACGTCGCAGCGCACCGCAGGCAGAATCGGGGCCGCCGCGTTCCACTCCCGGAGCTGTGCCGCCAACTCCGCCAGCTCGGCCTCGCCGACGAGATCCGTCTTGTTCAGTACGAGCAGCGAAGCGCCGCGGATCTGCTCCCGCATCAACCGCAGCGTCTTGCCGGCGCCGACGCGTTTCCGGTCGAGCAGATGGCAGGCGTCCACGACCGTGATCAGGCCGCGGAGCTCCAGACGCGTGTACATAGCCGCCTCCGTCACCGCGTCCATCATTGCGAGCGGCTCCGCGACACCCGTCGATTCGATCCAGACGGTATCCGGCCGATACGTCTCGATCAATCGCATCAGCTCGAGGCCGAGGTCGGCTTTGATCGAGCAGCAGATGCAGCCTCCCAGCATTTCCGCCATCGGCACGTCGCGGTCGACGAGCAGTCCGTCAAGGTTTACCTCCCCCGATTCGTTCATCAATACCGCAACCTTTTCCCCGCGAGCCTTGGCATCTGCCAGCATCCGCTGCAGCATCGTCGTCTTGCCGCTGCCGAGAAATCCGGTCAGCGCGAATACGTTCACCGCGCTTTTCTCTCCCATAAGGCGGTCTCCCTTCCCTCTCCCTATCATTCCGCAGTCCCGGAAATAACGGCCCAGCCTCCTGCAGTCCTCTCCATGCTTCTCAGTTCGATTTTTCGCATACATGAGTCCACTTTCCCGCGGAAAGTCACGATTCTATTCGCTTTTTCGAATACAATCGACCAATTCGCCCCTGGTTGGCAGCGCTCTGTTCGATATTTCGAATACATACGGCAACTTGTCCCCCAGGGACAGCGCTCTGTTCGATTTTTCGAATACGTACGGCCGCAAGCCGAACTTGCCAGATAGATCCCGATTTCCCGCGTTTAGCGAACCCGCTCCGTCCAACAGCGGTATTCCTATACGTGAAAACCCCGGAAGCGCCGCTTCCGGGGAAGATCCAATGGCGTTATCTCCGCAAAGACGCATAAGCGGCCCGAATCGGCTCCACGCATTCCGGCGCTTCGTTCGACCGGTCGTTCACGTAGGCGCCCACCGGATAGCCGATCAGCTCTCCGCTTTCGAGTCGCCGGATGTGCGGATAGACGCCGCGGTACTCCACGTTGCCTTCGGACAGCCAGGCGTCGATCCCCGCTTCGTCGAGAATCGCGGGCATCCGTTCCGCGCAGCCGGCGACCTGATCGTTCGGCGCCGTCGTCAGCATCGTGTAGGCGCGAATATCGCCGCCCTCGACCCTGGGCCAGATCTCGTAAAAGCCCGGAACGGCGAACGTCCGCCGGTCGCGAAGGACGAAATGGACCGGCTGGTTCACCTTGCCTTGCGTCCGCCAGCCGTAAAATCCGCTGATCGGGATGACGCACCGCTGCTTGTTGAGGATGCGTTTAAAGATCGGACGGTCTCCGATCCCCTGCCCGTCGGCGTTGACCGCGTCTTTGGACCAGTAAGGCATGAGTCCCCACCGCAGCGTATCCAGGATCCGCTCTCTTCGGTCTTCGAAGATGACAGCGGCGGACTGCGTGGGCGCGATGTTGTAGCGGGGCTTGTAGCTGCCGACGACATGGCCAATGCGAAAGCGTTCGACCAGATCGGGCAGATCGGCGACAAGCGAAATTCTTTGACACATGGGAGGCACCGCCTTCTTTCGTTTCCTCCCATTATTTGCTTGTCCCGCGAAAATATGCGTCTACGCGCGAACGTCTTGCGGGTGACCGTCTTGGACGAGCGCGACCGCCGCGGCGTTGGCTTCGACTTGGGCGACATCCTTGCAGCCGGGAATGACGGTCGTGACGGCCGGATGCCGAAGACACCAAGCCAGCGCCCATGCTGCCATATCGGTCCCTTCGGGAACCTCGCTGCGGCCGATCTCCTCCACCTCGCGCAGCAGCCGGTCCTGCTCGTCCGCGTCGCGCCGGGACCGAACGTCGTCGCTGCCGAAGCGGTCGCCGGGCTTGTACTTGCCGCTCAGGAAGCCGCTCGCGAGCGGCACCCGGGCCAGAACGCCGAGGCGCTGCTCCACGCACGAAGGAAACACCGCTTCCTCCGGCGCCCGGTCCAACCGGTTGTAAACGACCTGAATGGCCTCGGCCCCGACCGCGGTCGCCCGCGAAGTCTGGTGGACGTTCCGGTTCGAGCCGATCGAGATGCCGAGGTGGCGGATTTTGCCCACTTCGACCTGACGGTTCAGCGCGTCCCACAACGTGTCTGAATCGAATGCCGCATCCGGGCCGGAATGGAACTGGTACAGGTCCACGTAATCCGTCTGCAGCGCCCGGAGGGACTGTTCCAGCTGGCGGACCACATCCGCCGGCCCGAATTCGTCCGTCCGTTCGAACGGACGGTGAAAATGGTGGCCGAACTTCGTTGCCAGCACCCATTCCGAGCGATTGCTCCGAATGGCGGGACCGATGAGAGATTCGGACAGATGATCGCCGTAGCATTCGGCGGTGTCGATCAGATTGATGCCCAGTTCGCGGGCGCGGCCGAGAATGGCGTCCGCCTCGCGTTGCTCGTACGAGCGACCCCACTCGCCGCCAAATTGCCAGGTGCCCACGCCGACGACGGACACGTTCAACCCCGTCGAGCCCAAAGTCCGGTATTTCATTCTGCGCCGCCTCCTAGGTTCAGCCTTCGACCAGAACCGCCGTGCCGCTGACCGCAACCATCAGCATGCCTTCGCGCACGACCTCGTAGTCCACGTCGACCCCGACGATCGCATTGGCGCCGAGACGCTGCGCCTGCTCCACCATCTCGCCGACGGCGATATCGCGCGCCTCCTTCAGCTTGCTCTCGTAGGAGCCCGATCGTCCTCCGACAACGTCGGTGATCGAAGCCATGAAGTCGCGAAAAATATTCGCCCCCATGATCGTCTCGCCGTTCACTAATCCGTAATATCTCGCGATGCGGTAGCCTTCCACGTTCGGTGTTGTCGTGACTAGCATGCCGATGACCTCCATTGACTCTCGAGATAATGAATTTCGACCTCATTTTACCATACCCCAAGATCGCAGCCAAACGGGCGCCCTAGGATAAATACCGGGGCGCTCCTCCTCCGTACTGGTTCAAATATTGCATCTTGGCCAGCTCGCGCATCTCGTCGTCGAAACCGTCGAGCTCGTGCAGCAGAGACAGGCGCTCGGACTCGCTGCGTTCGCCGCCGGCGTAGAGCAGCCACTGCGCCAGATCGTCGGCGGCGCGCGTCCGGTCGAACATGCGGTGATAAAACAGCGAAGCGCGCTCGAGATACGCCTGCGCTTCGAACGGACTGAGGGCGAGCGACCGCGAGTAGGCCGCGATGGCTTCGTCGTTGCGGTCCATACGCGCCAGCACGGTGCCTAAATTGAACGCGCCTTCGGCGTCGTCCGGCTGCTGCGCGGCATAGGCGCGGCAGTCCGCCAGCGCCGAGGCGTAGTCGCCCAACCGAAAATAAATAACTCCCCGCAGCCTGAGGATGCGCGTTTGCCCGGCATCCAGCGCGAGGCCGGCGTCGCAGTCCGCGAGCGCCTCCTCCGGCCGGTCCATGGCGAGCAGGCAGCGGGCGCGCCGCTCATACAGCAGCGCGTTCTCCGGATCGAGCCGGATCGCCTTGCCGAACGCCTCCTCGGCGAGCTCTTTGTTATCCATACCGATGTAGAGCTCTCCCATGGCGAACGCCGTCCGGCTCTCCTCGGCCAGGTTGACGTCAGCCTGGACGGCCGCCTGCAAATCCAGCATCGCGTCCTCGTAGCGGTCCGCCATGTAGCGGGAGAAGCTTCGGCGCATGAGGAAGTCCGCATTGCCGTCCAGGGCGATCGCCTTCGTATAAGCCGCCTCCGCCCGGTCGAACCGGGAAGCGTCGATCGCGAGCTCCGCCTGCTGCTTCCAATTCAACGGGTCGTCCGGCTCGAGCTCCGTCAGCAGTCGGCTGCCCTGCCAGGCTTCGTCGGCACGGCCGGCGTCGCGCAGGACGTCCACTTGCCAGAAGCGGACGACCGTATTGTCCGGAAATCGCCGCTTGGCCTCTTCCAGCACGTTCAGCGCCTCGGGCCATTGTTCGAGCTTCCGGTAGATGGCGCACTTCTCCATATAGGCCGGAAGCCGGTCCGGATACCGGGCGATGACGAGATCGAACTGCGTCAGCGCTTCGTCGATATGCCCGCTTTCGCGGAGCAGCCCGCCTTTCCGGTTCAGCAGCTCCTCCGCGTCCGGATATTCGTCGAGCCCTTGCACGACGGCGGCCATCGCGGCATCGGCGTCGCCCAGCCGCTCAAGCAGCCGCGACTGCTTCAGGCGGAAGCCGTACTCGCCGTCGACCTGCGCCAGCGCCTGTCGCACGCCTTCGAACGTATAGCCGGTCCGACGCCTATAATAGAGCAGCCCGCGGTCCGTCTGCGCCCGCAGGCGGGCCTGCTGCTCGGCGGCCAAGCCGACCTCGGCCAGCGCTTCGCGGATCTTGCCGGCCGCCTCCAGCGCCTCGCCGAGGCGGAACCGCTGCAGCGGCACGGCCCTATCCGGATCAGCCACCGCCTCCCGGTAAGCTGTGACCGCGTCCGCGGGCCTTCCGAGTCTGGCGTAAAGGTTGCCGAGCTCGTACTGAACCGTGCCGCGCTCGTGTCGGCCTGCGCGGTGCAGCGCCTCGTTCAGGTCGCGGACGGCCGCCTCCTCCTTGCCGAGATCGGCCGCCACGACGGCGCGAACGTACCACAGCGTATAGGAAGACGGATCGAGGCGGATGGCCTCGTTCAGGTCCGACAATGCCTCCTCGGGCCGATCGATCTCGTGGTAAATGCGGGCTCTGCGCTCGTAAGCCGCGGCATTCGGACTTGCTTCGAGCAGCCGCGTCAGCGCCTGGAGCCCGCGCGCCGTATGGCCGGCTCCGTGCAGCAGCGCGGCGTATTCGACGATCGCGCGCGGCTCCATTCGCGCGGTCCCGAGCTTCTCGTACCAGTACAATGCCCGTTTGGCGTTGCCCTTCCTGCGGTTGTGCGCCGCCAAACGATGCATGATGCGTTCACGGATGCGCATGGCGTCCCTCCTGGCATGCAAGTAAAGCGATCCCCGAACGGGCCGGGCCAAGATTGCGCCGCGGCCGAAGCGAAAGAAAGCTGCCGGGACCGTCCGGCAGCTCTCTCATTGCGAATGTTCGTCCGACGCCGGTATGTCTTCCTCGACGGCATATTCGTAATCGTCGATATCGAATACTTGAACGGGGATGCTGTTCTGCACGACTTTGTCTTGAAACTCGATATGGTCCGTGAGCACGGGACATTGCAGACGGAGCGAAGCAAGCACCAGCTCCGTCTCGATCGGATCGAGCATTTCCCCGTACTGCATATTCTCGACGGCGTTCACGACGATCATCGTGACGTTCTCGTTGATCGGCAGCGGGGGGCTTTCCTTCCAAGGCGCCATCAGGGCGCGCTCGAGCTTCTTTTTGTTGAACGGATCTTCGAAATAGGCGATCATTTCACCGATTTTGCTTTTGACATGGCGGTCGTCGTCCGGGTCCGGCATGACGGGCTCCGGGCTGTCCTTCATATCGTAAAGCTCCATGATCGTAGAGTAAGGAATCCTGTATTCGACAGGACGTTTCGGCAGAAGCAGCTGGCCATATATGGCGATCATGACCGCCTCGATGACAAAACGTCGATTCATCTTCGCTAGTCCCTCCTAAAAAGCGGCAAATGACCGTTTGCACATTGTTTCCCATTATATCATAAATTCGCGTCTGCCATGCCAGCGTATAAGATATAATATGCACAGATCGCGACGCAAGACAACCATTCCGCCGCAAAGGAGTCGTTTACGCATGCCGGAATTGAGCTTGGATCGGTTCGCCGCTCTGCGAGCGGAACGCGAACTGTCGATCTTTCGGGACGAGATGCTGGCGGCCGGCTACCCGGCCTTTTACGCATTCGTCGAGCAGTTCAGAGCCGTTCTCAAAGGCTATGCAGACGAGGAAGTTCCGCGCGTAGGGGAGCTGATCGAGCAAGGCAGGAAAACATTCCCGGACCCCGGCCGGTTCAGCCCGTCCTGGGCGCGCGTGTGGGAACAGTTCGAGAGCATCGCCGCCGCCAAAAACGAAGCGCTCGCCGCGGTCCGTCCGGCGGACCGGACCGGCGAATGGCAGGTGCTGATCGACAACCCTTACCGTCCGCAGCAGGTCGTCTGCTATCCCGAGTTGAGCTTCCTGGACGCCGCCTACGCCTACGGCTATTTCCGCCTCGAGCTGGAGCCGAATGAAGTTTTGAGGCTGCAAAAGGTGGAGCTTGCGCTGCGTGCGCAGGGAGAGCGCGCGGGCGCCGCGATCCGGTTCGATTAATCGGCCTACCCGTTCGGGAAAGATACGGTAGGGCCGGCGAAAGAATGTCCGCCCCGCATCTTCACCATCATCCATTTTATGCGGCTGCGTAACGTCGGCATCGACGTTTGTCCGCTTTGCGTACGAAAAGGCCGATTTGGACGGGTACCTCGCCGTCCGATCGTTCGTACCGAACGGCTGGCCCGCCCGTTTAAGCCCGACGCGGCACTTATTCGGACAGAGGAGGCGAAACATCCCTTGAAGACGGACATCCAAAGCCGGACGGCGCCGGACATGGCCGCTTTCCGGTCCGGCGTCGAACGCGCGAAGATCGCGACTTGCTTCGTTCATCAGGGCGGAACGGACCTCTACGCCTACGCCAAGAACGGCAAGTCGGAACAAGCGCTGCACCGGCTCAACTCGATCACGAAGAGCTTGCTCGCGCTTTTGATCGGCATCGCCCTCGAACGCGGCGAGTTGGACTCGCTCGACGCCCCCGTCGCGGCGTGGCTCCCGGGCGTTCCCGAAGACAAGCGCGCGATTACGCTGCGGCACTTGATCACGATGACGGACGGCCTCGACTGGCCGGAATGGGGCGACTGGGACGGTCAGCCGACGCCGATGTACGACAGCCCGAACTGGGTGGCGTTCGTCCTGGGGCGTCTGGTGAAGGCCCCGCCCGGCGCGGCGATGGCGTACAACTCGGGCTGCTCACAGCTGCTAAGCGCCGTCCTGCAGCGGGCGACGGGCTTGACGGCGGAGGCGTACGCCGCCCGGCACCTGTTCGCGCCCCTCGGCATCGAGGACTGGCTCTGGCTCTCCGATACGCAGGGTATCGTCATCGGCGGCTTCGGCCTGTCCCTGAGAGGGCGGGATCTGTTCAAGCTCGGCCTGCTCATGCTGCGCCGCGGGCTTTGGGAAGGGCGCCAGCTCGTGCCTGCGGCGTGGATCGACCGGATCACCGCTCCGCTTCACCATACGTACGACCATGTCGGCTCTTACGGGTATCATTGGTGGATCTATACCGGCGGCACGTCCGAACCGGCGTCACCGCGTACGTATTTCGCAATGGGGTACGGCGGGCAGTACTTGTTCGTCGTCCCCGAGCGCGAACTCGTCGTGTCGTTCACCAGTCATTTATATCATAAAACATTTATGCCATTACATTTATTTGCGGAAACGTTTTTGCCCGGCGTTCCACATTCATCCACGCCCCGTTAACCTCCACGAGACAAGCACGAAGAGGACGGAGCCTTCTCCGCCCTCCTGCCTTCGCGCCGTTCCGCCTTATGCGGCAGTGCACGACCGCATGCATTTCTCCGCTTCCGCTCCTACTCCCGCTCTTCCGCATGCAGCTCGCCGTCCATCAGGACGACGCGCAAGCGCGGATCGTTCCGAAGCTTCACGTTGGCCATTTTCGCCTCGTGTTCGTCGAGCTCGCAGAGCCGCCAGCGGCCCAGCTCCTGTACCTGCTCCCACTCCGACTTCAGTCGGTCCGTCCGTTTGGCGTTGCCGGCTTCCGGCGGCAGATACAGCCCGGCCCGCCCGAGCGCCGCGAGGCGTTCCTCATCGTCCGGCGGCGACGGCCAGAGCAAAACGCCGTAGTACCGGAGCTGATAGCCGTTCGTCTGCATCGCGGCGAGCAGTTCCCCCGTCACGACATGCTTGAGCGCGTAGACCGTCGTCACAGGTACGGACTCTCGTGCTTCGCCTTCAGCATGCTCCAGCGGCGCTCGATTTCCCCTTCGAATTCGCGAAGCGTCTCGGCGTACTCCGGCTTCGAGAGATGCCTCGTCTTGCCCATCATCTTCAGCCAATCCGCGACAGGCACCCGTTTGCCTTTGTCTTCCGGATTGTACGTGATGTTGGTGACGCCGCGCTCGACCTCGTACAGCGGAAAGAAGCAGGAGTTCACGGCTTGCTCGATGATCGTCGCCCCGTCCTTGTCGTCCGACAGCCAGTTGAGCGGGCACGTGATCAAAATTTTGCCGTACACCATGCCGACGTTTTGCGCGTACCATTGCGCTTTGGCGGCCTTGCGCAGCAAGTCCTGAGGATTCGCCTCGCTGCCCGTGAACACATAGGGGATGTTCGTCGAAGCCATGATTTGGGCCGTGTCCTTATGGTGGAACACTTTGCCTCCCTGCTTTTTGCCGACGTTGGACGTCGAGGTGCGGTGGCCGATCGGCGTCGAGTAGCTGAGCTGCGCGCCGGTGTTCATATAGCCTTCGTTGTCGTACTCGAGGATGATCAGGCGATGGTTGCGCAGCGCCGCCCCGATCGCCGGCCCCATGCCGATGTCCATGCCGCCGTCGCCCGTAATCATGACGAACGTAAAGTCGTCCTTCAGGCCGAGATGGTCCAGCTCGCCGCGCCGCTTGCGCTCGTGAAACATTTCTACGACGCCGGAGAGCGTCGCCGCGCCGTTCTGGAACAGGTTGTGGATGTAGGTGGCTTTGTGCGCGGAGTACGGATACCCCGTCGTCACGACCATCGCGCAGCCCGTCTGGAACAAGGCGACGATATCGCCCTCGATGCCCTTGAAAAACAGCTCGAGACCCGAGAAGATCCCGCAGCCCGGACAAGCGCCGTGGCCCGGCGCGATGCGCTTCGGCTTCTTGGTCAGCTGGCGCAGCGGCGGGACGCGGACGTTCACCTTGCCGGAGGCTTCGTCCGGCGTCACGGTGATGAGGCCGGTCTTCAGATCCTCGTATTTCATCGGCTCGAGTACCGGCTTCGGCGCCTTAGCCGGATCGCCCGGCGTATGGCCGTGATAATCGAATGGCCGCTCGACGAATCCTTTGGCCGCCGCGTCGATCGCGAATTCGAACAGCTTCAGGCCGTCCTCCGCGTAAAAGTCTTTGCCCCCGAGCCCATAGATCCGGCTGATGACGAGCGTGTCGCGGTTGCCGTGCGTGTGGAGCGCCGCGCGCACTTCGTTCACCATGTTGCCGCCGTGTCCGCCGTACGAGTCTGCACGATCGCCTACGGTGAGCGCCTTGACCCCGCGGAGCGCCTCGGCGATCGCTTGTGCCGGGAACGGGCGAATCAGGTTCGGCGAGATCGCGCCCGCCTTGACGCCGTTCGCGCGAAGCTGGTCGACGACGTCTTTGATGATCTCCGCGGACGAATTCAGGAGGAATACCGCCACCTCGGCGTCATCCATCCGGTACAGGTCGAGCACCGGATAGTCGCGCCCCGTCAGCTCCGCGTACTCCCGGCGGATCCGGTCGTATATCTCCTCCGCCTTGTACATGGCCATCGATTGCTGATAGCAGTTGTTAATGTAGTCCGGCTCATTCATGTAAGGGCCGACTGTGATCGGATGTTCGCGGTCGAGCGCGTGCGCGAAGCCCTCCGGCGGTCGCTCGCCGACGAACTTCAGCACGTCGTCCCGATGCGCGAACGTGTGCACCCTCCGCTTCTGGTGGCTCGTAAAATAGCCGTCCGAAGCGACGAGCACCGGCAGCCGGACTTCCGGGTCCTCCGCCAGCTTCAACGCCATCAGATTCATATCGTACACCGCCTGGGGATCGCGGCAGAGCAGAATCGGCCAGCCCGTATTGAGCGCGAAGTACAGATCCGAGTGGTCTCCGTGGATGTCTAGCGGCCCCGATACCGACCGGCAGACGAGATTCATCACCATCGGAAACCGCGTCCCCGACTGCACCGGCATTTGCTCCAGCATATACAGGTAGCCGTTCGCGCTCGTCGCGTTGAAGACGCGGCCCCCGCCGGCCGAAGCGCCGTAGCATACCCCGGCGGAGCCGTGCTCGCCATCGGCAGGAATGAGTACGATGTCGTGCTGCCCGTTCGCCTTCATCAGATCGAGAAATTGCGCCACCTCGGTCGAAGGCGAGATCGGAAAGTAGCCCATGATGTGATAGTTGATTTGATGCGCGGCATAGGCGGCCATCTCGTTGCCCGATTCGTAGACGATCCGCTGTTCGACGCTGCCCGCCGGCCCCATTTCCTTGCGAATGTCGAGTGCCATAATCCGTGCTCACCCTTCCTCATCTTCGGAAAATTGGCTTCAGATGACCAAGTTGAACCGGTGCGCGACCCGGTGGGCGTCCGCGTAACCTTCCTCCTCCAGCTCGCTGGACAAGGCGTCGGTCGGACACGCCTGCACGCACTTCAGACAGCCTTTGCAGTACTGATAGTCGATCCCTTGAAGAAACATCTGGGGACGTCCCTTCTTATCCGGGAGCTCCTCCCAGACGAAGCAAAAATCGGGGCAAACGTTGTCGCAGGCGGCGCAGTGGATGCACTTGTCGTCGGCGAAGTGCGGCATGCGGCCGGCGCGGGAAATACTGAGATCCTTCAGGATGCTGTTGCCGGGGTTCGTGATCATGCCGCCGATCGGCTGAGTCTCGTAGCCCAGTACCGGCGTATCCATCCTCACGAAGTCGGGCATCGATTCGCCTTCCGGCAGCGCGAACGTCCGGAACTTCACCTCGTCGTAGCCCCGGTCGAACGTGCGGAGCGCGGGCTGTACCGCACCCGGGTATTTCTTTTCGAGCGAACGCGTGATGACGCCCTTCATGAAGGCCGGGTCCAGGAAGCCGCACAGCCGGAACAGCCCGCCGAGCATCGCCATGTTGACGCGATTATCTTCCTCGAGCGAGATGCCCGTCGCGTCGACGACCGCGATCGTACCTCCTTTCAGCTTCAGCTGCGTCTGCAGCGCTTCGGGCGTTTTTTTGGAGTTGACAAGGACGATGCTGTCTTCGTACATGCCGGAAATGACGTTGTTCGTGCGCGAGAGGTTCTCGTGGAAGATGCCGATGACATGGGGCCGTTCGACCGGCGAGGTGTCGCGGATCCGCGCGTCGGCGGCGCAAAAGCGGATGTGGGCCTTGACGGGGGAGCCTTTCTTCTCGGAGCCGTAGGAGCTGAAGCTGACGCCGTTCAATCCGGCGCCCATGACGCCGGCTTCGGCCAGCATCTTGCCGGCCAGGTTGGCGCCGAGCCCTCCGATCGATTCCAAGCGGATTTCAAAAAAGCCGAGTCCGTTCGTCTTTGGTAAGTTCGCCATGATGCCGCTGATTCCCCTTTCGCGTAAGGATGAACGTGAAATATGGAGATAACCGTGAGCATGGTGCGAAAGACGTGATCGTGTTTACAATTCGCGATCGTTCGCACAATTCCTTCCAGATCGCGCAAGTTTCGCGAAAACGCTTACGGGACGGACGTCCTCGCAGGTCCGCCCTGCAGGCGCTGCAGCTCCCGCCAGCCGATCCGCACGATCCCTTCGGCGGCCAGGATGCGCCGCACGTCGGGGTCGCGCCAGAAGATCGCCTCCATCGCCCGCTTTTCCCAGGCGGGATTGAAGGCGCGGAGCTCGTCGGTGCCGTAGGCGGGATGCGTAATCCATTCCGTGACGCCGGGGCGCAGCGCGCGAATCGTCGCGATGCCTTCTGCCTTCATCGTCTCGTACGTCTCGCCGCAGGCGAGCCCGTAGTCGAACCCCGTACATTCATCGGGCAGCGCAATGCCCCGCTCCTCCGCTTGACGGACGCGTTGGCGAGCGTGCGCTTCGACATCGGGCGGGAGGGACCGCCCTCCGATTCCCAACGGCCGGCGGGGCAGCCGGAACGGCAGGCCGTACGTTGCGCATAGATCAAAGGCGATCTCCAGCAGATCCCGGCCGGTATCCAGGCCGTAAAGGCTGCCCATATGGTTGTCGGCGTGGCTGAGCCGGATCCCGGCACGGAGCGCCGCTTCCGTCTGCGCGGCGAGCTCCTCGCGCACCTCTTCGGGATCCGCCTGAAGCTCCGTCTCCCGGGTCGTCCGGCACAGCCACCCGCTCCGGTCGGTCAGACTCGCGGTGCGCCCGGCTCGGTTTAACGGTCCCCACCGGTACGGCGCCCACTCGCTGTTCAGCGTCCAATGTATGCCTACATCGGCACGCGACAGCCCGCGTACGGCCGCGGCGGCGGCGGGCGACCAGGGGCAGGTCATCATGATCGTCGCCGAATCGACCGCTCCTTCCGCCAGCAGATTCGCCACCGCTTCGTTGGAGGATCGGCAGAGGCCGAAATCGTCCGCGTTGACGATGAGCAGCCGATCCGTTTTGCCGTATCCCAACCGTTCGGACGTAAGCACCGGTCGTCGCCTCCTCCTTTATCGTATGACGGGTTCCCCTTTCTATTGCAGGTTGATATAATGGACCTCGCTTGGAAAATATGACTGATCGTTGCAAAGGAGAACCGTTCCGATGTCCACCTCCGCCGCGAAGGCGCTCTCGCTCACGCCGGCCAGCCGCCTGGCCGCGATGACCAGCATCATTATCGCCATGCTCATCTCCTCGATGGATTCCACCATCACAAACACGACGATGCCGCATATCGCCGAGGAGCTGCGCGGGGGCATGAGCTTCTATGCCTGGACTTTCACCGCTTACATGATCTGCTGCACCGTCATGACGCCGATCGCCGGGCGGATTTCCGACCTGTTCGGCCGCCGCGTCGTCTTCTCGGCCGGTCTTATTCTGTTCCTCGTCGGTTCGCTGCTTTGCGGCTTGTCCCATAGCATGCTTCAGCTCGTGCTGTACCGCGCGCTTCAAGGGATCGGCGCCGGTCTGATCACGCCGTTTCCGATCATCATCGCTGGCGACCTGTTCTCGATCGAGCAGCGGGGCAAAATCCAGGCGATGTTCACGGCGATGTGGGGTCTGTCCGCCGTACTCGCGCCGATGCTCGGCAGCCTGTTCGTCGAGACCGTCGGCTGGCGCTGGATCTTCTGGGTGAACATTCCGCTGTGCGTGCTGTCGTTCGTCCTCTTGCTCGCTTACAAGGAGCCCTATCAGCCGAAAAAAGCGTCGGTCGACATCCTGGGCGCCGTCCTGTTCACGATCGGGGTAAGCCTGCTTCTGTCCGTTACGATCGTCGACAGCTACCAATTCGCATATGCGGCCGCCGGCGTTGTCGTGCTCGTCCTCTTTTTGCTCTACGAGCGGCGGCACGCTTCTCCCATCCTGCCGCTGTCGCTGTTCCGCATCCGGCAGCTGCGCTGGATGACGCTAAATACGTTCCTGGGCTGGACGGCGTTATTCGGTACGTCCGCATATGTTCCACTGTTTCTCCAGACCCAAGGATACTCGATCTTCACGAGCGGCCTCTCGCTCATCGGCATGTCGATCGGCTGGATGATCACGGCCGTGCCCGCCGGCAAATGGATCTTGCGGTACGGCTATCCCCGGCTCGTCCTGATCGGCAACGTGCTGCTCGTCGCTTCGGGCATCCTTTTGCTGTTGTTCCGGGACGGAACGACCTTCTTCTACGTGACGGCGACGATGATCGTCCAGGGACTCGCATTCGGGCTGCTTTCAACCGTCGGCACGATCGGCTCGCAGCAGCTCGTCGGTCCTCACGAGAAAGGCGTGTCCACGTCGATGCTCATGTTCTCCCGCAACATCGGCAACGTCATCGGAATTACGATCATGGGCGGGCTGCTGAGCGCGGCCGGCGCCGACCAAGTGTCCGGGATCGTCGACCTGCTGCGCTTCGGCGCCGCGGCGAGCGTTCTGGCGCTGGCCAGCGCCTTTCTCCTGCTTTCCCGTCAAACACGCTGACCGCCTCCGATTCCGGAAGCAATCCCGTACATGCCAAAAAAAGCCTGCAAACGCCGGGCCAAGGCCCTGATTCGCAGACATTCGAACAAGCCCTATCTACACAAGCTGGCACCGGAACTCCACCGGTGTCAGCTTGTTCCATTTCTGATGCTTTTGTTCGTGATTACGGCTCGTAGATCATCTTGCGCGTCATCCCGCCGTCGACGATCAGATGCATGCCGGTGACGAACGTATTGTCCGGATCGGTCAGGTAAAAGCATGCGCGCACGATATCGTCCGGCGTGCCGACACGCCCGGCGGGATGCTGCGCGTGATCCGCTTCCCGCAGCGTGGCGTAATCTCCCGTCTCGATCCAGCCGGGGCTGATCGCGTTTACGCGGATCCGATCCGGGCCGAGCGAGAGCGCGAGCGCGTGGGTCAAAGAGACGATGCCGCCCTTTGTCGCCGCGTACGCCTCCGAGTTCGGCTCGGATTGAACCGCGCGGGTGGAAGCGATATTCACGATCGCCCCGCCGCCCTGCTTCATCGCCTTGGCCGCTTCCCTCGCGCAAAGGAAGGCGCCGCGCAAGTTGACATTAACGACGCGCTCCCATTCGTCGATCTCCAGCTCGTAGGGCGACTTCCAGATGCCGATCCCCGCGTTATGAACCAAAATGTCGAGTCGTCCGGCGAAATCGGCGGCTTCGTCGATCAGCCGGGCGGCCGCATCCCGTTCGTTCAGGTCGCCCGGCACGAACCGCGCTCGCCCGCCTTCCGCCTCGATCTCGGCCGCGAGTGCTTCTCCGCCGCTCCCCGCGACGTCGCCCAGCACGACCGTCGCGCCCGCCCGCGCATAAGCACGGGACAAATGGCGCCCGATGCCCCCTGCCGCTCCGGTGACGACCGCTGCGAGCCCTTTGAAATTCGGCGTCATCGCCCGCCCTCCCACTTTGCGAGCCGGCGTGTCAGCGAGTCGCGCCAGCTGTCGGCGAGCGCCTCCACGTCGAGCAGGCGGCGAATGCCGTCCGTATCTTGTTTGTCCTTGTGCATGATTCGGTTCGCCTCGGCGACCGTCATCCCGGCGGGATCGCGCGACACGAGCGCGAGCGGTCCCGGGCGCACGCGGCCCGGCTCCAGCACCCGCAAGTAAAAGCCGGTCGCGCCCGTCTCGATGACGAGCGCGGGCAGCTCGTCGACGCCCCATTTCATGGCGAGCTTCCAGCATGGGACGCGCGGCTGGCTGACTTGCACGCGGGCGGTTCCGACGGCAAAGACGTCGCCGATCCGCACGTCCGTTTCGACAAGCTCGTCGACCGTGAAATTTTCGCCGAACGCGCCGAATTCCAGCGATTGACCGAGTACATCCTCCCAATAGGCGTAGTGCCGGTAAGCATATACGCACACGGCTTTGTCCGGACCGCCGTGATTGACCATATCGGCCTGCTCGTCGTCCGAGAGGCCCGTCCATCCCAGATCGATCTCTTGCAGCACCTGGCGCTTGCCGATACCCGAACGGGCGGGCTTGCCTTTGTATTCCCGCTCTACCGCCCTGCCGACATTGACGGATAGCAGCGGATAGGACAGCGGAGACTGGATTGCGGACATTCGCGATCACCTTTCCTCTATATCAGATCTTTCCATGCATAGGCATCGATCCCTCGACCCACGCTAATCGTGGCGTCGATACCCCCGGAAAGGAGCATCGCCGTGACGACATCCAAACGCAGACGGGAAAGCGCCTGGAAAAGCCGCAAGCAGCAGGCGCAGCACCCGCACGACAAAGGTCCTTCCCTGCACGAGTTGGCCCACAACGCCGGCCAATCGGACGACGGGGAATCCGGGGCTCCGTTGCTTTAACGCAGCGGGCGGCACCGCGAAGGCCGTCCCGGACCGGCGATCGTGCCGGCGGGACGGCCTTCGTTCATCCTCCAGGCCTTTCCGCTAAGTCACCCTATGTTTCTCCGCCAGCGTCAATCGCCGGCCTCGCACATCCAAGATAAGCCGGCCCTCCTCCAGCCCCCAGATGTGATCCGCGAACTTCTCCGCCAGCTCCAGCCGGTGCAGCGTGACGACGACGGTCGTTCCTTTATCCCGGGTGAGCTGCTTAAGCATGGCCATGATATCCTCTTGGGCATGCGGATCGAGACCGGAGACGGGCTCGTCGGCGACGATCATCTCCGCTCCGTGTGCGATGGCGCGGGCGACGGCGACGCGCTGCCGTTCCCCGCCGCTCAGCTTCTCCGCATGGAGATGCGCCCGGTCGATCAAGCCGACGTTTTCGAGCGTCTCCATCGCGCCCATGTAATCGTCGTTGCGGACCAACCCCGTCATGCGGCGAAACCACGAGACTTGGCCGATCGCGCCGATGATCACGTTTTTCAGCGCCGATTTCTTTTCGTATAGAAGCGCTTTTTGTTCGAGATACGCGATTTTCCGCTTCAGCCGCAGCTTGCCGAAAAAGCCGAGCTTGTTCGCGTCCTGGCCGTCGAAGCGATATTCGCCCGAAGACCAGGACTCGCGCAGCGCCAGGCAGCGCAGCAGCGTCGACTTCCCGCTCCCGCTCGATCCGACGACCGCGACGATCGTACCAGGCTCCAGCTGCCCGTGAATGTTTTCCAGTACCTTTTTTCCTTGCGGAAGCTTACGCGACAATCCCGTTATTTTAATCATTGCTGCACGTATTCCTCCTGACCCGGTTCGCCGCAGACCCCGATCGGCGGTTGCGATGCGGGCATCCCGGCTCTATCGGCCTCTATGAACCTCTTTTTCTATGCTATTCTAGTTTATTTCATTACGGAATGCCTTTCCATACGAACAAATGTTTGGTATAATCGAAATAAGAACAAATGTTCCGACATTTATCAGTCAAAGGTGGAATGATGGATGGAGAACTGCGAACACCTCCGCTACCTGGAACCTTCCCGAGGGGCCCGGCCGTCACGAGATCTGACTTTCAAATTTTACGATAGCGGCAAGTTGGTCATCGTGGACAACGACACCGGACATACGATGAACCCCCGCGAGCTCAGCGGGGGCAGCTACGATTTTTATGTACGCCAGCGCATCGCCTTCATCAAGCGCGAACTGTCCGCCAAGATCTCCAAGTACGCTTGACCCCGCTTACGGCAAGTTCTTGTTGATTTTGTTCAAGCTTGGCGGCCGGCTGGACATTTTGTTCAGCCGGGTCGCTTTGGCCTCCGACTTGAAGCGTGCCATGTTTTGTTGGTCATCGGCTTTCGTGCTTCCGTTTCTCGGCATCCTTTCGTCACCTCCCGCCCTTCATCGCTTGCCGCCGGCATGATCTGCCGCGCGTATGGCCGATGGGGGCTTTTCTCATAGCTTTCCTCATCGGAGACATTTACAAACCTGTGTCCGGCGGGGATAATGAGGACATGCCCTTGCGCGGACGCCTGACGGGCGCCGCGACGAGGCTGCTTGACCGTAACCTTTTCCGTTCCGAATGGATAAGCTAACGACAGCGAAGGTTGCGAGGATGGATGAAGGAGCCGGTTTTCATGAAGCAGCAGATCCTGTTCGATTTGGACGATACATTGATTTATTGCAACAAATATTTTCACCTCATCCAGGACCAATTCGCCGATCTGATGACGACCTGGTTCGCCTATGCCGGTCTAACACGCGAAGCCGTTCTGGAGAAGCACGCCGAGATCGATATCGCCGGGGTGCAGCTGGTCGGGTTTCAGAGCGAACATTTCCCCCAATCGTTCGTAGACACTTACCGGCATTACAGCAATTTGTTCGGCCGTCCGCGCAGCGAAGAGGAGGAGCGCCATTTATGGCAGCTGGGATTGAGCGTGTACGAGCAGGAGATCGAAGCTTATCCGCATATGAATGAGACGCTCGACAACCTGGCCCAGAGCGGCCACCGCCTGCATTTGTATACGGGCGGCGATCCGGTCATTCAGCGCCGGAAGATCGAGCAGATGAACTTGGAGCGCTACTTCGAGGATCGCATCTATATCCGCATGCACAAAAATACGGACGCGTTGAAGGAGATTTTGCGGGACGGCCGATTCGATGTCGACCGTACGTGGATGATCGGCAACTCGGTCCGCACCGACGTCCTGCCCGCTCTCGCATGCGGTCTTAACGCCATTTATCTGAAGCAGGAGCTGGAGTGGGTATACAACGTGCTGCCGATCGACGCTTCGCCACAGGGTGCCTTCCTGACGCTGAGCGCGCTGCCCCAGGTGCCGCCCGCCATCGCCGGTTATCTATCAGGTAACGGCTGAGCGCTCGGATTCGAGGTTTGGGGTGGTTTACACCCGCGCTTCCGGGCCGATTCGGCGCAATCAATAACGTCAGGCCGTTTCGACTTCGTCCATATGGACGCGCGGAACGGCCTGTTTCCTATTCAAGCGGAATAAAAGGATCAGGACGGAGGCAGCGAGGCGAGCTTGTCGAACAGCTTGCGCACCCCGATTCCCCAGGCGGGATCCTCGGCGTACGTACGGTTGAACCATTGAAATGGGTCGCGCCCTTCCGGTCTGGATCTCCCCAGCTTGGCGAGCAGTTTGGCGGCGATATCCGACGTGTCCAGGATGTCCGTGTTGTACTCCTCCCAGCTGTGAAACACATTAAACGGATTGTTCGCGATTCGCTCCGCCTGCTTGTTCGACTTCGGCACGAAGCCCTGCTCCTGCCCGACGATCGCGAACAACAGCAGCGGGTTCACGTCGTGCTTGCGCGCGCTCTTGACGATCGCGCCGAAATAAGGCTCGTCCGCCAGTATCGAGTCGCGGCCGCGCAGGTACGTTTGCACCGCCTTCGCGTCGATCTCCGCATAGCGAAGCTGCGCGGGCATGCCGATGTCCGGCTTGGGCGTCGGCTGCGAGCCCGCCGCAGGTGCTGGTGCAGTCTCTTGCGCCGGCGCCTCGCGCGGGAGCAGTTGCGGAGCGGCGATCGTGAGTCCGGCCGCGAGCCCGACGGCGATAAACGGCCATGCGAGACGCCGTCCCGGGATGCGGAGCAGGCTGCGGGCAGACCGCCCCGCGTCCGCTGAAGCCGGCGCCTCGCCGACAAACGTCTCGGCGGCGGCCGCCCCCGGCGTGCCTGGCGGTAGCCTGGCGTCCCGCAAGCGGGCCGCGAGCCGCTCGGCGGACCAAGGCTCCGCCGAGCGCTCGTTCAGCCAGGCGAGCAGCGTGCCCGGTTCGAGCACGTTCGCCCCGTCCGCTTCGCCGCAAGCGTCCAGCACGTCCTCGGGCAGCACCTCCCGCTGCTCCGCCACGATGCAGCGGTGGATCAGGTTATCCGTCACCTTTCGCCTCAACGATTCCGGCCAGTCCGGCAGACGCTGTTCGATGGTGCGGCGAATGGCGTCGGCGACGATCTCCGCCTGCCGCCCATCCGTCAGAGGAGCGTACTTCGTCTGCACGTAACGCCGGATAACCAGTACGTCCTGCGGCGACAACAACGCGGCTCGCTCCACCTTCCGCCCTCCTCTCCCGTCTCTATCCGTCCTAGCAAATCTAGGAAACAGTTTATCATAGACTTCCTAATCGTGGAAGACGCTCGCCGGGTGGCGAGGGGAGCATATTGTCTAGCGGGAATATTTTAACAAAAAAATGACTGAACATGTATTTCCGATTTGATATCATTTTGCCTTAAAAATTTCATTAAATCATTGCTCAGCTGCACAATCTCATTGTTAGCATTATTCGCATAATCCGGCAGCATCATATCCCTAACCATTTTAGTTCGCAGCCATGTCATAAAGAAAAGATCCAAAAATAAGTTTGGAAATTGAAGCACCATTTTAAGCATGGGTGGATCAATTGAAACGCCAGCTTTTTGTATTGCCCTTAGATACGCTTTTAAAGTGACTGTTATTTGGCGTGCCGTCTTTCTGGTTCTGGCTGGTTTTTTGTCAATTATCTTATTCTCAGAATACAAAACGCTCAACATGGCAATGTCTGATACGGAATGTGTGATTAGATACGCTTGCATATCCTTTTTAATAACGTAGGGAAGCTTTGCTGTTTTAAATAATTTTGCGAGGTTCTCTATCCGTTCTGTCACTACTCCGTTCATTTCTCCAAATGCAGTTGCCATTATAATCTTTGGTAGAAATCGAGCATGCAATACTCCATCTTTAATCTGTCCGCCGAAGCCGGGAAAAGCCGGTAAAAGTCTATCCCCTACGATATCCAGCCACGAAGAAAATCCAATTGAATTGCTAGTCATCGTAACTATATTTTTGCTTTGATTATCTTTTAGCGCTAACAACGCTGATTCGGACCGATCATAACGAACGGTAACGAAAATAAAATCGTATACATCGTCATTTTCGAGCGTATCAATGACATTCACTTGTATCGATCTAACTGTACCTTTTTCTTTATATTGCAGGCCATTTTCTCTTAATGATTTAAATCTATTAGAATGTGCAAACAGGGTAACGTCAAACCCTGCTTCAATAAGCTTAATTGCGTACATGCTCCCGATGACACCTGCACCAAAAATTAAAATTCTATCTTGTTTTGCTGACATTAAACCCCCCCCCTACTTATTAACATTTCCTTTTGATTATCAGACAACATGTTGTATGATGTGATTGTAAATCTTCATTATCCCTTGATCAACCATCAGTTTTTTATGATTTGTCGGATGATATTCTTATTCGCTAGTAGGAGGGAAACATGAAAAAGCAACCCCAAATAACGGAGAAAACAAGACAAATGTTTGTAGAAGTTTTTTGTGAGTTATATAGCCAAAAGCCGATTGAGAAAATTTCGGTTCAGGAAATTGCGAATAAGTCAGGATATAACCGCAGCACCTTTTATCAATACTTTACCAACATTTACGAATTGTTAGACTCTGTTGAAAATGACTTATTGAATGACATAAAAAAAGAATTGGCGAATAAAGAGCCATCCATGCATACGGTTCAAGATACGCTCTATTGTCTGGACAAAAGAGAACATCTCCTGGTTCTTCATGCCCTTTTGGGCGATTATGGAAATACCCGTTTTTTAAAACGCTTAAAAAAAGAAATCACTTTGGGTCAATTAGAATTAAACGTTCCGCAAAACCATTCCTTAACGCCATACTTAATTGAGTTTTACCTGACAACTTCCCTTTCTTTATTTCGTCTTTGGCTCCAGCGTCAAAAGGATTTATCGTCAGAAGAATTTTTCAAGTTAGTGGAGAACCTATATTCAAGAGGGATCACGCCCTATTTTAAAGAATGAGTCTGTCATTCATACCCATTCCATATGTTGTATAACCATACAAGTAGTATCAATTCAGCGTATCAATCCTTAGATGTGATCTTTAGCTTTTCAGTAAAGTATTCTCGCCGGTTTCCAGCTATACTAAAAGTATAAGTATTGAAACGTTTGTTAAGAAACATAGGGGATGGTTCCTTTGAACATCGGGCAAAAGCACATAGTCGCAAGGATCATGGAGGAGAACTTCTTGAATCCCGTTTCCCTTAACGACCTGGCCTATTTGTCCGGCAGATTCAAAAGGGATTTTCAAGCCATATACAACACCCCCCCCCCCGCTCAAATGGGTTCGCAATCGGAGGCTGGTTAAAGCCAAGGAACTATTAGCGGAAACGGCGTTATCTGCTACGGATGTCTGTTTTTCGACCGGATTCGAAAATATCGCTCACTTTTCCAAAGTATTCAAGGAAAGATTCGGACTCCCACCGTCGGAGTTTAGACAGCATGGGGTATTTTGCTCCAACCGACGGCCGAGGCCCCCATGTTCGCAGTTGGAGCACTTTGCTCCATCTGGAGCTAGCCTATCTTCTTCATGCCCGTAGTTGGAGCACTTTGCTCCATCTAGCGGTGGCCTAAGCCCCTCTCGCCCGCCACCGGAAACGGACGCGGCACTTACGCGTCCGACCCGGACTGCACTGCGCGCCGAATCGCCGCCAAGACGGGCTCGCTGCGCACGTACGCTTCGATCTGCTCCTTCTCTCCCACGGTAAATTGGTATTCGCAATCGCATCCTTCGTCGAGCGGGATCATCTGGATCGGATGACCCTCGTGGGTGCAGACGATCAAGCCCGTCAGATCGATCAGGTCCGTCGGGATCGGCGTGGACGCTTCCGTCTCGAAGCGGAGCTCGACGTCCACCCACTGGCCGTCCCGCCGCTCGATCGAAGGCGAGAAACCGACAAACTTCAACTCTCTCGCGAACTCGTCACCATATCGGATCACGGAAATCCGCCTCGCTTTCTTCTCTATCCGTTTTTTTTCTGCGCGAAAAAAGCGCGTTTTCGGCGGCGTGCCCTGCGGGCCCGGCCCCCGATTTCGCTCAAAAGGGCTGCCCCGAAACGGCGTCAAGCGACCCGCCCCGGAGCAACCCTCCAGATTTCCTATGAAGTCGGTGCCGTCCGCCGGTTAAGGCAGCATCGTCGAGCCCATCAGGTACCGGTCGACTTCGCGGGCCGCTTCGCGGCCTTCGTTGATCGCCCAGACAATGAGGCTCTGCCCGCGGCGCATATCACCTGCGGCGAAAACTTTGTCTGCGCTCGTCCTGTATTTGCCGTAAGCCGCCTTCACGTTCGTGCGGCGGTCGGTCTCGAGCCCCAGCTGCTCGATCAGCGTCGACTCCGGACCTTCGAAGCCGACGGCGACGAGTACGAGATCGGCCGGCCATACTTTTTCCGAGCCCGGGATCTCTTCGTAAATTTTGCGGCCTTGGTCGTCGACGTAGCGGCGGATTTGCACGGTGTGCAGCTCTTTGACGTTGCCGTTCTCGTCGGCGACGAACTTCTTCGTCAGAACGGAGAACGCCCGCGGGTCTTCGCCGTACAGCGCCTTAGCTTCCTCGTGGGCGTAGTCGAGCGTGTAGACGTTCGGGAATTCCGGCCACGGGTTGTTGATCTGGTCGCGCGTGAGCGGCGCTTTGGCGTGCGTGCCGAATTGGGAGACGCTCGCACAGCCGTGACGCAGCGCGGTAGCGACGCAGTCGGTGCCGGTATCGCCGCCGCCGATGACGATCACGTGCTTGTCCTTGGCGGAAATATAATTGCCGTCGGCGAGGTTCGAATCGAGGTAGCTCTTGATCGTGCCGTTCAGGTACTCCATGGCGGGGTAGATACCCTTGAGGTTCGCGCCTTCGACCGGTCCGAGGCCACGGGCTTTGGTGGCGCCGCCGCAGAGCACAATCGCGTCGTACTCCTCGACGAGCTGGCTGGCGGGAACGTCCTTGCCGATCTCGGTGTTCGTGACAAAATCGATGCCTTCGGCGGCCAAAAGGTCGACGCGGCGTTGGACGATGTCCTTTTCGAGCTTCATCGTAGGGATGCCGTACGTGAGCAGGCCGCCCGGACGGTCGGCTCGCTCGAATACCGTCACCTGATGGCCGGCTTTGTTCAGCTGCGCGGCGGCGGCGAGGCCGGCCGGGCCTGAGCCGACGACGGCTACGCGTTTGCCGGTACGGGACTTCGGCGGCTGCGGAACGACCCAGCCTTCCTCGAAGGCGCGGTCGATGATCGCCTGTTCGATCGTCTTGATCGTGACGGCATCGCCGATGAGACCGACGGTGCAGGATCCTTCGCAAGGCGCCGGGCACACGCGGCCGGTAAACTCGGGAAAGTTGTTCGTTTTGGCGAGACGCTCGTAAGCTTCTTTCCAGAGACCGCGATAGACGAGATTGTTCCACTCGGGAATCAGGTTGTTGATCGGACAGCCGGAAGCGCCGCCCGACAGCTCCATGCCCGTATGGCAGTATGGCGTGCCGCAGTCCATGCAGCGGGCACCCTGGGTGCGCAGCTGCTCTTCGGAGAACATCCGGTGGAATTCCTTCCAATCCTTGATGCGCTCGAGCGGGTCGCGATCGCTAGGAAGCTCGCGCTGATATTCCATAAATCCCGTAGGTGTCGACATCCCATTTCCCCCATCTGTCGGTAGTTCGCACGATCACTTGCGTTTCTGCATCAATCGATATATCCATTGAAGGCCGAACTTGCAAGCCTATATGCGTCAAGGATTTGCGCGTGTATGATCCCTCATCTTACCCTACTGGAGAGGCGTCCAGAATGGATTATCCTCTCAATTTTTTGCACTTTTCGTCGACCGTCGGACATAGGTGCAAAAAGCGAAGGCGATCGGATTGTCCGCGTTCGGCTCGACCGGCGTTCGCGAGATCAGCTCCCATTCGTCCTTGTCGAAAGGCGGGAAAAAGGCATCCCCCTCCACAGGTTCAGCCAGCTCCGTCAGGAGCAGCCGATCTGCTACAGGCAGCAGCTGACGGTATACGTCCGCTCCGCCGATGACCATCAATTCGCTTTCCCCGTACTTGCGCAACGCTTCATCGACCGATCGCACCAGCACGCAGCCTTCCGGCGCCTCGGCCATCGCCCGCGAAAGCACGACGTTGGTTCGGCCGGCGAGCGGCCTGCGCAAGGAACGGAACGTGCGGCTCCCCATCAGCACCGGCTTGCCCATCGTCTGCGCCTTGAAAAAGGCCATATCGGACTTCAGCCGCCATGGCAAATCGTTGTCCGCGCCGATGACGCCGTTGCTGGCGACGGCTGCGATCATCGTAATCGACATCCGGTCCTCTCCCCCTGATCCACTCTGTCTTTTTTTCCATCATAACATAGCATGTCGGAAAGCGACTACGGAGGAAATGATGACAATCCCGCAAAATCGATCGCAAATCCGTTCAATCAGAGCCCGAAACAGCTCAATCGTTCGGATTCACAACGGCAAAATGCAAGTGATCCTGCCATTTCCCGTTGATGAGGACGTTCTTTTTGTTCAGCCCTTCACGCTCGAAGCCGGCTTTTTCCACGACCCGGATGGACTTCTCGTTGTGCGGCATGACGCCCGCTTCGACCCTGTGCAACTTCAACTCATTAAAGGCAAAGTCGACAACTAGACGCAGCGCATCGCTTGTATAGCCCCGTCCGTTTAGCGCCTGGTCCAGATAGTAGCCGACCCAGCACGATTGGAGCGCGCCGCGCACGACCTGCATGAGCGAGATCTGCCCGATCAGCTCGTCCGTATCCGTTCGAAAAATGCCGAATACGTATTTTTCGTCCGCTTCCGCCAGCGCTTTGTTCTTCTCGAACTGCTCGATCTGAAAGTCGGCGGAATAGAATTCTTCGCTGCGTTCGTACAAGAAAGGCTGAAAAAACGCTTGGTTGCGACGGTGAAGCTCTACGAACGCTCGCGCGTCCCTCGCTTCGAGCGAGCGCAGCTCGATGCGTTCGTTTTTGATGTTCATCGGTATTCCTCCCCGGATATAAAGATCACCACGGCGCGAGAATCGGCCGTGGTGATACCGGCCGCTCGTCTGCCGCTGTTCGGCTAGACGGCGATCGGCGCCTTGATCGTCGGATGATACTCGTAGCCAACGAACTCGAAGTCCTCGATCCGGTAATCGAAAATGGAATCCGGCTTGCGCTTGATGACAAGCTGCGGCAGCGGGAACGGCTCCCGCGTGAGCTGCAGCTTGACCTGCTCCACGTGATTGCTGTAAATGTGCACGTCTCCGCCGGACCAGATGAATTCGCCGACTTCGAGGCCGCACTGTTGGGCCATCATATGGGTGAGCAGCGCGTAAGAGGCGATATTGAACGGCAGGCCCAGAAACGTGTCGACAGAGCGCATCGTGAGCATGCACGAAAGCTTGCCGTCGGCCACGTAGAACTGGAAGGCGAAATGGCATGGCGGCAGCTTCATGTTGTCGACCTCCGCGACGTTCCACGCGCTGACGAGATGCCGGCGCGAATCCGGATTGCGCTTGATCGACTCGACCACTTGGGCGATCTGATCGAAGCGCCGACCGTCCGGACCTTCCCAGGCGCGCCATTGGGAGCCGTAGACGGGACCCAGATCGCCGTTATCGTCGGCCCATTCGTCCCAGATGCGGACGCCGTTTTCCTTCAAATAGCGGATATTGGTTTCGCCGCTGAGAAACCACAGCAGCTCGTGAACGATCGACTTAAGGTGCAGCCGCTTCGTCGTGACGAGCGGGAAGCCTTGCTGCAGGTCGTAGCGGAGCTGACGGCCGAACACGCTGATCGTCCCGGTCCCGGTCCGGTCGCCTCGCTCGACGCCATGTTCCAAAATGTCTTGCAGCAAATCCAAATAATTGCGCACGAAGAGCACCACTTTCTTTCGGGATGGATTCTGTTATTGTATCACTTCTCTTGTCCCTCTGTCGACGAGTAGCGACGCTTTCGACGCTCCTGCCGGTGGGCGTACCGTTCCGCCGCGCTGTCGTGCAGCGCCCGCTCGGCGTCGTTCTCCGGATAGACGGCCGGCACCGCCGTCGGCTTGCCCTGCTCGTCCAAGGCGACGAACGTGCTGAAAGCCGTGACGGTGAGACGTCTCGCGCCGGTGAACAGATTTTCCGCTCGCACGACGCAGTACACCTCCATGGAGCTGCGATGCGTCCACGTGACGAACGCCTCGAGCTCGATCGCTTCGCCGACGCGGATCGGGGACAGAAAGTCGAGACTGTCCGACGAAGCCGTCACGACAGGCCGGTTGCAATGGCGCATCGCGGCGATGGCCGCGATTTTGTCGATGTATTGCATCAGGGTGCCGCCGAACATCGTGCCGTGGTGGTTCGTGTCGCCCGGGAATACCATCTCCGTCATGACGGAGCGGGAACCGGCGATCGGCCGGGCATCGGGTTGACCTGTATTTTCGCGCATGGGGCCGCCTCTCTCTCGCCGCGAATCTCTCGAACGTCTCGCGCTATTATCGCCTTGTCTGCCGCAAGGCATGCACGATCGAACGCGTATCTTCATTATATGGCATCGCAAGCGGTAACGGCTTCGCCCTTTGCAAATTTCGCGAGCGTCAGCGGATTCGTTTCCCGCCGATGCCGAACCAGACGATTCCGGCCATCCAGGCGCCCTTGCGGCGTGGAGAAGAGGGAACCCTTCCCTCCGCGGACTTTTCGGCCTCGGCCAGCGGATTCCGTCCCTTGTACGTCGCTTCGCGGTATTCCGCCAATTTCTCGATCCAATGTTGATGCTCCAGCATCGTCTTCCCCTCCGTTTCATCCTCTCTCTATGCTTCATTATGCGCTGTTCAAAAGGGGTTAAAAAGCGTATAATCGTCTCAAACGATTTCCCCTTTTCCATGGGCACACGCCGGAAGGAGGCCGAAAAGGTGATAACGGCAGAACGATACTTGACGCTTTACGAACGGTTCGGCGGGGAGACGAGCGAAGGCCAGCCGGTCGAAGCGACGCTCGAAGAGCTGTCCGAGACGCTGTACTGCACCCCTCGGAACGCCAAGCTCATCCTGCACCGTCTCGAGGAGGAAGGTCTCATTGACTGGATCCCGGGCCGCGGCCGGGGCAACCGCTCCCGCATCGCCTTCAAGGTGCAGAAGGAAAGCTTCCTTCTCGACCTGTCCCAATGCCACGCGGAGCAGGGCGACTACCGGCTCAGCTTCGAGCTTCTCCAATCCTACGGCGGGGGGACGCAGGCGAAGCCCAAATTTCTCGAGTGGCTGAACGGCCAATTCGGCTACCGCAAGGAAGACGCCAAAGACGGCACCCCCGCTAGCGACAGGCTGCAGTTTCCCGTGTATCGCCCCATCGTGACCTTGGATCCGGCGGAGGTGAACTACGCCTTCGATGCCCACCTGGTGCGCCAGCTGTTCGATCGCCTGCTCCGTTTCGACCCGGCGCTCGGCAAGATCGTTCCGTTTTTGGCCCACCATTGGACCTCGAACCCGGAAGCGACCGAGTGGACCTTCTATTTGCGCAAAGGCATCTTGTTCCATGACGGCCGCGAGCTCACTTCGCGGGACGTCGTGTACACGCTGAACCGGTTGCGCGGCACCACGCAAAACCGCTGGGTGATGCGGGGCGTCGAGCAGATCGACGCGCTCGGCTCGCGCGTCGTACGCGTACGCCTGAACAAGCCCAACCGGATTTTCGACCGGTTTGTATGTACCTGCGCCGCCTCCATCCTGCCCGCCGACCTGGGCGGAGCCGAGGAGCAAGATTTTTGGCGATTGCCGATCGGGACGGGGCCGTTTCGGCTCGTATCGCATTCGAAGCACTGCATCGAGCTCGCCGCCCATACCGCCTATCACGAAGGCAGACCCTACCTCGATGGCGTCGACGTGGTCATCATGCCCGAAGAGTGTCTGACAACGGCGACGAGCATGCCTGAGGTGTTGTTCCAGGATGGCGACGATATGCCGCCGCCCGATCGTCATCTGGAAAATTGGCAGGCGCTCACCCAGCTTTGCCAGGGCTGCACGATGCTTACCTGGAACCTCCGGCGCGACGCTCCGCAGCTTTCCGAAGCGTTTCGCCGCGCGGTGCGGATGATTCTGAACCCCCTCGACCTGATCCGGGAGCTCGGCGGAGATCGGGTGCTGCCGGCCTTCGGTTTCCGTCCGGAAGCGAGCCAATCGCGATCCGTCGAGCCGTTTCGGCCGGAGCGCATCAAGACCGCCTTGCTCGAATCGTATTACGACGGAACGCCTCTCCGCTTCGTCTCGCACGTTAAATTCGAATCGGATGCCCGCTGGATCGTCTCTCGTCTCGCCCAATGGGGAATCCGCGTCGACCTGCAACTGAACACGTGGCAGGATACGGCCCAATACTGTACGCCGCTCGAAGGCGCCGACTTCACGATCTCCGGACTCATCTTGTCGGAAGACGAAGTGTGCGAGATCGAAGCTTACGCGCACGGGGATTGCGTCTTTCAAGCCTATCTGGACGACGAGCGGCTCGAATGGATCCACGGGCGCATCGACGCCGCATTGAGCGCGGACACCGAAGCTTGCAGGCGTCAGCATCTGAAGGTGATCGAGGAGCACATCCGCGACGAAGCGTCGGTTATCTTCCTCCACCACAAGGAGCTCCGGACGTATCTCCACCCCTCCGTGCGCGGCGTCAGCCTGAATTCGCTCGGGTGGATCGATTTTAAGGACATTTGGCTGGAAAAGCTGGCTTAATCGAAAAAGATGACGTATGGCAAAAAGAAGACCGCTCCCGCAGCTGACGCTCGGGAGCGGCCTTCTTTTAATAAATGAGACTCGATGCTTCGGGAAAACGGCGCTTATTTCTTCGGAGCGACCGTATGGATCGGATGGCCGAGCGCGAGCTCCGCCGCGTCCATCGTAATCTCGCCGAGCGTCGGATGCGCGTGGATCGTGAGGGCGATGTCTTCGACCGTCGCGCCCATTTCGATCGCGAGGCCCAGCTCGGCGATCATGTTCGAGGCTTCGACGCCGGCGATTTGCGCGCCCAGGACGAGGCCCGTATCGGCGTCGGAGATGATCTTCATGAAGCCGTCGGCGCCGCCCAGCGTCACTGCGCGGCCGTTGCCGCCGAACGGGAACTTGCTGGACTTGGCGTTATGGCCTTTTTCCTTCGCTTCCTTCTCGGTGTAGCCGACGCTCGCGCATTCCGGATCGGTGAACGCGACGGCCGGGATGCACTTGTAGTCGACCTTGGACGGCAGTCCCGCAATCGCCTCGGCGGCGACCTTCGCTTCGTACGAAGCTTTGTGCGCCAACGCCGCGCCCGGGACGATGTCGCCGATCGCGAAGATGTGCGGGATGCTCGTGCGGCATTGATCGTCGACTTCGACGAGGCCGCGGTCGGTCAGCTTGATGCCGATCAGGTCGAGGCCAAGCTCTCCGTCCGTATTCGGACGGCGGCCGACGGTGACGAGCAGATAGTCCGCCGTGACGGACTTCGTCTCGCCGCCGACTTCATAGGTGACGGTAACGTCTTTGTCGGACTGCTCTGCGCTTTTCGCGAGCGCGCCGGTGACGATCTCGACTTTGTTTTTCTTCAGCTTCTTCACGACGAGCTGGCTCATGTCCTTGTCGAAGCCGGGCAGGATCGTGTCGGCGCCTTCGAGGATCGTGATCTCGGTGCCGAACTTCGCGTACATCTGGCCGAGCTCGGCGCCGATGTAGCCGCCGCCGATGACGACGAGGCTCTTCGGCACTTCCGGCAGGGACAGCGCTTCGGTCGAAGACAGGATGCGGCCGCCGAACGGGAACGGCTTCAGCTCGATCGGGCGGGAGCCCGTCGCGATGATGCAGTTCTTGAAGCGGTAGCGCGGCGCTTCTTGATCGTTGAACAGACGGGCTTCGTGTTCGTTGATGAACATGACTTCGCCTTGGAACAATTGCACCTTGTTCGCTTTGAGCAGCATCTCGACGCCGCTCGTCATCTTGTTAACAACGGAGCCCTTGTATTCTTGCACTTTGCCGAAGTCGACGCCGACGTTGTCCGCGGACAGGCCGTAATCGGCCGCGTGCAGCATCGATTCGTAGTGGTGAGCGGCGTTAATGAGCGCCTTCGACGGGATGCAGCCGACGTTCAGGCAGACGCCGCCGAATTTGCCTTTGTCCGCGATGATGACTTTTTGTCCGAGCTGAGCGGCGCGGATCGCCGCAACGTAACCGCCGGGACCTGCTCCGATTACTAATGTGTCGATGTCCAGAGAAGCGTCTCCTACTACCATCGATTACACCTCCATGACGAGCAGCTCGGGATCGGCGAGCAGCTGTTTAATGTAGTTAAGGAAATTCTGGCCCGTGGCGCCGTCGACGATCCGGTGGTCGAAGCTGAGGCTCAGCGCCATGACGGATGCCGCGACGATTTCGCCGTTTTTGATGACCGGCTTCTCGGAGATGCGGCCGGTGCCGAGGATTGCGACTTCCGGGAAGTTCAGGAGCGGCGTGAAGAACATGCCGCCCGCGGAGCCGATGTTCGTGATGGAGATCGTGCTTCCGCGCATCTCGTTCGGCGAGAGCTTGCCGTCGCGGCCGCGAACGGCCAGGTCGCGAATTTCGTTCGCGACGGTCCAGATGTTTTTGCGGTCGACGTCGAAGACGACCGGCACGAGAAGGCCGTTGTCCGTATCGGTCGCGATGCCGATGTTGTAGTACTTCTTATAGACGATTTCGTTCGCCGCTTCGTCGATCATCGCGTTCATAGCCGGGAACTCGCGGCAGGCCGCGACCAGCGCCTTGACGATGAACGGAAGGTACGTCAGCTTGACGCCTTTCTTCTCGGCGACCGGCTTCGCGCGGGCGCGGAGCGCAACGAGTGCGGTGACGTCCACTTCGTCCAGAAGGGTAACGTGCGGCGCGGTGTACGCCGATTTGACCATCGCGTTCGCGATCGCCTTGCGAACGCCCTTGAACGGCACACGCTCTTCTACGCCAGGGCCGGCTTGCGCGGCGCGGGCCGCAGGCGCGGCTGCAGACGCTTGTCCGGCTGCCGCAGGCGCTTCTGCCGCCGCTTCCGCCTTCGGCGCGCCGCCGCTGGCGAAGCCAAGCACGTCTTCGCGGGTGATGCGGCCGTTTTTGCCGGTGCCGCCGACTTCGGCGATATTGACGCCCTTCTCGCGGGCGAGCTTGCGGACGCTAGGCGTCGCAAGGACAGGACCGCCGGCTGCCGGCTTCGATTCGGCTGCGGGCTTGGACTCGCCCGCCGTTTGCGCGGCCGGCGCTTCGGCTGCGGGCGCTTGAGCCGGCTGACCCTTCGTGTCCGCGCCGCCGGTCGCCGCGTTGCCGCCGCCGTTGTCGGTGCCGTGGCTTTCGGCGTGCGGCTGCTCCGGCAGCTCGCCTTCCGCTTCGATGACGGCGACAACTTCGCCTACGCGCATCGTCTGGCCGTCCTTGGCGAACACTTCGAGCACTTTGCCATTGACCGGGCAGGGCACTTCCATGATCGCCTTGTCGTTCTGTACTTCCATCAAAATATCTTCGTCCGTAACCGCTTGGCCGGGCGCGATGTGCATCTTGACGATCTCGCCTTCGTGCAGCCCTTCGCCAAGCTCGGGGAACCGGTATTCGAATCTTGCCACTTGACCTACCTCCTGTCCACTTAGAACTGCATCACTTGGTTAACGGTCTTCACGATGCGCGCCGGCGTAGGCAGCCAGGAGTCCTCGATGAGGGCGAACGGATAGACGGTATCCGGTCCGGCGCAGCGAAGCACGGGCGCTTCCAGATGCAGGATCGCTTTTTCGTTGATTTGGGCGATGATTTCGGCGGCAGCGCCGGACGTCTTTTGCGCTTCTTGCACGACGATCGCGCGATTCGTCTTTTCGATCGAAGCGACGATCGTGTCGATATCGAGCGGGAGCAGCGTGCGCAGGTCGATGACCTCGGCGGATACGCCGTTCTTCTCCAGTTCTTCGGCCGCTTTCATCGCGGTATGAACCATGAGGCCGTAAGCGATGATGGTGACGTCCTTGCCCTCTCTGACGACTTTTGCCTTGCCGATCGGGACGGTGTATTCGCCTTCCGGCACTTCGTCGCGGAACGCGCGGTACAGATTCAGGTGCTCCATGAAGAAGACCGGATCGTTGTCGCGGATCGCGGAGATGAGGAGCCCCTTCGCGTCGGCCGGATTCGAAGGCACGATCACCTTGATGCCCGGCGTCTGGATGGCCAGGCCTTCGAGCGAGTCGGTGTGCAACTCGGCCGCTTTGACGCCGCCGCCGAACGGCGTGCGGAAAACGATCGGCGCGTTGTAGCGGCCGCCGGAACGGTAGCGCATGCGGGCGGCTTGTACGAACATTTGATCCAATGCTTCATAAATAAATCCGACGAACTGGATTTCCGCGATCGGGCGGAAGCCTTGGATGCCGAGGCCGACGGCCAAGCCGCCGATGGCGGATTCGGCGAGCGGCGTGTCGAACACGCGCTGCTCGCCGAACTCCGCTTGCAATCCTTCCGTTGCGCGGAAGACGCCGCCGACCTTGCCGACGTCTTCCCCGAAAATCAGCACGTTCGGGTCGCGCTTCAGTTCGACCCGCATCGCGTCCTTAATCGCCTCAATCATATTCATTTGCGCCATGCTGTGAACTCTCTCCCATCTATGGATTGTCAGCCGTATCGTCCGTTCTCTTTAGAAATCGGCCTTCTGCTCTTCGAGGTGCGCCGGCGTTTGCTCGAACATGGAGTCGATCAGGCCCGCGACGGTCATCTTTTCCGTCTGCTCGGCTTTCTTGATATGCTCGTTCACGGCCGCTTTCGCTTCTTCCTTGACGCGGGCGGTGTCTTCCTCGGACCACAGGCCCTTGGATTCGAGGTACTTGCCGAAGCGGACGAGCGGATCTTTGAGGCTCCACTCCTGCTCTTCTTCCTTCGTCCGGTACTTGGTCGCGTCGTCGGACATCGAGTGCGGACGGAACCGGTACGTGAGCGCTTCGATCAACGTCGCCCCGCCGCCGTTGCGCGCGATCTCGGCCGCTTCCTGGACCGCGGAGATGACCGCGAGCACGTCCATGCCGTCGATCTGCACGCCGCGCACGCCTGCCGCCAGCGCTTTGTGGGCGATCGATTGGGCGCCCGTTTGCTTGGCGAACGGCGTCGTGATGGCGTAGCCGTTGTTTTGCACGAAGTAAATGACCGGCAGCTTGAAGGAGCCGGCGAAGTTCAAGCCTTCGTAGAAGTCGCCTTCGGAGGAGCCGCCGTCGCCGGTGTAGGTGATCGCGACGCGTTTCTCGCCCTTCAGCTTGAAGCCCATCCCGATGCCCGTGGCATGCAGAATCTGCGCGCCGATGATGATCTGCGGCATGAGCACGTTAACGCCTTCGGGGATCTGGCCGCCGTGCTGGTGGCCGCGGGAGTACAAGAATGCCTGGTACAGCGGCAGGCCGTGCCAGACGAGCTGCGGCATGTCGCGGTAGCCCGGGCAGACGAAGTCGTCCTTCGTCAGCGCGTATTCGCTGCCGACCATCGTGCCTTCCTGGCCGGATACCGGCGCGTAGAAGCCGAGGCGGCCCTGACGGCCGAGATTGACGGCGCGATCGTCCCACGTGCGGGTAAATACCATGCGATACATGATTTCCTTCAATTGCTCGTCGGACAGCTTCGGCATCGCGTCGGGATTGACGACTTCTCCTTCCGGAGACAATACCTGAAGCGGTCTTACGTCTTCCGAGTGAACTACGTGCGGGAATTGTTGAACCGGCTTGGCCGGGGCGTCCAAGGAACCTTTACTCATTTCTCGATCACCTCGTCATGAATTGTGGAAGAGGGGTTTCTGTTATAGAATTATTATAGCTCTGTTTGATTGGTTTGGTCAAAGCAAAAAAGGCTTTATGATTGATTTTTTAGCGTTTGACCGACCACTTTGTTTGTAGTACAGGGCATAGGTTTTGATATAACACAGTAATACAAAATGCATGGCCGAACATACTCCGCCAGCGGGCGAAGCCGTCCATTCCATGGTTTGCCCATGCCGGAGGGTTGCCATACCCGAATCCCTTGGAGAGAGGATGTCCCCATTGACCCCTGATCAGCCGGTCCGCCGCACCGTCGTGAAGCACCAAATTCCCAGCGCCCGCTTGGCGTCTGGCGAAAGATCCGTTCGATTGTATTTACCCCCGGACTACCGGGATGACGTCGCGTATCCCGTCGTTTACTGCCAGGACGGAGAAGATTTCTTCAATTTCGGACGCGTCGCTACGATCGCTCACGAGCGCATCGCGGGCGGCGTCTGGGAGCCGTTCGTCATCGTCGGCGTCGACGTCGACAAAAAAGTCCGGACCGAAGAGTATCAGCCGGGCAGCGAGCGGCACGAAGCGTACCTTTCCTTCTGGATGGAAGAGCTGGTCCCGTACGTCGAAAGCCGATACAGCGTGCGCCGGGACCCGACCGGCCGCCTGCTCGCCGGCGATTCGCTCGGCGGCGCGGTCAGCCTATCCATCGCGCTGCGCCATCCGGAGGCGTTCACCCGCATCCTCTCGCTTTCCGGCGCCTACTACGACGCGTCGATCCGTCAGATCCAACAGGCGGCCGACCTGTCGCATTTGGCGCTGTGGATGATCGTCGGCCTGCAGGAAACCGCCTACCAAACGGACCACGGCACCTTCAACTTCGTCGAGCTGAATCGCATGGCCCGCCGCCTGCTCGAGCGCAAGGGCGCCTACATCGATTATCGGGAAAAGAACGGCGAGCACAAATGGGGCTTTTGGCAGACCGAGCTGCCGGAAGCGCTCGGCGCGTTCCTCGGCCCGGAAGCCCATATGTAATTGGCCGTCCCAACGAGAACTCGAAGTCCCTTCAGCGCAAAAAACCTCCGATTCCGCTTGAACTTGCGGTTCGGAGGTTTCGTTTTTACGCGGCATCCAAAAGCTATTCCCCGTTCGGCCCGCGCCGCGGGAATAGCCTTTCCGTTTCTTCGAGCAGGCGCCGCACGTCCGCTTCGTCGGGACTGCCGTTCTGACGGAACGCGAGCAGCTTGTCGCGAAGCGTTAGCGCCGCCGCCTCGTAAGCCGGCGCATCCGCCGCGGCGCCGTCCGGGTCGTACCAGACGTAGCCTCCGCCCGGGCCGTTGCGCAAATAAGCGGCGCGCCATTCTTCGGGATACGCCGGCCACGACTCGCCCAGGGCGATCGAAATGACGTCGTCGTGCGCCAACGGAAGCAGATGATGGTACTGTTCCTCCGCCCCGCCCCCGGCCACGTTCAGATGGCGTACGGCATAATGGAGATAATGCTCGCCGGTGAGGTCATCCTTCAGGAGACGGTACATTTCGTGTTCCCGTTCGGCCAGCGCCTTCACTTCCGCGAGGCGTTCGGCCAACAGCGTCTCCGGAACGAGCTTCAGAGACGAGAGGGGCTCGCCTGCCCCCGCTCCCTCGCCGGAGCTTTCGAATCGGTCGATCGGCATCGTCGCTTCGCCGCCTTTCCTTTTATCCCGCCAGACGCGGGCGAATGCGCTCGAGCAGCAGGTCGCAGCCGGCGCTCACCAGCGCGTACGTCTCTTCGAAATCTCCCGTATAGTACGGATCCGGCACGTCCTGGAGGACGCTGTCCGGCACGATCGACAGCAGGCGGATGACTTCCGCCTTGGCGTCGTTCCCGACGACGGCGCGAATGTCGCGCTCGTTGTTCGCGTCCATCGCGACGATCAGATCGAAGGCGTCCCCGTCCCCCGGTTGGAGCTGACGCGCGCACATGCCCTCATAAGAGATGCTTTTGCCGTCCAGCAGCCTGCGCGTCCCTTCATGAGGCGGCTTGCCGATGTGCCAGTCTCCCGTCCCGGCCGAATCGGCTTCGATCGCATCCGCCAATCCGGCGGCGCGCACCCTTTCCCGGAAGACGGCTTCCGCCATCGGAGAACGGCAGATGTTGCCGAGACAAACGAACAATACACGATAAGGCATCGTTACATGACACTCCCGTCTTTGGCGCTGCCCGTCTGCACGTATTTCCGGCGCGGCAGCTTCCATTTGTAATGAACCGACAGCATGCGAAACAGAACGGTCAGGACGAACAGGACGATCAGCTCCCAAGTCGCCTTGAGCTCCCCGAGGCCGACGGCGAGCCCCGCCGCCAGCGCCCAGACCGCGTAAATTTCGTCCCGTAGCACGAGCGGCTTGCGTCCCGCCATGATGTCCCGGATCATCCCTCCCCCGATGCCGGTCAGCATCGCGGCCACCATGACGGCGCTGGCCGGCAGCTTGGCGTTCACGGCGTACATCGCGCCTTGGATGGCGAACGCCGCCAGGCCGATCGCATCGAAGAACGCTTCGCTCCGCTTCCAATGATGAATCCAAGCCATCGGCAACACGAAGACGATGAGGATGGCGATCCCCGCCGTTTTCAAAAACAGCCCTTGGCTCCAAAGCGAAGTGACGGGCACGCCGATCAGCAGGTTGCGGACAACCCCGCCTCCGAACGCCGTCACGAGCCCGAGCACGAAGACGCCGAGAATATCGTATTCTTCCTCCATGGCAACGATCGCGCCGCTCACGGCGAAAGCGATCGTGCCGATCAAGCTGAACAACTGGAACATATCCAGGTGATAAAGCGTCCAATGCAACGTCGACAACCCCCGAAGCTCAAATCAAACCTAATCCATTGTACCGATTGTCCGCGCCCTGCCGCAACGGTCATTTTTGGCGTCGCATCCCGTCCGAATACCCGCTATACTGGACCTATTGCAGATCTTGCGCCGTCTTGCGCATGGGAGGAACATCCGATATGACCGAAAGCCAATATCGGCGCGCCGTCATTCTCGCCGGCGGCAGCCTCGGGCCGTGGAGCTTGGCGCACATCCGGCCGGACGACTATTTGATCGGTGCCGACCGCGGCGCCGCCTTCCTCGTCGAGCACGGCTATACGCCGAACCTGGCGCTCGGCGACTTCGATTCGGTCGACGAAGCCGAGCTGGCCGCCGTCCGGAGCCGCGCCGAGCATTTTCGGGGCTACGATGCCGTCGACAAAGACTGGACCGATACCGAGCTCGCGCTGCGCGAAGCGCTCGATCGCGGCTATCGCGACATCGTGGTGCTCGGCGGACTCGGCACCCGATTCGACCATAGCTTGGCGAACGTCCACCTTCTCGCCGTCGCGCTGGAGGAGGGCGCGACGGCGAGACTCGTCGACGCCCACAACGAGATCCGCCTCCTGGCCGACCGGTGCCGGCTGGAGGCGGATGAGCGCTATCCGTATGTCTCGCTGCTGCCGCTGACCCTCGAAGTGACCGGCGTGACCCTGACGGGCTTCGCCTACCCGCTGACGGACGCGACGCTGAAGCTCGGCATGACGCTCGGCATCAGCAACCGGCTCTCCGCGGCTAGCGGGGATGTCGAGATCAGCAGCGGCCGGCTTCTCGTCATCCGCAGTCGCGACTAAACCGTCAGGACAAGCCCGGCATGCGCGAAACGCACCCGAGGCGGCAGCGCGTAATCCCGCCGCACGTCGATATCGTGGGACAAGTGCGTAAAAACGGCCGAGGGGACGCCCAACTCCTCGAGCAGCGCCAGCCCCTCGACGACGTCGTACAATGAGCGCGTCTCCTTCGGAAACGGCTCCCGGTAGTAGCTCGTGCCGAGCACGAGCAGCGACAAGCCCCGCAGCGGGGCTTTTTGCGTTTCGGTCAAATCGATCGAATCGGGACAATACGCCCAAGAGACGCCTCTCGTCCGATCGTCGAATCGGTAGGCGTAAGCATAGCCGTTCTTGCCGTGGTTCACCTTCCACGTTCGAATGTCCCAATTGCCGTAAGACATTCCCGCATCGTTGGGCGTCGACAGCAGCCGGCTGCCGATCCAGGGGAACCGCTCGGCCGCTTCCGCGAGCACTTCAGCCGGTCCGTACAGACGCGCCGTCTCCCGGCGCCAGCGGCAGGCGTCCGCCCATTCGGCCAATCCTCCGATATGGTCGAAATGCGCGTGAGTGAGCAATCCTTGCCGGACCTGGCGCACGCCGAGCCGCTCCATCTGGGTGCGCCAGTCGGGACCGCAATCGACGAGCAGCGGCGCTTCTCCCTCCGCCTCGAGCCAAACCGACGACCGGAGCCGCGCGTTCGCGCCGGTCGTCCGCGCCTCCGAGCAGACGGGGCATTCGCAGTAAACCCGCGGCGTTCCCATCGAATCTCCGTTGCCCAGTATCGTAATCTTCATCATTTCGCGTCGATCGCCCTTCCCCGTCGCAAGCCGGCCCGCGTCAAATCGGCAGCAGGTCGACCGCTTCGCGGGCTTCCAGCCGCGACATCATGTCATGCCACTCCTGCGGCTTGTTGGGCAGCGCGGAATAATACCAGCGCAGGAAGCCGCTCGCAAGCGAAGCCGGGAGCGTCTCGCGGGACGCGTCCGTCGGGCGGAAGCAAAAGTCGAGCCCCCGCACGGCCTTGCCTTCATGGTCCCACGAAGGATGGACGTAATCGATGTCGAGCTTTTTGAAGCCAAGATGCGACAGCACTTCCCGGCGGACGGCCGGATGCATCGGCGACACGCGCCCTTCGGGTGGGCCGGCAAGCGCCGGATCGTAGATTTCCGCGAACATGCCGAGCGACGTCGTGCCGCTCTCCGCCTCCAGCCGGCGCAGATGGTCTTCCCGCTGCACGAGCAGGAACCGGCCGATGCCGAGCCCCGGCCGCCCTACGATCGTAAAGTCGGTCATGGCCGCCTGGAACTCCGGCCGGTACCGATACTCCGTCGCGCCGACGACCTCGTCGTCCAGAATGGCGACATAGACGTGGATGGTCGGATCGAGCAGCGGCTCTCTCCAAAGTTCGTAAGCCAGCACTTCCTCCGGCGGGAATACCTCCCCCATCAGCCGGTGCATTTTCGCAAAGTAGGGGTCGTCCGCCGAGGCGATTTTATGATAGATCAATGACATCGCTTATTCCTCCTCTTGTTGGGGTCCGATAAACGGATTGCGCCATTCCATCAGCGCCGCGTTCCCGCCCGATTCCTCGTCGTCCAGATAGTCGCGAACGACGCCGGCCGGAACGCGGCCGCAGCGCAGCATGAACGTCAGCACCGGATCCTTCCGGCGTCCTGCCGCGACTTCCGCGACGTATTGCTCCGGGGTCAGCTCCCCGGATGCCGCGCGATAGCCGGGCATTCGTCCCGCGCCAAGCAATCGGACGCATCCCAACTGAACGACGGTCTCGTACATGGACTGCATCAGCCATTTGCCCAGCCCGTACCGGCGGTAAGCCGGCCGCACGCACAGATCCGCGACGTACAGTGTGTCTCCATCCGGCTCATGCGTTCCGATATACCCTTCGTCCGTCACCGAAGCCCAGTCGTGTCGGTCGCCCTCGCGAAACGTGCGGCGCAGCCCCGTCATCGAACCGACGATCCGGCCGTCCATCTCCGCGCAGAGCGCGCCTTCGGGAAACAAGGTTGCGTGAGCTTCGAGCTGCCGCTCGTTCCACCACAGCTCGGGCGGATACGGCGGCGGAAAGCTTTCCGCCTGCACCTCGATCAATCCCGCGAAGTCGCTCCGCCCATAGTTGCGGATCGTAGCGGCCGCCATCCGCTCCCCGTCCGTCACGTACAACGTCTTTCTCATCGCCCCGCCGCCTTTCTCAAGACCAGTCCGGATACAAGTCCGTGCGGCGGTCGCGCCAGGTCGTGACCGATCCGGCCCGGCGGACGTCCTCGAGGAGCGACAGGTCGAGATCCGCGGTAATCAGCATGTCCGCGTTGATCTCGCCTTCGCATTGAATGCCGCGGGGCGGAAACGGGATGTCGTTCGGCGTGATGACGGCCGCTTGGCCGTAGTTCGCCCGCATAAAGTCGACGCGTTCCAGCGAACCGACCGTGCCGGTCGTCACGATATAGATCTGATTCTCCACCGCGCGCGCGTGGCAGCAGTAGCGGACGCGGTAAAAGCCGTGGCGGTCGTCCGTGCAGGACGGACAAAAGATAACGTCCGCCCCTTTGGCTCGCACCATCCGTACGATTTCCGGAAACTCGATGTCATAGCAGGTGAGCAGGCCGATCCGGCCGTAGGGCGTGTCAAAGACCGCGACGCCATCGCCGTCCGTGACGTTCCAGGCTTCCTTCTCCGTCGGCGTAATGTGCAGCTTGTCCTGCGTTTCGCAGCTGCCGTCCGGCGCGAACAAATAAGCCGTATTGCGCAAAGCGCCGCCTTTTTTCGTCAGGTGCGTGCCCCCGACGATATAGACGCCGTATTCGCGGGCCAGGCCCGAGAAAAGCGCGATATATTCATCCGTATAGTCGAGCAACCGCTCGATCGGCTGGCCGGCTCCGCCGGGCGCTTCGCCGATGGACAGCAACGGCGTCGTGACGAATTCCGGAAACAGGACGAACTGAGCGCCGTACTCCGACGCGTTGCGCACGTAGTGGGCAACCTGCCCGCGATACGACGCGACATCGCCGACGTCCCGCAGGTTGAATTGTACAGCGGACACTCTCATTTTCATGTCGGAATCCCCCTCTCCTCCCCTTCATTATAGGGAATGGCCGCCGATCGGCAAGTTTTGCTAGCGATGAGAGAATTCTCATCGAATTCTAAGAAAAGCTTATTAGCCCCCATAACCCCTATCTTTCCGCTCTTTTTGGGAAAATATAGGCGGTTTCATGTCTGCTATACTCGGTTTCAACGTCATCGGAAAACGATTTACATCAGGATGGAGGACTTTTAACAACATGAGCATGCGCATCAAGAGCAACGTCGTTCGCAAAGTCGTCACCCTCGGCCTCGTCGCCGCCATCGGATTCGCCGGCACGGCTGCCGTCCACACGCCGAAAGCTTCCGCTGCCACGACCAAAGCGGACAAAATCATTACTCTCGGCAAAAAATATTTGGGCGTGAAATACCGCTTCGGCGCGCCTTCCGGTGCGACCTCCGTATTCGATTGCTCCAGCTTCACGCAATACATATTCGGCAAATACGGCGTCAAGCTGCCTCGCGTATCCAGCTCTCAGGCATCCAAAGGCAAGAAAGTCGCCAAAGCGAACCTGAAAAAAGGCGACCTCGTCTTCTTCAAAACGTCGCGCACCGGCTCGAAGATCGGCCATGTCGCCGTCTATATCGGCAGCAACAAAATTTTGCATACGTACGGAAAGCCCGGCGTCACGATCACAAGCCTGAGCTCCAGCTACTGGAAATCGCACTACGTGACCGCTCGCCGCGTCCTGTAACCCGCCCCAACCTGTTAACCTTATTGCTGTGCCATATCGGCCCGGCAACCAAAGAACGGCAGCCTCGGATCCCCCGGATCCGGTGCTGCCGTTCTTTTTCGCGCGCCCATCCGTCCCCGCTACCGCGGAAACGTAATGGCGATCGTGGTGCCGCTGCCCGGCTTGCTGAACACTTCGACGCTGCCGTTGTGCAGCTCGATGATCTTTTTGGCGATGGACAGCCCGAGACCGCTGCCCCCCGTCGACCGGTGCCGGGCTTCGTCGACCCGGTAAAACCGCTCGAACAGGTAGGGAATCTCCGTCTCGGGAATTCCGAGCCCATAGTCGGTCACGTCCAGCTGCACCGAGTTTTTGTCGGACTTGATCCGCACGTCGATCGGCTCCTTGCTGTACTTGATCGCGTTGTCCAGCAAAATCAGCAGCATCTGACGGATCTTGTCCTTGTCCCCGGTCATCTGGACGGAGGAGCCGGGCCCGTGCACGCGGATCTCCCGCTGGAATGTCGTCCCAAGCACGCCGGACAGCTCCTTGACGACGGCGACGGCGTCGAACCGGGTCCGGTTCAGCCATTCGTCCTGCTCCGCTTCGGCGAGCGTCAGCATGGAGCGCGTCAGCTTCTTGAGCCGCTCCGTCTCCTTGGCGATCGCCTCGATCGCCTCGTCCCGCACCTCGACGTTGTCCCGTCCCCAGCGCTTCAGCATGTCCGCATAGCTCCCGATGACCGTGAGCGGCGTCTTCAACTCGTGGGAGGCATCGGCGACGAATTGCTTTTGCCGCTCGATCGTCCGGTCGAGCCGTTCGATCATCTGATTGAAGGCGCGGATGAGCTGCTGCAGCTCGATCGACTCCTCCTGCCCCATCTTGACGCGCTGCAGCTTGCCGCTGCGGTCGATTTCCCGCATCGTCTGAACCATCTGGCCGATCGGCCCGGTGAGGCGCGAAGTGAACCAATACGTCCCGAGAATCGCGAACAGAATCGCGCCGACGCTGGTCACGCTGAGCGCGCCGAGCAGGATCTTCAAATAGCCGTCGAGGACGGTGAGGCGCCGCGCGCTCTCCACCTCCCCGATCAGCCGATGCTCCTCGTAGATCGGGACCGACCAGACGAGAACCCGCTGCCCGTTCAGCCGCAGCGTCTCGGAACGGGAGACGGTCCGCACGTCGACCGGAATCGAGAGCAGCTCCTTGTCGATGCCGACCGTGTTGATGACGCGCGAGTCCGCCGTGACGATCCGCATCATCTCGTTCACGTTGTACATATCGCTCAGCAGCTTCGGATCGTCGATGCCGACCATCTTCTGCTTGCGCAGCGTCTCGACGACGAGATCCGCCTTGTTCGCGAGGAGCTGCAGCTCCCCGCGGGTCGTGACGCGGATGACGAAGAAGTAGACGAAGACGTTGTACAGGATGAGGATGAAGATCAGCCAAAAGACGGTGAAAAGCGTAAACCGGAGCCTAAGCGTCATGCTTCAGGCTCCCGGAGCATGTAGCCGACGCCGCGCACGGTGTGCAGCAGCTTGTGCCGGTAGCCCTTGTCCATTTTCTGGCGAAGATAGCGAATGTAGACGTCGACGACGTTGGTGTCGCCGATATACTCGTAGCCCCACACGTCCGACAAAATCTCGTCGCGGGTCTTCTCCTCGTTGCGGTGGCGCGCCAGGTAGAGCAGCAGCTCGAACTCCCGCGGCGTCAGATCGATGGCATGGTCCTTGCGGAACACCTTGCGGGTGATCAGCTCGATCGTGAGGTCGCCGATCTTCAGCACGTCCTCGCTCTCTCCGTCGCGCGATGCCTTGAAAATACGCAGCAGGTTCCGCACACGCGCGAGCAGCTCCTCCATGGCGAACGGCTTCGTGACGTAATCGTTGGCGCCGTGCTCGAAGCCGCTGACCTTGTCGGGCACGGTATCGCGCGCCGTGAGCAGAATGACGGGAACCGCATGGTCGTTCTGCCGGAGGCGACGAAGCACTTCGATCCCGTTCAGCTCGGGAAGCATGACGTCGAGCAGCACGAGATCCCATTCGCCGCCGATCGCCATCTCGAGTCCGGTCCGGCCGTCGATCGCCCGTCCGACCTCGTAGCCCTCATGCTCCAGCTCGAGCGTCAGGACGCGCGCGATGCCGTCCTCGTCTTCGATAATCAATATTCTTTCACCCATTGCTTGTCACCTCTGTTATCGGCAAGTCAAAAAATCAATCCAGACCTCTTTCCATTGTACCATGTCTGTCTACCCAGAATCGACTGTCCGAGGGCGGGCGGGAAGTCCGTCGCGGCTCCCCCGGCCGCGCACGCGCCTAGCGGGCTCCGCTCCGCCAAAACACGTCAACGGAGGCCGCCTCCCGCGGCTTCAGCCGAACGCCTTCTCCCTGCCAAAGCGCGGCGGCGGCATCCTCGCCGGACCAGAGGGGCAGGCGCAACGCGGGGGGTTCGGGGAAAAGCGAAAGCCACGCCTCACGGCCCGGGAAAGCGTGATCGCGGTTCGCGATCCAGTCGAAGGACGCGCCGCGTCCCCGGATCGCGCCCAGCAGCTCCGCGCAGGCGCGCTGCCGGCGCTCGCTCCATTTCGCGGGCATGCTGTCCGCGACGAAGCAAAGGCGGTCCGCCTCGGCGGCCAGCCAAGCTGCCGTCCGGGGGTCCAGCCAGCGGCTCGAGACGTCCAGCAGCACGATCGGCTCGCCGAGCTTGCGCAGCCAAACGCCGAAGGCGGGCACGGGCGGCTCTACAGCCGCGGGCGTGTCGGGCAGCGGGTAATAGGCGGCGCAGCCGCTGCGCCAAGCCGGCTGTACCGGGCCCGTGCCCGATGGATCGGCGTAGACCGACCGCCGCGGCATCCGCCGCTCGCCGTCCAACCGGCGGCCAAGCTCCGGCTCTGCGCCCGGGCACTCCACGAGCGCGTGCGCGACGCCCCGTTCGTCCAAGTGGCGCGAGAGCAGTTGTGCCGTGAAGGTCCCGCCGGCGCCCGGATAGGCGGACGCCAGCGCCACGACCTGCACGCCGCCGCGGCTCGGCGACCGGGAGACAGCCGCATCCTCGGAGGCGGCGGCATAGCGCCCCCATGCCCGCAGCACTTCGCCCGCGCCGGCGGGCCGGTCTTCCGGCCGCTGGGCCAGCAGCCGTTCGACCGACTCGCGGAATAGCGCCGGGACGTCGTCCTGCCAAACGCCGCAGGTCAGCGCCCGCGATGCCGCGTAAGCGCCGCCGGTCAGCAAATAATAGGCCAGCGCACCCAGGCCGTACAAGTCCGTCCGCGTATCCGTCTGGCCGCCCCGCAGCTGCTCCGGCGCGGCGAAGGCGGGCGTGCCGAGCCGCATCGTGTCCGCGGCCGCGCCCGGCCGATATTGCCGCGCGATGCCGAAGTCGACGAGAACGGCGCGGTCCATGCCGTCGATGATGACGTTCGCGGGCTTCAGATCCCGGAAGACGATGGCCGGCGTCCGCGCGTGCAGATAGGCAAGCACCCCGGCCAGATGAATCAGGTAACGTGCCGCCTTCGCGAACGGAAGCGCCCGGCCGAACCGCTCGAAGCGGTCGGCCAGCGTCTCTCCCGCCACATAATCCATCACGATGCAGGCGAGTCCGTCTTCGTCGGGCGGCAAATAATCGACGATGCGGGGCAGATGCGGATGATCCAGGGCGCTCAGCACCCGCGCTTCCGCGATGAAGGCGTCGCGCTCCTCGGGGTACGGCCGCGTGATCTTCAGCGCCTGCCATTTGCCGCCGAGGCGCAAATCCTCCGCCAAGTACACGCTGCCCATCCCGCCCTTCCCGATACGGCACTCGATCCGGTAACGTCCGGCGACGACGGCGCCGCCGGACGCAAAGGCATCCCCCATATCATTCGCAGCTCGGTTCATCTTTCGGTCCCTCCGGAGGGCGATTCGCCAAAAAAAATCCCGCAGCGGCGACGGCACCCATACGGGTACCGCCGGCCGATGCGGGATGCTTTCCCGGCCATCGCCCAGAAATGGGTCGATTCGGATTCGGAATTCGTTCGTTTGATCGCATTGTAGCACAGATCGACTTCTCCGAAAAGCGCTTTGCGGCGCGGACACCTTCGCGGCGGGGCTTACATCGGCGGGGTTTACAGCCGCCGCACCCAGATCGTCACTTCGTCTCGATTGTGGAACAGCTGCTTCACCCTGCGGATCTCGAACGACTCGCCGTATGCCGCGAGCAGGTCCGCGATCGTCTGCAGCGGCTTGCGGTACATCAGCTTTAACGTGATCAACCCGGACGCGCCGGCGGTCAGCGCGGGCGCGAGCTGGGTGACGATCTTGCACGTGTGGTGCGGGTCCCAGCTCATGTCGCAGACGAGCAGGTCGAACGAGCCCGGCCGGAACGAGAGCTCCGAGGCGTTCTGCCGGAGATGACGGAGCATCGGATGCCCGGACAGCGACGGATGCATCTCCGCGGGATCGACGGCCGTCACCCGCAAACCGCGCTCGAGCAGCACCGAGGTCCACCCGCCCGGGGCGGCGCCCAGGTCGAGCGCGCTCGAAAAGCGGGCCAGCGGCAGATCGAACGTCGTCTCCGCCTCGAGCAGCTTAAAGGCCGCGCGGGAGATGAGGCCTTCCTCGCGGCGGAAGCGGACGGCCCCGCCCGGCCAGTCGGACAGATTGTCCCGCGGCGCCGACCAGCCGAAGTAGATCGCCTTCTTCACGGCATAGACGGACAAGATCCAACGGGCGTCCCGCGCCACCGTCTCGGCGCCGGCTTCCCGCAGGATCGGCGTTATCAAGTCCCTCGCCTCCGCCGAAGAGAACGGGAACGGGCTGTCTTGCGATTTGCGCACCTGCACCGCAACGGCGGATCCTTTCGCGTCCGCGGAACGGGAAGCGGCGAAGCGCGCGAGCGCCGCGGCCGTTTCTTCCGGCGAAGCCGGCATCGCGATCTCCTCCGTCACGGGAAAGACGTGCCGAAGAAAAATCGGCTCGTCCCGGCGAAGCGCGGCAATCCATTCCTCGTCGCTGTAATCGTCATGTTGCAGGCGGAACGTCTCGCCCGGCGCCAGTCCGGACAGCGCGATGCCCGGGAAGCGCCTGCGCAGCTCTTCCATGGCGTAAGGCGCAAATCCCGGGTTGGCGGTCGCGATGAACGCGGTCATTTTCATAGCCCCTTTCCGACTCGGATCCAAGGCCGCTCGTCCTGCCACGCAACTTGAACCGGCAGATCGTAGGCGGACTCCAGCAGCTCCGGCGTCAATACGTCCCGCTTCGGCCCGGCCGCGACGATGCGGCCGTCCGCCATGAGGGCGACGTGCGTGAACAGCGGGATAATCTCTTCGATATGGTGCGTTACGTACAGCATGGACATGCCTTCGCGATCGCTCAAGATGCGGCGCAGCGATTCCAGGAACCGCTCGCGCTCGAACAGATCCAGCCCCGCGCAGGGCTCGTCCATGATGAGCAGCTCCGGGGAGGCCATCATCGTGCGGGCGAGCAGCACCTTTTTGCGTTCCCCTTGGGAGAGCGTGCCGAACGGCTGCTCGGACAGCGCCGCGAGGCCGACCCGCTCCAGCTCCATCTGTGCCTGCTCCCGCACTTCGGGCGAAACTTGCTCGTAGATGCGCAAATACGCGTTGATGCCGCCGACGACGATTTCCCACACGGGATCCCGAAGCACCAGCTTGTCGATGAGCGCGGGTCCGATGTTGCCGATCTTCTTGCGGACATCGCGAACGTCCACCTGACCGAAGCGGTGGCCGAGCACGTCGACCGTTCCGCTCGTCGGGAACAGATAGCCGTTGATCATCTCGAGCACCGTGGACTTGCCGCAGCCGTTGCGCCCAAGCAGCACCCAACGCTCGCCGCTGTTCACCTTGAGATCGACGCCTTGAAGGATATCGCGTTTTCCTCGCCGCAGCGTCAGTTGTTGCAAATGAATCATCTGTTTTTCCCCTCTCCCCTGTCCTGCCGACGGCGCAAGCTCATCCTCCCGGAAGCCTGCAGCCGTTAATCCCCTTCGATCATCGCCCCTGCGCATCGTCCGGCGCCAAGAGCGCGTCAAGGCTCGCCGCGACCTCCATGACCGTACCGAACCGGTATCGCTTGCGCCATGTGCCGTCCGGCAGGCGGGTCAAGAGACACGGCACGCTCTCGATCCGGAACTGCTCGGCGAGCCCGGGCATGAGATTCAGATTGGCCGCCTGCACCTCGACGCCATCAGAGGACGCTTCGGCGACTTCAAGCATGCGCCGCGCCACGGCGCACGTGCCGCACAGCGGTGTGTGGACGAAGAGCGCGAGCGGGCCTTCGCGCGCCGCAAGCTCCGCCGCCCATCGGCCGGCCGCCCATTCCTTCATCGGCCCGCGATCCCCCGGTCGCCGGCGGCGCGAGCGGCCGCGTCGAGCACCTCGGGCGGCATCGGTCCGTCGTGAATGTCGACGCCGGCAGGCTGCGCCCGCCGCAGCTCGTACACCATCTGCGCGCGGCCCATCATGCTGGAGGAATGGACATAGACGCTGGCCGGATATCGCCCTGCCGCGATCATGCCGTGCACGACGGATAGGCCGTTCGGCATCCCGATGCCAAGCTCGAAGTCGAGCGAAAGAATGCCGACCTCGTGCTCCGCGAGCAGCAGCAGACATTCCTCCGCGGATCGCGCAACGACGAAGCCTCGCGGACAAGGTCGCACGTCGTCCAAAAAAACGTTCATCACTGGACATTCTCCCCTTCCCCGTATTGCCGGACCCGAGCGATCTGCGCCCGATGCGTGCCGTCGGCGTCCGGCGGCGTCTCCAGAACGAGCGGAACGCCGCGGAAACCCGGAATCGCCAGCAGGTCGCGGAATCCCGCATCGCCGATGTGGCCTTCACCGATGGCCGCGTGGCGGTCTCGCCTCGAACCGGACGGATGGCGCGAATCGTTCAGATGGACGGCGACGAGCCCGTCCCAAAAGCCTAGCCGATCGCAGCGCCGTCCGAACGCTTCGCCGTTCGCTCCGTTCCATTCGCCGCTCGCGAACAGATGGCACGTGTCCAGGCAAAAGCCGATGCGCTCCGGCCGTTCGCACAGGCTGCGGATCTGGACGAGCTCCTCCGGCGTCGTTCCGGCCGGTCCGTGGTCGCCTGCCTGATTCTCCAGCAAGATCTTCGCATCGCCTTGCCATTGCGCGAGCACGCGATTGAGCCAATCAATGATGCGCCGGTAGCCGGCGAGCGGATCGTCTCCCCGGATCACGCCGAAATGGACGACCGTGCCGAGCGAGCCGCACGCCTCCGCGATCGCCAGATCGTTCAGCGCACTTGCCGCCATCTGCAGAGCAACGTCTCCTTCGGCGGCGGGATTGAGCAGGTAGGCCGAGTGGCCGATCGAGACGACGCCCTCCTCCCGGCACCATGACGCGCACCGCTCTGCGTCGCCCGAGTCGAATCGCTTGAGCTGAAGCGTCCGCGGATTGGAAGGGAAGTACTGGAACGCGTCGCCGCCCATCTCCTTCGCCCAGCGCGCCGCCTCCCGGAAGCCGCGGCGCGTGCTCACGTGACTGCCGACGGCCGTCATTCAGGCGTTCCGCTGGCAGTCCGGACAGTAGAACATCTTGCGCCCGGACAGCGTTTCGAGCCGAATCGTGCCTCCGCAGCGCGGGCAGGCTTCGCCTTCGCGGTCATAAATTTTCACTTTGTCGTCGTGGCCCCCGGTGAACGTATCCGTCGGCGTGAGCGGACGGTCCATATACCCCCCGTTGGCGGCGGCTTCCGTCAGCACGCTTCGCATCGACGCGAAGAGGCGATCCTTGGTCTCTTCCGTCAGCTCGGGAATCGCGGCGTCCGGCCGGATCTCGGCGTCGAAGCAAATCTCGTCTCCATAGCAGTTGCCGATGCCGGAGAGGAACTTCTGGTCCGTGAGCGCGGACTTCAGTTTGCCGCGGCGCTTCGACAGCCGGTCCTTGAAGGCGGCCGCCGTCAGACGGGCGTCGAACGGATCGGGTCCGAGTTCCTTCAGCTGCTCCAGCGCGGCCTTGGCGCTCAGACGGTGCAAAAAGCCGAGCCGCAAACCGCCGAAGAACAATCGGTTGCCGTCGTCGAATGTCAAAATGACCTGATAGTGTTCGTCTTCCTTCGGCGCATGCTCTCCATAGTGCAAATAGCCGCCGAGCATGAGGTGGAGGAGCAGGCGGTATCCGTCGTCCAGGTGAAACAGCAGATGCTTGCCTCGCCGCTCCACGTACAGGATGCGTTTGCCTTCCAGCGCTTCCGCGAACGCCTCGGGCGCTTCGTTGATCGTCTTCTCGCGGTTCACGACCGCTCGCAAGATGACGCGGCCGTTCAAGAGCGGCGACAGCAGGCGGCGATACGTATCCATCTCGGGCCATTCCGGCATTCCAGTTCAATCCCTTCGTTTCATCCTTGCGGATCTTCGTATGTAAGTGCTGACGGCTTCGTCCTGCGCGCGTGCAAGGAAGGCGAAGCGGATGAAGCGATGGCGCGGATCAAGATCTTCCCGGCCCGCGTCCCGTTTCGAGGAGGAGCGCGTACAGCTCCGCCGGACCGGCGCACACCGCGTCAGGAAGAACGCCGGCCGTCTCGCACCGTCGGCGCCAATCGTCCGGGGCGCACAGCCCGGTGAGAACGAGCAGCGTCGGGCAGCCTGCCGCGGCGCCTGCGGCGATATCGGTGTGGGGATTGTCCCCGACGACCCAGACGTCCGCAGCCGCGACGCCGGCCAGCGCCAGCGCATAATCCATGATGATGCCGCTCGGTTTGCCGATGACGACGGGGCGAACGCCCGTCGCCGCTTCCAGCAGCGCCGTTATGCTTCCTGCGCCGGGCAGAAATCCGCCGTCCACCGGCAGCAGCCGATCCGGATTGGTAGCTACAAACGCGGCCCCTCCCAGCAGATGTCCGACCGCTTCGGTCAGCTTGTCGTAGGCGAGCGCGCGGTCGATGCCTTGAACGACGACTTGCGCCGGCTCCGCGCTGTCGGGGTCGAGCAAGCGAAGTCCGGCTTCGCGGAGCGCTTCCCGCAAGCCGTGCTCCCCAACGACGTATGCCGCGGCGCCCGGATGGCGTTCCCGTACGTAGGCGGCGGCCGCCATCGCGGAGGTGATCACCCGGTCCGGGCGAGCCGGAATACCCATTTTATGCAGATGTTTCGCCACTTGCGCGGGCGTCCGCGTCGAATTGTTCGTCAAATACCAGCAAGGCAAATCTTGCGCCTCCAGATCCGCGACGAGCCGATCGGCGCCGGGAATGAGCGCGTCCCCCCGGTACAGCGTGCCGTCCAGATCGAACAGCAGCGCCTTGGGCGGACGCGACACGGCCTCCGGCCGCAGCGTGAGCGTCGAGCTCTCCACGGTTACGTTTCCCCCTTGTTGCGATGGATATCTGTCCCAACAATACCGTTTTGCCGCCTGTTCCGCAAGCTTTAGCGGGCGATCGGAGCGTTCGATTTGCGCAGCAGCCGCTCGATCCGCCTCGCCAGCGCTTCCCGCTCCGCCCGTCCGCGGGCGGGATCCCGAGCGGGAAGCGGTTTGCGCCGCGCGAGCTCCAGCGCCCGCTCCGCATAGCGGAGCGCCTGGGGCAGATCCTTGAGGCGATGCTCATAAAGCATCGCGAGCTCCACGTGCGCTTCGACGGAGGGCAGCGCGCTCCGCTCCGCCGCTTCGGCGGCGCGCAGCCAAAGCGATGCGGCCTCGTCCAGCCGGCCGAGCCGCTTGAAACGCGCCGCGGCCGGCAGCACCCATCGCTCCGACGCGGGCTCCCCCCGTCTTGCGAGCAGAGCTTCGTACAGCCGCTCCGCGTACGCTTCCGCGCCGTGCGCATCGAGCCACGCGGCGGTCCGGTACAGCTCCTCCGACTCCTCGGGCAGCGCCCATTCGGCGCCGAGCCGACCCGCCAGCAGTCCGCCGAAGTGGATGGAGAGCGTCGCGAGCGTCAGGATGTCGCGCTCGTTGTGAAGGAAGACGCCCCGCAAATGCTCCGGGTCCCTTTCGCTCAAATAACGCATATAGAGCTCCGGCGCGAGCGAGCCCGGCACGTCGTCTTTGCGGATGATGCCGAGCCGGTCTTCCTCGATGCGGCTGAGCTTGCAGGAAGGCAGCGTATGGCGCCACAGCGCCCGCGACGGATGCAGAAAGTCGAGATGGCCCGGCTCCGCCCCGCTTCGGCGCCAGCCGTTCAGCACGAACCGGTTCACGAGCACCGGCCAGTCGAACGTCCGGCCGTTGTAGGTGACCAAATGCGTCTTGCCGTTGAATCGCGTCAGCAGATAAGATAGCATCGCCCGCTCTTCGCCGGGATGGCGGATGAGCAGCTGTTCCACGACGAACAGGCGGTCCTGCAGATCGGCGTAGCCGATGCCGACCATGAACGGCACGTTGCCCGCCCCGACGCCCAGTCCCGTCGTTTCCGTATCGAGGAACAGCAGCTTGCCGGTCTCGATGTCGCCGGAGAGCCGCTCGCCGGTCTCTTCCTCCGCCCGCTTTTTGTTCTGCCGGGCTGCGATCGGCTTCAGCTCGGCCGCGTACACCGGCAGCTGTTCGAGTAAATAGTGTCCATGGCGATGCTCGAGCGGGTAGACGGCCTTACGCAGGAGAAAAGCGCCTTGATCGGTCACGACTTCCTCTGCGCCCAGTTCAGCAAAGGCGTCCCGGCCCGCGAACAACGCGGGTCCGGCTTGCGCGCCGCCCGCCGACGATCCCTCCGGCAGGCCGTTCCGCCCGTCCGCCGTCCGCTCGCCGTCCGGCCGCGCGGCTTGGTCCGCCGCTTCCGCGGCTTCGCGCGCCTCCGTTTCGGCTTGCTTGACGGCCGCGGCGTGCGCGCGTAGGCGCTCCAGCCGGTCTCGCAGCCCGCCGCTCACGCCGTTCCCTCCGTCCGCCGGAGCAGGCCGAGTGCCAGATCCTTGCCGAGCAAGCCGACCTCCTCAATCGGTCCGACGCAGGCGGGACAGCCGCTCATGCAGCCGCAGCCCTGGATGAGCCGTCCCGCCTCGGCCAACAGCGCGTCGTGAATCTCGAACAGCCGCTGGCTCAGTCCGATGCCGCCCGGATACCGGTCGTAAAAGTAAATCGTCGGCTGCTTCGTGTGGACGGCCTTCACTTGAGGGACGACCCGGATATCGAGCGGGTCGCACATCAGGTGCAGCGGGGCGAGATGGACGAGCACATTCGCCAGGCCGAGCAGCGCGGACTGCATGTCGTTCGCGCTTTTGGCCTCGGCCGCCTCCTCCGAAAAGGAAAACCAGTAGCCGCTCGTATGCAGCTCCTCCTCCGGGAGATGGATCGGGCCCGAACCGATGTTCTCGTGGGTGCGCAGGCGAAGCTTTTTGAAGATCGTCGGCTTCGACGTCACCATCAGCTCGCCGTATTGGCGCACGATGGCGCCCGAGGGGGACGCCTTTTCCTGGTCGACGTGCAGCACCTTGAGCTCGACCGCGAGATTCGCGTCGGTGAAGTAATCCACATTGACCTCGCGCACGTATGCTTTTTTCTCCGGATAGTCCAGCTTCTCGACCTGATATTGCACCCCTTCGTGCAGGTAGATCGCTTCCTCGTGAATCAGCGTGGGCGCGCTGAACCGGTCCACCTCGCCGAGCACGCGATGGCCTTCGGTCATGTCGATGATGATGAAGTTTTCCTGGGCGGCCGACCGCAGGGAGATGCCATGCGCGGGGAACGCCTGCTCCATCCAGTACCAGCGGTCGCCGGTTCGGTGGAGCACCTTTTCCTCCTCGAGAAACTCGAGCAGGTCCGTTAGCTTTTCCCCTCCGAACGTATCCCCCATCTCGAAGGGCAGCTCATACGCCGCACACTTCAGATGATCGAGCAGGATGAGCAGGTTGTCCGGATGGATGCGAGCCTCCTCCGGAGACCGCCCGAGGAAGTAGTCCGGATTCTGGATCAAGTATTGATCCAGCGGATTGCTGCTCGCCACAAGGAACGTCACGGAGCTTCCGTGGCGCCTCCCCGCGCGTCCCGACTGCTGCCAGGTGCTGGCGATCGAGCCGGGATAGCCGTTCAGCACGCACGCCTGCAGTTGGCCGATGTCGATGCCGAGCTCCAGCGCGTTCGTGCTGACGACCCCGCGGATCTCGCCGCTGCGCAGCCCGCGCTCGATCTCCCGCCGCAGCTTCGGCAGATAGCCGCCGCGATAGCCGCGGATCGACTTGGTCCCGAGCTCCCGCTTGACCAGCTCCTGCAAATAGGTCAGCAAAATCTCGACCCGCACGCGGCTGCGGGCGAACACGATCGTCTGGATGCCGCTGCGCAGCAGCAAGGACGCGAGCTTTTGCGACTCCAGCACGCTCGAGCGCCGGATGCCGAGCTGCTGGTTGACGACGGGCGGATTGTAGAACACCATATGCTTTTCCCCAGCGGGCGCTCCGTTGTCGTCGACGAGCTCGACCGGCACTTCGAGCAGCCGCTCCGCATGCTCCCGGGGATTGCGGATGGTGGCCGACGCGCACAAAAACAGCGGGTCGTTCCCGTAAAACTTGCAAATGCGCTTCAGCCTTCGGATGACGTTGGCCACGTGGCTGCCGAACACGCCCCGATAGGCGTGCAGCTCGTCGATGACGATGTAGCGCACGTTCTCGAACAGCTTGACCCACTTCGTATGATGGGGAAGGATGGCCGAATGCAGCATGTCGGGGTTGGTCACGACGATATGGCCCGCGTTGCGGATCGCCTGCCGGACCGTCGGCGGCGTGTCGCCGTCGTAGGTATGCGTCTTGATGTCGGCTTCCATCAGGTTCGCGAGCTCCTGCAGCTCGGCTACCTGGTCCTGCGCCAGCGCCTTCGTCGGAAACAAGTACAGCGCCCTCACGCTATCGTCCGCCAGCAGATGCTGGAGGACCGGCAAATTGTAGCACAGCGTCTTGCCGGAGGCGGTCGGCGTGACGGTGACGACGCTCCTCCCCCTCCGCACCGCCTCGAACGCCGCGGCCTGATGCGTGAACAGCGACTCGATGCCTTTGCGTTTCAGCGCCCCGCGCAGCCGTTCGTCGATCGACGCGGGCAGCGGCACCGTGCGGGCGGGCCGCGCAGGCTGCGTATGCCAATAGGTGACGTTCGCCATGATCTCCGGATTGGACCGCAGATGATCCAGCCATTCCTCTACCGTTGCCGCTTTCCCCGTCCATGGATTCACTTCGTATCGCTCCCGTCCCTTTTTCTCCATTGTACAGAATACATGTTCGCCCAGCAACGGCAGACGGGCGGGAAATGCCGGTTTTGAAAGGCGCGCAGATGATTTTTTAATTTTCTGAATATTCGTGTCGAACGCTTGTCCATCCCGCCGCAACCGGTCGAAACAGCGGTCCGGAGACGGGCGAAACGTCGCTTCGGCTGTCGCTTCCTGCGCTTTCCCGGGAAAAGGTGCATTCATTTCCCGCTCGGGTATACTGGAGATAGATTCGCGAAAGGGAGGATACGGGATGACACGCTTAGCTTTGTTCCCGGAGGTGGCGGAGCTGCGCCATGCGAAACACGAGATCGAAAGCCAGTTTCTGAATCGATGGTCGCCGAGGTCTTTCCAGGAGAAGCCGGTCCCGGAGACGCTGCTGCACCGGGTGCTGGAAGCGGCCCGCTGGGCGCCTTCGGGCAACAACCTGCAGCCTTGGCGCTTCATCGTGGCGTCGACGCCCGATCGGCTTCGGGCATTCCATACGTTCATCAACCCGAGCAACCTGACCTGGTGCGCCAAAGCGCCGGTCCTGATCCTTGTGCTGTCCAAAACGACGACCGACAAAGGTACGCCGGCCCGCACGCACGCCTTTGACGCCGGCGCCGCCTGGGGATATCTCGCCCTGGAGGCCGTTCATCTGGGGCTCGTTTCGCACGCGATGGGCGGATTCGATCAAGAGGCGGCGCGGACGACGCTGCAGATTCCGGAAGATTATGCGATGCACGCCGTCGTCGCGCTCGGCTATCGCGGTCCCGCCGACGCGCTGCCGCCGGAGCGGCAAGCCGCGGAGCGTCCCAGCACGCGGCGGCCGATCGAGGAATCCATCGTGGACTTCTCCGTCTGAGCGCCTGGGGTTTGCGATCGCAGCCAACGGGCTTCATCCGGGCGCACGATGCTTCCTGGCTCCTAACGCTCGCCGAAGGCCCCGCCTCCCTCTTCTCCCCCTCCCCCGCCAGAACGCATTGATGAGGCACGACGTATAGAAGCCGCGCGGAACTGCCAAGCTATGCGACGGAAGCGGCGCTTCCAACCCGCGCGGAAGGAGGAGAGAACAGATGGCCAAACCCGACGACCGTTCGGACAACGCCGAGAAGCTGAAGCGCTCGGTGCAGAATACGGTTTCCAACCTGGAGGAATCCGAGGAATACCTGGACGAGCATGCGGACGAGATCAGCCCGGAGGAGTCCGAGGCGATTCACGCCAAAAACGAGCGCAGACGCCAGAGCATTTCGGATCAGCGCAGCGAGATTCAGGACGAAACGAACGCTTGACCCGAACGACCGGCCGGTGGCCGGTCTTTTCTTTTCTGTGTTTCCCGGCCAATCGCGATATCAAATTCGTTTAAGCTTGCCTACCCCCAGTAGCGTGGGCATGTGCATGCGAAAATTCGAATAAGCCTGCCTAACGTTCCGCAGCGAGATCATGTGTATGCGAAAATTCGAATAAGCGTGCCTATCCCAAGCAGCGCGGTCATGCGTATGCGAAGTTTCGAATAAGCGCGCCTCCCCCTAGCAGCGTGGGCATGTGCATGCGAAAATTCGAATAAGCCTGCCTAACGTTCCGCAGCGAGATCATGTGTATGCGAAAATTCGAACAGATCCCTTCTATTGAAGCTCAAAAAGGTCCATCGTATTCGAAAAATCGAATCCAATCCTGCCGTTTGACGAGATAATGAGCATTTGTATTCGAAAAATCGAACATATTGCGCACAAATAGAGGAATTCGCGACAAATGCAGATCGCGCAATGAGGATGTGCAGAGGGATTCGCAACAACAAGTGCGGACGGCGCTCTTACGGTCGAGCCTATGAGCCCGAGGCCGATTGCTTGGGCCACACCCCGGTCCATGCCCAAAACAAATCCGCCCCACGGTTAGCCGACGATCGGCCGACGCCCGCGAGGCGGATTATTTAAGGCGGTTAACTTTTTTCAACGTTGAAGTACTGCGCTTCCGGATGGGCGAACACCATCGCCGAGACCGAAGCCTCCGGCTCCATCATAAAGCCTTCGGTCAGGTGCACGCCGATGTCCTCCGGCTTCATCAGCGCGAACAGCGGACCTTGGTCCTCGAGATCCGGGCAAGCCGGATAGCCGAAGGAGACGCGGATGCCCTGGTAGCGGGCGCCGAATCGCTGCTTCATCGTCATCTCCGCCGGGTCCGGGAATCCCCAGTTGTCCCGCATGATCTGATGGACGCGTTCAGCCATCCCTTCCGCTACTTCGAGCGCGGTGGCGAGCATCGCGTGCGAGCGCAAATAGTCGCCGCTCTCCTTCCACTTCTCCGCTTGCTCGCGGGTGCCGTTCCCCGCCGTGACGACGAGAAATCCGACCGTATCCATGATCCCGCTCTCGACCGGCTTAAGGAAGTCCGCGAGGCATAGGAAAGGCGCGACCGCCTGGCGAGGGAACGAGAACCGTTGGATGACCGTCGCGCGATCGGCCGGGTCGTAAATCAGGATGTCGTTTCCGTCCGACTGCGCCGGATAAAAGCGGTACATCGCCTGCGGCTTGATCCACCCGTGCTGCTGCGACTCCGCAAGAATCGCATCGACCGTCGCTTTCAGCTGCGTCGTGCGTTCGTCCCCGGCTCTCAGCAGCTCCTCCACGTTGCCCTTCAGCCCGAGATGATGGCCCATGAGCATTTGCAGGTTCACGTACGGCAGCACGTGTGCGAGCGGATAGTCGCGCAGAACGTGCCGTTCGTAGTCCGGCGGCGCAAACACCGGCGCGTCCGGCGATATGTTGGAGCGACGGGCACGCGACGCCGCCGGCAGTTCCGGCTTGCGCTCGCCTTCGGCGACAAGCGTCGCGACGGCGGCCCGGTGCTCTTGCTCGATGACGGCGCGCTGCGCCGGGTCGCTCAGTCGGTTCGCCAGGTCGAGTCCGTCCATGGCGTCCTTGGCGTACAGCACGACGCCGTCGTATTCCGGCGCGATCCGCGTCTTGGTGAACTTGCGCGTCAGCGCGGCGCCGCCGACAAGGATCGGCGCGTCGATGCCGGCGCTGCGCAAGTCCTGCGCGGTGAGCACCATTTGCTGCGCCGACTTGACGAGCAGGCCCGACAGGCCGATCGCGTCCGGCTTCTCCGCGCGGTACGCTTCGATGAGCTGCTCAGGCGGCACCTTGATGCCAAGGTTGACGATCCGGTAGCCGTTGTTCGACAGGATGATTTCGACCAGATTTTTGCCGATATCGTGGACGTCGCCCTTGACGGTGGCGAGCATGATCTTGCCCTTGACCGCCGAGTCGGCCTTCTCCATGTGCGGCTCGAGATAGGCCACGGACGCTTTCATCACTTCGGCGCTCTGCAGCACCTCGGCCACGATCAGCTCGTTGTTGTTGAACAGCCGTCCGACCTCCGACATCCCCGCCATGAGCGGCCCGTTGATGATGTCGAGCGGCGCGTATTTCGCGAGCGCTTCTTCGAGATCGGGAAGCAGACCCTCTTTGCTGCCTTCGACGACGTAGCTGGCGAGACGTTCCTCGAGCGGGAGATTTTGAGCTTTCGCCTTTTTCTCCACCTTCTTGTCCCGGAACGCGGCGACAAAGGCGGCAAGCGTCTCGTCGTTCGTCCGGTACAGCAGGCCTTCGGCGAGCTTGCGCTCGTGCTCGGGGATGGACGCGTAGCGCTCGAGCTTCTCCGTGTTGACGATCGCGTAGTCGAGTCCCGCCTTCGTGCACTCGTACAGGAACACCGAGTTCAGCACTTCGCGGCCCGCTTCGGGCAAACCGAACGAAATGTTGCTCACCCCGAGGATCGTCTGGCATGCGGGAAGCGCTTCTTTGATCAGCCGGATGCCCTCGATCGTTTCCTTGGCCGATCCGATGTACTGCTCGTCGCCGGTGCCGACCGGGAAAACGAGGGCGTCGAAGATCAAGTCTTCGGCCTTCAGTCCGTACTTGTTCACGAGCAGGTCGTGCGAGCGGACGGCGACATCGCGCTTGTCCTCGCGGGAAATCGCCTGCCCGCGCTCGTCAATCGTGCCGACGACGACGGCCGCGCCGTACTTGTGCAGGATGGGAACGACTTTTTCGAACTTTTCTTCGCCGTCCTCGAGGTTGATCGAGTTGATCAGCGATTTGCCTTGAATATATTTCAGCGACATTTCGATGACGGCCGGATCGGTCGTGTCGATCATGAGCGGCGCCTTGACCTTCTTCGTGACGAAGTCGAGGAATCGCTTCATGTCTTCCGCCTCGTCCCGGTCCGGATCCTGCAAGCAGACGTCGATGACGTGCGCCCCGCTCTTCACCTGGGCGCGGGCGATCTCCGAAGCTTCCTCGTACTTGCCTTCCGCGATCAGGCGCTTGAACTTGCGCGAGCCGAGCACGTTCGTGCGCTCGCCGACCATGTACGGCCGGTTCTCGCTCTCGATGTACACCGTCTCGATGCCGGAGACCGCCGGCGGATGGACGCCGGCCTGGCTGCGGGGAGCGATGTCCCGGAGCGCCTCGGCCATCGCCGCGATATGAGCCGGCGTCGTGCCGCAGCATCCGCCGGCGACGTTAAGCCAGCCCTGCTCCGCAAAGCCGCGGAGCTTGCGGGCGAGCGACTCGGGCGACTCGTGATAATGGCCGTTTTCGTCGGGCAGCCCGGCGTTCGGGTAGCAGCTGACGGCCGTTTTGGCGATGGCGGACAGCGTGCGGATATGGTCGCGCATGAATTCCGGTCCGGTCGCGCAGTTGAGGCCTACCGATACCGGGTTCAAATGCTCGAGCGAGACGTAGAAGGATTCGATGTTTTGTCCGGCCAACGTCGTGCCCATCGGCTCGATCGTGCCGCTGATCATGACCGGTAGCTCGCAGCCGGTCCGCTCGAACGCCTGCCGCACGCCGATGCTGGCCGCTTTGACGTTTAACGTATCTTGACAGGTTTCGATCAGAATGAGATCGACGCCGCCTTCGATGAGGGCCAGCACCTGCTCGCGGTAATCGTCCACGAGCTGGTCGAACGTTACGCCTCCGGTTACAGACAGCGTCTTGGTCGTCGGTCCGAGCGCCCCGGCCGCGTAACGGGGCTTTGCCGGCGTCGAATATTTGTCGCAGGCTTCACGGGCGAGCCGTGCGGCCGCCAGATTGATTTCGCGCGCCTTCTCGGGAATATCGTATTCGGCGAGCACGACCGCAGTCGCGCCGAACGTATTGGTCTCGATAATATCGGAACCGGCCTCGAGATAGGCTGCGTGAATACCATAGATCAGATCGGGGCGCGTCAGAACGAGCATTTCGTTGCAGCCCTCGAGCGCTTCGCCGCCGAAATCGGCGGCCGTCAGATGGGCCTGTTGAATCATCGTGCCCATTGCGCCGTCCAAGAGAAGGATGCGTTGTTGGAGCGCCTCTTGCAATGACGGTTTCGGATCGGTTACAGTCATGATTAGGTGCCTCTTCCCTTGTCTGAAAAATCGTTAACCTCTATACTACCAGAATCGAACAGACACGAAAAGATGTTACATGACGGTTGTCGACATCCGCGGCGATTGGGTTTATAATTAAGACATAAATTCTCATAGGGAAAGAAGGAATAATCCATGGCTAAAGTCCGCGTCCGCAACACCGGCGAACTGATCGAAGGCGAAGAAAATGTCCGCTCGTTCCTGGCCAAGCAAGAAGTGCTTTACGAACACTGGAATCCGGCCAAGCTGCCGGAGCGACTCCAGGAGAATTTCAACCTGTCCGCCGAAGACAAGGAAGAAATCCTGAAGACGTTCGACAGCGAGATCCGCGATCTGGCGAGCCGCCGCGGCTACAAGACCTGGGACATCGTCGTGCTGTCGGAGTCCACGCCGAACATTGAGGAGCTGTTGAAGAAATTCGAGCAGATCCATACGCACACCGAGGACGAAGTCCGCGCCATCACGGCAGGCGAAGGCATCTTCATCATCCGCGGCGACGAAAGCGTCGGCTACTTCGACGTCATCCTCTCCGCCGGGGACGTCATTTCCGTTCCGGAAGGCAGCGTTCACTTCTTCACCCTGACCGAAGCCAAAAAGGTCGTCGCCGTCCGTCTCTTTATCGAGACCGAAGGCTGGATCGCCCACCCGTACGAAGATCCGACGTTCGTCAAGTAATCCCGTGCGACCGCGAAACGCCAAAAAGGCCAATCCCTTCGAAGTTTCGGAAGGATTGGCCTTTTTTGGGGCAACTTGCAAGGCGTCTGACTAGGGAATCCGTGGACTAGAGCTTGGCAAGCAGCTCCGGCAGCTCGTCCAGTCGCGCGATTTCGTGGCGGGGCACGATCTCATCGTTACGCGAAGCGCCGTGCCGGTTGATCCAAATGGAGATCATCCCGACACCGTTCGCGCCTTGGATATCGGTCGTCAGCTTGTCGCCGACCATGACCGCCTCTTCCACTTCGACGCCGAGGCGCTCGACGGCATGCGCGAACAGCCTGGGCGAGGGCTTGCCCTCTCCGAACCGCCCGGAAATGACGATCTCGTCGAAATAAGGCGCGAGTTCGGGCGTCATCGCCAGCTTTTCTTCTTGCAGATCGGGAGATCCGTTCGTCAAGAGGAGGAGCTTGTACTTCCCCTTCAGCGCGTTCAGCACGTCGTACGTTTCTTCATAAACGAGCGGCAGCTTGCGGCGGTGAGACGGAAACAGCTCGGCCAACTCGGCACCTAGAGCCGGATTGTCGACGCCCAGCGCGGCAAGTCCGCGGGTCCACGCTTCGCGGCGGTAGCCGGGCACGATTTGCGCCATTTTGCGAAACATGTCGTGCTCGCCGGCCGTGAAGTTGCCCCACAGCCCTTCGAACGGATTGATGCCGATCATCTTCGTGAACGGATACGTCTCGTACGTCTCGTAAAGCGCGCGCGCTTCGGCGCGAACCGCTTCCTCCAGCGCGGCCGGATCGACGCCCGCCGCTTGTGCAGCGGCTTGACAGGTCGCTTCGAATGCTTGCTTCACGCTGCGGTCGTCCCAAAGCAGCGTATCGTCCAGGTCGAACAGCACCGCCCGAATCGTCATATTCTCTCTCTCCCCCATGCTTGCGTCTCTATCTAAGGCCGAAATGGCCGACTTACTTCGTCTTGACTTCCCAATCGATCTTGTTCGCGGTCGCGAACTCGTGCAAGCGCTCGCCCATCTTTTCGATCGGGAAACGGTTCATCAGCCTGGAAAATACCCAGTTGCCGCCTTTCACCGTCTCGATGATGATGTAGCCGGGCTGCTGCACGATCTTGCGGATCTCCAGCGGCTTCAGCGTCTTGTAGCCGGCGAAGCGACGCGTCTCGAGACGGTCCTTGGATACGGCGAGGAACGGACGGCGCAAGGCGTAGAAGAAGGCGAGCAGCACGTAGCACCCGACCGTCAGCCAAAACATGGTCGGATCCTGGTTGAACTTCGACGACCAAGGCTGGAACAGAATGATATAGAACAAAATGAGCAAAAGCAGCAGCGCCGGCATCACGAAGCTGCGTCCTTTGAAGCGGTCGATTTGCGCTGTCGGCGCCGATAGCGACTGCTTTCCTTCCTTTTTACGCCGTTTGTTCACTTGCTTGGAGTTGCGTTCGACCATCCGTTCCCATGAGCGTGACAAGATTGGCTCCCCCTATCTGATATCAACGGCCGCGACATCCATGCCCGGCCGGCCCATCCGCGCAGTCAGTGCGTAAGGTTGTTCTTCGGCGGCTCGTCCGTAAATTCGATCCGGTCGAGCTCCTGGCGGAAATTGCGTTTGAAGATTTCCAAATAACGCTGCCGAAGGGCTTGGCGCTCTACGGTCTCTTCGTCGGTCAATCCCACCGTCTTGTGCTTTTTCGCAAGCTCGTTGATTCTGGCGATCAGCCGGTCCATATCCATGCGTGACACCTCCCGAAATACCTCTTCTACTTTGACATTTTCGCAGGGGCGTTGTCAAGGAAGCTAACGGCAAAAAGAGGCCGACGAAGTCGGCCTCTCCAAGGGGGGCATTCACGTTCAGGAGGCAGGCTGGGAAGCGATCGAAGACGGGATGATCAAAGACTGCCCGCTCACCAGCTCGGAGGACGAAAGCGCATTGCGCTTCATGATCCGATGGATTGCCTCGCGGGTATCCAAGCCGTCGCGCTTGACCGATTCGGCGATCGACCAAAGCGAATCCCCGCTGTCGACCAGCACCGTGAACTCTTGCGCGGATGCCGGCTGTGGCGCGGACTCCCCTGCAAACGATCGTACGACCGCAAAGCCGCTGAACAACAGCAGGAAAGCCAAGAGGAAAAAGACGCTGCGCGCTCCGCGGAATCCCAGCGAAGCAACCCGCTCGCGGCGATTGCGCACCGCCCCGACAGATTGCCCATCCCCCGCGCGCCGCATTTCCGCCGTCGAAGCGGAAGCCGATCCGGATCCCAGTACCCATGCTTGAACCATGAACGCCACCCCAAACATTTGTTCTTGTTTGTATCTTAGCACGAACATATGTTTGAGTCAACGAAAAAATCGAACATTTGTTCCTTCTGGCATTCATCCTTTCCTTCGAGATCCTTTTAATAAGTAGGAAAACGGAAACACGAAGGCCGCCGGGCGGCGGAGAACGAGCCTCGCGCGAGGCAAGCGAACGCCATTGGGAACGGATGTTCCGAGAGAACGAGTGTTTGTGCGAACTCCGGTTCTGTGTTATAATTTGTCATCATGTACTCTTTCGTTCCGAGGAGGGCTTCGCCCGTGTCGAAGATGTCCAACCGCCAGACCGCTATTTTGGAATTCATAAAGAACGAAGTCCGCGACAAAGGCTATCCCCCTTCCGTTCGGGAGATCGGCGAGGCCGTCGGCCTCGCCTCGAGCTCGACGGTCCACGGCCATCTGGACCGCCTGGAGAAGAAAGGCCTGATCCGCCGCGACCCGACCAAGCCCCGGGCGATCGAGATCACGGACGGCGAAGACGATCCCGTCGTGCGTTTCGCCCAGACCGTCCGCCAAGTCCCCCTCGTCGGCAAGGTTACGGCAGGCGTGCCGATCACCGCTACCGAGAACATCGAGGATTACTACCCTCTGCCGGCCCAGATGGTCGGCGAGCAGACGGTCTTCATGCTCTCCGTCCGAGGCGACAGCATGATCGAAGCCGGCATCCACGACGGCGACTACGTCATCGTGCGGCAGCAGCCGACGGCCAACAACGGCGAGATCGTCGTCGCCATGACCGAGGAAGACGAAGCGACCGTCAAGACGTTCTACAAGGAACGCGATCACATCCGCCTCCAGCCGGAGAACAGCACAATGGAGCCCATTCGCCTGAACAAGGTCAGCATCCTGGGCAAAGTCATCGGCCTGATCCGCAGCTTCCGCTGATCCGGCGCGCTCGCCGGGCGTACAAGCTTCGACCGGTTCCCAGCGTGCGGCTCGCAACCGCGCTTGAAGCATATCCGATTGCCAAGACCTCCTCCCGACTTCGTTCGGCTGGAGGTTTTTGATTACGCGCAAGTCGGTCCATCGATCCGAAACGCAAAAAAGCGGGAGCCCGAGACTTGCCCGAGACTCCCGCTTATTTTCGCGTGCAGACGACCGTTAGTACATCGTCAAATATTGATCCCGCTCCCACTGATGGACCTGGGTGCGGTACATGTCGTATTCGATTTCCTTCATTTCAAAGAAGTGGCTGAGCGCGTGATCGCCGAGCGCGTCGCAGACGACTTCGTCGCGCAGCATCTCGGAGAGCGCCTCGCGCAAGTTGAGCGGCAGGCTCGGAATGCCGGCGTCGACGCGCTCCTCTTCGGACATGACGTAGATGTTGCGGTCGACCGGAGCCGGGAGCGACGTCTTGTTGCGGATGCCGTCGAGACCCGCCTTCAGCATAACAGCGAGCGCCAGGTACGGATTGGCGGCCGGATCCGGATTGCGCACTTCTACGCGCGTGCTGAGGCCGCGGGAAGCCGGAATGCGGATCATCGGGCTGCGGTTGCTCGCGGACCAAGCGACGTAGCACGGCGCTTCGTAGCCCGGCACGAGGCGTTTGTACGAGTTGACCGTCGGGTTGGTGATGGCGGCCATTCCGCGCGCATGCTGCAGGATGCCGGCCATGTAATGGCGGGCCACCGTGCTCAGGCCGAGACGGTCGTTCGCGTCGTAGAAGGCGTTCTCCCCGCCGCGGAACAGCGACTGGTGGCAGTGCATGCCCGAGCCGTTCATCCCGAACAGCGGCTTCGGCATGAAGGTGGCGTGCAGGCCATGCTGGCGGGCGATCGTCTTGACGACAAGTTTAAACGTCTGAATCTGGTCGGCAGCGCGGATCGCATCGGCATATTTAAAATCGATCTCGTGCTGACCGGGCGCGACTTCGTGGTGGGACGCCTCGATTTCGAAGCCCATCTCTTCGAGCATGAGCACGATATCGCGGCGGCAATTTTCCCCGAGGTCGGTCGGCGCCAGATCGAAATACCCGCCCTGGTCGTTCAATTCGGTCGTCGGATTGCCCTTCTCGTCCGTCTGGAACAGGAAGAACTCCGGCTCCGGTCCAACGTTCATCGCAGTGTAGCCCATCTCTTCGGCTTCCTGGAGCGCACGCTTCAGAATGCCGCGGGGGTCGCCGGCGAACGGCGTGCCATCCGGCATGTAGACGTCGCAGATCAGACGGGCTACGCGATCCTGCGTCACCCAAGGGAACACGACCCACGTGTCGAGATCCGGATAGAGGTACATGTCAGATTCTTCGATCCGAACGTAACCTTCGATGGAAGAACCATCGAACATCATTTTATTGTCAAGCGCTTTGGTCAACTGGCTGACGGGAATTTCGACGTTTTTGATGATGCCCATCAAGTCCGTAAATTGGAGGCGGATAAAGCGGACGTTCTCTTCTTTGGCGATGCGAATGATATCCTCGCGGGTGTAGCTCATGGGAACCTCCTATAGTTTGGTCGTTTCGATGGATAAGCTGCTCTACTTGTTCTTGAAGAAACGCGACAGTTCCCCTTGGATCAGCGAAACTTGTCCCGGGCGCTTGTTGCCGGACATCAGCTGCTGCTTGAGCATCCGGTGGAGCTGCGAATCCGACATCTCGCGGCGCTTGACCTCGGATTGTTCGTTCATAATCGTACCGTCGTCGACGCCTTCGCCGACCGGGTTCATCACCTGCTTGATGCCGGCGATGTTCACGCCCTTCTCGATGAGCGATTTGATCTCGAGCAGGCGTTCGACGTCATTGAAAGAAAACAACCGTTGATTGCCTGCCGTCCTCGCGGGTTGGATCAGTTCATGTTGTTCGTAATAGCGGATTTGCCGGGCCGTCAGGTCGGTCAGCTTCATTACGATGCCGATCGGGAACAGCGCCATGTTTCTGCGTATTTCATCGCCAGCCATCTCGTATCAACCTTCCATCTTGACGCGTTATAATTGAAATCAACTCCATTGTAGCTCCGTTCCAAAAACGTGTCAAGGAATGTGAGGTTTAATTACGATTACCCGCACAAAAGATCGCCCTTTTACGGAATCGAATGGGATGCGAGTGTAATACGGATGTGAAGCGAATGTGATGCGAATGTCAAGCAGGCGTCACCCGATCATGTCTTTGCGGCGCAAATCCTCCCACGCCTGACGGACGGCCAGCTTCACGTGCGCATAGGTCAAACCTCCCTGCATATACGCAATATAAGGCTCGCGGATCGGCGCGTCGGCGGACAGCTCCAGGCTGCCTCCCTGAATAAAGGTGCCCGCCGCCATGATGACCGGACTCTCGTAGCCGGGCATGTCCCACGGCTCGGGAACGACGTGCGCGTCGACGGCCGCCGCGCGCTGCACCGCCTGCACGAATGCGATGAGCGGTTCCGGCGAGCGGAAACGGATCGCTTGAATGAGGTCGGTACGCGGATCGTTCCACTTCGGATGCGTCTCGAACCCGAGCGTTTCGAAAACGGCGGCCGCAAAAATGCTTCCTTTCACCGCCTGGCTCACGAGCAGCGGCGCGAGAAACAGTCCTTGGTAAAGCGAACGCGTCGTCCCGAGCATCGCACCGACTTCGCCCCCGATCCCCGGGGCCGTCAGCCGGTACGCGGCCAGCTCCACGAGATCGGCCCTGCCCGCGATGTATCCCCCGCTAGCCGCCAGCCCGCCGCCCGGGTTTTTGATCAACGAGCCCGCGATCAGATCGACGCCGACCTGCGGCGGCTCGAGTGCTTCCGTAAATTCGCCATAGCAATTGTCGACGAAAATGATCGCGTCCGGCTTCAGCCGCCGCAGCCGCTCCGTCATGTCGCGGATGTCGTCGATCGTAAACGACGGCCGCCAGTCGTAGCCGCGCGAACGCTGAATGGCGAATACGCGGGTCCGGTCGGTCACGGCGCGCGCGACGCCATCCCAATCGACCCGCCCGTCCGCTTCGAGCGGCACGGCCGAGGACGCGATGCCCCAGTCGGCCAGCGACCCCCTGCCGTCGCCGGGCTTGCCGATGACGTTGTGCAGCGTGTCGTAGGGCTGCCCGGTGACGAACAGCAGCTCATCCCCGGGACGCAAAACGCCGAATAGCGCCGTGCCGATCGTATGCGTGCCGGAGACGAAGTGAGGCCGCACGAGCGCCGCCTCCGCGCCGAAAACGTCCGCGTATACGAGATCCAGCACCTCGCGCCCGCGGTCGTTGTAGCCGTATCCCGTCGAGGATGCGAAGTGATAGTCGCTTACTTTGTGTGCCTGAAAGGCGCGAATGACCTTCCATTGATTTCGTTCGGCCATGCGGTCCATGGCCTGAAGCTGCGAAGCGGCCAACCGTTCGGCCGTATCGGCCATCGTATCCCATTGCGTTTCCATGCGATCGTTCGTCATGCCTCTCTCGTTCCCCATTCCGGTCTTTGTCATGTCCGTTCGCATTCCGAATCTCCCAAGCAAAAAAAACGGCCCCGCCGCCGAAGGACGACGAAGCCGATGCGTTACCCGCTCAAACTTCCGCTTCCGATGCCGCCGGCTGCGCGATTGGCTCCGCCCGGAATGGCTCCAGCGGGCCTCCCCACTTCTCCATGTCGACCGGATTGACGCGCAGCGTGAGCACCACGTCCTCTTCCTCGGTATCCCGCACCAGCACGTCCCCGACCCGGTACGCAAGCGCGGAGAGATCCCCGCGCGAGGCAGGCAGCCGCAGCTTGACGACGCCACCCAGAAGCTTGTCCTCGATCCGGTGCAGCAGGCGGTCCAAATCTTGTCGGTCGAACGCGCTGAGCCGGACCGCGTCGGCGCCGCCGACGAGCAGTCCGATCGCCGCGGCGGGCACCTGGTCGATCTTGTTGTACACGATCAGCGTCGGCTTGCCGGCCGCCCCCAGCTCGCCCAGCACCTCCTCGACGACGGCCTGCTGCCGGTCCCGCATCGGAGAAGACGCATCCACCACGTGCAGCAGCAGATCGGCCTCGTTCGCCTCCTCCAGCGTGGCGCGGAAGGCTGCGACGAGATCGTGCGGCAGGTTCTGAATAAAGCCGACGGTGTCGGTCAGCAGCACTTCCTTGCTGCTTGGGAGCCGTAGCGCCCGGGTCGTCGGATCCAGCGTCGCGAACAGCTTGTCCTCGGCAAGCACGTCGGCCGAGGTGAGCTGACGAAGCAGCGTCGACTTGCCGGCATTGGTGTAGCCGACGAGCGCGACCTGCACGACGCCGGCTTTTTTGCGGCGCTCGCGGTGAAGGTGGCGGTGCGCGACGACTTCCCGTAGCTGCCGCTTCAGCTCCCCGATCCGGTTGCGGATATGCCGGCGGTCGGTTTCCAGTTTCGTCTCCCCCGGTCCCCGCGTGCCGATGCCGCCGCCCAGCCGGGACAGATTCACCCCTTGGCCGGACAGCCGCGGCAGCAAGTAGGTGAGCTGAGCCAGCTCGACCTGCAGGATGCCTTCGCGCGTCTTGGCGCGTCCCGCGAAAATATCGAGAATGAGCTGTGTGCGGTCGATGATTTTGACGTCGAGCTCGGCTTCGAGATTGCGGACCTGCGCGCCGGACAGCTCCTGGTCGAAGATCGCCGTCGTTACGCCTTCCGCCGCGATCGCGGCCTTCAGCTCCTGCGCCTTGCCTTTGCCGACGAACCACTTGGTATCCGGGACATCGCGATTTTGCATAATTTGCCCGGCAACTTCGACGCCGGCCGTCTCCGCGAGATGAACCAGCTCCTGCAACGAGTGCTTCGGATCGGAGCCGGACCGCCGGACTTCGTCGGTCACCAGGCTCACCAGCAGCGCCCGTTCGCGAAGGTCCGCTCCGGTATCGTACGTATTTTGCTTCATATCGGGTAAGAGAGCCTCCATCGGTTGAGACATGACATGTTATTCTTACCCCGAACCGCGCGACGCGATTGGCCGCCGATCAGGCGTTAAGGGCGGCGCTCTCGGGGAAGCGCAGCGAAGGTCCGGTTTCTATCCTTTCCCAAACGGCGCAAAAAAAGCGAGGCCGACGCGCACCGCTTGCTGCAGCGAGGCCGATTCGCCGCCGTTACGGCGGCGAGGCGGCGCCGGGCGCAGGCTGGGGCGTCCCCGCCGGGGACGAAAGACGCAGATCCTCGGGGCGCAGGCCGACGAGCTCCTGCCGCCCGGGAGAGTCCACGGGGTACATCTGCAGCAGCCGGACGGCTTGGTTGCGGATTGCCCGCTCCAACACATTCCGCACGAATCGGGCGTTGCTGAAGTGGTAGATCGCCTCGCCCTTCTCCTGCAGCACCAACTGGCGAAGTTTGAAGAGCGACTGCGGCATCAGGACGTAATCCCGCTCGCGCGCCATGCCTTCGGCGATCTGCACGAGCTGGTCGATGCTGTAATCGGGAAACTCCATCTGGATCGGGAACCGTGAGGGCAGTCCCGGATTGGTCAGCATGAACATGTCGATCTCCATCGTATAGCCGGCGAGAATCAGGACGAATTGATTTTTGTAGTCTTCCATCGCCTTCACGAGCGTGTCGATCGCTTCCTTGCCGAAGTCCTTTTCCCCGCCTCTCGCGAGACTGTAGGCCTCGTCGACGAACAGGACGCCGCCCAGCGCCTTCTTTACGAGATCCCGCGTCTTCTGCGCCGTATGGCCGATGTATTCGCCGACGAGATCGGCGCGCTCCACTTCGACCAGATGGCCCTTGGCGAGCAGGCCCATCCCCTGGAACAGCTTCGCGAGCAGCCGCGCGACCGTCGTCTTGCCCGTTCCCGGATTTCCCTTGAAGATCATGTGGTACACGTGCGCTTGGCTGTGCAGGCCGGCCTCTCCTCGATATTGTGCGATCTGGAGAAGAGCGTATATCTCGTAGACGAGCTCCTTGACGTTGTCGAGTCCGACCATGCGGTCGAGCTCCTTCTGCCACTCCGACCAGGGTCCGTTCGCAGGGAGGCTCCGTGCCGACGCCGGGGGCTCGGACGGCGAGCCAGCGGCCGGCGCCGCGTCATGGCTCCGCAATACGACGTTGATTTGCCGGGAAGGCCGAGCAGCCGCGGCATCCCGCGTCCCCGTAGCTCTCGTGTTCATCGCGCTTTCCACCCCGCAGACGAATGTCGACGAAATTGCCGCATTATCAATCTATTCGGAGCGGTCAGGCGGCATGCAACAACCACTTCTGTCCCAGCCATTTTGTATAGGCAAGCACTTCCCGGGTCCGGTGGTAGGCCATGTTCAAGACATGGGACAGCGTCACCTGCACCTGCACATCCCGATAGCCGAGCGTGCGCGCGATATCCAGCGCGCGCGCGCCGTGGTACTGGTGCGTAACGACGACGGCCGTCCGCCAGCCGCGTTCGTCCATGATCGCCCGGGAAAAGAGCAAATTCTCGTAGGTGCTTCGGGAGGCGTCATCAAGCACGATCGCGTCCGCCGGAACCCCGTGGGAGAGCAAATAATCGCGCATTCCTTCGGCCTCCGTAACCGTCGCTCCGCCGGCGTCGAGCCCGCCGGATACGATGAAGCGGTCGAACGTCCCCGCCTTGTACAGCGAAAGCGCCAAATCCAGCCTTTCCTGGAGCCCCGGGCTCGGCCTGTCGTTCCAGAGCCTGGCGCCGAGCACGATGCCGACGTCCGCGCGGTGCGGCTTTGCCCCTGCGGGCGCTCCGTCAAATCGGGCGATATGAACGTAGATCGCCGTGCACCAGGCCGCCAGCGCGAGCAGCCCGACAAGCGCGGTCCAAGCGATGACGCGGAGGAAGCGTCGCCGCTTCGGCCGTCGAACGGCGGCAAGACGGCGTTGCGCCGAATCCGGTCGCTCCGCGTTCATCTCGTCCCGTTCTCCCACCCGAGCCGTTCGAGGAACAGCTTGCGGTGCTGCAGGCTAAGTTCAAAGTAAGGAAATTTTTTCTGCCGGATCAGCGACAGCAGCCGATTGGCCGTACGCTGCGCCATCGCGGAATCGCGGGCGGTAATATGACCCTCGTCGAGCGCCTCCTCCAGCTCGTCCTCGTCCAATAGCAGCGTCTCACCGCTCGGGAGGACGACGATGTCCAGGTACAAGTCGTCGAACCAGGGCACTTGCTGATCGGTGAGCCCCTGCGTCTTGCAGATGTCGATGTACCATTGCACGACGTTGCCTTTGTCGTCGAACATCGTCGTGACGACGAAGTGCTCGCCGCGGGGGAAGTGCTGCGTCCACAAATAACCCTTGTCCGCCAGGCACATCCGCTTGCCGTTGTACTCCTTCCAGAGCGGATCGCGCAGCTCGTGGATGCGGTACAGCGTGACGAAACCGCGGAAGTAAGGCTCATCCATCGGAATGCAGGCGTAGCTCTTCTTCAATATTCGGCGCCAATTGGCCCGGTCCGAAAATTTACGTTTCATAGTCCTCTCTCGTTCCCAAATGCAGATTTACACAAAGCTTACCACAACTTACCGTCCGTCACCAGTTGACGGCGCGGGCAGCCGGGCGAATGCCGTCTCAGACCAGCGCGTGGCGCATGCGGACGTGCAAAATGCCGGCGTCGAGGAATGTCTCGTCCGACACCTTCTCGTATCCGAGCTTGGCGTAGAACGCCTCCGCGCTGCACTGCGCGTCCAGGATCGCTTCCGTGCAGCCGCGCGCCGCGGCGTCGGCTTCCATAGCCCGCACGAGCAGGCGTCCGACCGATTTGCCGCGATGATCGGCCAGCACCGCGATGCGTTGGAGCTTGGCGGCTCCGGGCTTGTACGGGCGCCATCGCGCAGCGCCGATCGGCGTCTCGCCGTCCAGCGCGAGGAAGTGGCGGCAGGCGTCGGGAGAAGCATCGAACTCGTCCACTTCGAGGTCCATGGGAACCCCCTGCTCCCGGACGAACACTTCCGTGCGGATGCGAAGGCCGGCGGCCAGTTGTTCGGAATCGTTTACGGCGATACAGTTCATGTTGAATGGCTCCTTGTCTGAAGAGATGGCAAAGGGGAACAAGCGTCATCGCTTGCTCCCCTTCCGGATGTGCGTTCGTTCAAGGCGTCGGGGTCGGGGTCAGATCCGTCGCCCCGCCTCGGTCTCCGCGTTGACCCACCGCCGGCGCGTTCGTCGGCGTCGGGGTCGGCGACGGCGGCGGCGTCTCGCCTCCCGGTGGCGGCGTCACTTCTCCCGGCGGCGGTGTCACTTCTCCCGGCGGAGGCGACTCGCCGTCCGGCGGAGGCGTCTCCTCCGGCGGAGGCGTCTCCTCCGGCGGAGGCGTTTCTTCCAATCCGGTCGTAACCGTGATGGTCACCTGGTTGGACTCCGCGCCTTCCGTCTTGGTCGATGCTTGGTAAGGTCTGACGTAGTAAGTGTACGTCATCTCGGGCAGGATTGCCATATCCTCGTAAGCCGGCGTATACGATTCGGCGAGCAGGCTGAACTTGGACTCGCCGTCGGCTTTGCGGTAGATCTTGTATGTGACCTCGTCCCCTTGGACCGCCGACCAGCCCAGATCGATGGCCACTTGCTGATCGTCGTACGTCCCGCTCAAATCCTTGATCCCTTCCGGCGGCTTCGTCTCTTGTACGTTCTTCGGTTCCGGGAAGCTGAGCTTCTCGTGACCGGAGAGCGCTTTGGACATGACTTGGGAGAACAGGGCGGCCGCCTGGCCGCTGCTCTTTTGCACGTAGTGATCTTTGTCCGTCTTGTCGTATCCCATCCAGACGGCCGCCGTCCACTCGGGTGTATAGCCGACGAACCAAACGTCGCGGTTGCCGCTCGATTTGACGCCCGGGATGCCGAGCTGGGTCGTGCCCGTCTTGCCGGCTACGGTCCGGCCGTTCATTTGCGCCTTCGTCCCCGTACCGCCCGAGACGACGCCTTTCAGGATGTCGGTCACGTAGTAGGCCGTCGTGTCTTTGATGACCTGCTTGGCGTTGTTCTTGACCGTGTAGACCGGCTCTTTGGACCCGTTTTCGATCTTCAGAATGCTGTGCGGATCCTGGAGCTGGCCGCCGTTCGCGAACGTGCCGTACGCGCGCGCCATCTGAATCGGGGTGACCCCCTTCGTCAAACCGCCGAGCGCGATCGCGAGGTTGCGGTCGTCCTTGTCGAGCGTGATGCCGAGTTTGTCCGCGAACTTGATGCCCGTGGATACGCCGATCTCGTTAAGCAGCCAGACGGCCGGCTGGTTCCGGGATTCGCGGATCGCTTCCTTCATACTCACGGCGCCGATATACTTTTTGCCGTTGGAGTCGGTCGGACAATACTTGCCTTTGTCGTAACAGATTTTGTCGTCGCGGAGCGTCGACCACGGGAAGTAGTCCCCCGATTCGATCGCCGGGCCGTACGAGACGATCGGCTTGAACGAGGAGCCCGGCTGCCGCCCTTTGGTCACCCGGTTCCACCCGTTGCGCTCGTAGTCGCGTCCGCCGACCATCGCCTTGAGCGAGCCGTCGTGCTGATCCATGATCACCATGGCGCCCTGGATCGGGATCTCGTCCTTGCTCTTCTCGAAGTTCGAATCTTTGGCGAATGCCGCTTCCATCGCTTCCTGCGCGGGAATGTCGATCGTCGTATAGATCGTATAGCCGCCGGTCAGAAGTTCCTCTTCCTCCAGCCCCAGCACCTTCTGGGCCTCGTCCACGACATAGTCGGTAAAGGAAGCGAACTTGCCGCGCTGATCCTTCGGCACGACCGACGGATCGTAGTCGACGGCGGCCGCTTGGGCGCGCTCTTCTTCGGTGATCAGCCCTTGGTCCTCCATCAGCTTCAGAATGACGCCGCGGCGTTCCTTGGACTTCTCCGGATCCTTGACCGGATTGTAGATGTTCGGCCCCTTCGGTATGCCCGCCAGCGTGGCGATCTGCCACAGCTCCAGCTTGTTCAGGTCCCCGACGTTGAAATAATACTTGGCGGCGGTTTTGATGCCGTATTGGCCTTTGCCGAAGTAAATCCGGTTCAAATACAGCTCCAGAATCTCTTCCTTCGACTTGTGGTTCTCGAGGGCGAGCGCAATCGACGCTTCGGTGCCTTTGCGGAACCAGGTCTTGTCGGAGCTCAGGAACAGGTTGCGCGCCAGCTGCTGCGTGATCGTGCTGGCGCCTTCGGCCATGCTGCGGGCGACGACGTCCTTGACGAGCGCCCGGCCGATGCCCCACAAGTCGACGCCGCCGTGTTCGTAGAACCGCTTGTCCTCCGTCGCGACGAAGGCGTCCTGCACTTTTTTCGGGATGTCTTTGAATTGAATATATTCCCGGTTCCCTTCGGCGACGGACAGCTTGGAGATTTCCTTGCCGTTCGCGTCCGCGATAATGGTGGCCCGGTCCATGTTGTTCAGCTTGTTTTCGTTGGTGGCCAGGATGCGCTCGCCGTTCAGGATGACGAGCAGATAGCCGACGACCGCGCATACGACCGCGAACAAGACGACGAAAAATAGCCAGATGAAGGCGGCGCGCTTGCGGTTTTTGCGCTTGGGAGCCTTCGAACGCCTGTCCTGTCCTTTGCTCTTCTTAGCTGTCGGTGCCATTTGGATCTCCCCTTTTCCACTTTGTCCTGCATTTCTCTATTTACGTCATACCCGCTTCAAAAGAAGAACAACCCGACGAACGGGTTGCTCGGTGGCCGGACTATTCCGTTAGACGCGAAAGGGGGGCGAAAGGTTTCATTCTCTTCCGCGAGGGACGCCTGCGATTAGGCGTCCGCTCCCGTGTCCTGCTGCTGAAGGGATACGTTGCGCTGCGGCGTAAACGTGCTGATGGCATGCTTGTATACCATCTGCTGCCGCCCTTCGCTGTCGATGACGATCGTAAAGTTGTCGAAGGCGCGTACGACGCCGCGGATTTGGAATCCGTTGGTCAGATAGACCGTGACCGGAATGCTGTCTTTGCGCAGCTGATTCAAAAACGTATCCTGGATGTTAATGGACTTGTTCATTGCCGTATCCCCCATCGCCTAATGATTATGAACAAATATATTCAAGATCGTATGGAAACTTTCCTGCTATTATAGCACAGATCTCCTTGAAAAGTTCGGAGTTTTTTGGATAGGCATCTACATCCACCCATTGGAGATCCTGCATATGGCGGAACCAGGACAGCTGGCGCTTGGCGAAATGCCGCGTATCCCGCTTCAGCAATTCGACCGCCCGCGTATAGTCGGTCAGTCCCGTCAAATAGCCGGCGATCTCTTTGTAACCGAGCGCCTGCATGGCGACGGCATCGCTCGGGACGCCCGCCGACAGCAAGCCCGCAACCTCGTCCACCAAGCCTTCCTCCAACATTTGGTCGACGCGGCGCTCGATCCGGTCGTACAGCCGAGCGCGGTCCATCGTCAAGCCGACGAGCGCGAGCGAATAAGGCGAAGATTTGCGGTCCCCTCTCTCCTGCGCTTGCAGATCGGAAAGCGGCCGGCCCGTCGTTTCATAGATTTCGAGCGCGCGGATGATCCGGCGGACGTCGTTCGGATGAAGCTTGGCCGCGCTAGCCGGATCTACGGCGGCGAGGCGCGCGTGCAGCGCATCCGCTCCCCGCTCGTCCGCCAAAGCCTGCATGCGCGCCCGGAACGCCTCGTCGCTCCCGTGCTGCTGGAACCGAAAGTCGTAGCAGACCGATTCGACGTACAGCCCCGTACCGCCCACGATGAACGGAATGCGGCCGCGGCCGTGGATGTCGCGGATCGCCTCGGTGCAGGCGGCCTGAAAGTCGGCGGCCGAAAAAGGCTCGTGCGGGTCCCGGATGTCGATCAGATGATGCGGGATGCCTTCCCGCTCCGCCGGCGGCAGCTTCGCCGTGCCGATGTCCATCCCACGGTACACCTGCATGGAGTCGCCGCTGATGATCTCGCAGCCGAACGCCTTGGCGATCTGCAGGCTGAGCGCGGTTTTGCCGACGGCGGTCGGGCCGACGAGCACGAGGAGCGGCGGCTTGTCCGCGGCATTCGCCGACTGCCAATCCCGATCCTCCGTCTGGTTATTAAACGTCATGAATCAAAATCACTCCATAATCCACCGCCGAGTACGAGCTGCGCACCCGTTCGAAGCCTAGGCGTTCGAACAGCTCGCTGTCGCGGTGTTCTTTGAGCACGATGCGCTTGCGCGCCACGCGGCGGGCTTCGGCGACGGCGGCCGCGGTCAGCGGCTCGTCCTCGGCGACGGCGCGCAGCGGACGGATCGACGCGGACGCCTGAACGGGCTGCGAGAACATCGGATCGAAGGTGACGATGTCGACGCTCCGGTCGGGCAGCTCCCGCAGCACGGCTAGATGATCGCTCTGCACCAGGCGGATGCGCCGCATCGCCTCGTTGACGGGTTCGACCTCCGAAACATAGCTCCGCAGCCCTTCGCGAACGATGACATAAAGCGTCCTGGAAGCTTCCACGCCGGTCACCCTGCCTTCCGCGCCGACGGCATAGGATAGCACGAGCGCGTCCGATGCGAGTCCCGCCGTGCAGTCGAGGACGACGTCGCCAGGCTTTGCGTCCGCCGCGACGACGAGCGCGTCCGCGCCTCCGTCCATCAGCCGCTTAATGCGGACGAGCGCCATGCTCGGATGGTAGAAGAGCGGCGGCTCGCCGTTCGTCACGAAACGAAGCTCGTCGCGCCCGACGACGAGCACGCCGTCCTCCGCCTCCGCATGCCTGCGGCGAAGACCCGCAATCGTCTCCCGCCGGCGCGGCACGAGCGGGCAGCCGAGCTCGCCGGCCAGCCGGCCGGCTTCGGCCAAGACGGCCGCATCCGGCTTTTCCATCGTCGTTACGATCACGACATCACCCGTTTGAACATTTTCTCCAGTTCGTACGTGCTGAAGCTGACGACGATCGGCCGGCCGTGGGGACATGTGTAGGGCTGACGGCAGCTCGCGAGCCGCCGCAGCAGCGCCTCGCCGGCTTCGCGCGTCTGGTACTGGTTCGCTTTGATCGAAGCTTTGCAGGAGCAGAGGATCGCCGCCTTCTCCCGCAGCTTGTGCAGGTCGACGGCGCGCTCCTTCAGGATCCACTCCGCCATCTCCCTTACGATGTCCGCTTCTTCGCCTTTGGGCAGCCAATGCGGCACTGCGCGTACGATAAAGGTATTGCCACCGAATTCCTCCAAATATACGCCGGCCTGCTCGAAGTAGCGCAGACGGCTTCGCAGCGCGACGCATTCGTCCGGTGCGAACGACAGCGTGACCGGCAGGAGCAGTTCTTGGCTGGCCGCCTCCGGCTCCCCGAACTTGTCGTAGTACATCTCGTAATGGATGCGCTCGTGCGCGGCGTGCTGGTCGATCAGGTAAAGGCCGGAGTCGTTCTGGGCGACCAAGTACGTGCCGTGAAGCTGGCCGATCCAGTACAGCTCCGGAAACGCCGGCTTCTCCGCCGGCGCGGCGCCGGGGGCGAAGGCGGCTTCCCACACCTCGCCCGGTACGCGGGCGCCCGGCGGCTGCTGCCGCTCGTACCCGCCCGCGACGGCAGGGGGCCCTCGGTCCGGCGCGGCACCGGACGCTGCGGCAGATCGGAAGCCTGCGGCGGATCGGGTGTCCGCGGCGGATCGGCCCGCAGGCTGCGCGGGAGATCCGGCGTCCCGGCCGGCGGCCGGAGCACCCGATGCATCCGGACGGACGGCGGCGGGACGAATATCGGCGGGCGGGAGCACGTTCGGCTCCCCGCGACCGGGCGCGAGCGGCCGCACCTCGGCGGCTAGCGCCGCATAGGCGGACGCGTCGTCCGTCTCGCGGATTTCGCCGGCCCGCTCCGCCGATGCCGCTGCTTCCCCGCGTGCGGAGGAAGCGGTCTCGGCAGCGGAGGAAACGCCTCCGGCGCCGTTTGCCCACGAGGCGTCGGCGGCGTCCGGCGCCACCTGGAAGCGGATCTGCTCCTGCGCCCACACCTGCTGCTTGGGTGCGCGAACCGATGAGCCGGACGGGATGTAAGCCTGCTCGCCGAGCGCCCGTCGGACGGCTTCCTCGACGAAGGCGCGCAGCTCGCTCTCCTTGCTGAAGCGCACCTCCAGCTTGGCGGGATGCACGTTGACGTCGAGCAGCGACGGATGCATGCGCAAATGCAGCACGGACAGCGGATAACGGTTGATCGGCAGCAGCGTATGGTACGCTTGCAGGAGCGGCTGCACGGCCGCCGCGCTGCGCACGTAACGTCCGTTCACCAGGATCGTGATGCCGTTACGGTTCGCGCGCGTTTCGACCGGCATCGCCGTAAGTCCCGACAGCGCGTAGTCCGGATGGTCCGCCTGCAGCGGAAGCATCGCCTTGGCCGCGGCCGTCCCGTAAATGGCCGCGACGACCTGGCGCAAATCGCCGTTGCCAGGCGTACGCAGCAGCGTCGAGCCGTTGTGCGCAAAGGTGAACGCGATATCCGGCCGCGCCAGCGCTTGTCGGTACACGACCTCGGACAGATGCCCGAGCTCCGTCTGGATCGTCCGCATGTACTTGAGCCGAGCGGGCGTATTGAAGAACAATTCGCGCACGGACATGTCCGTGCCCTTCGGCGAGGCGGCGTCCTCGTGACGCTTGACGGCGCCGCCTTCGATTTCCAGCAGGCGGCCCAAGCCTTCCGAGTCAGCGGCGCTTACGCAGCGGACTTTGGCGACCGCCGCGATGCTGGGCAGCGCCTCCCCGCGAAAGCCGAGCGTCCCGATCTGGAACAGATCCTTGCCGGTCGAGATTTTGCTCGTCGCATGCCGCTGGAACGCCGTGAGCAGGTCGTCGGGTTGGATGCCCGCACCGTCGTCGACGATGCGAATGAGGCCGAGACCGCCTTCCTCGGCGGTGACGTCGATCGTTCTGGCGCCCGCGTCGACGGCGTTTTCGATGAGCTCCTTCAGCACGGAGGCGGGGCGTTCCACGACCTCGCCCGCCGCGATCTGGTTCGCCAGGTGCTCGTCCAGCAGTCGGATGATCCCCATGTTCGCTCTCCTTTCGTGTTTAGCGTCGCGCTTGCGAGCCGCGCCGCCGTTCTGTGCGCGGCGGCCGGCTTGGCGGGATCAAGCCGCGGCCGCGGTATCGGCCAGCGTGACCGTCCCGTCGCCCGCTGCACTCCATTGCACGTCCCCGAACCACTTGGCCAGCAGCCGGACGTCGAGATAGCTGACGCCGTCGACCAGAATCGCCTGCCCGTCTTTCACGGACGCGCGGAAAGACGCGCTGTCGCGGAGCAGGACGATTTGCTTGGCCTTCGCATCGTAACTCAGCATAGCCTCCGCGACGTTGGCGCCGAGCTTGGTACGGACGTACCAGACGCCGTTCTTTTTTAGCACGAGGCCGGGCTGGGCCACGCGAACGCCGTTCACCACGGCGGAGCCTTTGCCCAAGGTGAGCGTGAGCGTGCGGCCCCCGGCCGCGCGGAACCCCGCCATGAGCTGCTCCAGCGAGCCTTCGACGACCAGGTCCGGCTGAAGGCCGACTTTGTCGACGTGGTTCCCGTTCGGCGTGAGGTACTCTTGGACAGTCACCTTCAGCGTACCGCCGGAGGGAACCGGCACGAGCCTTTGCACGACGCCTTTGCCGTACGTCTTCGTCCCGATCAGCTTGGCAATGCCGTAATCCTGCAGGGCGCCCGAGAGCAGCTCGGAGGCGCTCGCGCTTCCGCCGTTGACGAGAATCCAGACCGGATAAGGCTTTGTCGTCCCCTGAACGGCGAGCGGCGTATCGTTGCCGTCCCGGTCCAACAGGTGCGCGAGGACGCCGTCGTCGATGAATTGCGATGCGATCAGCTGCGCTTGGTCGACGTAGCCGCCGCCGTTGCTCCGCAGGTCGACGATGAGCGATTGCAGGCCTTGCTGCTCAAGCTGTTTCAGCTCCTTGGCGAACTTGCTCGCGGCATCCGACGAAAAGGTGTCGAGATCCAAATAGCCGACGCCGTCTCCCATCATTTTGCTCGATGCCGCAGGCATATGTACGGTTTGGCGGACGACCTGGAACAGCAGCTTTTGCTCCCCGCGCTTGACGCCGAACTTGACCTTCGTCCCTTCGACGCCTTGGGAGGCGCGCTGCACGTCGGCGATCGTTTTGCCCGCCATCGAGACGCCGTCGACGGACAGGATCGCGTCGCCGGGCTGCAGGCCCGCCTGCTGCGCCGGGCTGCCCGAAATGACGTCCTCGATGTAAACGATCTTGTCGTCCTCGGTCATAACGATGCCGATGCCGACGAACGTCTGCTCGAGGAGATTGGAAAATCCTTTCATCTGCTCTTCGCTGAAATACTCCGTATACGGATCGTTCAGCGAATCGATCATGCCGTCGATCGCCGCATCGTCCAGCGTCTCGTCCGTCGGCTTGCTAATATGGTATTGCTCCAACAGCTGGCGAATCTCGTCCGCTTTCGCGCTCGACGCGGACGCCGGCAATGCGGTCAGCGTGCCGAGGGCCAGAGCGGACGCCAGCACGGCGGCCGCGAAACGCCGGAAAATACGGAAATGACTCATGAGGGTTCCCCGCTTTCCATCAATTGGTTGCGCGCGTCGTTCAGCCATTCGAGGGCTTGGAGCGGCGTCATGCGCATAATGTCGAGCTTGCGAAGCTTGCCGACGATCTTTTCCTCTGCGGGTGCCGGCGCCCTGCGCGGCTTTTCCGCCGCGGCGGCGACTTCCCCGAACAGCGAGAGCTGCTGAATGCCGTCCTGGCGCGTCGCAAAGGCGGCAGGCAGAGCCGCTTCGTCCGGCCGTTCGCGGTCCGATTCCGCAGTCGGCGCCGGAACGGGGGCAGCAGGCGGGACCGTCAGAGCGTCCGCCGCCGCCTGCCGCGGCGACTCGGCCGCATGGCGGTCTCCGCCCGAAGCGATCAAGCCGTACGCGCGCTGAACGATCGAATCCGGCAAGCCGGCGAGCTGCGCGCAATAGATGCCATAGCTCGAATCGGCCGCGCCCGCCACCAGCTTGCGAAGGAACGTCACGCCGTCGGCGCTTTCCTTGACGGCCATGCAGCCGTTGCGAAGCCGGGGCAGCGTTTCCTCAAGATGCGCCAGCTCGTGAAAGTGGGTCGAGACGAGCGCTTTGCAGCCGACCGCGTCGTGCACGTACTCGATGACCGCCTGGGCGATCGCCATGCCTTCCTCGGTCGACGTGCCCCGCCCCAGCTCGTCGATGATGACGAGGCTGCGCTCGGTGGCCTGCTCGGTCATCACTTGGATGTCTTTCATCTCGACCATGAACGTGCTCTGCCCGCCGACGAGATCGTCTGCGGCGCCGATCCGCGTAAAGATGCGGTCGACCATCGGGAGGACCGCTTCCTTGGCGGGGACGAAGCAGCCGATCTGGGCCATGATGCTGATCATGGCGACCTGTCTCATGTAGGTGCTCTTGCCCGCCATATTCGGCCCGGTGATGAGCAGGATCGCACCGCCGTCCTTCGTGAGCGAAGCGTGGTTCGCGATGAAGACGGCGCCGTCCGACACTGCTTCGACGACAGGATGCCGGCCGTCGGAGATGGTCAGATCGTAGCCTTCACTCCAGCGGGGCCGCACGTAGCGGCGCTCCGCGCTCACCTCGGCGAGCGACTGCAGCGCGTCCAGCGCGGACACCTGCTCCGCCAGCCGCTGCAGTCGCGGAATGTGCGCCGCGATCTCGTCGCGGAGGGCGGCGAACAGCTCGTACTCGAGGTCGACCATCCGGTCCTCGGCCTCGAGAATGAGCGCTTCCTTCTCTTTGAGCTCCGGCGTGACGAAGCGCTCGGCGTTGGCGAGCGTTTGCTTGCGCTCGTAGCGGCCTTCGGGCAGCGCTCCCAGGTTCGCGCGCGTCACTTCGAGATAGTAGCCGAATACTTTGTTGAAGCCGATCTTGAGCGACTTGATGCCGGTCGCTTCCCGTTCCTGCCGCTCGAGCTCGGCGATCCACGTTTTCCCGTTCCTGCTCGCTTCGCGCAGCTCGTCCAGCCGTTCGTGATAGCCCCCGCGGATGAGGCCGCCTTCGCGCACGGAGACGGGCGGCTCGTCCGCGATCGCGGAGCGGATCGCCTCCGTCAGATCGGCGCACGCGTCCATCCCGTCCGCTAGGCGTGCAAGCGCGGCGGTGCCGAGCTGCGCGCACTGCTGCTTGATCGCGGGAATACGGGCGAGTGAGCGACCGAGCGCGTTCAGGTCCCGCGCGTTGGCCGAGCCGTAGGCGATACGGCCGACCAGCCGCTCCAGATCGTAGATCTCCGCCAGCTCGCCGCGCAGCTCCTCGCGCAGCATCCAGTTGCCGTGCAGCGCTTCGACGGCGTCCAGCCGCTCGTCGGCGGCCACGCGGTCGAGCAGCGGCTGGTCGATCCAGCGCTTCAGCTGCCGCGCGCCCATCGCCGTTCGCGTCCGGTCGAGCAGCCAGAGAAGCGAGCCTTTGCGCGACCGGTCGCGAACCGTCTCGGTCAGCTCCAGGTTGCGCCGGGTGAAGGCGTCGAGCGCCATGAACTGCTGCGGATCGTAGCTCTTGACCGACCGCACGTGCCCGAGCGAGCGCTTCTGCGTCTCGCCCAAATAGGCGACGAGCCGCGAGACGGCGGCCCGGCGGACGGGCTCGTGCCGCTCCCAGCGCTCGTCCGGGAATCGCTCCGCGAGCGTGTCCTCGTCCGGCCCGGCATCCCGCACCGTGCCGAGCAGCGTTCGGCCGCCGGCCTGCGCCGCTTCCCGAAGACGGGCGAGCGCCGATTCGTCGCCGACGGCCTCGGCCGGCCGGTAAACGTTCAGCTCGTTCTTCACCGCCTCGCGGCCGGCGGCGAACGAGGTCACGTACAGCTCGCCGGTCGTCAGGTCGCAGGCGGCGAGGCCGAAGCGCCCCTCCGCCTCCGCGGCGCCGACGATGAAGTTGTTGGCGCCGTCTCCGAGCGCCTTCGTCTCCATGACCGTGCCGGGCGTGACGATCCGCACAATCTCGCGGCGAACGACGCCTTTGGCGGTCGCCGGGTCCTCCACCTGCTCGCAAATCGCTACTTTGTAACCTTTGTCTACCAATTTGCTTATGTAGCCTTCCGCAGAATGATAGGGAACGCCGCACATGGGGATGCGCTCTTCCTGGCCTGCGCCCCGCCCCGTTAAAGTGATTTCGAGCTCGCGTGCCGCTAAGAGGGCGTCCTCGAAAAACATTTCGTAAAAATCGCCGAGCCGGAAAAACAGCAGCGCGTCGCGCGCTTCTTCCTTCACGGCCAAGTACTGCTGCATCATCGGCGTATAGCCAGCCATCGACGGTCCTCCCGGTGGGATTCTAGGTTTTCGTTCAATTTCTCGCACGGATTCATCCGTATCAGCACCTCATTATAGCAAAAAAGCGCCGACGGCGCTTCGGAACGTTACTCTATTAACGGGGACGGACGATTCGATAGGGAGCGTTGCTTTATTGCAAGTAGGGACGGACGTTTCCGTAACGAGCGTTGCAGGGGCGGTCGATCCCATTGGTAGCGATGTTCCAACTTTGCCGCCGATTCATCGAATGCCTTTCGTGCCTCTTCCAACTCCTGCGTTGGCAGTCACGCTGAAGGATGACGTGTCGGACTGCCGGCATCGTGCTAATACGATACAGGTACAGAGGCCCAAGGTGACGAGACCGACGATTGTATTCGAAATATCATACACATATCCGATCCAGACGACTAAATCCCGCGAATGTATTCGAAAAATCATACACATGTCCGAACCAGACGCCTAAATCCTGCGTTTTTATTCGAAAAATCATATACATATTCGATCTGGTCACCTAAATCCCGAGTATGTATTCGAAATATCATTCACGCCGCCCTGCACTCTGAGCATCTTGCCCCCATTCGCCTCCGCCGCCGGGGACCGAATACATGCGCTTCCTTCCATCTGTCCCCCGCCTCTAATCCCTTCCCCACTCTCGCGCACTGCTAGACTCGCATGAGCCGATCCGTTCGACGCAACGCAGCCAAGTCTGCGGCGCCGATCCCGAACATCGCCGCCCGCAGCTCGAACTCGAGGCGTTCGAGCTGCGTTTCGACCTGCGCCTCGGATTCCGCCGCTGCGGCGAGCAGCGCCCGGCCGAAGCCGGCCATATCGGCGCCAAGCGCCAACGCTTTAGCGGCGTCTACGCCGCTTTGAACGCCGCCGCTGCCGATGACGATCCCGCCTGGCGCCGCCTCCCGCACTTCGCGGATGCAGGTCGCGGTCGGGATGCCCCAGTCGCGGAACGCTTCGGCCGCAAGGCGCCTCGTCGCATCCCGCCCCCGCCTCCGCTCCACCTCGCTCCAGGACGTCCCGCCCGCTCCGGCCACGTCCACGAAGGCGACGCCCGCTTCGAACAGCCGGCGCGCCGTCCCTCCGTCGATGCCCCAGCCGACCTCCTTCACCCCTACCGGCGCCTCGAGACGTTCGCATAGCGATGCGATCCGGTCGAGCAGTCCGGCAAACCCGGTATCCCCTTCCGGCTGGAACACCTCCTGCAGCCCGTTCAAATGCAGCACCACCGCATCCGCTTCGGTCAACGCCAACAGCCGCCGGCATTCATCGGGCCCGTAACCCAAATTCAATTGGACGGCGCCGAGGTTGACAAGCAGCGGAATATCGGGCGCTACCTTCCGAACCCGGAACGACTCGGCCGCCGCCTCTCGCTCGAGCGCCGCCCGGGCCGAGCCGAGTCCCATCGCCCATCCCCTGCGCTGCGCGGCTGCCGCAAGCCGGCGATTGATGACGCCCGCTTCCGGCGTCCCGCCGGTCATCGAGCTGACGAGCAGCGGCGCTCGGATCGGTTTGCCGAGGAAGGTCGTCCTGGTATCGACGGACTCGAAGTCGATCTCGGGCAGCGCCAGGTGGCGGAAGCGATACCCGTCGAAGCCCGGGCCTTCCGCCAGTCCGCCCACCTCCTCCCGCAGGCAAATGTCGATATGCTCCAGCTTGCGACGCTGGATGTCCGAATGTTCGTCCACTCCGTTACCCCATTCCGTAGGATGCTATGATATGCTCGGCTACCATCTGCCCGGAGAGCGCGGCCATCGCCGATCCCCCTGGCTGCGTCGTCCCGCCGGCGAACCAGAGGCCGCGCAATCCGCCGCGATTCGACGGACGGAATAGCGCCTGACGCTTCGAATTGGCGGACATGCCGTAGATGCCGCCGCGGTAAGCCGCCGTATCCTGCCGCAGCTGTGCAGGCGAATACGCGGACAGCGCTTCCGGCTCGCGATGGATGCCGCGCAGGCCATAATCGCCGAGTCGTCGCAATAGGCGATCGCGATAGCCGGTTTCTTCCTCCGTCCAATTCCAAGCGGAAGTTTCGTACGGTGCGTTGGCGAGAATCGACAGGTTGCTGCCGCCTTCGGGCGCGAGGCCCATCTCGGATCGCCCCGAAAAGCAGACGTAAAGCGAAGGGTCCGACGGGGGTCTTCGCCCCTGGAAGATGTCGTCGAATTCCCGCCCGTAGTCGGGCGGATAAAACACCGTATGATGCCGCAGGACTTCGAATTTTTTGCGGACGCCGGCGAGCAGGACGAAGGCCGACAGCGACGGTTCGTAGGAATCGATCCTGGCGTTGGACAGTCGCGGCCGATCCGTTTCCGCGAGCAGACCCCGGTTGACGCTCAGCAGGTCTCCGTTCGCCACGATCACGTCGGCCAGCCAGTCTCCCGCCTCCGTCTCGACGCCCCGCACCGTCCCGCGTTGCGAAAGGATGCGGGTCACCTGAACGGACGTTCGAATCTCCGCGCCCAGCTTTTCGGCGAGCCGGCGCAACCCGGATGCGATTTCGTACGTGCCGCCTTTGATCCCGTAAACGCCGATCGCGGCTTCCAAGTGCGCGAGCGACGCAGCGACGGCAGGCCCTTTTGCCGGCGATGAGCCAAGGTAGGTGGCGTAACGGCCGAATAGGGCGAGCGTGTTCGGATGGCGGAAATAGCGTCGAAGCAGCTGATCCAGCGTCGTGAGCGGGCGAAAGCGGAGCAGGCCGGCCATCAGTCGAAGATCGGCCCGATCCCGCCAGGTCGGCCGAAGGCGATCGAACAAGCGCCCCACGGCCCGGTAAATGTCGCCTGCTTCGGTCATGAACGCCCGGTACTGCCGCGCATCCTCCCAGCTGTAGGCGGCAATCTGTTCCTCCATCTCCTGCGGATCATCGCTGAGATCGATGATCGTCCCGTCCGCGAAAATGTGCCGGTTTTCTTTACGCAGCGGGTACATTTTCAAATAATCTTCCATCCGGCTGCCGGCCGACGCGAAGACGCGCTCGAACGCCGGCCGCATCGAAATGGCGGTCGGACCGCGATCGAACCGGTATCCCCCTAGCTCGATTCGTTGGAGCTTGCCGCCCACCTCCGGCTGCTGTTCCAGAACGGTCACCTGGAATCCGGCGGCGGCAAGCCGGACGGCCGCGGACAGACCGCCGAGTCCCGCGCCGATCACGACGACCTTCCTCACGCCGTCCCCCTTCCGTCCGTCCCGCAGCCCGCGGCGCGAACCTCCGAACGCCGCCCGCCGGCTGCGACAGGCGGAGCGGCTAGCTCTGCGTTCACCCGGTACCTCCCTTGTCTCGTTTTCATCATTCCCCATCTCGCTTGCATGGCCACATCATTAGCCTCCTATTTCGACCGGCGAGTGTGAACGCCGCCATCGCATTCTACTTGCAGGTGTGTCTTTAGCGGCGATATCGGGCTTTAGGATTGGCGCGATCCGTTCTCCTCCTCTTTCGGGTAGCGCCGCACCGGTCTGGCAGGCTCGTCGCGCACGTGAACCTCGAACCATTCGGCCCACACGTCGGGCCGTCCGATCAGCGCGTACTCGGAATACGGTTCGGGCAGCGATTCGGCGCCCCGGCCGCCGACGACGAACGTCAAGGATGGGAAGCGTTCCCGCAGGGCATCCAAGTGCGCCATTACTGCCCGGCAGCGGCCGACGTCGGCGAAAGACACGGCAACAACGGAAACGCCCGCTTCGCGGATCATCTCCGCAATGCCGTCGTTCGGCGTGTCCGCCCCCAGGTACAACACGTCGACGCCCCGATGGCGCAAATAAAGCGAAAACAGCAGCAGCCCCATCTGATGGCGCTCTCCGGAAGGACAGTAAGCCAGCGTCCGCGGCATTCGGTCGTCGATCGGGAACAGTCCGAATAAGCCCATGCAGCGCTGCATGACGAATTCCGTTATGTAATGTTCCTGCGCGACCGTGAGCCGGCCGGATGCCCACTCCTCTCCCGCGCGGTGAAAGAGCGGCGAAAGGACGTGGCCGATCATCGCTTCGTAACCGTACATCGAAAATCCGAGCTCGAGGATCGCTCTGGCCCGATCGGGTCGGTAGGCCTGAAGCGACGCCAAGAGGCGCTCGCCCGTTTCGGCGTAAACATCCGTTCTGGGCTGCGATGCGGTGTCGTGCATGCGTCGTTCTTCTTGCAGACGTCTCAGCTGGGAGGCCGCCTGCGAGATCGACATGCCCCGTTCCTCCAGACGCGCTTTGAGCCAGTGCAGGTCAGCCACGTCGTCATCGTCGTAGACCCGGTACCCGGCATCGGTCCGACTCGGACGCACCACCTCGTACCTGCGCTCCCAAGCCCGGATCGTCACCGAAGGGATGCCGGTCATTGCCGATACTTGCCGAATCGTGTACAATCCTTAATCCCGCCCCTCCTTATCCTTAGACAAACCTTACACAATTTTCTACCCCCGGCGTCCGGCTTTGAAACCGAAACCTGAAAATGACGCTAAAAATAGGCGAACCCGGAACGATCCGGACCGCGCAAACGGGAAGTCAACATGCGGTGTTTCAACCGGATGCGGAATGCTGTCGTCCGACCGTTCCCGTGTCCAGGGTGCGCAAAGGAATTTGAAACGTGAAGCATGAGCCGACGGCACAGTTTTCCTCGGCCCAAATCTTGCCGCCCATTTGGGCCAGCAGCTTGCGGCAAATCGCCAGCCCGAGGCCCGTCCCTTCAAATCGGCGCTCGGTCGTGGCGTCGAGCTGCGAGAAAGGCAAAAAAAGCAGGTGAAGCTGTTCGGGCTTGATGCCGACGCCCGTGTCGGACACGCGTACCTGAAGCAGCGCGACATTGCTCCCCCGATCGTCTGTGAGCCAGTCGGCGACTTCGGCTTCCAGTCGAATCTCGCCATGGGGCGTGAACTTGACGGCGTTGCTGAGCAGATTGTTCAAAATCTGCTTGAGCCGGCCGACGTCGCCGACTAGCAGATGCGGCACCGATCTCGAAAGGCGCCTCTCCAACCGGATGCCCTTTTGGCCGGCGCGCAGCGCGAACAGCTCGACGCATTCTTCAATGCAGGCGGTTAGGTTAAACGGAGCTTCGTGCAGCGTGACGCTGCCCGATTCGATCTTGGAATAGTCGAGGATGTCGTTGATGACATGCAGCAGGTCTTGGCCGCTGCGCCGCTGGAGGTGGAGCAGCTCCCGCTGGGTCGTCGTCGCATCGGGATCGTCCAGCAGCAGATGGTTGATGCCGATTATGCCGTTCAGCGGCGTGCGGATTTCGTGGCTCATCGTCGCGAGGAATTCCGATTTGATGCGGTCCGTATTTTCGGCAAGCTCCTTTGCCCGAATGAGCGCCTCCTCCGTCCGCGCTTGCTCGGTGACGTCTCTCGAAATCGAGTAGACCTGCGTGCGATCCGGCAAAAACACGGGAAACATCGTGGCGCTCAGCAGCATTTCCCGGCCCAGCCGGTTGCGCACGCGGAAATCGACCTTGCCGGCACCGCGCCGGGCGATGACGTTCCGATAACATGCGCGAACGGCTTCATAGTCCGCCGGGCCCGCCAGAATGTCTTTCCCCCAGTCCATCGCAGAAAACTCCTCCGCCGAATAGCCGATCGCTTCTTGAAACACGGGATTCACGTGGATGGCTTTGTCGGCTTTCGGGTCATAGCAGAGCACCATATCCGGGCTGTGCTCGAAGAGGGACATATAACGCAGCTCTAAATCCTGCGCTTGGCGGACGGCCTTGTGCTTGTCCTTGAACAAGACGGCGAGCACGACCGCGAACAGCAGCAGGACGGCGCAGCCGATCCAAAAGGCCAGTCCGTCGTCAGTGAGCGACGATTCGGGCATCGGACGGAGGCGGTCATCGGGGATGACTACGGTTCCCGCCATCGCGACGAAGTGCATGCCGGCTACGGACAGGCCGAGCAGCGCGGCGCTCACCAGCTTCATTCGATGAATCGACTCCCCGCGGATATAGGTGCGGAGGCTGAAGGCGAGATGGAGCGCGACGTACGATATGCCCAGCGCGATCGCGGCGGATGCGATCACGAAAGGCAGCTTGTATTCGATATGGCCGGACAGATGCATCGAAGCCATTCCCGTAAAATGCATCAATAGGATGGCGAGTCCGGCAAACAAGCCCCCGATCGCGAACGTCATCTTCCCGGCGTGCGGTTTGAGAATCAAGAACAAGCCGATCGCGGTAGCGATGATCGGCAGCGCGATGGAGACGAGGAGCAAAGGGATGTCGTATTCGATCGGGAGCGGAATCGGATGGGCGAAAATGCCGATGAAGTGCATCGACCAGACGCCGAGGCCGAAGATCGCGGAGGCGAAGAGGTAAAGCGCGCCGCGGCGCGCTTTCGACGGGGCGCCCAGCATGCGGCTGGCAAGATCGAAGGTCGTGTAGGAGGCCGCGATGGAAACGAAGACCGAAAGCAGGACCAAAACCGTATCGTATTGTCCCGCTTCGTGATCCATTGTGCAGCGCCTCCTTGTCCCGCGACCATGACATGGCATGATGCCTAAATTTTAGAGCCATTTCGCCGGGAAATCAACGTTCCGCCGCCGCTTCCGCGATTTTCTCTAGGTTCTCACCATCGTTCGACAAGATCCTTCATCTCCGTTGCGCCGGACATGCCGCTCCCTCCCGCTTTGTCCGCCCGGCGCCGGGATTCGCCACTTCGATCGGATATCCGCCCGCTCGTCCCAGGTTCGTCCTTCGCGGACGTCGAGAAAGACAGCATCCACGTCCGGTCCGTACTCGGCATACCCGCTCGTTTTCCGGATTGCCGCATAGACGCGCTCGGCTCCTTCCGCCAGTCGCGGCCGATCGCCTTCATAGAACGCGTCGCGCATCGCGTCGACGTCCAGCGGCCTGCCGGTCGCGAGCGCCCGGGCATGCTCCGCCGCCAGCTTCGCAAGCGCGAGCGTCGCACGGGCCAACCGCGGCGAGACGAGCCAACTGGGCGGCGTGCGATACTCGAAGCCGCCGTGCGGCTTGGCGCGGCAGTCGCCGAGCGCACCGTAGCGCGGGCGCCGCGCGCCGGCGTCCGGCGGTTCGAGCAGCCGCAGCGGCAGCGCGACCGCGTTGTCCAGCGCGCGCAGCCGCTCGCCGGTCAGGGCGACGCCGCTCAGGTGCAGGTGGCCGCCGAGCGGCAGCCCCGGCACGGGGGACGCGCCCGCCAGCCAGGCGAGCGGGGCCTCCCCCGTCGCCTTGGACGCGGCGGCGAGGAGGCGCCGCAGCTGCGCCGCGACGGCGTGAGGATCCGGCGACGGATCGGGCCGGAGCTCGGCGAGCGCCCATCGCGGGACGCCGCGAACGACGACCGCGTCGCACCCCGCGCGGCCGCCCGGCTGCAAATAACGTGCCGCGGGCACGACCTTGCCCTCCGGTGAGAGCAGGACGAACTCGGGATCGGCGCCGAGCGTAGCCAGCGGCACGCTGCCTGGCGCGGTCTCCGCCGCCCAGCTCCTGGCGAAGTCCGCCGCCGCCCGGGCAAAGACCGCCTCGGCCTCCGGCGTCTCCGGCCGCAGCTCGGGCGAAAGGTCCGAGATGACGCCCGTACGCCCGGACGCGCCGACTTCCCACACGACGCTCCCGCAGTCCAGACCCAACGCGTACAGCGCGCGGGCGGACGCCCTCGCGAGTCGGCGCCTCAGCTCTTCGTCGCGCGCGCGGGTGCCGGGGTCGGGCCGAACGTCCGCGGCGGTCAGACCGAACACGGACACCGTAAAGCGGCGCTGGCCGAAGCGCTGGCCCGCCATTCTCCCGGAGCGACCGGGCCGGATGCGCGCCGCCTCCGAGACCAAGAACCCTTCGCGCCGCAGCCGGCGCGCAATCTCAGCCCACGGTAGCGATGCGACCTCGGCTGCGACCGCGTTCCAATGCCAGGCGCCGTCGTTCAAGCTCCCCCCATGACGCGCCCCGACTGCCAACACCGCGTCGAGAGGACCGGCCGGCCCGCCTTCGGGAAGCTTGGCCAAGCCCGCTTCGACCGCCCAGCGGGGCGTGTCCTGGCCGCCGGACGCGATCCATACCTTGCCGCCGTCGCCATTCATCGCGATCCCCCCTCAAGAAAGCGGGAAGGGCCGTCCCGTCGGCGATGATACGCCGAAACCGGATGACCCTTCCCTGTGTGCCACCCTTTGCCGGTGGCCGCGAGCCGTCGGAAACTCGCGCAGCGCGCGCCAAGCTCCGTCCTGCTCGCATGAAATAGGCTGCTTTTTTCGCAAAGATCAGGCATCCGCCCTCGACTTTTCGATCGCATCCGCATACGCATAAGTATCGGCCTTGGGGGGCCGCTTACAGATCGTCTTCGAGCAAATCCGAGTCGAGATCTTCGTAGTCGCCGTCATCCAGTCCGAAATCGGCATCCTTGACTTCGTCGAATCCGCTCGGGTCGACCACGACGGTGACTTTGGTCTCCGCGACCATCTCAACGGCGAATTCGCGCTCCACGCGAATGAGCACCGCAGATCCGTTCGAGCTGATCGTTGCCTCCACGCAATTCGGTTCCTGCGTTGCATCCGCGGAAACCTCTTCGGTGGCGGAGCGATGGCGCGGGTCTACATACGACAAAGGCACGAGCTCCGTGTAGGAGATCGTCTCCTTCGCCACGTCCGTCTGCGAGTTTTTGCTGTACGAATACCAGATGTTAATATCGTAAGACCCGACTACCTCGATGCCGTCCCCCGAACGGACCGCCTCGTATTGATGGTTGATGATCCACGCCCCCAGGATGCTTGAGGGGTGGTGCGGCGGCGTAACGGTATGGGTAATCGTCGAGAACTTCCGGCCTTTGCCGCAAACTGCTTTCGTGATGATTTCCCTGCGTTGCAGCCGTTTATCCGCAATCGCCATGCAATGACCTCCTCCATACAATCAATTCATTAAAAGTCTATGCAGGACATTCGTCTAGAGTGACAAAAATGTATCCGTGCACGGAGAGCTTCCATCTCATTGTATGTGGGCGGCTGCCTGCGGAGACCTGCGTTTTTTTTCGCGTCTGGCGATCGTCAGATAGCGCCGCAATTCGCGGCACAGCTGCAAGAGTGCGGCGCGCGTCTCGAATTCTTCCCGGGTTGCCGGCAGCGGCATGCCGCGGAATTGCCGCTCCAGCTCGTCCAGCGCCTGCTCGGTGTTCCCTTCGTAAAAGTCCGAGCGGACGTCGTCCGTCAGCGTCTCGAACAGCCGCGCGATGGATTCGGCCTGCGGCACCCGCTGCGAGGCGAGCGCGACGAGCTCTGACATCGCCTGGATCGACTCCAGCTGACTGCGCCGCATATGAAAATAGAGCAGCCATGGCTCGTCCTGCAGGACGAGCCTGTTGCGCCGCGTTCGCCAGATGAGCCTGTTCTCCCGGGAACGCTGTGCCGCCTCGATCCCCGCTTCGATCGCAGCCTCCGCCTCCAGCAGCTCGTTTCCGCTCCAGAGCGCGCCGGGATCCCGGAGATAGCGGGCCAGCTCCGCGAAGACGGACGCGAACATCGATTCGGTCCGCGCGCGAAGCGCGTCGAGCACCTGATTTTCCCGGGGCATGTACACCAGATTAAAAAAGGTTGCCCAGCCGAGGCCGATCGCGAGCAGCTTGAGCTCGGTCAGGATCGCGTCCGGCGTCACCTCGCCGCGCGCGAAAAGGTGGAAGACGATAACCGATCCCGTCACGATGCCGTCCTTCAGCCCGAAGCGGGTAAGCAGCGGAAACGCGATGAGAATGAACAGGCCGAGCGCCCAAATGTGGAAGCCCACCGCGTCGAACAGCACCGAAGCGACGATCAGTCCGATCACGGAAGCGCCCAAACGGGCGAACACCGTCTTGAGCCCGCGCCATCGGGTCGTATCGACGCCCAGAATCGCCAGAATCCCGGCCGATTGCGGGTTGTCCACGTTCAGGAGAATCGCTGCGTAGATCGCCGTCAGCGTTGCGATCGCGGTTTTCATGACCCGAAGACCGATAAGCCCGAATAGTTTGTTTGACCAGGTTCGTTTGTCCGATGGCCGCATGCCGACTTCCGCCTTCCCGCCGTTTGCCTTCGATTGCCAAGCCGTTCTTCTCATCGTAGCAGTCCGTCCGCCGATCCGTCAAAGCGCCGGCCGGACCCCAAACAAAAAACCGCATCCTCGCGCGAATCGCGCGGGATGCGGCCGGGGGCCGTCGCTTACAGCCGGTAGATCTCTTTGTACTTGGCCTCCAAATAGTCGCACAGGTATGACGACTGGAGCGGCTGACCGCTGATCCGCCGGATGATCTCGGACGGCTGCAGCAGCTTGCCGAAGCGGTAGACTTCGCCGGTGAGCCATTCCTTGAGCGGGAGCAGCTCGCCCGCGGCGATCTGATCGTTTAGCGCCGGGATCTTGCGCTGGGCGGTGTCCATGATCTGCGCGCCGTACATATTCCCCAGCGAGTAGGACGGGAAGTAGCCGAACGAACCGCCCGACCAGTGAACGTCCTGGAGCACCCCTTCGCCTGCATGTCTAGGTGAGATGCCCAGCGCGCCTTTGTACTTGTCGTTCCACACTTCCTGCAGGTCCTTCGGATGAAGCCCTTCATTAAAGAGCATCTTCTCGATTTCGTAGCGGATCATGATGTGCAGGTTGTACGTCAGCTCGTCGGCCTCGATCCGGATCAGCGACGGCTCCACCACGTTGATGCCGCGGTAGAACGCCTCAGCGCTCACTCCGTCCAGCTGGCCAGGGAAATGCCGCTGCAGCTCCGGGAAGTATCGCTCCCAGAAGCCCCGGCTGCGGCCGATCATGTTCTCCCACAAGCGCGACTGGGATTCGTGAATGCCCATGGAGGTGCCGCTGCCAAGCGGCGTGCCGGCCAAATCCTTGCCGATATTTTGCTCGTAGAGGGCGTGGCCGCCTTCGTGGATCGTTCCGAACAGCGCGCTCGTCACGTCGTCTTCCAGATAGCGGGTCGTGATGCGGACGTCGCCCGGGTTCAGCCCGGTCGCGAACGGATGTACGCTTTCGTCCAACCGGCCCGCTTCGAAGTCGTACCCCATCTGCTTCAGGATGTAAAGACTGAAGCGCTTTTGCGCGGCGACATCGAACGTTCCTTGCAGGAACGAAGTGTCCGGCCGGTCTCCGTTCGCCGCGATCGCCTCGGACAGCGGCACGAGACGGGTCCGCAGCTCGCCGAACAGGCGGTCCATCTCGGCGACGGTCGTCCCCGGCTCGTACATGTCGAGCAGCGTATCGTACGGCGTGCGCTTCACGCCCCACAAAGCGATAAATTGCCGGTTGTAATCAATGATCCGCTCCAAATAAGGCAGGAATCCGGGAAAATCGCGGTTCGCCTTGGCTTCCTCCCAGGCGGATTCGGCCTGCGACGTCAGCACGACGTATTCCCGGTACAGCTCGGGCGGCAGCTTGCGGTTGCGATCGTAATCCTTGCGCGTTTCCTCGACGAGCTTGCGGTCGATCTCGCCGAGCGCCTCGAACGCCGCGGGCTCCGACAACCGGTCCAGCAGCTCGCCCATCTCGGTCGAAGTCGCGATGCGGAACGTCTCTGCCGACAGCGTGCCCACCGCTTCCGATCGGAGCTCGATGCCTTTGCGCGGAGCACCCGTCCGCATGTCCCAATACACGACGCCGAGCAGCTCTTCATACTGCCTCAATTGCCGAGTTAATTCCCGAAATCTGGTCAGCCCCTCGGGCTGCGGGTTGGCGCTGGTCGCCATCGCATTCATCCTTCCTCAACTAGACTGGTAGCCGTCCCCTTGATCATACCCGGCCCGATCTCTATAATCAACATGACGCGCAAGTTGCAGGTCCCCCTGCTGCCTGCCTGGGAAAGGGTGATCGGGATGGAAGTCAAATGGAGCGCGGAAGCGGTCGACGCGCTGCGGGCGCGGTTCGGTCCGGAGGCGCGCACGTGGAAGCTCGTGTCGGACGCCGAAGGCTGCGGCTGCGCCGTCAATGGCGTGCCGGCCTTGTGGGCCGTCAACGAGCCGCTGCCTGACGACCTTCGGGCGGACGGCGGACCGGTCGAGCTCTGGTACGAGAAACGGCACGAGGTGTTTTTCGACGACGAGATGCGGATCACCTACGACGCCGCCAAGCGGAGCTTCACGCTCGCGAGCGACGGGCAAATCTATACCAACCGGCTGGCGACGGTCGATCGCCGTCACGGTTAAACGGCCATTTCTAGAGAAACGGTTGAACGGCAATTTCAAGCGAGAGGGAGAGACGCGATGGTGCGAAGACTGGAAGAAGTGCTGGCTTATAATGAAGCTTTTGTCGAAAGAAAAGAATATGAGGCGTATTTGCGGGACAAGCAGCCGGACAAACGGCTCGTCATCGTCACCTGCATGGACACCCGGCTGACGGAGCTGCTGCCGAAAGCGCTCAACTTGCGCAACGGCGACGCCAAAATCATCAAAAACGCGGGCGCCATCATCACCGCGCCATTCGGCAACATTATGCGGAGCATCATCGTCGCCCTCTACGAGCTGAAGGGCGACGAAGTCATGATCATCGGCCACCATGATTGCGGCATGACCGGCATCGATCCGAACGTCGTCGTAGGCCATATGGTCGAACGGGGCATCGACAAGCAAACGATCCGCACGCTGCATCACTCGGGCGTCGACTTCAACCGCTGGCTGACCGGCTTCGAAAACGTCACGAAGAGCGTCGAGAACAGCGTCGACATCGTGCGCAAACACCCGCTGCTCCCGCCCGGCACGCCGGTGCACGGCCTGACGATCCACCCGGAGACGGGCAAGCTGGATCTGGTGGTAGACGGCTACAAATATTTGGAGCAAACAAGCGGAAACGACTACTGAAAAATGGCCGGGCGCAGCGGTATTCCGCCAGCGCCCGTTCCCTAAGCCTGCCGGCGGTCTAGCGCTTTGCGCTGGGCCGATGCCGCGCGGGCTTCTTCGACTTCGGTGCGGTCCCGCGTCGCATGACGATGAACGACGTCCTCCCCGGCCGCCATGCCGTCCGCCTGCCACGCCGCGCCGAGCTCGGCGGACCGCCTCCGGGCCGCTTCCCGCAGCGCCGGCTCGCGGATGGGCAAGTTAAAATCGTCGTAGCGCACGCCCTCGGGCTGTCCCCACGCGGCCAGTCGTTCCCGCATCATGGCGGTCAGCCGCTCGCCGTCCAGCCCGATTTCCGACATCAAGACGCCGTCGATTTCGGCATTCGCTTTGGAGAGCAGCTTGAACGCCCCTCTGCCGTTGCCCCGGCGCGCATGATACTGCACGACCGAAAGGCGGGTCAGCACCAGCCAACAGCCGACATGGCGCCCCCCCTTCTCCCGCTCGCGTTTCCAAAATTCCTCCATAATCTCATGACATTCGAAATAATCGCGCGTCCCGTGGTATTCCGCCAAAAACGCGACGAATTCGGCCGGGTACGGGTAAGCTTTCTTCATCGCCGTTTCGGTTCCTCCCCCCGTATTCAGTTCCCCGATCGGCTGCATTTGCGCCGTTTCAGATGCCTTCAGCATACCGCAAGCAGCCGCGCGACTCAAACCTTTCGAGCCGATCGGCGTCAAAGGATCGAAAAGCGGCGAAAGATGAAACCGCGCCCAAGGTTGTCCGTATTACCCTAATGAACCTAAATCAATCGGGGGGAATTGCACAAGATGTGGAAGAAATTGCTGCTCGTATTCACTCTGTTCGCCTTCACCGTGACGATCGCGATGCCGGCTGACGTCTCGGATGCGGCGCGCAAGTCGTTCAGCTCCGGCAAAAAGTCGTTCACCAAAACGCCGTCCAAAGCGCAGGACAACGTCTCCAAGAGCACCACGGACACGAATAAATCGACCGGCGGCGCCGCTTCGACGACGCAAAACCGCGGCTTCACGAGCGGCGGCAGCTTTATGAAAGGCATGATGATCGGCGGTCTTGCCGGCATGCTGTTCGGAGGGATGTTCGGCGGCATGGGCTTCTTCGGCGACATGCTCGGCCTGCTCGTCAACCTGGCGGCCATCTTCCTGCTCGTCATCGCGATCATGGCGGTCGTCAACGCCTTCAAGCGGCGCAGGCAGCATCAGCCGCAAGGCCCGAACGACGGTCCGCGCCGCTGGTAATCGCCGATGCGGATCACGATGGACGAGATCGTTAACGCAGTGTGCATCCACATGGCTGAACGGCAGGAGATGCCGGTCGCCGCGGTGGAAGTCGAATTGAACTGGGACGAAGACCAGGGCTATACGGCGGAAGTATGGGTGCAGGGACGAAGCCGTTACCTGGTGGAGGCGAACCTGAAGGAGTCGATCATGCGGTACGTGCTGGCGGAATACGACCAGCGGGTGTATCCGTCGCAAATTTCGCTCCAGCTCGACGAAGAGATTTATGCGCAGATCGAGGCGTGAGCCGAACCTGCGTGCAGAGACGCTCCGAGCGGAGCGTCTCTTTTTTTTGCGAGCGGACGATTGACAGCTGTTGGAAGCGGTGTTACAGTAATCTCGTCAATTGGTATTAGATTGGTATTATACACGATTCGGAAAGGAACGCCGCATGAAAGGCAAACCGCTAGTGAAAGAAAGGCTCGTGGAAGAGCTGCGCGAACGGGCGATTGCGCTGCAGACGGACGCGTACGTGCGCATCCCCTCGGAACGGGAGCTGTCGGAATCGCTAGGCGTCAGCCGCATCAGCCTGCGGTCCGCCGTGAAGACGCTCGTCGCCGAAGGGTTGCTGACGCAGGAGCAGGGCCGAGGCACCTACGTGTCGCCGAGAGCCGGCTTGCGCGAGCTCCACGTCCTCCCTTCGCCCGACATGAAGCCGGACGACCCGTTCTACAGCGAACTGTTGGCGCGGCTCGCGAACGTGGCCGCGGTTCGGGCGTTCCGGCTCTTCATCGTGCGGCCGGAGTCGCTGCCCGAAGCGGACGCGGAAGTGCCGCTCGTCCTAATTGGCAGCGTTCCTCCGCCCGTACTGGAAGCGCTCGCAAGCTGCTACAAGCGCATCGTGCAGCTGCTCGAAGCGCCCGGAAGACCGGGCATCGCCGCGATCCGATTCGACGACGAAGCGATCGGACGCGAGGCTGCCGCACGGCTGCTGGATGCCGGACATCGCGACGTCGTCCAGCTCGTCGGCCCGGACAAGTACGCTTCGGCCCGGCTGCGGAGTGCGGGGTTCACGGCAGCTGCGGCAGCCGTCGGACTGCGGGTGACGTCCCTTCTCGCCAAGATGAACTGGCAAGGCGGCTACGAGGCGGGCGGCGAGCTCGTCCGGCTGCTGAAGCTAGGCGAATCCGATGCGCCTACCGCCGTGTTCGCGGCCAATGACTGGATGGCGGCCGGCTTGATCCAGCGGGTCCGGGAATTCGCCATCGACGTCCCCCGCCGCCTGTCCGTGCTCGGCTGTGACGACACGCCGCTGGCGGGCCAGTTCACGCCAGGTTTGTCGACCTTCCGCCTCGACATGAAGCGCATGATCGACGAGCTGCTCGCCTTGCTGTCGGAAGGCCGCTTCGAAGATACCGCGGCTTCGGGCGAAGCGATCCGGATGGCGGCCGATTTCGTCTCCAGAGATTCGCTCGCCCCCCCATCAAACCGAGAGGAGCAAGATGAACGATGATCGCCATGACCTTGCGCGCCAACGCGCCGATCGGCCCCATCAACCGCAACATTTACGGACACTTTTCCGAGCATTTGGGCAGATGTATTTATGAGGGCATCTGGGTCGGTCACGACTCCCCCATCCCCCACACGGACGGCATCCGCAACGACGTCCTAGCCGCACTGCGCAAGCTGCAGGTGCCCGTCCTCCGCTGGCCGGGCGGCTGCTTCGCCGACGAGTACCATTGGAGGGACGGCATCGGTCCGTACGAATCCCGCCCGCGCATGATCAACACGCACTGGGGCGGCGTAGTGGAAAACAATCATTTCGGCACGCACGAATTTCTCCGCCTTTGCGAGCTGATCGGAGCGGAGCCTTACATCTGCGGCAACGTGGGCAGCGGAACCGTTCAGGAAATGCAGCAATGGGTCGAGTACATGACGTTCGACGGCGAGTCCCCCATGGCCGATCTGCGCCGCGCGAACGGTCGCGACGAGCCTTGGAAAGTCAAATATTTCGGCGTCGGCAACGAAAACTGGGGCTGCGGCGGCAACATGCGCCCGGAGTATTACGCGGACGAATACCGCCGGTATCAGACGTACGTGCGGAATTACGGAAACAATCGCATCTTCAAAATCGCCTGCGGCCCAAATGACCGCGACTACAACTGGACCGAAGTGCTCATGCGCGAAGCCGGAAAAATGATGGACGGCCTCAGCCTCCACTACTACACGCTGCCGACCGGCATCTGGCAAGACAAAGGCGACGCGACGGGCTTCGGCGAAGCCGAATGGTTCGAGACGCTGCGGCGGACGCTAGTCATGGAGGAGCTGATCGTTAAACACTCCGCCATCATGGACAAATACGATCCGGAGCGCCGGGTCGCGCTCATCATCGACGAGTGGGGAACCTGGTACAACGTGGAGCCCGGGACGAATCCGGGATTCCTTTACCAGCAAAACACGATGCGGGACGCCCTCGTGGCCGGCGTCAACCTCAATCTGTTCCATCGCTATTGCGAGCGCGTACGGATGACGAACATCGCGCAAATGGTTAACGTGCTTCAAGCCGTCATCCTGACGGAAGGCGAGAAGATGCTGCTCACCCCTACCTACCACGTATTCGAAATGTACAAGGTGCATCAGGATGCCGAATCGCTGCCGGTCGACCTGGGCGACGGACCGGTCTACGCGTCCGGCGACGCGCAAATTCCGCAGCTGCACGCCTCCGCGTCCCGTGCGGCAGACGGCGCGATTCACCTGTCGGTGTGCAACCTCCATCCGACCGGCGAGGCGGACGTGGCCTGCCGGATCGAAGGCGCATCCGGCACCGGCGCGTCCGGCACGCTCCTGCGCGGCGGCGCGCTGGACGCGCACAACACCTTCGAAGCGCCGGAGACGGTCGCACCGGTCCGCTTCGAGGGCGTGACGTTCGCGGACGGCGTCGTACGCTTCACCCTGCCGCCGGCTTCGGTCGCGGTGATCAAGCTCGCCTGATTCGTTCGTCTTTTCCGCCTATGGACGATATCCCTTTCGCTCAGAAGTTCCGCCACGGGGCTTTCCTGAACGAGCGGGATTCCGTCGCAATGCCGCTTAAACCCTTCCTGAGCGTGCGTTCGATCGGCATCATGCCGATCGAACGCCAAAACGCCCGCAGGCCATCGGCCTGCGGGCGTTCCACGTTCAATGCGATTACCAGGCGTAAGCGTTCGGAGCTTGACCGCCCGGTCCCGGGAAAATCTCGTCCAGACGGCGCAACGCCTGCTCATCCAGCGCGATATCGACGACGCGGAGCGCTCCCTCGAGCTGCTCCAGCGTGCGCGGGCCGATGATCGGCGCGGTTATGGCCGGCTGCGCGAGCGTCCAAGCGAGCGCGACGTTCGCTTCGCTCTCGCCGAGCTCCTTGCACAGCCCTTCGAACGCCTCGAGCTGCGCCCGGTGCTTCTCCGCGCGAGCGGGGTTGTTCGCGCGCTTGGAGCCGGGTACAGGCTTCAACGCATGTCCGCTCAACAGTCCCCCGTCCAGCGGGCTCCAGGCGATGACGCCGATGCCGAGCTCTTCAGCCGCCGGCAGCACCTCCAGCTCCGGCAGACGGCAAAGCAGACTATACTTGTGCTGCTCGGACACGAGGCCGAGCATGCGCTGGTTTTGCGCTTCGTATTGCGCCTTGACCAGATCGCGGCCGGCGAAGTTGCTGGACCCGACATAGCCGATCTTACCCTGATGCTGCGCGACGCGGAAGCCTTCCCACAGCTCGTCCCACGAGACGTTGCGGTCGACGTGGTGCATCTGGTAGAGCTCGATGTGATCGGTCTGCAGACGACGGAGCGAGCCTTCCAGATGGCGGCGAAGCTTGTAGGCCGACAGGCCGGCCGCGCCGTTCGGACCATCCAGCGGATCGCTCATCTCCCCGTAAAACTTCGTGGCGAGCACGACCTTCTCGCGCCGGCCCCCGCCTTGGGCGAACCAGCGTCCGATGATCTCTTCCGTCCTGCCCGCGTTTTCGCCCCAGCCGTAAACATTGGCCGTATCAAAGAAGTTGATGCCTGCGTCGAGCGCCGCGTCCATAATCCGGAACGCGTCCTTCTCCTCGGTATCGACGCCGAAGTTCATCGTGCCCAGACACAGCTTGCTCACTTTCAAGCCGGAACGTCCCAAGTTGGCATACCGCATTCGCTTCTTCCTCCCTCATTTGAAAGAATCCCTTCTATTTTATCCCATCGATTCGGGAGAAGCCAATGCGAACGCGGATTCGGCCCGCCTTCGGAACGTTCGGGACCGCCGCTCAAACGGAGGACTCGGGCTGTCTCCGCCGCCAGCGCCACTTCGGACCGATTTCGTTTGCAACCATGACGAGGATCAGCACGATGCCCCATACGAAATCTTTGAAAAAGTTGCCGACGTGAAGCGCATTCAGTCCGCTGGACAGAAATTGCAGGGTGAGCACCGCCATGACGATGCCGGCGATTTTGCCGAACCCGCCGTTCGGATTCACACCGCCCATGACCGCGATCAGGATCGATTGCAAAATATAGGAGGTGCCGTAATCGGCTTTGGCGGAGTTCGTATGCGCGATGATGACCAATCCGGCGACGGCGGCCAGCAAGCCGCTGAGCGCGTAGGTTTTAAGCAGCACGGCCGTGTTGTCGATGCCGCCGTAGCGGGCCGCGGTCGGGTTGCTGCCGAGCATCTGCAGCTTGATTCCGAACGGCCTGCGGTTCACAAGCGCATAAACCGAGACGATGCACGCGGCGAACACGAGCAGCGGTACCGGCAAACCGACCAAGGTTCCGTTGCCGATCGAGGAGAACGCTTCCGGAAGCCCCACGATGGCTTTTCCCTCGGTCAGGACGATTGCGAGTCCTATGAAGAGCTGCATGCTGCCGAGGGTGACCAGAATCGGCGGAATGCCGATCTTGGCGACCGCCCAGCCGTTCAGCAGCCCGCACAGCACGCCGGAGACGAGCGCGCAGAGCACGCCCAGCGCCATGTACATCGCGCTCTCGCCCGCTCCGGCATCGGCGGGCATGAGCCTCACCATCATCATCGCGGCCAGGATGGACGTCAGATTGGCCGTCCCGACGATGGAGAGGTCGATGCCGCCCGAGATCATCGCCAGCATCATAGCCAGCGCCAGAATGCCGATCTCGGGAAACTGGAACGCCATGGAGCTGAAGCTGTCGATCGTAAGAAACGTCCGGGGGCTTAACATCGCCATCGCAGCCCAGACGACGATCATGATGACGAACAACCTCATCAGGTTCCCGTCTTGCGCCATCCAGCGCCGGAGCGAAAAGGAGAAACGGCCGTACGAAGAATCGGGCTCCGGACGCTTCGCGGTAGGGATAGACATATGTACCTCCTGTAGTCCGACGTCAGGCTAAAATGGACTTGCGCTTCGCGGAAGAACGCTTGATCTGATAGGCCGCGATCCCGGTCCCGACCAGGATGAGCGCGCCGATGACCAGGCGCTGCCAGTACGAGGGGATGCCGACGAGAATGAGACTGTTCTGGATCGTGACGATCAGCAGCAGTCCGAGCAGCGCGCCGAGCACCGAGCCGTGGCCGCCGGTAATGCGCACGCCGCCCAGGACGACCGCCGCGATGATGAGCAGCTCCGTGCCCAGCAGATCGACGGGATTGGAGCTGCGCATCATCGTCGTCTGAATCATGCCCGCGATGCCCGCCAGCAGCCCGACAAAGCCGTAGACGAAGCATTGCAGAAACTTGGCGGAGAAGCCGATCCGCTCGGCGGAGACGGGATCGCCGCCAAGCGCGTATATGCCGCGCCCGATCATCGTGTACTTCAATATCCCCGCAACCGCGAGGACGATCGCGGCGGTGAAGAGGACCGTCATGGGAAGTCCGACCGTGATGCCGCCTTCGCCCGCGAACTTCACGACCTGCAGCTTGCCGAAGCGGTCGAGCGACGCCGGGAGATTGCTGACTTGACGGCTCCCGACGAAGGTCAGCAGAAAGCCGCTGAACATCGAAGACGTCCCTAGCGTAACGATGAGCGCCGGCAGCCGGAAATAGGCGATCAACAGGCCGTTAATCAATCCGAGACAGAGGCCGATCGCGCCCGCGAGCGCGAATGCAACGAATACAGGGCCGTCAAAATGCCAAGCCAGCAGCAGCTTGGTCGCGGAAAACATGCTGAACGTCGCGATCGCCGGAAACGAAACATCGATGCCGCCCGAGATGATGACCATCGTCGCGCACATGGCGAAGATGCCGGGCACGATGGCGCTGCGGATCAGGTCGAACAGGTTGGCCGCGCTGAAAAACGCGCCGTTCCGGCTCCCGATGATCGCGAACAAGAGGAGGAGAATCAAGCCGACGTAAAATTCGCTCGATCGCGCCCATCGCGTCATGCGGAGTCCCCCCTTTTCCCTTCCGTCTCCGACCCGGCATTTTCTTCGTGCATCTGCGCCCACAGCTCCGGCGTGAACGTTTGGCCTTCGACCTCTCCGATTAGACGGCCGCGTTTCATGACGAGCACGCGGTTGCAGTTCTGCCGAAGCTCCGGCAAGTCGTCCGAGATCATCAGGACGCCGATGCCTTGCGCGGCGAGCTGGCGGATCGCTTGGTGAATGTCCTCCTTGGAGCCGATATCAACGCCGACGGAAGGGCCGTTCAAGATGAGCAGCTTGGGATTCGCGGCAAGCCAGCGCGCGAGAACGACGCGCTGTTGGTTGCCACCGGACAGCGTCTTGACCGGAGCGAGCGGAGAAGGCGCTTTGATGCCCAGCTTTTCGATCCAGGACCGGACTGTCGCTTTCAGCGTACGCCGGTCGACCATCCCCAGACGCCCCTTCTGCCGGTCGACGACGCTCACGATCAGATTGCGTTCGATCGATTGCTGCAGAAACAGTCCTTCCGTAAGCCGATCTTCCGGCACGTAAGCGATCCGGTGACGCACGGCGTCGCGCACCGAACGGATCCGGACGGACTCGCCGCCGATTTCGATTCGTCCAGCCGTCGCCGGCAGCAGCCCGAACAGCGACTCGGCCAGCTCCGTCCGCCCCGAGCCGAGCAGCCCCGTCAATCCGACGATTTCGCCGGGGTACAGCTCCAGCGATATTTCTTCAAAGCAGCCGGCGAGACCAAGGCGGTCCGTCCTCAGCAGCGGCTTGCCTGTCTTATTCGCAGCTTCGTAATGGGTTTCTTCGATCTGTCTGCCGGTCATATGGTAGACCAGCATTTCCCGGTTCAGGTTACGCGCTTCCTCGGTGACGACGCGGCGGCCGTTGCGCATGACGGTGATGCGCTCGGACAAAGCGAACACTTCCTCTAACTTGTGGCTGACGAACAGGATCGAGATACCGTCCCGCTTCAGTCCTTCGATCACGTCGAAAAGCGCGCGAACCTCCTTTTGCGTCAGCGCCGTCGTCGGTTCGTCCATGACGATGAGCTTCGCCCGCTGCATGAGCGCGCGAGAAATCGCGATCAGCTGCTTGTCGGCGACGGAGAGCTCCTCCACCTTCGCGTCCAAGTCCAGCTCGATGCCGACCTTCGCCAGCGCCTCCTTGGCGGTCCGTCGCATCCGGCGCCAATCGATCCACTTCCTGCGTCTTGCGAGCTCGCCGCTCAGCGCGATGTTCTCCGCGACCGACAAATTGGGAAAAACGGAGAAATCCTGATATATCACCTGGATGCCGGCTTGAATCGCCTCGAATGGGTTCAGTTGGGTGCGGAGCTGGCCCTCCAAGTAGATCTCGCCATGGTCCGGCGCGTGAACGCCGGACATGACTTTGATCAAGGTGGATTTCCCGCAACCGTTTTCCCCGGCCAGGCAATGGATCTCGCCTTGGTCGATCCGCAGCGACACGTCCTTCAGCGCGTGGACGCCGGCGAACGACTTGGCGATCCCCTTCAGCTCGATCAGGGCATTGGGCATGTTCGGGCCACCTCTTTCGTTTAAAAGTCGTAATCCTTTACGTTGTCTTTGGTGACGCCGACCCAGGCGCTGCCGTACAAGTATTTGCCGTCACGGACCTTGAGGCTCTCGTAGCCGGGGACGCCGAGATCCATGCCTTCCTTGATTTCGTCTTTCTTGCCTTCGAGCACCATGACCGCGAGCTTGTCCATGGCCTTGGCCGCCTCGGCCGGATCCCAAAAGCCGATCATCGACATCGCGCCGCTCTCCAAAAACTTCGCGGAAACGGACGGGACGCTCGTGCCGACGACATGGAGCTTGCCGTTCAGTCCGGACTCTTCGACGGCCAGTGCCGCGCCTGCGGCATCGTTGCCCGAAGCGCCTTGGAATCCCTTCAGGTTCGGATAGGCCTTGAGCGTTTCGCGCAGCTTTTCGCTCGCCGTCTTTTGATCGTCGTTCGTTTCGAGCTTTCTCGCGACGGCCTTCATGTTCGGATATTTCTCTTGCTGGCGTTTGTACGCGCCTTCCTCCCACTGCATATGCGACGTGGTCGTCAGGCTGCCGACCGTCGTCATGTATTCGCCCGTTTCGCCCATCGCTTGGGCGAGGTTGTCCATCAGGAAAGCGCCGTACTCCAGATTGTCGAACGCTTCGATGTTGAAGTCCGTGTTCACCATGCCGTCCGCTTCGTGCGTAATGACGACGATGCCTTTTTCGCGCGCCTTCTTCAGGACCGGCTCGAGCGCTTCGGCAGAGAAGGGCACGACCGTGATCGCGTCTACCTTTTGCGCGATCAGGTCTTCGATGATTTGCACCTGCAGCGCGGCGTCCGCCTTCTGCGGGCCTTGCATGAACGTCTCGTGGCCGGTCTCCTGGCCGAACGCCTTGACCCCGTCGTTCATCCGATCGAACCAAGCGACTCCGGTCAGCTTCACGACGGTGGCAATCTTGTACTTTTTGCCGCCGGCGCTGCCTGAGTCCCCGCTTGCTCCTCCATCCGCGCTCCCGCTCGGGCTTGCTTTTCCGCCGTCCCCTCCGCCGCAGGCGGCGAGGACAAATAAACTGAAGGCGAGCAACAGGGCCATGGCAGACGACTTGCGTTTGTTTAGCATCTTACTTCCCCCTAATCGAATTGGATGATTGGTATGCCAAAGCGCTACAGATGACGGCTTTACCGCTTTCTAAACGCCTTCACATCGTCCATGAACGCTTTGACGCGCGCTTGGTCCACTTGTTTTTCGAATATTCCGTCTTCTTTGAATGCGGTGCCTACGACGGCACCGTCCGCGATCGTCAGTTGCTCCACGAGATTATCCCGGCGCACGCCCGTATTGGCGAGCACGACCGTCTCCGGCACGGCGTTCTTGACCCGTTCCAAGATCTGCGAGTCCGTTCGGGCGCCGGCGGTCAGTCCCGATACGCACAGGGCGTCCGGCCGATTGTTGAACACCGTTGATTTGGCCACGCTCTCGATATCCCGGTCCGCGACGTATTTGGCCGCTTCGGGGACGATATTGAAGAGCAGCTTGACGTTTTCCGCGCCGATGCTGCGCTGATGGCGAACCGTCTCGCCGACGTTGGTATTCCACAAGCCGAAGTCGCTGGCGTATACCCCGGTGAAGATTTCCCGAATGAACGAAGCGCCGGTCGCGGCCGCCAGGTCGAGCGACTTTTTGGCGTCCCACAGCACGTTGACGCCGAACGGGATTTTCACCTCGGACTTCAGCTCGCCGATGATTCTCGCCATGGCCGCTACGGTTTCCGTCTTGACCTCCGTCAAATAGGGGAGGCTGAATTCGTTGGAGAACATCACGGCATCGACGCCGCCGTCCTGCAGCGCATGAAGATCCTTGCGCGCCATCTCCACGACGTAGTCCATCCCTCTTTGTTTGTCGTAATAGGGATCCCCCGGCAGCGCCTGCAAGTGACACATCGCGATGACCGCTTTCTCCGTACCCAATACTTCCCGAAGCCAAGTCATGATCGCTTCATCCTCTCCTCGTAATTGCTTCTATGTTTTGTTGTTGAACCCATTCGATTAGCCGCGGCTGAAATCCGCGCTGCCGTCCAGCGTCGGCAGCAGCCGCTCCAGCAGCCGGATCAGGCCATCCACGTCTATGAGGTCGACGGATTCGACCGGCGCGTGCGTATAGCGTGCCGGGTACCCGAGATCGACCATCGGGAAGCCTTCGTTTTCCAGTTGGCTGAAGGAAGCGTCCGTCAAGATCCCCATGAAGACGGCGGGCTGCAGCGGAATGTCGTGGTCGTTCGCGACCCGCTGGATATGCCGCACGAGCTTCGGATTCGGAATCAGGCCGCCCAGCGTGCCTCTGCCGTGAAACGTGTACATGCCGATGCTGGGTCCGCCGCCCAGGGCGATACGCCCTTTGCGATTCAAATCCGGCGTATCCGTGGCGATCGTGATGTCGAGCGTAATCGCGAGATGCGGATCGATCCGCCTCACCGCCGGAAGCACCCCGCGCAGGTTGAATTCCTCTTGCACCGAGAAAACGAGATAGAGCTCGCACGGCAACGTCTGGCCGCGGACGCGGTCCGCCAGCTCCAGCAGCGCAAGACACCCTACCCGGTTGTCCAACGCGTTGGAGAACACGCGCGTGCCATTATCGAAAAACTGCCGGGCGTACACCACCGGCATCCCGACATGCATGCCCGCCTCTTCCGCCTCTTGCCGAGAGCGAAAGCCGAAATCCGCGAATACCTCGCTGACCGGCAGCACACGATACTTCTCTTCGGACGGCGTCACATGATGCGCCTTGGTGCCGATGACGCCGTGCCACGTTCGGCCGCCCGTCTCCGCTCTGACCGTCTGGCCGGCCAGACTTTTCTCCGGAATGCCGCCGAGCCGTTCGAGGCGCAGAAAGCCCGTCTCTTCGATGTGCGTAACGACGAGCCCCAGCTCGTCCATATGGGCGAAGATCATCACCCGGTAAGGATCTTTTCCTTCGATGCGGTTCATTTTTACCGTTACGTTGCCGAGCGCGTCGACCCGGACTTCATCGCCGGACGCCTCCAGCTCCGACCGGATATGGCGAATGACGGGATCTTCGTAGCCCGACACCGCCGCGATCGAGGTCAAAGCCTGCAGCCGCCGTTTCATTTGAGTCATTTGCTCGTCCATCGTTGCCTCCTGGTTCCCATGCGGTCTCGCCGGTTTATAGCTCTTTCATCAAGTTGCGGGTCTGTTCGTACAGATTTCGATACAGCGTATAGCGCTTCTCGTACAGCTCGGAGTGGTCGGCGGCAGGTTTCAGGATGTTGTCGATCGCAACCCACCGCTCCACCTCCTGAAGAGACCGATGCCAGCCAAGCGCCAACGAACATATGTAAGCGTTTCCATATGCGGCGCCGACGGTCACCTTCGGAATCGCCTGCGGCAGTTGGCAAATATCGCTGACGCTTTGAAGCCAGAGGCGGTTTTTCACCCCGCCGCCGACCGCCATGACCCGCTCGATGGGAGCGCCCAAGTCTTTCATCGTTTCCAGATTGTGCCGGATCGAAAAGGAGATGCCTTCGAGAAGAGAACGATACACGTCGCCGGCGGTATGATGCAGCGACAAACCAAACAGCGTGCCCTTGGCGGATGCGTCGTGGATCGGCGTCCGCTCCCCGCTGAAGAAAGGCAGGGTCAAAAGACCGTTGGCGCCAGGCGGACTTCGGCCGGCCTGGTCCGTCCAATACGTGTACGCTTCGTCCAACGTTCGGAAATTCGCGGGACCACCGGGGATCCGGTGCGCCGGGAGCGGCGCTGGATGCTGGTCGACGAACCATCGCGTAAGCGATCCTGCCGTTGCCGTTCCTCCCGTGAGCGTGTGCAGACCCGGGACGGCATGGACATTGGGCCAGAGCTGCTTGGTCTGCAGGATGGCGTCCGTCGTGAGGATAAAAAAGGTCGAGCTGCCGTACATCAGCATCAAGTCGCCTTGGCGGACGGCGCCGACGCTGATGGCTTCGGCCATCGCGTCGGCCGTGCCGGCGACGACCCGGGTGCCGGGGGTCAGTCCGGTTTCTTGGGCAGCCTCGGGGGAAACCGTGCCGACGATGTCGCAGCTCCAAGCCAATCGGGGAAGCTTGTCCGGATCGGTGATCCGGGATACCGTCCCTTCGTGCCAATCGAGGGAGCGAATATCGAATAGCGGGGCGTAATTCACGGCGGTATAACGGTCGATGACGTACTCGCCCGTCAGCTTGTAGACGAGGTAGCCGGATCCGCAGAGGAACTTGTCCGTGCGCGCGTAGATCTCGGGCTCGCGGTTTCGAATCCATCGGATTTTCGGCCCGGCGGCCTGCGAGGTCAGCGCCTGTCCGGCGACCTGCCAGACGGCTTGTTCCCCGAGCATCGCGTTCAGTTCCGCGATCTCCTGCTCCGCTCTCGTGTCGATGCCGTAGAGGATCGCCTTGCGGAGCGGCCGTCCCTGCCGGTCGACCGGGAGCAGCGCCGGGGCGATAGCGCTCGTCCCGACGGCCTTCACCTCTTCGGGGCGAATCCCGTGCCGGTCGCCCGCTTCGGCGAGCAGCGTCCGGCTGAGCACCTTGAAGTCGTGCCACCACGTCGCCTCGGCATCGTGCTCGGCCCACCCCCGCCTCGGGATCTCCAACCGGTGCGGCGTTGCGGCTTGCGCCAGCACGCGGCCGTCCCGATCCGCGATCACGCCTTTGGATTCATAAGTGCCGATGTCGATTCCCATCACATAAGACACGTGCTGCCGCACCTCTCTTTCCGGCCTTGCCCTTTCTCACCTCGGCCAACGACTGATGGACTATACCAACGTGATCTTCCCGCCGAAGCCCAGCTCCAAGGCCGGATGCGTTCCTTCTCCTTCGATGCGGTTCGTAATCAGTTCGCTCAACTGGTCGAAATCGCAAACCTTCAGCAGAGACGACGTTCCGAGCTTGGTTTTGTCCGCGAGTGCGATGACTTGTTTGGATTGGGCGATAAAAGCCTGCTTGACTTCCGCTTCCTCCACGCTGTAATCCGTCAATCCCCGGTCCTTGCTAATGGAAGCCAGGCCGAGATAGTAGCGATCGAAGTTGAACTTTTTGATCGTTTCGATCGCAATGCTTCCCACCATCGACATTTCGTTGAACCGGATTAATCCGCCGATCATGTACACCTGGAGATTGCTCTTGGATAGAATCGACGCCACTTGGAACGAGGAAGTGAACACCGTAATACCTCTTCGTTTGACCAGCGCTTTGGCCAATTCGGCCGTGGTCGTACCCACGTCGAGCGCGATCACCTCGCCTTCGCGAATTTGATCGGCGGCATACTGCGCGATCCGGCGCTTCAAATCGTGATTTTTCCGCTGCCTCTGCACGAATAGCGGTTCGTTCCCTTGATCGGGCAGCGCGGCTCCGCCCCGCGTGCGGGCGACGAGTCCTTTGCTCTCCATCGCCGCCAGGTCGCGGCGGACCGTCACTTCGGAAATCTGCAGCTGCTTGGCCAATTCTTCGATGGTGGACGGTGATTGTTCCTGGAGGAGCTCGACGATTCGCTTCTCTCTTTCCGTGGACATGCGATCAATCTCCTTGGTTTTTATGGTAGCATATCGATCAAATAAAATTCAATAATAATCATAAATTGATCATTCTATTTTTAGAAATGATCAATATTTGTGACTGTTCTCTCATTCATTAAAGGCGATAAGCGTTCGGAATGCAAGCGGATTATGCTTTTTCCCCAACCCAGACGATAGACTGCGCGAGAAAAAAGCGGATTCGACCATGCGCTCATGGCAATCCGCCCTTCGATTCGATCCTAATATTGATCACAATTTGATCACTCTGCGATTCCGGCGATCAAGGACAAACGCCTCGCTACTCCTCCTCCGAACGCTTTTTGCGCTCGCGGTGCCGCCGGACGTTCATCAGATTGCCGCAGATACCGTGATCGCACCATTTGCGGCTTTGGTTTTTGCTTGAATCGTAGTAGATCCAGTTGCAGCAGCAGTTCTCACAAATTTTAGCCCGCTTCGGCTCCCCTTCCGTCAGAAGGCGCAAAAAGGACAAAACGATTTCCGACTGCACCCATTCCCAGCTCCGCCTGGCTGGCAGGCGCTCGATGCGATAGTCGCCGTCCGCCATCGCGAATTGCCAGACACCCGTCTCGCCCCCCAGGTAGGCGTTCAGCCGTGGCACGTCTTCCTCCCGGATCGGATGAGGTTCGCGCAAGCGCCGCACGAGTTCCCGCAGCCACGCCCGAAGCCGCCGGAGCTCCGCCAGTTCGGCTTCGCCGGCCGGAACTTCGGGCGTAATGCGCCATTCCGTCAACAGCCGCTCCAGCCAATCCGGCCGTCCCAAGCGGTCCTCGTACGATTCCTCGCGCAAGCCGTCCCAATGTTCGCTGTTCAGAAAGTCGATAAACAAATGCTTCATGACCGGCTCCTCGCGTCATTTCGTGTTGTCGGTTCCGTACCCGATGCTATGCCCTCATTATAGACAGACTCCCGGTGCCGGACAAGATGACGGTCGCGATAGATCCGAGCCAGGCTGCGTCGGCCCTCCTTTTCGATTTTGAATTCCAAATCGTTATAATAGGAAGTAAAGCGATACATGGAGGCGGCATGCATGATCAAGATCGTACTCATTCGTCACGGCCAGAGCCAGTGGAATTTAGAAAACCGGTTCACGGGATGGACGGACGTCGACCTGTCGCCTCAAGGGCTTGAGGAAGCGAAGCAAGCGGGAAACGTGCTGCGCGAGCACGGGTACGTCTTCGACGCGGCGCACACTTCCTTCCTCAAACGGGCAATCCGGACGCTCTGGATCATTCTCGACACGATGGATCTGATGTGGATTCCGGTTTCCAAAACGTGGATGCTGAACGAACGGCACTACGGCGCGCTGCAAGGCCTCGACAAAGACGAGACCGTCGCTCGTTACGGCGAAGATCAGGTGCGGCTGTGGCGCAGATCGGTAGACATCCGGCCGCCTGCGCTGGAGAAGGGCGACGATCGCTACGAGGTGTCCGCCCCCCGATACCACAGCCTTAAGGAGGGGGAGTATCCGCTGACGGAAAATTTGGAAGATACGGAGCGCCGAGTGCTCGCGTACTGGCGCGAGGCGATCGCGCCGGCCCTGACCTCCGGGCAGCATATTCTCATTGCAGCCCACGGCAACACGCTGCGAGCGCTGGTCAAGCATCTGGACCGGATGCCGGCCGACGGCATCGCCGATCTGAACATCCCGACCGGCATTCCGCTCGTGTACGAATTGGACGAACGGTTGATGCCGATTCGGCATTATTATTTGGGGTTGGAGGGCGAACTGCCGGCAGGCGCGATTCCGAAGCACCTTTGAACGGAAAAAGAATCCGCAGCGGCCGACGGAAACGCATCCGAAGCCGCTGCGGATCTTTTATTTGACGCTAACGATGAAATCCGTCCCGAATGTAATAGATGGTCATGCTTCGCATCCCGGCGCTTGCCATGTTGACGTTATTACATGGCCCGTCGGCTCTACTTCCGTTTGGAATGAAAACGGATGATCAGCAGTACGCCGGATCCGACAAACGCAAGCCAGATCAGCTTGGGCAGCATTTCGAAATTCAATGGCAACTCCCCCATCGCAACTTTCTCCCTCCGTCGATGCGTCAATCCAACAACAATCTTAGTTCATCTTCATGAGGAAAATCTGGGGACATTTCTGAATTTATTCTGAAGGCGCGATCGACAGGAAGGGAATCGAAAAAAGAGGATCAGGCATCCCCGTTCAGGGCTCCTAATCCTCTTTGGCGACCTCTGTTATTCGCACATCCGCCGGTGAATGCTCGCGCCCAGGTGATGAACGTCCAGCTTGGCGACTTCGTCCAGGTGCCTGGCGGCCTCCGCTTGCCGGCCGAGTCCGATCAAACCCAACGACATCATATAAAGGCAATGAATCCGGTTGCGCTTGTTCAAATCGTCTTCGAAGACGAGGAAGTCCGGCAGCGAGACGGCGAAGTAGTCGATCTTCACGTCGTCCCCGATATGCTTCTCCGCGTAATCGATGAGCTTGTTGAACCTCCGCTTGGCTTCTTTGGCGTTGCCCAGCTTCAGCCATGCCAGCCCTTGATAGAAGATCATATCCGGCGGCTGATCGTTGTAGTACATGGCGCTCGCCGGCTCCTCCAGGCCCTGGGAGGCGACCCGCAGATTCGCCTCGGCTTGTGCCCGTTGATTCAAGCCTTCGTAGGCGCACCCGAGATAATAGTAAATATGATTCTCCTGCGCCCCGGTCAGTTTGCCTTCTCCGAGATTGTCCGGATAAACGAGCGCTTCCTCCAAGCGGGCAATCGCCTCCACGTATGCGCGAGCGGCAAGCTTCCGTTTGGCCAGCTCCAGCAGCGCCAGAACGTGCTGTGCGGTCGCTTTGCCTTCTCCGCCTTCCCACGGGTGAAACTGCCTGGCCGCCAGCGCTTCCAGCGCGTCCTCATGGCGCCCTAACGCGTTCAGGAGCGTGACGTATTCCAGATAGAGATCGTCCCTCTGCTCCACCAGATCCCGGTGCCGCTCCAGCTTGCCGAAGCGCTCGCCGGCCGGATGGCCCAGCTTCTTGTACAGCTGGTCGAGTTCGTAGAATACCCTGGCGTCGTCCGTCCGCAGAGCGAACGCCTGCTCCAACGAGCTTCGCGCCGACTCGGCCTGCCCCAACTTGTTGTAATAGGCGAGCGCCAGATTGCGATGCACCGTAGGGAAGGCATCGTTGCGCGCGCGGGAAGCCTCCCAATGGGCGACGGCATCGGCATGGCGTTTCTTGTCGTACAGCCAGTTGCCGAGCAGGTAGTGGGCGTTGGCGTCGGCGTCGCTAGCGGCGATGGCGCTCTCCAGCACGACCAAGTCGAACAGGCTGTTCGGGAAGCAGTAATCCGTTTCGGCCCGCCTGCCCGCGTCGCGATAGGCTGCAGCGAGAGGTGCGCGGCCGGCAAGCTCATGAAGATAGCCGAGGGTGTAGTGAAGCATCGGGTACGCTTCGGCGGTAGCATCCGGAACGACGCGCTCCAGCACGTCGACCGCTTCCTCGAACAAGCCGCATCCGGCATAATCGGAAGCCAGATTCAAATAATTGTGCGGGTCGTCCCGCATAAGCCGCCGCAGCTCGCCCAGAGCGGCTTCGGCGCCAGCTTGATCGCCTTGCGCGGCCAGCGCCAGCGCCCGTTCGTTCGCCGAACCGAAATCGGCGACGTCCAGCCGCAGCGTCTCTTCCGCGTAGGCGATCGCATCCGCCGGGCGTCCAAGCTTGCGCAGCAGGGCGGCTTTCAGATGGCGCGCCTTGTAATTCCGCGCGTTGCGGATGAGCGAGCGTTCGGCCAGCTCCAGTGCCTCTTCGTACTCGCCGCGCTCGGCCGCGATCTGGGCCAGCGAGAAGTAGCCCGGGTCCTGCCAGGCGGCGGACCAGACGGACTTGTAGAACGCTGCGAAGGCTTCGGTCAAGCGGCCTTGCAGCTTCAGCGCCACGCCGAGCTGGTAAAGCGCCTCGCTGTCGTAGGGATTCGGATTGCGCCAGGTCATGGACTTGATTGCCGTCCGGAAGCAGCCTTCGGCCTCGGCGAATAACCCCCGGCGCAGCAGAAGCGTCCCGTAAGCGGTGTTGATGCGGATATCGCCGGGATTGCGCTTCAAGCCTTCGCGGTAGTAGGCTTCCGGCTCGAACGTCGCATGACGGTATTGCTCCAGATGGAGACCGGACAAGAGCAGCTGCTCGTTCGTGCGCAGCTCGTGCGGCTCCGGCAGCGGCGCAGCGGCATCCGGCACTTCCTCGAGCGACGGCTCCGCCGGCCGATAATCGATCAGGATGCGCCCGGCCGCGTCGCGAACGGAGACGATCAGGTCATTGGGGCGATCCTCCTCATCCAGATGGACGACCGACTTGAAGGTCGCGCGCGGAGATAAGTCGGCCTGCTCGGACAGATAGACGCGCTTTCGGCCCTTCAACTCCACCTTGGCATCGGCGAACACCGACGTCGCATACGCCATCACGGTCGCCAGGCGGGCGGTCTCGTCGACCTCCAGATTAACCGCGGCGTGGATCGATGCGTTCTTCACCACCCCGATGTCCTTGTACGGCATGAAGTATTGCTTGAACGATTTCTCCTCGTAGGGCTGCAGCCAGGTGAAGTCGGGCTGGTTGTCGGTATAGACGCCCGTCATCAGCTCGATGTAGGGGCCGTCCTCGTCGGTCAGATTGCGGTCCCACGCCTGACCGAACGCGCCGTTGCCCCACGTCCATTGTTTCTTGCCCGGCGAGATATGGTGATTGGCCACGTGCAGCAGTCCGGCCTGGACGCCGTGATCGTATCCGCCGACGAAGTTAAAGTCGGACTTGTACGCCATGTAGGACGTCGGGACCGGAATGTTGCGGTAGCGAGAGATGTCCACGCCCTCGGAGTAATCCATCTTGTAATACGTGCCCGTCGCGACGGGGAAGCGGGAGACGTCCCGTTTGCCATGGTCGAAGACGGCCGTGACGTCGGGCGGGAACACGGACTGCGTATGATCGTTTACGGCCACGGCCGGGTTCGCCCACCACAGAAACGTCTGGGGCTCCGGCGTGCGGTTGTACAGCTGCGCGGAGATTTCGAGATAAGCTTTGCCCGGGTGCAGCGTGAAGCCGGCGGTCACCTTCGTCCCGTACATCCGGTCGATCTCGCTCACCCAGACCGTCGCGCTGCCGTCTTCGTTCTCGGACAGGCGGTATTCGACCGGTCCGTACGTGTTCGGACGGTGATGCTGCGGCCAGTTGAACTCGATGCCGCCGGAGATCCAAGGTCCGGCCAATCCGACGAGCGCGGGCTTGATGACGCGGTTGTAATAGACAAAGTCGTAATCGTTCGTCTTGTCCAGCGCCCGGTAGATGCGTCCGCCCAGCTCGGGCATAATCTCGATGCGGACGTACTCGTTTTCCAGGATCGCCATCTTATACAATTGCTGCTTTTTCTCGTTAGCGATTTTGTCGACGACGGGATGCGGGTAAACGCGGCCGGAGCTGCCTTGATAGACGCGTTTCTCCAGGAACATCGGATTTCGGTCGGGCTTCCCGATCGCGTAAGTCGGGATCGATACTTCTTCTTCCCAGACGCGCGCAGTTGCCGGCGCGTTCGCTTGCGACGCTGTCATGCTCCATTCCTCCTTGACTTCTTCCTGTCTCTACTGTACCGTGCGGACAGCGGCAGGCCAATTGACGAAATGCGGTTTGTGATGGATGATAATCTTAGATTGAGAAAATCTATTAGTAGAAATTAAGCGCAAGAGGAGCTATTTAGATGGATCATGAACGGAAAAAGGATGGATTCGAGGAAGAGCGGCTGCTCGTCCTTCCCGACTATATGGCGAACGAGCTCTCGACGTCGCGTCTGACGCGCGGGCTGTACGTGAGCGACATTGGCTTCTTCCCACGCGCGCGGCACCACTACCGCGAACGGCCGGAAGGCTGCGACGCGCATATTTTGATCTACTGCCTAGACGGCGAAGGCTGGGTCGAGACGAACGGCAAAACGGCCACCGTGGGCGAACGGCAGCTCGCCGTGATTCCGGCGAACGTCCCCCACCGTTACGGCGCCTCCGCCCACTCGCCCTGGAGCATCTACTGGATCCACCTGCAAGGAGAGTACGTCGCCGACTTTATGAAGCTGTTCGGCTTGGATGTCGGCATCGTCCGCCTGCCTGCCGGCGCTTACTCGACCTGGACCGAAGGCTTCGAGAAGTGCTACCGGCTTCTCTCCGACAAAGCTTATTCGCTTCCCGCGCAGGTGCTCGTCTCGCAGACGATGGGCCAACTGCTCGGGAACGTCGGGATGAGCGCCGAGAGCTCGGCCCGGGACCGAAAACGGGAGTCGGATCTTGCCCGCGCGATCCGCTATATGAACGACCGGCTGGCCGAGTCCGTCAAGCTCCCCGAGTTGGCGGCGCATGCCGGCGTCTCGAAGCAGCATCTGGTCTATCTGTTCAAACAGGAAACGGGCTTCCCGCCCATCGAATATTTCCTCCGGCTGAAAATGCAAAAAGCCGGCCAGCTGCTCAGCCTGACCGGCATGACGGTAAAGGAAATCGCCGCGGCCGTGGGCATCGGTGATCCTTATTACTTCTCGAGATTGTTCAAAAAGCTGATGGGGATGTCGCCCGCCAACTATCGCAGCGTGCCGAAGGGCTAGAAGCGATGATGCGCGCAGCGGCAGCGCGTCTGCGTTAGCGCAGGCTCAGCTCCAAATGCCACGCGTATCGCTCGCCGGGACCGACTGCGGCCTCCTGCCCCCGGCCGATCGCATGGGCGAGATCGTCCATTCTCCCGGTCGCGGGCTCGAGCGCGACATGTTCGAATCCGCCGTAGCCGCCGGCGTTGGCCCAGACCGCCAGGTACGGGACGCGGTCCGCCGGAAAGCGCAGGACGACCGCTTCCCCTGTTTCAGGATCCTCCAGCGCAGCCCACCCTTCCGTCACGCGCTCCGTGAAATAGTACTTCTCCGCGTGCCGTCCGTCCGGCGGGCCGACGATGCTCAAGTCGACTTCGCCCGCCGCGGACCGCGCGATCGGCCAAGACCGCTTGTCGCCGAAGGCGCCGAGCCGGCTTCCGGCGGAGTAGGACACCTCGATCTCCTTCAGCCGATCGGGGACGCGGATCCGCATCCCTTCGCGCGCGCAAAACAGCGGATGCGCCGCCCAGAGAAACGAGAACGGCGCGTTCGAACGGTTCGTAACCGCGTATTGCATGCGCAGCGTATCGTGAGCCGGCATGGAGATCGACTTCTCCAACGTATAGGGAAAATGGATCCCCTCCACCTCGCCTCGCAGCGTAGCCCCTTCCGGCCGGAATCGCCAGGGCTGCGACCAAACTTCCCCGTGATCCGGTACGGCGCGGCCCTGCCAAGGCGACTCGGGGTAAGCGCAGGCGTCGATGCCGGGGAACATCTCGTCCCAGCCGCTTTCGTCCCCGTTCGCGAACGGGGAGCCGTATCCCTCGTTGCCGAGCGGCTTCCCGCTCCGCCACAGCCATTCGCGACCGGTCGCCACGTTCACGAGGGAGATGGCTTTGCCGCCGAGCGCTGGAATGACGGTCAGCGCCAATCGCTCCGTTCTACCTTCCCAAGCCTCAAACCCTTCGCAGACCGTTCTCGTCCATCGCGGCTCCGTCATCCTTCATCGCCCTCTTCCCGTTTTCAACGCTCGCCCTTCTCCTTCGCGCCGCTTTCTTCCGCGCCTGTCGCGATTCGCACGATCGCGTGCAGGTCCAGGCGAGGCAGCTCGACGTGAACGCGTTCTCCGTCCCACGTCCATGCCAGGTCTTTTCCTTCCGGCTCCAGCGTCACGCGGTCGGGCCGGATCGCCGTTCGAACCCGCAGCCGGATGCCGGAAATCGGCGGCACCTCTTCATTGTGAACGATATAGCCCGGCCGTTTCTGCGCAAAAAAATTCAGCGCGTGCACGAGCAGTTCGTCGCCCGAAGCGGTGCGGCGCTCGTGCAGCGCAAGCTCGACATGAAGCGGCTTTTCCGCGTCCAGCTTCCGGCGCGCTCTCGGATACATCTCGTCCAGGCAGCGCCTCAGCCATTCGCGGGTCAGACGATGCCCTTCGAGGTAGTACAGCGCGAACGGCTCGCCGTTCAAATACATCGCCCGTCCGCTTCCGCAACGGAACGTTGAGATCGCGGGACCGGCGATCGTCTTCCCCGCCGGGGCGGCCCCGACCGTCGTGTAATGCCGCCAATGCATGCGGTCTTTGATTCCAGACTCCCATACGCTTTCGACCGGCTCCAGCACGTGCGCCCAAGTCTCAGCGCCTTCGACCGTCACCTGCATGGCCGTGCCCCACATTTGCAGCTTCAAGTCCCCGTCCACAATGCCGTCGGCCAGAGCGGAGCCGGCCTGCCAATAGTGCAGCGGAGCCGGCAATTCGTCGCCGCGCGAGAGTCCGAGCAGCTTCGCGAACGGATCGGTCTCCCGTCGCGCTCCGCTCCCGTTGCAGATGCCGGAACGCCCCGACACAAGGAGCGCGCCGCCCGCCTCGACGTATTGCGCCAGCGCTTCGATCGTCGCGTCCTCCAACAGCATTTGGTCCGGCACGATTACGAGAGACTGCCGATCCAGCGACCGGCGCAGCGTTTCCTCGTCGTAGATGAGGTGCTGGATGCCCAGCTCCGTCAGCAGCATCGACGCGCCGTCGACCCGATCCGCACGCGATCGGGGAACCGCGACGCCCCACGTCTGGTCCCGCCCCCATTCCGCGCCGGCCGCCGGCCCGACCAGCTGGGAAGGCAGGCTGGCGAGCACGGCGACGTCCGGAACCGGCTGCGCTTCGCGGCCGAACGGTTCACGCGGCTTCATATAGGCGTGAACGTCGCGCAGATGCCGGTACACGGCAGGCTCCAACGTTCCATCCGGATGCGGCTGGTCGGCGAAGAAGAACCGTCCGCCGACCGCAAGCGCGGTCGCGAGCTCCAGTTTCCAATCGGTCGGCGACCGCATCTGCCACTCTCCCCAGCCGTGGAACCGCTCGTTCATGTAGTCGAACGGTAGGCCGGTCGTCGACTGGTAGCGGCCTTCCCGGCTGAACGTCATCTGGTGATTGGCGCCGAAGTGGACCGGGTCGCAGGATAGCCAGTCGAGGCCGAGTTCCTGCGGCGCAAGCCATTTCTCCGCGCTGCCGCCCTGCGCGATCGGGAAGCCGTACAAATACTTGCCCGAATTATTCTCCGCGACCAGGGTGTTCGGCGAGACGGCCTTCACCGTCTCCGTCAAACGCCGCAAATAGGGAGGGATCAAGCCGCGGCGCCAAATGCGCCATTCCAGCCAACCGTCGTCTTCGAGCTCGTCCGAAGGACCCGGCATCGGCCCTGCCGGCAGGCTGCGGCCGGTGTCGGCCCGATAGCGTTCCCGGCAGCTCGCGCAGTAGCACGGATACTCGACCATCCAGCTGCCCGCGTCGATCCAGACGCCGTCTGGCGCGTGCCTCTCGATCGCCTCGCGCAGCAGCGGGAAAAAGAACGACTCCAGATATCCGGATGCGATGCAGATATGCGACGCCTCGTGCTGGAGCCAGGCGCCGCGCGGCATCGTCCCGTCCTCGGCCACGCGCATCCATTCCGGATGAAGCTTGTGCATCTCGACCGAGGTGAACGCGTTCAGGTACAGAATCGTACGGATGCCTTCCGCCTTCAACGCTTGAGACATGAGCCCCGTGTAATCGTTCGTCATGCCGGGATGTACCGGCGCGATCTCGGAAGGATAAAACGCGTAGCCGTAATGATCGTACGCAAAAAACGAAACCGCCTCGACGCCGGCCATCCGGAACATCTCCGCCTGACGCCGCGCCTCGTCCGCCGTGAACGCCTCGGCCACGCCCTCCATCCATGGCGGCTGATGGTAATCCAGATGAAGCTTGCGGTAGACTTCGCCCGCCCAAGATGCCATGCGTTACGCCTCCTTTGCCGATTCGCCGATTCGCCGCAATCGCAGCAGCCAGCTGGCGTAGTCGCCGCGAAGCGCAAGCGGGAGGCCGAGATGCATCAGCGTCGAGCCGTGCCGGACCCATGCTTCACTCCCGTCGTCGCCTCTCACTTCATAGACCGCCTCCGGATCCAGTCCCCTTAGGCGCAGCCTGCGCTCGCTTCCGCCGAAATGCTCGGACTGCAGGAACGCGAACACGACCGCTTCGTCGCCGTCCCGGCCCACATATTGGTAAGCCGCGATATTGGAATCGCGAAGCGATGCGAGACGATATTGATCGCCATCCGTCACCAGATGGCGGATCTCCTTGTAGAGCGACACGTAGCGCGCAGCCTCCGCCATCTCCTTCTCCGACCACTTGCCGATATTCGCGCCGATGCCGAGCCCCCCCATCATCGCGCTGTGGAACCGATAGGAGAGCGGCAGGCTTCTGCCGTTGAAGCCGTTCGGCGCCTCCGTCACCCAGCACATCATTGCCGATGGGCTGTAGGCGTAGGTGAAGCCTTCCTGGATGGTCAAGCGATCCCTGGCGTCGGTATTGTCGCTGATCCACGCCTGATCGGCATAGCGCAAAATGCCTAGATCGATGCGGGCACCACCGCCCGCGCACGTCTCGAACGCGACGTGCGGGAATCGCCGCCGGAGCTCCGCCCAGATCTCGTACAGATTCGCCACGTGACGGTTCCATACCGAATGCGTCGTATCCGCGTTTCCCGAATCGCCCGGCTCGGTGACGGTGCGGTTCAGGTCCCACTTGATGAACGAGATCTCGTGTTTCGACAGTAGCTCCGTCATAAAATCCAGCACGAAATGCTTCACTTCGGGCTTGCCAAGATTCAGCAAATACTGGTTGCGCAGCGGCGTGCTCCGCCGCGTCGGAAACCGGTAGATCCAATCCGGGTGCGCGCGGAACAGGTCGCTGTCCGGGTTGACCGATTCGGGCTCGACCCAAAGCCCGAACTCCATGCCCAAGCCCTTCACCGCGGCGATCAACTCCTCCAGCCCGTTCGGGAACTTCTCGGCGTTGACGCGCCAATCGCCGAGGCCTGCCCGGTCGCTGTGCCGCTCGCCAAACCAGCCGTCGTCGACGACGAACCGCTCGACGCCGATCTGTGCGGCCTTTTCCGCCAGCGCCAGCTGGTCCCTGACGTTAACCGCGAACTCGGTCGCTTCCCACGAATTGTACAGCACCTTGCGAGGCCCGCGCGCGGGCAAAATTTCCTCCCGCTCGTATTGATGCAGCGCGCGGCTCATCTGGCCGAAGCCGCCCGTGGCAAAGCCGCCCACGAAGACGGGCGATTCGTACGTTTCGCCGGGGGCGAGCGAGAACGCGCCGTCGAAGTCGTTCACGCCGCCCGCGACCCGCACGCCGCCGAACGTCGTCCGTTCGAACACGAGCTTCCAGTTGCCGCTCCAAGCGAGCGCGCCGAACCATACCCGCCCCGCCGTTTCGCTCGCGCCGCCGTCGTCGATCGCGAACCAAGGGTTCGCGTGCGGGCCTGTGAACCCTCGCCGCGATTCCAGCACTTTCTTGCCTTCCGAAAGCAGGTTGGAGCGTAATTGATGCTCGCCCGCCCAACGGCCCGTGACGTGCGTCAAGCGGTAATCGGGCAGGCCTCCGATCGACCACAAGGCAGCCATCGCCTGCTCGATGCGGACGGGCTCGGCCTCCCCGTTCCGGATCGCGACACGCCGCTCGATGAGATCGTGCCGGCCGACGACCTTGTAGCGCACGTCGACGCGAAGATCGTAGTGGGCGTCTTTCAGATGAAGCGCCAGCGCCTCTTCGCCTTCGATCGTATGGCCGATCGCTTGCAGTTGAAGATCTCGGACGCCGTCCGCGAACGACGCCTTGAGCCCGGGCTCCGCGTAATTCGCGCCGCCCCAGCCGCCATACTCCTCGGCCTCGCGATCGACCGCCGCATCGAACGAGCTATGCGATCGCGACTTTAGCAAGTCCACGGACTCGGCCGCCGCGATCGGCTCCCCCCAATACAGATGCTGGATCGTCCCGTTCCCGTTGATCCCGAACAGATAGGACGATCGCTCGGTTCGAATTTCGAACAGCTTTTTTTCCTCGTGGTAGATGATGGCCATAATGACACTCCTTTGCGATTACCCTTTGATGGCGCCGGCGGCGATTCCTTTGATAATGAAACGCTGCATGAACAAGAAGAACGCGACGATCGGCACCATGCCCATGACCGCGTAGGCGAAGGCGAGATTCAAATCGCTGCTGTATTGGCCGAAGAAGAAATACTGCTGCAGCGGGATCGTCCGGAATTGTTTGTCCTGCAGGTAAAGCAACGGCAGCAGGAAGTCGTTCCAGATATAGAGCACGTTGAGCACGAGCACGGTCGCCGTTACCGGCTTCAGCAGCGGCAGGACGATGCGGAAGAAGATCCCGGGCGTCGAACAGCCGTCGATTCGCGCCGCCTCCTCGATTTCGCGGGAGATGCCGCGAACGAAGCCCGAAAAGAACAGCACGCCCATCTGCACGCCGAAGCCGCCGTAGATCAACGCGATGCCCCAATGGCTGTTGACCAGGTGCAGCGACTTGCCCAGCTTGTAAAGCGGCAGCATCGTCACCTGGAACGGCACCATCATCCCGGAGAGGAACAGCAGGAAGACGAAGTTATAGAACGGCTTGTTGCGCCTGGCGATCGCGTAGCCGGCGAGCGCGGACGCGATGACGATCAGCGCGACGGAGAGGATCGTAACGAGGAGGCTGTTCATGATCGCCTTCGGATACTCCGAAGTCTCCCACGCATGAACGAAGTTGGCGAAGTCGAGCTTGGTCGGCAATGCGTAGAAGGAATCGAACGTCATCTTCGCCGACTTGAACGCCATCAGCACCGCGACATACAGCGGGAAGACGAACACGATCGCGAGCAGAGAGACGATCGCGAAGACAAGGATGCGCAGCGGTTTCATCCCATGTCGACCTCCCTTCTTCGGAAGATGCCGACTTGCACGACGGTGACGGCCACGAGCACGAGGAAGAAGATGACCGACAGGGTCATGCCGTACCCGGCCTTGAAGTTGTCGAACGACGTTCGGTAGATATAGGTGGACATGACGTCCGTGGCGAAGGCGGGTCCGCCCTTCGTCGTCACGTATACCAGATCGAACACCTTGAGCGCGCCCGTCAGCACGAGCAGCAGATTGATCGTCACGGCCGGCGCAAGCAGCGGGAACGTGATATGGCGGAACGCCATCCATGTGCCCGCCCCGTCGATCTTCGCGCTCTCGACGAGCTCTCCCGGAATGCTCTGGAGGCCCGCGATATAGATGATCATCGGCGAACCTACGCCTTGCCAGAGCGCCACGATGATCAGGCCCAGCATGGCGTAGTCGGGATTGCCTAACGGACTGGTCATGTCAATCCCGAAGCGGCTGAACAGCTGCGGGAAGCCTTGGCTGTAGTTGTAGCCCCAAATGAACCCGGAGAGCACGATCGAGATGACGCTGGGCAGAAAGAAGATGGTGCGAAATACGTTTTTGAATTTCAAATAGCCGTCGAGCAACAAGGCCAGCGCCATGGATAAAACGTTGACGAGGAGCGTCACGATCAGCGCGTATTTGAACGTGTTCCATAAAGCTCTCCACAGATCGGAATCCCGGAAAGCCTTCACGTAATTATCCCATCCGACATAATGAATTTTGGGGGACACGCCATCCCAATTGGAGAACGAATACCGGAGTCCCATCGCGAGCGGAATAACGACCGCCAGGAGGAACAGGCAAAGGCCCGGCAGCAGAAACAATAGATACCAAGACTCGCCGCGTAGAGACCGTCTCAAGCTGTTCATCGCGCACTTCCTTTCGGAAGAAGAACGGCACAGGCCATTTGCCCGCGCCGCTCTCTTCAATCTCTGGGCTTAGTTGTGATTCTTCGCGACCCACGCATCCATCTCCTGGATGGCCTGGTCGATCGTCGATTTTTTGAAGAACATCTTCTGCATCGCTTGGGTGAACGGCGTGCCCCAGTCGATCGTCGTCTTCGCAAGGTACAGCTGCGAGTCGTACAGCTCGCCCTTGTCGAAGTAAGGCTTCAGATCGTTGACCGCCGGAGCGATGTTCGTGTCCGTCCCTTTCACGTAGCTGAGGGTATTGATGTTCTTGACGACGAGGTCCCCGCCTTCTTTGCTGGCTAGGAACGCCAGGAATTTCTCGGCGGCATCCTTGTGCGGAGACTTGCTGCTGATGGCGAGGGAGGCGTCCGGATTGAACTCCAGCTTGTTCAGGCTTTCGTCGTTGCTGAACGGATACGGGAAATAGCCCATATTGTCGTACAGCTCCGGATTTTTCTTCTGAATGTCCGCGAGCGGCCACGTGCCCATGTACATCATGCCGACGTCGCCTTTGGCAAACAGATCGACCGCGCCGTTATAGTCCACGCCCAGTTGATCCTTGTTGCCGAGGTCGAACAGTTGCTGCGCGTGTTCGAGCATCACTTTGGTCGCGGGATTGTCCGCGAACTTGACGGCGCCGGTCTCCAATTTTTCGAAGAAATCCGGTTGGTTGTAGACGAGAGCCGAATTGCTCGGCATGTCCCGGGTGAGCCACATGCTAAGCGTCCAAGGGTCCTTCCATCCGAGTGCGAACGGCGTCTTGCCGGCTTCCTTGATCTTCTTGGCGGCAGCGATCATCGCGTCGTACGTTCTCGGAATCTCGATGCCAAGGTCGCCGAAGATCTTCTTGTTGTAGAACACCGCGATGGGATTCGCGTTTACCGGCATGATGTAGTTTTTGCCGTCCGTCGATTGAGACTTCAGCACGCTCTCGTCGAAGTCGGCCAGGAAGGGCTTGCCCGTCAGATCCTCGAGATATCCGCCGTCCGAGAACAGCTTCGTCTGGGCGCCGGCATTCAGCGTGAACACGTCCACGACGTCGCCCCCGGCGAGCTTGGTCTTGAGCAGGGTGTAATAATCGTCGTACTTCACGGGTTGGACGTCGACCTTGATGTTCGGATTCTCGCTCTCGAACTGCTCGACGATTTTGGCCACACCGTCCGTGAAGTCGCTTTTGAAATGCATGAAGGAGATCGTTACGGGTTTGCCGTCGTCCGCGGATGCGGTAGGAGATGCGGAAGCGGAGTCGCCGCCGCCGGCGCCCGGACTGCTCTGCGAATCGTTGTTTCCGCCGCCGCAGGCGGCCAAGATCAGCGTCATCAGTGCCGCGCTGACGCCAAGGCTTACTGTCTTTTTCATGCGCTTTCCCCTTTTCTTCGTATAGGTTCGGAGCAAGCGTCCTTGCCCTGTCCCTCATCTTATCCAGCGCGGGAACGCGGCGTAATCCAATATTTTGGGGGACGATTGTTCATTTTTTTGCACGGGGCGCGGAGCGGAACGGCCCGATCAAGGCCGATCCGACATCTCGCGATATTCGGAAGGGGTGTGGCCGGTGAACTTCTTGAACACTTGGCTGAAGTACCGTTGGTTCTCGTAGCCGACCAGCTCGGAGATTTCGCTGATCTTCCTGTTCGGGGAACGGAGCAGCTCGCAGGCCTTCTCCATTCGTTTACGCGTGACGTATTCGATGAAGTTCTCGTCCGTAACCGTCTTGAACAGCTTGCTGAGGTAGCTCGGATCCAAGTAAAAACGAGTGGCGATATCGACCAAGCTGACGTCTTCAAAGTAGTGGTCGTCCAAATATTGCACGATGTCCCGAATCGATCGTTCGGATTCCGGTTCGCCTCGGCGGTTTGCGGCATTCGCCTCCGCAGCCGCCGTCAACCGGTCCAGATAAGCGCCGAGCGCTCGCCCTTCCATGACTGCGTCGATCGTTCGCGCTTCGAACAGTCCTTCGCGTTTGGCATCGCTTCCCGGCATCTCGGACGCGGCCAGCTCCGCGATCCGAGACAGCTCCCGCTGGACGTCGCGTATCGTCGCTTCCGCATGGTTGCCGAGCTTGCGGACGAACTCGTCCAGCATGCGGCGAACGTCCTTCGCGTTGCCCGATCCGAAGGCTTGGGAAAGCCGCTTCAGATCGAACGTCGGGATCAACTCCACCGGAGAAGCTGCGCGTTTGGTCTCGGCTGCGGAGACGGTCAGCCCCGCATAGGAGAACGAACAGTCTCCGAGCGCCGAGACTGCCGTCCGGAACGCGTCCGGCATCTCCTCCAAGCCGTCGAAAGCCGGACTCCATCCGACCGCGACGTCGCCTCCCAGCGTCTGGTTGACGGCTTGTTGGAAGGCGCCGAGCGCTTCCCCCGCGCGCAGGTCCGGATAAGCCGATCTCGGCAGAATCAAGCATAGTCTGGAACGATCGTCCGTCTTGAACAGGAGCGCTCTGTCGTCCCGAAGCACTTCGCGCAAGACATTCTCCAATCCGAACATATACAAGTCGGCGTTGCCATGAAACTTCAATTGCGCGATCTCCTGAAACTGGCGAATCTGGCAGACGGCTGCCCGATAGCCGTCGGCTTCGGTCGGGATGTCGAGCTCTCTCGCCTGCCGCCGGATATCCGACGCGTTTGCGATTCGCCCGCTTGCGACATGCTGAAGAAACACTTCGGTCCTCAGCTTCAGCATATCCCGGGAGGACTGCTTCTCGAGCTGCCGGCTCGTATGTTCGCGTACGGCACGGATGGCCTTGCCCAGCGCTTCGCGCAGCTCCGGCATCGAGACCGGCTTGAGCGCATACTCGCATGCCTGGTAAGTCAATGCCGCCTTCAAATATTCGAACTGCGAGTAGCCGCTGATGACGACCACCTTGATCTCCCGGAACTCCCGGTGAAGGCGCTCGAGGAATTGTTGGCCGTTCATGATCGGCATGTTCATATCGGTGACGACGATATGGGGCTTGTTCATCCGAATGAGGTCGAGCGCCTCTTCCCCGTTCTTCGCCTCCGCGACGACTTCGGCGTCCAGGTCCAGCGCCTCGATCATTTTGGCGATGGCTTTGCGCCCCGGCGCCTCGTCGTCGACGACCATGATTTTATACATCGTCCTCTCCTCGTTTCTTGTAGGGAATTCGAATGCGGATCGTGGTCCCCATGCCGGGCTCGCTATCAATCTCGAGGCCGTATGGCTCCCCGTAGACGAGGCGGATCCGCTCGTGCACGTTCTTGAGACCGATCGACATCCCCGAGAAGATCTCGAGCGAACGCCGGTCCAGTCCTTCCCGGATGGCGGCCAGCTTGTCCGCTTCGATGCCCGGCCCGTTGTCGCTCAGCGAGATGACTGCTGACTGTTCATCCCTGTGCGCGGTAGCCCGGATGGTCAGCGCTTCTCCGCCGTTCTTCTCCAACGCGTGAACGATGACGTTCTCCACGATCGGCTGCAGGATGAAGCGGATAATCGTCATGTCCATGAATGCGGCATCGACCTCGAATTCCGTCGTCAGCGAATCCTCGAAACGCAATTGCTGAATGTAGAGATAGTTGTTGACGTGCGCCAGCTCCATGCCGAGGGTCGACTCCGTATTCCCTTCATAGAAGCTGTAGCGGAACATATCGGCCAACGCCCGGCACATCTCGTGAATTTCGTAATCGCCGATCAGTACGGCCTTGCCCCCGATCGTCTGCAGCGTGTTGTATAGAAAGTGCGGGTTGATCTGCATTTGAAGCGCGAGGATCTGCGCTTCTTTGTTCCGCAGCTGCGTCTGGTATTCCAGCTCGATTAACGACCGGATCTTGTCCGTCATGAAGTTGAAGTTCCGCATCAGCTCGGAGAGATCGTCGCGGTAGCGCTTGGGCCTCAGCGTCACTTGGAAGTTGCCGGCCCGGACGGACTTCATCGCGTTGCCGAGCAATTGGATCGGTTTCGTGATATAACGTTGCACGAGATAGGAGCACAAAACGACGACGAGCATGACGAACAAAATCGCGCCGAAGATCAAGTTGAGCGTATTCCGACGGTTCTGCGCCAACTCGGATGCCGGATACAGAATCGTAAGGCCCATATTGGCATTGTCCAGCGGGGCCGTGCTGACGAGCAAGTCCTTGGGCCCCGTAAACTTTAACGTGCGAACGGGTTCCGCGGGGGGCGATTCGGGCCGCCGATACGGCGTCACCGCCGATGGATACGCGCCGTTCGTCCGATAGAACGCCTCTCCATAGGCGTTCTGCAGGACGATGACATTCGGCGCCTTGTTCACGGATTCGATCTTCTTCGCCAGCTCTTTCTGCCGGACGAAGAAGACCATCGTGCCGAACTTCTTTCTATAGAAGGGATCGTAGATCGTAATGGCGTATGCGAACAGGTCTTCGTTGATCGCCGGCTCGCGGTACGAGAACAGAAGCGACTGCTGAAACGGCAGATCAAGCATCTCCGGAAAATGGGGAGTGCCCGGGCCGAGACGGATGGCGTCGTAGCTGGACGCCCGGGACCAGGAATCATTCAGTTCGTTGTTCTCGCCGTAGATCATGATCTTGATGATATCTTTGTTCTTGCTGACGACGAGCGAGTAGTAATTGGCCAGCGTCTCCCGGAGGTTAAGAATGTCGGCGTCGTTGTAGTTTGCCCCGTGCGCCATCAAGGCGATGATTCGGTTGAAGCCGGATCCGTAGATTTGCAGCGCGGAAGCGGAAAAATTGCGAAAATAATCGTCCAGGTAGCCGTAGAGGTAATCGGCGTTCTGCTCGGAGCTGCGGACCAGCGTCTGCTCCAACGATCGCGTGCTGGACCGGTAGAAGAGAAGCGACAGGACCAGCATCGGAATAAGCGAGATGACGGCGCTGCTCCAGATGATCTTGGTACGTATGCTTCGATTCACGAACAACCATTTTAACATGTTCACTTCGCTCCCGTCGTCGGCTGCCGGAATGCCTGCAAATGCGGATCGGCGTGCTTCCATGAAGGGGACAGCCGACGCGCGTCCAATATATTAGCAGTTCGTGCGGGCAAACACAATTCAACGTTTGGTGCTGCGCATGTTCAATTTTTTGTGCCGAATCCTGCTCCGCTCCAGACGTGGACGTCGCGGCGATCCATTTGCATCGGAGACGGTGCGCCAAAAGCCCGATGTCCGTCGACGCGGGTTTCCAGGCGTTGTCGGTCGGAGCTTGCCCGTGCGCCTGATCAACGCAACCCTATCCCTGTTATTGCGTAATATCCCTTACCGTAAAAAAGAATGGATGATTACAAGATGGCGTCCCTGTTCAAGAAAGCGAGCATTCCGAGCTACCTGTTCTTCGCTAGCGTAATCGTCGTGGCCGCGATCGTCGCGATTCTCTCCAAGCCCTATTTCACGGAGCCTGCCTTCGATCTCAATGGTCATCGATACACCTTGGATCGCGATCAGGGCAATCTCGTCACGTACCGCAGCGGGTCGGCCGGCCCCGTTCAAGTGCGCATCGACGAGCCGTCTCGAACCGTGCTCATCGACAGTCAGGCATACACCGTCGTGAAGAACAGCGATCCTTACAACATCAAATACAGCGTGTCCTATCCGGACGGCCGCCGATTCGAGGTCCAGGATCAGTCTCACCTTCTCCTCAGCTTTGACGAGAAAGGCGAACTCTACTTCCCGATTACCGTATCGGTCGACGGCCAAAGCGCGCGTGGTGACGACGAAGAGGCGTATTCCCCCGCCGCGCTCGTAACGACCGCTTATCCGGAATATCACGAGAAGCCGGGCGCTCCCGGCTTCCTATTCCTTGCCTTGGGCCTCATGATTTACGGCTGGTGCGGTTTTCGGTACCGCAAATTCCAAGAAGTCTCTTTCTGGCTCTCGCTGAAATGGATCTGGGTAGAGGATCCCGAACCGAGCGATTTCTACTATTTCATGTGCAAGGTCGGCGGGATTCTAGTTATGATCTTCTCGGTCTGGGTCGCCTTCCAAGCGTATGGATGATGGATCGCCCTTTCCTGTCATACGGCAGCCGTGTACGAAAGAGGTCCAACCAGCTCCCAAGCGGCAGATAACGGCGTCATTGCGTTTAAGCTGACGAAACGGGTGAAAAGGACGCAGGGCCGGTGGACGAAACGGTTAGTTGGTGCGAGAAGGTAGTTTACATGCATACATTTGGCGAAAAGGCGTGCGAGGAAGCGATGTAGGTAGTTTACATACGCACATAAGGCGAAAAGGCGTGCGAGGAAGCGATGTAGGTAGTTTATATACGCACATAAGGCGAAAAGACGTGTGAGGGATCGAAGTAGGTAGTTTACATACGCACATAAGGCGAAAAGGCGTGCGAGGGAGTGATGTAGGTAGTTTACATACGCACATACGCACATTTGGCAACCGGCCGCTCAAAATCAATCTGCACCCGTACGGGATGACGGGCAGCTGATCCATAAGAGGGCTTTCGGCCGAATGCGTAAGCTTGGACTCCCGGCGACAGTACGCCGCATGCGTCACCGGCGCAGTCCATGAAACCATTGCGCCCGTACAACCCTCGCTGCCGTTTCCGTCAGTCGATTTTTCGACTAACTCGCTCGTACAACCCCCGCTGCGACCGATCGCCCACAGCGATCAGGGAACCCGGAACACGTCCCGAAGCCTTTGCGCGCTTGCCTAATCATAATGAAGACCGAATCCAATTGAAACGAACCAAGCTGACGCCGGTAGAGCTCCGGCGGCAGCTTGCGTCTTAGGGTTTTTTCTGCTGTCTCTGAGATGAGGGGCTTGATCCTCTCATCCGATCGGGGCTTTTGCGATTACAACTCCGTGATCCGAACGCCGCGGTAATAGGTGCGAGCCGCGCCGCGGGTGCTGACGCCGAACATGCCGTAACGCCAGGTGCCGTCCGCATGACGCAGCACCTCTTCGCCGTCCACGGCGAGCGTAAGCGCGTCTCCAACGGCGGTGAACGTAAGCTCGTAATCTTGATCCAGCCGCCAAGGAAATTCGGCCTCGGCCAGCTTCGTAAACCCGAAGTCGTTCAAGTACAGCGCGATCCGTCCCGGTCCGTCGAAGCCCGCATGGTAGCCCCGCATGGCGCCTTGCGCGCGAACGGCGACGAGATGCGAGTCACCGCTCTGCGGATTCAGCTTCACCGAGACGGCGTAGTCTTTGGCGAAGTAGTTTCCCGCGTAGGCCTCGCTAGGCTCGGCGGTCATGAGGTACATCGCCCCGTCCGCAAGGCTCCATGCGCCGTGATGGTGGGCAAACGGCGTCACGCAGCCGAAATCGACCGACTGTTTGGCGAAATCGATCGTATAATCGGCCTTGCCGTAAATGCGGAAGTCGTCGAGGAACAGCCGTCCAAGGCTTTTCGGCTTGCGTGTCGAGTAGGCTTCGAGGACAATCCCGACTTCGTCGATGAGCTCGCCGTCCGTATCGGGAATCTCGAACTCGATTTGCGTCCACGCTTGATCGGCGAGTTTCCGATAGCCTTGCACGAGCTCCCGCTTGCTTTTCGCGAGCCGGACGTAGGGCGCGACGCCCATCGTCTCGTTGCCGCTCCATTGGTCGAGGAAGAGCGCCATGCTCACCTTCTGACCGCTGTAGGCACGCGGAGAAAACGTTGGCGAATACCGCTCGTCGCTGAATTCGTCCCGCGTGTAGAACGGCTTGTAATACACCTTGGACCGCTCGCCGCGGGTCATCCGGTCGAACAGGATCTCGAGCGAACCGCTCCCCGTATGGGCCTGCTCCGCGGAATGGCGCGTCCGGCAGAAAAAAGGATCCGAAACGCGGATGTTGTGCGTCGATCCCGGCAGCTCGAAGTCGAAGTATACTTCGTCCTCTCGGAAGCCGTCGAGCAGCGGCTGCGGGCACGGCTCCTTCGCCAGGCGGTAGCCGAGGATGGCGAGCTCCTTGGCGTACGACGGCAGGTCGAGGATGTTGAGGTAGCCCGAAATGCCCGACATGACGATGCCGTCGTTGATCGGCGCGCGGTACCGCTCCGCGATGCCCGCCAAGCCGGCCGCCACGCCGAGCACGGTGCCGACATTGCCCGCGTTGCAGTCCGTATCCCAGCCGCACATCGTCGCGATTTCGACGGTCCGGTTGAAGTCCCCTTGGCCGTAAATCATTGCGAGCACGCAGACGCCGGCGTTCGGGATGATATGGCATACGCCTTTGTACTTGTCGTATCCCCACTCCCGCTCCAGCATGTCGCGGCAGGCCCGGAAGTCGTCCGGAAACTCGGCATGAAAAGCGAGAACCGCTTTCGAGACCTGCGCATACAAGGAAGCCGCCGGAATTTGGGCAAGCGCCGCATCCAGGATGACGCGGATGTCGGACGTTTCGAACGCTTTGGCGATCGCCGCGCAGAAAAACCGCGCGCCCAGCACGCCCTCCCCGTCATGCGACACGCGCGCGGCCGCTTCGCCGAAGTCGGCGGCCCTCGCCGGATTGCCCGGATTCACAAGTCCCCACGTGTCGATGAAGATCTGGCCGCCGATCTGCTCGGCGATGATCCGCCCGTTCTGCGCGATCGATCCCGATTGCGGCGCGGGAATGCCGTTCTTTAAGTTGACGTACGCCGTATGCTCCGTACTGACACCGTATCCGCCCCACCAGAACATGCCGATCCCTTCGCGGGCATAGTTCAGCCATGCGCGCGCGACATCGTTCGGCGTGATGTCCCGGTCCACGGCGTCGTCATAGAGCGCCCGCAGAAAATAAAAGGGGCCGTTCGCGTCGTCGTCGGCCGCGAAGTTTTTGAATTCCTTGACGTAGCCGGCGATGTCGCCGTACGTGCTGCGGATGCGCTCGTACGTCCAGATCGTCGGCTCGACGGGCGCGCCCAGCCGGATGCCGACGTTCATCCCGAGATAGCCCGCGTATACTTTTTCCACATAACGTTCGGGGATCATGCGTGCACCGCCTTTTTACATAATCGGCTGAAGCTGCCGTTTCCTGCTTGCTTGGAAAGCCATGTCTTCCTTGATGATAGCGGCTGCCGCTTCGGCGAATCGGGCTGCGTGACCTGCGAAGTCCTGACGGTTCGCCGCCTCGAGCGATGCGATCTCGTCCGCCGGAATCGCGCTTACGCCGAGCTTGGCACCCAGGATGGCTCCGATCATGACGCCGATCGAGTCGGCGTCGCGGCCGGAGCTGACGCCGTCTCGCACCGCTTCGAGCAGATCGCCTTCGTGAAGGACGATGTACGCGAGCGCGATCGGCAGCTCTTCGATCGAGAACAGCCGACTCGGCGTATAGTGGTTCGATGGCATGCCCAGCTTGTCGGCGCTGCGAGTCACGTCGTTGCCCATCGGAGAGTAAGGTGCGATCGCCGCATGGAAAGCGTGCACCACCCGCTCCCGGTCCGCCCGGTCGCTCCGCAGCACTGACGCCCGCTCGCACAGATCGTGGATCGCCCGCCTCGTGCCGTCCTTGGCATAGGTCAGCGCCGCGCCCGCGATGCTGTCGATCGTGGCGCCAGGCACGAACGCCTGGGCGATACAGCACGCGAGTACGCCCGCGGCTTCGAGTCCGTAGCTGACCTGGTGGCCCGATGCGAACAGGATCGCTTCGTCGTACGCCGCCTTCGGATGCCCGGCGTTCACGACCCCGACGGGCGCGATATACATGGCCGCTCCGCAGTTGACCATGTTGCCGTAGCCGCCTTCGCGGGGATCGCAGTTCGCGAGGGCGTGCCGGTTGAAAATATGCTTTTCCGGGTAGAACAGCCGATCCAGGATCATCGCTTCCCGGCCGAATTCCGGAATGTAGCGCGGACGGAAGGCGATTTCCTTGACCAGCTCGTTGGCCATGTCGTACGCGTCGAGATGCCGCCGTTCGGTGCAGTAGACCTGCATCAGCGCGAGCGTCATGAGCGTGTCGTCGGTTACGATGCCCTCGCCCCTCACCCGGCCGTATCGCTCCGCCTCGGGCCAATCCGCCTTCCACCACTTCGTCTTCGTCGTCTCGATCCGGCCGTACTGCGCCCGGATCTGGGCGTACGTCATCTTCTCCACGACCGCCCCCATCGCGTCGCCGAAGGCCGTCCCATAGAGTACGCCGCTCACCCGATCCGCGAATGATACCATGTTGCCTCTCTCCCTCCGGGCGAAAGCGCGCGAAGCGGATGCCGCTTCGCGCACCGTCTGTTTCTCGTTACTTGAGCGTCTGGTTGGCGTAATCCGTCAAGTCCTTGCCGCCCGCGGCGTTCCAGTCCTTGACGAACGAATCCCAGTCGGCCGCCGTCTTCTTTCCGGTGACCATATTGGCTGCGAATTCGTTGTACAGGGCGGTGCAGGCGTCCCACTTCGCCGCCAGCTCCGCGGGAATGATGAAGGCATTGTCCTCGGAAGACATGGCGGCCATCATGTCGAGCGACTTCGCCGCCGGCTCGGACAAATACGGGGTAGCTGGATCGAAGGGAAACTCCGGCTTGAAGTTCACGGTCGATTCGACGAAGCGCGGATACCATTCGGCGAATTTGTCGGTCAGCTTGATTTGATCGTTCGTAATTTCGTATTGGGTGCCCTCCACACCGAGCTTGTCGAGCATTTGGCCTTTCGGGCTGGCCAGGTACTCGAGGACGGCGAAGGCGAGGTCTTTGTGCTTGGACGTCTTGCCGATGGCGAAGCCGCGGCTTTCCTTGCTGACGTCGATCGGCGTATACCCTTGGGCGACGCCCTTCGCCGGCGGCAGCGGCACGATCTTGGCGCCCGCGCCGTTCTGCGACGTCATCTTCGTGTTGTAGATGTCGATCGTCTTGCCCTGCGTGCCGGCGATGACCGCCGCTTGGCCGTCGTAGAACGCCTTCTCCTTCGTGTCCCATTTTTTCGTTAGGAACTCTGGATCGAGGAGACCGTCCTTATACAGCTTGGCGTAATATTCGAGCTTCTGCTTTTCGAACGTTGTCGTCTTGCCGAACGCGTATTTGCCGTCGTCTCCTTTGATCCAAGTGGCCGTCAGGCCGAACGCCTGGCCGAACGTCGCGTCGAGTTCGTCCAGCGTCCCCGCGGTCGTATAGCCGTACGCGGCCCCCTTCTTCTCCTTCATCTCCTTGAAGAAGGCGTAGTAGTTGTCGGGCGTCGGGTTGACGAGCAGCTCCTTGCCGGACGCCGCGGCGTCCAGCCAATCTTGGCGGACGACCGGCACTTTGCTGCTGGTCGGCGACAGCCAAACGAGATACGGATAGTTTTGGGTGCGCTTTTGGTTGTAGGGATTCATCGATGCTTTCACGTAGGTCGACTGTGCGATGTACGGCGTTAAATCTTCTAGGATGCCTTGCGTGACCGCGAACTGGTAATCCCCGCCCTGAAAGTAAATGAGATCCGGAATGTTGCCGCTTTGCAGCAGCAGGCCGAGCTTCTCGGAATACGTCCCGCTCTGCACCGGCACGAGTTGGAGCTTGACGTTTTTGCCTTCGGCCTTCATCCCCTCCTCGATGCCTTTGAGGAGCGGATCGTCGGCCGGCAGATCCTTGTCGACGATCGTGATCGTCACCGGATCGCCCGACGCCGGCGTCGACGCGGACGCTCCGCCGGAAGGGCTTGCGGCCGGCGAACCGCTCGCTCCGCCATTGCCGCCGTTGCCGCCGCTGCAGGCCGTCGCGGACGCTAGGAGGCCGGCGGCCAACAAGATCGCGATTGCTTTTTTCATTTCGATGTTCCTCCCTTTTTTTGGTCGAACGCTTTATTCTTTCACGCCGCCATCCAATACGCCCCGGGTATAATGCTTGAGGATGATCGGATAGAGCATCAGAATCGGCACCATGGCGACCACGATGGTCGCCGCCTTCAAGGCGGAAAAGTCGAGCTGCGCGATGTTGTTGTTCTTGAGCAGGTCGTTCGCCCCGACGAGCGCCGTCGTGTCCTGCTCGACGACGAATTGGCGGAGCAGCACCTGAAGCACCGTGTTTTTCGGACTGGACAGGAAAATGCTGGACTTGAAAAACTCGTTCCATTTGGCCACCGCGTAAAACATCCCGATCGTCACGAGCGGAATGCGGGACAAGGGCAGCACGATCCGCGCGTACAGCGTCAGATGGCCGGCGCCGTCGATCTTGGCCGCTTCGGTCAAGGAGTCCGGAATATCCTCCAAAAAGCGCATCAGAATGATCAAATAGTACACGTTGATCATCCGATACAGGACCATCGCCCACAGATGGTCGAGCAGGTGAAGATCCTTCACGACCATATACTCCTGCACGATCCCCGGCTCGAAAATCATGACGACGATGAGGAACACCATCAGCGGCGTCTTGCCGACCAGGTTTTTCTGGACGAGCACGTACGCGGCGATCGAGGTGAAGATCAGGCTCAGGATCGTGCCCGAGACAGTGATGAACAGCGAGTTCAGCAGCGCCCTGCCGACGATCGGATTGCCGAGCACGACTTGGAAATTCAGAAGGGAAAAGCCTCTGGGCCACAGCTCGTATCCGCGCAAGAGATGGACTTGGGCGGGATTCGAAAGCGCCCGGGCGACGAGATTGACGATCGGCACGAACATCGTCAGCGTGACGAGCGTCAGGAAAAGCGCGATGAGCGTTTGGGATACGGTAAACTTGCGGGCCGGCATGTCGCCGCCTCCTTCCTACCAGGCGCCTTTGGACGTCAATCGCTTCGAGAGGAAATGCGTGGAGAGCACGAGAATCAGTCCGATCATGCTCTTGAACAGATTGGCGGCCGTCGCGAACGAATATTGGTTGTTCAGCAGCCCCATCCGGTACACATACGTGTCGATGATGTCGATGCGGCTGTTGACGGAGCTGTTCGTGAAGTTCAACACCTGGTCGAGTCCGGCGTTCATGATGAACCCGACGTTCAGGATAAAAATCGTGACCATGGGGAGGTAGAGATGCGGCAGGACGACGCGCGTCACGATTTGCCATCGGTTCGCCCCGTCCAGATGGGCCGCCTCGTACAGGCTCGGACTCACGCCCATGATCGCCGCCAGGAAAAGGATCGAGTCCCAGCCCATGCTGCGCCAAGCCTCGCTCGCGAGCAGCACCCACCGGATGCTGCTTTTGTCCGTCAGGAAATCGTGGGCGGGCAGGCCGAACAGCTTCAACAGCTCGTTGACGGCGCCGGTGGACGGGGAAAGGAACTCGAACCAGATGCCCGCGATGACGACCCAGGACAGAAAGTGCGGCAGATAGGAGACGACCTGCACCGCCTTGCGGAATTTGCCGTTCGACAGCTCGTTCAGCAGGAGCGCGAACAGAATCGGGATGGGAAAGATCAGCACCAGCTTCATCGCGCTGATGACGAGCGTGTTGCCCAGTACCTGCCCGAAGATCGGCGTGCTGAACAGCTCTTTGAAATATTTGAAACCCACGTACACATCGCTGCCGATGATGCGGAAATCGTAAAAAGCGAGCTTCATGCCCCAGATCGGCCAGACGTGGAAAAGGACGAAATAGGCGATGCAGGGCAGCAGCATCAGATAGAGCGCTTTATCCGTCCATATTTTTTTCAGCTTGCCGTTCGCGTTCATTCGGTCGTCCCCTCTCCGCTGCTTGACCCGCGTTCGTGTAAGCGATTACCGAACAATTCGATCTTAATGGATTTCGCGCGCCCGTTCTTCTCGTTAACGCGCTATTTTTTCTCAAAAACAGCTATCGCCCCTTCGTTCGAACATATTGCCGGTACGCCTTCGGCGTCATGCCGACGATCCGGCGGAACGCTCTGTAGAAGGCCGCATGGCCTTGAAAGCCGCAGGACAAATAAATATCGGTGATGGACAAATTCGGATCGGATAGTCCCTTTTTCGCTTCCTGAATCCGGATCTTCGTCAAATAATCCTTGAAGCCTTCGCCCATCGTCTCCTTGAACAGATGGTAGGTCCGGGACGTGCTGAGCGATAGGCAGGCGGCGATGTCTTTCAGCTGAAGGTTCTCGGAATGGCGGGCATGGATCAGGTCGAGGGCGGGGCGCAGCTTTTGGTAGGCTTGGATGGAGCGCGTCCACTCCTCCGGGGACAGCTCGCCGGCATAGTGGCGCAGCAGCAGCGCGCATACCTGGATGAGCAATCCCTTGACCATGCTACGGTGGCCGCGTTCCCCGGCTTGCAGCTCCTGCCAGATCGCATGCATGTGGCGCCCGATCTCCGCGCTGACGGCAAGCGATCGATCCAGCTTGTTCGCGAACTGCGGCGACTTCAGAATAAACGGGGCGAGCAGCTCGTTATCCGCCGCGCCGATGAGGGAGGCGTCGAACTTGACGAAGTAGAACCGGCTGGGGCGATCCGGATCGGATACCGCCCGGTGCTTCTCCATATGGCTCACGACGAAGACGTCTCCCGCGCGAACGTCATATTTCTTTTCCTCGAAGAAAAAATGCCCTTCCCCTTCGAGGCAGCAGCCGATCTCGTTCGCATCGTGCCAGTGGAAAGGGGCGAGCTTCGTCCCCGGCACCCAGCTCGTCATATGGATGGGAAAGTCTTTGTTCAGCTGATAGTCCCGTTTCATCCCGTCCTCCTTCAGAGCGGCAGCTCGAGCGCCATGAGCGGCGCGTGCTGCTGGGCGCCATAGACGTCGCGGTCGGGGAACGTGCCCGAGGACACCTTGCGGGCAAGGGTGATCTTAATGCCAAGCGCGGGATCGAAATAGACGAGCTGCGTAATCCGGTCTTCCGGAATTTGGTACAACTCGGAAATCGTCTTGCGGTCGATCAGGCCGAGCGTCTTGACCCGGCGATACAAGTCCGCGTCCTCGAACAGCACGTCGAGCGTCAGCTCGAACGGGCCGCTGTTTTTGCTGCGCAGCACCTTGGCCGCTTCGTACAGCCTCATGCCCGCACCTCCTCGTATTCGATCGGAAACCATGATAGCGGGTCCGCCGCTTCCATCAGGTGATAGACGGAAAACGCGTACACCGGGCCAAACGGAACGTCGCTCGGCGCGAACGGGAAGGCAAGGTTGCCGGCCGTCGACTTGCGCCCTTCGTACCCGTAGTGCAGAAACGTCGATCGGAGCGTGGCGCAGACGGTGTTGGCCAACTCCTGCGTTTTGGCCGCCACCTCGAAGACGACGCCAAGCTCGTGGGCAGGAGACCGATTCGGTTCCAGGTCGCCCATGACGCCGTTCAAGCCGTAGTTCAGAAACTGAATGCGGTAATCGTCCGCCGGGACGTCGCCGTAATATTCGCGGACCTGCGCCTCGACGAGGCGCTCCACCTCCTCGATTCGCGAGACGAGCAGCGGATCGCGGACGCCGGCGACGACAAAGGTGCGATAGGCGGCATGCATGGCGCCTTCGAGCTTGATCTTGTAAGTCGGCGTCCGCTCGAGCCGGCTGCCGCGCACTTCGACGCTCCCGTCCCCCCGCTCCTCGAACGTGCAGTCCCCCAGATGCAGCACGTGCCCGGGACCGCGCAGGATATACGGGTGGTCTTTCTCGTAGAACGTATGCGCCGCGACGGAGACGCTCGTGCAGCGGCGGGCCGCGCTGAGCGGCTGCACGACGAACGAATCTCCGCGCAGCGTGCCGAGCATGCAGTCCTTCGTCGTCCCTGGCGCTGCGGCCAGCGCGGCGCATTCCAGGATTTTGCCCATATGATAGGCAAGCCCGGCGTCGAAGCCGCGGCGGATAGCCGGCGCGGCGAATGGCGAAGGGTCGTAGGCTCTCCCGCAAATGATCATGTCCGCGCCGGCCTCCAGCGCTTGCACGATCGGCTCGTGTCCCATTTGGGCCACGATTCGGGTTGTGGCTTCAAGCCGCTCCGGCGTTAGCGCCGGAACGGCGATCCCGAGCGGCTCGCAGCGCCCGGCTGCCAGGCTCTTCTCAACAGCCTCCTTCGGAATATCGGCCCAGATGACGGCGAGCTTGACGCCGGTCCATCCGTGCTCGCGGACAATCTCCCGCACGATGTCCCGCGTCCATTCCACATGGACCCTCGCCCCGCTGCCGCCGGCCGAGCCGATGAGGATCGGGATGCCCGCTTGGACGCCGTGCGTCAGGATGATCTCGAGATCCTTCTTGCAGGCCTGTCTGCTGACGATGGCCGTCCCCGCGCCCAGCTTGTGGGGACCGGCGTCGGTCGATCCGGCGTCGACGACAATCGCATCCGGGCGGCGGGCCATTCCTTCCTCGAACGACGATTCGGGAAAGCCGTAACCCAGCATGCCGCAAGGGGCCAAAATTTTGAATTCGTCTTCGTTCACGCGCGCTGCCTCCTCCATGTTGGGATCGAATGATGATTTCGTATCCGCTTTCATTTTTTGGGTAATTGGATGATCCAATTATGGCAAAAGAGGGCGAGCTTCACCCATTGACGATCGGCTCCTCCTGCCGCATCACATGACGCTTCACCTGGGCGAGGTGCGCGAGGAGCGCTTCCTTCGCCCGCGCGGGATCCCGGGACCGGATCGCTTCGTAGATTGCGGCATGTTCCCGGTAGACGTCCGCATGGCGTCCGGGAATCGCCGCCGTCTTGCACATCGTCCTGCGCAGCAGATCCATGTGCAGCTCGATCAGGTTGACGAGCACGACGTTGCGGCTCGCACGCGCGATCGACATGTGGAACGCCTGATCCGGCGTTCCCTGCTCTTCGCCGGCGCGCTCGATCGTCCCCCACCGCGCGAGCGCGCGTCCGATCTCCTCCAAGTCTTCCTCCGACGCCCGTTCGGCCGCGAGCTCCACGATGCCGGCTTCGAACAGCGCCCTCGCTTCCAGCAGCTCGAGAATCGTCGCCCGTTCGATCCGGTCGAGGAGCGCCTTGCGGTCCTCCGCTTCGCCCAGCCGCCGTGCGACGGATCTGCCGCCTCCCGGGCGGGTCTCGATCAGCCCTTCGCGTTCGAGGATGCGGAACGCCTCGCGCAGCGTGCCTCGGCTGATGCCGAACGCCTGCGCGAGCTCCCGCTCGGTCGGCAACGCGTCGCCGGGCGACAGTTCGCCCTCTGCGATGAGGCGTTCGATCTGTTCGATTACGTCCTCGTAGACGCGATGGTACTTGATTTTTTGAATCGTCATCGGTTTGCCCTTCCCGTCTTCATGGACGTTTCCTTGCTCATTGGATGATCCAATTATCCGCGCCTACATCGTAAGGGGCATGCGGACGGCTGTCAATCCTTTTCTTCTCCCCGATGAAGAACGTACGTTTGCAATCGCGCGCGACGACTGGTACGATAAGAACGAAATCCACCCAGCAAAGGAGCGAAACGACATGCCGCTGAATGCTTACTTGAACTTTAACGGCAACACCCGCGAGGTCGTCCATTTCTATGCGGACGTATTCGGACTCCCGGCCCCCGAGCTGATGACGTTCGGATCGATGCCCGCGAATCCGGAGCACCCTCTGCCGCCCGGTGCGGAAAATCTCATCATGCATGCGCGCCTGCGGATCGGCGGCAGCGATCTGATGTTCTCCGACACGTTCCCGGGCATGCCGTTCGAAGCTGGCAACAACTTCTCGCTAGCGCTCGTGCTGACGGACGAGCAGGCGCTGCGCGATGCCTTCGCCAAGCTCAAGGAAGGCGGCTCGGTCCTCCTCGATCTTCAGGCCATGCCGTGGAGCCCTTGCTACGGTCAGTTGACGGACAAGTTCGGCATCCAATGGCAGTTCAGCTTGGAGCAGAACGCCTGATTCTCTTCCTCCGGTGTTTGTTCGATAGCGAATTCACGCAGAAGAATAGATTCATAAAGCCTCCCTACCGATCCTACGGCTGGGAGGCTTTTTTCGCTTTTTGGCTTGCAGGGGTCCGATGCCGGCGAAGCAAAATGGAACAGGCACGATCGGCGAATCTGCCCGAACGCCTTGGCGCATTCATCCGAACAACACCTCGGCCGGCCTCGTCAAATCCAGCCATCGCTCCGGTGCCGAGGACACGGGCGTGACGTAGACGGCTTGCAAAAAAGCGGAGAGCGGGGCGACTTCACCCTCGACCAAAATTTCGCGGATGTCGGAAGGCTTCAGCGGAACGGGTCCATCCCTGACATGACCGAAGTCCGCCAACGGCAGAAACAAGGCCGGGCTTTTCCGGTATCGGCAACGATGGGGAAAGCGGGGAGCGCTGCCGGAATCGTATTTGGACAGCTTCACCTTGGCGGCGTGCGCCGCCAGCAACGAATGCGCATCCAACGCTAGCACCGCGAACGTCTCCTCCGGCTCCCGGCGGCCGTACATCTCCCACATCGCGCGGCAGTTCCGGATCGTCGGCCAGAAGAAGACGTGGCGGTCCAAACTTTCGCGGAACGTTTCCTGCGAACATCCTTCCTCCAGCATGGCGTCCGGAATCCTCAGATGCGCGTTGAGCGTCGCCGCGTGCGCGCCCATCCTCGCCATGGTCGGAGCCTCCCGTCGCCTGCCCGCTTCCGCCGGGAGCAGACGGGCGCTCGACCGCAGCGCATCCCGCTCGGCCATGGCGGGCAAATTGCTCGCCCGGGTGAAATGATAAAGCGTCTTTCTGCCTTTCGCGTGCGTGACGGCGGCTGCGATGTCGGCTAAGTTCGGGATAACGGCGGCCTCCCGTCCGGCCGATACGGGCGATCGGCGGTCTTTGCTGACAGTATCGCCGAAACGGCGTATGTCCAGCCGCCTCAGCGACAGGCAGGAATCGCAAGGCATCGACGGACCAAATTAATTAATGTTATTAAGTATGTGGTTAATTGCTTGCGCATTAATTAACTGTATTAAATATATAACGGGATCCGAATCCCTTCCCTACGGCGCTGCTGCCGTTGTCGTTCTCGCGCAAGCCTAAAAGGCCGTTAATCCCGTTAACGACCTTCGCATCCAGCTTGGGCGCTCAGCACTCGGGCGCCTTCGTCCACAGCCCGAGCGTCCGGCAGAGCGCGACCATCTCGCCGACAGCCTCGTATTGGAGCCGGTTCCGCCCGTGAATGCTGACCAGCGCGTTTTCGTACACTTTACGGGCTTGTTCGATACTGTGATGCTCGACGGATTTGACGATTTCTTTCATACGGTCGAGGAAGTACACCGTGCGGCGCAGCGTGCGGATGAGCAGGATTTGACGGACGTGCGTTGGCGTGAACAGCCTATACCCGTTTTCGGGATCGCGATCGGGCGTCAGCAGCCCTTCCTTCTCCCAATGGCGGATCGCCGAAGTCGGCACGTCGGCCAGTTCTGCGACCTCGCCGATCGTCATGCGGCTTTTCGGCTTGCGGTGGCCGGAGAGCGGCAGCGTAGGATCCCGCAGCAGCGCGAGCGTCTCGTCGGCGATTTCTTTCTCGCGGTGGAGATGGGCCTGTTCCCGATTCACGAGCCACAAGGCGGCATCGGCATCTCCTTCCCGGATATGGCGCAATACCTGCCTCGTGACGGGTACGCCAAAACCCGCGAACAGGGCGCGCAGACAGCGGAAATACGCCAGATGCACCTCTGAGTAGAGCCGATAGCCGTTGGCGTCCCGTTCGGGAAGAGGCACGAGATCCCAGGCTTCGTAATGGCGCAAGGCGCTGGTGCTGATCCCGAGCGCGCGGGCGATCTGGATCGGTTTATAGCGACGCATCGTCCGCCTCCGTTCTCGTTTCGTTTGCTTCCACTATACCGGATCGTCCCTCCGCATACAAACGCTGGAGCAAAAGCTTAAAGTGCTTTTCTCGGCTTTCCACCCGGCAAGCGAGCGATCATGCACAACGACCTTATCACTTGCATCAGTGTTGTATGATCTAAGTTGAATCGAATCTGAAAGGAGCAAAATCATGAACATTCGGCATGAAATCCCGGACGCCCCGACGTACCTGAGCTTGCGGTCGGCGGCCGGACTAACGCGGAGCGACGAAGCATCCGCCGAAATCGCGCTGCGCCATTCCCTTTTTTCGGTCGTCGCTCGCGACGAGCTTGGCGAATGCATCGGCATGGCGCGGGTAATCGGGGACGGAGGCTTGCATTGGCAGGTCGTCGATCTCGTCGTCCTTCCCGCCCGTCAGGACCAAGGAATCGAGGCGCTCCTGCTGGCGGAGGTCGCGGATTTCTTGAACCGCGCCGCGACGCGGGAGGCCGACGTGACTGTCATGGCTTCCCTCTCCGCTCTTCCGCTTTATCAGCAAGCCGGCTTCAAGCTGGTCTATCCCGACCGGTACGGGATGTCCCTCGTGACTGCGAGCGCCGAGGAGGAACAAAGACGATGACGGAATGGATCGATATACGCGGCGCGCGGGAGAACAACCTCAAAAACGTCAGCCTGCGCATCCCCAAGCATCGCCTCGTCGTGCTGACCGGCCCTTTGTTGGGTTCTTTGTATGATTTTTCGCATATAAACCGCCGCTTTCCGTCGGAAAACACGAATCTGTTCGATTTTTCGCATACAAACCATCGCTTTTCCGCCATTCAACACGATTCTATTCGATTTTTCGCATCTGTTTAGCCTCTTTCGATTTCATTTTCCTCATCTTGCAAAAAGAGCCACGATTCGGCAAGCTGCCGAACCGAGGCTCTTCAGGTTTGCGGCGATCGGAACGCCGACTAAACGCGCGCCAGCTCGCGGTACAGCGCGTTCAGCGCCGCGACCGTGGTCGCCGCCGGAGACGGTCTGCCTCCGCGGGCGCGGACGAGCGCCTCGTGGAGCAGCAGGCCCGCCTGTTCCTGATAAGCCGGGAAGATCGCTGTGCGCGGCCGCATGTAGCTGCGCTCGAGCGTCTCGCGCGTCGCCCGGAAAAACCCGCCGCTGTCCGCGTTCGTTCGCTCGTCCTCCCAGGCCGAGGCGTGGCCGGGCTGCCCTCCCGCGTCGTAATAGTCCGTCCGCTGCGCTTCCGGACTGGCCGCCAGCATGGCGAACGCGACGGCCAGCGGGATGTGCGCGGACTTCGCCGATACGGCGATGCCGACGCCGCCGAGAAGCGACCGATCCGGGCGACCCGTCGCCGACGGGATGTCGCCGAAGCGGAGACGCCGACCCGCAAAGGACGTCCGCGCATAGTTCGTGTAGCCGAACGCCAACGGCACGTAGACGATGTCGTCGGAGGCGGACATGCGGTCGTACATCTGGATCGGATTCGACGCGAGCGACGACTCGTGCAGGTGCGGGAGCATCGCCTGCATCAGCTCGAGTGCCGCCACTCCCGTCTCCGGCGCGATCCCCTCGCGTTCGTCGAAGAACGCTTCCCCGCCCAAATTGGCGCACAGGGACAAAAAGCTGCACATCGCATCCGTCGGACAGAGCGGCCAGCCGACCCGGCGTCCCGCGTTCAGAGATGCGGCCCACTCGCGCACCTCCGTCCAGGCAACTGGCAGGCGCCGGCCGCCGGTCAGATCGGGCCGATAGCACGACACTTGGGCGGCCGCGTCGACCGCAAGCGCCCATTGCCGGCCTGCCCAGGCGTAGCTCCGGTGGCTCGGACCGACGCTATGCATCGCTTGAACGTCCAGAAAATCCCGGGGAATCCAGTCGTCCAGCGGTGCCAGTACGCCCTGCATAGCGCTGATCCCGACATGCGGATGGTCGATCAGCAGGATGTCGTACGCCTCGGCGAGCGCATCCACCGGGTAATCGCCGAAGTCCTTGAGCGACCGGCGGTCCCACTCGATCCGGACGCCCGGACGACCTGCGACGAATCGCTCGGACAGGCGGAGCAGCGGCCCGTAGCCGCGCTCGTGATTCCACGTCATCCCTTTCAGCGTGACCAATCAGATGACCCCTTTCTCCCGCATGCCGGCGATCCGGTCGTCGCCGTAGCCGAGCTCCCGCAGAATCTCCGCGTTATGCTCCCCGACGAGCGGCGGATGCCGTTCGATCGCCCCAGGCGTCTCGCTGAATTTGACCGGCACGTTCACGGTCTTGACGACCCCGGCGGTCGGATGCGTATAGGCGGCGAACGCGCCCAGGTGCACGGCTTGCGGGTCCCGCTCCACCTCCAGGTGATTTTTCACTTCGGACACCCACATGTCGCGCGCGAGCATCCGTTCCACCCAGTAGGCGGTCGTTTCTTTGACGACGGTCGCCTGAATGCGGAAAAACACCTCGTCCCGCTTGTCGTACAGCATGTCGGGATCGTCGTAGTCGTTCAACCCTACGTCGCCGAGCACCTCGGCGAGAACGGAAATCGGATTGACCGATATGCACATGTAGCCGTCTGCCGTCCGGTAGATGCCGAACGGCGCCGACTGGCCCGGGTGCGCGATGCCCGACAGCGGCCGCTCGAACAGCTTGCCCGAATTAAGCGTGACCGCGAACTCCTGCAACTGATGGGTGATCAGGCATTGGAACAGGTTGATCTCAAGCTTTTGCCCCTTGCCCGTCCGTTCCCGGTAGTACAGCGCCGACAGCAGCCCGTAGACGATGTTGTAGGCGCCGAGTTGGTCTGCGATGCCCGTCCCGAGCGGCGTCGGCGCCGCATCGGCACGGCCGGTCAGCGTCGTCAGGCCGCTCAGCGACTGGATCATCAAATCTTGGCCCGGCCGGTCGGCGTACGGGCCGTCCTGCCCGTAGCCCGTGCTGGAGCAGTAGATCAGCTTCGGATTGATTCGCTTCAGCGCCTCGTAGCCGAAGCCCAGCTTCTCCATGACGCCCGGCCGGAAGTTTTCGATTACGAAGTCGCATTCGGCGGCGAGCTTGTACACGATCTCCCGCGCCTCCTCGGACTTCAGATCGAGGGCGAGCGAGCGCTTGTTGCGGTTGAACGCCAGGAAGCAGGGCGACTCCGTACCGCCGACCCAATATTTGAGGAACGACCATTGGCGGTAGCTGTCTCCGCTCCCCTTGCGTTCCACCTTGATGACGTCCGCCCCCAGATCGCCCAGCATCTGGGTCGCAAACGGACCTTGCAGCAGGTGCGTAAAGTCCAGCACCTTGATTCCTTCCAGCGCTTTTTCCATCGTCGTCATCCTTTCGTCGGTGCTGGTTCCGCCATGCCCGCCATGCCCGCCATGCCCGCCATACCTGCCATTCCCGCCGCGCCGGCCGCCGTCATCGGCTCGACCCGCCAGGACCATGCCGCCGTTCGGCGCTCGCCGGGCCTTAGCCCGGCCGCGCCGGTCCATTCCGCAGGCAGCGGGGAGTTAAACGCGTCGGATACGCACGTCCAGGGCTCGAGCGATACGGCGTCCGCCCAGGGCGGCTTGAATACGATCAAGTAGCCGAACGCCTCGTCGAAGTCGAAGCGGAACTGGACACCCGCCTCCGGGAGCGCGATCCGGCATGATCTAGCGCGCTCTTCCAAATGGAATACAAAGTGGTCGACGTCGGCCGGCAGACGGTCCGGCGTCAGCCCGTCGCCCAGCGCTTCGCAGAGCGGGGTGCGGATCGGCAAACGGCGGAAGACGCCGTCCGCGTCCGCGGAATATTGCAGCGCAACCGGGGCAACCAACTCCGCGGACCCCTCGCCGGCCGGCATGGCAAAATACGGATGCAAGCCGAAGCCGTAGGGCGCAATGTCCTTCCCTTCGTTTATTGCCTCCAACGCCCCTTCGATCCGTCCACCCGACAACCGCCAGGTAAGCCGCAGTACAACTTCGTGCGGGTAGTAGCCCGATCGCCCGGCTTCGCCGGACAGCCGAAGCTCCGCAACCGCCGCCGCGCCCCTCTCCTCGTCCGCTTCCAGCGCGGCGATCTGCCATGGCATTCGCCGGATCTCGCCGTGCAGGTGATTCGCCCCTTCGTTCAGGGGATACGCGTAGTCGTGGCCTCCGAATGCGAACGTCCCTCCGCCGATCCGTCCGGGCGGCCACAGCAGCGGCACGCCGTATTCGGACGACCTCGCCGCGAGCGTCGCCAGCGTCGGCGGCCCCACGATCGTTTCTGTCCCGGCCAGCCGGCAGCGGATCAGATTGAAGCCGATGTCCGGCGCGAATGCCGCCATCGAATCCGTTTCCCGATCCATCAGCACGACGGTGCGGCCGTCCTGCCCCGTTTCAACGCAGGCCTCGTAGCGGGCGCCCCCGCTCATTTGCCGATAAAGAGGGGCGGGCGCTTTTCCGCGAACGCGGTGATCCCCTCCTGCGCGTCTGCGCTGTAGAACAAATTCGCCAAGTACGCCCGGTCATAGGCCTGTGCGGTCTCGAGGCTCGCATCCCGCCCTTCGTTGACGAGCTTCTTCAGACCCTGCACCGCCAACGGCGCCTGCTCCGCAAGGCTCGACGCGAGCGTGGCCGCGGCTTCTGCCAGCTGCTCCGGCGGGACGACCGCATTCACGAAGCGCAGCTCGCGGCCTTCCTGCGCGGTCAAGAACCGGCCCGTCATCAGCATGTCCTTGGCCGCGTAAGGGCCGAGGATGCGTAGCGCCTTCTGCACTCCGCCTCCGCCCGGCACGAGCCCGAGCTTCACCTCAGGCAGCCCGAACTTGGCGCGCTCGGATGCGACGATCAGATCGCACGCCAGCGCGAGTTCGAAGCCGCCGCCCAACGCGTAGCCGTTGACGGCGGCGACGACCGGCTTCGCGCACTCCTCGATCGCCCGGTACATGTCTCGTCCCTTGTTCTGGAACGCAAAAAACGCCCCCAAATCAAAGCTCCGATATTCTTCGATGTCCGCCCCTGCCATGAACGCCTTGCCCGCGCCGGTCAGGACGACCGATCGCACGTCCGGGCGCTCGTGAATCCGGCGAAAGATGTCCGTCAGCTCCGCCATCATCGCGGCGTTCATCGCATTCAGCTTGGCCTTGCGCCGCAGCGTCAGCGTCAGCACGCCGCCTGTTTGTTCCACTTGCAGGTACGTATAGTCGAATGTGATGTCGTTCATCCCGGTAGCCTCCTCAGTCTCTCATTCGCCGCGCGCCGACTGTCCGCCGTCGACGACGAACGTTTGCCCCGTGACGAACGAGGCGGCGTCGCTGCACAAATACAGCACGAGATCCGCCACCTCCTCGGGCTGTCCGAAGCGGCCGATCGGATGGGCTTCGTTCCATAGCCGGATCAGCGCCTCGCGGTCTTCCGTTTCCTCGAATATGTTCTCGTTCATCGGCGTCATGATCGTCCCGGGGGCGACCGCATTGATCCGGATGCCCTGCGGGGCGTACTGTACGGCCGTTTGCCGGGTGAAAGAAAGAATGCCGCCCTTCGACGCGCTGTAGGCGGCCCAGCCGAGAAAGCCGTTCAGCGCTTGGGTGGAGGAGCAATTGACGATGGCGCCTTTGCCTTGGCGCTGCATGTAGGGGATGGCGTGCTTGCACCCGCGGAATACGCCGCCGAGATTCACATTCAGCACCTTCTGCCAATCCGCCTCGCTCGTCGCCGCCGTCTCTCCGGCTATCGCGATGCCCGCGTTGTTGTAGAGCATGTCGAGCCGGCCCCGCAGCGCATGCGCCGCCGCCATGAGCGAAGCCATCTGCTCGTCGCTGCCGACGTCCGCCGGGATAAAGACGGCGTCGTGCCCGTCGGCGCGCAGCTCGCGCTCCAGCGCCGAGCCCTTCCCCTCGTCGCGGTCGGCGATGACCGTCGTCGCGCCCGCATAAGCGAATGCGCGCGCCGCCGCCGCTCCGATGCCCATGGCCCCGCCCGTCACGACGGCCGTCCGTCCCGCAAAATGAAAAGTCACGTCTCGCGCCATACCGGACCTCCTCGTCATGTTCGAACCCGCTTTGACCGGCAGCGGCCGGTCGAGGCGATATCTTCATGATAGAGCGTCCGCGCAGGCGCGCGTAACGTGACGGGTTTTACTTTTCTTCTATTCTTTTTAGGAGTTTGTCAGACTACGGTGATCGGCCGGGGTGAGGCCGGTCAAATCTTTGAAAATCTTGTTGAAATATTTGACGTCGGCGTAGCCGACCGCCTCGCTCACTTCGTACACCTTCAGGTGCGTCGTCCGCAGCAGTTCGCGCGCCCGCTCGATCCGAAGCTGCATCAGGTACTTCGTAAAGATCTCCCCGACCTCTTCCTTGAACAGCCGGCTGAGATACGAGGCATTGACGAAGAACCGGTCGGCCAGCTTCTGCAGCGAGACGTCCTCGGCGTAGTTCGCCTCCAAGTACCGCAGCACGTCGACGATGAGCTTGCTTTTGCGGCTTGCCTTGGACAGCGCCGCGGCCTCCACCGCTCCCCGAAACGCCCCGACGACGAAAGACCGGATCTCCTCCAAGGTATCGAACGCGCCCGCCTGCGCGAGCCATGCTTCGCCCGCGGAAGCACCCGCATCGCCTTCCGTCGGCTCCTTGCATTCCCGCAGGATGCGCATCAGGACGCGCAGTATCTCCTCGAGATCGCGCGCGGACACGCGTTGGCGGCGAATGTCCTCGAACAGATCCGCGAGCAGTTCCTCCGTTTCCTGCGAGCGGCCCGCGGCGACGCCGTTGTACAGTCGAAGCTGCAGGTCTTGTCCGAACAGCTTGCGCGGTTCCTCGAAAGTCACGTCTTCGTAGAACGTCGCGCGGTCGTGTCCGAAGTACATTTTCATCTTAAGCGAATTCAGCGCTTCCAGATACGCTTGAAACGCCTCGCCGAGTGTCGCGTGGCGACCGCTCACGCCGATCGAGACGGTCACCTTGACAAACCGTTTGACGCTTTCGCGAATGCGCGCGAGCAGCCGCTCGAGCGTTGCGGTATCTTCCGCATCCTCGCACCATAGCGCGAGGCGCTCGTCGATCTCGAACGGATCATGCCGCCATCCGCTCTCCCGCGCATACTCTTCCGCGATGTTGCGGACCGCATAGGAGAGCAGCTCGAAGTCCCGACGGCCATAGCGTTCCTCGAGCCCGCTGCGCCGGTCGATCTCTAACAGGAGAACCACGTAGCGGTCCGGAGGCTCCGCCATCCCGAGCGCCTTGCGCTGCGTCTCGAAGGCCGCCTCGTCCGTCCTGCGGCCGGAGAACCACCCCGCGAGCAGCTGTTCTCGCAGCTGATGGCGATCCTGCTGCCACCTGGACTCCTCGGCCGCCCGCCGGAGCCGCTCCGCCTGCTGTTCGTCCCGCCGACGCGCGAGCTTCAGGAAGAGCTGCAGCATCTCCTCGTCGTTGACCGGCTTGAGCAGGTAGTCGTGCGCGTCCAGCCGCATGGCCGTCCGAACGTATTCGAAGTCGTCGAAGCCGGTCAGGACAACCTTGATCGTATCGGGATGCGACTCCCGGATGCGGGCGAGCAGCGTCAGGCCGTCCATCACCGGCATGCGGATATCGGACAGCAAAAAGTCGATCTTCTCCTCCCGGAGGATGCGGCAGGCGTCCTCGCCGTTGCCGGCTTCGAAGATGCGCGAAACGCCGCACAGCTTCCAGTAATCCGCGTTCGCCAGCGCTTCCCGTGTCCAGCTTTCGTCTTCGGCGATTAACAGACTATACATGGCTCCCTCCCGGCGGTTGGGGCAGCGTCACTTCGATCGTCGCGCCCTGGTTCGGCTGACTGTAGATTTGCAGCCCGTAGCGTTCTCCGTAATAATGCTTGATCCGATTGTGGACATTGCTGAGCGCGAAAATCCGGTCGGTCGACTGGTCGCCGGAAGCCAGATGCGCCCGGACCTCCTCCAGCCGCTCCGCGGACATGCCGAGGCCGTCGTCCTGCACCGAGAAGACGACTTCGGCGCCGATCCGGTACCCGGTGATCGCGATCGTTCCTTGCCCCTTTTTCATCTCGACGCCATGGATGATCGCGTTTTCTACGAGCGGCTGCAGCAGCAGCTTCAAGACCGGCATCTCCATCAGCTCGTCTTCCACGTCATAGGTGACGTCGAACTTGTCCCGGTAACGAATTTTCTGGATCTGCAGGTAGTAACGGATGTGCTCCAGCATCTCCCGCACCGTGATCCAGTCCTCCCCTTTCAGACTGTGGCGGAAAAAGTGCGACAGCGCGTGCGTCATCTCCGTCACTTCCCGTACCCCGTGAAGCTTGGCGATCGCATAGATCGAATTGAGCGTGTTGTACAGAAAGTGCGGATGGATCTTCGACTGCATCAGCTTCAGCTCGAAATCCTGCTTCATCAGCTTTTCTTCGTACAAGTTGCGCACGAGCTGCTGGATGTTTTCGGTCATCGTGTTGAACCCCGCGAACAGGATGCCGAACTCGTCCTTGCGCTGTTCCTCGATTTGATAGGCGAAGTCCTTTTTCCCGACAAACTGCTTCATCGCGCTGAGCAGACGGTACATCGGGTTGTAGATGCTGCGCATGAACAGAAACGCGAGCAGCAGCATGGCAGCTACGGCGACGGCGGCGACCGCCAGAATGTCGTTGCGCAGCCGGACGATTTCCCGGTTCCAGTCTCCGCGGGGCACGAAGGCCATGTACTTGAAGCCGGTGCTCTGCGACGTGTGGAACACGACGAGCTGCTTCTCGCCCCCGGCCTCTCCCGTGAGTCTCCCCTCGCCCTTCTCGCGGATGTCGGGCATCTGCGCGAGAAACGCCGGCATCTCCCCGAAGCGCGCCAGCGGGAACGCGTCCTCCCCGCTTCCCGTCTCGCTCAAGCTGCGCCCGTCTCCCGTCAGCACGAGCGTCTTGATGCCGCCCGCGTTGGCGTTCACTTTTTGAATATAGTCGGAGATCGTGGATTCGCTTACATGTATGAACAGCAGGTTACCGTCGTCCGACGGGTCGAGCGCGATCGGATAGGTGATGTAGTTCGCCTTGCGCGTCATATAGGTAAACCCCGCCTCGTTCTCCAGAAACCAATGCGGCGTTCCCGCCTCTTGGGCCGCCAGCTTCTCGATATGCTGCACTTCGTTGTTCGGATAAACGTACATCGTCTTTTCCGACGTGAGCAGCATGCGGTTGCGGCGGTTGTACAGGCTGATCGAGTAGATATTGTGTCCGGCGATCTGCATCGAGTTCATTTCGCCCATGATTTGGTTGATCCGGGACAAGTCTTCGTATTTGGAAAGATCGATGTCCCGCTGCAGAAAGCGGCGATAGGAGAAATTAATGAGAAAGGGAGTCACGGTATACCGCGACTCCTTCAGCACCGACTCGATGCTCTCCTCCAGCAATTGCAAGTTGGTCGAGACCGAATCGCTGACTTTGTCTTCGATTATCGCCGTCGAGCTCTTGTAGGCGAAGAAGGAAACGATGAAAAGCGGCACGCAGATGAGGATGAGGAAGTAGGCGATCAGCTTGAAACGCAAACTGTGCATGTTCAACGGGTGCGCTCTCCTTTGTTTGCGTGCATTACTGAGTATTTAACCTTTTGTCGCGCCTTCCGTCAATCCTGAAATGAGCTGGCGCTGGATGACCAGGAACAGCAGGAACACCGGAATCGAGATCAGGATCGACGCGGCCATCATCGTACCCCAGTTGGTTTCGTACTGCCCTTTGAAGTCCATGATCCCGATCGGCAGCGTTCGCTTGGCGGGATCCGTCATGAAGACGAGGGAAAACAGGAATTCCTGCCACGTCATCAGGAACACGTAGGCCGCGGTCGCGCCGATGCCGGGACGGAGCAGCGGGAGGACAACCCGGACGAAGGCCTGAAGCTTGGAAGCGCCCTCCATCATCGCAGACTCCTCCATGTCGATCGGGATGTTCAGCATAAAGCTTCGGAGCAGCCAGATTGCCACCGGAACGGTGAACGCCATATACGCCAGAACGAGACCGGGATAGGAGTTCAGCAGCCCGAGTGCGCTTACGATTTTGTACAGCGGGATGACGATGGCGCTGATGCAGAACATCTGGCTGACCAGAATGACGTTCAGCAAAAATTTGCGCCCCGGAAACTCTAGCCGCGTAAAGCCGTAGGCGGCTAGCACCGAAACGACGATCACGAGCACGCAGGTGACGACGGAGACGAACAGGCTGTTCATAAAATACCGGGCGAACTGCTGGTGATGCAGAGCCGCCGTGAAGTTGGACAGCGTGAAGTGCTCCGGAATCCAGACCGGCGGCACTGCAAACAGTTGATCGGCCGGCTTCAGCGACGTCGACAGCATCTGCAGAAAGGGAAACAAGGTGAAGAACAGCAGCAGTGCCAGGCCTGCCGCAAACAATACGCGTGGTCCGATGCGCTTCATCGTCATTTTTTACGCCCCTCCGTTTCGTTCGTTTTTGTGCATTTGCCGGATGAGGACGAGGCTGATCAGGAAAATGAACAGGAAGCTGACGACGGACACCCGCGACGCTTCGCCGAAGTTGAAGTGGCCGAAGCTCAATTCGTAGATGTACGTCGGCGCGATGTGCGTCGAGCGGATCGGACCACCGCCGGTCAGGACGTAGATCATCTCGAAGTAGTTGAACGTCCAGATCGAGACGAGCAGAACGACCGTCTTCAGCACGCCGGAAATCGACGGCAGCGTGATGTGGACGAACTGCCTCCAGCCGTCGGCGCCGTCGATCCGCGCGGCTTCATATTGGTCTTGCGGCACGCTCTGGAGCGCGGCCAGCAGCATGAGCATCGCGAAAGGATAACCTTTCCAGATTGCGGCCAGGACGACGGAGAACATCGCGAGTCCCGGCGTTCCGAGCCAATCCGTCGCATGCTGTCCGAAGCCGAGCTTCGCGATGAGCGAGTTCAAAAAACCGAACTGCGAATCATATACGAGCCGCCAGGTCAACGCGGCAATGACGCCCGGCAGCACCCAGGGCAGCAGGACGAGCACGCGCACGAGCCAACGCAGCGGGAATTTGCGGTTCAGCATGAGCGCGGCCGCAAGGCCGACGACGACTTGGAAAAACGCGACGCACACGGTCCATACGATCGAGTGTTTCCCGACTTTCCACAATTCGCCGCTCTTCCAGGAATCGACGTAACCGGACAGCCCGATCCATTTGGGCGCGCCGTGCGAAAGATCCGTATCCTGCAACGAGATTTGCAGCGAGTAAAGCAAGGGGATAAACAACAGCACAGCGAGCAGCAGTACCGAGGGGCCGACAAGCAAATACCCCAACCACGTCGAACGTGTCTTCATGTCTTCACTCCCGTTCGTTCCGTTCGATTCGAAGGAATCCTGCCCGGCCTTGCGCCGGGCGATGGTCGTTTTGGCCGTTAAAAAAGAAGGCGCTGCACAGGGGCCAAGCGAATCCGGCAGCGCCTTCTATGAAATAGGTTCCGTTCCAAGCCGACTTACTTGTTCAGCAGCTCGTTGATTTTGTCCGCCGCTTCCTGCAGCGCGTCCTTCGGGCTTTTGTCGCCCGTCATGACCTTCTGCGTCGCCTGCAGCTGCAGATCCGCGATCGCCGGATAGTTCGCGACGTTCGGCCGGTAGGTCGCCGTCGTCAGTTGCTGATAGATGACGTCGGGATATTGGCGCTTCTCGTCCAAATATTCCTTCGCCGCTTTTTTGTTTGCCGGTGTGAGCATGGTGATCTTCTTCTGGTTTTCATAGTTGGTGGAGTACTGGATGAAGTCCCAGGCCAGCTCTTTGTGGCTGGAGTTGGCGTTGATCGCGAGATTGAAGCCGCCGAACGTGCCGATCGACTGACCGCCCTCCGGTTTCGGCAAGTTGCCGACGCCGTAATTCATGTTCGGCGCGCGAGTCTTGATCGTGTCCTGCCCCCATTCGCCGTACATCGTCATCGCCGTTTGGCCGCTCGTGAACAGCGTCATCGCGTCCTCTTCGTTTTTACCGACGCTGCCCGGCGGGCTGATCTTGCTCATGTCCGACCAAAATTGCAGCGCTCTCACGCCGGGCTCTTCATTGATCAAAATTTTCTTGCCCGAGTCGTCCAGCAGTTTGCCCCCCGCCGCCACGGTGAACGCGTCGATGAGACATTGGACCGACTCGCTGCTGCCCGCCCAGTTCGAGGCGCCGTATTTGCCGTTCTTCGTCAACTTCTCGCCGTAGGCGAGGAATTCGTCCCAGGTGACGGGCGGCTTCTCGGGATCCAGCCCGGCAGCCTTGAACATGTCTTTGTTGTAGTAGAGCACGCCCCAGACGCCGACGTCGAACGGCACCGCGTACGCTTTGTCCTGGTACGAGCCGGCGCCCCATGCCCCGTCGAAGTAGTCGTCGGCTTTGACTTCCGACTTCGCCAAATAGTCGTCGAGCGGCACGATGTACTTTGCCGCCGCATATTGCGCGATCCACACCTGGTCGAGCAGCAGGACGTCGGGACCTTCGCCGCCCGCGACCGCCGGGAGCAGCTTGCTCTTCAACTGGTCGTACGGAAACGCCGTAATCTGGACTTCCGCGTTGTATTGGTCCTCGAAGGACTTGGCCGCGTTTTCCTGCGCTTCCTGGATGTTCGTGTCCGCCTGCTGCAGCGTCCAAACGACGAGCGTCTGTTTTTTGCCCGTGCCGCCGGACGGCGAAGCGGAGCCTGAGTCTGCCGCGTCCTTGCCGCCGCTCGAGCCGCAGCCCGCCAAGAGCGCCGCCGTCATACAGGAGACGAGCGCCGCTTGTCCGATTTTCCTCACGTTCATTGCCCCTTTGCTGGATTGTGGTGGTCTACGTTTAGTATAGAGAGGTCGCGAGTGGCGAGGAATCCGTCGCGTTTTACATTTGTTCTATTATTTTGACTTCCTGGACCGGCCTCTGGCAAGATCCGCCGCGCACAAAAAGCCGTCCCGCCGATCCACAAGGATCGGGCGCGACGGCATCGGCATAGCGAAATCGGCGCCTGCGGCAGCGGGACTTTGCGTCCCCTCCGCAGCCCGCCGGTCAGCGGCTTTTCGCCGCCCGGAATGCTTCGACGTATTGGGCAGCCCGGGCTGCGATCAGGCTGAGGTCTCCCCGGCGCACGGCTTCGTTCGTCAGGTCGGAGCCGATGCCGACCGCGACCGCGCCGGCGGCGATCCATTCGCCGAGGTTGTCCAGCGTGACGCCGCCGGTCGGCATCAGGTTCGCCTGAGGCAGCGGTCCTTTGATCGCTTTGATCATCGACGGCGAGCTGCTCGGGAACAGCTTGACGATGTCGACGCCGAGCTCGAGCGCCTCCTGGATTTCCTTGATCGTCATGACGCCCGGCATAATGGGCACGCGATACCGGTTGCAGAGCGCGACCGTAGCCGGATTCAGCGATGGGCCGACGACGAATTCGGCGCCGCTCAGGATGGCCGCACGCGCCGTTTCCGGATCGAGCACCGTCCCGACGCCGATTACGGCGAACCGGTCCGGATCGTCCGAACGGCTGTCGTACTTCGCCGCCAGCCGTTCGATCGCCTTGAGCGCCGAGGGCACCGTCATCGTCACCTCGATGACCTTGATCCCGCCCGCGATCGCCTGCTCCGCCATTTCGGCCACTTCGTCCGCGTCCTTGCCGCGAAGCACCGCGACGACGCCCTGTTCCACGATCGATTCGATCAGCTTCCACTTTCTCATCCCGTTCTCTCCTCCATCCGGACCGCCAGGGGCCCGGTTATCGTTCGATATGCGCTTCCTTGCCCAGCAGGGCGTCCACTTCGTCTCCGCGCGGAAGCCCTTCCCAATCGCCCTCGACCTGAACGACGAGCGAGCCGACCAGGTTGCCGAGCCGCACCGCTTCGACTGGCTCTGCGCCGCGCAGCAGGCCGGCGAGAAAGCCGGCGCAAAAGCCGTCGCCCGCGCCGATCGCGTCAACCACTTGGCGGGCTTTGAAATACGGCACCGACGTTACGCGGTCCCGGTCGACGAAGTACGTCTCCTCGTTGCCGCCTTTGACGATCGAGACGCCCGGCAGCTCGCGCAGGCGAGCGACGATCTCGTCGAAGTCGTCCGTATCGTAGAGGAGCTTCAACTCGTCCAGACCGGGGAGGAAATAGTCCGCCTCCCGCGCCAGCGGCAGCAGCACGCTTCGCGCCTCCTCCAGCGGCCAGAGCTTGAGCCGCAAGTTCGGGTCGAAGCAGACGGGGACGCCGTTCGCCTTGGCGATGCGAACCGCCTCGAGCGCCGTCGCGCGGCAGCTCGGGCTGAGCGCGGGCGTGATGCCGGTCAGATGCAGCAGCTTGGCCCCGGCGATGTAGCCTGGGTCCAGATCGCCGGGCTGCATGCCGCTCGCCGCCGAGAGCTTGCGGTAGTAATAGACGGACGTCCGGCCGGCCAGCTGCTCGCGCAGCATGAGACCGGTCGGCGCCTCCGCCGTGAGGCGCGCTCGGGATACGTCGACGCCTTCGCCGCGGATCGTCTTCAAGATGCTCCGTCCGAGCGGATCTTCGCCAAGCAGGCCGAACCAGCCGACGCGGTGCCCGAGCCGGGCGAGACCGATCGCGACGTTGCTCTCCGCGCCGCCGAACGAGCGGGCCATGCCGGCGCTGTGCTCGATGCCTTTGGCGCCGCCGATCAGGAGCGCCATCGTTTCGCCGAACGTGACGACTTCCGGCCAGAAGGCCGCCGTCTTCTCTTCATTGCTAGGCGTCATGCGTCAGTTGCCTCCTTGTTCGTTGCGGGATGGGTCCTGCCCTTGTCCATCCGCCACCATACCTCGTTCATATGAGCGAGGAGCGTTCGCTCGATCTCCCCTTCGTCGCCCGACTTCAGCGCGGCGAGCAGCGGGAGATGGCCTTCGGCGATGGAGATCAGATCCGGAAAGTACAGCTTGTTCGTGACCGCCATGAACCGCTTGAGCTTCACGGCGAGCTGATCCCACAGCTGCAGAATCGTACGGTTGCCCGCGCGGGCGAAAAAATACCGGTGAAAATCCATGTCCAGGTCGATAAATCGGTAATGATCTTCCTGCGCAGCGGCTTCCCGCATCCGCGAATAGAGCGCATCGAGCGCGTCCATGTCGCCCTGCCGAATGGGCAGGCAGCGCCGGACGGCGTGAAGCTCGATCAGCTCCCGCAGCGCGTAGATCTCCTCGATCTCTTCCTTGCGGACGTCCGCCACGATCGAGCCCTTGTTGCTTTGGCTGTCGAGGAGCCCCTCCTGCTTGAGCCGCTCCAGCGCTTCGCGGACGGGTGCCTGGCTGATGTTGAGCGCGTTCGCGATCTCAAGGACGAGCAGCCGCCTCCCCGGCGCCAGCTCGCCCCGCACGATCGCTTCCCGGAGCGCGAGATGCACCTGCTCGCTCAGGGTTTGACCGCGTTCGTCCAGATGATAGGAAATGGCGTTTCCTCCTTCGTACCGCTGCCGGCGGGCGAAATGAAAGATTCCGTTTGATTATCGATATGATTATCGATAATATGTCGTTCCACGTCATGATATCAACCGCGACTTCTCCCGTCAATGCTCGGAACAACTTTTTCCTTGTTTCGCTCGTCCAACCCACGTGAACGAAATTCAATCCGAAACGAGGCCTCCTACCGTGCACCGAACGCCCTGTCTGATCATCGAACGCGGATATCCGTACGAAGGAGGCACCCCGCTGCCGCTGGAGCAGGACGTTACCGTCCTGGGCCGGCGAGACGAACGCTGGACGCCCGACATCCCCTTCGACAACGCCTTCATCTCCCGCAAACAGGCGGAAATCCGGTTGGAAGACGGCGAGTACGTCCTGACCGATCTGGATAGCAAACACGGAACGACGCTGAACGGCAGCCCGCTCGTCCCCTTCCGTCCGGCGGTCCTCCGCTTCTCCGACCGGATCGCCTTCGCGAAAGGTATGGTCATGCTGGCGTTCTCCCCGTTCCGGCTGGACGAGACGCTGGACTTCGCCCCGTTGTCGCCCGGTATCCATAAAGCCCGCGGCGGCCTCGGCCTCGACCCGCTCCGGCAGACGGTCCAGCACGGCGAATCCTCGTACGCGTTGTCGGACAAGGAGTTTCGCTGTCTCGAGCTGCTGGCCGGCAAGGAGGGACAGTTCGTCTCCCGGGACGAGATCATCCGGTACGTCTGGCCTGAGCGATCCGGCGCCCGAGAGCCGTCCGTGCCGGTCACCGCCGAGGAGATCCATTCGCTGCTTTACCGCATCCGCAAGAAAACCGATCAGCGGATTGCGATCGAGAGCATCCGCGGCAAAGGCTATTTGCTGCAAGCCGGGATCGGCGAATGATCGGAAAAGAACCGGCTTCGTCCTCCTTCGGGAGTCCGAACCGGTTCTTTTTTTGCGGCCGATAGGGCCGGCGAGCTTCGTCAGCCGGGCTTGTATTGCTCGAACACATGCTTGACCTTCGGCGTGACATACGCGCTGCCGCCCCGGCCCTTCACGTTCTCGACCATCACCGAGAGCAGCAGCTCGGGATTCGCCGCGTCGAAGCCGACGAACCACCCGTTTTCCGTGCCGGGGCCGTCCTTGGTCAGCTTGATCTCGGCGGTCCCGGTCTTGCCTGCGATGGAGGCGCCCTGGATGTAGGCGCCGTGGCCGACGCCGCCGGGCGTGCTCACGGCTTGGAGGAGATCCTTCTTGAGCAGCTCCGCCGTCTCGGGCTTCATCGCGCCCTCGCGCCACAGCCGCGCCGGCTGATCGGCGTCCTCCTCCGTCAGGAGCGGGTAAGGGATGTTCCCTCCGTTCACGAGCGCCGAGAACACTAGCGCCACGTGCAGAGACGTCATCGTCAGTTCGCCTTGGCCATATCCGGTATCCGCCAGCTGGACCTCCCCTCGGATGCCCTTGTTGGCCAGCTGCGACGCCTTGAACGGGTACGGCAGCGGCAGCGCCTCCCCGATTCCGAACTTCGCCGCTTCCGCCGCGAACGCTTCCGCCCCGACTTGAACGGCGGTCTGCGCGAAGTAGATATTGTCGGAATAGATGAGCGCCTTCGCGAGATTGACCGGATTGACGGCGTGCACCCGTTTGACATAATAGCTGCCCCACGATTTGTCCTTCGTCCACGTCAATCCCTCGATCGTCCGGTTTTCGTCAGGGTCAAGCTTGCCGAGGTCGAGCCCGATCGCCGCGGTCGCGACCTTGAAGGCCGAGCCCGGTGCGTACGCCTTGGTGAAGCGGTTCAGGAACGGATGCCGGGGATCGTCGTTCCAAGCGGCATACTGCTCAGCGGACAACCCGCGAACGAAGGCGTTCGGGTCGTAGGACGGGCTGCTGACGAGCGCCAGAATTTCGCCGGAGAGCGGCTGGATGGCGGCGGCCGAGGCCTCGTCGGCCTTCAGCTCCGCATAGACGCGCTCCTGCAGGTCCGCGTCGACGGTCAGCTTGATCGTATCGCCCGGCTCGGCGGATTTCTCGGCGAGCACCGCCTTCTCCCGGCCGTCGGCGTCCGCGATTGTGATCCGGACGCCCCCTTGTCCGCGCAGCCGCTCCTCGAACACCTGCTCCAGCCCCGCCTTTCCGATCGGATCGCCGGATTGATAGCCTTGATCCTTGCGCTTCTTGAGCTCCTCCGCGCTGATTTCGCCGACGTAGCCGGTCAAATGGGCGGCCGCTTCGCCGTAAGGATAAAGGCGGACGGACTTGGATTGAAACTGGACGCCGGGCAGCTCGGCGAACGGATTCGGATCGTCGTCCGGCGTCATGGCGATCGGTACGAACAGCTCCGGCTTCACCCATTTGGCTTCGAGCTTTTTGCGAATGTCGGCCGGCTCTATGTTCAGCAGCTCCGCCAGCTTCGCGATCGTCGCGTCCTCCGCTTCGCCCAGCTGGCCCGGCACGATGCCGAGCTGCAGCGCCTTGCCGTTCACGGCCAGCTCCTTGCCGTTGCGGTCCAGAATTTCGCCTCGCTCGCCCTTCGACGTCTGAACGCGAACCTTGTCCCCTTCGGCCATCCGGGGGAAGATCAAGGACGGATCCCAGGCGATGCGCCATTGGCGCTCCGTCTTCTTCGGATCGTCGGTCGGCATCTCCACGCGAACGAGCCTCGCCTCGTGGTCGAAGCGAATAGGGCCTGCCTGCGTCTCCAACGACACTTCATAACGCATCGTCCGTTCCGCAGCCTCAGGCGTCGGACTGGCTTCCGCTGACGCCGGGGGCTGCGTCCGGTCGACGACGGCGAGCGACGCTGCCTCAATCCCGTCGTAGATTTTCTTGTAGCGGGTGGCGAAGTCGTCCCGCGTGATTTTCGCCTGCGCTTCGGGCGTGAGCCGGTCGTACATCTTCGCGTAATTCAGGCTCTGCCAATCGGCCAGATACGCCTGGAATGCTTCCTCGGGCTGCTCTACCTTTTCTTCTACCTTCTCTTTTTGTTCGCATCCGACCAGGACGAGCGCCAGCACGCCTGCTGCGACCAACAACCAACGTCTCTTCATCGGGGCTCCCCTCCTTGATTCCACAACGTATGGAATGCGTTATTCATCATAGAACGGTCCACAGGTTCGTTCAATAGCAGCATCCTCACAAACGGCTGACAGCCCGCGGTTCTCTAATCCGCGGCGCGTGATGAACCACTTCGCCGTTCAGTGAACAGATTCCTTTTTTAGGCAGCGGAAGCGCGTTTCTTCGTCCGGCGTCCGGCAGCGAACCTACTCGCGCCAAAAAAAGGCTAGCGGCACCCGCTAGCCCCTCTTCCTTTACACACTTACGCCCGGTAGGCGTAGGAGATCTTGCCCAGCACCGCCGGCCGGCGCGCGCCCGTCACCGCGGGAAGATTGTTCGCCCGGCGATCGATCGCGTAGTCGGCCAGCAGGGCGAACGCGACGGCCTCCTTGGCGTCGCTGTGATGCCCTGCCTGCTCCTGCGTCTCCACCCGGACGCCCATCGGCTCCATCTCCGCCCGCAGCTCGCCGAGCAGCGTCGGATTGTAGCTCCCTCCGCCGCCGACGATCAGCAGCTCGGCCGGATGGCGGTCCCGGATCCAGCGGCGGTACGCGTCCCCGATCGACCAAGCCGTCAGCCGGGTGACGGTGGCCACGAGGTCGGCCGGCGGCAGCCCCCGCTCCTCGCGGTAGCGGAGCAGCTCCGCGACGTAGGCCGCGCCGAACCGCTCGCGCCCGGTCGACTTCGGCCACGGCAGCGCATAGTACGGCTCCTCGCGCAGCCGCTCGAGCAGCGTCTCGTCGACGCTCCCCCCCGCGGCGATCGCGCCGCCCGCGTCCATCGTCTGCCCCGGATACAGCGCCGAGACGACGCCGTCGATCAGCATGTTGCCGGGACCGGTGTCGAAGGCATACACCTCGTCCGGCCCGCAGCCGGCCGGGAGAACGGTCACATTGCCGATGCCGCCGATGTTCTGCAGCAGCAGCGTCCGGCGCTCCTCCCGGTACAGCAAGTACTCGGTGAACGGCACGAGCGGCGCGCCCTGACCGCCCTCGGCCATGTCGGCGGGGCGGAAGTCGCTGACGCAGTCGATGCCCGTGCGCGCGGCGATGACCGAGCCTTCCCCGATCTGCACCGTGTAGCCCAGGTCGTATCCGCCCGCCCGCTGCGGCTCCGGGGCGTGATAGATCGTCTGTCCGTGGGAGCCGATGACGGCGATCTCATCCGGCCGGAGGCCGGCGGTCTTGACGACGGACAGCGCCGCCGCGGCGTACAGCTCGCCGAGCCAAACGTTCAGCCTTCCAAGCCGATCCACGGTCGCTTGACCGGGCTCGAACAAGGCGAAGATCTCTTCTCTCGCCTCCGCCGGATAAGGCGTATTCTCAAACGCGACCAAACGAACTTGGGGACGACCGTCCGGCGTCCCCTCTCGAATGTCGACCAAAGCGGCGTCGATGCCGTCCACCGACGTGCCGGACATGAGGCCGATGGCGTAGCGGCGTCCCTGCGCCGCGGTCTGGGATGCAAGGTCCAGCATGGATTCGTTCATCTTATCCTTTCACAGCTCCTACCGTAACGCCTTCCAGAAAGTACTTCTGGAGGCTGAAAAATAGGACGAACATCGGCAAAGCCGAGATCGTCGCTCCGGCCATCATCGGCGAGAAATACGTCGTGTTGGCGAAGCGGAAATTTTTGAGTCCGACTTGAATCGTTTGCATATCCATCGTATTCGTCACGAGGAATGGCCAGAAAAACGTATTCCAGCTGTCCATAAAAGTCAGGATCGCCATCACGGCGAGCACCGTCTTCGACAGCGGCAAGACGATGCGAAAGTAGATTTGGAGCTGATTGCAGCCTTCCACCTTCGCGCATTCCAGAATTTCGCCGGGAATCGTCGACATGAACTGCTTGGCCAGAAAGATGTTGTACACGGTTACGACGCCGGGCAGGATCAAGGCGCCGTACGTGTTTTGAATTTGAAACGTGTTGACGATCAGAATGTACAACGGCACCTGCGTGACCTGATACGGAACCATCATGGCGACGAGCAGCATGCTGAAGAGAACCGACCGGCCTTTGAATCGGACGCGAGAGAAGGCGTACCCCGCCAAACTCGCGAACACCACGTTCGTAATCATGACGCTCGCGGCGACGATCGCCGAGTTGCCGATCCACCGGAGCGAATGCGGGCTGAAGTCCATGAAGAACTTGTAGGAAGCAAACGAAACTTTGTCCGGCCACAGCGAGTAGCTCATCGCGGCCGCTTCGACGGGATCCCCGAAGGAGGAGATGATCATGAAATAGATCGGAAACAGCGTCGCCGCGGCGAACAGCAGCAGCACGAGGACGATGGCCGCGTTGCGGACGGTTCGCGCGCTTCGCCGTCCGTTATGCTTGCGATACAGCGCCATACAGCGATCCTCTCCTCTCCGCTAGTATTCCACGTCTTTGCCGAGGAACTTGAACTGGAACATCGAGATGCCCGCGATGAGGAGCGCCAGGACGAGCGATTGGGCGGCCGCCTTGCCGTATTCGAAATACTTGAACGCGTTGTTGAAGATCAGCAAGCCGACCATCGTCGTCGCGTTGTCCGGACCGCCCCCGGTCATGAGGTAGGCGTTCTGGAACACCTGAAACGACCCGATGACCCCGGTGACGAGCAGAAACAGCGTCGTCGGCTTGAGGAACGGGATGACGATGTGCCAAAGCTTCTGCAGGAAGGTTGCCCCGTCCAGATCCGCGGCCTCGTAGTAGCTTTCGTCGACGCCCAGCAAGGCGGCGAGATAGATGATGATGCTGGCGCCGTGGCTGGACAGCCAAGCCATGATGACGAGCGAGAACATCGCGGTCCCGCTCGCGCCCAGCCAATTCTGGTTGGGCGCGCCGACGATCGAGATCAATCGGTTGAAGATGCCGGCAGGCAGCGGATCGAAGATCCACAGCCAAACGACCGACATCGCGACGCCCGAGGCGACGACGGGCAAATAATAGATCGCTTTGAACGTCGTCTGCAGCCGCTTCTTGAGCGGAAGGATCAGGATGGCGATCGCGAAGGACAGCGCGAGCGCGACCGGCACGGTGAGGATCGTGTAGACGATCGTATTCCGGATCGACTTCCAGAACAGCGGATCCCGGAACGTCGCCGAGTAATTGTCGAAGCCGACGTATTCGGAGCCGAGCGGCTTGTATTCCTGGAAGCTGATGAAGAAAGCGCTGATGACCGGATAGGCCGTGAACAGCGCGTATCCCAGTAAAGCGACGGCGATGAAGGCATACCCCCAAGCGCCGTCCCCTCTGATCCTGCGTTTCTTGCCGGAGCTGACCGTCTGCGTGATCGCCATGCCGACTCTCCCCTTCATCATTCAGGATCGCCAATTTCCCCGGGACGGACGGTCCGCATGCCACGCATGCGGCCGCCCGTTCGAAGAAACCTAGTCCTTCACGACGCCGTCTTCGCCGAACGTCTTGATCGCGGCGGCTTTGACCGCTTCGTACATGTCTTCGGGCTTGATCTCGTTCGCCAGCAGCGCCTGCATTTTCGGAATGATCACTTCGTCCTCGAGCTTGATCGACTTGGCGCCGAGCTCTACCGGGATGTCCGGCCGTGCCGGGGAAGCGTGGGACAACAGCGTCTCGACGGCGGCGACGTTGTCGGGATTGCGGTTCACGGTCATGCTTTCCGCCGCTTTGCGGCCGCTTTGCGTGATGTGCGCGGCGAACAATTCATTGTTCGTCGTCGCGGCGACCTGTCCGCTTGCCAGGAAGTAGGCGGCTTTGACGATGTTCGCTTTGTGCTCGGGCGTCGGTTCTTTTTTTCCGCGGAACGTGACGTAGCCGTCGACGACCGTGCTCGACATCGGCGGCTGCCCCAGGAAGGTCGGGACCGGCAGCACGATGTAATCGACCTTGATGCTTCCTTTGACAGCGCTGCCATCGTTCGCGTCGATCTTTTCGTTGTTCTTGTTGGCCGAATTCTCGAAGGTGGCTAGGCCTTTGCCAGTAATCATCGTCTGGCCGGTGAGGAACATGTTCCACCGCTTGCCGGCGTCGATCGAGCCGAGTTCCTTCGGCATGGAGCCGTCGTCGATCAGGAGGCGCACGTCCTTCAGCACTTCAAGGAAGTTTTTGCTCGTATAGGCGTATTTCAGATCGGTCGTAAAGGCGGACGGCATGCCGGCGTTTTTAATGAGGATGTTCAAATAGTCCCTGGACGTGACGCCGGAGTTGGCGAAGACGAAGCCGTATCGCTTGGTGACGTCGCCATCTTTGACGACACCTTTGTGGATCGCCTCGCGGAACTCGTCGAACGTCCAGCCTTCCTTCTGCACCTTTTTCCAGTCGATGCCCGCATCCTCGAGGAACTGCCGGTTGCCGCCGAGGGCGTGGACCTCCATGTACGCCGGGAATCCGTAGAGGCCTTCGCCTTTTTTCATATAGGCGATCGGAGCTTGGTCGAAGTCGTCGTACGTGTTGGAGTCGACGGCGTCCGTAATGTCCATCAGCATGCCTTGCTGCAAATATTTGGAGATGCCGTCCGAGCCGATGAATGCGATGTCGGGCGGGCTGCCCGCGTTCACCTGGGTGTCGAGCTTCTGGGTCATGTCCTCCCAGCTCGCCGGCTCGATCTTGAGCGTCAGGTTCGGATATTTGGCGTTAAAATCTTTGGAGATTTGTTCGAAACGATCCTGGAAGCCGGACGATACCGGGGGCAACAGCGCGGTGATCGTATCTTTGCCGCCGGAGCTTCCGGCATCCGCGCTCGCCGAGCCGGACGGGCTCTGCGACCCGCCGGGGCTTGCCCCGTTGTTTTTGTTGTTGGACGAGCAGGCGGCCAGCGCGGTCATCGAGACGGTTAAGGCCAATACGGACGCCAGTACTTGCGCTTTTCTGGTCATCGGACCCTTCCTCCTCCAAATATGGAAATGTTCCCGTTCCTACGGACGCTCGTCGCCGCGGCTACACGACCTTGGTGCCGGCGCGGATGGCGGCCTTCAGATTGCCTTCGAACCGCGCGAGCGTCCGCTCGGCTTCCTCGGCCTCCAGCCCCGTCTTGATCATCATGATCGCCAGCTTGCAGCTTGTGCCGGCCCGCTGCAGCATCGCAGCCGCCGTGTCCGCGTCGACGCCGGTCGCCGCGCGGATGATGCGCAGCGAGCGATCTTGCAGTTTGCGGTTGCTTGCCTTGAGATCTACCATCAAATTGTCGTACGTCTTGCCCAACTTCACCATCGTGCACGTCGTCAGCATGTTGAGCACCAGCTTCTGTGCCGTTCCGGCCTTCAGCCGGGTGGAGCCCATGATGACCTCCGGTCCGACGACCGGCGCGATGCAGATGTCGCACACCCGCTCCAGCTTCGACGGCTTGTTGTTCACGACGCCAATCGTCGCGGCGCCGAGCTCCGACGCCCGCTTCAGGCCCGCCACAACGAACGCGGCGCTGCCGCTTGCGGAGATGCCGATCACCGCATCCTTCTCCGTCACGCCGCATCGCTCGATGAGCGCGATCCCCTCCTCCTCGTCGTCTTCCGCTCCTTCGACCGCGAGGCGCAGAGCCGAATCTCCGCCCGCAATGTGACCTTGAATCTGCCACGGCTCGGTGCCGAACGTCGGCGGACATTCCGACGCGTCCAGCACGCCGATCCGGCCGGACGTCCCGGCGCCGATATAGAACATACGGCCCCCTTGCCTCAAGACGCGATGCAGGACGTCGACCGCCTTGCCGATCCGCGGGATCTCCGCGGCGACGGCGGCCGGCACCGAGGCGTCCTCCCGGTGAAGCAGCTGAAGCATCTCTTCGGTCGTGCACTCGTCGATCATCCGCGTGCCCTGGTGGATACCCTCCGTCGTCAACCCTGCATACTCATCGTTCATCGTCATTCTCCTACCCCGATTAGGATGTTGGTCAGGCTACCGACGAGGCGATCTTCATGCCCGTTTCTGAGGCTTATGTTAAGGGGAGCGCCCGGCGGCCGTCAATAGATTTTGAAATTTTATTTTGTTATGAAATTTTATAGTGAAATTTTATTACCATCATCCGACAAAGAAAGACGCCGTTCGTCAAAAACGGCGTCTTTGTACCTATTATTTGCGCTGTTTGCCCGCGAGAATGTCGTGCGTTTTCGTTAAGTATTTTTTCACATGCTGATATTCCGCGCTCGCGACACCAGCGAACAGGATGTCAATGACGGTTAGCATCGCGATGCGGGAGCCCATGGCTCCGCTCCGGATCGTCACTTCCGGGGTGGAAATGCTGAGTACGACGTCGGATCGGTCGGCCAGTTCGCTGCGGTTGTATTTGGTAATGGCGATTAGATGCGCGCCCTGCTTTTTGGCGATGTCCAGCGAATCGAGAACTTCGGTGGTCGCTCCGGAGTTCGAGACGAAGATCGCGACGTCTCCCTTGGCGAGCAGCGTGGCGGCCGTGAGCTGACTGTGCCCGTCCGTGTAGGCGTGGCACATCTTGTTGATGCGGGAGAACTTCATCTCCGCATCCCGGCAAACCAGTCCGGAAGCGCCGATTCCGAAGAAGACGATCCGGCTGCTGCCCCGCAGCAGACCGACGGCCCGGGTCACCTCTTCGCGGCTCAGAACGCTGAGCGTATCCTCGATCGATCGGCAATTGTTGCGCGAGATGTTGGCGATGACGACATCCAGGTCGTCGCCCGGCTGGATGTCCGTATATGAATCGCGGTGCTCTTCTTCCATCGAGCCTAGCGAGGCGGAGATGCTCACGATAAAGCTGCGATAGCCCGCGTAGCCCATCGTCTTGCAAAACCGGAGGACGGACGCGTCGCTCGTTTGGCTCAGCTTGGCCAGCCGTTTGATCGACAGGTGCGGAATTTCCTCCAGGTGGGCCAACACGCAGTCGGCGACCCTCCGCTCGACCGGCGTCAGACTGTCTCTTCGGTCCCGAATTTTGATCAGGATATGGTCATGAATCGCCATGTCGCTTCCCTACTCGCCGCTAAATTCTTGTGCCCTTTCGCTAATCCGGCACCCCTCCATCTTAAGCGCCCGAACGGCAATTGACAAGGGATCGTCCGCACCTCACGGCAAGGAACCCCATATTCCGCCGGTGCGGAATTGGGGTTCTTGGGCCGCCGCAGACGCCTCCGCTTACGCCTCGACGCGCGGATGCGTCGGGTCGCAGCCGGGATTCGGAACCGCGCCCGACTGCGCCAGCTTCAGCAAATAATAGCACTCTTCGCGGGCCATATGATCCGGCATGAGCGGACTGATGATGTCGAGCGCTTCCGCGTTCAGCTCCAGTTCTACCAGCTCGCTCAAGAACTTGCGAAACAGCGCCATTTCCAAGTCGACCTGACGGTGAAACCGCCGCAGCGCCGGAAAATCCTGCAGCTGCGCGCGGAGATACCCCGCCATTTCGATCGCCTTCAGATATAGCGCCTGAAAGTGCTTTTCGAAATCGACGCTCCGGCGGAGCAGGTCGGCTTCGACCCGGTCGAGTCCCATCGCGATCGCGCCGGCGTGGCCGTGCGCGTCCTGCAGCCAAAGCAGATCGTGATGGAGCGGATGATAGACCGGGACGGGACGGCCGGCGAGCAGCGCGTCCAGGATGCGGACATACTCTTCCAGCTCGTTCACCATGTGGCTGAAAAAGGTCGGCGGAAGCGAGCTTCGCAGGCGGCCTTCGAGCGAGCGCGCCAGCAGCTCGAGCTTGAAGCTCCGCAGCGCTTCCGTTTCCGCATGGGCCTCCCGGTTCAGCGCGGCGAGCCCTTCGCCTCCCGTCGTTTGCCGGGCGTCGGCGAGCAGCTTGTCGAACGCCTGCACGAACCGCTTCGCTTTTGCGATGTCGGCCGTTTCCGGCGGCGCGAGCGAATTCAGGATAAACCGGGCGTGATCTCCCAACACCTGCAGCCAAAATCGATGTTCGAACAGCGCCGCCGCTTCGCTGTCGGTTGCGATGCCCAAGGCGGATCCTCCTTTCGGACGTCACGGGACCGTCCGGCGCGGAGGACGGCGGCCGTGTCGCGTCTTGCGGATTCGTACCCGCGCTTCGCGGCGTACACCCTAACCTATGTACGAATGCCCGGGAGAATGCGCGGCTGGCGCTTCCGCTGCCGAAAAGGCCGGTCAGTCCGCCCAGTTGCCGGCCCGGAAGATCGGCACCGCGGTGCCGTCCGGCAGGATCCCGTCGATATCGAGCGCAGGTCCCCCGATCATGAAGTCGACATGCGTCAGACTGTCGTTGATGCCCCGCTCGCGGAGCTCCTCTTTGGACAGCGCGAGACCGCCTTGCAATGCGAACGGAAAGCCGAAGCCGATCGCCAGATGACAGGCAGCGTTTTCGTCAAACAGCGTGTTGTTGAAAATCAGATTCGAATCGGAAATGGGGGAACGGTGCGGGACCAGCGCCAGCTCGCCCAGGTAGTGCGAGCCTTCGTCCGTGCCGATCAGCTTCTCGAGCGCGTCGTAGCCTTGTTCGGCCGCGAAGTCCACGATGCGGCCCTCCTTGAACGTCAACCGGAAGCGGTCGATCAGCTTGCCGGCGTAACTGAGCGGCTTGCTGCTCGAGACGGTCCCATCGACCCGGTCGCGATGCGGCGAAGCGAACACTTCTTCCGTCGGCAGGTTGGGCGTGAACGGCGTGCCCCGCTCGTTTTGGTTGCTCGCGCTGTTCCATGTATGGTTTTCGGGCATGCCGATCGTCAGGTCCGTACCGGGTCCTTTGTAGCGCAGCGCGGCAAATTGACGTTCGTTCAGCCACCGGGCCCGCGCCTTCAAGGATTCGGTATGCTCCCGCCAACGCTGTACGGGGTCTGCCTCGTTCACGCGGGTCGCCGCGAAAATCGCTTCCCACAGCGCGTCCACCCGCTCGGCTGCCGGGAGCGCGGGGAACACCGTATCCGCCCAAGCTTGCGAAGGAACGGCTACGATCGACCAGGCCACCTTATTTTTGACCGTAAATTCGCGGAAGGGCTGAAGCGCCAGGGACGCCGACTTGTTCGACGCGGAGATGCGGCCGGAGTCGATCCCCTTCAGCAGGTCGGGGTTGTCCGCGAGCACCCAGAGGAAGGCTCCCCCCTCCTGCGCCATCTCGACACGCCCTTGGACGAGCCAGGACGGATAGCTCGAGAGCGCTTCTTCCGGCGCAAGCTCCAAGCGCGTCCGCGAGACGATCTCGTCGTTCCATTCGACATGAACGTAGCGCGCTCCGACTTCATAGGCGCGTCTGGCGACCAGCCGGACGTATTCGGCGGCCGTTACCGGCGCGAAGATGCACATCGTCTGCCCGGGCTGCAAATTGACGCCGACTTCGACGGCGAGTGCCGCGTAAGACTCCAATCGCTTATCCGATTTCATAGAAACGCCTCCTGCGAATAGATAGTTGTAAGTTTCGGTTATGTATCAAAGCTATTATACCTTTTCGTCCCCCCGCCAAGCCAGCCAAAGTGCCCCCTTCTCTCTCTCCGGTCTCTTGCCGGAAAGGCGCTTGTAGCGCCGTACCGCTAAGAAGCGCCGATCTCCCCGCAAAACGTCGGGTTTTCTCCGTTTCCGGCCGTTTTGATCGAGAAATCGCTTGCAAAAGCTTGACACGATACATTTTGTATCATAAATTAGGGATAGCCCCGTCAATGGACGCGATCCGAATGTCGCAGGAGCCGTTGAATTCTACTTTCGCCGCAAGGAGAATGTAAAAATGAACATGGGAGAACGCCTAAGAGAGCTGCGTCTTGCGCGCGGCATATCGCAGGAAGAAGTCGCTCGCCATATCGGCATCACTCGGTCTGCGTACAGCCATTACGAGATCAACAACCGCCAGCCCGTCTACGAGACGCTTATCAAGCTCGCGGATTTTTTCGACGTCTCCCTGGACTACATCATCGGCGGCAATCCGCCGAAGTACCGCGACTCCGCAGCGAACGCCGAAGATACCGAAATCCTTCGCCTTCTCCAAGATATGAATCGGGAGCAGCGCCAGCAGTCGATCGGCCTCCTCCAGGATCTCGTGCACAAGGACGCGGGCTCGCGGCGTTAGGATCTGCCCGTCCAGCACATCCCTAATCCCCCTTATTCATTTTTGCCGATGGATCGGCAGCGCGATGCGGAAACGTGCCCCGCCTTCTTCGCGATTTTCCGCCGAAATGCGCCCGCCATGCGTCTCCACGATCTCTCTCGCGATCGACAATCCCAGTCCGCTGCCGCCCGAGGACGAGCGGCGGGACTTGTCGTTTTGGTAGAATCGCTCGAACAAATGCGGCAGATCGCCGGGGCGAATGCCGCTCCCCGTATCCGAGACGACCAGAATCGCCTCGTCCCCCGAAGCGCTCGCGCCGAACGTCAGCCTGATCTCTCCGCCCGGCGGCGTATGACGCGTCGCATTGTAGATCAAGTTCGCGAACACGCGGTCCATGCGAAGCTCGTCGATCCGCACGGCCGCCTCGGAGAACCCTTCGCCCGCCTGCTCGCAGCGAAAGACGATCCCCTTCTCTCTCAGTTCCATCCCGTACTCGCTCTGCAGCCGGCTCAGCCAATCGGCAAGCCGGACGACGACGTAGCTCATCTGCGCGCGGCGAGCTTCGAGGAGAGACAGCTCGAACAAATCCTGGATCAGGCCGTTCAAGCCTTCGACCTTCTTCAGCATGGCCCGAATCGTCGCATCCCGCTGGGTCGGATCGCTGATGACGCCGTCTCTAAGCGCCTCCAGGTAACCCTGCAGCAGCGTCATCGGCGTTCGCAGATCGTGAGAGATGTTGCTGACCAACTGCCTGCGGGCTTGCTCCATGCGCACGATCTCTTCCGTCCGGGCCGAAATGCGCGCCTCCAGCAGGTTGTTCCACTCCTTCAGCTCCGTCGACAGCTGCTCCGCCCGGTTGAACGTCCGGGAAAACCGCATGGAAATGATGAAGGCGTTCATTGTGATAAGGAACAGCAGGCCGAACGACACCAGATCCGGCGATCGCCACCAGCCGTTGTAGAACAGCATGTCGTTGACGATCGTGGCCACGAGTCCCGCTACGCCGACAAGCGCCAGCTTCGCGCCTTCCCGCCGGCGGACGGCCGCAGTGACGACGCCCACGAGTGCACGGGCGCACAGCGCGAGAATAAAGAGCTGATAGACCGGCAAGATCGAGCTGAACCGGAGAACGGACAGCGACCACGTCGCACAAACGAGGACCAGCGCGACCGCGGCGGCGTACCTCACCCAGCGGCGGGCGATCTCGCGCGGGTACATCTGTTGAAAATAGGCGAACCCGAACAGCCCGGCCAGGACGAAGCATGTATATTCGATTTTACCCGAAGCCGTCCAAGTGAGGCTGGGCAAGGTATACATCAGGAAGCCCTCGCCGATGACGCTCATTCGCCCCGCGACGAACAGGCACAGCAAGGCAAAGTACAGGTTGGACAGCTCTCGCCGCCGCAGCGCGTACAAGCCCAGATGATAAATGCCGATCATGAGCAGGCAGCCGAGCACGACCATCTCGGTCGCTTCCTTGCGGAACTCGAGCCGGCTGATCTGCTCCGACGTGCCCAGCAGCAGCGAGGTGCGGATTCCGCCGGTGCGGTGATGATAGTTCGAGACGTCGAGGCGCAGCTCCGTCCGTTCGCCCGAGGGAGTGAAGTAGACGGTCGCGGGCAGCTGGTACGGCGTCGTATCGGCTTTGGTCCCGCCTGCTTCGCCGCGCCGGACCGCAGGCTTGCCGTCGACGTAAAGGAGATAGGCCGTCGAGATGTTCGGCAGCCGGATCGCGAGCGGCGTTTCGGGGGGTAGCCCCTTCAGCGTCAGCCGGTACTCGCCCGCCCCTCGCGCGTCGGGCCGCCCGTCGTCCTCCCCGCCTTCCCGCCAAGTCCCCGGTACCTGCAACAGCCTGTCCGCACCTGCCCCGGAAGGCGAACCGTAGACCGCGTAACGCCACTGCCCGTCCAACGGCACGACGCCGTCTCGGCCGAGCTGCCACTGCGTCAGATCGAGCAGGCCGCCGCGCGCGGCCGGAGGCGCCTCCTCGTCGTTCCCTCGCGCGCAGCCCCCGAGCAAGAAGCCGAGCAGCACGAAGACGGCCGCCAGGCTGGCGACCTCCTTGATCCGAATCCGATGAAGACCACGCATTCCTTTTCTCTCCTACCAAGAAGACTGACCTCATCGTAAACGCGCATTGATTCCCCGTCAACGCTTTAAGTATAATAATTTCATATGTACAGCTGCTTAGAATGGAGGAACCGCTTTTGAGCAGAACCAACGCCGCCATTCTGGTCGTCGACGACGAAACGGAAATCACCGATCTGATCTCGCTATTCCTGGCCAAGGAAGGATTTGCCGTCCATAGCGCGCACGAAGGCGAAGCGGCGATCTCGATCGCCGAAGCCCTCGCGCCCGATCTCATCCTGCTCGACGTGAATCTGGGCCAGCTCGACGGGATCGAGGTGTGCCGCCGGCTTCGGGCCGGCCCTTGCGCCGACGTGCCGATCCTGTTTTTGAGCTGCAAAAGCGAAGACGCCGACATCGTACACGGCCTGTCCGAAGGCGGGGACGACTATATTACGAAGCCGTTCAGTCCGAGCCAGCTCGTCGCCCGCGTTCACGCGCACATCCGCCGCAGGCGGATGCGGGAGCGACCGCCGGAGGAACCGTCCTCCTCGCTCGCTTTTCCGGGCCTCGAGATCGACCTCAAACGCTTCGAGGTGAGGCGGGAACAGGAGATCGTCCCGCTCTCCGTCAAGGAGTTCGAGCTGCTGTCCGTGCTCGCCAGGCAGCCGAATCGCGTCTACGGTCTTGACGAGCTCTACAGGCTCGTCTGGCATACCGACAGCATGGGGGATACCCGTACGTTGATGGTGCATATCAGCAATCTCCGCAAGAAGATCGAGCCCGATCCTTCCCGACCCTGCTACATCCATACGGTACGGGGATTCGGCTATCGGTTCTCTCCGGAACCGACGCTCGAAGCGGCGGCAAGCAATTCTATCTGAACGAGCAAAGGAAGAGCTAAACCGACATGCGAATGGCAACCGACTGGCAAGACTACGAATTGATCGACACCGGCAACGGAGACAAGCTGGAGCGCTGGGGAGACATCGTCCTCCGCCGCCCCGACCCGCAAATCATCTGGCCGCTGACCCAAGAGACGAACGAATGGCGCAACGCCGACGGCCATTACTTCCGCAGCTCCTCGGGCGGAGGCCAATGGCAGTTCCGCCGGACGCTGCCCGAGCGCTGGACGATTTCCTACGGGCCGCTGAAGTTCCATATCAAGCCGACAAACTTCAAGCACACCGGCCTGTTCCCCGAGCAAGCGGTCAACTGGAGCTGGATGATGAAGAAAATCGCGGAAGCGGGACGCCCGATCCGCGTACTGAATCTGTTCGCCTATACGGGGGGCGCGACGGTGGCGGCCGCGGCGGCCGGCGCCGAGGTATGCCACGTCGACGCGGCGAAGGGCATGGTCCAGTGGGCCAAGGAAAACGCCCAGCTGTCCGGCCTGGAGCAGGCGCCGATCCGTTACATCACGGACGACGTGTTCAAGTTCGTGCAGCGGGAGCAGCGCCGCGGCAAACAATACGACGCGATCATCATGGACCCTCCTTCTTACGGCCGCGGCCCGGGTGGCGAGACGTGGAAGCTGGAGGAGAGCCTTTTCCCGTTCCTCGAGGAGTGCCGAACCATCCTCTCGGACCAGCCGCTGTTTGTGCTGGTGAACTCTTATACGACCGGATTGTCGCCGACCGTTCTGCACAATCTGCTCCACCTGTCGATCGGCCGCAAGCACGGCGGCAAGCTGGATTGCGGCGAAATCGGACTGCCGATTTCCCGCAGCGGCCTCACGCTGCCCTGCGGCATCTATGGCCGTTGGGAGAGCCACTGAGGCCGCCGGTCGGCATGTACGCGGAACGGGCCCGGATAGTGGCGCTGCGGTGCGCGCTCGGGGCAGCGCTCGTCGGCTTCTGCCTGGCCGCCTCGGCCTGCAGCATCCTGGACGGAACGTCCGAGGCTTCGCCTCCGCCGACCGCGCCGACGGCCGTTCCGACTACGATCGCGCAGCCGCCTTCCGCAACTGCGCCGCCCGCTCCGTCGCCGCTCCCTACCGCGGTGCCGGCGCCGTCCGCTACGCCGGTCGCACAGCCCGCCGACAGCGAGGCGCTGCTGGTCGCCGTCGGCGATATTATGGTGCACTCGCCGCAGTTGCCCGGCTACTATAACGCGAAGACCAAGAAATACGACTTTCGACCTTGGTTCAAGCAGGTGAAGCCTCTGCTGCGCCAAGGCGATTGGGTCGTGGGCAACCTGGAGACGCCGATCGCCGGCGCCGATCTGAAGTACACGGGTTATCCGCGCTTCAACGCGCCGACCGAGCTTGCGGACGCCTTGAAAGACGCGGGCTTCCAGGTGCTCTCTACCGCGAACAACCACACGCTCGACCGCGGCTATCCCGGTCTCGCGCGGACGCTCGGCAACTTGCGCAAGCGCGGTCTCGTTCCCGTCGGCACGGCGGTCGACGAGACGGACGCGGCGCGGATCGTCATCGAGGAGCGCAACGGCATCAAGCTCGGGTTTCTGTCCTACACTTACGGGACCAACGGCATCCCCCTTCCGGAGGACAAGCCCTTCGCCGTGAACTTCATCGACCGGGAAGCGATCGCCAGCGACATCCGCAGAACGAAGGAAGCGGGCGCGGACGCCGTCGCCGTCTCGCTGCATTTCGGCATCGAGTATCAGCGGACGCCGAACGACGCTCAGCGCCGGATCGCGCGGGAGGCGATCGAAGCGGGCGCGGATCTCGTCCTCGGCGCCCATCCCCACGTCGTGCAGCCGTACGAGACGATCGAGGCGGACGATCCGGCCGCGCCCGGCGGCAAGCGCCGCGGTCTCGTTCTTTATTCGATGGGCAACTTCATTTCGAATCAATCGGGCAACTGGAAAAACGTCGGCGTCATCATGCAAGTCAAACTTTCCAAGCATACGGAAAACGGCGTCTCTTCCACGACCTGGAGCGACGTGACCGCCACGCCGACCTGGGTGCATATTTGGGGACCGGACGCCAAGCGTCATTATACCGTCATCCCGATGCAGCAAGCGCTCGTCGATCGGCATGACCCGAACCTGACGAGCCAGGATTATGCCGCCATGGCGGAGCTGCTGCCCGGCATCAACCGCCTTCTCGGCCAGGGGCATTAACCCGGCCAACGCTAGGCTTGTCCGAACGCCATTCCTCTGCGCCCGAACGTATGAAGCCCCATCTTTCGCGAATTCGCCGCGAGAGACGGGGCTTTTTCTGTCGGGGAACGATAAGATCGGCCTGGGCTAAATGGCGCTGGATTTCACCGTGTTGGAATCCGCCACGTCGGGATCCGTCAAAATAGAGAAAGGCATGTTGACCGGAGAAAAATCGCCGTTGATCTCCGCGACCGACTGGTTTCTTTTGTAGGATACCAACTGATCGATATATTGCACCGGGCCTGCATTGACGACGGACGTGTTATCGATGGCATTCACTTTGAAGCCGAGCAAATTGATTTGCATCGGCGTGAAATAAATCATTGTTCTTCCCCCTCCCAGTCGCGATGCCTCGCTAAAGGATGCTGACCTTATGCGTGAGACTATCGATCAAGTCCGAATCCGCCACCCAGGAGACCGTACCCTGGATCGGGGAGCGATCCCCGTGTTGTTCTCCGATGCCCTGATTTCTTTTGTAGGACACGATTTGATCCGCATGGTAAGTTGTGCCCATGTTCATGACGGAGGAATGATCGAGGGCGTTGATCTTGAACGTCAGGACGTTGATTTCAACCGGGGCGAACAGCATGGGCGCTCGTCACTCCCTCGCAAGCGGCAAAGGGACCGGTTTGGTATCGAAAAAAGAGGGCGAGTCGATTTGATCGCGGTCGTCGACGAAGCTTCGAGTCCCGACAAAATCGCAACCGTCCCCCATGTTTTGCCCGAGGCCCATCGTTTTTTTATCGGAATTGTGCCACTCCGCGAGCAAATTCTGGCCGACGTTGATCGCGGATGCATTTTCGAAGGAATTCACTTTGATGATATGAATGTTGATGATCATTTGCGGAACCGGGGGCATCAAAGACACGCGAGCTCACTCCTTCCGTTGTTCATGTCCTCGCGCCGAGCGAAGTTCTTTCTTATAGAGCCCTCCGTCCGACCGGTCATCATCCGCCACGTAGCTGACGATCTTCCGGCGACTGACGGCATCGGCCAATTGCTGGCCGAATCCTTGCGTTTTTTTGGCGACCACGTTACGGTTTCGGATCACGGTGGATCCGAAGGAGACGTCGCTTCCGTGATCTGCATTCTTAATCTGAATGTGATCAACATGGATTCGGGCGGGGACAAAGCGCATGCGAAACTTCCTTTCCGCTTGAGACTTCTTCCAAAACTTCTTTGGACGATGTTTTTTAACCTATTCCTGCCTTGCCGTTAATATAACCGGAGAGATAAACGGAATGCGGCACGAATCGGAGAACTGCGAAAAGGATCCTGCCGGTGACCGTCTTCACCGTTAATGAAAACAAGATTGCGCACATAGAAATAAGTACAAGGAAGGGGGGAACGCAGGCGCGTATGAATCAAGAGAAGCTAAAGAAGTTGTTGGAGCTTTCCAAGAGCTTGTCCGGCGAACAATTTTTGTCGGATTTATTCCATAACGCCCACACCCACGACGCGTTTAAGCAGCACCCCTTTTTTACGGACGTTGAACCCGGGCACCAAGAGCCGACGAGCCTCTTTCCGGCCGCCGACGTAGTCGTCGGCAAAGGCGAAACGATCGTGCTGATCGATTTGCCGGGCGTCGCCAAAGAAGATGTGAAGCTGACGGTCGATTCCGACCATGTGACGGTTCAGGGGCGGTCCAAGCCCCCTTTTCCTCAAGGAACATCCTATCTCACCGAAAGATTTCAAGGAGAATTCCAACGCTCCATTCGTTTGCCCGAACGAATCAGTCCTGAAAAAATCCAAATCAAAGCGACATTCGAGCACGGTTTGCTCATCATCCGTATTCCCAGTCTTTCCGTCGTTCGCAAGAACGTTCCCATCGAGTGACGCGACTGCATGCGAAAGCCGTGACGGATGAATCGAGGGGAGCTGGCCCATGTCTATTTGGCAACGCCTTTTCGGATCGCGCGGCTTGCGCGAAGAGACCGACATCCGGGACCGGCTTCGCCGGTTGGAAGACGAGGTCCGCCACTTGAACGAAACGCTCTGTCATGACCGGCCCTCGTTTGTGATCCATCACGCGGATGTGATTCGAATCGAAAAAGTCGATCACAGCAACCATTTCGGCACGGTCGACATTCAGACGCTGAGCGGGCGCCTGAATATCGGGGCCAACTATTCCGGATATTGGCCTACGGACGGCCAAGCCGCCTCGGAGGCCAACGAAGGGGACGACCGTTCGCGCCCGGCGACCGGAGAACGTCCGACGGGCGCCTCCGCTCCCCGCTGCCATATTCGGACAAGGCCCAAGCCTTCCTCGTAACGAGCCTAGCGTTCAGGACGAAAAGCCCCGCCGTCCGCGAACGTCGTCGCGAACGGCGGGGCAGTATGGCGGGAAAGCTAAGTTTCAGGCAGCCGAAGGATCAGGCGGAAGCCTCTTCCGTCCGGTCGTCGCCGGACGGCACGCGCCCGGCAGGCCGCTCCTTCGAGGCCGGCGTCTCCCGCGTTCCCGCCACCTTGGAAATCAGGAATACGAGCAGCTGGCGGTTGTGCGCCGATAGCCGGTCGAGCGACCGATTGACGATCTCGCTGCGGATACGCAGTCCCCGCTCCGTCTCCGATCGGCCGAGCGGCGTCGTGCTGACCCAGACGATCCGGCGGTCGCTTTCGTCCCGCGTCCGCTTGACCAGCCCGTTGCGTTCCATCCGGTCGAGCAGCGTCGTCACCGCGGCCGGCGTCGTCTCCAGATGAGGCAGCAGGTCGGAAGGCTTCATCGGCTCGCGCGCCTTCAGCAGCTCGAGCACCTGCAATTGCCCTTCCGTCAGCTGCGGCGCCATCTCCGCCTCCATTTGGGTCTGCCAGTCCTTCGTCAGCTTCATCCAGCTCTTCACAAATTCCGATGCCGTCTCCATCTTCCATCCTCCTCTTCTCTCCCGAACGTGCCTTCTTTTACTATTATACGCAGGCCCGATGTCGAATGATAGTTTAAGCGGGTTAAATGTTTACGCCATGAATCCTCATGAACAGGTACAATGCGACAACCGACGACATATACTGGTGACACCCAAACGGGAAACGCGGTGAAAAACGCGGTTGCGCGGAGGCGATCGATCGTGACGGCTTCGGAAGAACGCAAACGGATGATCGGGCAGATGGCGAAGGAGGCCGGTATCATCGAAGACCCACAGTGGCTTGACCGGCTCGACGAGCCGGTGCCCCTGTGGGTCGTTTTGGACATGATGCTCAAATGGATCGACCGCAGCGAGTCGAGGGAAGGTCCCTACGACTAAGCCGGCCGGCGGGCGAATGCGATCGCGAAGCCCGATCCGCCCGCTTGCGTCAACCTTGAAGCGGCTTCTTGAACGATTCGGCGAGCAGGTCGTTGCGGTCGGCCGCGACGACCGATTTGCCGTGCGCGCGGCGATCCTCGAGCGGCGCGTTGTCGGAGTGGAACTCCGCGAACGCCCCCGAGCCCGTCACCGTGCCGATCTCGATCGCTTCTTTTACATGGTAGGCGGCAATTAGGCGCGTGCCGTTCGGGCGGACGCGCTTGCCCTCCTTGAACTCGAACGTCTGGATCCCCTTGCCCCCGCGGCCCTGCTGCGGATAGTCGAACAGCAGCGTCCGCTTGGCGAATCCGTAGTCGGACAGGACGAGGATTTCGCCCTCGTCGCCGGATACCGGCAACCCGTCCGTGACGAAGTCGCCTTCCTTTAGCGCAATGCCGCGCACGCCTCCGGCTACCCGTCCTTGCAAGCTCACTTCGTTTTCCTGAATGCGAATGCTCATCCCCTGCTCCGTGACGAGGACGAGCTCCTGCGGCTCGTCGCTGCGGTAGACGGACCGGATCTCGTCGCCTTCGGCCACCTTGCAGGCGGCGATCGCCGTGCTGCGGCTCGTCGCGTACTCCGAGAGCAGCGTCCGCTTGACTTGTCCGCGGCGCAGGACGAATACGAGGGCCGGCCCCTTCTCGCCCAGCTCCGCCGCCTGCGCCCATTCGCCCGGCTTGACCGGGATGACGCCGACGAGGCGGTCGTCCTTGGCGAGCGGCAGGACGTTGACGATGGCGGTGCCGGTATCTTTCCACTTGAACTCCGGAATCTGGTGGACCGGCAGCAGGTAGTATTGCCCCTTCTGCGTGAACAGCAGCAGCGAGTCCAGCGTGTTCAGCTGCAGGCTCCAGCGAATGACGTCGCCTTCCTTGACGCCGGAACTGCCGAGATCGCCGCCGGACCGGGTGAAGGACAGCTGGCTCGTGCGCTTGACGTAGCCTTGGCGGCTCAGCGTGACGATGACGTCCTCGGCCGGCACGGTCACTTCGAGATTGACCTTCAGCTCCTCCACTTCGCCTTGGATGACGGAGCGTCGGTCGATGCCGTATTTGCCCCGAATCTCGCCGAGCTCGTCCTTGATGACGCCGTTCAGCTTTTTCGGGCTTGCAAGAATGGCGCGGAGCTGGTTGATCTTCTTCATCGTGTCGGCATGCTCTTTCTCGAGCGACGTGATCTCGAGATTGGTCAGCCGGTACAGCTGCAACGTCAGGATCGCGTCGGCCTGACGCTCGGAAAAGCCGAACTTCGCGACCAGGTTGTTCTGCGCGTCCTGGCGGTTTTTTGAGGCTTTGATCGTCTCGATGACTGCGTCGAGCAAATTAAGCGCCTTGACGAGCCCTTCGAGCACGTGGGCGCGGTCTTCCGCCTTCTCCAGATCGTATTGCGTCCGGTTCGTCACGACTTCGACCTGGTGCGCGATGTAGGCGGAAAGGATCGCTTTGAGGCCGAGCTGCTGCGGCGCTTTGTTGACGATCGCAACCATATTGAAGCTGTAAGTCACCTGCAGATCGGTCTTCTTCAGCAGGAAGGCGAGAATGCCTTCCGCATCGGCGTCCTTCTTCAGCTCGACGACGATGCGCAGTCCGTTCCGGCCGCTCTCGTCGCGCACTTCCGCGATGCCTTCGACCTTTTTCTCGAGCCGCAGGTTGTCGATCGCGTTCACGAGCTTCGACTTGACGATCTGATAGGGGATCTCCGTGATCACAATCTGCTGCTTGCCGCCGCGCAGATCCTCGATCGCCGTCTTCGAACGGATGTACATCCGCCCCTTGCCGGTCTCGTACGCTTCGCGGATTCCCTCTTCGCCCATGATGATGCCGCCGGTCGGCAGGTCCGGCCCGCGCACGATCTGCATGAGCTCCGCCGTCGTCAGCTCGGGGTTGTCCATCAGCGCCGTGCAGGCGTCGATGACCTCGCGCAGGTTGTGCGTCGGAATCTCCGTCGCGAAGCCGGCCGAGATGCCGCTGACGCCGTTGACGAGCAGATTCGGGTAGCGGGCCGGCAGGACAACCGGCTCCTTGGTCGTATTGTCGAAGTTGTCCTTGAACGGCACCGTGCGTTTGTCGATGTCGCGGAGCAGCTCCATCGCGATCGCGGACAGCCGCGCTTCGGTGTAGCGCATCGCGGCGGGCGGATCGTCGTCCATCGAGCCCCAGTTGCCGTGGCCGTCCACGAGCGTATGGGCGATCTTCCAAGGCTGCGCCATGCGCACCATGCCGTCGTAAATCGAAGCGTCGCCGTGCGGGTGGTAGTTGCCCATGACGTCGCCGACGGTTTTGGCCGATTTGCGGTACGGCTTGTCCGGCGTATTGCCCGCGTCGAACATGGCATACAAGATGCGGCGTTGCACCGGCTTCAGCCCGTCGCGCACGTCGGGGATCGCCCGGTCTTGAATGATGTATTTAGAATAGCGTCCGAAACGGTCGCCGACGACCTCTTCCAAGTAAGCCGGCAGAAATTGCTCCAACAAACCCATAAACGTCTCTCCTTCTGACCCTGCTTTCCGCCGTCCGTCGCGCGTGCAAGATCGCGCGTGTGCCGCGCGGCCGGAACCGCGGCGTTCGAAGGAGCGTCAACGGCTGACGCTGCTTCTCCTCGCGTTAATCCTCGTATTGCATGAAGTCGACGTTGTCGATGATCCAGCGCTTGCGGGGATCGATCTTGTCGCCCATCAGCGTCGAGACTCGGCGTTCCGCCTTGGCGGCATCCTCGATCTGCACCTGCAGCAGCGTGCGCGACTCGGGATTCATCGTCGTCTCCCAGAGCTGCTCCGGATTCATTTCCCCGAGGCCCTTGTAGCGCTGAAGCTCCGCGCCTTTGCCGATTTCCTTCATGTAGTTCTGGAGCTGCTCGTCCGTCCACGCGTAGCGCACCGTTTCCAGCTTGCCCGATTTGCGGGTGATCTTATAAAGCGGCGGCTGCGCGATGAACACCTTGCCGGCATCGAGCAGCGGCTTCATGTACCGGTAGAAGAACGTCAGCAGCAGCACCTGGATGTGCGCGCCGTCCGTGTCGGCGTCCGTCATGATGATGATCTTCGCGTAGTTGCTCTCATCGACGTCGAATTCGGGACCGACGCCCGCGCCGATCGCCGCAATGACGGCTTTGTACTCCTCGTTGCGAAGCACGTCGATGAGCTTCGCCTTCTCCGGGTTCATCGGCTTGCCCTTGAGCGGCAGAATGGCCTGGTACTTGGAATCCCGGCCCTGCTTGGCCGAGCCGCCTGCAGAGTCGCCCTCGACGATGAACAGCTCGTTGCGCGAATAGTCCTTGGACTGCGCCGGCGACAGCTTGCCGCCAAGGCTCGGGCTTTCGCTGCGCTTTTTGCCGGTACGGATTTCTTCGCGCGCCTTGCGGGCCGCCTCGCGGGCTTTGGAGGCTTGGACCGACTTGCGGATCAGCTGTTGGCCGACTTGCGGATTTTCCTCCAGGAAAACCGCCATCTTCTCGGCCACGATCGCGTCGACCGCTCCGCGCGCCGAGGCGCTGCCGAGCTGGTCCTTCGTCTGGCCGACGAATTCGACCTCAGCCATCTTGATGTTGATGACGGCCATCATGCCTTCGCGGAGATCGCTGCCTTCGAGATTTTTTTCCTTCTCCTTGAGCTGGCCGATCTTGCGGGCGTATTCGTTCATGACGCGGGTGTACGCCGTCTTGAACCCGGTCTCGTGCGTCCCGCCCCCGCGGGTGGGAATGGCGTTGACGAACGAGGCGATCGTCTCGGTGTAGCCGTCGTTGTACTGCAGGGCCACCTCGACCTCGATGTCGTCCTTCTCCGCCGCGAAGTGCACGACGTCGTGCAGCACCGTCTTGTCTTCGTTCAGGTACTGGACGAACTGACGAGCACCGCCCTCGTAGTGGAACGTATCCTCCTTGCCGGAGCGCTGGTCCTTCACGACGACCTTGAGGCCGGAATTCAGGAAGGCGATCTCCTGCAGCCGCTCCGCCAGCGTGTCGTAGTTGATCGACACGTTCCCGTGAAACACTTTGGGGTCGGGCTTAAACGTCACCTTGGTGCCGGTCTTGTTCGTGTTGCCGAGCACCTGCAGAGGGGTGACGGGCTCCCCGACGTGGTCCTTGCCCTTCTCGTCGGTCCACGTCTCGAAGCGCATTTTATGTATTTTGCCTTGAAGGTAAATCTCGACTTCGAGCCACTCCGACAGCGCGTTGGTGACGGATGCGCCGACGCCGTGCAGGCCGCCCGACTTCTTGTAGCCGCCGCCGCCGAATTTGCCGCCCGCATGCAGCATCGTGAAGACGACCTGCGGCGTCGGAACGCCGGTCTTGTGCATGCCAGTCGGGATACCCCGGCCGTTGTCGTAGACGGTGACGGAATTGTCCGTGTGGACGGTCACGTCGATGCGGTTGCAAAACTTCGCGAGATGCTCGTCGACGGCGTTGTCGACGATTTCCCATACCAGATGATGCAGACCGGAAGTCGTGGTGCTGCCAATGTACATCCCCGGTCTCTTGCGTACGGCGGTCAAACCTTCCAGCACCTGGATATCGTCGGCGCCGTATTCCGTTCCCGCCTGCGCCGAAGCTTCGGCAAACAGGTTGATTTGTTCGGTCACGAAGGATCCTCCTAGCGATTCTCTGCTGCGTCTGTTGTGAAAGAGGGCAACGGTCCGGCCGCGCGCGGCCGCGCGTTGAAAACTTTCAGGACAGACGCACCTTCCGTCTATTTTAGTTCAAGATATCTTGCTTCGTAAAGACGGCAAACGATACGACCAGTGCCGCGATCGCCCAAACGCCTAGAACGGCAAGGGAAAAGCCGAGCGTCATCCCGTCGATCGGGGGCGGGGAGCCCTGCAGGTAAACGGTCAAATCCAGGTTCACATTAAACAGATACTTGGCGCTGTGCCAGGACGACGCCATGTTCGACAGGATCGCGCCCGAGATGACGGCGGCCATCATCGTCACGAGACTGGCGGCCGTGCTGCGCACAAGCACCGACACCATAAAGGCGAGGATTGCGACCACCATCGCGGAGAACCACACCAGGCCCATAAGCATCAGCAAGTAAGCGCCTTGGGTAATCGCATGGACGTCGGCCGTATCGATGTCGGAGCCGGCAAGCCGAAAACCGACAAACACGGGTTCCCGCCAGCCTTCGTAGCCGAATACCAGTCCGGATACGAGATAGCTCACCGCGGCCGTCGCCACGATGATGAGCGAGACGTACAGCGTCAGGGTGACCAGCTTGGAAAAGAGGATGCGCCATCGCCGCACGGGCCGCGTGAGCAGCATTTTGATCGTGCCCGTAGAACGCTCCGACGATACAAGGTCGGAGGCGACCGCAAGCACCATCAGCGGGATGAACATGCCGACCGCGTTACGCAAAAAACTGTTAGTGAACGTTACGGCGTTCGGCGTATTCGGATTCACGTCGTGATCCAGATCGTACTGCAGCTGCTGCACGAGCGCCACGCGCCATTTCTTCCACTCCTCCGGCACGCGGTCGCTCGACAAGGCATTCGTATTGTCGATGATGCGCTGCCGCAGCTCCGCACGCCAGTCCGTGAATTTGTCCTTGTTGTTCTCGGCAATCTTGAGCTGCGCGTAGACGAACACGGGGACGAGCACGAGCAGGATCAGGACGATGACCGCGAACCTTTTTTTCTTCCATACCTTCAGCGTCTCGTTTTGGATCAAGGCCAATTGGTTAGCCAAGCCGCTCCCCCTCCGTCAGCTTCAAAAATAGTTCCTCCAGCGACGGCGAGGCCCGATGTACCGCCTGTACCCCGATTCCCGCCGCCACGAAACGCTCGACCCACCCGGGCACCGCGTCCGGTTCCATCGACGTGACGATCGCGCCCGGCATCGCGGCGAGCAGCGATTCGTCGATCCGATGCTCGTCCTCACCGACGACGCGCGCGTCCGGATGCTCCCGCAGGAGCGCCTCGGCACGTTCGGGATCGGAGACGAGCCATAGCGTATAGGTCTCGGCCTGGGCGACGAGCTCCTCCACCTTGCCCACCGCGATGACCCGGCCCTGGCCGATGATGGCGACGCGGTCGCACATGAGCTGAATTTCGCTGAGCAGATGGCTCGACACGAAGACGCTCATGCCCCCGTCCGCCAGCTCGCGGATGAACGCGCGCAGTTCCTTGATCCCTTTCGGATCGAGGCCGTTCGTCGGCTCGTCCAGGATGAGCAGCTTGGGCGAGCCGAGCAGCGCCTGCGCGATGCCGAGGCGCTGCCGCATGCCGAGCGAGTACGTCTTGACCTTGTCGTGGATGCGCGCGTCCAGTCCGACGATGTCGACCACTTCTTCAATGCGGGCTTCCGGGATGTCCGGCTGCATGCGGGCGAAATGCGCGAGATTTTCCCATCCGGTCATGTAGCTGTACATCTCGGGATTTTCGACGATGCATCCGACGTGCCGGAGCGCCCGCTCCGGCGACCGGTTCACGTCTTCGCCGCACACCGAGATGCGTCCTCCAGTCGGCTTGATCAGGTCGACGAGCATGCGGATCGTCGTCGTCTTGCCGGACCCGTTCGGCCCGAGAAAGCCGAATATCTCGCCCGCACGGACGTCGAACGAAATGTCGCGGATGATCGGCTTGCGGCCGATCGACTTGGATACCCGCTCCACCGACAAGACCACGTCTCCCTGCGTTTTGCCGGACGGTCGGCCCGGCTGAAACGCCTGCCTCCGCGAAGGCCGCCCTTCTCTTTCCTGCGCCTGTTCCATGCCTGTCGCCGCTCCTTTCTCCATCATTCCAGCGTCTGCGCGACCCGCTCCGCGATCCGGGCGTAACCGTCCGCATTCGGATGGAAGTGGTCGGAGGACAAATAACGCGTGACGTCCGTCTCGAACAAATCGTAGGTGGGCACGACCGCCGCGTTGCCGTCCGTCTCGGCGAGTCGGCGGGCGTAGCCGTTCCATTCGTCGATGACGGCGCCGACGGACTCCCGCAGCGCGGGCACGTCGTAAAACGGGTTGTACAGGCCGACATAGACGATGCGTCCGTTCGGATTCAATGCGCGAAGCTTGCGGAAGACGGTCTCGAGCCGCGGCTTCAAGCCGATTAACCGCGTCTGCAGCAGCTGGACGTCGATGTCCCCGCCTTCGGCGAGGCTGCCCCCGTTCTGCGCCACATGGAATAGATCGTTGCCGCCGATCGTCACGAGGAGCAAATCCGCTTGGGCGATCGCGCCCTTGAAGCCTTCGTCGTCCAGCCGGATCGTGAGGTTCGACGCTTCGAGCCCGTTGATGCCCAGGTTGTTGACGAGCTTGACGGGCTTGCCGAGCGCTTTTTGCAGCCGGTCGACCGTTCCGCGCACGTACCCTTGCCCGCTCGCATCGCCGGTTCCGCGCGTGAGCGAATCGCCGATGGCGGTGACGAGCAGCTCGTGCTTGTCCTCCCAAGCGCCGCCCGTCGCCACCGGTTGCGGCGTTCCGCCTGGCAGCGCAATGCCGGCGGAGGGCGCCCAGGCGTCCTTCAGCGCCCATCCGAAGCCGAACAGGAGCAACAGCGTGCAGCCGAGCGAGACGAACCCGAGCGACGGCCACAGCCAGGATTTCTTCGATTTCATTCGCCTCTCCCCGCTTTCCCCGCTCGCATGGTTTTCCATTTTCGCTATTCTCACGATAACTTTTCTGACGGCAATTATCAAATGCGGAAACGGTACGGGGCGCGCGAGCGTCCAATGCGAGGAGTTACGCCAGTTCGAGGGCACGCAGTCGAGGGCAGCGGCCGGACAAGGCGGGCGTTCGCTCGGCACGTCGGAGTTGGCGCGTAAGGCGGGCGATTGTGGAACGCGTTAGCCCGTTTGAGCGGGTATCGGCGCGCATTGGGGCCAATGCGACGGGCGTTAGCCCGATTGAGCCGCTATCGGCGTTCGCAACCTCCCCGAATGATTCACGCCCGCCAGTTCGGACGCCTCTCGGCGCGTGCATCCCCTAACCGATGAACACGAAGTCCCGCGCTCCCCCTCCCCGCCCCCACGCAAAGGCAAAACCGCCCCACGCGGCCGACATGGCTGCGATAAGGCGGTTGGGCAGGTTGGGCAAAGATCCCAGCGTCAGGCGGACAGGAACCGGTACTGCGCTTCGATAAGCCCCCGGTAATGGCCACCCGAACGCATGAGCTGCTCGTGGTTGCCCTGCTCGACGACGACGCCGTGATCGAGAACGACGATCAGGTCGGCATGGCGGATCGTCGACAGACGGTGCGCGACGATGAACGACGTGCGGCCATCGAGCAGCGTGCCGAGCGCTTCCTGGATGCGCAGCTCGGTCTCGGTGTCGATGCTCGCGGTCGCTTCGTCCAGGATGAGGATGCGCGGATCTGCGAGCAATGCGCGGGCGAACGACAGCAGCTGGCGCTGCCCCATCGACAACGCGCTCCCGCGCTCCTGCACCTCGGTGTCGTAGCCGTCCGGCAAATTCACGATAAAGTCGTGGGCGCGGACGGAACGCGCCGCGGCTTCGACTTCCGCGTTGGTCGCTCCCGGGCGGCCGTAGCGGATGTTCTCCCGGATCGTCCCGGAGAAGACGAACGTATCCTGCATGACGATGCCGATCTGCTCGCGAAGCGAGTTGAGCGTAACGTCCCGCACGTCGACGCCGTCGATCTTCACGGCGCCTTCGTTGGTGTCGTAAAAGCGGCAGAGCAGGTTCACGATCGTGCTCTTCCCCGACCCGGTATGGCCGACAAGCGCCACCGTCATACCCGGCTTGATGTCCAGGTTTAGCCCCCTGAGCGCCGGACGCCCCGGCTCGTAGCCGAATACGACGTTGTCGAACCGGACGTGCCCTTGCACGTGCGGCAGCGGCTTCGCGCCTTCCCGCTCGGCGACGATCGGCTTTTCGTCCATGTATTCAAAGATGCGCTCCGCCGAGGACATCGAGATGAGCAGCATCGAGTACATTTGTCCGAGGCGGTTGATCGGCTCCCAGAAGTTGCTTACGTACGTGATGAACATGACGAGCACGCCGACCGTGAGCTCCTCCGCGCGAATGAGATGCGTCCCGTACAGGAGCAGAATCAGCGTCCCGATGGCCGAAGTGACCTCGATGACCGGCCCGAACATCTGGTTGAGCGCCGAGGCGAAATTCCACGACTTGATGCTGCTGCGGTTCATATTTTCGAAAAACTGCATGTTTTCATTTTCTTGGGCGAACGCTTGCGTCACCCGCATGCCCTGGATCGCTTCGTTCAAGTGGGAATTGATGCGGGACTGCTTGATCCGGACCGTCTGCCAAGCCATCCGCGTACGCTTGCGCAGCGACGAGGAGACGAGGAAAAGCAGCGGCACCGTGATCATGACGGCGAGCGCCAGCTTCGGCTGGAGCACGAGCAGGATGATGATGATCCCGCACAGCTGCGTAATATCGATGACCGAGTTGACGACGCCGTTCGAAAGCAGATCCTGCAGCGCGTTGACGTCGTTGGTGATGCGAACGAGCACCGAGCCGGCCGGTCGCTTGTCGAAAAAGCGGAACGAAAGGCTCTGCACGTGTTTGAACAGCGCGGAGCGCAGGTCGAAAATGACCTTTTGCCCGATATCGTTCGTATGCGTGATCGTGTAGTGCTGCGCCCACCAGCGGAGCAGGTACATGACGACCATCGTGCCGACGAGCCCGATCAAAAAGCCCATGTGCCCGCTGCCGCGCTGCGGGTCGATGACCCGGTCGATCGCCGTCCCGATCAGGAGCGGGATCGCGAGCCGCGTCAGCATGCCGAACACCATCATGACGACGACGACGCGCGTGACGGCGCCCCGGTACGGCTTCAGATACGTGAAGAGCCGGGCCATTTGCTTCCAGTTGAACGATTTTTCGATCAGGACGTCGTCCTGGTATTGAAACTGCCGGCTCATCCCGTCACCCTCCTCTCGTCCGCTGTCGCTTCGCCCAGCTCGTCGGGGCGGTCGGCGTACTGCGTCCGATACGTCTCGCGGTACAGACCTGGCGCGCGGACCAGCTGGTCGTGCTTGCCGCGCTGGGTGATCCGGCCGCGATCGAGCACGAGAATCTCGTCCGCCGACCGCAGGGAGGAAATGCGGTGCGCGATAATAAACGTCGTCTTGCCGGCCATCACCTTGCGCAATGCGAGCTGGATCTGGTGTTCCGTCTCCATGTCGAGTGCGCTCGTGGAGTCGTCGAGGATCAGGACGCGCGGTTTGAGCAGCAAGGCGCGCGCAATTGCGATCCGCTGTTTTTGGCCGCCGGACAGTCCCATCCCGCGCTCGCCGACGATCGTGTCGTAGCCTTCGGGTAACTCCATGATGAAGTCGTGGGCCTGCGCGAGCCGCGCCGCCTCCTCGATCTCCTCCTTGGACGCGTCCGCGCGTCCGTACGCGATATTCTCGCGGATCGTCGTAGAGAACAGGAACGACTCCTGATAGACGATCGCCGTCTGTCGCCTTAGGCTCTCGAGCTCGATGTTGCGGATGTCGACCCCGTCCAGCGTGATCGATCCGTCGCCGACGTCGTAAGCGCGCAGCAGTAGCTGCACCACCGTCGATTTGCCGGCCCCGGTGCCGCCGAGCAGACCGACGACCGACCCCGGAGGCGCGTCGAGGTTAAAGCCCAGCAAAGCGGAGGGCTGATCCTCGTGGTTCGGATAGCGGAAGCTGACGTCGCGATACTGCAGATGCCCGCGCACCCCTTCGTCATGCAGGACGAGCGGATGATCGACGTTGCGAATCGCGACGGGCTTGTTCAGCAGTTCCAGCAGCCGCTCGCCGGCCGCCTTGGATTGCGTGTAGTTGTTGATCTGAAAGCCGAGCGTCCAGAGCGGCGCGACGATCATGCCAAGCATGCCGTTCAGCGATACGAGGTCGCCGAGCGACATCGAGCCGCGGATGACGCGCCATCCGCCGACCACGATGAGCAGCGCGATACTCAAGTTCGCGATGAACTCGATGATCGGAAAGTATTTGGCCCACACGGCCGCCAATGACAGATTGTTCTCTTTGTACTGCGTGTTGCCCCCGTCGAACTTTTTGTACTCGTGTTCTTCGCTTGGAAACGATTTGACCGTGCGCACGCCCATGATGTTCTCTTGAACGCTCGTCGTGAGGCGGCTGATCGCCGCGCGGATCGAACGGAAGACCGGGTGGATGTTCAGTTCGAACTTGATCGCCACGAAGCCGAGAATCGGGATCATCGCCAGCGTCATCAACGCGATGGGCCAGTCGATCGCGAACATCATGGCGAAGCCGAACACGACCAAAAACACGGTGTTGAGCAGTTGGGCGAACCCGAAGCCGATGAAGTTCCGGATGCCTTCGATGTCGGCCGTCAGCCGGGACATGAGATCCCCCGTCCGGGCCTGGTCGTAAAACGAGAAGGACAACGATTGCAATTTCTCATAGCTGGTGTTGCGAAGCCGATAAGCGAGCCTGTTGCCGAGTCGTCCGCCGCAAAAGCCGTGAACGTACTGGCAAGCCGACTTGACGACGATGATGCCGACGGCGAGCAGCGCAAGCCCGAGCAGCCCGTCGAATTTCAGGGGCACAATCATGTCGTCGATCAGCACCCGGAGCAGCAGCGGGTAGATCAGGCCAAGGGCGGTCGCTGCGGCCAGCCCGAGCACGGAGCCGATCAAAAACCCTTTGTCTGCCCAGAAAAACTGCTTCAGTCCGCGAAATATGTCCAAAAAACGTCAGTCCTCCTCGGATCTCATTACCCCGGAAGTGTAACAGGATCGTCACATCCCTTCAAACGGCGTAAGAAGGTCTGACGGCGCCTGAGCGGGATCATGCTCCGTTCAGCCGGACCAAGGTCCGGATATCTCCCAAATCATCTGAAATAAGCCCTCACTTCCCACAATTGACCAGCAAAACGGCGATTACGGGCGGAAAAACGAGTAAAGGCTTTTCTACATTCGCGTAACGAAGTAGAAAAGCCGATACCGTGCGGATATGAGAGCGGTTGCCCGCCCGCACGTTCACCCGTTTTTCAATTGCGTCCAAGCGGCCCGAATTCGCGCCAGCTCGGCCTCCGCTCCCGGCTGCAGCAGCTCCCGCTCCAGCCCCGCCGCGAACGTTCCGAGCTCTCCGGCCAACGCTTCGCCGGCCTCGGCGAGCGAGAGGCGGAAACCTTCCTCCACGCGCGACGTCCAGTCCCGTTTCATCGCTTCGAGCCAGACGTCCGCTTCACGCAGCAGCTCCGCCTCCAGCGTTTCGCGGAGCGCGCGGCTGCCTTCCTTCTCGAAGAAATGCTTGGGACTGCGGAACGCGTTCCACAGTCTCCGCGCGTCCACGGCCGGACGCTCCCTGAACGGATCGCCTTCGGCGGAGAGGCCCAGCTCGGGCTTGCCCGGCAGCTCCGGCGAGAAGCCGTCCAGCTCGGAGCGTTCGATGCCGTCCCGGATGCGCTCCGCGACGCTTCGCTGAAGAGCGACTTCGATGCGCAAGCCGGCAGACCGCAGCTCCTGCCTGAGATCCTCGGCGACGCTCCGTTTCAGATCGAGCCAGCACGCCTGGAGAAGCTTTTTCAGATCGCGTCCGTCGTCCTGCAGCACCGATGGGTGGAACGCCCCCAAGAAATGTTCGCCGAAACGGTACTGCACCCGTCTGCGCAGATGGTAAAGCTGCTCCTCCAGCTCCTGCGCGAGCGGCTGGACGGCCGCAGCGGACAGCTCGGACCGCCAGTCGTCGCGCAGCTTGGACGCTTCGCGCAGCAGCCGCTCGGTGCGGGCTTGGCGGGTCGCGGCGTCCTCGCCGGCCGAACGCAACAGCCCGTCGATGAGCCCTTCGATGCGCGCGAGCTGCTGACGGGCGGCCGCCAGGGCGAGGCTGCCGAGCTCTCGCTCGGAGAACTGCCGGAACGCCGCCTCGAACGCGGCGATGCCGGAGGCCTCCATCCCCTCGGGCGAGCGATCCAGCTTCGCCTCCAGCGCCTGCAGGCTCGAGATCGGGAACAGCCGGGGCCGCCGGATGCCGTGCTTCAGCAATTGCTGCTCGACATGGCTTTGCACCGCGGCCAGTTCCTCGGGGGAGGCCGCGAGATCCGCGGCGTTCAGGACGAAAAACATTTTGTCGAGCTCGAAGGCGTCCTTCACGCTTCCCAACTGGTTCAGGAAACCGCGATCGGCCTCCGTGAAGGCGTGGTTGTAATACGTGACGAAGAGTACCGCGTCCGCGTTTTTGATGTACTCGAAGGCGACGCCCGTATGTCGGGCGTTGATCGAGTCCGCCCCGGGCGTATCGACGAGGACGGCGCCGCTGCGCGTCAGCGGCGAGTCGACGTGCAGATCGACCGAGGCGACGAAGCAAGACGCCTCCTCCTCGGCGACGTAGCGCCGGTACTCCGCTTCGCCGGCGAGGAATGTTCGGCCGAGCCGTTCCCCGTAATGCGGCCAGCCGCTCGCGGCTGCCCGCAGAAACGCCAGGTGCGGCCGCCCGCGCGGATGGATGTCGTCGGGCGTCATGCGCGCCGCCAGCGTGAGCAGCGCGGAGGCGTCGTCTCCGGCGGCGCGGATGGCGGCGGCGTCTACGCCAAGACGCTCGAGCGAGTGGGCGAGATCCTCGCGCATCGCCTCCGGCGTCTTCATCGCGATCCGGGCGGTGCCGTGCGGCGCGTCGGCCGCCGGCGCGACGATCCGGTTGATCGTCGCGGTCGTCGGATTTGGCGATACCGGCAGCGCGGGCTGACCGACAAGCGCGTTGGCGAACGACGACTTGCCGGCGCTAAACGCGCCGAACAGCGCGATCGTAAAGCGGCTTTCGCGCAGCTGCGCGGCTTTGGCCGCCAGGCCGTCCCGCTGCTTGCGCAGCTGCGGCACCGGCGCGAGCAGCTCTGCCGCTCGCTCCAGCAGCGCCGCGGCGCCCGTCGGCGCGCCGATCGGCGAGACGGCCTCTTCCGCAGGCGCGGCGGCGTCGGCGGATCGGACAGGCTCAGCCGCCGCGTCCGGGCGTGCAGACGCGCCTGCGGCTGCGGAAGAGGCCGTCTCGCCGATCGGCGCGCCGA
>NZ_JAJFOW010000060.1 GCF_020731285.1 Cohnella baijiui
GCTTCGCTTCCGTTACGCTGCCATCCGCCAGAATCGTCTCCGTCACGCTACCGGACGCGAGCTTGTCGCCCGTTACACTGCCGCCCGCCAGCTTCGCTTCCGTCACGCTGCCATCCGCCAGGTTCGCCGACGTTACGCTACCTTCCGCCAGATTCGTTCCAGTCACGGTGCCGGACGCAAGCTTGTCGCCGGTTACGCTGCCGTCCGCCAGCTTGTCGCCGGTTACGCTGCCGTCCGCCAGCTTCGCTTCCGTCACGCTGCCATCCGCCAGATTCGTCTCCGTCACGCTACCGGACGCGAGCTTATCGCCCGTCACGCTGCCGCCCGCCAGCTTCGCTTCCGTCACGCTGCCTTCCGCTAAATTCGTCTCCGTCACACTTCCGAACGCGAGTTTGTCGCCCGTTACGCTGCCGTGGGCCAGCTTCGCTTCCGTGACACTGCCTTCCGCCAGCTTCGCTTCCGTCACGCTGCCGAACGCGAGCTTGTCGCTCGTTACGCTTCCGTGGGCCAGACGACCGGCCGTGACGCTGCCATCCGCCAGTTTCACCGACGTGACGCTCCCGTCCGCCAGCTTTGCCTCGGTCACATGGCCGTCCGCCAGCTTCGCGGAGGTGACGTTTCCGTCCGCCAGCTTTACCGCCGTGACGCTGCTTTCCGCCAACTTCACCGACGTGACGCTGTTTTCCGCGAGCTTCGCCTCGATGACGGCGCCGTCCGCCAGCTTCTCCGTCGTCACGTTGCCTTCAACCAGCTTCGCCTCCGTCACGCTGCCGTCCGCCAGCTTTGTCTCGGTCACGCCGCCATCCGCCAGCTTCTCCGTCGTCACGCCGCCATCCGCCAGCTTCTCCGCCGTCACACTGCCGTCCGCCAACTGCCCGCTCGCCACGCTGCCGTCCGCCAGCTTCTCCGCCGTCACGCCGCCGTCCGCCAGCTTCTCCGTCGTCACGCTGCCGTCCGCCAGCTTCTCCGCCGTCACGCCGCCATCCGCCAGCTTCTCCGTCGTCACGCCGCCGTCCGCCAGCTTCTCCGTCGTCACGCCGCCGTCCGCCAGCTTCCACGTCGTCACGTTGCCGTCCGCCAGCTTCTCCGTCGTCACGTTGCCGTCCGCCAGCTTCTCCGTCGTCACGCCGTCGTCCGCCAGCTTCGACGCCGTTATGCTGCCGTCCGTCAGCTTCTCCGTCGTCACGGCGCCGTCAGCGAGCTTCTCCGTCGTCACGCCGCAGTCCGCCAACTGCTTGCTTGCCACGCTCCCGTCCGCCAACTTCGACGCCGTCACGCTGCCGTCCGCCAACTTCGGCGTAGTCACGCTGCCTTCCGCCAGCTTCGACGCCGTCACACCGCCATCCGCCAGCTTCTCGCCCGTCACGCCGCCGTCCGCCAGCTTCTCCGTCGTCACGTGGCCGTCGGTCAGCTTTGCCGATGTGACGCTGCCGTCCGCCAGCTTCGACGCGATAACGCTGCCTTCGGCGAGCTTCGATGCGATGATGCTGCTTTCGGCCAGATGGCCGCGTCCGATCGCGCCGTCCTTGATCTGCTCGCCGCCGACGCTGCCGGAGGCTAGCTTCTCGGCCGTCACGCTCGCCTTCGCCAACTTGGCGCTCGTCACGCTGTTCGCAGCCAGCCGGCTTTCCGTCACCGCCCCGGCTGCGAGTTCCGTCTCGCCGACCGCCGCGCGCGCCAGCCGCTTCGTATCGATCTCGCTTACGGCCATGAACATCGCGCCCTGCAGCTCTTCCGTCAAATGGTGCAGTCCGACCGCCTCAGCTTGCAGATGGTCGCCCGCGATCGCCCCCGGCTGCAGTTGCCGGATGCCGACGCTTCCCGGCGCGAGCTTCTCCTCGGTGACACTCCTCCTCGCCAACTTCGCGGCGACGACGCTCTCCTCGGCCAGCTTTTCCGCCGTGACGCTGCCATCGGCGAGCCGGTCGGCTGCGACGCTTCCCGGGGCGAGTTTGTCGCCCGTCACGGAGCCGTCCGCCAGACGATCGGTCGTGACGCTGCCTTGCGCGAGCTGCGCCGTCTTCACGCTTTCCGGGGCGAGCTTCTCCGTCGTGACGCTCTCCTTTGCGAGCTTCGCCTCGACAACGCTGCCGTCGGCCAACTTGCTGGCGACGACCGCCCCTTTGCGAATATGCACCGCCGTTACCGCGCCGGTGCCGAGCCGTTCCGCGTCGATCTGGCTTTCGGCCGCGATCGCGATCTGGAGCAGATCGGGGGCAAGATGGCGGACCGATACCGTTCCTTTGCGCAGATGCTCGCCTTGGACCGACTCCGGCTGCAAATGTTCTTCTCCGACGCTCCCCGGTTCCAGATGCTCGCTGCCGATAAGCTTGCGGGCCAGCTTGTCGCGGGTGACGCTGCCGCTCGCCAGCTTTGCCTCCGAGACGGCGCCGTCCGCGAGCGCGACGTCTTCGACGCTTGCAGGCTGCAAATGCCGGGCAGCGACGATGCCCGGCGACAGCTTCGATTCGGTTACGGAGCCGTCGGCGAGTTTTTTCCCAGTCACCGCCTGATCGATCAGGGCGTCGGTACCGACGCTGTTCGCCGTCAGATGCTCGAACGACACGGATGCGCCCGCCAGCGCTTCGCCCGTGACGACGCCCTCCGCGAGCGCCGCCCGCGTTACGGCTTTCGCCGCCAGCTTGGCGGCCGTTACGCTTAGATCCGCCAGCTTCGATGTGGTGACCGCCCCCTTGCTAAGGGAGCGCGCTCCGACGCTGTCGTCGGCCAGATGAACCGCCTTTACCGTTCCTTCGGAGAGCGTCCGGCCGGATACGGCGCCGTCCGCCAGCGCCTCGGCGCTCACCGCGGCGGGCGCGAGCTTCTCCGCGGTCACGCTGGCGATGCCAAGCTTGGAAGAGGTTACGGCATGATCCACCAGCTTGTCGGTCGAAACGCACTCCGTCGCGAGCTTCTGGGAGGTGATCAGATGGTCGGCCAGGTGATGCGGATAGATCGACCGGACGCCGATTTGCCTGTCACCGACGGCGGAAGGCGCGAGCAGCTCGGTCGTGATCGACGCCTCCCGGATCGCCTGGGTGCCCACGGATCCGGGCGCCAGCTTGGCGGCATCCACGCTGCCGTCCGCAAGCTTCCCCGAGGTGACCGACTGATCGGCCAAATGCGAGGTGAGCACCGCGTGCTCCGCAAGTCTGGCCGAGTCGATCGCTCCGTCCGCCAGATGCCGCGCCTCGACCGCGCCGTCAGCGAGATGACTGGCGCGTACGGAAGCCGGTCTTAAATGAACCGATTCGACGGATCGTTCGGCCAGTTTGCCGCCATGAACAGCCCCGTCCGCAAGCGCCGCAGTCCCGACGGCGCCGTTCGCGAGCTGCGCGTCGGTAACGGCTTGCGGAGCGAGATGCTTTCCCAGCAACGCCCCCAGGGCGACATGCTCGGCGAGGATAAGCCCCTTCTGCAGATGCTCGGACGTGACCGTCCCCGGTCCGAGCTTGTCGGACGTCACCGCTTGGTCGCGCAGCTTGTCGGCGGTGACCGCCCCGTCCGCGAGCTTGGAGGTGTCGACGCTCTCGTGCGCCAGGTTCTCCGTCCGGATCGTGCCGTTGCGAATTTTCTCCGACGTGATGGCCTGATCCTGAAGCAGCTCCGGGGTAATGATCGACAGGCTCAGATGTTTGGGCTGGATCGACCCTTCGGCGAGTTTGTCGGCGCTGATGATCCGGTCCGCGAGCTTCTCGGACGAGATGCTGCCGTCCTTAATCTTTTCGCCCGTGATGGAGCGGTCGCGGATCTTTTGGCCGGATATGGCGTTGCGGGTAAGGTGATCTCCCGTGATCGACTCGGGCGCGATCTTGGAGGACGTGACCGCTTGATCCGCCAGTTTGATCGGCGTCACCGCGTAGTCGGCGAGCGAAGACGTCGTCACGGCGTCGTTGGCGAAGTGATGGGGACGGATCGCATAAGGTGCAAGCTTCTCGCTCACGACGGATTCGTCCGCCAGGTCGTCCGTATATACGAGCGGCTTGGCGCTGGCGGGCAGCTTTTTCTCCGTCAGCTTGAGGTAACGGGCCAGGCGCCCTGAGTCTTCATCGTTTGCAAGCGTCTGCGGCGGCCGGTGCTCCTCCGTCAGCATCGCCATGAGCGCATCGGCCTGTACCGGTTCGACCTGGCCGGCCGTTTCGGAGACCGCTACGATCTCCTGAGTTGCCATCGTAGCCTGCGAAGGGGATTCCCCGGTCTCTCTCGCCTGTCCATCCGGCGCCTGCCGCGGCTGCCGGGCCAAGGGGCTGTCATTCGCCAGACGGGGTCTCTGCTCGGCGGCGGCCACGCCCGGTTTGGCATTGGCGGCTCTTTTGCGCGAAGGCGAGAAGGGCGCCGTTCCCGTTCCTCCGCGTTTGGCGGACTTGTGGCCCGCCCGTTCGACGCTTGCCGCCGGCGGTTCGTCCGTCCGATTCGCCATTGCGGCCGACCCGTGCAGGCCGATCGGCTTGTCATCTTGTTCCGTCCGCTGCTCGTCATCCAGCCATTTCAGTTCTTGATTGTCCGGATTGTCTACATAATAGAGCGGTCGGCGCGATTTGCGCGATTTGCTCGGTTTTTTCATGTCCGTCTCCCTTCCCTGGGTGTAAACCTCCTGCATCATATGCAATCACCCATGGGCGTGTCACGGACGGCGGGAGAGGAAATTTCCCGGTTTACAAACGCCGCATTCGAGCGTATATTAGAACCAGCGAAAAAGTTTGCACTGATGCAACTTTATGTCTTGTACGCCAAACTTGTTGCTTAAAACAACACCAGATATTAGATAGAGGTGATTCGTATGCAAGAAAAACCGATCGTCAATGCAGACTATCGGCAAAGCTGGCGCGGACGCGGGAATACGCCGTCGCTGCCGGAAGCCTACCGTTCGATGCGCGTACCGAAAAAGGGCTCGACGCTTCGCAAATTCCTGGCTTTTGCGGGCCCGGGGTACCTCGTCGCCGTCGGGTATATGGACCCCGGCAACTGGGCGACGGACCTGGCGGGCGGCTCCCAGTTCGGCTACACGCTGCTATCCGTCATCCTGCTGTCCAACCTGATGGCCGTCGTGCTCCAAGCGCTGTCCGGCAAACTCGGCATCGTGACCGGCCGCGACTTGGCGCAAGCCTGCCGGGACCACTACAGCAAGCCCGTCTCGTTCGGCCTGTGGATCCTCTGCGAGCTCGCGATCGCGGCTTGCGACCTGGCCGAGGTCATCGGGGCAGCCATCGCACTCAATCTGCTGTTCGGCATCCCGCTCGTCTACGGCGTGCTGCTCACTTCGTTTGACGTGCTGCTGATCCTGTTGCTGCAGAACAAGGGATTCCGCTATCTAGAGGCGTTCGTCATCGCCCTCATCGTCGTGATCGGACTTTGCTTCGCCATCGTGCTCGTCATGTCTCATCCTTCGATGGGCGGCATCGCCAAAGGCTTCATCCCGAGCGGGCAAATCATCACGAACCCCAGCATGCTTTATATCGCGATCGGCATCCTCGGGGCGACGGTCATGCCGCACAATCTGTATTTGCACTCTTCCATCGTGCAGACGCGCCAATACGAGCAAACGGAACTCGGCAAGCGCCAGGCGATCCGATTCGCGACATGGGATTCCACCATCGCGCTCTGCTTCGCGCTGTTCATCAATGCGGCCATCCTCATCGTCGCCGCCGCTTCGTTTCACACGACGGGCCACTCCGAGGTCGCGGAGATCGGGGAGGCTTACCGGCTGCTCACGCCGGTGTTGGGCACGACAATCGCCTCGGTGCTGTTCGGCGTCGCGCTGCTCGCTTCCGGCCAAAACTCGACCTTGACGGGGACACTGGCTGGCCAGATCGTCATGGAAGGCTTCCTGAACATGCGGATGAAGCCGTGGCTCCGCCGTTTGATCACCCGCCTCATCGCGATCATCCCTGCCGTCATCGTCACGGCGCTGTACGGCGAGAAAGGGACGACCGATCTGCTTATCCTAAGCCAGGTCATCCTGTCCCTGCAGCTCTCCTTCGCCGTCGTTCCGCTCGTGAAGTTCACCTCGAGCAAAGCCAAAATGGGACCGTTCGTCAACCGTCCGTGGCTGAAGGTTACCGCTTGGACGATCGCCGTCGTCATTATGGTCCTGAACGCTTACCTGCTCTATACGACCGTCTTCGGCGACCCGATCTGACGCTGATGATCGCCCCGCGATCCCCTTACCGCCAGAGCTGCAGCATGTCAAACAAGGCCTGCTGCGGCTCTGGCTTTTCCGTTCGCGTCCGATCGGTTTCCGGTTATCCGCCAGCGGATGCCGAAACGCCAAAAAGCCCCCTTCCGCGCGAAGGAAGGGAGCGGCAATCCCAAACACGCAAAACTTCGTCTTCAACGGAATAACCCCGGACCATCCGCCGGAGCCGGGAGCGCCTCCTGCCCGAAGCCCGCGCCCAGCTCCCGGAGCCACCGCTCCGCCGTCTGCCGCCAGGTGAAGTGCCGCAGCGCCCGCTCCCTCCCGAGTTTCCCCATCATCCTACGCAACGGTTCATCCTGCAGCAGCCGGACGAGCGACGACGACAGCCCGGCGCGGATATTTCCCGGGTCGACCAAAAAGCCGGTCTCTCCGTCTGCAACGATCTCCGCGATGCCGCCCACGCGCGTCGCGACGACCGGCAGGCCGGCGGCCATCGCCTCCACGTTGACAAGCCCGAACGCCTCCCTGCGGGTCGACGGTACGACCGCCGCGTCGGCCATCGCGAACCAGCGGGGGATGTCAATGTGAGAGACGTACGGCTCGAAGTGCACGTGCCGGCGGAGCGGCTTGGCGAGGCGGCGCAGACGGCGCACGTAGGCCGTTTCCCGGTTCGAGCCGTAGGACGCGCTCCCCACGATGACGAGCAGCGTGTTCGGCACGGCTCGCACGATGTCCGGGAGCGCCTCCAGCAGATGGTGCACCCCCTTCAGCGGGATGAGCCGCCCGACGTACAAGACGATACGCCGTCCCGTCCAGCCGCGCAGCCGCCGCTCCTCGGTGCCGTCTTGCCCGATGAACCGTTCCGCTTCGACGCCCGGGTAAACAATCCCGATCTTGCCCACGGCCGAGGGGACCCTGCGCAGCACGTCTTGCTCCAGATAGCGGCTGTTGACGAGAATCCGGTCGGCCGCCCGGACGCACGCCCGAAGCGTCTTCGGCGCGATGACGGACTTGGCAACGAACGTATTGGAATGCAGATGCAGCCATACCTGCGCCTGCGGGAATCGCCGCTTGAGCTGCCGCGCGTACAGCGGCCGGTTCTCCACTTCGATCACGTCGGGGCGGTACGCCTCGAGCCGCCGTATGACGCGCTTCAGATACGCCGATTTGTCGGCGGCGGGGAATCGCTCGCACGGGACGCCGCGATGAATGCCGCGGGCGGACAAGCCCCGGCCGATGCGGCCGTAGATCCGCGCCCGCACGCTTCCCGTCAGATGCGGGACGAAGTGCTCGACGACCCGCTCCACCGATCCGCCGCGGGGACTCGGGACCGGATACCCTCCGGGCGTAACGAATGCCGCTTTGATCATGTCTGCACCCCTTACGTGTAAAGTCCTCACAGCATACACAGCCGCTAATGGGACTGGCACGGCAAGTACCCTGCCGCGGGAGGCTTGGGCAAGGCGATCGCGCGCCGCATATTGAACTTTTGAAGCCGATATGTCACACTTAGGGTCGACCGGGTCGCGCCCCCTGCGGACGCGCCATGCCCGTACCCAGGAATATATATGAGGCAAAGGAGTGGCCAAACCGAATGGACCGTTGGCTGCTGCGCGCCATGACGGAATTGTCTTCGCGCAAATTCGTGTCCCGCCTGACGGGACGTTTCGCCAAGTCGACGATGAGCCGCCGCTTCATTCCCCGCTTCGCGGCCGCCTACCGCATTCCGGTGGAGGAGGCGGAGAAGGCGATCGAAGCGTACGGCTCGCTGAACGAATTTTTTACGAGGCGCCTCGCGCCGGGCCGACGGCCGATCGATCCGGGAACGGACGCGCTCGTCAGCCCCGTCGACGCGAAAATTACGGCATGCGGTCCCGTGAAGGACGGGCTGCTGCTTCAGGTTAAGGGACAAGACTATACCCTGCAGGAGCTGCTGAACGGCTCGCCCCGCGCGGGACAGTACCGCAACGGCTTCTATTGGGTGCTCTATCTGAGCCCTACCGATTATCACCGGATTCATTCGCCGTGCGCGGGGACGATCGTCGAGACGGAGCACGTGCCGGGCCGCGTATACCCCGTCAACGAGTTCGGTCTTACCAAGATGCGCCGCGTCTTGTCCCGCAACGAACGGCTCGTGACGTACATCCGCCACGAAGACGGCGAAGTCGCGGTCGTCAAAGTCGGTGCCCTGAATGTGAGCAGCATCCAATACGTCGACCCGAAGCCGAAGGAGCTGGAACGAGGCCAGGAACTGGCCTATTTCGAATTCGGATCGACGGTCGTCCTGCTGACGGAAGAGGATACCTGCGCGCCCCGGACGGATCTGAGGCCGGGGGACAGTGTGAAGATGGGGCAGCGCCTTGGCGATCTGATCCGCCCGACGGAGGACCAGGGATAGCTCGAAGGCAGCCGTCCAAGAAAAATCGATTTCGGCGACACATCGTCAAAAAGGCGCCCGCGCGGCCAATCGGCCGCGGGGCGCCTCTTTGCGCCGGGCAAGCGCTCCGTCCGTCCGCTTCAGCGGATCTCGGACGGGCTTTTGCCCGTATATTGCTTGAATTGCCGGCTGAAGAAGAAAATATCGCGATAGCCCAGCGCGTCGGCGACCTCGGTCACGTTCATTCCCGCATGGACGAGCAGGTACTGGGCGCGTTCGATCCGGGTACGGATCATGTAGGTTTGCACGGACACGCCGATCAGCTCCTTGAACTTGATCGAGAAGTACCTGGACGACAGTCCCGCCCGTGCGGCCAGGTCGTCGACGCGATGGGGAACGCCGGGATGCTGTCGAATGTAGTTCGCCACCTCGTGGATGCTCTCCGTCAGCTGGTTGCTCGCCTTGCGCTCGACCGGCTCTTCCCGGTCGTGGCGCAGAAGCTGGATGACGAGCTGCTTGAGGATCAGGCGCGCTTCCTCTTCGGCCGCGTACGTCTCCACCAGAAAGAGCCGGACATAGCGCGATAGCAGATGCTCGAACTCGAACGGGTCCTCCAGCACGCGATACGGCTTCGGGATCTCCGTGACGGGCCCGGACACGTCAAAATGAATGTACGTGAGGACGAGCGGTTTTTGCGGGTTGTGCGTGGCGCTCGTATGGTCGCCCGGCCGGAACAGAAAGCAGCTTCCTTTGCCGACCGCATACGGCTTGTCGTTCAGAAAAACTTCGCCCTCCCCGCTCCATACATAGAACAGATCGTAATTGGCGAGCGGCTTTTCGCGTTTCTGCCATTTCCATCCCGGCTCGCAGACGATCTTTGCGAGCGCGGTCTTCAGTTCAAACGATTCCGGTGCGGCGTGCAGCATGTCCCCCGTCTCTCCTCTCGCCTTTCGTTTCGTTGCCGGAAAGCAGCCCAAGATCGGCGGCGGCCCGCCGGATGCGGGACAGCCCTTCGGCGATGTCCTCCTCGCCCAGATGGGCGAAGCCGAACACGACGGACAGACCCGATTCCCGACCTGCGGCAGCGTATTTCGCGCCGTCCCCCCAGGCGGCGCCGTAGGTCCGGCAGCGCGCCTTGAGCCGGTCGTAATCCGCAGGGTCCGCCCGCCATCTGGCGTACAGAAGCAGCCCCGCATCCGCCGGATGCACCTCGAACAGCGCAGCCAACCCGCGCGACAAGCCGGCTTTGAGCAGCTCATACCGTTTGTGAAAAAGCCGCCTCATCCGCCGCAGATGGCGGTCGTAGCCGCCGCTATGCATCCACCCCGCGAGCGCCCGCTGCTCCGCGATTCCCTCTGGATACGGATCGTAGAGCCGCTTGGCGCGGATGAAGGGCTCCCGCAGCGAACGGGGCAGCACCGCGTAGCCGATCCGAATCTCTCTCCGCATCGACCGCGAGAAGGACCCGACATAGATGACCCGTCCTCCGCGGTCAAGCGACTTGAGCGGCTCGATCGGACGCCCGCCCCAGCGGAAGTCGCTGTCGTAGTCGTCCTCGACGATCCAGGCGTTGCGGCGCGACGCCCAGTCGAGGAGCGCCAGCCGGCGCTCGAACGTCAGCACCGCCCCCGTCGGGAACTGACGGGTCGGCGTGACGAAGAGCATCCGCGCCTCCCAATCCTGAGGGACGATGCCCTGCCGGTCGACCGGCTCCGTCACGAGCGAAGCGCCGCTGGAGAGCACCGCTTGCCGGATGCCGGGATAGCACGGATCCTCGGTCACCACCGTATCGCCCGACTCGACGAGCAGTTGGCTCAGCAGCGCGATCGCCTGCATCGAACCGCCCGTGATGACGATGTCTTCGGCGGCGCAGGCGATTCCCCGCTCCCTGCCGAGACGGCCTGCGATCGCGCGGCGCAGCTCCTCGCTGCCCTCGGTAACAAACCGTTCGTCCGACTCACCCGGGCCGAGCCGCTTCCACTGGGCGGTGACGGATGCCTTCCACTCCATCCAGGGAAACCACTGCTCGCCGATGCCGCGCGGCACGAACGAGATTTTCTCCGCCTCCGCTGCGGAGGAACGTTCGGCTGCGCCGCCGGGCTCGCGCAAGGTAGCTTGCATCATCCGCTTGCCCCAAGCGGACAACGCCGGCTCGGCATCGCCGGACGGGCTTGCCGGCTTCGCATCCGCGGCGGCGAGCGTCAGGCCTGTCTCCGTCGTTCCGCCGGCGACAAAGGTACCCCGACCGACGATCGAGCGTACGAAGCCCTCCGCCGCCAGCATCTCGTAGGCGACGCTGACGCTCCCCCGCGAGAGCCCGTACAGCTCGGCGAGCTGGCGGGTCGACGGGAGCCGCTCTCCGCTCGGCAGGGCGCCGCCAACGATGCTGTCGCGGATCGCCTGGTACAGGGCGAGGTGCTTGCTCCCGCATACCGCCAACCGCGTGGCGTAAGGGACCTGAAACGTCATCCGCCCTTCCTCCTTCCGCAATCAGTGGACCAATGTTTTTAATGTAAATTGGATCTTTTCGCTTGTCAATCACAGTCGTACACTAATCGTCATACGAGACAGAGGAGTGGTTGCCATGCGACGGAAAGAATTCAAAGTCGACGACGAGCAGGCGTGCGAAGCGTTCCTTCGGGGGCGGGACGACGGAGTGCTGACCTTTACGGGCGAGGACGGGTGGCCGAGGGCCGTGCCCTTGAACTATGCGTACGAGAACGGAGCGGTCTACTTTCACGGCAGCAAAAAAGGGGAGAAAATGAGCGGACTGGCGGCCGATCCGCGCGCGGAGTTCGTCGTGTATCAGGCGCACGCGTTTATCCCTTCCCATTTCTCCGATCCGTATCTGGCCTGTCCGGCAACCGTCTACTTCCGTTCGGTGCGGATCCGGGGGACGGTTGCGCAGGTGGAGGATCCGGCGGAAAAGGCCGCCGCGCTCGCCGCGCTGCTCGCCAAGATGCAGCCGGAAGGCGGACACGCGCCGATCCGCGCGGACGACCCGAAATACGCCTCCTCCCTTCGCGGCGTCTCGGTGCTGCGGCTCGATGCGGTAGAGATGAGCGGCAAGTTCAAGTTCGGGCAAAATTTATCGGATAAAAAACGTACCGAGATGATCGAAAAGCTCGAAGGCCGCAACGACGAAGGCGATGCGGAGACGATCGCCTACATGCGGGCCTATGCGCCGGGCGATTGACCGGGAGGAGGATGCCGACGGCTCGTCTTGCGCACGTGCGCCGGGGACGGGACAAGCGCCGTCGGCGTCTTTTCGGGATCTTGCCCTTCCACTCGGAAAAGGACGAATGCCTCGATCGGCTGTGATAGAATCAGATCGCAAACGAATCTGATCGAGGAGCGATCCCGCGATGCACAAGACGATAAATCCGAATATTCTGTACTTTGGAACCCCGGTCGTGCTCATCAGTACGCGAAACGAAGACGGAACGAGCAATCTCGCTCCGATGTCTTCCGCCTGGTGGCTGAACGATTCCTGCATGCTGGGTATGAGCAGCCGTTCGCAGACGGTAGTCAATTTGATGAGAGAGCGGGAATGCGTGCTCAACCTGCCCTCCGAAGACGGGGTCTCTGCGGTCGACAGGCTGGCTTTGTACACCGGAAGGAATCCCGTCCCGCCGACGAAGGCCGGGCGAGGCTACCGCTACGAGCCTGACAAGTTCGGGATCGCCGGCCTTTCCACGCAGCCTTCGCAGCTGGTGCGGGCGCCGCGCGTCGCGGAGTGTCCGGTTCAGCTGGAGGCGAAGCTCGTTCAAGCGCACCCTTTCGAAGCGCCCAGCAGCCTCGTCGCGCTGGAGGTCAAGGTCGAACGCGTGCATATCCGCGAGGATCTCCTGATGGAGGGACACGACCACTACATCGATCCGGACAAATGGAAGCCGCTGATCATGAACTTCTGCGAGTATTACGGCCTGGGCGGACGGCTTCACCCGTCGCGGCTGGCTACGATCTTCGCCCCTCCGGCGGGAACCGAAACTGGAACGTAAACTGTACGCAAGCGTCTAATCTCATGTCCGGCAAGATGGAGGGGGCAGCCGTCTTCTTCGAGACGAATTGCTGCGAGAACGCCAAAGAAGGAGTCTAGGACTGGCAGTCGCCCCCTCCTTTCCTTACGGCTTCCCCGTCGCGTTAACCCGTTTCGACGGACATCTCGCCCCGCTGCCCAATCTCCCGCTTCACGCTCCTCGCTTCTTCGCCTACTCACAACAAAAAAAGAAGGAGCCGCAAGGCCCCTTCCTACTTTATCATCTGTTAGCGCTGCGCGACCGGCGCCGGCGACGTCGAAGGCACTTTGCCTTCGTTGATCTCGCGGATGGCGGAAAGCGGCACCTTCGGCTGGCGGTCGTACGTCAAGAGACCGTTGATCTCCTGCTCGACGTCCGTCAACTGGGTGTAGCAGAAGCCCTGGATGACCGGCGACGCCAGCATCGGATGCACGACATCGGCGAGCCGCCGGAGGAAGTCCTCCTCGTCGCTCGCGCCGGAGTAACCCCAGCCTTCCCAGTCGCTTTTCTTGAACGAGATGCCCCCGAACTCCGTCATGAGGATCGGCTGCCCTTCGTACGGCACGCCCGGTACGAGCAGCCAGCGGCCGGCCGGCTTCGCCGCCAGCGCCGACTCCTTGGTCGCATACCGCTCCCGGAGCGTCTCGCGCCGCCACTCGTAATCGTGAATCGTGAGGAGGTCGGTCTTCATCTGCTCCCAGCCGTCGTTGGAGATGACCGGACGCATCGGATCGAGCGACTTGGTCAGGTGATAAAGCGCCAGCGCGTGCTGCTGCTGCTGCGCATCGACCAGAATGTTCGTCACGCCCCAGCTTTCGTTCAGCGGCACCCAGGCGACGATGCACGGGTGGTTGTAGTCACGCTCGACCGCCTGCACCCATTCGCGGGTGATGCGTCCGACGTACGGCTCGGTGAAATGATAGGCGTTCGCCATCTCGCCCCAGACGAGCAGGCCCAGCCGATCGGCCCAGTACAGGTAGCGCGGGTCTTCGATCTTTTGGTGCTTGCGCGCGCCGTTGAAGCCCATCTCCTTGGTCAGTTCGACGTCGCGGCGCAGATCGTCGTCGGACGGCGCCGTCAGGATGCCCGTAGGGAAGTACCCTTGGTCGAGCACCAGCTTCATATAATAAGGACGGTTGTTGAGCAGGACGACCCCGTCCTCGATGGAGATCTTGCGCATGCCGAAATAACTCCGGACGCGGTCGACCGGTTGTCCGTCCACGAGCAGCACGAGCTCCAGATCGTACAGATTCGGGCGTTCCGGCGTCCACCATCGGCCAAGAGAATGGTCGTTGAAGTCGTGCAAGCCGATCGTCCGCTGCTCGGTCTCCCGCGATACGCTAAACGTGTCGTTGCACACCGTCTCGCCGGCGAAGCTCACCTTCGCCTGAAGGCGAACGTCGGAATGACCCGAGACGCCGGAGAGGAACGACTGCAGCTTAATCTCGTTGTGGTCGATGTCCGGCGTCAGCCGAATGCGGGAGATGTGCGTGCCGGACACCGGCTCGAGCCAAACGCTTTGCCAGATGCCCGTCGTGCGGGTATAGAAAATCCCGGCCGACTTTTCTTCCCAGTATTGCTTGCCCCGGGGGAGCGTTACGTCTTTGCTGAAGTCCTCCGCCCGCACGACGACGACGTTGTCCCCTTCGGTCAGGATGTCCGTGATATCGGCGTGAAAGGGCGTGTGCCCGCCTTCATGGGTCGCGGCCAGGCGACCGTTCACCCAGACGCGAGCGGCATAGTCGACGGCGCCGAAGTGCAGCTGCAGCCGCTTGCCTGCGTAATCGGCCGGCACGGCGAACGTCCGGCGGTACCAGACGACGTCGTGGAACGACGAATCGCCGATTCCGCTCAGCTCGCTCTGATAGCAGAACGGCACTTGGATCGAGCGGTCGAATGGGCGCCCGTCCCCTTCGTACCACCGCTCCCGCTCGCCGACCGAATCGTCGTCGAAGGCGAAAGCCCATTCCCCGTTCAAGCTCATCCATTGTTCCCGCACGAACTGCGGCCGCGGGTATTCCTCGCGTCTATTCGTCGTCATGACTACCTACTCCTTTGCAAATTCATGCTGATGGTCGCGTCGCGGCCGTCGCCCTGGCGGACTCGCGCGGCGGCTTGGTGACGATCCAGACGCTGAAGCCGACGAGGCTTAGCAACGCGAGGGCAAGCCAAATTCCCTCCGTCGTACTCAGCAGCAGATCTTTTTGGTTGCCCTTCAGAGCGAAGAGGAGAACGTTGGTCATCACGAGAAACCAGAGAACGTTCCGGCCCATCGCGGCCAACGGCGCCGCAACCCGCCGCGGAAAGCGGTCCAGCAGACGCGCCAGCAAATAATAGCCGTACAAGATCAGGGCGGGCCCGACGATCCACCAGATCGACGGCGGAAACCGTTCGGGCAAGGCCGGCGCCTCTGCCGCGAACGTTTTCCAAACGAAAGCGGCCGTCGCTACGGCCGCTCCCGCCAGCACCCGCCAGTTCCAAACAACCCGATGGCGGGCGAACAGCATGCCTGCCAAATAAAACGGAAAGTACTGCAGCACCGGGAACGAAGCGAAGTCCCGGGTGCCGAGGAGCGGCCCCAGCTGCGGGACGTGGACGCCGCCATACGGGATCCAGGTCGTCGTCAGCAGCAGGATACCCGCCGCCGCCGCGATCCAGGGATGTTCCGCCAGCCACCGGAGCGGGCGGAACAGGATCAGGCCGACGATCATCAAATACGCGAACGAGGCGAGAAACTCCGACCAGCCCGGCATATCCCGCAGGAGCAGAATCGGCCGGACGGTATCCCAGCTCAGCTCGCGCCCGTCGACGAACAACCGGAAGGCCGTGCCCGACACGTAAAAAGCGAGCAGCGTCTTGCCCGCCGTCAGCAGCATCCGGGGCGCCGCCGCCGCGAACGGCTTGGCGTAATAGGCCAGCTGCGACACGTAGCCGAAGCTGAACACGAAGCCGGAAAACGTGATCAAGTTGATCAGGTCGATCCAGCGCTCCCCGGCGGGATAGATCGTCTGATCGCTAAAAAACTGCAGCGAATGGCAGTACACCATGCCGACGACCAGCAGCCCTTTGAACAGGTCGATCGCCCGCTCCCTCCCACGGGGAGCTGCGCGATCCGTGCTCATCCTTTGATCCCCGACAGGCTGACGCCCTTGACGATCTGCCGCTCGAAGATGACGAACAGCACGATGATCGGAAGGGAAGCGATCGCATTGATGACCATGGGCTTGACGTAGTCTTCCGTATACTGGTTCATCAGCGTCGGAATTCCCATCGGCAGCGTGAAAAACCGATCGTCCGTAACCGACAGGAACGGCCACAGGAAGTTATTCCACGACCCGACGAACGTCAGGATCGCCATCGAGGCGAGCGCCGGCCGGGTGAGCGGGATCATGATGGAGGTAAAGATGCGCCAGGTGCCGCCTCCGTCGATCTGGACGGATTCGAGCAGATCGTTCGGCACGCCGTCGAAAAAGCTCTTCAGCACGATGACGGCCATCGGCGACGCCAGCGCGGGGAAGATCAGTCCTTGATACGAATTGAGGATCCCCATATCCTTGGCGACCTGGTAGAGCGGAATGATGACCGCTTCGCCGGGGATCAGAAGACCGCTTAGAATGACGAAAAAGACGAGCGACTTGTAACGGAATGGCAGCTTCGACATGACGAAGCCCGCCATGGCCGCGAAGGCGACCGTCAGCGCCGTCACGCAGATCGCGACGAAAAAGCTGTTCCAAATCCAGTTCGTAAGCTTCGTCGTGCGGAGAATTTCGTCGTACACGGCGAGCGAATACGGCGGCGTGAACCAGTCGACGAGCGACGTGATTTTCATGCCTTCCTTCTTGACCGAGACGACGAGCATCCAGATCAGCGGGGTCACGAACAGCAGCCCGGCGAACAAGGAGACGATCCGGTAAAACCACTTCATTACGCGTTCGCCTCCTTCCGATTGTTAAGCCAATACTGGAACGCGGACAGGACGAGCAGGATGGCGAACAGCATGTAGGACATCGTCGCGGCATAGCCCAGGTCGTTTTTGCGGAAGCCGGCCTGGAAAATGTACTGGATAACCGGACGCGTCTTGTCGAGCGGTCCGCCGCCGGTGATGATGTAGATCTGCAAGAACACTTTGAAGGAGGCGATGATTTGCAGCATCGTGATCGTCTTGGTAATCGGCTTCAGGTAAGGCAGCGTGATCGACCAGAACATCTGGCTGTTCGACGCGCCGTCGAGCTTCGCCGCCTCGAAGATGTCGTCCGGGATATCCTGCATGGCCGACAGGTAGAGAATGAAGTTAAAGCCCACCGTCCACCAGAGGGTGATCAGCGTGAGCGCGACCCACGACAGACCGAGCTCCGACAGCCAAAACACTTCCCGGTCGGCCGGCAGCAGTTGGATCAGATGGAGCAGCGAATTCAGAAAGCCGGTATACGGTTGAAAAATAAAAAGGCCGAGAAAGGAGATGACGGCGACGGAAAGTACGCTGGGCAAGAAGAAGACGCTCCGATAAAACTTCTGCAGCCGCGACTGCCGGTTGGCGATCAGCGCGAGAACGATGGCAAGCACGATCATCGTCGGCGTCGTCAGAATGACGAACAAGGTGGAGTGCCAAATGGACGCCCAGAAATCTTGATCCTGAAACATGCGGGTGTAATTGTCCCAGCCGATATACTTCATCTTCTTGATCAGCGTCCACTTGTAGAACGTCATCTGGACGCCCTTCAGCATCGGCCAGATCGTGAAGAGGAAGTAGACGAGCAGGAACGGGAGAAGGAACAGCAGCGCCTGCACGTCTGCCCTTCGTTTGCTGATTCTCATATGCGCTTCACCTCTGCCTTCGTTGCTCCGCAAGCTTGCGGCCGGAGGGCCGCAAGCTCGCGTGAACGGTATTCAAGCGCGGATGTTACTCGTCGAGCAGCTTCTGGTAAGCCGCCTGCATCTTGGCCATCGCGTCGGCCGGCGTCATCTTGGCGGCCCACACCTCGTTCAGGAATTTGAACGAAACGTTGTCGCGGAGCTGCCAGTTTTTCGTCGACGGCTTGCTGAACTTGACCGTGCCGGCTACGGATGCATAGTCGCTGCGATTCGGCAGCGCCTTGAACTCGGCGCTCTCGATAACGGATGGCTTCGATGGGATGTGGCCCGCCTTAGCCCAGATGGCGCCGTTGTCGGCGAGATAGTTGGCGAAGACGATCGCGGCCTTGCGCTTCGTTTCGTCCTCTTTTTTCGTGACGGGCAGGATGATCGTGTGCGAGTCGCCCCACGTCGCTTCCTGATCGTAGATTTTCGGAATCGGCATCGCGCCGAAGTCGAGTCCTTTGGTCGACTCCCACGTGCCGGTCGCCCAAACGCCGGTCATCATGATCGCCGCCGTGCCGCTTTGGAAGTTTTTATAGAAGTCCGGGTCGTTTTTCTTGATGTAGCCTTTGGTGAACAGGTCTTGAATGTATTGAGCGGCTTTGGCGCCTTTGTCGGCGTCGAGCGCGGCCGTCTTCAGATCGTCTGCGACGACGTCGTTGCCGCCGAGCTGCGAGTAGAGCGCCCACCAGAGCCGGTAAGGATCGTCGTTCGAATTGGACAGCGCGAACGGCGTCACGCTGCTCGGAAGCTTTTCCTTCAGCTGGGCCAGGAAATTCACGAATCCGTCCGCGGACTGCTCCATCACGGGCTTGCCGTCGTCGCCGAGCAGGCCGGCGTCCTTCAGCAGCTTTTTGTTGTAGTACATGATGAACGGATGGGTATCGATCGGCACCGCGTAGTGGACGCCGTCCACGACCGTCGCGTTCAGAAGGTTTTGGTTAAAGGTGTTCCAGTCGACGCCGGTTGCGGATGCGACCTCGTCCAGCTCGCTGACGACGCCTTGGTCGATCAGATCGGGGAGCCGGGACGTGTGGGAGATGCCGACGTCGGGACCGTTGCCGTTACCGACGGCCGTGATCAGTTTCGTATAGTACTCGCCCCACTCGAGCTTCGTATTTTTGACCTGGATATTCGGATGCGTCTTGTTGAACTGGTCGATCATGGCCTGCATGTTGTCGCCGTCTCCGCCGCTGAACAACGTCCAGAACGAAAGCGTGACCTTTTCGCCGCCCGTCGGATCGTCCGTGACGCCGCCCGCGGCCGGAGACGAGGCCGATGCCGACGCCGAAGGCGATCCCTCATTCCCTTTGTTGCCGTCGTTGCCCGAATTGCCGCTGTTACCACCACTGCATGCGCTGAGCATAAGCGTAAGCGTCAACGCAGAAGCAAGTACCCCGTACTTTTTTTGCATGGTGTTTCCTCCCCCTATAGAATCATGACCGAGCCGAATACACAAAAACATTAAAATTGTTTTATTACCGTTTTTGTGTATCTATCAGCCATAATATCGCCCAATCCATTCGTTGTCAAGCGCTTACATCTAAGAATATTGTAATAAATAAAAAAGAGGAGAGCCCCTCGGGCTCTCCTCGATCACGTTCCTTATGGCTTCTCCCCCGTCGGAAGCGAGTAATGGATCTTCATGACGATATCCTGCTCGTGATCGCCGAAGCCGCGGCCGAACAAATTGACCCCGCCCTTGTGAACCGCATCGGGAGCGACGCCGATCCGCAGCCGCAAATTGGTCCGCTGGTGCAGATTCAGCTGGTCGACCGTCACGTCGGACACCCTCTTCATGTCGAGCGTGGTCCGCTCCCGATCGATTCGCCACGTCTTCAACAACCCGTACTGGGTCGTCCAGTCCAGCCACCAGGATGGGTTCAGCTTGCCTCTCCGGTCGCCGAAGTCGCCGGGGCTCGTCCACGTGCCGATCCCGACGCCGTTCACCCACAGGGAAATGTCCGAGGGCCAGTCGTTATCGAAGTTCGGCGCCTCCGAGCACATCTCCATCGAAAATTCGATCGAATCAATCTGCGCGGAGGGAGGGAGCTCGAGCGGAAACAAATATTCGAGGTAGCCCTTGCGAAACCAAATGATTTGCGCTCCGACATGCTTCGGATGGTAGAAGCTCGCCGGCTCGTCCTCCAATATGATCATGTTGTCGCGGTCAGCCATGCCGCAGGTCGGATGCACCTCGCAGTCGCTGTAGTGTCCGATCGGCATTTCCATCTCGTAGACGTTGGTCGGCCGCTTGCTTACGTGCGCCTGGATGTTGTTCAAGCCCATATGAATGTCGTCGTAAGAGCGGCTGCATACCTTCATGGCCCCTCTTATGGCCGGCAGCAGCTCCGTCGTGATGAGACCGGCCCCTTCCAGCACCTTGACGTTCGAGGCGACCGTCGATACGGGCAAACTCAACGCCTCGGCGATCTCTACGATATTCATGCTGCGCGTATTCAAGAGCCGCAGCATGTCCACGCGCGCCCGCGTCGATAAAGCATGGGCGACGGTAATGAGCTTTTCCGGATCGTTTATATGCAGTTCCAGCATGCCAGACCCCCCGTTTCCCCGAATGTGAACCAGATTATTACAGATATTATACGATCTATCATTCACTTGTTCAATAATAATGTATTAATACAGGTTTTATAAAATAAATATATTTGTTCTCTACCTTCTCCCCCGCTTGCGGTCCCTGGCGCAAATTGTGTCGTTCCCCCTATTTTCGGTGACGCTGTCCCCGCAATGGTGTATAATATCACCTAATGAAGATTCGGATGGCGCATCGTCCGCCGGAATCTCTGATCAAGTGGAAGGATGGACTTCGATGAATCCCCTCGCCCAGCAGTTAAACGACGTGATTGCCAAAGAGCAGCCGCGCTATGCCGAGATGCTGTCCCGGCTCGGACGCGAGATCTATTTTCCGAAGGTCGGCATCCTGAGCCAGTCCGCCGAAGCCAAGCAAAAAGCGAACGTGTACAACGCAACGATCGGCATCGCGACCGAAAATGGCCAGCCGATGCACCTGAAGGTCATTCAAGACAAACTGTCCGCTTACGCGCCCAAGGACATTTATGAATACGCTCCTCCCGCCGGCAAGCCCGAGCTTCGCACCGTTTGGCGCGAGAAGATGCTGAAGGAGAACCCTTCGCTCGCGAACAAGACGTTCAGCCAACCGGTCGTGACCAACGCATTGACGCATGGCCTCAGCATCGTCGCCGATCTGTTCGCCGACGCGGACGATGCCGTCATCATTCCTGACAAAAACTGGGAGAACTACGAGCTGACCTTCGGCATTCGCCGCGGCGCCCGGATCGTCGAGTACCCGCTGTACGACGCGGACAACCGCTTCAACGCGGCCGGGCTGCGCGACGCGCTGCTCGCGCAGAAGGACAAAGGCAAAGCGATCGTGGTGCTGAACTTCCCGAACAATCCGACGGGCTACACGCCGGGTGTCGAAGAAGGCCAGGCGATCGTCGCCGCCATCAAGAACGCGGCCGATGCCGGCATTAACGTCGTCGCCGTGACGGACGATGCGTACTTCGCGCTGTTCTTCGAAGACTCGCTGCAGGAGTCGCTGTTCGGCCAGCTGTGCGGCCTGCACGAGCGCGTGCTGCCGATCAAGATCGACGGCGCGACGAAGGAAGAGTATGTGTGGGGCTTCCGCGTCGGATTCATCACGTACGGCGGCGCCTCCGCTGCGTGCCTTTCCGCCCTGGAGCAAAAGACGATCGGCATCATCCGCGCCACCATCTCCAGCGGTCCGCACCCGTCCCAGACGTTCGTGCTGGACGCGCTGAAGGCACCGGAATTCGAAGCCCAGAAGGCCGAGAAATACGCGATCATGAAGGGCCGCGCCAACAAAGTCAAGCAGCTGCTCGACGGCGGCAAGTACGGCGACGTCTGGTCGTACTATCCGTTCAATTCCGGCTACTTCATGTGCCTGAAGCTGACGAGCGCGGACGCGGACGCCGTTCGCCTGCGGCTGCTCGACGCCTACGGCGTCGGGACGATCGCGCTCGGGCCCACCGATCTTCGCGTGGCCTTCTCCTGCATTGAGGAGCCGCAGCTCGAGGATCTGTTCGACCGCATTCACCAAGCGGTGGTCGACGTCCAATCCGGCGTCGCCAGCGCCAACTGATCCGCTGTTCCGCATTACCGACGGAAAAAGGGCGTCCCCCGGCGAATTCGCCTTCGGGGACGCCCTTTTTTTCGTATACGAACCCCCCCAGTTCGACTGAGGGGGGCAGGGAAGTTTATAGCTATGAGTAGTCACCCTTTGAACGCCATGATGATCGCCTGAAGTTCAAAAGTATTCGATTATTAGAATACAATAGCCCCCCAAGGCGATAGATGATCGAATGTATTCGATTATTAGCATACATTGCGCACCTCAGGGGGCTAGATGGCTAAATGTATTCGATTATTAGAATACAATAGGCTACCCAGGGCGATAGATGATCGAATGTATTCGATATTTAGCACAGCATGCGCACCTCAGGGACAATATGACGAAATGGATTCGATTGATCGTGTACAATCGCAATCAGCTAAAAGAAGATAAGAAGTCTGATCAGCTCACGTTGAAAGAACGGATCGACCCGTTTACGGGTGAGTCGGCGAAAAAGGCAGGCAACGAGGCCACTTTAGGGGCTCGCCCGAGGCAGCACGCGGTTGGCAGATCTTCAAGTAGCGCCTTTTAGATAACATACCCTTATAGGGCTGATGGAAGCCACCGGCAAAGCCGGTGGTTATGACTTTTGTTTTCGTCAACCGGCCGATCCGCTCGACTCGGCGACGGCGAACGACGGCTGGTACAGCCGGTAGCAGTTGCGCCCCTGCTGCTTGGCCTGATACATCGCCACGTCGGCGGCATGCATCAGGCCAAGCGGATCCGCCGCGTGCACCGGCCATTGGGCGACCCCGATGCTAACGGTGACCGGCGAACCCGCATGTACCGCGCCGCTTTCGCCCGTCAATCCGGCGAGCAGTTCCGCGGCGACCGCCTCCGCCGCCCGGGCATCGACGAAGCCGGGCAGCAGAACGGCGAATTCGTCGCCGCCGATCCGGCAGATCTGTCCGGGCGAGGGCACGCAGGCGCGCATGATGCCCGCGATGAGCCGGAGAAATTCATCGCCCGCCAAATGCCCGTGCACGTCGTTCACTTCTTTGAAATGGTCCAAGTCGAGAATGAGCAGCGCGCCGGGTTCCGCCCCGTTCAAGCAGGATCGGAGCGCCTCCTGGAACCGAAGCCGGTTGCCGAGCCCCGTCAGCGGGTCGTGGTACGCGAGATAGACGATTTCGTCCTCGGCTTTTTTGCGCTCGGTCACGTCCTGAAGCACGACGTAGGTCAGCCGCTCCCCATCGGCGAACAGCTCGTTGACGAGCGCCGACACCCGGCGCCGTTCTCCCCGTCCGCCGACGATCTCGATCTCCCCTTGGGCGGAGCCGTCCGCGGCTTGCGGAAGCGCCGATCCTTCCGCCAGAAAGCTGTCCAGCGCCTGCCCTCGAAGCTGGTCCGCCGTATAGCCGAACAAGAGCAGCACCATCGGATTCGCTTCCTTCACGACGCCCCGGCTGTCCAGGAGCAGCACGCCGAACGGAGACAGGTCGAAGAGCACCCTGTATTTCTCCATCTGCGAGGGCATAAATCCGTAGTGCAGCACCGCCCGCCGAATAAAAAATCCGTAGAGCAGCGTCCCGAACAGGGCGACCGGCGGCGCGCCTTCGACGGGATCGCCGAGCGTCGCTTGCGCCAGAGCGGAAGCGAACAACCAGACATTGCCGCTCAGGATCGCCATCCCGACCTGCAGAAGCTGCGTCCGGGACGGATCGTCCTGGGGCTGAGCGCGCAGCTGCCGCCAGGCCTGCGCCCACCTCGCGACGCTGTACAAACAGCAGATCGCGCCGAGGGCGAGCAGCAACACCTCTTGCCGCTGGCCGCTACCGAACGACGGAACGACCATCAACAAGATCGCCGCCAGCGGCGGCGCGGCGAAGCAAACGTCGAGCCCGTCGAAGGAAGCCCGGGTCGACCGGAAGGTGATCTGCCGGATGAACCGCATCGCGAAGCCATTCAGAACGATGCCCGGGAGCGCCTCGAACCAGGCGACGAAGTCGTCGGCCTGCTCGGACGGCATCGACTGGTCCAAATAAGCGCATCCGAAGAGCAAAGCCATAAGACCGAACATGACGGCGGCCGTGCGATGGAGGCGGTGGCGGGGGTTGCGCTGATAGATTTCGCTGGCCAACCAGCCGAGCATGGCGCACGGAATCGCGTGCAATGCGAAATAAAACAGCTGTACGCCCATCCCGCCATTCCTCCCGGCCCCTCACAAAATAGTTAAATAGTACTATTCGATATCCAGGACATTTTTCCTGCATCCCACGATCCGCGCGTTCGAAATTATAGCTCGTCCTCTTCGTCGCCTTCGCCCGCCTTCGCCATGCGCCGCGGAAGAAGCCAGCCGGTCCAGAGGAGACCCGCGGCAAGCAGCAGCAGCCAGAGGGAGGCGTCGAACGGGCGCGACGGGAGCGCGGCGACGAGCCAGAGCAGCAGCGTCGCAGAGACGCCGGCCGCGCGAACGGCGGCGGCCGCGGCTTTCATCCGGCCTTGCGGCGGCAGCGGCACGACCGATGCGTGTTCGGCAAACCGGATGCGGCCCAGCTCGGTCAGCTGCAGACCGCCCACAGCGACGGCGATGGCGTAGGCGATCAGGTCGACGGAAGACGTCTTGGCGACCGCGAGGATGATCGCGAGCACGGCGTTCCATCGCCAAAAGGCGCCAAACGCCTCGCCGCGCAGCATCGTCTTGGCGTACAGGTAATTCCAGGCGTACTTCCGATGTCGCGGGATCCGGTCGCCGATCCAGGCGATCCACGCCCGGCGGGCGGGAGAAGGCGATTCATTCGGCACGTCGACGAACCAGCCGAGGAAGCCTTTCCAGCGGCGGCGGGCGGCGCGTTCTTCGGCGATGAGCCGGTCCCAGGGAAGCGCATGGCGGGTAGGCAGGCGCGCTGCGGCGCTGACGAGCGCAGCGGCGAGCAGCGCGAAGGGTAACGCGAGCGCGAGGGATTTCGTCAGCAGCGCGGCTGCGGCGAGCGCGGCGACCGCCCATCTCGCGAGGCGCAGGCCGGCGCGCCAAGCGGCGAACGCGCAGCGGCGCTCGTCCCAGGCGGCGAAGGCGCTCCAGCCGCCGAGCAAGGCGAACGCCAGCGCGAGCGCGACCCAGCCGCCGGCGGTTGCCGGCGCGGCGGCGGCCGTCACAGGCGCGCGGACGTAGAGCGGCGCGAAGACGGCGAGCACCGCAAGCGTGCGCAGCGCGCCGGCGATCGCCGCCCGGCGCACCGACGGCCGGAGGATGTCCGTCAGCACCGCCCGCTCGAGCGGAAGCGCGAAGACGGTATCCGACGGCTCGAGGTAGGTGCGCAGCGGCGTATAGAGGGCGGTCAGCGCGAGCGCGCAGACGCCGACGATATCGGCCGGCCAGCGGGCCGGCATGTCCGTCAGCAAGCCGGCGTACCACGCGAGCAGCGTAATGCCGATCGCCGACAGAACGAGCGCGAATCCGCTTTGGAACACATAGCGGAAGTAAGGCACCACTTCCTTGCGGAACGCCGCCGCCCGCCCCCGGCGCCATTCGCGGAGCTGCGCGCTCCGCTGCGGGCGGGGAACGTCAGCCAACGGGGCGCCCTCCTTCCTCGGCGGCCAGAACAATCGCCTCGAAGGCGTCGTCCAGGGTCGCCTCTTCCGGCGTGTCCAGACCGGAGGCGATCTTCACCTCGCCCGGCGTCCCCGTCGCGACGATGCGGCCTTGATGCAGGACGACGAGACGGTCGGCCCGGCGCTCGAGCGCGGGCAAGATGTGCGAGCTGAGCAGGATGGCGGATCCGGCCGCCCTCGCCTCTTCGAGGGCGCCGATTAGCGCCCGGGTCGCGAGCGGGTCGAGCCCGAGAAAAGGCTCGTCGATGATGAGCAGCGGTGGTGCGACAAGCAAAGCGTTCATGAGCATAACCTTCTGCTTCATGCCCTTGGACAGCGTGCCCGGCAGCGCCCCCATCGCGTGGCTCATCCGGAACGTCTCCGCGAGCTTCTCCGTCTTGTGGTCCGCCTCCGCCGGATCCAAGCCGTATGCCATTTCGGTCCACCGCAAATGCTCCGCCACCGTCAGGTTCGGAAAGAGCGACGGCTGCTCCGGCACGTAGGCGCAAGAAGAACGGAAGCGGTCGCGGTCCTCTTCGAGCTTCACCCCCGCTACGCGCACCTCGCCGGCGTGCGGCAGCATGAGTCCGAGCACGTGCTTGATCGCCGTGCTTTTGCCCGCCCCGTTCAGGCCGATCAGACCGACGAGCTCGCCCGGCCGGATGTCGAAGCTGATATCGTGCAGCACCGGCTTGCGCGTGCTGTAGCCGCCGGTCAACCGGCGGATTTCCAATGCTGGCGTCATGCGGCGAACCCCTTTCGCGGATGGCATGTCATCCTCTCATTATAAACGAGGGCGTCACCCGGCACAAAAAAGGCGGCGTCGGCATCTACCGGGTGATGATGCGCCTTTCGCTGCGCGCGGCAGTTCAGAATAAGGCCGGCTGCGCGATCCACGCCTGCCATTCCACGGACCCTTGGACGCCGAGCAGACGATAAAAATACCGGTACGCCGCACGATGGCGGGAGAGATCGGGGGGATCCAGAATCGTCGAATAGCCTTGTAGAAAAGACGCCGCCGATCGCTCGTCGAGTACGTACTCCAAGCCGACAAAATCGAATTCGCGCGGACCGACGGCATAGGCTTCGACGTCTACGATCGCGGACAGCATTCCCTCGCGAACGAGAAATTGCGACGGATCAAGGTCGATCAGCACGGGGCAAAAATGGTTCGGCATCGGCAGATCGCGAAGCTCCCGGATGGTGTCGTCGAGCCGTGCCCGAATTTGGAACTCCTCCGCATAATCGCGCTCGGCGAGCTGCCGGATCGTTTGGGACAGCCGGTCGTGGAACGACGAGACCGGTTCGGTCCGGGTAAGCGCCGGATTTCCGAAGTAGTCGCAGCGCTGCAGGTGCACTTGGGCCAGCCAAACGCCCAATTGGTGCAAGAGCGCGTCGGATTGACCTATGAACGAGGAACAGGGCTCTCCCTTCATCTTCTCGACGACGAGGTACTCCCTCTCCTCCATCGTCGCATGCGCCAACACGCGGGGTGCCGGAATGCCCCCCGTAGAACCGAGCATCCGGGCGTTCGCCGCGAAGTGTCGCATTCGCCTCGGATCGATTCCGAATAGATCGTAGCATCCCCCCCAAAACTCGTGGCTCGGCGCCTCCCGCCATCTCGAGGAACGTACGACGCGCTCTTCCGATACCGTCCGGACCGACCAGACGTCGCTGGCATGTCCGGAATAGCCCGGATCGAGAATGGTGACCCGCTCGATCGGGTCGCGAAAGAGCGGCTGCAGCATCACTTCGATCGTCATGAATCGGACCTCCGTATCTTCGTTGGTCTTTCCAGGATCATCCATATCCATTGTTCCGCATTCCTCCCGAATGCGCAAGCCGTTTGTGACGACGGTTGCCGGTCTCCTCGTGCAAAAGGACCTCGATCTCCGCTTTGCAGCGGAAATGAGGTCCATCGTTCGTTATAGCGAGCAAGGATTTAGATCCGCCCGTCGTTAGGACAGCACTTGCACGTTGGTCACGACGTTGTTCACGATCGTCACCGTGACGTTTTTGCTCACGGCGAGCGCGCCGCCCGTGATCTGGAGCGAATCGCCGACCTTGTAGGTGTTCGTCACCGTTTCGCCGTTCACGATTTTGGCCAGCTTGATCGCGTCGATCTTGTTGGAGGCGTACGTGATCTCGGTCAGCGTGCCCGTGTCAGACGTTTGGACGGGCGCGTCCGCCGCTTTGGTCACTTCGATGAAGACGGCTTTGCCGTTGTAGGTGCGAACCAGCGCTTCGTCGCCCTGCTGAATGGCCGAAGCGGATACTTTGACGTCCTTGCGGAACACGAAGACGCTCGCGTCAAGCGGTACGGCGTACGTCGTGCCGTCGGCTTTTTTCACCGTGATCGTCCCGTTCGCGACGCTCTGCACCGTGCCGACGATCGCCGTATTGCCGTTCTCCGGCAGTTGCCCGCCGGCGCGGTCCAGCAGCGCGGCCAGCTCGGCGCGGGTCACCGGCTTGTTCGGCTGGAACGTGCGGTCGCTATAGCCGGTGATGAGTCCTTTTTCGACAGCCACGGCGACGTAGCCGACCGAGCCGGCCGGAATCTGGTTCGCGTCGCGGAACGGCAGCTGCGCGTCCATTTTCTTTTTCGCTTCGCCTTCCAGCTTCATCGCCTTGACGAGTAGAATGGAAGCCCAAAGACGATCGGCGGGTTTTTCCGGCTGAACCGCGGTATCGGACTCGTTGAACAAATCGTTTTCCAACGCTACTTGCAGGTAGCCGATCGCCCACGGATACTTCTTCTGAACGTCCGGGAAGTCCTTGAAGTTCAGCTTGGCGTTCATGTTCTCGGGCTTCTCCGCCTCGTCCTTCAGCCCCAGCAGGCGGACCGCCGCGACCAGCGCCTCGATGCGCTTGATCTTTTCCTTCGGCTTGAAGCTGCCGTCCTCGTATCCGTTGAACACTTGCTGGGACGCGAGGCGAATGATGTGCTCGTACGCCCATTTCCACTCCTTGTCGTTCAGGTCGTGGAAGTTCAGATTCAGCTCGATTTTCGTTTTGCCTTTGTTTTTCTCTTTATCGTCCTTCTTATCGTTGTGCTTCGAGTTTGCATCCGCATAAACGCCGGACAGGCTGCCGGCCAAGACGCCGACCGCCAAGGTGGTTACTGCCGTTTTGCGCAGAATCGAGCGTTTTTCGTTGCTGTGCGTCATTGTCGATGACACTCCTTCTCCGTGAGGTTGACGGTTCTGCACCGTGTGCCCATACCATTCGGGGGAGGATCGGAGGATTCGATGGGTCGCCGGCGAAAATGAGTCCAAAGGCGCAGAAAAGACCCGGATCCGCCTGCGAAACGCAGGGGAATCCGGGCCTTCGGATGGAGGGTCGCGACGAATTACGCGGTCAGGTCAGGTCGCGTCCGTCCCCGCATCGCCGCGCTTATCCTTCAGCCAGCGGGGCGCGCCTTTGTTTTTGCGATCCCGCTCGCGATCGGCCTTGATCTTGGCCGCGCGGGACGGCTTCGGCGCAGCCGGCTTCGGCGCAGCCGGCTTCGCCGCCGGCTTGCCGCCGCCCGGCCGATCCGCTGCGGGGTCCGCGGCGCCGGAACGCGGCGCGTCTGGCCGTGCG
>NZ_JAJFOW010000061.1 GCF_020731285.1 Cohnella baijiui
CGGGATCCGGCACCGAGATATGCGGAAAAACCGCATAACTCCCGGCGTTTGGCGGTACCCGGCACCCATGTATTCGATTTTTCGCATACATAGGGCTTCATCGCCGCCCCGCGACCCCGATGTATTCGATTTTTCGCATACATAGGGCTTCATCGTCGCCCCGCGACCCCGATGTATTCGATTTTTCGCATACATAGGGCTTAATCGCTGCCCCGTGACCCCGATGTATTCGATTTTTCGCATACATGGGACCTCACCGCTGCCCCGCGACCCCGATGTATTCGATTTTTCGCGTACATAGGGCTTCATCGTCGCCCCGCGACCCCGATGTATTCGATTTTTCGCATACATGGGACCTCATCGCTGCATCGCGGAACCAATGTATTCGATTTTTCGCATACATCGTACCTCGCCGTCGCCCCGTGACCCGATGTATTCGATTTTTCGCATACATGGGACCTCCGAGATATGTGGAAAAACCGCATAACTCCCGGCGTTTTACGGTATTCGGCACCGAGATGTGCGGAAATCCCGCACAACTCCCGACGCTGGCGGGAATCAATACGAGGCTTGCCGACGAATGTCGGCCAACTGGTCTTTTTCTACTGGCAAAATCGGCCCATCTATGAAACTATAAAAATGTTGGAAAAATTTTCTCGAAATCTGTTGACGTCCGATGTCGGACATCCTATAATCATGTCAGGAAGTTAGTAAATGTTGGTAAGGGATCCCGCATTAGATTGAATAGTCTCACCTGCAAGAGGAGGACGACCTAGATTTGGACCCGCTAACACAGATTATGACTACCGAAGAAGCTTCAAAGCTATGGGGCGTCCACCAGGACCACGTGAAGCGATGGTGCAGGGAAGGCAAGGTTCGATGCCGCAAGTTCGGCAAGACGTACATCCTGACGAAGGATCAGCCGAAGCCGGGCACGGTCCGCACGATGGCGATCTAATCCATCTCCGAAGCAGGGAAGGGAACTAAGCAGATGGTTTACGATGGGATCGTAATCGGGCTCATCATCGGGCTCTTGCGCGCCGGCTGGCATCCCGGGCTTGTCGCGCTTTCGCAGATTCGAATTCGAGGCGGATGGATTTTCCCAGCTTTACTGGCCGTACAGTTGCTCATCTTCTCGATTCAAGATCGCGTTTCGTTCATCGGACAGTACAGCGGTTGGATGTTCATGGCGGTTTACATCGTAGGGCTTTACGTGCTGTGGCTCAACCGCGCGGAGAAGGGGATCTGGATCATCTTCATCGGCGTGGCGATGAATTTCCTCGTGATGTTGGTGAATGGCGGCCGAATGCCTGTATCGCTTGAGGCGGCTTCTGCAGTTTTGGATCCGGTTTACACGCAAATGCTGAAAGACGGCGTCGGCGCCGCCAAGCACTACGCGCTAGACGATTCTACCCGTTTGTCGTTTCTGGGAGACATTATCCCGATCGCACCGCCTTACCCGCGAACGCAGGTGATCAGCATCGGCGACGTCGTGATGAACATCGGAATCTTCCTGTATTTGCAGAGCGTCATGTTGAAGAACAAAACGAGAGCTTCCTTTGTTGAGTCAAAATCACATAAATCATAATTTATAATTTATTTGAAGGGAGAATGTGAAATGAAAAAAGCAAATGAAGGTATCAAAATTAGCCGTATTCTGATCAACGCTGCGATGGTCGTTTCTGTTATCGTTGCACTTACGTCCGGCTGGAAGTTTGGTTAATTTAAAGCCTAGTAGGATTTTCGTTGACAGCATCGAATAATATACGCAAGGAAGGGAAACGGGCCATCCTGTTTCCCTTATTGCGTTTAATCGCTTTAGCGAAAGGTCGGAACGTGAATGGGAATAGCCCGCAGAGTGATTCAGCAATTTCAAAAACCCGGCATCGGCTATCTTGCGTTAGTTTGTCTAACTGGCGCAGTCCTATTTCTTTCAGGAAACCGGTTTTCCTTTCTTTCTTTTTCAAATGATCAGTGGGTGCTGCTCTATGCCATGGTCGCTGCAGTTCAAATTTTAGATCGATATGTGTTTCGGCTGCCTCCGGACGGCAATGTCCAATCCATGGACTCGTCCGTTTATTTAGCGGCCATCTTCGTATATGGATTGGACTTCTCCTTGTGCATTCTTCTATTTAGTTCGTGTATTGCACTTTTTCATTCGCAACTCGCATGGTGGAAGCATCTTTTTAATTTCTCGATTTACTCCATGATGATATCCGGAGCAAGCGTAGTGTTTGCGTTGCTCGGCGGAGAAAACGGAAGCATCGATAACTACCATCTTCATGCCTATATCCTTACTTTGATTGCTTATTTTTGCATTAATGCTTTAACATTCGGACTTTATCTGTACTTGGTTCATAAAGGTAATTTATTCGAAATCTTGCGTTCTTTTTTGTCAGATGCTCTTTTTGCCTATCTAAGCACATTGCTTCTTTCTCTTGTGCTAGTCATTCTTATCGTAAGCCATCGCTCCTTTGGCTTGTTTTTGTTTTTAGCTATAGCCATGCTGCTCTCCCACGCTTTTCGCCAACTATTCAATATGTACGATCAGTTGAACGAGAAGGCGAACAAAGATCAGCGAACGGGCCTCTTCAATCACAGCTACTTTGAGGAGAAACTGGAGGATTACATCAAGGAGTACCGGGAGCGGGGCACGACATTTTCTTTGGCGCTTCTGGACCTGGACGACTTTAAAAAGTACAACGATAAATTCGGACATCCCAGAGGGGACAAGCTGCTCGGCTTCTTCGGCGCCTTGCTGAAGGAGGCTTGCGAGCCGGATCAGTTGTTCGTTGCAAGATATGGCGGTGAAGAGTTTGCCATTATATTACCTGGATTTGCGCAAGTGCAGGCAAAAGCATTCATTGACAATCTGCGCAAACATGTCAACGACACCCACTACGAAGGCGTAGAGGTGCTGCCGCACGGATGCCTCTCCTTTTCGGCCGGCATCGTGGAGGTCGGAGAAATGAGCTACGACAAGTCTCAGCTCGTCGATCTCGCGGATCGGGCGCTCTATGTGGCCAAAGCCAAAGGCAAAAATACGGTGTTGTTGTACGGTGAGCAAAGCAGCCTGCCGACCAGCATCGAGGAAGAGATCAACGAGATCGAGCAGCATATCCGGATCTTCCTGTCCAAGGACGTCTATACGTTCAAGCACTCCAAACGCGTCTTCTCGTACGCGTTCGAGATGGCCGACGAACTGCGGCTGAGCGACGAAGAGCGGAGGGTGCTGGCCTTGGGGGCGCTCATCCACGACATCGGCAAGCTGGAAATTCCGCGCGATATTCTCAACAAAAAGTCGCGGCTGACGATCGAGGAGTGGGAGATCGTCAAGAAACACGTCCTATGGGGCAAAGAATTCGTTCTCGCCACCGGCAAGTACAAGGAATTGGTTCCGCTGGTCGAGCTGCATCACGAACGCTACGACGGCAAAGGGTATCCCCACGGCCTGAAAGGCCACGAGATCCCCCGACTCGCGCGCATGCTGTGCATCATCGATTCGTTCGACGCGATGACGACGGAACGTCCTTATCAAGACACCAAGACGTTCGAAGAGGCGCTTCACGAGCTGGAACGCTGCTCCGGGACACAGTTCGATCCCGCGCTGGTGCAGGCGTTCGTTCCTTATATTCGGCACAAGACGGGTTCCGCCATCGCAACCGCCCGTCAGCAGGCCAATGGGTAAGCCGAAGAGGTCCGTCATCCGACGGACCTTTTTCATTGCAGCTCTACTTGCGCCTGCCAAAGATGACGATAAAAGCGATAAAGAACAGCCAAGGCAGAATGTATCGGGTCGCCCATTCGAACAAGCGTACGATATCCGAAGAGGGATCGGTCGAGACCAGGACGATGAGGAAGAAAAGGACGAGAAGGCCGACGGAGACGGCTAGCGAATAGCGCTTGATCAACGACCAGCCTCCTGGGCCGGCACCGGCAGCGAATAATAGTCGTCCTGAGACACCAGGCGGAAGCCGCAGCGCTCATACAAGCGCAAGGCGCGCCGATTCTCGCCGAACACCTCCAGTGCGAACGCGTCGACCCGTTCCCGGTAGTTCGCGATCAGCTCGGAGATCATGGCGGTGCCGACGCCCCGACCTTGCTGCGACGGATGGACGCCGAAGCCGTAAATGAATCCGACGCCCGGTTCGATCAAGTTCAGGTTGATTTTGCCGAGCAAGCGGCCCTCCCGGCGATAGAGGTAGTGCATCCGCTGCGGATGGACGATGTCCCGTCTCGAACGTTCGGAAACGGCGGCGAAAGGGGAGCCGAAGCACGCGCCGTCCAACTCCGCCATGTCCTCCAGATCGCTCTCCGAAGCGCGAATGAGCTTAACGGAACCCGCGCCGTCCTGAACGGCTTCGTTGGCCGGCATTCGCATTTTGAATTCCGAATGATCGAAGCGGGTGCCCAAATGGCGGGCGACGGCTTGCCCGGAGGCGGACTGGTGGTCTACGATAAAGAGGAACTGCGGAATTCCCCGGGACCGCATCGTGGCGCCGGCTTCCCGCAGCAGGGTTGCGAAAATGCCTTGCCGCCGCGCGTCGGGATCGACGATGGCGCTCACTTCCGCCTCGCCGTCATGGAAGACGTAGAGCGCCAGATAGCCGACAAGACGCCCGTCCGCATAGGCGAGATAGTCCAGCGGCTCCTCTCCGTGCCGGTGTTTGATCATGTCCCAGTTGATTTTCAGATGAAGGCCGTCGGCGGCCTCGCACCGGCGATGAAGCTCTTGGATTTCTTGGTATTGCAGTTCGGTTAAGGTGTTCAAAGTCATCGTTTGTATGTTCAAAAGCATTCTCCTTCGCATGGGGGCTCATCAAAACGGAAAAGATCGTTGCGATCGAAAAGAAAGGATGAAGAAACATGAGGCTTGCTCCCTACGTCGGCGGAGACCCGCAAAAGTGGCTGGATCAGTTCAAAATCTCCACCCCGATCAAGGTTCGATATTGCGAGACCGATATGCTCGGCCATGTGAACAATGTCAGCTACTTTATCTACTTCGAACAAGCGCGCGTCGAATATCTGGACCGCCTCGGCTTGCGGGATGAGCTGTTTAACGATCGGACGATCACCGTGGTCGCCGACCTGGAGTGTCAATACTTGGCCCAGATCTATATTCGGGATCCGCTCCGGATTCACGTCCGGGCGGCGAAAATCGGCCGATCGTCGTTCGACCTGGAGTACGCGATCGTCCAGGCGGAGACCGGCGTGCTGAAGGCGACCGGACGCGGAGCGATGGTGCACATCGACAAGGCGCTGGGGAGCAGCACGCCGATCCCCGAAGCGGCACGCGCGAAGTTGGCGGCATTCGAAGGCGAGCGTCTTTAGGCAGCTGCCCTGGGCCTATGGCATTCTGCGAGGCGGACGTTATTTGCCCTTGCGCGTCAGCGCGGCCAGCGCATCCCACTGTTCGTCGGTCACGTCGAGCAGATCGTTGAACTGTCCTGCGCCGCGCAGCCATTCGCCGCCGTCGATCGTGACGACTTCGCCGTTCAGGTAACCGGCATAGTCCGAAATCAAATAGGCGGCGAGATGGGCGAGCTCCTCCGGGGCTCCGACCCGTCCGAGCGGGACGCGACGCCGCATCTTCTCCTCGAGCTCCGGCGTCGGAGAGAGCCGCGTCCAAGCGCCTTCGGTGGGAAAAGGACCCGGCGCGATGGCCACCTGTCGAATGCCGTGTCTCGCCCACTCCACGGCGAGCGAGCGCGTCAGCGCAAGGACGCCCGCCTTTGCCGCCGCAGAAGGGACGACAAACGCCGACCCGCTCGAAGCATAAGTTGTCGCAATATTCAGCATCGTTCCCGGATGCCCTTTGGCGATCCACCGCTTCCCGACTTCCAACGTCGTATAGAACGTCCCGTGCAGAACGATTCCCAGCACCGCATCCACCGCCCGCGGCGAAAGGCGCTCCGTCGGACTGATGAAGTTGCCCGCCGCATTGTTGACCAACACGTCGATCTGGCCGAAGCGCTCTTCGACCGCGTCGACGAGCGCGGCGATTTGGGCGGGATCGCTTACGTCGCAGCTTTGGAAAAACACTTCGTGCCCGTCGTCGCCCATCTCTTCAGCTGCTTGCTTTAGCACTTCTTCGCGCCTGCTCGCGATCGCCAGTTTCGCGCCCAGCCGCAGAAACTGCTCTCCCATCGCCCTTCCGAGTCCCGTCGCACCGCCGGTAATCAGCACGACTTTGTCCTGCAGCAGATTCGCCGCGAACGGTCCCACGCGCATCGTCTCCTTTATCGATCAACGAGTAGAAGCAGCAATATCGCCTGATATTCCCATCCTAGGCGCTCTCGCCAAGGCCGTCAATATGGCGATTGGTTCAAGACCGGCTTGCTCCGCCATACAATAACACGAGGATTGGGGTGGCGATCATGAGGAAGGTTCGAAATCTGATACGGACACACGAGATGGTTTTCCACAACGTATCGGAACGAAGGCTCAGTCTCGACCAGGTCCATGAGCGAATCCTGCGATTCATGCGGCAGGAACCGCGCGGCAACTACAACTTGATCATCGGGACCGACTGCCAGGTGTTCCCCGGCTATACGAACTTCATCACCGGAATCGTGATCCAGCGTGTGGGCAAGGGAGCTTGGGCTTGCTACCGGCAGGTGATTCTGCCGCGGGAGCTGATTTCGATCAAGGAGAAGCTGTCGCTCGAAACGTCCTATAGCGAAGAGATCGCGCTTTATCTGATCGGCGATCGCCTGACGGAGATGGAGAACGTGGTGCTCCCCTACGTCTACCAAGGCGCAACCTTCGATGCGTACATCGACGTCGACGCCGGCACCGATCCGGCGATTTCCAAAACGGCCGCCTACGTCGAAGATATGCGTCTTCGCGTGGAAGCGATGGGGATGAAGGCCCGTCTGAAGCCGGAAGCGGTCATCGCCTCCGCTTACGCGAACCGTTACACCAAACGGCCGGGCCACCGCAGCGTATGAGCAGAGAATGGAACCGGGGAAGCCCCGCGACGAACGGCACGAGACGTCACGGGGCTTTTTGGCGTTCCATTTCGCCGCCTGGCGCATCATGAGCAGTAGAATGTTCCGCACATCCGTACCGATCCAACGTTAACGCACCATGAGCAGTAAAATCCTCCGCACATCCGCAAACTCCGACGCCTACCGCACCATGAGCAGTAAAATGTACCGCACATTCGCAAAACGCGACGCCTAACGCACCATGAGCAGTAAAATCCTCCGCACATCCGCAAAACCCGACGCCTACCGCACCATAAGCAGTAAAATCTTCCGCACATCCGCAAAACGCGACGCCTAACGCACCATGAGCAGTAATCTTCCGCACATCCGCAAATCCCGACGGCTACCGCACCTTGAGCAGCATGACCTACCACACATCCGCAAACCCCGACGCTAACCGCACTCCGACGCCTACCGCACCATGTGCAACGAGAGCCATCACTCCGCACACGAGCTGCCGCAGACAAGACAAAGAGCAATCCATTCGATCGCGCTTCCGCGAACGATCGAGACTTCTAATGGGTAAGAGTTTTTTATGTAAGCGAGAGAGGATTTCCCGGCGCAGGATGGAATTAGAATGGCGATAGGTTCATATGGCTCGAATTCGTCATGCCGACGGGAGAGGAATCGCATGGTGGGTGGAAGGCGTATCGCGGGTCTAATCGGGCTGCTGCTCGGAGGAGCTTTTTTCGTATGGATCGCGCTGCATCGAAACGATCCTTCCATTGCGGCGCGAACGGGAGGCGACCTCTTCCACGAAGCGGTCGCGATCTTTGCCCTCGCGCTGACGGCGGGCGCGTACCGCCGGAGCGGGCGCGAGAAGCATTGGCTTTTCTACGCGTGCGGGGCGGCTTGCTATTTGGTGGCGCAAACCTTCCATATGGCGGAGGTGCTGCTGCGCGAGGGAGAGGAGGGGCCGTTCGGCGCCTCCCACGTGCTCTGGATGGTTCAGTACGTCTTTTATTTGCTTGCCATCCTGCATCAATACAATCGGGCGAAGCAGGCACCTTCCCTGCGTTTTCTGCTTGACGTGCTCATTTTCACGGTCATTTCCGTCGCGTTGAACTGGCTGGTCGCCATCCAGCCGCTCGTCGAGGGGAAGAGCGACCTGCCTCTGCTCGCGATGATTTACGCTTTATACTGCTGCTCGCTCAACGCAGTCCTTTGCGTCGGGCTGCTCATTCTGTGCCTGTACGAGCGGACGGCGATGCCGCTGCGCATCATGACGGTGCTCATCGTCGGCTTCCTCATCCGCTCGATCGGCACTTCGGCCACGGTGCTGATGGAGCAGGGCGGAGACTGGTCCGCGTGGGATTGGATGCCCAGCGCTACCTGGTTCGCGGGCATGCTGCTGCTCGGATATGCCGGTCTGCTGTACGGCCGCCCAAGCAGCTGCGAAATCGCGTCCGCTTCGACCAACCGCAATTGGCTGCTCCGGCGCTACGTGCCGCTGGTCGTGGGAACGTCCATGCTCATGGCCATGCTGGCGGGCATCCTGCCGGCTTTTCTCGCGTGCCTCATGATCGTTGCCGTGGCGCTCCTGCTGATCCGGTTGTTCCTCGCCATCTACGAATACGAACGGGCGAACAAGGCGCTGCGCGAATCCAACCTGAACTACCGGAGCTGGGCGGAAAACGCCTTGGTCGGGGGCTTCATCGAGCTGAACGGATCGCTCGTCTACGCGAACCGGCAGCTCGAGCGGATGTTCGGCTATGAGGAGGGCGAGATGTGGGGCGTATCGCTCGAAGGGCTCATCGCGGCCGACGACGTCGCCAAGTTTCGCGAACAGGTGCAGGTGCGGCTAGCCCGGGGATCGACCGTCCGGTTCGATGTGACGGCCGCCCGCAAGGACCGGACACCGGTCTACTTGGAGATGCAGCTTACGACCACGTTCTACGAAGGCCGCGAGGCGCTCTCCGGGATCGCGCTCGACATTACCGAGCGCAAGCTGTCGGAGCAGTGGCTCATCCGCTCCGAGAAGCTGTCCGTGGTCGGACAGCTCGCCGCGGGCGTCGCCCACGAGATCCGCAACCCGCTCACGGCGCTTAAGGGCTTTACGCAGCTGCTGCACCGCAACGCCGCCGCGGACGGCAAATATTTCGAGATCATGATGGCCGAGCTGGACCGGATCAACTATATCGTCGGGGAGTTCATGGTGCTGTCCAAGCCCCATCACCGTCCTGAGCAGAAGACGGAGGACCTGCACGACATTCTGAACGGCATCGTGCCGATTGTGGATACGCAGGCGATCCTGAACAACGTCGAAATCGCGATCGTGCCGCCGCCCGTCGGAGGCACGACGGTCCGATGCGACGTCAACCAGATCAAGCAGGTGCTCATCAATCTGCTCAAAAACGCGATCGAAGCGATGCCGGACGGAGGGCGGATCGAGGTGCGCTACGTACACGATCCGCACAAAGGCGAAGTGACGGTCCGGATCGAGGACGACGGGCCCGGCATCCCGCCGGAGCTGCTGCAGCGGCTGGGCGAGCCGTTCTTCACGACCAAGGAAAAAGGCGCCGGTCTCGGGCTTATGGTATGCTATAAGATCGTGGAGTCACACGGAGGGCGGCTGGCGATCCGCAACCGGCCGACCGTCGGGGCGGCCGTGTCGCTGACGCTTCCGGTGCTGGCGCCGGATACCGACAACGGGCAGGAAAAGTATGGATCGTCCGCTTTAGAAGCAACCTAGAACGAGGGTCGCCGGCCATCGGCGGCGCGCGGCAAGCGCGAGAGGAGAGACGGACGATGAGCGCCGAACGGCTGACGCTGCATACGGACAAGTATCAGATCAACATGATGTACGCCCATTGGGTACAGGGATCTCTGGACGACATGGCGGTATTCGAGATTTATTTTCGCAAGCTGCCCTTCGGCAACGGATTCGCGGTGTTCGCGGGTCTGGAGCGCGCGGTACGCTATCTGGAGGACTTGCGGTTCGGAGACGAGGAGATCGCCTATCTTCGCGGCCAGGAGGAAGGGTACGACGAGGCGTTCCTCGCGCTGTTGAGGGATTTCCGATTTACCGGACATTTGCACGCGGTGCCCGAGGGGACGATCGTCTTCCCGAACGTGCCGCTGGTCCGCGTCGAGGCGCGCCTGTTCGAAGCCCATCTGATCGAGACGGCGCTGCTGAACTTCGTCAATTACCAAACGCTCATCGCCACCAAGGCGGCTCGGGTCAAGCTGGCGGCGCAGGACGACATTCTGCTGGAGTTCGGCACGAGACGCGCCCAGGAGGCGGATGCGGCCGTATGGGGCGCTAGGGCCGCCTACCTCGCCGGCTTCCATGCGACCTCGAACATGCGGGCGGGCATGATGTTCGGCATCCCGACCAAAGGGACGCACGCGCACGCCTGGGTCCAGGCGCACGATACCGAAGAGGAAGCCTTCCGCAAATACGCGGAAGCTCTGCCCGATCAGGTCACCCTGCTCGTCGATACGTACGACACGCTGAGGGACGGCATTCCCGACGCGATCCAGATCGGACGGCTTCTCGAGGCGCAGGGCAAGCGGATGAACGGCATCCGGCTCGACAGCGGGGACCTGGCCTACCTCTCGCAGCGCGCGCGGGAGATGCTGGACGAGGCGGGGCTCGCGTATGTGAAGATTACGGCATCGAACGATCTCGACGAGAACATCATCTTCAATCTGAAGGCGCAGGGCGCCCGCATCGACATTTGGGGCGTCGGGACGAAGCTGATCACGGCGGACGACCAGCCGTCGCTCGGCGGCGTCTACAAGCTCGTAGCCCGCGAGAAGGACGGCGCGTACGAGCCCGTCATTAAAATTTCCGCCAACCCGGAGAAGGTGACCAACCCCGGCGCCAAGGAAGCGTACCGGATCGTCAGCCGGCGCACCGGACGGGCGGAAGGCGACTATATCGCGCTGCGGCACGAGGACCCGGCGGCGGGCGGCCGGATCAAGCTGTTCGACCCGGTCCATCCGTATCTCTACAAATATGTGGAGGATTTCGTCGCGCTGCCGCTGCTCGTCTCCGTGTTCGAGAACGGCGTCCGCGTCGGGGCGCTGCCGGAGCTTGACGCGATCCGCGCCTATCATGCCGAGCAGCTGCGGCTGTTCTGGCCGCAATATTTGCGCAAGCTCAATCCCGAGCAGTATCGCGTGAGCTTAAGCGAGGAGGCTTGGCAGCTCAAGATGTCGCTCGTGCATCGCCACCATGGCGATGCGGCAGCGCGGCCTGCCGAGCGCTAAACGGCACGAGCGGCTTGCGATCCGCCTGGTGTTCGTGTAAGGTTCCCTTCTCGAAAAGCCGATCCGGTAGGTCGGCGTGGCCTAGGAAAGGATTGGAAGATATGCGGATGTAAGCTTCTCTCGAGTCGCTCCCGATCGGGCCGGGATGCGATTTTTCCCTACCCGCCGAAATGCGTACGCATGCCAGACAAGCCGGCAACCGCGACAAGCAGCCTGTTTCAGCCGACCGATTCCTTTTGCCGCAGGGGCCGCATCGCTTGCCGCGGGGGTTGATCGGGGGAATACGTCGGAGGCCGTCGTCCGGTTCCGAATCGCGTCGAACGGGAGGGAAAGCGATCAAGCGCGCAGCCGTTGGTATAATGCTGGAAAAGCGTTCGAAAACCGCGTCCGCGAGACCGAAAAGAGCCACCTCACATGGTTCGTGAAGTAATAACGAACAAAACCGATTTCCTTGGAAGGATAGCGTTTTCATGGGGTGATCATTCGACAAAGATTCGAAAAGACGGGACTTGCAATCGTTTCCTCCATGTACATAGTTAACATATTATGTACAGGTGAAACCACAGAAACGAAGGTTTTGAATAAATTTTGATAGATTTCGATGCAACTTTGCATTATAATCTGGGAAGCGAGGGGCTCACATGCGTGCGAAACTGGTAAAGAAGACACGTGGTCAAGTCCTATCAATAACACTGGGGAGGCAGAACAGATGAAGTTGAAGAAGTCTGTGTCAGGATTAGTAACACTGGTCTTGCTCGGTTCGGCGTTGGCTGCTTGCGGCAGCAATAACAACAACGCGTCCAGCCCGAGCGCCAGCGGCAGCGCGAGCCCGAGCTCGAGCGCCAGCGCGAGCCCGAGCGGCTCCAACAGCAAGCAAGAGATCGTCATGAACTACCGTGCCGATCCGCCCGCACTGGACGTATCGATCGCGGAGAGCTCCGCGTCGTTCACGATCCTCGGCGCGATCAGCGAAGGTCTGTACCGCCTGGACAAAGACCTGCAGCCGCAACCGGCACTCGCCGACGGCATGCCGGAAATTTCCGCGGACGGCCTGACGTACACGATCAAGCTCAAACAAGGCCTGACTTGGGCGGACGGCAGCCCGCTGACCGCCAAAGACTTCGTATATTCGTACCAAAGAACGCTTGACCCGGCTACCAAGGCTTCCTACGCCTTCATGGTCGCTTGGATCAAGGGCGGCGAAAACCTGATGAACGCCAAGAAGCCGGAAGAAGTAGAAAAATACAAAAAAGAACTCGGCGTCGAAGCGAAGGACGACACGACCCTCGTCATCACGCTGGAAAACCCGGTTCCGTTCTTCACCTCCCAGCTGGCGTTCCTGAACTTCTACCCGCAAAACGAGAAGTTCGTTTCCGCCCAAGGCGAAAAGAGCGGCGCGGACGCGGACAAAGTCCTCGGCGCCGGTCCGTTCAAGCTGACCAAGTGGGATCACGAGCAACAACTCGTTCTGGAGAAGAACGACAAGTACTGGGATGCCGCCAACGTCAAGCTGAACAAAGTCACCCTGAACATCGTGAAGGACCCGACGACGGGCGTCAACCTGTACAAGACGGGCGCAACCGACTACGCGGACGTCAAGGGCGACTTCCTGAAGGAATACGAAGGCAAACCGGATCTGGCGGTTAAGAAAGAACTCACCACCGGCTACCTGAACTTCCAACAAACGAAAGTTCCGGCATTCGCCAACGCGAAGGTTCGCCAAGCGTTCAGCATGGCCGTCGACCGCGAAGGCCTGGTCAACCTGGTCCTGCAAAACGGCTCCATCCCTTCGACCGGTATTGTGCCGGTGGGCAACCTGGACGGCAACGGCAAGCAATTCCGCGAAGTCGTAGGCGACACCGAAGTGGCGTTCGACGCTGCGAAGGCGAAGTCCCTGCTGGCGGAAGGTCTGGCCGAGTCCGGCCAAACGCTACCGAAAAACCTGTCTATCATCGGCGACGACACCGAGACGGGCAAAAAAGTGCTCGAGTACCTCGTTTCCCAATGGAGCACGAACCTCGGCGTCAACGTAACGGCTGAACCGCTGCCGCACGCGAACCGTCTGGACCGCGAGCTCGGCAAGAACTACAACATCGTCAACACGCTGTGGGGCGCCGACTACAACGACCCGATGACGTGGCTCGACATGTTCATCAAAGGCTCTCCCTTCAACACGCAAGACTGGAACAACGATGAGTACACCACCCTGATCAAGGGCGCGCAAAAGGAACTCGACCTGGCGAAACGCGCAGAGATGCTGGCAAATGCTGAGAAGCTCCTGCTGAGCGAAGCTGCGGTTTCCCCGATGTACTTCCGTTCTTCCACGTTCCTGGTCAACCCGAAACTGAAAGACCTGATTCTGCCTCCTTATGGACCTGACTTCGAACTGAAGTGGGCACACGTAGAATAACAATCTGGCTTAGCGCTCCATTGCAACCAGAATAGACACCATACATGAGGAGGCCGTTCTCGTTAACGACTTGAACGGCTTCCTTCATGTTGTTGCCCGCTTGTTCCATTCTTAGAAAGGAGGCTGTTATTATGCTCAAATACGCGCTTCGCAGGTTTTTCTATATGCTTGTGACGCTGTGGGTCATTATCACATTGACCTTTTTCCTGATGAAGCTGCTCCCCGGCAATCCGTTCGGAGAGGGCGCGGCCAAGCTGACGCCCGAAAACCTCCAGATTTTGCGCGAGCAATACGGCTTGGACAAACCTGTGTGGCAGCAATACCTGAAATACATGGGCAACGTGCTTCAAGGGGATCTGGGGATTTCGTACCAGTATCCGACGCGCTCCGTCGTGAGCGTCATCCAACACTCCTTCAAGGCTTCCCTGGAGCTCGGCCTCGAATCGCTCGTCTTCGCGATCCTCATCGGCCTCCTGCTCGGCATCTACGCGGCGCTGCGCCACAACAAAGTCGGCGACTACACCGCCATGCTTATCGCCATCATCGGGATTTCCGTCCCTTCCTTCGTTGTTGGTCCTTTGCTCTCCTACTTCGTCGGCGTTAAATGGGGGATTCTGCCTCCAGGCTTGTGGACCGGCCCCGAACATCGCATCCTGCCGGCTCTCGCGCTGTCCTTCGGCACGATCGCCATCCTGGCGCGGATGATGCGGGCTTCCATGCTGGACGTCGCGAACCAGGACTATATCAAGACGGCCAAGTCCAAAGGTCTCTCGTCCGGCAAAATTATCAATTCGCATATGATCCGGAACGCCATCCTTCCGGTTATTACCATTCTCGGTCCGATTGCGGTCAACGTCGTTACGGGCACTCTTGTCGTAGAGAGGATCTTCGCGGTACCGGGACTCGGGTCCCAGTTCGTAAGCTCCATCGTGTCGAACGACTATACGATGATTACCGGATTGACGCTGTTCTACGCCGCCATTCTGATCATCGTGCTGTTCATCACGGACATCGCCTACGGCTTGGTTGATCCACGCATTCGGTTAGGGAAGGGGAGATAGGGATGGAATCGATAGCCAAAGAACAATTCCAGCCTGCCGTCCAGCAGGCGCACAAAGACGCAATCCTGCGCCCGTCCCTCAGCTACTGGCAAGATGCTTGGAGACGGCTGAAGAAGAACAAACTCGCCATGATCGCCCTGGTCGTGCTGATCATCATCGCGGTCCTGGCGATCGTCGTGCCGCTTGTCAGCGGCTACGACTACAAGACGCAAGACACCAAGTCCATCAACCTCCGGCCTTCGGCCGCGCATTACTTCGGCACCGACGACTTCGGCCGCGACCTCTGGACGCGGATCTGGTGGGGCGCCCGCATCTCGCTTTCGATCGGGATCATCGCGGCTTTGCTCGACCTCGTCATCGGCGTGCTGTACGGCGGCATCTCCGCTTACTTCGGCGGCCGCATCGACAGCGTGATGCAGCGGTTCATCGAAGTCGTTTATTCCGTTCCGTACCTGCTGCTGGCGATTCTGCTGCTCATGGTGCTCGGACCGGGCATGAAGTCCATTATATTCGCGTATGCCATCACCGGTTGGGTCTCGATGGCGCGGCTCGTACGCGGACAGCTGCTAGTTCTGAAGGAGCAGGAGTTCGTCCTTGCGGCCCGCGCGCTCGGTGCCAAGCCGTTCCGAATCATATTGAAACACCTGATTCCCAACGCCCTCGGCGTTATCGTCGTGCAGATCACGTTCGTCGTGCCTGCCGCCATCTTTGCGGAAGCATTCCTGAGCTTCATCGGTCTCGGCATTCGGCCGCCGCTGGCTTCGCTCGGCAACTTGCTCAGCGACGGCGCCTCGGTAATGCAGTTCCACCCGCACCGGTTGCTTTTCCCGACGGTCGTATTCAGCTTGATTCTGCTTAGCTTCAACCTGTTGGGCGACGGTCTGCGGGATGCTCTCGATCCCAAAATGAGAAAATAAGGAGGAGAGTCGAAATGAGCGCACCTTTACTGGAAGTGAACAATCTCAAAGTATCGTTCAAAATGTTCGCCGGCGAAGTGCAAGCCGTTCGCGGCGTCTCCTTTACATTGGATAAAGGCGAAGTGCTCGCAATCGTAGGGGAGTCCGGCTGCGGCAAGTCCGTCACCGCCCAGACCATCATGCGTCTGACCCCTACGCCGCCCAGCTTCATCAAGGACGGCTCGATCATCTTTGACGGCAAGACTGACGTGACGAAGCTCTCCGAAAAGCAAATGATGAAGATCCGCGGCCAGGAGATGGGCATGATCTTCCAGGATCCGATGACCTCCCTGAACCCGACCATGACGGTTGGCGCGCAAATCGCCGAGGGGATCATCAAGCACGAGAAGCTGGGCAAGTCCGCCGCCATGCGCCGGGCCATCGAGCTGCTCACGCTGGTCGGCATTTCCAATCCGGAAGAGCGGATCAACCAATACCCGCACGAAATGTCGGGGGGCATGCGCCAGCGCGTCATGATCGCGATCGCGCTCGCCTGCAACCCGAAGCTCCTGATCGCCGACGAGCCGACGACCGCGCTCGACGTGACGATCCAGGCGCAAATCATGGACGTCCTTCGGGACATCCAGGAGAAGACCGGCACGGCTATCATTCTGATCACCCACGACCTCGGCGTCGTCGCGGAAATGGCGCAGCGCATCATCGTCATGTATGCGGGCAAAGTCGTCGAGCAAGGGGATCTCAACGATATTTTCTACAAGTCGCAGCATCCGTACACGTGGGGCTTGCTCAGCTCCGTGCCGCGGCTCGACAGCGACAAAAAGGCGGATCTCGCTTCGATTCCGGGCACGCCGCCCGATCTGTTCGCGCCGCCGAAGGGCTGCGCCTTCGCGGCCCGCTGTCCGTACGCCATGAAGATTTGCCAAGAGAAGGACCCCGAGCACAAGCCGGTATCCGGTCCTTCGCATACCGCCGCCTGCTGGCTCATGCATCCCGACGCGCCCAAAGTCGAGAGACCGGTAGCGGCCGGAGGAGGTGTCGCGCATGTCTGAAGCGCCGATCCTGAAAATCAACAACCTCAAGAAGCACTTTCAGCTGAGCGGGAATCGCGTACTGAAGGCGGTTGACGGCCTCAACTTCGAGATTCGCCGCGGCGAGACGTTCGGTCTTGTCGGCGAGTCCGGCTGCGGCAAGTCCACGGCCGGCCGCACGATCATGCGCCTCTACGAGCCGACGGACGGAGAGGTCGTCTTTAACGGCCGCGACATCCGCAAGCTGAAAGGCGCCGAGCGCCAAAAGTTCACGAGCGAGATGCAGATGGTGTTCCAAGACCCGTACGCCTCGCTGAATCCGCGGATGACCGTCGGCAAGATTATCGCCGAAGGGATCGACATCCACGGGCTGCACAAAGGCACCAAGCGCACGGAGCGCGTGCACCAGCTGCTCGACGCCGTCGGCTTGAACGAAGAGCACGCCAACCGCTTCCCGCACGAGTTCTCCGGCGGTCAGCGCCAGCGGATCGGCATCGCCCGGGCGCTCGCGATCGAGCCGAAGTTCATCATCGCGGACGAACCGATCTCCGCCCTCGACGTTTCCGTCCAGGCACAGGTCGTCAACCTGTTCAAGAAACTGCAGCGCGAGCACGACCTGACGTACCTGTTTATCGCGCACGACCTCGCGATGGTTAAGCACATCTCCGACCGGATCGGCGTGATGTATCTCGGCAAACTCGTCGAGGTCGCCGATTCCGAGAAGCTGAACGCCAATCCGCTGCACCCGTACACGCAATCGCTGCTGTCGGCGATCCCGATTCCGGATCCCGAGGTGCAAAAGACGCGCGAACGCATCATCCTGCAAGGCGAGATCCCGAGCCCGCTCAATCCGCCTAGCGGCTGCCCGTTCCGTACCCGCTGCCCGAGCGCGATGGCCAAGTGCGCCGAGTCGATGCCGGCTTACAAGGAAGTCGAGCCGGGCCACTTCACGGCGTGCCACCTGTACTAATTTTTCATCCTATCGACATGCAAAAGTCCCGCCAGCGGCTTCGGCCGCAGGCGGGGCTTTTTTTTGGATACGGAGCGGTGAAGGAAGCAGCAGGACGCCGGCTACTTGAGTCCGGCCCAGGCCGGTTCGCACGCTTCGAGCCAGCGGTTGCGGATCTCGAGTATCTCGCGGTCCGGCAGCTTGCCTTTGGCTGCATAGCCCACGTTGTCCTTGAAGTGGGCGGCGTTCGTCGTTCCGACGATGGCGGTATCGACGTAGGGAACGGACAGCACGAAGCGCAGCGCCTTCTCCGCGACGGCGCCGGAGTCGAGCTTGAGAAAGGGGTAATCCAGCTTGTCCAGCCGCTCCTTGTACGGGTCAGGTGCGTTCTCCAATCCTTCCCGAACCCAGATGGCGTTGGCGATCGGACGTTTGGCGATGATGCCCATGTCGCGCTTGTTGGCCTCCGTCAGCGTGAGCGACAGCGCCTCCTGGTCGGCGATGTTCACGGACGTCTCCAGCGCGTCGAAGACGTCGGTGCGAATCGCATAGAGCGCATCGGTGCTGTCGCCGCTGTAGCCGATGTAGCGGACGACGCCCTCCTGCTTCAGCTTGCGCACGGCGTCGATCAGGTCCCCTTGCCGGAGTACCGCTTCGGAGCAGCTATGGATGAGTATGAGATCCAGGTAATCGGTCTGTAGATCCCGCAGCGACCGTTCGATGCTGGGCTGCACGTTCCGCACGTCCCAGTCCGGATAGGGCAGCCCTACGCTTTCCCCTTCGCCCAGCTTGCTAAACAGGTAATACTCATTCCGCCGGTCCGAGATTGCCTGGCCAATCAGGCCTTCGCTGGCCTTGTAGCTGGAGGCGGTATCGATGACGTTGACGCCGTGGTCCAGCACCTCGGCGAGCAGCGCCTTCGCTTCCTTCGCGGTGACGGGGGCCGTATCCATTCCGATTTCCGCGCTGCCGAATCCGAGTACGGATACGTGCATGTCCGTTTTGCCGAATTTCCTCTTCTCCATCCTAGGCACCTCCCAAAAGTCGTATTTCCTTTTACCCGCCCGATTCCGCTCCAACGCAGACCGGCCCGAGGATTCGGGGGATAGGTTCGTCATACAGAATGGATAAGTTTTATGGTTCATTTTCCTTCCGATCAACTTTGTAAATTTTTCCGGTTTCGTCTTCAAAAACCGGACGAATGTTCCGACAAAAATAGTAGTTTCGGAATGGAAGGAGTTGGGATTAAAGAACGATGGACGCTTGAAAAAAGGGGGCGCTTACCCAATTTCAAAAGAGAGAGAGCCCTAGGAGTGGAAGACGTGTTTAAGCAAGTCGACAATGAGATGGAGCTGGCCCTGTTTAACTTCATTTGGATGACGGCTTGGCGGGAAAAGGGATTCGAATTCGAATTTTCAACCCGGGTACTCGGTCGGTACGTTGTCATCACGCCGCAGGGGGAGTACGTCGGCTCGGCGGAATTCAAACCCTATGCGCCCGGAGGTGGTCCGCTCGAGGAGATCGCTCCGTTCGCGTTCCATCCGAACGTGGCCGCGGACCCGTCCCGCGTCGCGGAGATCGACAAGATCGCGCTGCTCAAGGAGTGGCGGGGCGATTACACGTCGGAGCTGCTGTCGTCGGCGGTGCACTTCGCCCAGGAGTACGGCTATCACTACTTCGTCTCGCTGCTGGAACCGGTCTTCTATCGGGCGCTCCGGATCACCTACCGCGTCCCGATGGAGAAGGTGGGGCCAGCCAAGTTCTACAAAGGGGATCAAGTCGTCCCGGTCGTATTCGACATGAAGCGGATGTACGAGAACCCCTCGCAATACGAATGGCTGTCGTTCCGGGAATTCGCTATGCGCCCGCCGGAATGCTCCGCCCTTCCTACCCTTTCATCACTTCTCTGACAAAGGCGGTCAACATGAGCGAATTAACGGTATTGGACAGACGCAATCGACTCTACGTAAAAATTCTTTGGGGCATGCTCCTGCTCGGCATACTCGCCGACATCGGCGCGGCTTTGCCGCTTCGCATGATCCTGATCCTCGTCGTCACGGGCACGGTCATGTGCGGTTTGGCGACGCTGCTGACCTACAAGCGGATTTTGACGGGCTACGTCATGTATCTCGTGCCCGTCATCCTGACGCTGCTCACCGTACTGCTCATCGTATCGGATCCGAATCCGATCGTAAGCACGTACTTCCTCGTGTACGTGAACATTGCGCTGATGACGCTGTATGCGAACTACAAGCCGATCCTCCTGGCCGGCGCGCTCGGTCTGGGAACCAGCGCCTATCTGTTCCTCGATCCCAAGTTCGGGGAGCGGCTGTTCCCGCACGATTCGCTGCTGTATCTGGCCCTTTATCTCGTCTTCGTGACGGCGGCGCTTGCGGCCTCCGCGCGCTTCGGCGCGCAGCTGCAGCGGCAGGTAACGGAAGAGAAAGGGCAGGCGGTCGCATCCAAAGAGCTGTCCGACAAGCTTGTGGACAAGCTGGAATCTTCGATTCAGCTGCTCGGCGGGTTCAGCTCGCAGCAGCAGCAGGATGTCCAGGAGACCGGCCGCATCTCCAAGGAAGTGACGTCGACGTTCGTGGAGATGACGCAGGCGATCGAAAGCCAGAGCCGCGCCGTCATCAGCGTGTCGGGCTCCGTGCAGGAGGTGGAGACGGTCATCTCCGGGCTCGCGGACGGGACGGACCGGCTGCGCCGGCTGTCGGCCGACACGGCGGAGCTCACGCAGGCGGGCAGCGGCGAAATCGCCGTGCTCGCGGAGGAGGTCGAGCGAGTACGGGCGATCATCGGCGACACCGTGCGGCTCATGGAAGCGCTCGGGGAGCAGAACGCCCGCGTCAGCGATATTATCGGCACGATCGGCGAAATCGCCGAGCAGACGAATCTGCTGGCGCTGAACGCAGCCATCGAGGCTGCGCGCGCCGGCGAGCACGGCAAAGGCTTCGCCGTCGTCTCCGGCGAGGTGCGCAAGCTGGCGGACCACTCGCGTCAGGCAACGGGCGAGATTGCCGGCATCCTGGAGGCGGTCCGCGCGCAAATCGAGGCGGTCAGCCGCGAGGTCCATCGAGGCCAGTCCGCGGTTGCGGCGAGCCACGAGGCAAGCCGTCAGGTCAGCCGAATCATGTCCGACATCTCGGTTAACAGCGAGCGGGTCAAGGCGCAATCCGAGGACGCTTACGCCTCGGCCGAGCAGGTCCGGGACAAGTACACCGGCATCGCCGAGGATTCCGATCAGATCGCTGCCGCCGCCGAAGAGAATCTGGCCTCCATCCAAGAGGTATCGGCGAGCATGTCGCTGCAGAACGGCAAGATCAACGCCATCGTCGAGGACTACAAGCGGCTCGACACGCTCGTGACCGAGCTGAAGCAGCTCGTCGACGGCCAAGGGCAGGGCACTTCCCCTATCCGGCGGGCATGACCTGCAGAGGACACGCCGCGTGCCGCTCTCATCAACAACCGATCAACGGCTGGAAGCGGCCGGACCGCGCGGAACATCCCGTTCCGCCGGTCCGGCCGTTTGCGCGCGCGGGTCGGGATCGGCAGTCACCTATGGGCGGGTGCCCGAATACGATACAAGAGCCTAGATGCCGCCGAACGGCCGGGGTTGGTCACCCATTTCGCCTTTCCCCTCTTCCGGTGGTACAATAGGCTATACCAAGACAGGCTTTTCGGCCGGGGAGTGAAACACGCGATGGCGAATACGTACGTCTACACCCGAAGAGAAGAAGTCGCCAATGCCGTTACGCACGGGATCGGCGCCGTTCTGAGCGTCGCGGCGCTCGTGCTGCTCGTCGTTTATGCCAGCTTGAAGGGGACGGCCTGGCACGTGACCAGCTTCGCGATCTACGGCACGACCATGCTGCTCCTGTATACCGCCTCCACGCTCGTCCATGCGGTGCGGGAAGGCAAGCTGAAGGACTTGTTCGAGACATTCGACCATTCCTGCATTTATCTGTTCATCGCCGGCACCTATACGCCGATTCTGCTGACCGTGCTGCGCGGGCCGCTGGGATGGACGCTGTTCGGGCTTGTCTGGAGCATCGCGGTAGGCGGCGTCGTCTTCAAAGCTTTCTTTACCAAGCGGTTTCTCTATCTGTCTACGCTGTTCTATCTGCTGATGGGATGGCTCATCGTATTCGCCTGGGGCCCGCTGACGCAAGCGCTCATGCCGGGCGGCATCCGTCTGCTCGTCGCCGGCGGCATCCTGTATACGATCGGCTCCGTTTTCTATATGTGGCGCGCTTTCCCGTACCATCACGCCGTGTGGCACCTGTTCGTGCTGGCCGGCTCCGTCGCCCACTTCTTCGCCATTTTGCTGTTCGTCCTCCGCTAGCTTCATTTCCCCGGAAATTGTAGTAAAATGTAGAATCATAGCATGGTTTCCGGGATGTGACGAACCTGTCGATAACGAACGACCTCGTAGCCAACTTCGCCCTGTTGACCGCATTTTTATTCGCCTACAACCTGCTCTTCGGGCAGAAGGTGGCGGGCCTGCGCCCGAGCCTTCGCACGAAGACGATCGCCGGCGCGGTCCATGGCGTCTTCGCGATCTTGCTCATGTATTTCGGCGTCAGCATCGGACCGACGACGATTCTCGATTTTCGCCAGCTGATGATCATCTCTTCGGCTGCCTATGGAGGCCTCTACTCGGCTTTGCTGACCGGCCTGATCGCCGCTTCCGCGCGCATCCTGCTGTTTGGCTTGAACCACTCTTCGATCGTCGCGTCGATCTCGGCGCTGACGCTGTCGCTCGCGAGCGGCTTGATCTATCGCGCCGTCCGCGGCCATCCCGCCCGCATGTGGGGCTACTCGCTGCTGCTCAGCCTGGCTTGCTTGACGGGGACGCTCGTCTACCTGCTCGGAAAGGACAGCGCGGACATCCTGCTGCGCATGGCGCCGCTCATCGCGGTCGGCGGCGTCTTCGTCGCCGGGCTGACGGCGTACTTCGCCTCCGCCAACCGGCTGACGCAGGAACTGAAGGCGAGCGAGGAGCGCTACCGCAAGCTGCACTCGATGCAGGAAGGGATCCTGCAGTCCGCGTCGGGCGTAGCCATCGTCGCGGTCGGACTCGACGGCCGGATTACGCTGTTTAACAAAGGCGCCGAGCTGATGTTCGGCTACCGGGCAAAGGAGATGCTGGGGCGGGCCGTCAAAGGCTTTGGCGTCTTGTCGGCGAAGGCTAGGCACGGTCTGCCGGACGAGCGGGAGTGGACATGCTTCCGCAAAGACCATTCCCGGCTGCGCATCCTTTTGAGCGTCACGCCGGTGCGGGATGAAGCGGAGGTGACATTCGGCTATATGGGGGTGGCCACCGACATCACCGAGCGCCAGCGCGCCGTGGAGGCGCTTCGCAAGGCGAACGACATGCTGCGCCAGCTGTCGCTGCTGGATGGGCTGACGGGCATTCCGAACCGCCGCCACTTCGACCAGTCGCTGGAGCGGGAGTGGACGGCGGTCGCGTCGGGAGACAGCACCCTCGCGCTTCTCCTGCTCGACATCGACGACTTCAAGGCGTACAACGACACGTATGGCCATCAGGCCGGGGACGAAGCGCTCATCCGCGTCGCCGATGCGGCGAGAAGCGTCTTGCAGCGCGAGGAGGACCTCGCGGCGAGGTATGGCGGGGAGGAGTTCGCGGTCATTTTGCCGGGGGCGAGTCTCGCAGATGCCGTCCGCGTCGCCGAGCGCATCCGTGCGGCCGTAGAAGCGCTCCGCCTGCCGCACGCGGGCGGACCGGCGGGCTATGTGAGCGTTAGCGTCGGCGCGGCGTCCGCGCGAGGCGGTGCGCTGTCCGACGCGCAGGCGCTCGTGGCAGACGCGGACCGGGCGCTGTACGCCGCCAAGCAAAGCGGAAGAAACCGGGTCGCACAGGCGGAAGAGAGGCAGGGGGCGATACGATGATCGAGGTGGGACTGGCCGGATGGGGCGACCAGGATGCGCTGTATCCGGACGGCTTGAAGGCCAAGGACAAGCTCCGGACGTACGCGCGGCACTTTCCGGTCGTCGAGGTGGACAGCTCGTTCTACGCCGTTCAGCCGCCCGAGCGTTTCGCCCGCTGGACGGAGGAGACGCCGCCCAAGTTTTCTTTCGTCGTGAAGGCTTATCAGGAAATGACCGGGCATCTGCGCGGCAAAAGCTACTATAAGGACGCGGAGGAAATGTACGCCGCCTTTCGGGCGTCCGTCGAGCCGGCCCGCGCGGCGGGCAAGCTGAGGGCGGCGCTGTTTCAATATCCCCCCTGGTTCGACTGCAATCGCGAGAACGTAAAGCTGCTGCGCGAGACGAGAGCACGCATGGAGGGGCTGCCGTGCGCGCTGGAGTTCCGGCACCAGAGCTGGTTCGCGCCGGAGTGGCGGGACAAGACGCTGGCGTTCATGGCGGACGAAGGCTGGATACACAGCGTGTGCGACGAGCCGCAGGCCGGAGCCGGCTCTGTGCCGACGGTGCTCGCCGCTACGCATCCGGAGCTGACGATCGTGCGGATGCACGGGCGCAATGCGGCGGGCTGGCACCAGAGCAGTGCGCCGAACTGGCGCGAAGTCCGCTACTTGTACCGGTACAGCGACGAGGAGCTAGCCGAGTGGCGTGACCGGCTGCTGGTCCTGCAGCGGGATACGCGGGACATCTGCGTCGTATTCAACAACAACTCCGGAGGGGACGCCGCGCCGAACGCCAAGCGGCTGATGGCGATGCTCGGGCTGAAGACACCGGAAGGCGGGGATCCGGAAGCGCCGGTCGAAACGCCAGGGGATGCCGGTCCTGAGCAGCTCGACCTGTTCGGCGGGGAGCTTCCTCCGGAGTGATCGCCGGCCGGACGGCTTCGCGTAACCCGAAAATTCGGGTTACCGTCCGCAGCCGGTCGGACGGCGGCCTTGATTGAGCCGAGGCGGACTGGTTTAATTAGAGAGAAACGGGCTTCATCCGACCTTGAAGGGGGAGACGCGTATGCAATACCACGTCAACAGCTGGTCGTTCGGTCGGGAAATGGGACCTCTGCAGCTCATCGAATGGGATGATGACGGCGGAAAGCATGTCGTACAAACGGAGGGGACGGATCCGGCGCGGATGACGCTGTCGGAGCTGATAACGCGCCTCGGCAAGCAGGGCTATCGCGGGGTCGAGCTGGCCTACGTGCATCTGCGGGACATGTCGGAGGAAGGGCTGCGCCGGCTGCGGGACGATGCCGGACAGGCCGGCGTGGAGCTGACCTCGCTGCTGCTCGACTTCGGGGATCCTTCTTCGGCGGACGAGGCGCGCCGGGCGGCGGAGAGAGACCTGTACCGGCGCTGGATCCGGGCCGCGGAGCAGGCTGGCTTCCGCAGGGTCCGCATCGGCGCGGGCCAGGCGTCGCCCGAGGATGAAGCCGCGTTCGACCGCGCCGCGGACATGCTCCGCGAGCTGGCCGACTTCGCCGAACGAGGCGGGATTCGCCTCGTAACGGAAAACCTGGGCCGCCTGCTGTCCCGTTCGGACCGCGTACTGAAGATGCTGCGCGCTTGCGGCGGACTTCGGCAACTTCAAGACGGAGAAATACCGGCAGTTGGAGGACATCCTCCCGCAAGCGGAGACGATCCATGCCAAGGCGTCGGAGGGCGCCGGCGGCCAACTCGATTCGACGGATTTTCGCAAATGCGCGGAGCTGGCCCGAAAGACCGGCTTCCGCGGGCCGTTCTCGCTGACGTATCTCGGCGATAGCGATCCTTGGCGGAAGCTGACGGAAATTCGCGAACTGGCGGAGATCGAGACGCCTTCGCTCCGGCTCATGTAATTCCCAATTGACATCCGGCGTCCGTGTTGTTTACGCTAACAGCACGGATGCGCGCGCGGCTCGGCGGTCCGATAGCGGATGCCGGGGAAGGACGCTTGTCCGCCGGCGGCTCGGATCGCCGCACACGCGCCCATGGGACGTCCGGACGAGCGCCGGATCTCCCCCTGTTTCTCTTGCCTTTGCGTGAAACCGCGAGCCGGGGGCTGGCGGTTTTTTTGGGTCAAGGAGGCCGGCGACGCGCACGACTATACTCCGAAATGAACGGGTGAATGCCATGATGAATAAAACGAATATTTCGATCGAGACGGACAAGCGTTCCTTCGTCGCCCGATTCGCCGAGCGGGGACACGAAGGCGCCGACGTTTATTTCGACTATGCCGCCACGGTAGGCGGCATCGTCAGGATGCTGTCCGACAAGTACGGCTGCGATTTCAAGCTTTATTATCAGGAGGATCAGGACGACGTATGGGACGGGCTGGAGGAGGACCTCGCCGCGGGCTATCAGGGCCTGGACTTCGTGGCGAGCGTGTTCGACCTGGTCGAGACCCGGCAATTTCTGTTCGAGCCAAAGCTCGGCGAAACCCAGTATGACATCCGGCCTTCGGTCCGCAACAACGTGTTCGCTTATCCGGAGCACCGAGTGGCGTTCGCCCGCGTGCCGACGCTCGTTAACTACGGCCTCGGCACCGAAGACCTGATCTTCGCCGAGAGCGACGAGGGGCTGCGCGATTGCCTCCGGGAGATGCAGGGCCGACTGGTTCGCGAGCGGAAGATGAACATTTACACCGATACGAAGGACGGGCTGGACCGGAACCGGGAGCCGATCTCCCAGGCGGTGACCCGGGACGACGTCATTATGGACGAGTCGCTGAAAACGCAGATCTTCCGCTCGATCGACGAGTTTTTCTCCAAGGACCGGGCGTTTTTCCAAACGTACGACATTCCCTACAAGCGCGGGATTCTGCTGTACGGGCGTCCCGGCAACGGCAAGACGACGCTCGTTAAGTCGATCGCGGGCAGCATCGACGCGCCCGTCTCCTACTGGCAGATCACGGAATACACGACGAGCGAATCGATCCAGGAAGTGTTCGCCGCCGCGGTCAAGCAGGCGCCGACGGTGCTCGTCATCGAGGATATCGATTCGATGCCGGCCTCCTGCCGTTCGTTTTTCTTGAACATCCTGGACGGTGCGACTTCCAAGGAAGGCGTCTTCCTGATCGGCACGACGAACTATCCGGAAAATATCGATCCCGCCCTCATGAATCGGGCCGGCCGCTTCGACCGGGCTTACGAAGTGAGGTTGCCCGACGAGGAGATGCGCCACGCCTATCTACTCCGCAAAGGGCTTGGCAAGATGACGGACGAGGAGCAGCTCGCTTTGGCGGCACGCCGTACCGAAGGGTTCTCGCTGGCCCAGCTCAGCGAGCTGTATGTCTCTGCCGCACTGCAGATGCACTATGAGGAAAAGGTCGATCTGGAGCGGCTGATCTCGGATCTGCGCAGCGACCTGAACAAAGGACGCCGCGGAGACTGGCTTAGCAATACCGGCAGCGGGGGATCGGGCGCGCCTTATCAGATCGGGTTCCACTCGGCTTGACGGCCGGTTGCGGACGGCTTGCTGAAGGTGCTGCATGCGTTCGCTTTCCGAGGCGTCCGCCTGACGGAGCCGGACGACCGGAATGGGACGGCCCGGCGTAAAGTCGTCATCCAGTATGTCGAGTCCGCCTTCCTCGAGGTGATCGCCTGGTGATCGCGGAGTTCATGCCGGATTCCGAGGAGGAGATCGCGGCGCAGCTCATGAACCTGTCGATCCGCGGGCCTTATTGGCGCAACCCGATCGAACACGGTCCGGAGGCGTGTCCTCGTTGAGGAAGACGCGCCGGACGAGCTTCCATCCGAAATGGAGGCCATCCCACGCGTCAAGTACGAAGGAAGGGCCTTCAAACACCAAGAAACCGTCTTCGGTAAAGGAAGCTGCTCCTCCATCTACAAAAGGGACGGTTTCTTTATGTTCTCGCTACACCTAGCGATCCATTTTTCCAGCCGATCATACCGCACTGGGCGCCGCAGCCGCGTTAGAGCGACGATGTGCGGTAACAGGTTCCGTATATGGCGCCGAGGCCGCGTTAGCGACGATGTGCGGTAACAGGTTCCGTACATGGCGCCGCAGCTGCGTTAGAGCGACGTTGTGTGGTAACAGGTTCCGTACATGGCGCCGCGTTCGCGTTAGAGCGACGATGTGCGGTAACAGGTTCCGTACATGGCGCCGCAGCCGCGTTAGAACGACGATGTGCGGTAACAGGTTCCGTATGCAGATAGACTAGAAAGTGGACACACCGTAGTAGCGACCTGTTACAATAAATC
>NZ_JAJFOW010000062.1 GCF_020731285.1 Cohnella baijiui
CATGAGCACACCAGCCCGCCAAAGTAGGTAGTCTACATACGCACATCCGCCGCCCAAGCGAACAAACCGCCAAAGTAGGTAGTCTATATACGCACATCCGTCTCACGAGCGCAAAGCCCGCCAATGTAGGTAGTTTGCATACGCACATCCGCCACATGAATGCACCGACCGCCAAAGTAGGTAGTTTACATACGCACATCCGCCGCACGAGCGCACATCCCGCCAATGTAGGTAGTTTACATACGCACATCCGCCGCATGAGCACACCAGCCCGCCAAAGTAGGTAGTCTACATACGCACATCCGCCGAATGAGTGCACCGACCGCCAAAGTAGGTAGTTTACATACGCACATCAGTCGCATGAGCACACCAACCGCCAAAGTAGGTAGTTTACATACGCACATCCGCCGAATGAGTGCACCGCCCGCCAATGTAGGTAGTTTACATACGCACATCCGCCGCATGAGCGAACAAACCGCCAAAGTAGGTAGTCTATATACGCACATCCGCCACATGAGCACATCAACCGCCAATGTAGGTAGTTTACATACGCACATTCGCCGCATGAGCACATCAACCGCCAATGTAGGTAGTTTACATACGCACATCCGCCGCATGAGCACACCAACCGCCAAAGTAGGTAGTCTATATACGCACATCCGTCGCTTAAAATGTGAGGCTTTGCCGGGGGGACGCTTGCAATTCAATGACGACGACTGTACAATGTGTACTAGTTAAAGTAGTACAGTTGGAGAAAGATTAAGTACTCAACGCCGGACCAGACGCCATTGAGCAACGAACCATACGCCATAAGAGTAACAATCTAGACGTCATACGAGCAACAACCCAGACGAACCAGACGCCATACATACAAGAACCAGACGCCAAGCGAGCCGCGCAGGAGGAGCTGAATGAATGCCCCATGATTCAGATCAATGAGAGAAGCATGATCCCCATCTATGAGCAGATCGTGGAGGCGTTCAAGGAGCTGATCGCCAAGGGCGCGCTGCGGGAGGGGGACAAGATCCCGTCCGTTCGCGAGCTGTCCGCGCAGCTGCTGATCAATCACAATACGGTGGCCAAGGCGTACCAGGAGCTCGAGCGGCAGGGCGTCGTCGCCTCGCAGCGGGGCAAGGGCGCGTTTGTTGCAAAGCCTGCAGAGGAGCGCGGCATGGAACGGGAACGGGTGCGCCAGCTGCGCGCGGAGCTGCGGCGCATCGCGGTGGAGGCGCATCATCTGGGGATCGGCAGCCAGCAGCTGTCGGAGTGGTTCGGCGAGGAGCTTCAACGATACGGGAGGGATGACGATGCTAACCGTCCGCAATCTACATAAGACGATCGACCGGAGACCGGTGCTGCGGCAGGTCGAGTTTGCCGTCGCGCAGGGACAGGTCGCCGGATTGATCGGGCGAAACGGCACGGGCAAGACGACGCTGCTGAAGACGATGGCCGGCATCATGGATCCCGATTCCGGAACGGTCGAGCTCGGAGGCCGGTCCGTTCACCGCGAGCCGTCGCTCAAGCGAGAGATCGTCTTCGTCCCCGACTCGCCGGAAGGCTGGTTCGGCTACACGGCTTGGGGCTGCGCCGACCTGTACGAGCAAGTCTATCCGCGATTCGACATGCCCTATTTCAAAGAAACGATGCGGCGCCTCAAGCTGCCGATCGACCGCAACGTCCGCCACTTTTCCAAGGGGATGCGGATGATGTTCAGCACCGCGCTCGGACTCGCGACCAAGGCGAACTATATCCTCCTCGACGAGCCGACCAACGGCGTCGACGCGATCGCCAAAAAGCAGGTGCTCTCGCTGCTGATGGAGGCCGCCGCCGAGGGGACGGCGCTCATCATCTCCTCCCACCTGCTGGAGGAGCTGGAGCGGATGACGGATACGATTCTCCTCCTGAAGGACGGAGCGGTCGAATCTCATGTGACCGACGACGTGGCGGGCGGTCGGGTCGCCAAGCTCCAGGTCGTCTTTGCGGGAGACGCGCCGGAGGAATGGCTCGCCGGCCGTCACGTTTACGTGCTGGACCATATTGGCCGCGTCTACACGCTGCTGCTGAACACGGAGCCTGCCAGCGGCGCTTACGAAGAGCTACAGCGCATGGAGCCGCTGCTGATCGAGCCGCTGCCGGTGAAGCTCGACGATCTGTACGTTTGGAAGGTGGGAGGCGAGACGGATGTGGGTTAGCGCGCTGTGGAAAAGGGAATACGCGCAGGCGAGATTGTTCCTGTTTGCCGTGCCGATCGTGCACTTCCTCGCGCTCGGCCTGCAGCGGATGAACAAATGGCTGTTCACCGACCCCAACATGGTTGCCAGGGACGTAAGTCATCTCCGCAGTATGATGGACCCCGTGCCGGCCGCCTACGACTTCGGCTCGTTCGAGTCGGTCGGACGCATATGGCTGTTCCTCGCCATCTTCGTGCTCGCCTTGGTGCAGCTTGGGACGGAGCGGCGCAACGGCTCGCAGGAGCTGCTGTTCGCCCTGCCGTATGCCCGCCGGACGATATTCCTGCACAAGTGGCTGCTCGGTGCCGCCCTTCTCGCCGGGACGCTGCTGTTAAACACGCTGATCGACGCCATCGTCGTGCTCAGCTCGCCGATGGCGCCGTATTTCAGCCTCGTCTATCATCTGGCGCAGCTCGGCTATTCGTGGCTGCTGCTGGCCGGGATCTACACGCTGGCGCTGTTCGTCGGGACGATCGCCGGCAGCGTGCCATCGCAAATTATCCTGTCCATCGTGCCGATGGTGCTGCCGATCGTCCTGGGCCAGCTCGTGGCCTACTCGCTTCGCCTGCACGGGATCGACCTGTATCCGGCCCCGGGGCAGCGCACGATCGCGGGCGGCATTCCCGCCGACGCCGGCAATCGGCTGCAGGAGCTGCTGAACTTGCCGCGTTACCTCACCTTGTCCTACGAAGACTTTTCGTGGTTCCAGGCGCTGGGCTTTGCAGGGTTGATCGTCGCCGCCTTCGTCTGCGGCATGCTCGCGTACGAACGCAACCGCACCGAGAACAACGGCAAGCTGGTCGTCCTGCCGGCGTGGGAGCGGGCCATCCGCATCCTGTTCGTCCTGGTCTTGTCGATGCTGGCCGGCTTGTTCTCCGCCACGATGTTCGACGCGAACGAGCGTCTGGGCTACGATATCGGCTTCGTCGTCGCCTTCATCGTCATCACGTTCGTCCTGACGAAGCTGTCCAAGATTCGTCTCCGAATATAGCGCCTCTAGCAACATGCCAAGGCTCCCGACGCGTTTGGGAGTCTTTTTTTGCGCGGAAAAAGAATGCGAGAGAGGAGGTTTGCCCATACTAAAACTATGAAATCGAAGCAGGAGGACATCATCATGTGGTGGAAATGGATCGGCTGGGCCGCCCGCTTGGTCGCAACGGCATTATTGCTCAGCTTCCTATGCATTTGGACGACCGGCTATATCGTGAATAGCTATATTCAGACCGCGCTGAAGCAGTTCGACATTCCGCTGGAGACGAAGCCGTTCGCGCTCTCCGGCATTTGGGGGACGCTGTGGGGAGCGGGAGGCGACGGAAGCTCCGGGACGAAGGAAGCCGGCGCGACAACCAAGCCGAGCCCGACGCCGACACCTACAGCCACGCCTACAGCCACACCTACAGCCACACCTACGCCGACCCCCGAGGACACGCCGGAGCCCGCGTCCTCGCCGTCGCCGAGCCCGGCGACCGATCCGGCCTCGGCCGATCCCGGTGCCTCGCCGACCCCGGGAGACACGCTTCCGGACGGCGCACCGGAGGCGGGGGCTGGGGCTTCGCCGAGTCCGGACGGGTCCGTCCCCGTCTGGAAGCCGGACGATGCCGCGGCCGCTCTCTCGGACGAGGACAAGCAGAAGCTTTACTCGATCGTCGTGTCCAAGCTCAGCAGCGAACAGCTGCAGCAGCTGACCGGCTATCTGAACGACGGACTGACGGCGGACGAGCTTCCGAAGGTGGAGGCGCTCCTGAAGCTTGCGCTGAACGAGCAGGAGCTGAAGCAAATGATGGACATGCTGAATCCGCCGTCCGGCGCGGCCGCGCAGTAAAGATTAGCGCCATGGAACGACAAAAATAACGAAGCGCAAAACCGCCGATCGCCGGCGGTTTTTCCTATTTATGAGAGAATTCTAAGCTCGGTTCAATTGATAGGTTCTCAGGCGTTATGCTAAAGTTAGAGGCGTGCTATGCCAGAATCCGTAAAAAGATAGCGAAAAGGAGAAGAACATGACCGATTTCAAGAAATCGGGCCGAATTCGGAATGTCGCCGCCGCGCTGCGGGATCGGCTCCGTCCTCGTCGGACCCCCACCTTGAACGTCGAAACACATGCGCTACCGAGTACGCCTACGAATAAACGCCATTACCGAACGCCGATCCTCGTCACTTGCGCCGCCGCCCTCGCGGTCGCAGGCATCTTTGTCGGCGCCACGCGATATGTAGAAGCCAACAAACAAACCTATTACCAAGTGATGCTCCAGGGCGAGCCGATCGGCGAGATCAGCAAGCAGGAGCTCGTGGAAGGGCTGATCGCCGACAAGGCCGCCCAGCTCGAGCAGGCCGACACAAACGTGCGTTACAAGCTCGATGACCCCCAGGTCTCCTATGAAGAGAAGCGCGCGTTCAAAAAGACGCCCGACGACGAAGCGACGCTCGCCGCGCTGTCGAGCAAGCTGAAGTCGCACGCGATCGGCGTGAAGCTGATCGTCGACGGCAAGGCCATCGCCGTCGTGAAGGACAAGGAGACGGCGGACCAGCTGCTCCTCCGCGTCAAGAACAAATACGCGCCGGTCCCGGCGGCGAAGAAGGCGGATGCGCCCGTCAAAGCGCTCTCCTTCACCAAGACGGCCGCAGTCGGCTCGACGCAGCGGACGGTGCACAACGTGAGCTTCTCGGAGGAGGTCAAGACCGAGGAAGTCACGGTCAACCCGGATCAGATCAGCGATCCGGAAGCGCTGTACAAGACGATCGTTAACGGCGACACGAAAAGACGCATCTATACCGTCAAGCAAGGCGACTGCATCGGATGCATCGCCCACGCGCAAAACATATCGTCCGATCTCATCTACAAGAACAACCCCTGGATCGTCGACGACGCGATCAAAGTCGGCGACGAGCTCGATCTGACCGTGCAGCAGCCGCTGCTCACCGTCAATTCGGACGAGCAGGTGACCGAGGTCGAAGTCATCGACCCGCCGGTCGAAATTCGCAAGTCGGACGAACTCAAGGCCGGCAAGTCCAAGGTCGTCCGGCAGGGCACGAACGGCAAGCGCCTCGTCACATACCATCTGTTGAAGCAGAACGGCAACATCGTCGAGGAAGAACAGATTTCTTCTACCGTCCTGACGCCGCCGATCTCGACGGTTATCCTCAAAGGGACGAAGGTGACGCCGAGCGAGGGTACAGGCAAGTTCGCATGGCCGGTCAAAGGCGCCAAAATCACCAGCTACCAGGGCCAACGCTGGGGCCGGACGCACAAGGGAATCGACATGATCGGCAACAAAAACATCCTGGCCGCCGACAACGGCATCGTCACCACATCCGGCACCGGCATCAGCGGGCTCGGCAACTCGATCACGATCGATCACCAGAACGGCTTTAAGACGGTGTACGGCCATATGAGCAAGCTGCTCGTCAAGAAGGGCCAAGTCGTGCAGAAGGGCGACGTCATCGGCATCATGGGCAATACCGGCCATTCCTTCGGCACGCATCTGCACTTCGAAGTGTACCTGAACGGCAAGCTGAAGAACCCGACCAGCTATCTTTAATCTTTACTTCCATCCTTACCCACCGGATCGCCTTCTGACACACCCCGTCGGAAGGCGTTTCTTGTTGGGCTCATGTGCGCGATATGTTAAAATGTAAAGAAGAAACAAGCTTCCAAGTAAAAACGGCTTTGCCGTCTTCCCGGACGGCAACACGTTTTTATCGGAGGTCATACAAAAATGGAGAGGGTAAAACTTATACATTCTGTATGATCAAGTAAAAACGGCTTCGCCGTCCTCGGATGAGGGCGAGACATTTTATCGGAGACCATTTTGAAATGGATAAGCGTAAAACTTATAAATTCTAAATGGTCAAGCAAAAACGGCTGTGCCGTCTGTTCGAAGAGGGCGGAACGTTTGTGATCGGAGGCCATGCGGAAAGGATGAGGCGCGAAGCTTCGCCTATTCCGCACGACTCGGCAAGGGAGGCCGGTAAACGCATGCCTGGCAAAATTCTGGTGGTCGACGACGAGCGGCCCATCGCCGATATATTGAAGTTCAACCTGGAGAAGGAAGGCTACGAGGTCGTATGCGCCTTCGACGGCGAGCAAGCCGTGAAGCTCGCCTTCGAGACGGACCCGGACCTCATCCTGCTCGACCTCATGCTGCCCGTCAAGGATGGGATGGACGTCTGCCGCGAGGTGCGCAGCCGGCTGTCCACGCCGATCATCATGCTGACGGCTAAGGACACCGAGCTCGACAAGGTGCTGGGCCTCGAGCTCGGCGCCGACGATTATGTGACCAAGCCGTTCGGCACCCGCGAGCTGCTCGCGCGGGTGAAGGCGCATCTGCGGCGCCAGCGCAAGCTGGACGCTTCGCCCCGCGAAGAGGATGCGGCTTCGGCGGAGGCCGAGCGCCAGGGGCTTAAGCTGTTCAACCTGTTCATCGACACGGACATGTACGTCGTGTACAAGAACGGGCAGCCCCTCGACCTCACGCACCGTGAGTTCGAGCTCGTCCACTACCTCGCGCGCAACAGCGGCAAGGTGATGACGCGCGAGCATCTGCTGCAGGCCGTATGGGGATTCGAATACTTCGGCGACGTCCGGACGGTCGACGTGACCATCCGGCGCCTGCGGGAGAAGATCGAGGACGATCCGAGCAAGCCGGAGATCATCATGACCCGGCGCGGGCTCGGCTATCTGATGCGCAATCCGAAAATGTCGGGCGGGTACGGCGGATGAAGCTGTTCCGCCCGTTCCGCACGATCCAAGCCAAGCTCATCGTCATGGTGCTGCTGCTCATCCTGATCGCTGTCCAGCTGATCGGGGTTTATTTTATCAGCACCATGAAGAAGTCGCTGATCGATTCCTTCACGATCAGCGTCAACGCCCAGGCCCAGTTGCTCTCCGTCATGCTCGGGTCGTCCGACTTCGGCAAGCAGGAAGGCGCGGACAACCGGACGGAGGACACGAACGCGTCGCTGAGGCAGCTGGTCAGGAGCATGTTCAGCAACAGCGGGACGGATGCGCAGGTGCTCGATGCGACGGGGCGGGTGCTGACGACCTCGCAGGATGAGCAGCAATCGTACGTGGGGCGGAAAAACACGTCGCTGCTCGTCAGCCGCGCGCTGCAGGGCGTCAGCGACAACGCCGAGGAGATCATCGACGAAGGGAACGTCCGCAAGAAGGTGATCGCCAAGCCGATCATGAGCGGGGAAAAGGTCGTGGGCGCGGTCTACGTGTCCGCGTCGATGACCGAGCTGTACCAGACGGTGGAGCGGGTGAACCGGATCTTCGTCTCGGGCATGCTGATCGCCCTCGGCCTCACCGCGGTACTCGGCATCCTGCTCTCGGGCACGATCACGAGCCCGATCAAGGCGCTGACGCTGCAGGTAGCCGCCGTGGCGGAGGGGCGCTTCGACAAGCGGGTGCCCGTGCTCGGCAACGACGAGATCGGACAGCTCAGCACGGCGTTTAACGACATGACCGACCGGCTGAGCGAGGCGCTGTCGATCAACGAGGAGGAGAACGAGAAGCTCTCTTCCATCCTCTCCAACATGAACGACGGCGTCCTCGCTACGGACGAGATCGGCCGGGTCATCGTCGCGAACCGGCGGGCCCGGACGATGCTCGGCCTGGAGCAGATCGAAGGCATGACCGTCTCCGAATGCCTGAGCATCGACAAGGCGTCCATCTCGGAGACGCTGGAGGGCAAGGAATCGACCTTCCTCATTCAGCGGGAGATTCGCGAAGACGAGGAGGAGCTCGTCTTCCGCGTCGCGCTCACGCCGATCCGCCGCCGGGACAAGGGCGTCGTCGGCGCGATCGCCGTGCTGCACGACGTGACCGAGGCGGAGAAGCTCGAGCATTCGCGGCGCGAGTTCGTCGCGAACGTATCGCACGAGCTGCGTACGCCGCTCACGACGATCAAGAGCTACACCGAGGCGCTGGACGACGGCGCCCTCGAGGAGCCGCCGCTCGCCGAGCGGTTCGTCGGCGTCATCCGCAGCGAGACGGAGCGGATGATCCGCCTCGTGAACGACCTGCTCCATCTGTCGCGCTTCGACTCCCGCCAGGCGCAGCTGCGCCGGCAGATGACGGACGTCGGCGAGATGATGGAGGACGTGGTCGACCGCTTTTCGCTCCAGCTTCGCCAGAAGGCGATCACCGTCAAGGTGGATCTGGAGCCGGGCATTAACCAGGTGTGGGTCGACCGCGACGGCATCGATCAGGTGCTCGACAACATCGTCTCCAACGCGATCAAGTACACATTGGACGGCGGGTCGATCTACCTGGCGGCGGGCACCGGCGAGGGCGGCCAGCTGTCGCTGTCGGTCCGGGACACGGGCATAGGCATCCCGAAGAAGGACCTCGCCCACATTTTCGACCGGTTCTACCGGGTGGACAAGGCCCGCTCGCGCAATATGGGCGGCACGGGGCTCGGATTGTCGATTGCCCGGGAAATCGTGCGGGCGCACGGCGGCACGATCGTGCTGGAGTCCGAGCCCGGCGTCGGCACGACCGTCACGATCCTGCTGCCGACGGTGCTCGAAGGGGGTGAGCCGGCATGATCGAGCGCTTCAAATCGCTGCTGCTGGTCCTACTCGTCGGGCTCAGCCTCGTGCAGAGCTACTTCCTCGCCTACAGCATGCCCAGCATGGACGCGAAGGTGAAGACCGACCAGGATTACGTGAAGACGGAGCCGCTCGGACCCGAGGAGAAGGTCGAGAAGCTGCTGTTTCCCGAAGAGCTCGTCCTCCACATGGGTCAAGACAAGCACACCGTCTTCTACCCGAACGATACGTTCTTCAGCATGGTGCTCGACAAGCTGGTGAGCCGCGAATTCAAAAGCTTCCAGCGCGTTCCGGTCGAGCAGGTGAACTGGGAGCAGGTGCGCAAGGAGGAAGCCGGGATCGAGGTGCGCTTCGGCCGGGAGATTCCGTTCGAGCTGCTGCGGCGCGTGTACAAGATCGACGCGGACTTCCTGTTCTCCGGGGACGCGATCAATCGGATCTGGATCTTCGCGAGGCCAGACAGCGGCGAGGTGCGATCGTTCTTCTTCAGCACCGACGGGCGCAACGTGTACGAGTCGTCGCGGGCCGATCTGACGGTGCAGGACGTCGAGCAGAGCGTCGGCTTCGGCCAGTACTGGAAGCCGTACCGCTACTGGGCGAATGGCGTCTACATCCCGGATCAATCGCTGCCGGTGACGAGGCTCTCCGTCAAGTTCTCCAGGTATACGCCGGACCAGATGCAGCGCAACCTGTTCTCCAATCCGAACACGACCCGGATGATCCAGGACACCCAGGACGGCACCCAGATCTACATGGACAGCAAGCGCGGTCTCAAGGTCGAGGAAGCGGGCAGCTGGATGTCGTACAAGGACCCCGTCGCCCCGGCGGAAGGGAAGGACGATCTCACCGAGAACATCGCGGCCGCGGTCCAGTTCGTCAACCAGCACGGCGGCTGGAACGGCCGGTTCCGCCTCGTGCGCGCGGCGGAGACGGGCGGCGGCGCGAGCCGCGACAACGCGATCCGGTTCCAGCAGTACTACAATGAATTTCCGATCGTCTCGGGCGAAGGCTTCCGCTTCGGCGACATGCAGCTCACAATCCAGCAGGGCTTCGTCTCGTCGTACGAGCGGTCGCTGATCGTTCTCGAGGCCAAGCCGGAGCAGCAGCAGGAAATGCGGCTCTCCGCGGGCGACCTGCTGCTCTCGCAGATCCGCCAGGCGGCGGGCGGCGCGATGGTCGAGGCGATCTATCCGGCCTACCGGCCTTCGCTCGCCGACGATCAACTGCGGCTCGAGCCGGTGTGGGCGGTGCGTCTCGCCAGCGGCGAGGTGCGCATCGCCCAATAAGCCGCATCCATTCGGGACGGATCGCGACAAGCGAGGGAAGGAGGAGTCGAAGTGGACTGGAGACGGGCGAAAAGCGTGCTGATTCTGGCGTTCCTGATCCTGAACGTCGTGCTCGGCTATCAGCTGTGGCTGGAGTGGCGGGAGCGGATCGACCGGTCGGTCGACCTCGGCTCCCTGTCCCCCGAAGCGCAGCAGGCGATGAATGAGAAGAAAATCCGGATCACGGGCAAAATTCCGACAGAGACGCCCAGGCTCCGGGAGATGACGTACAAGCTCCAGGAGCCGCCGAGCATGGACGCAAGCGCGAGGACGCCGATCGATCCGCCGAAGGAGACGCGGATCGTCTTCAGCACCGAGGAGCTTCAGCAGGCGCTCGGGAGCGTCATCCCAGACCTGTCGAAGTACCGGTTCGACTATTACGGGAGCCGCGAAGGCGCATACTACTCCTTCAACCGGATGGTGGACGGGCTGCCCTTCTTCGATGTGAGGCTCGAGCTATACTACAGCGAGCTGAAGATCCGCTCCTACCGGCAGGATCTGATGGAGGAGCTGCCTTCGGAGAGCGGTCCGGAGCAAAAGGTGCTTCCCGCCACCCAGGCGGTGGCGAGCCTCATTCTCAAAAAATATTTGCCCGCTGGCGCCAACGTGCAGGAGGTGACGCTCGGCTATCACGGCCAGCCGATCTTCGACTCGGAGACGCAGGTATCCTCCCCGTCCTGGCGCATTCTCATCGAGGGCGGCGATATTTACTACGTCAACGCGATCAACGGCGAGGTGTCGACGGACAAGGGCAGCGCGCAGCCGGCCCAGACGGGCTAGGGGCGGCGGGCCGCAAGGGGATGCGGCCCGCGGGTACATACGCCTGACGCGATCTGCCGGCCAATGCAGGCTGCGATCTTCGGACCGGCGGCTTGCGGCGGACGGCACGATCGGGGTTCAATAGAGTAAGCGAGTACGGCTTTGCGGGAGAGAAAGGACAGATCTGCCATGGGACTGCGTTTTACGGTGCTCGCCAGCGGATCGACCGGCAATGCGACCGTCGTGTCTTCGGACGCGGCGACGGTGCTGATCGACGCGGGCTTGAGCGGCAAAAAAATCGAGGAGCTGATGAAGGAGCGGGAGGTGTCCGGCGCCGAGCTGGACGCGATCTTCGTCACGCATGAGCACTCCGACCATATCAAAGGGCTGGGCGCGCTCGCGCGCAAATACGAGCTGCCCATCTACGCCAATGAGAAGACATGGGGCGCGATGGCGAAGCACGTTGGCGAGCTGCCGGACGCGCAGCGCAGGGTGCTGCCCACCGGCGGCGTCATGGAACTGTTCGACTTGCGGATCGAGTCGTACGCCATTTCGCACGACGCAGTCGAGCCGGTCGGCTACTGCTTTCGTTCCGACGGGCGCAAGCTGACGCTCGCGACCGACCTCGGCTACGTGAGCGACAAGGTGATGGAGCAGCTGCTGCAATCCGACGTGCTCGTCCTCGAGTCGAATCACGACGTCGATATGCTCCGGATGGGGCGCTATCCGTGGAACATCAAGCGGCGCATTCTGGGCGACACGGGTCACTTGTCCAACGAGGCGGCGGGCGAGGCCCTCTGCCGGCTGCTCGCGGAAGGACGGACCCGGCGGGTGTATCTGGCGCATCTCAGCCAGGAGCACAACCTGATGGATTTAGCCAAACTTACGGTGAATACAGTATTAGAAGACAACGGCCTTTTTTACCAGAAGAACGAGTTCGAACTGTGCGAGACCTACTACGACCGTCCGACGCCTTGGGACCTCGTAAAGGCATGACGGCAAGGGCTTTCGCCCTATGCTCAGTAGAGGATGAGCTGATCGAGCTCCGCTTCCATCTCGGCCGCTTTGATCCGGATTTCATCGGGGGTGAGGATCCCTTTGTCCACGAGCACCTCGATCAAGGTGCTGAGCGCCAAAATCTGGCGGTAGCGATCGTCCTTGAGGTCGGCCAGCTGAGCGGCGAAGTCTACGAAGGACCAGGAGTACGAGGAAGGTTTCATCCGGGCGTTCTTCCTTTCTTTGCATAGGATCATTAATGGATCTTCACTTGCTATGACTCTAAGATTCTATTACTATTTTAGTCAAAACCCCTAAAAATATTCCGATATATTGAAGCAGAGCGGCATTGCCTTTTTTTCCGGAAAGGGCGACACGTTTGGATCGGAGACGAATCGGCGAAGCTGGGATAAAACTTCTACTTTGCCGATCGATTGATAGAGGCCGGCTAGTAGAGAGCGGATGCTCTCTCGGAAGGATGGTGGCGGCACATGAGCTGGTTTAAAGACGACTTTTATTCGACCCGGGTGAGGCGGGGAGCCCGCAGCGCGCCGGGATCGTGGCCGCGGACCAGCCGGGGAAGCCGGCAAGGCTCCATGTTCAAGGTAGCGTTGATCTCATCGATGGCGAGCTCTTTGCTCGTCGCCTTTTTGTTCTATCTCGCGTTCGATCGCCCCGGGACGCCCGCCAGCAGGCCGGCGAACGTCGCGGCCCAGCCGGTTGCGGACGCCAGCGACCGGATCATCACCGCCTACGCCAAGGTGGGACCCGTTGTAGTCAGCATTGTGAACCAGACGAAGGACGCGCAGCGCCGGCAGGAGCAGGGCGGTCCGGATGCCGAGCAGAGCGCGAGCCTCGGCTCGGGCGTCATCTTCCAGAAGCAAGGCGGCAAGGCGCTCGTCGTCACCAACGCGCATGTCATCTCCGACGCCGCCAACGTGCAGGTGGTGCTGGAGTCCGGGGAGAAAAAGCAGGCCAAAATCCGCGGCAAGGATACCATCTCCGATCTCGCCGTGCTCGAGATCGACGACAAAGGCATCAGCACGGTCGCCGAGCTCGGCGACTCGAAGAAGCTGCGCAAGGGCGAGAAGGTCATCGCCATCGGCAATCCGCTCGGCTTCAGCGCTTCGCTCACCGACGGCATCGTCTCGAATCTGAGGCAGACCGTGCCGGTGTCGCTGAACCAGGACGGCGTCTACGACTGGGAGGAGGAGGTCATCCAGATCTCCGCGCCGATCAATCCCGGCAACAGCGGCGGCGCGCTCGCCAACCTGGACGGACAGGTCGTCGGCATCAACAGCATGAAGGTCGCCGACATGGGCATCGAGGGCATCGGCTTCGCGATCCCGATCGACGACGCGATGCCGATCGTGAATCAGCTGATCAAATACGGCAAGGTGCTGCGCCCGTATTTGGGCGTCTACTCGATGGATCTGGATTCCTATCTGAACAACAGCATCCTCTCCGACGACGGATCGAGCGACGACGGCAGCGGCGACGACAGCGGCGACGTGCCGCCGGATCCGGACGCGTCGGAAGACCAGCCGGAGCCGCCGATCAAGGTGCCGGACGGCGTGAAGATGGGCATCGTCGTGCTGGAGGCCGTCGGTCCCGCCAAGGAGGCCGGCCTGAAATTCAACGACCTGATCGTCCAGTTGGACGGCCATGCGATCGGCAGCACGCTGGAGCTGCGCAAATACCTGTATAACCAAAAGAAAATCGGGGAAACGCTGACGGTGACGTATTATCGCGACGGCAAGAAAAGCGAGCTCGCCGTAAAGCTGGTCGAGAAGACCGAGGAATAATCGCCTAGGAAGGATTACCCTGTATGTATTGCGTATGCAAGGAGCATGTCGAGCTGGCCATCGATCACTTCGTCGACGAATACGAAGACGCGCCCGATCTGTTGAACCTGGCGACGACGAAGTTCACCGACTGGGAGCCGCCGGAGCGCTGCGAATGGTGCGACAGTCCGGCCGTCGTGCTGGTGCTGTAGGCGCCGAGGCCGACATCCAAGAGAATGAAGAAACGCTGCGAAGGAGCCTTCGGTCCAAAGACCGGGGGCTCTTTTTGTCGGTTTGCGGTGTCCCAAGCCGCGGGTGCGTCGGCGAAGCGGAAGAAAGCATCGATGCAGCCCACCTGTCGTGAGTGCGTCGGCGAAGCGGAAGGAAGCATCGATGCAGCCCACCTGTCGTGAGTGCGTCGGCGAAGCGGAAGGAAGCAGTCGACGGCCTCTGCCGCTGCAGCAAGTTCGGATCCTACGCGGCTGTTCGAAGGCTGGCTGAAAGGGTTAGTTGCAATCGTACATCTATTTTTGCTTCGCGACGGGCTTTCAAGCGAATTAGTTGCAATCGTGCATCTAATCTTGAACGATTCGCCGCAAAAGTCGATTTTACGTAGAAATAGTTGCACAATGGCAACTAATTAACGTTTTAACGGGGTCCACGACGAAAATAGAGGTACATTTACAACTAATCGGTATTTGGGGAGCTCGGGCTCGGTACTTGGGGAGCTCGGGCTCGGTACTTAGGGGGCTCGGCCTCGGTATTTTAGGGGAGCAACGGCGGATCGGCGCCTGGCACCGCCTTGGCGATCCAGCCTTTGGGGGAGTGGCGGGTCGTTTGGGTAACGTGATCTAGGGGCGCTGCCTCCAGGATTTCGATCCATTCCACGAAAAAGAGGGGGAGCGGCATGAAACGAACGATGCGGGGCCTTGGACTGCTGGCGGTCGCGCTGCTGCTGGGCGGCGCGGCCTGCGAGTCCAAGCCGGCGGGCAAAGGGGCAAAGGAAGAACCGCGAACCGATGGGGTGAAGCTGACGCGCGTTTATCCGGATGAGGCGTTCGAGCTGCCGGTCGGGATGACGTGGGGGACGGACGGAAGCCTGTACGTGACGGAGCAGCCGGGCCGCGTCGTGCATGCGGACGACGCCGGCGGCGCGGCGGAGCCGCGCGTCTTCCTCGACATTCGGGATCGCGTATACGACGAAGGGGCGGAGCAGGGGCTGTTGGGGCTCGCCCTGCATCCGAAGTTCGCGGAGAACGGGTACCTTTACGTCAACTATACGACGCGGTCGCACACCGTCATCGCCCGGTACACGGCGGCGCCCAGGGGCGGAGCCGCGCCGGCCGCGGCCGACCCGGCGAGCGAGGTCGTGCTGCTGACGTTCGAGCAGCCTTATGCGAACCACAACGGCGGACAGCTCGCCTTCGGACCGGACGGGTATTTGTATATCGGCACCGGCGACGGGGGCAAAGGCGGCGATCCGCACGGAAACGGGCAGAACAAGAAGTCGCTGCTCGGCAAAATTCTCCGCATCGACGTGGATCGTCCCGAGGGCACGCAGGTGCGGCAGCATTACGGCATCCCCATGGACAACCCGTTCGCCGCGGGCGGCGGCGCCGCCGAGATCTACGCCTACGGCCTGCGCAATCCGTGGAGGTTCAGCTTCGATACGGCCACCGGCGACCTGTGGGCCGCCGACGTGGGGCAGGATCGCCAGGAGGAGATCGACCGGATCGAAGCGGGCGGCAACTACGGATGGAACGTCAAGGAAGGAACGCTTTGCTACCGCCCCTCGGAGGGCTGCCAGGCGTCCGGGCTGATCGATCCGGTGTGGACGTACGGCCGCGACCTCGGGCAGTCCGTGACCGGCGGGTTCGTGTACCGCGGCCGGAGGGTACCGTCCCTCGTCGGATGGTACGTCTACGGCGACTACGCGACGGGCAGCATCTGGGCGCTCAGGGCTACCGCCGCGCAGGGAGATGCCTATGAGAATCGGCTGCTGCTGGCGTCCGGGCACAACATCACCTCGTTCGGCCAGGACAGGCAGGGCGAGCTGTACCTATGCACCGCGGACGGCGAAATTTATCGGATCGACCCGGAATAACCGCGCAGCCGCTTGACGAGATCGCGTCCCCATTTCCACAAAATATTGCCCGTCAAGAGAAAGGCGACGATAAGACCCGACAGGATGACGATGAGCGCAAGCCACTGGAAAAACGAGTATCCGCCCATGTTGCCCCAGCGGATCGGCCCCTCGAGGTCGTCGATGACCTGGTTCATCCCGTAGATCCCGCTGATGACCGTATAGATCGTAAGCACGGTCAGCAGGTAGCTCGAGCGTTTGGAGGTCGCGTTCTCCTGATATTTGTACAGATCGGTCAGCGTCATCTTCACGTCCTCGAACAGCTCGTCGTTGCCGTACATCCGTCGGATCTGGACGAAGATTTCCCGGCCCTGCGACTGCGAGACGACTTCGAGAAAGTCGTACTTGGCGGAAAAGGTCGTAATCGCGCGGATGAGCACCTCGGTCTGCGCCGGCGTCCGCTCCAGACGGACGCGGGAGTAGGCGTTCGACAGCTTGAGCAGGACGATCCGGTGGAACAGGTTCAGCAGCAGTCCGTAATAATACTCGCCGTACATCTTGTTTGCGACCCTCGCCGCCTGGTCCTCGGGTAGCGTGGTAAGGCAGCAAAAGCAGCTTTCCTCGGTCATGTAGTACGTATCCGGCGCCCAGCGGTCGAAGCCCGTGTCGCGGCAATATTGCTCGATGTAGGGGAGGTGGCTGGCGCTGATGTAAGGCCGGCCTTCCTCGTCCATGCCGTCGAGACGCGCGGCCCTGTAGCGGTCGGTCAGGCCGATCCGGGCGTCCTCGGGAAACGCGTAATACGCGATGACGTACATGCGCTCGTCGATCAGATAGGGCAGCTTCTCGAAATAAGCGCCGTCCATCGGCGTCCGGTCGAGATACTGCACCGTATGGGGGACGATCGCCTTGAAGATGAAGTCCTGCACCTCCGCGTACGCTTCCCCTCTGCAAGCCACCCAGGGGGCTTCGTCCTCGTCCTTGGCGTTCTGCAGGGCGCGCAGCCGCTCGGCGAATTCGATCGCCTCGGTCAAGGTGGGCGACGCCTTCGCCAGCCCGACGCGCAGCGTGATGAAGCCCGTGTCGAACGGGCACAGCACGACGTCGACCGAGTAGATGTCGAACGGCGCTTCGAAATGGCGCATATGGAGCGCCGCGCGCAGATCGAGCTTTTTGCTCATCCGCTGAAACCCTTCGGGATGATGCTCGTGCGGGAAAAGGACGTGATTCGTAAACGGCAGGTAGTAGCGCTCCATGTTCCGATGGGACACCCGGTGATTCGGGCCGTAGTAGGCGTCCTGCTGCGCCATGTCGTCCAGTCGGAACGGGACGAAGCCTTCGTCCAGCAGGGATTCTCTCATTTTGCCGTGACAGTCTGCGGTAAGCGAAAACGGGAACAGCATTTGAAAGCTCGCTTCCCGGATCGGCCGATCCTCGAGTTCGATTCGTTCCATCCTGGCATCTCCTATCCGGGTTCGTTTATAGCGGAGAAGAAGCGTGCTTCTCGTCGGCTTCCATCGACTTTTTGTCGGCCAGCTCGACGGCGAACCGGCGGTCGATCTCCTCCTTGCTGCCGTAAATGTAGATCACGTCGCCCGCCTCCAACGGCGTGCGCATGCGCTCGTCCCGGATCGTGACGGTGCCGCGTTTGATGAGCAGCACGTTGAGGTCCTTCAGCTCCCGGCACACCTCGCTTAGCGTCCGGCCCACGAGCTGCGACCGTTTGCCGATCGGCACGTCCAAGAACGCATCGCTCTCCTCGCAGATGAGCACCTCGGCGATCGACAGCTCCTGCAGCTCGAACGTCTGCTGGAAGGTCCGGGTCAGCCTGTCCGCGAGGTAACGCTGGGTCGCGGGCAGCCGCAGGACGGCGAGCACGGCGAACAGGGCGCCGGCGGCGACGGCGAGCGGGTAGAGGTGAAAGTCGGGCGCCAGGATCGTGCTGATGCAAGAGATGACGACCGCGAGCGAGAAGGCGCCGAACAGGATCAGGAAGATCCCGACCCGCCGGCGTACGGGGTGGCCGAGTATGAGCTCGGACTCGCTGGTCGTATAGCCCGTGCTGGTCAGCAGGGACACGACCTGGAACCGCGCCACCGGGTATTCGAGGCCGGTCGCCCACATGAGGACGACGGCGATTTCGATCACGAACAGCACGATGAGGAAGTAGACGACGATGAACCACATGCCGGACCCTCCCTTTCGCGAACTTCTAATGGCTCTTATTCCTGATATACCCCCGCATGCGCGGGATCAAAGCGGTAAAAGCAGGGACAAATGCGTGCCGGCCGAAAGGGCTGCGGGGGAGAAGCGGAGGGAGCCGAACGTACGATCCCGCCCCGGGAAGTTCGTAAAAGTCAGGTAAAATGTGAGGAAAACCAATTGACAGCAATTTCTGGCGATGGTAAAGTGACAAATAGATTTCACCACGCGAAGGGAGGATTACGAACCATGTTTAACCCAATGATTGTAACGGCACATGGCGAAGATGGCTTGACCTTCGAACGTAATCCATTCGCGCGCGACTGATCTTGGTATCGTGATCCCAAGGCGCATGGTTACGTTCCCGTAATCGTGCGCCTTTCTTATCCGCAGTATGCGAACGTACGTTCCTTGGAGGATGTCCGATTGCCATACGCGGGAGAAGCGTATCGCTTGCGGGCGATACGCTTTTTGTTTTCTTTTTTTCGAGAGAGAGGGTGGAGAGACGCAATGCTGGTGGTTTTAAAGAAATTAAGCTGGTTCTTCCGGTTGCACTGGAAGAGGTACACGTCCGCGATCGTCCTGCTCGCGCTGGTCGGCATCGTGGAGGTCATCCCGCCGAAGCTGCTCGGCTTCACGATCGACGGGATCCATCAAGGGACGCTGTCCGATCCGAGATTCTACGAGGTCGTCCTGCTGTGGGTCGGGATCACGGTCGTCTCGTATGCCGTCACCTACGTGTGGATGTATCAGCTGTTCGGCGGCTCGATGCTGCTGGAGCGCCTGCTCCGCAACAAGCTGATGCGGCATCTGCTGAAGATGACGCCGACGTTCTACGAGCGCAACCGCACCGGGGACTTGATGGCGCGGGCGACCAACGACCTGTGGGCCATCTCGAACACGGCGGGCTTCGGAATTCTGACGCTGGTCGACTCGTCGATTTTCATGCTGACGATCCTGTTCGTCATGGCGGGGCTCATCAGCTGGAAGCTGACGCTCGCGGCGCTGCTGCCGCTGCCGCTCATCGCGCTGGCGATGAAGCACTTCGGGAAGCTCATCCACGAGCGGTTCATGAGCGCGCAGGACGCGTTCGGCGAGCTGAACGACCAGGTGCTGGAGTCGGTCGCGGGGGTCCGCGTCGTCCGCGCCTACGTTCAGGAGGCAGCCGACCGCGAACGGTTCCACGCCAAGACGAACGAAGTATTGCAGAAAAACATCGCCGTCGCCCGGATCGACGCGCTCTTCGAGCCGACGAACAAGATCCTGGTGGGATTGAGCTACATTATCGGCCTCTGCTACGGGGGCTACCTCGTATTCCGCAGCGAGATTACGCTCGGCGAGCTCGTGTCGTTCAACGTGTTCCTCGGGATGCTGATCTGGCCGATGTTCGCCATCGGCGAGCTGATCAACATCATGCAGCGGGGCAACGCGTCGCTCGACCGGGTCAACGAGACGCTTGGCTACACGCCGGACGTAGAGGATCCAGCCGCGCTGACGCCCGTGGACCAGCCGGAGCGCATCGCCTTCCGCGACGTGACGTTCCGCTACCCGTCGTCCACGATCGACAACCTGATCGGCATCTCCTTCGAGCTGGAGCGCGGCCAGACGCTCGGTATCGTCGGGCGGACCGGCAGCGGCAAGACGACGCTGCTGAAGCAGCTGCTGCGCGAATACCCGCTCGGCGCGGGCGAGATCGAAGTATCCGGCGTCTCGGTTGCGGACATCGGCGTCGATCGGCTGCTTGGCTGGGTCGGCTACGTGCCGCAGCAGCCGATTCTGTTCTCAAGGTCGATTCGCGAGAACATCCTGTTCGGCCGCGAGGACGCGAACGAGGATGACTTGCAGCGGGCGCTCGAGCGCGCCTCGTTCGCCAAGGATATCCGCTTCCTGCCGGACGGCCTCGAGACGCTCGTCGGCGAGAAGGGCGTCGCCCTGTCGGGCGGCCAGAAGCAGCGGGTGAGCATCGCCCGGGCGCTCATCGCCGATCCGGAAATCCTCATGCTCGACGACGCGCTGTCCGCGGTCGACGCCAAGACGGAGGCCGAGATCATCGAGGGCATCCGCACGGAGCGGGCCGGCAAGACGACGCTCATTACGACGCACCGCCTGTCGGCGGTCCAGCATGCCGACCATATCCTCGTTCTCGACGAAGGCCATGTAATCGAGCAGGGGACGCACGAGCAGCTGCTCGCGCTGGGCGGCTGGTACAAGGAGCAGTACGACCGTCAGCAGCTCGAAGCGCTCGTCGAGTCGTAAGACGCGCTCCGGCATCGCAGGGAGCAAGGGTGATCTCTGCGGACCCGCGAGGATAAGCAGTCCTACTGCGGGTCCATCTCCAATAAAAACGTGTCGCCTTCCACCGTGAAGATGGCAATACCGTTTTTACTTACTAGGAAATGAAGGTGTTTAACCGCTATGACAGGCAAGCGATTGTTCCGATACGCCATGATCTACAAGAAGCCGATCTTCGCCGCGCTGGCGCTGCTGCTGCTCGCCGTGTGCGTGGAGCTCATCGGCCCGTTCCTCGCCAAACGCATGATCGACCAGAACATTCTCGGCATCGAGAAAACGTGGTACCGGGTCGACGCCGACCAGAAGTACGCCGTACCGCACCAGGGGCAATGGTACGTGCGGGAGGATCATCTGCCGGATGCCGCTCCGCGCACGCCGGACCGGGCGGTCCACGTCCTCCAGGAAGGACGCGGCTACTACTGGGTCGCCAGCGAGCTGGCGTTCGACGGCCAGCGGAAAATCGCGGACGGCCAGATGACGATCACGTCGCGGGAGGACGGCCGTACGCAAACTTACCCTGCGACCAGACTGACGAAGGAGGAGCTGTTCGCCTTCTACAAGCCGGAGATCCCGATGATCCTCACGCTGGCAGGCTCCTACTTCGGCCTGCTGGTGCTCGCGGCCGGCTTCACCTACGGGCAGCGGCTGCTGCTGCAGACGTCCGCGAACAGGATTGTGCAGCGCATGCGCGAGGACGTCTTCGCCCATACGCAGCGGCTGCCGGTCAACTACTTTGACAACCTGCCGGCGGGTAAGGTCGTCTCGCGCATCACCAACGACACCGAGGCGGTCCGCGAGCTGTTCGTCGCGGTGCTCGCGAACTTTTTCTCCGGCACGATCTATATGGTCGCCATCCTCGGCGCGCTGTTCCTGCTGGATCCTAGCCTCGCGCTGATCGCCCTGCCGCTCATTCCGCTGCTCGGCATCTGGATTTATCTGTACCGCAAATACGCGGGGAAATTCAACAACGTCATCCGGGCCAAGCTGAGCGACATCAACGCGATGATCAACGAATCGATCCAGGGGATGCCGATCATCCAGGCGTTCCGCCGCCAGCAGAAGACGGTCGAGGAGTTCGGCGAGCTGAACCAGGAGTACTTCACCTACCAGACGAAGCTGCTGAGCCTGAACTCCGTCACCTCGCACAACCTGGTGAACGTCGTCCGCAACATCATCTTCATCGGCGTGGTGTGGATGTTCTGGGGCGACTGGCTCGGCGCGGCCGTCTCGGTCGGCGTGCTGTACGCGTTCGTCGACTATATGAACCGGATGTTCCAGCCGATCGTCGGCATCGTCAACCAGCTGGCGAACCTCGAGACGGCGCGCGTGTCGGCGGAGCGGGTGTTCACGCTGCTCGACGAACCGGGCGTCGATGTCGACAACGGCAAGATGGCGCGCTATCGCGGCGAGGTGACGTTCGAGGATGTCACGTTCGCCTACAAGAACAACGAGAACGTGCTAAAAAACATCAACTTCCACGCGCGGCAAGGGGAGACCGTCGCGCTCGTCGGCCACACGGGCTCCGGCAAGAGCTCGATCCTGAACCTGCTGTTCCGGTTCTACGACATCGAGCACGGCAGCATCAAGATCGACGGCCGCGACGTGCGCGACATTCCGAAGCAGCAGCTGCGCGAGCATATGGGCATCGTGCTGCAGGATCCGTTCCTGTTCACGGGGACGATCGCGTCCAATGTCAGCCTCGACAATCCGGCGATCAGCCGGGAGAAGGTCGTGCAGGCGCTGAAGGACGTCGGCGCGTACGACATGTTCATGAGCCTGCCGGGCGGCATCGACGAGCCGGTCATCGAGAAGGGCAGCACGCTGTCCGCCGGCCAGCGGCAGCTCATCTCGTTCGCCCGCGCGCTCGCCTATGATCCGGCGATCCTCATCCTGGACGAGGCGACGGCGAGCATCGACACCGAGACCGAGGCGATCATCCAGGCGGCGCTCGACGTACTGAAGAAGGGGCGGACGACGTTCGTCATCGCCCACCGGCTGTCGACGATCCGCCAGGCCGACCAGATCCTCGTGCTTGATCACGGCGAGATCGTCGAGCGCGGCAATCACGAGACGCTGATGCAGTTCGGCGGCAAGTACTACGGGATGTACCAGCTGCAGCAGGGCGGCTCCGCGACCGTGCTGAGCGCCTAGTCGGGCTGAGCGAGGGTCGCAAGCTGGGATCGAGAGGTTGGCGGCAGCGACAGAAGGGAAGCCGGGTAGGAAGGCTTCGATGGAGCTGCGGTGGCAGCGGGAGATCCTAGGATCAGCGAGAACGATGCAAGGGAACGAGGGAAAAGGTGGGCTAGAACGACGCAAGGGAACGAGAGACCGAGCGTTCGTTCTAGCGAATGAAATCCCGGGAGACCGAAAAGGTTAGAAAGCAAAAGAGAGAGAAAGAGAAACAAAGAGAGAGGCGGCTAAAGCCGCCAACGGATAGAGAGAGAATCACGGGAGCAAGCTGTAAGGAGCAAGAGAAACCGCGAACGGAACGAGGCAACAAATCGGCCTGTTCCGGCCGTCGGGGCGCCACCGGAAGGGGCGGACGCGCGCCGAGACGGAAGCGGGAGAGGACCAACCAAACCCCGACCGAAAAAGGAGGCCTTCATGATCCAGATTCGTACCGCAGCGGCCAGCGACGGCGAGCAGATCTACCAACTGCACCTCCGGGCATTCGGAGGACGCAAGGAGGAGTCCGAGCTCGTGGAGCGAATCCGCGTCTCGGACGGCTACGTGCCCGAGCTGTCGCTCGTCGCCGTTGAAGAGGAGACGGGCGAAGTCGTCGGCCACGCGCTGATCAGCAAGGCGGCCGTCTACGATCTCGACCAGCCGACCGAGGTGCTCGTGCTGGCGCCGATCGGCGTCGACCCCGCGTACCAGCGCCAAGGCATCGGCGGGCATCTCATCCGCGAAGGGCTGTCCCGGGCCGAAGCCCTCGGCTTCAAGCTCGTGTTGCTCATCGGTCACCCTTCGTATTACCCGCGCTTCGGCTTCGAGCCCGCCGGGCTGCACGGCCTCGTGCTCATGCAGTTCGTCGTGCCGGACGAAGTCTTCATGGTGCGGGAGCTGGCCCCAGGCGAGCTGGTTCGCATGCGCGACGAGCGCAAGGGCACGGTTGGGGAGCTGAAGTACCCGCAGACCTTTTTCGCCTGAGAAGGCGGATGGTGGATGACGGGCGGTAGAAGGCGGGCGGGCGCAGCTTTCTTTCTGCGACGCGACGCGAAAGAGCTTGGCGATCGGACCTCAGGAGAGGGGGCCGGCGCCAGGCTCTTTTTATTTTGGGAGATGGGGAGAAGTAGTGCATAGGCGGATTGGACGGCGATGGAGAGGCGAAGTGCGGTAAGAAGTTCCGCACATGCGGAAAAGGGGGCGGCGGAGAGAGGATGAGCGGAAAAAGGTACTGCACATGCGGGCTGGTTGGCGATGGAGTGGCGAAGAGCGGTAAGAAGTTCCGTACATGAGGATAAGTTGGCGGCGGAGAGAGGATGAGCGGAAAAAGGTACTGCACAGGCGGGTATGGACAGCAATGGAGGGGAGATGAGCAGTAAGAAGTTCAGTACATAAGGAGAAGAAGTCGTCCGAGAGACGATGAGCGGGAAGAAATTCCGTACATGCGGAGAAGCGGGCGGCGGAGGGACGATGAGGGGAGAAAGATACTGCACAGGCGGGCTGTGCGGCGATGAAGTGGTGAAGTGCGGTAAGAAGTTCCTTACATGCGGAGAAGCGGGTGTCCGAGAGGAGATGAGCGGAAAAAGATACTGCACATGCGGGTATGGACAGCAACGGAGGGGAGATGAGCAGAAAGAAGTTCCGTACATAAGGAGAAGAAGGCGTCCGAGAGACGATGAGCGGTAAGAAACTCCGTACATGAGGATAAGTTGGCGGCGGAGGGACGATGAGCGGAAAAAGATACTGCACAGGCGATGTGAGGAAGAGAATAGGAGGATGCGTATGTACGGCTGTATCAGCAAAATAGGGACTATAGACCGATTTAACCGCGTTGGAACCTAAAAGGCGAAGCATATCAATGGATTCGGGAGATTTAGTGCGCGGAAAACGGCTAGAAAACCGAAATAAGTAGGTGAATATCCCTATATTTCATAGTAAAATAGATCTATCCAAACGGTAATTCCAGGAGGGCAAGGACATGGCCGTAGATCTGCGTATCGCACACTGCCCCGGCTGCGGACAAGTCTTCCAGAAAAATATGCGCGGGATGTGCACGACGTGTTCGGATGCGGAGGACGCCCAACTGGCGGCGATCGAGCGGGAGCTGCGGCGCGACCGCAAGCTCGATACGGACCAAGTCGCGGCCCGGACCGGGCTTCGTCCCGAGCGCATCCGCAGCTGGATCCGCAAAGGGAAAATCCGGCTGCACGAGTATCCGAATCTGACGGATGCATGCGATCTGTGCGCGGCGTCGATCCGCAGAGACAAGCTGTGCACCGCGTGCGCGAACCGCATCCGGAGCGCCATCCAGCATGAGTATGAGCAGGAGCGCCTGATGAAGGATCGGCGGCGGGCCGCGAACAGCTTCCTGTTCCGCTAAATTCCTACGCGAAAACCAAGCCCTGGTCCTCCGGACCGGGGCTTCCTTTTTTTCACAAGTTAAGAAGCTAGCTCCGAAGACATAATTTCTTAAGAATTGCATGTTAGAATCGACAAGGCTGGTCTCTACCATATAAACTTAGTACGAAAAGAAAGAGTGGATAAGGAGAAGATCATACGAATGGAATTGTGGGAATTCTTAAAAACCGTTATTCTGGGCGTCGTTGAAGGTTTGACCGAGTTCGCACCCGTCTCCTCGACGGGACACATGATCATTGTCGACGATATGTGGTTGAAGTCCGCGAAGTTCTTGGGCGAGCAGCCTGCCGTCACGTTTAAGGTCGTCATTCAGCTCGGATCGATCTTGGCGGTCGTCGTGCTGTTCTGGCGGAGATTCCTCGACCTGCTTGGTCTGCGCCGAATGACGGCGGCTTCCGCGGCCAAGGAGGCCCGCGTCGAAGGAACCGGCGAGTGGGCGCAAACCGGCAGCGGCCGTCTCAAGCTGATGCAGGTCATTGTCGGGCTTATTCCGGCCGCCATTCTCGGGCTGCTGTTGGACAACTTTATCGAGGAGCATCTGTTCTCCACCGGCACGGTGCTCATTGGTCTGGTGCTCGGCGCGCTTCTCATGATCGCAGCCGACAAATTCGGCCCGCGCCGGCCGACCGCGCACACGGTTGACCAGATCACGTACAAGCAGGCGCTGGGCATGGGTCTGGTGCAGTGCGTGTCCCTGTGGCCGGGCTTCTCGCGCTCGGGCTCGACGATCTCCGGCGGCGTTCTGCTCGGGATGAGCCACCGCGCAGCGGCGGACTTCACGTTTATTATGGCCGTGCCGATCATGGCCGGGGCGAGCGCCCTCACCCTTCTGAAAAACTACAAGTACATCACCGGCGACGTGCTGCCGTACTTCATCGTCGGCTTCATCGCGGCGTTCGTGGTGGCGCTTTTCTCGATCCGCTTTTTCCTGTCGCTGGTCAACCGGATCAAGCTCGTGCCGTTCGCGATCTACCGGATTCTGCTGGCGATCGTCATCGCGCTGGTGTTCTACCTCTAATCAGGTGCGGCGCATATCCAAACCCCTTTTTCTCGGCGACGAGTGAAAGGGGTTTTTTGCCGGGAAGAACGCCCGGGGGAACGCCCGCCGAATCCGCCGAGGAAAATCGCGCCGAATGTGGTACGATAGGGATACGAATGCGGCGCATGTCGCCGTGCATACAAATGAGGTGCTATCGTGGCAAGTTTCAAGGAATTGGGCGTTGCCGAGCGCTGCTCGGCTTTGCTTCAGCAATTAGGCATTAAGGAGCCGACTCCGGTGCAGGCGCAGACGATCCCCATCGCCCTGACGGGCAAGGACGTCATCAGCCAGGCCCAGACGGGTACGGGCAAGACGTTGGCGTTCGTCCTCCCGATCCTGGAGCGGATCAAGGCGGATTCGCCCTATTTGCAAGGACTCATCGTGACGCCGACGCGCGAGTTGGCGCTGCAGATCACCGAAGAGGTTCGGAAGCTGCTGCCCGCCTATGAAGGCGTGCGCGTGCTGCCGGTCTACGGCGGTCAGGATGTGGAAGCGCAGCTGCACAAGCTGCAGGGCCACGTCCATCTGATCGTTGCGACGCCGGGACGGCTGCTCGACCATATGCGCCGCGAGACGGTGCGGCTTTCCAACGTGCGCATGCTGGTGCTGGACGAGGCAGACCAGATGCTGCACATGGGCTTTCTGGGCGAGGTCGAGGATATCCTGAGCCAGACGCCGCGAGACCGGCAGACGATGCTGTTCTCGGCGACGATGCCGGACAAGATCCGCAGCCTGGCGGGCCGCATCCTTCGTTCACCGGAGGAAGTGACCGTGCGCGCCAAGCAGGTGACGGTCAAGGATACCGAACAGCTCGTCATCGAGACGACCGACCGGGCCAAGCAGTCGGCGCTCGTGGCGATGATCGAGGAAACGCAGCCGTATCTCGGCATCGTCTTCTGCCGGACGAAGCGACGGGCGAGCACGCTGAACGAGGCGCTGCAGGGGATGGGGTATGCGTGCGACGAGCTGCACGGCGATCTGTCGCAGGCGAAGCGCGAGCAGGTCATGCGCAAGTTCCGCGAAGCGCGGCTGCAGCTGCTCGTGGCGACGGACATCGCGGCGCGGGGCCTCGACGTCGAAGGCGTCACCCACGTATTCAACTATGACGTGCCCCAGGATGCGGAGAGCTATATTCACCGCATCGGTCGGACGGGCCGTGCGGGCGAATCGGGCGTGGCGATCACGTTTGTCGCGCCGAAGGACCGAGGCGACCTGGGCGTGATCGAGAGCGGCATCGGCATGGGCATCGAGCGCCGCGCGATCGGCCAGAGCGGCAGCGTGCGCGTCGCCGAGCGCGAGCCTCGGACCGGCCGCACGCCGGGCGCGTTTGGGCGGCGCGGCGCAGCAGCCGGCGGCCGTGCCGG
>NZ_JAJFOW010000063.1 GCF_020731285.1 Cohnella baijiui
GCAAACGGCTATGAGCGAGAAGATATACTGCTCTTGGGCTTCCGGTGTCCGGTTAGACGAGCATGAGCAGTAAAATCTACCGCTCTCGGCTCATCCCGGCCACGCAAACGGCTATGAGCGAGAAGATATACTGCTCTTGGGCTTCCGGTGTCCGGTTAAGCGAGCATGTGCAGTAAAATCTACCGCTCTCGGGCCATCCTAGCCATGCAAACGGCTTTGAGCAAATATTCGGCCCTCTTGAGCGCTCTTGCACCGGCTAGACGTCCATGTGCATCTAGTGTTACCGTTCAAGGCTCCCGACCCTCAGCCAAATCTACCTCCCCTTCCTTTCGCGGCGATCTCAATTCGTTGTTGACTTTGACACTAGTGTCAAACTTTACAATGGGGGGACGAATCCACGAAGGAGGTGTCTCTCATGACTTATCTCAATCCCGATCAACCGGCCGGCGTGCCGCAAACGCCCGTGACGATCGTCGGCCTCGGTCCGATGGGCCAAGCCCTAGCGGGCGCATTCCTCCGGAACGGTCACCCGACGACCGTCTGGAACCGCACCGCCTCCAAAGCCGACGCGCTCGCGGCCCAAGGGGCCATTCGCGCGGCCGATATCGCTAGCGCCGTCTCCGCCAGTCCGCTCGTCATCGTCTGCGTGCTGGACTACGATGCCGTGCACGCGATCCTCGAACCCGCAGCCGAGCCATTGCAAAGCCGCACGCTCGTGAATCTCACCGCCGACACGCCCGATCGCGCCCGCCGGACGGCGGAATGGGCGGCCTCCCACGGCATCGCGTACCTCGACGGAGCGATCATGACGCCCACGCCGACCATCGGGACGCCGGCCGCCTCCGTCTTGTACAGCGGTCCCGCCGACGTCTACGAAGGCGTCCTTCCCGCGCTGGCGAGCATCGGCGGATCCGCTTCGTATCTCGGGAGCGATCCGGGACGGGTGGCGGCCCACGACGTGGCGCTGCTGGATCTGTTCTGGACGACGATGAGCGGATACGTCCACGCCCTGGCGCTGGCCCGTACCGAAGGCATCGCGGCCCGGGATTTCGCCGTTCACGCCCAGGGGATCGCCCGAATCCTGCCTCCTATTATCGACGCGTTCGCGGCGCAGGCCGACGCCGGCGAATATCCCGGCGACGCCTCCAATCTGCGCTCCGCCGCCGCGGGCATGGAGCATATTCTCCACGCTTCCAGCCGTCACGGCCTCGACGTCGGCGTGCTGAGCGCCGCCCGCGCGATCGCGCGGCGGGCGATCGACGCCGGATACGCGGAAGACAGTTTCGCCCGGTTGGCGGACGTGATCGGCAAGCCTTCGGCCTCAGCTCCGCTGCCCACAACCCTAAAGCAACCCTAAAAAAGGAGTGTTTCCGACCATGGAACAAGAACTTCAACATCGCCGACCGACCCAAAGCCAAGAAGCCGATGCGGGCGGGAGCGGCCGCTCCGAAGCTCCCCCGGCTCCGGTAACCGTCGTCGGTCTGGGCAAGATGGGCAAGGCGTTGACCTCCGCCCTCCTGAAGCAGGGGCACCCCGTAACAGTCTGGAATCGGTCCGCCGGCCGAGCCGACGAAATGGTCCGTCAAGGCGCGACAGCCGCCACCGGCATCGATGCGGCGATATCGGCCAGCCCCTTGATCATCGTCTGCGTGACCGATTATGCCGGCGCGCACGGGATTCTCGCACCTTTCGGTCCGCTGCTGGCCGGCCGTACGCTGGTCAACTTGTCCAACGGCACCCCCGAGCAAGCCCGCCGAATGGCGGAATGGGCGGCCGCGCTCGGCGCCGACTACGTAGACGGAGGCATCATGGCGATCCCGCCGATGATCTCCCGTCCGGAAGCGCTGATTCTGTACAGCGGATCGGAGCGCGCATTCGAGCGGCACCGGCGCGCGTTCGACGCCTTCGGCACCTCCATGTACCTGGGCGGCGATCCCGGCTTGGCGCCTCTTTTCGACTTGGCGCTGCTCAGCGCGATGTACGGCATGTTCGGCGGCTACTTCCACGCGCTGGCCATGGTCGGTGCGGACAACGTCCCGGCCGTCGATTTTACCCGGCTCGTCATTCCTTGGCTGCATGCCATGATCGCCGGTTTCCCGCGTATGGCCGAATCGGTCGACTCCGGGGATCATGCGACCGATATTTCCAGCCTGGACATCAACGACGTCGGCTTCGACAACCTGATCGAAGCCAGCCGAGGCCAGGGCGTCCGCCTCGACCTGGTCGCCCCCCTGCAGGCGCTCGTCCGGCGCGGCGTGGCCGAAGGGTACAGCTCCGACGGCTTGTCTCGCTTGGCGGTGCTGTTGCGCCAGCCCGCGGAGCCGGAGGCGGACGCGGAAAAGCCCGCCTAAAACGCCGAAAGCCCGTTCCTCCTCGGAACGGGCTTTCTCGGCTATTGGGGGTTGGCGACCAAGCGCTCGCGCTGTCCCTTCATCTCGCTGATCCTTGTTTCCAGCCGACGCTGAACAGAGGCCATCGTCCGAATCTGCCCGTCCAGCTCCTCCCACTTCTCCTCATAGAGTTTCAGCATCTCGTCGCAGAATTCGTACAGGTCCGGCCGAGGGTCCGGCTCTGCGGGATGGCAGTTCAAGAGCTCCGCGATTTCGTCCGTCGTCAGACCCAGCTCCAGATAGATGCGGATCGTCCGGACCCGCTCGATCGCCGCTACGTCAAACGCCCGATAGTCGTTGTCCAGCCGGACCGAGGTAAGCAATTTCTTTTTCTCGTAATGCCGGATGGACCGGGCGCTGACGCCGGTCGCCTTGGACAGCTCGCTGATCTTCAACGTTCGATCTCCTCCTTTCGTTCCCGGAGGGAACGCCTTTTGGGATGCCTCTAGTTTAACATGATGTAAAGGCTTTCGAAACCGGACGCCCCCTCCGCTTGCCTTCCGTCCACGCGAAATCCCCTAAGCTCGGCAAAACGGCGGGAAGCTTAAACGCCTCCCGCCCTGTCGGCCGCATCCTATCTGATCAACGCCCCGCGGTCAGCCGATCCGCCCGGGCGCGATGCCGAAGTGCTGCTTGAACAGCTTGATAAAGTAGCTCTTGTTGTCGTAGCCGAGCGAGAACGCGGCTTCTTCCACGGACTTGCCGGAATCGCCGAGGAGGGCCATCGCTTTCTCCATCTTCAACCGGTTCACGAACTCGATGAAGTTCTCCCCGGTCTCCTTCTTGAACAACCGGCTGAAGTAGCTCGGATTGAGATGCAGAAATTCCGCCGCTTCCTCGAGCGTGATTTTCCGATTCAGGTGCAGCCGAATATAATTCTGGGCTTCTAGGATCTCGGTCTTTTTGCTCTTGTTGGCGATTCGGCCGACCTGGGAAACGGCGTCGGCCAGGAAGCGGGCCAGCCATTCCCGCAGTTCGCCGACGTGCGTCAGACGTCCGATCTCCTGCTGCAGCTTTTCCTTGTCGTACGCGATGCCCGGCCGCAGCTTCAGCAGCAGATCTAGGGCCAGCTTCCAGACGAGCTGCTTGACGTGGGAAGGCTGGAACCGCCGCTCCCCGACGAAGCCGATGAACGCGTCGACCGCCGGTCCGACGTCCTCGTTGGCCTCTAGCAGCAGCCGGTTGAACCGCTCCGCGTAGTCGAAATGATAGACGAACGGGTCTTCCCGGTTGTCCTCCCGCCGAAGCTCCGACCTCTTGATCACCGTCGGTCCCTCGACATAGAACAACCGCTCTCCCGCTTCCTGCAATTCCGCCAGTTGGCGCTTCAGCTCCGCCCCGCCGACGGCTTCCTCTCCGATCACGGCCGAGTAAGGCAGCTTCAGGACGCCGGCGAACGCCCGCTGCAGGCGCTTCGCCGCGGCCGCCGCATGCTCGTAAGGGTTGCGCGCCAGGTCTTTCTTGTAGGCGTACAGCAAATAAAACGAACTGCCCGCATACCCCACGAACAGCATATCCGGCTCCTCGCGCAGCAGCTCCTCGGCTGCATTCTCCGCGATGAACTTGACGGCCTCCTCCTGCCGGTAGCGAACGAGCGCCTCCTGATACCGGTGTGCGCGGAACAGCACCGGAAGGCTGCAGCCCAGCTTCGTATTCAGCCCGAACGACCGGAGCGGCTCCAGCACGGTCGAATCGTCCGCGAAAGGCGCGGACAGCACCCCTCTCAACCACTGCTCCTTCGCGGCCGACTTGCTTTTGTTCGCCTGCGCGTGAAGGCGGTCGACTTCGATCCGCAGCCGCGCGTCTTCCTCGATCTTGCCTTTGACTCTTAGGACCATCTCCGCGATGCCTTCCGGCGTCAGCGTCTCCTTGAGGATGTAGTCCTGCACGCCTAGCTGCACGGCCTGCTGGGCATAGTGGAATTCGTCGTGGCAGGACAGGATGGCGAATCGGCTCTTCGCCCCTTCGGACTGCAAGCGGCGGATGAAGCTTAATCCGTCCAGGCCGGGCATCCCGATATCGGTTATGATCAGATCGGGATAAGTCCCTTGGCACGCTTCAAACGCGTCCAACGCGTCCGCATGCGTCCCCGCCAGCTCGAAGCCAAGGCTCTCCCACGGTACGAGCCGCCTTAGAAATTCCAGTACCGCCACGTCGTCATCCACTAAGATGGCTTTGTACATGGGAATGCTCCTCCCTGCCCTGAAGCGGGATTTTCAGGATGATTTTCGAGCCCTCGCCGGGCGCGCTTGCGATGTCCATCTCGAACAGGCTTCCGTAAATGATCTGCAGCCTTTCCTTGACGTTCTTCAAGCCGATGCCCGACATCGGGCCGCCGCTCTTCCATCGGGCTACCGCGTCTTCATCCATGCCGACCCCGTCGTCGCGGATTTCGATGCAAAGCGTCTGCTGCTGATTCCATGCCGTGATGGCGATCTCCCCCTGCTTTTGGCGAAGGCCGTGAATATACGCATTCTCCACCAACGGCTGCAGCGTGAACCTCGGGATCGCCGCCAGCAGCGTATCCGAAGCGAGATTGACGGTCAGCGCGGCGTTCTCGTGATGACGGAAGTTCATCAGCTGCATGTAGTGCTCCACGGTGGACACTTCCTCGTGCAGCGGGACGAACTCGTTGTTGCGGTTGATCGTCATGCGGAGCAGCGTGGACAGCGAGCCGATCATCCCGCCAATCTCCTCTTCGCCCTTCAGGATCAATTGCATGCGGATGGAATTCAGCGTATTGAACAGAAAGTGCGGATTGATCTGCGCCTGCAGCAGCTCGAGCTCGGCCATCCGCTTGCGGGTCTGCTCCTCCTTGACCTGCACGATCATATCCTGAATGCGATCGAGCATGCGGTCGAACGCCATGCCCAGGAATCCGACTTCGTGACGGCCCCTGACGCCGGAACGTTCGTCGAGGAAGCCTTTCTCGACTTTGCTGGCCGTCCTCGCGAGCCGCATGACCGGCTTGGTCCATTGATTGAGGAAATACAGCAGCAGCATGGCGAACAACAGAAAAAACGCGATTTGCAGCACGAAAGTTCGGTTGAACATGCTGCCGATTTTGCTGGTAACGCCGGCATAAGGCGTCATGCTGAGCAGGCTCCATCCGGCGAAAGGCAAGGCGTGGCCGACCGTCAAATACGCGGCGCCGTTCCATTCGGATCGGTCGTACCGGCCTTCGGGCGGAGCCGGAACCGGCGCGGAGGCGCCGATCTGCGCCGGGTCGGTATGGGAGACGACCGTGCCGGATTTGTCGAGCAGCATCAACACCGGATCGCCTTCGTAACGGGAGAAGATTTGCCGGAACTGAATCTCAGGCTTGCTAAGGATCATGTAGGCGCTTACGCCATTGTTGTACAGCTGGAATTTGCGAATGATCGTGACGACGTCCGGATATTTGTCCGCGTCCGAGCGGACGTAGTTCGGCTGCGTGCCGAGCCACCGCGTCGTGTTGCTCGGCTCGGACGCCATCTCCTTCAGCCATTGCTGGTCGTACATGAAGTTCAGGCTGTTGTCGTAGGTGGAATAGTTGGTAAAGTAAAGGCCGTTCGGCAAGAGGATCGTCACGTACGTCTGGCCGCCGAAAAAGGTGATGCGGTCCAGCTTCTCGGACACGTGGCGAAAGGAGAAGAAGTCGACCCGGCCGGTCCCCTCCTGCTTGTATTTGTTCCAGGCGACCCGCAAGTCCGTGATCGTCTCGCTGTCGTACTGGATCGAATTGAAAGCGTTCACCATATCCTGCATGATATTGGACGTGTACAGCTCTGCCACTTCCAGCGCCTGTTCCGCCTTTTCCACCGCTTTGGACTTCAGCTCGTTTTTGGCGTACAAGCCGAGAAGGATGAGGGTGAGGACCGTAGGGACGACGAGGCAGAGCAGCGACATCAGGATCAGCTTCTGCCTCCAGCTTATTAACGGCAATCGCAACCGCTCCGCCTCCCATCGCATTCGAATGATGCATGTCCCTTGTCCGGTCAGGGCCGTTCGCGCTTATAGACGGAAAAGGGGATGCCGCCCGGGCATCCTCCCCCTCATTATAAAATTCGCTTTACTTGTTTGCATCAATCATTTTCTGCAAATTCGTCTTGATATTGGCGATCGTCGCGTCGATGTCGGTTTTGCCGAGCATATACTGGTCCGCCTCGGCGATGTAGGCCTTTTCGAGATCGCCCGCGTAGGACACGGTGATCGGCGGCGTAGGCAGCTTCGTCACGCTCAGGACGTTGATCAGCGAAGCCTTGTCGATCTTGTCCGGCGATTGCGTGGCGGATACGATCTGATCGACTTCTTTGGTGATGTCGGCTTTTTTCCAGGCCGAGAACTGATGGGTCAGCGCCATGCCTTCCGTCGAGAGATAGCGCAGGAAGCGATAGGCCTCGTCCTTATGTTTGGAATGGGAAGAGATGACGAGCGGATCGGCGCCGCCGAAAGAGTAGATCTCATCGCCCGCCGCGTTGGTCGGCCATGGCGCGAAGGCGGACACGAACGTCGCCGGAATCTTGTCCGTACCGCCCGCTTCCGCTACCATCCATGGGCCGGTCGGGAGCATGGCGGCTTTTTGTTGGAAAAATTGATTGCGGTAAGGAATCTTCTGCGTGATGACGTCCTGGTAAGGCGTCGCCGATCGGTCTGTCTTCTCCATCTCGTAGCGCAGCTCCAGCGACTGCTTCATCAGCGGATCGTCGGCGTTCAGCGTCGCCCCGTCGTCCTTCATGATGCCTTGATCCCGGGGAGCGCTGTACATTTTCAACAGGAAGTAATCCTTCCATTCATGGAAGTGCGCGCCGTACGTCTTGTTCGGACCTTCGCCTTTGGTCAGCTTTTTGGCGTATTCGCGGAATTCGTCCCACGTCCAGCTCTTCGGCACCTCGAGTTTCGCCGCGTCGAGCTGCTCCTTGTTCAGCAGGATCATCCACGGGCCGAATTTGCCGGGCAGCGAATAACGCTTGCCGTCCAGCTTTTGCTGCTCCGCTTTGTACTCGTCCTCGTATTTGACGCCTTCCTTGGCCAGGTAGTCGTCCAGCGGTTCGAGCATCCCGTTCGCTGCCCGCTGGGCAAAGGCCGGCGCTGAATTCAGCGTGAAGACGTCGAAGGCGTCGTCCGAAGCGTACATCAAATCGATTTTCTTGATCGTTTCGTTCGAATCGTTCTCGACGAGCGGCATGTATTCGACCTTGATATCGGGGTTCGCTTGCTGGAAGGCATCGATGGCGGGCTGATAGACGGACGCCTTCTCCCAGCCGAGAAACTGGATCGTGACGGGCGCCTTGGCAGCCGAAGCGCCGGCGCTCGGTTTCGCGCCGTCTTCCGTCTTGGGAGGCGACGCGTCTTCGTTTCCGGAATTGCTCCCGCAACCAGCAAGCAGACTCGCCGTCAGCAGCGTGGCCGAAGCGGCCGACAACCATTTCTTATTCATGTTTCAACCTCCCGGTTTCATGTGCATCTCTTTTTAAGCAATCTAAACGTACCACGTTCGTCTTTCGCGTCGGAATTTTCTATTTTGACTAATTCGGAATTATTTTTACCCTTTTACGCCGCCCATCGCGATTCCCTCAATCACCTGCTTTTGACCGACGATAAAGATCAGGATCAGCGGCAAAATCGCCGATACGGTGCCGGCCATGATGAGCGAGTAGTATACCCCGCTCTCCGAAGCGAACTTTTGGATGCCGAGCTGAATCGTGGCCAGCCGGTCGCTGCGCAAAAAGATAAGCGGGTTCGCGTAGTCGTTCCAGGTCCAGATGAACCGAAGGATGGCATACGTCGCAAGCGCGGGTTTCACCAGCGGAATCGCGATCCGCAGGAAAATGCGGGCGTGTCCCGCGCCGTCCAGCTTGGCCGCCTCCAGGTAGTCCTTGTGGAGGCCCAGGAAAAATTGCCGGAGCATAAAGGTGCCCAAAGCGCTGAACGAGCCGATCAGGATGAGTCCCAGGTGGCTGTCGAACAGCTTCAGCCAGCGAAAAATCATGAACTGCGGCACGATAATCGAATAGCTAGGCACCATAAACGTCATGAGCACCAAGAGGAACATCGCGTTTTTGCCCTTGAAGTCCACGTGCGAAAAGCCGTAGGCCGCCATGCTGGACACCGCGACGGAGAGCAGCGTCGTCAGGAGGCTCACCTTGATCGTGTTCCAGTAGTAGACCCCGAAAGGATGCTCCCCGGACCAGACCTCGCGATAATTCTCATAGACGTTCCAATGCTTGGGGATCCACTCGATCGGATAATTGAATACGTCGATTTCCGGTTTGAAGGACGCCGAGATCATCCATGCGAACGGCAAGACGAAAGCGATGCCCGCCAGGAGCATGACGAGCGTTGCCGCCCATCTGATTCCTTTTCTCTGCTTATCCATAAGTCACCCCGATCAGTAGTTAACCCATTTCTTTTGTCCGTACATTTGGAAAAGCGTGATCAAAAGGACGAACCCGAACAAGATCAAAGCCATGGAAGACGCGTAGCCGGTCTTCAAGTTTTCGAAAGCGGTCGTGTACAGGTAATAGGTCACGACGGACGTCGAGTAAGCCGGTCTCCCTTCGGTCAGCACCTTGATGATGTCAAACGCCTTGAAGGAGCTGATAAAGCCCGTGACGAGCAGGAAAAACGTCGTTGGCGACACCATGGGAAACGTAATTTTGGAAAATCGGGTCCAAGTACCGGCCCCGTCGATATCCGCCGATTCGTACAGATCCTTCGGGATCGACTGCAGCGCCGCCAAGTAGACGATCAGGCAAAATCCGATGCCGACCCACACCATAATGGCCATGACGGACGGCAGGGCGTAGCGGATGTCCGCCAGCCAAGTCGGCGGGTTGCTCACGCCGATCGCGCGCAGGAATTGGTTGATCGGGCCGTATGAAGGCTGGAACAGCAGCTGAAAGCAGATGGAAACGGCGACGATGCTCGAAATGTAAGGCAGGAAAAAGACGATTTTGAAGAAGCTTTTGAAATAAACCAGCTTATCAATGATCGCTGCGAGGGCGAGGGAAATGATCAATTGGATCGGAACGACCAGCAGCAGGATCAGATTGTTCTTTAAAGAAACGAGAAAGACGCGGTCATCAACAAGCCGGGCAAAGTTTTTGAACCCTGTCCATTTGAGTTTGTCGACGCCCGCGATGAAGCTCCAATCCGCGAAGCTGAGAAGGAACGTGATGATCGTCGGAATAACCGTAAGCACCGTCAGGCCGAGCAGCATCGGTCCGATAAACAGGTAGCCCGACAGCGTCTCCTTGCGCTTGGCGGCAGACCGGGTACGCGCCGCCCGGTCGCGCGGAGCCGTCTTCGTAATCTTGTTGTCCATCGCTTGCACCCCATCCAAGGTATTGTCTTCGGTACATTCATCCTAACGAAGATCGGGAGAGGGAATAAGAAATGAAAATGACCGATTTGAAAATATTTTTACTTTTCTCCGCGACGAAGCCGGGGGAGATCCCCCGGCTTCTGTTGGTTTTATTATTGTTTTGCGTACAATTGCGGCATGACATACAAGCCTAGTTCCGACGCGACTTGTCTTCGGATAGCAACTCCTGCGTGTTGTAGCAGTTTTACGCAACCGCCGCGCCTTCATGTAGGAGTCCTGGACTCCTTCTTTCGCTCATTTGGCCCGGCACAATCGCATGCTAAGAAGCAGGGGCCATCCCTCAGTCATCATGGATGACTTTCGGGACAGCCCCTTATATGTTGCCGGATCGCCGGCGCCAGCCCTTCCGCCATCCGTGCGAAGCCCAGATCGGTCGGGTGGATGCCGTCCACCGTGCACTCGTGATAATCCATTCCTAGCAGCTCGCCGCCGTCGAAAAACGAGATGCGTTCGTCGCCTCGGTCTCGACAGGCATTCACCGTCCCGATCTGGATCGACTTGCGCAGCAGCCGCAGCTCCCGCAGCTCGCGATCGTACGTCTCCCGGGCGAAACGGATCTGGGAGACGACGAGAATCGGCACGTCCGGGTGATCTTCCCGATAGATCCGGATGAACGCCGGCAGCGTTTCCCGGAATCGCTCGGGGCTCACGCAGTTCGCCTCGTAATCGAGCACGAGCAGCCCGGGATCGGGCACCGCGGCGACGAGACGGGCCACCTCGGCCTCTCCTTTGCCGCTGCCGGAAAAGCCTAGGTTGACGAATTCGGCGTCGATCCGCCGGCTAAGGATGTTCGGATAGGCCATGCCCGGTCGGGTTGCGCATCCGCCCTGCGTGATCGAAGTACCATAGATGACGATCTTCCGGTCAAAGACATAAGGAGGAGGCGCGTGCACGGCCGCGTCGCGGTCCAGGCCGATGCGAACCTCCTCGACGCCTTGGTACAGCGGGAAGATCAGCGTTACGTCGCGCATCTCCCGCGCCAGCCCTTCGAACATCGCAAAGGAGTACGATGTCTGCGTATGATCGTACTTGGCCGTATTGCAGTAGACTTGGCGTCCCGGCGGCCCCAAGTAGCAGTCGAAGCCGCATTGCCCCGTCGCGGGCATGTGGTTCATGTTCGCCGGGCCGCTTAGGCGGACCTGGACGGTGAGAGCCGACGAATCGGTCCGAAAGACGATCTGCCCGCCGGCCGTATGGTTCGCGAGCTCGTCGACGGCAGGCGGGATCGGATGGTCGGGGCGACGGGGCAGCCGGCGGTAGACGCCTTCTTCCGCCAGCCAGGGAAATCCGGCCAGGCGGAACGGCGCCTCCCGGGGATCATGCCATGCGAGCGGCTTCTCGCCGATCTCCGGCCCGATCGCGGCGATCGCTTCCCGTTCGGATGCTTGCTCGCGCGTTTCATCCGCCTTCTTTGGCATCGGACGTCTCCTCCTTCTTGCGGCTGGCCGCCCGTCCGCGCTTCGGAGCGGACGAGCCGGTTCTCAGGCCCGATCCGCCTGCAGCGCGCCGCGAATGGCCCGAACGAAACGCTTGGTGATCTCTTGAGGCCTCGTAATGGCCGTGCCGACGACGACGGCGTGCGCGCCGCTTCTCAGGCAGGCGACGCATTCCTCCGGCGTCCAGATGCGCCCTTCGGCGAGCACCGGCGTACGCCCGAGCTCGGCGAGGCGCGCGACCAGGGCAATGTCCGGCCGCTCCTGCTGCGGGCTGTAAGGGGTGTAGCCCGACAAGGTCGTGGACACCAGATCGATGCCCAGCGCCATCGCCGCCACACCTTCCTCGAAGGTCGAAACGTCCGCGACCAGACGGAGCCGTGGATAGGCCCGCCGGATGGCGGCGACGAACGCTTCGAGCGTCTCGCCGTTCGGACGCGGCTGGCGCGTCGCGTCGAAGGCCAGCAGATCCGCCCCCGCCTCCGCAATCTCGCGGATTTCCCGCATGGTGGGCGTAATATATACCTCCGACCCGGGATAGTTCTTCTTAAACAGTCCGATGACCGGCAGCTTGCATTTGCGCTTGATCGAGGCGATATCGACCGGCGTATTGGCGCGGATCGCGACGGCTCCGCCTTCCTCCGCCGCGGCTGCCATAGCCGCCATCACCTCGGCTCCGTAGAGCGGCTCCTCCTCCAGCGCCTGACAGGAGACGATGAACCCGCCCTTTAAACTTGCCACTAAGGAATCCTCCACGATCTCACCCATTTTGTTATTGGAATCTTTTTTTATTTCCATATTTTTTTACGGATATTACCTCCAGATAAGTTTGGTTTCATTATAGCAATTTGGCGAGTTTTGGGAAAGATATTTATTTCTTTTCATTAATTTTTTGTGGAGTTTATATTCAAAACCTGTGCTATACTGAAGCCGAATGACTCCATTATCGATCTCGGGAGGAATCTCCGATGTCCGCAATCGTCTATCTTCCGTTGGACGAACGCCCCTGCAATGCCGCTTATCCGGTACGGATCGCGGCCGCTACGGATGTCCGCGTCATCGCGCCGCCTGCCGCCCTGCTGGGCGCGAAAAAAATGCCAGCCGACACCGAAGCGCTCGCCGAATGGTTGCTGACGCAAGCGGCCGAAGCCGACCGCTTCATCGTTTCGCTGGACATGCTCGTCTATGGCGGCATCGTTCCTTCGCGTTTGCATGCGCTTTCCGAAGAACGGTGCCGGGAACGGCTAGAAACCCTCCGGACGTGCAAGGCACGCCATCCCGGCTTGCGGATCCACGCCTTCAACCTCATCATGCGCGCCCCGGCCTACAGCAGCAGCGACGAGGAGCCGGACTATTATGCCGAATTCGGCGCCGAGCTGGCGCGGATCGGGGCGCTGCGGGATCAGTTGACGCGGGACGGCCCGAATGTGGAGGCGAGCGCCGAGCTGGACGCGTTGACGGCGCGCGTGCCCGCGGCTGTGCTGCGCGACTTCACCGACCGCCGGCGGGTCAACACGGCGGTCAACCGAATGGCGATCGAGCTCGTGCAGGCGGGCGTCATCGACTTTTTGCTCATCCCGCTCGACGACAACGCCAAATACGGCTACTCGTCCGCCGAGCAGCGCCAGCTTCTGTTGCAGGTCGAGTCGCTCGGCCTGCTGGACCGCGTCCACCTGTACCCGGGCGCGGACGAGATCGGATGCACCCTGTTCGCGCGCGCCTTCTGCGATCTCAAGGGCTATCAGCCCGAGATCTACGTCCGGCACTCGTCGACTTCGGGACCTTTCTCCATCCCGAAGTACGAGGACCGTTCGCTCGGCGAAAGCCTGAAAGCGCAAATCCATGCAGCCGGCGGCTTCATCGGGGACCATGCGTCCGAAGCGGACTTCGTTCTCATGGTCAACTCCCCTCCCGTGGGGCAGCGCGATATGGCCGAGACGACGATGGCGCTTGGGGACCGTCATGCCTCGTACTTCTCCGAGGTCAATCTCCGCGAATTCGCCGAAGCGATCGCGCGCTACGCCGGCAAAGGCCGCATGGTCGCCCTGGCCGACGTCGCGACTTGCAACGGCTCGGACGAGCCGTTGCTGAAGCTGCTGTCCGCGCGGGGCCTGCTGCCGAAGCTCGCGGCCTACGCCGGATGGAACACGTCCGGCAACACGCTCGGCACCGTCATCGCGCACGCGATCGTGGAATCGTATTATCGCGGGGCGGGAAATAGAACCTCGGACGGAGCGGCCGGACCGCTCGAGGCGGAGCGGGAAGCGGAACGCGCGCGCAACAGCGAGGCGTTTTACGTGTCGCGCCTGCTCGAGGATTGGGGCTACCAGGCCCGCGTGCGCGCCGATGTCGCGTGGAACCACTTGGCGGTGCTTGGTGGCAACTATTTCGACGTAGCCAAGATCCACGACGAGATCTCGGAGCTCGTGCGTGCGAAGCTGCTGGCGTTCGCGGACGCGTACCTTGGGGATCTCGACCCGTCCCGCTTCCGTCTCGAAGACGTCCATATGCCGTGGAAGCGCATGTTCGAGGTCGGCTTCGAGCTGCGGCTCGCGGGGGAGCGGCTGGAGAAGGTGGAGGCTTAGAGTCGGGGTGTTCCCCGGCAGTTGGCTGGCTGGAGATCGTCGATTTATCGATGATCTTCCGGGCCGGAGGGCGCTCCGGCGGGGCGTTAGCCGATTTTTTCGATGATCTCGCCTGCTCTCTAAAGCAAAAGAGACCGTCCGAGAGGAAGAGGACGGTCTCTTTTTGCTAGATGTCCAATACCATGCCGTCGTAGGCGACGATGACGCCTTCGGGCTCCAAGATGCGGGTCAAGTCGTCATGCAGCAGCCCGATATTGTGCGAGAAGTGGGTCGCCACCGTACGGGCGCCCTCCTTGAGCATGCCGCCGTCCCGCATGCGTTTGCGAATATCGAGAACCGCCGGGATGTTCAGGTGACCGCCGGTGAACGGCAGATTGCCGTTCGTGCAGTCCAGAATCGCGAGGTCGAGCCGCTGGGTGGCAAGCCAGGCCCACGTCTCCTCCGGCAGCAGTCCCGTATCGTGCCCGTAAAAAAGCGTTTTGCCGCCCTTCTCGATCAAGTACAGCAAACACGTTTCCTCCGGATCGTGATTGGCGGGAAGCGCCGTGACGCTGGCGTCGCCCGTATCGACCGTCTCGAACGGTACCATCCGCCGGATCGCGACGCGCTCGTCGCCCGGCCGCCCGATCGCTTCCCGGCATCGGCGCACGACGCCGTCATGGCCGTAGACGCGCAGCGGATGTTCGACGCCGTGCGCATAGCCCGGCAGCCGCATTTCCAGCTCCTCCGCCCGCAAATGGTCGGAGTGGGTATGCGTGACGAACAGGTCCGTCACCGCGCCCAGGTCAAGCCCGTCCCGCAGCACGTGCAATAGCGTATCCGGCGGCAAATCGATCTTCAGCGTTCCGTCGACGATCACGGAGCTCCGCGTGCGGATATCGCGCCCTCCGCGGGCGCGCGCTTCCGCGCACGTCGCGCAGCGGCAGAACATCCCCGGAAAGCCCTCGGCCGCCGCGGTTCCGAGAAAATGCACCTTCATCCCCGTTCCTCCTCGTCTTCGTGCGTTTCGTCTCTTCAGGCATGCAGTATGGACTCATTGACTTCCTACTCAGCCTTGCCCTTGCCTGCTCTACCCTGCCCTGGCTCGACAAGCCTGCCTACCTTGCCTTGCCAGCCCTGTCCTAGCCACCCCATGCCTTATACCGCTCCAACCGCGCTCTCGTCTTCCCGATCGTCACCATAGTGCCAGATCTGAGCCGCTGCCCCGATCACGCCGGCGTCCGCGCCGACATAGGCCGGCAGCAGCCGGCAGGCGTCCCGCATCGCGGCCGACGTTCGCCGACGCACTTGCGTCTCCAGCGCCGCGAAAAACGGCTCCCCCGCTTCCGCGACGCCCCCGCCGACGATGACGGCCTCGGGATTGAACATATGGATGTAGCCCGCGATCGCCGCCCCAAGCGCCCGGAGCGCACGATCCATCACCTGCCCCGCGAGCGGCTCCCCCGCCAGCCAGGCGGCGATGATGTCGCGCGACGCCGGCTCCCAGCCGGGCGCCGGACGGCCCTCGTCCCGCGCGGCCGCCAGCGCATCGCGGCCGAGACGGGAAATCCCGGAGCCGGAGGCGTACAGCTCGACGCAGCCGTTGTTGCCGCAGCTACAGAGCGGCCCCTCGAAGTCGACCGAGACGTGCCCGAGCTCGCCCGCGCCGCCGAACGCCCCGCGCACGAGCTGCCCGCCTTCGACCATCGCGCCGCCGATCCCGGTCCCCAGCGCGATGCAGACGAAGCTGCCGCAGCTGCGGCCGGCGCCGTATACCTTCTCCGCGACGGCGACCACGTTGACGTCGTTGTCGATGCGCACCGGCAGGCCGAATCGCGCTTCGACGAGACGCTTGACCGGCGTCCCCGCCCAGCCTGGCAGCAGATCGCTGGCGTAGACGACCTCGCCCGACCGACAATCGATCTGCCCGGCGCTCCCGATGCCGACACCCGCAGGCCGGCCTGCCTGCCGCATCTCCTCGCGCGTCCGGTCGATTCCGGCCAGCACCTTGTCCATCAGCTGCGCCGGTCCCCGGCTTGCCTCGGTCGGCACCTGATGCCGACACAGCACCGTGCCGTCCTGTGCTACCGCCGCGAATTGAATTTTCGTCCCGCCGATATCCACGCCTATGGCGAATGTCATGGCCATGGTTCCCCCTCATTCCCTATACTGGCAGATCGTCCGGCCAATGCCGCTCGATGCCTTCGGCGTCCAGCAACGCCAGGTACGCCTGCAGATGCGCCGGATCGTCCCGCACAGTACGCGGCGCGATCCCGTTCGCCACGGCGTAGGCCGCGAGATAGCCCGCCGACTCCCCGATGTTCCACTCCGTCGGATGCAGGCGGTAGCAGCCGTTCGCGATCTGCGTCGTGCCGATGTTTTTGCAGGCGGGCAGCAGGTTGCGCAGACGCACGGGCAGCAGCGCGCCGAGCGGAATCTCGTACGGATACGTCGGGATGTAGAACATCCGGTTCGTGCGGGTCGTCGGATGAAGATCGAGATGATAGCTGCCGACGCCTACGCTGTCCTCGTACCGCCGGATGCCGCGTTCGCCGCGCAGCTCCTTGCTAACGTCGCGCTCCGTCACCGTTTGCAGCGCCCGAATGCGGCGGGACTCGCGGATATACGGCTGCTTGGCGAGCCCGTCCGCGGTGCCGAGCACGTCCGGCCGCAGGCGCAGGCCGGGATATCCCCGGCCGCCATCCGGCCGCGGCGCTTCGGTCTGCAGCCAGTAGAGCAGGGAGAGGCTGAGCTGCCGCGCGCCCTCCAGATGCCGAGCCCGTTCGGGTGCCGGAACGCCGTAGATCGGGCCAAGGAAATAATCGTTCTGGCTCCAATTCACGAGCGTGACGTCGCTGTCGTACAAGCCTCCCGCGAACTGCGCCGCGTCCGCGATGCGCCGATAGGTCCAAAGGACGACCGCCGAAACGCCGTCGGGAAAAAGAACCGACCGCCGTTCGCCGCTGCCGTTCGCATCGGGAATGATCCAGTCCAGCAGCGGCGTCCGGGAGAAGCCAGGGACGAAGCTTCGCCAGAATGCGTACTGTTCGGGCTTCGGAATCGTAAAGTCGCCGCCCGGGCAGTAGTCGAGCGCGAAAACGTGGGTGATCGACTGCATATCCAGCGGATCCGCGATCTCCGGCGCATGCGGCTCGCCCGTCTCGCCGCGGGCTTCGGCGCCCGTCACGTGCTCCGCTCCCGCGAGGGGCAGCAGATCGCCGCACTCGGTCGCGTCCAGGTAGCAGCCGCCCACCAACTTGATCGTCGCGCCGTCGCTTGTTCGGTGAACGGCCACCTCCTGGATGGCGTCTTCATGTACCGCGGCGCCGACCGGCTTGCACCCGTACAGGACGGCGATGCGGCCGCTGGCGACGAAGGGAGCGAGCATATCCTCCAGCACGCGGACCGCGACGCGCGGCTCGTGGCAAAGCCGGCTGACCCAGCCATTGCCGGGATTGAGCAGCGGATTCGCGCGGGCCTCCTTCGTCAGCGGATAGTTGTCCCGGTAATAGCGGCGGACCCGCTCCCGAAACTCCCGGTATGTACGGGTGCAGCCGAACCGTTCGATCCAGGGGTGCTCGTCGGGCGGCACCGCCTGCGTCGTGAGCTGGCCGCCGAGCCAATCCGTCTCCTCCGTCAGGATGACGCGAAGGCCCGCCTTCGCGGCTGCAAGCGCTGCCATACAACCGCCCAAGCCGCCGCCCAGCACGACGATGTCCGCGACCTTTTTCATCCGTACCCCTCCCGTTCGCGTTTCGCTTCCAATTCGCCTTTATACTAGCACAGACTGAATTTTTACTCCACTATTATATTTCTGAAAGAATATAATATCCGATCACTCGTCCACGTCCTCTATTTGTTTTCGCAAACGCAAAAAAAACGGCCCCGAGGGACCGTTTTCCCGACCGTCGACCGATCTAATAAAGCTTGTCCGCGACGGAGCGCGCCGTCTTCTCCAACGCGTCTTCGGACGATTCCAGCTTCAAGGAGATCAGCGTCGTCAAAATATTGAGTAGATGAATCTGCGAGAACTTCGTAGACAGCGCCCCGCCCTCCGTCGGCATTTCGCGGGAAGGCACGAGCAGGACGTTGTCCGCGTAAGCGGCGATCGGCGACCGCAGATGGCTCGTCAGACAGACGACGACGGCGCCGTTTTTCTTCGCTTCCTTCACGGCGTCTACCAGATCGCGGGTGCTCCCGGACGTCGAGATGCCGAAGACGAGGTCGCCTTTCTTCACGAGCGCGGCCGACATCGCGATAATGTGCGAATCCCGGTGCGCCTCGACATTCACGCCGATCCGCATAAGCCGGTAATGAAGGTCCAGCGCGGTAATGCCCGAGGTGCCCACCCCGTAGACGAAGATGCGATCGGCGGCGATCATCTGGTCCACCGCCTGCTTCAGTTGGTCTACGTTCACCAGGTCGAGCGTATTTTTGAGCAAAATCTCGTGCTTCATCGTCACCTTGCGGGCGATGGTCATGACGTCGTCTTCCTCGGTAATCTCCATATTGGAGACGGACGGCGGCCGATCTACCAGATCCTGCGCGACCGACAGCTTGAACTCGTGAAAGCCCCGGAATCCGAGCTTGCGGCAAAATCGGATGACCGACGTCTCGCCGACGCCCGCGATCTCCGACAAATCCGTGACCGTGGCGAGCACCGCTTCCTCCGGATTGCTTTTCACGACGTCGGCGACTTTTTTCTCCGCTTTGGTGAGGGAGGAATAAATGCTGGAGATCATCAGCAGCGTATTGGATTGATGCAGCTTCGGACCTACTCTGGCCATGCGGATCACTCGTTTCTTCTGAATCTGTTCTAGTTACAGAATAGATGATCCGAGAGTGCTTGACAAGCCGAATGCGACAGCGCGATTCGCTATCCTCTCGAAAAATGGAGAAAGGCTCCGCCCGGGCGGCGATCCGAAGCGTCAAAGCGCTTGTAAGCCGGCGACCGTAGCGGTATGCTGAGACCATAGAAACAAAAGGCGCCGAAAGCGGCGACAAGGAGGGGCGGGCGAGATGGCCTATCGGTCATTCGAGTGGAAAAGCGCGGACGGCATCCTGATGCAGGGAGGCGAGTGGCGGGCCGAGACGGACGCGCCGCCGCGGGCGGTCGTCGTCCTCGTGCACGGCATGGGCGAACACATGGGCCGCTACCATCACGTGGGGGAAATGTTTGCGGACGAGGGCTATGCGGTCCTCGGCTTCGATCAGCGCGGCCACGGCCGAACGGCGGGCAAGCGCGGCCATACGCCGACGTTCGACGCCTTGCTGGAAGGCATCGACTGGGTGCGGGACGAAGCCAGGCGTCTGTACCCCGACGCCCCCGTCTTCCTCTACGGCCACAGCATGGGCGGCAACGTGACGCTGAACTACTTGCTGCGGCGCCAGCCCGATGTAGCGGGCGCGGTCATCAGCGGCCCGTGGCTTCGGCTCGCGTTTTCCCCGCCGCAGCTGCAGGTCGTGCTCGGACGCGTCGTCGAGCGGCTCTATCCGAGCTTTACGAACACGCGGCCGCTGAACGTCGATTACCTGACGACCGACCCGGAGATGGCCAAAATGTACAGGTCGGACCCGCTCGGTCACAGCCAAATTACGGCCGCTTTCTTCTTCGGAGTGCAGCGCGCCGGCCTCTGGGCGATCCGGCATGCCGGCGAGCTGCGGGCCCCCGTCCTCCTCATGCACGGCGGCCGCGACCGGGTCACGTCCATTCAGGCCAGCCGGGAATTCGCGAATGCCGCGGGGCCGATATGCGCCTTCAAGGAATGGCCCGGCTACAACCACGAGCTGCACAACGAGCTGGGGCGCGAGGACGTATTCGCCTTCGTGCGCCAATGGCTGAACGATCGTCAGGCAGCGGCGTCTCCCCGGTGATGCTTGCCCGGACGGATCCTCTACTCCAATCGGCTGCGCCTCGGCGCGCAGCCGTACAGCACCGCCACCGACAGCAAGATCAGCACGAACGGCCACTTGGCGACGGCCAGTCCTTGATCCTCCCGCACATGCGTCAGCCAGGCTCCCGCCCTCAGCACGGCAAGCACGCCGACCAGCACGAACACGATACGCATCCGCTTCACGAACGATTTCATCGCATGTCCCCCTCGAACGGTCGATTTCTATCAGTCGTTTATCGATAAATAAATGATAGAAAACCTACGGCCCGATGTCAATTGCGCGCACGGCTCCTCCTGCTCATTCCTCTTTCTTTCTCGTCGCGGCTCCTCGTTTAGCATGTCCCCAGTTTGGCTAAGAAAGGGTAAAGCTTCCATCCGCACCCGAGAAAGGGGATACCCGATGAGAAAAACGATCTATTTGATCGCCATTCTATGCCTCGCCCTGCTCCCGATGGGGACCGCTTCCGTCGCGGACCGTCAGCCCGTCGCCTTGGCGGAGAGACCCGATCGCGAAGCCTCGGACGCCGGTTCCTCCTATCCTGCTCTCATCGACAAAATCTTCACTAAGGACGGCACGACCTACGTGACGATCGACTATATCCAGTGGTATCAAGGCGAAGAAGCCAATCGCGTCTTCCGCGAGCGGGAGCGGGATCCCGACATGACCGAAGCGCCCGACGGCTACTACATCGTCAATGACGACCCTGCCCTGCACACTTACCCGGTCCGGGAGACAGCCGAGGTGCTGATGCAAATTTACAACCGGTCGGGCAGCTGGGAAGACGCGGATCTGCAGCCCGACGAACGAATATCCTTGCGCAAATTCCGTTCCCTGTTCACCAAGAACGACGAAGACGTCATGAAGTCCTACCCTTATCACATCACGGTCGCGGACGGCAAGGTCGTCAAGATCGTACAGCAATTCATTCCATGAATCCGATCGTGCGCGGCTATATCCGATAATGCACGGCCGGTTCCAGCAGCGTCAGCGTCCCCTGGTCGGCGTCGAGCTGCACGTACGCGCCGATCGGGATCGCGACCTTGTACTTGCCGTGTCCGGAGGCGAGACCGGTCAGCAGCGGCTTGCCGAGCGGCACGATAAAGTCGTTGATGAGGTCCTCGTACGACTTGCCGTAGGCGTCCGGACAGTTGGTGCATTCGCCCATGACGATGCCGGCGCAGGCGTCCAGCTTGCCGGCCAGCTTGAGTTGCTCGACGTAGCGGTAGACGGTATTGACCGGTTCGTGCGTCTCTTCGAGCAACAGGATCTTGCCGGTCGTATCGGCTTCGAACGGCGTGCCCAGCGAGCCGACCAGCGACGTCAGATTGCCTCCGACGGCAGGCCCCGCCGCTTTCCCCGCGACGCGCGGAACGAGCGGCATGTCCGGCGGGTTCGCGATCGGGCGGGGGACGACAAGCGAGGAGGTCGCCGTGAAAAACTGCTCGAAGTTGTAAGCCGGCGTATCGGGCTTGAAGTCGATCAGCAGCAGGCTGTGCAGCGTGACGAGATCGGACAGCTGGGCGAGCGCGACGAGCAGGACCGTGATGTCGCTGTAGCCCGTCACGATTTTCGGGTGGTAGCGGATGAAGTCGTAGTCCAAATAGGGCAATATCCCTTCCACGCCCACCCCGCCGCGGACCGGGAGGATGAGCCGTACGTCGTCGTTCGCGAACATGCGCATCAGATCCTCGGCCCGCTCCCGATCGCTGCCCGCAAGATACCCGTTGCTGTCGTATACGTGCTGCCCCAGGACAACGTTCAGTCCCATGCGCTGCAGATAAGCCAGCCTGGCATTGATCGTCTCTTCCGCCAGCGGACTGCCGAGCGTGACGATGCCGACCGTATCCCCTCTTACGAGCGCGCGCGGCTTGATCGCCAACGATACCGCCTCCGTTCTCATGGAATAACCGCTCCTATCAAGTTATGCCGTCCGGAGAAGCGCTAGCATCACCCCCGCAGGGATTCGCGTATGGCCGTATGTTTTGACGGAGAGATAGAAAAGATGGTGAGGAAAAGAACGAACCATCCTAGGAGGACGCCCATGCGCTTGCCCGAATATCCCCAATCCTACTGGTTAGCGACTTCAAAGCCCCCGACCTTTGAGCCTTTGCCTAAGGATATCGAGACGGACTTCGCCGTCGTCGGCGGCGGGATCGCCGGCCTCACGACCGCCTATCTGCTCGCCAAGGAAGGCCGGCGCGTCGCGCTGCTCACGGCGAACAAGCTGTTCAGCGGCACGACCGGCTACACGACGGCCAAAATTACGGCGCAGCACGACCTGATCTACGACGAATATATCCAGCATTTCGGCGAAGAGAAAGCCCGGCTGTATTACGAGGCGAACCGGGACGGCGGCGCGTTCATCGCGAATGTCGTGCGGGAGAATGCCATCGATTGCGACTACGCGGAGGAAGACGCCTACGTCTACGCCGCCGAAGAAGCGAATTTGGCCAAGCTGAGCAAGGAGCACGCCGCGTATGCGCGTCTCGGCATCCCCGGCGAATACGTCGACGGGATTCCGCTCCCCGTCCCTGCCAAAGGCGCCGTCGTCATGAAAGGGCAGGCCCGCTTTCATCCGCTTCCCTACCTGTCTTTTCTGGCGGCGGAAATCGTCCGTCTGGGGGGACGCATCTACGAGGATACGACCGCGAACAAGTTCGCGGAGGAAGACGGCCGCGCCCGCATCTCCACCCATCGGGGCCATTCGGTCGTCTGCGACGCGGTCGCCGCTTGCTCGCACTTTCCTTTCTTCGACAACGGCTTCTACTTCGCGCGGCTTCATGCCGAAAGCTCCTACGTCCTCGCGGTGAAATCCGACTACGACTATCCGGGCGGCATGTACATCGGCGCCGACGAGCCGAAACGGTCGATCCGCAGCGTTTCCTACGGCGGCGAAAGGCTGCTGCTCGTTGGCGGCGAATCGCACAAGACCGGCCAAGGCGAAAATACGATCAAGCATTACGAGGCACTGGAGGCTTTTGCGGCCGACGCGCTCGGCGCCCGGGAGATCCGCTATCGCTGGTCCACGCATGACTTCGCCACCCTCGACAACCTCCCCTATATCGGGCAGGCGACGCCCGGCAGCGAGCGGCTGTTCGTGGCGACCGGATTCCGCAAGTGGGGGATGACGACCGGCACCGTCGCGGGGCATCTGCTGCGCGATCTGATGCTCGGCCGGGATACCCGCTATGCCGAGCTGTACGGTCCTGCCCGCTTCGAGGCGGACCCAGGCGTCAAGACGTTCGTGCAGCAAAACGCGGACGTCGCCTACCACCTCGTCAAAGGCAAGCTGGAATGGCTCGGCAAGCAACCCGAGGACCTCGGGCCCGACGAAGGCGCCGCGGTCCGCATCCTCGGGCATCGGGCGGGGGCCTATCGGGACCCGGAAGGCCAACTCCACCTTGTCGATACAACCTGCACCCACATGGGATGCGAGGTGTCCTGGAACGAAGGCGATAGGACCTGGGATTGCCCGTGCCACGCGTCCCGTTTCGACTATCGCGGCGAAGTGGTGAAAGGTCCCGCCAAAAAGGCGCTGAAACGGATCGAATCGTAACGGGGGCGCCCTGCCCGCGGCGGATGCTTGTTTCAGACGAAGCCCGAACGGGGAATAGTCGGCAAACGCACGGAGGAGGGACAGACCATGAACGAATTCGAGCGGCCCGCCGATCTCGAGCCTTCGGACGAGCGTCGGCCCCGCGCCAAGCGCGACCACCCGGAGCAGTACCCGACCGACGAGGAAAGCCTCTTCGATCGCTTCCTTAGCGAACGCCACGTCGATCCGATCCCGGTGGAGGACTTGCGCCTCGCCCAGGAGGACGAGCGCCACCCGGAAAAGACGAAGCGGGACTCGTCGAGCGAGCGCAAATACGAGTGAACCCTAAGCAGAAGCACCCTCCGGCAGTTGTCGCCGGAGGGTGCTTTTGTTGTTGTCGACGCATGCCGGCGCCGGATGGGCGCCTGCCGTTCCTTCTTAGAAAAAGCGCGCGAGGTGGGCGGCCGCTTCCGCGATGCCTTTCCGCTCCGCCTCCAACGTCCCCCAGAAGTAGTGGTCCTCCAGCTCGATGCTGATCCCGCCCCGGTAGCCGCTGCGGGCGAGTCCGCCAGCCACCTGCTCCCAATCCACCAGGCCGTGTCCCGGGATCGTGTAGCGCCACGAGCCCTCGGAGAAGCCGTATTTCGCGCCGAACGTCGCCGGCAGATGCCCGCTCTCGTACAGCTCTTCCGCCAGAATGGCCGTATCCTTGCCGTGGCAGTGGGTGACGCGGGAGCCAAACTCGTCCAGCGCCCGCAGGTAGTCGATACCGAGCCGCACCAGGTGCGACGGATCGTAGTTCAAGCCGAAGTGGCGCGACGGGATCGCCTCGAACATCGCCCGCCACGTCTCCGGCGTGCAGCCAAGCGTCGGATAATACGGCGCCGGCCCCGGCCAGCCCTCGATGGCGATATAGACGCCGTTTTGTTCCGCTTGCCGCACGACGTCCGGGAACGTTTCCTTCCAGATGGCGAACGCTTCGCTCCGGGGAAGCGACAGATCTTCCGGTACGAGACACATGAAGAGGATTGTGCCGCCGAGTTCGGCGATCTGCGCGATATGCTGCCGGGTCGCGTCTACGGCCTGGAGCCGCCGCCCTTCGTCCCGGCTCAGCAGCGCCGCCGCGTTCGTCGCGTCGACCGAGCCGATGCCGACCCCTGCGGCCGCGCAAGCGTCTCGCACCGCGGGCGTCAACTCGGGCACGTCCAGGAAGTTCAGACCCGCCTGCTTGGCCCAGCCCGCGACGCTCTCGATCCCTTCGCCGCCCATCCAGGGCGGAATCCGCATGCCGATCGGCAGACTCACGGCTTCACCTCGCCAGTCGCCGGAATCGGCGAATAGCCTGCCGCCTTGTAGACGGACTCGGAGAACCGGACGACCTGCAGGGCGAACTCGCCCGTCACCTGGACGGGGATGCGGCCGGCGATCGCGTCGATGAAGCTCTTGTCCTGATTAGTCGTCTGCTGCGGGAGCTCCGGCACGATCGGCTCCTCGCGAAGCCGACGCAGGGTGATCTTGCCGTTGTCGTAAAAGATGCCGCCCGTCTCGCCGCAGAAGATATACGTCTCATGCCAGCAAGGCGACCATCCGACCAGGTTCAGCCCGGCCAGGACGTCGCCTTCGAAGCGGATCGTCGTAAAGGAGTCGATCTCGACGGGCGTATGGCGCTTCGAGAGCGACGCCTGGATTTCGAGCGGCTTCAGGCCCGTCGTCCAGAGCAGGACGTCGATAATGTGGCTGCCCGAGTCCATGAGGAATCCGCCGCCGGACAGCGCGGGGTTTTGCCGCCACGACCCCTCCGTGCCCTGCCCCCATTCCTGGTAAAGGGAAGCGGTTACGGATGTCAGCTTGCCGATCTCCCCGCGCGCGATTGCATCGCGAATGTACAGAAATTCAGGTTGGAAGTGCCGTTGATAGGAGACCTGGAGCACTCTGCCCGCCTGTTCGGCTTGGACGATCAGCTTCTCAGCCTCTTCGGATGAACAGGTCATCGGCTTTTCAATCAGGACGTGCAGTCCCCGCTGCAGCGCCGCCGAGGCTTGCTCGTAATGCATCGTATGCGGCGAGCACAGCACGACGGCGTCCAGCTCCGCCTGCGCCAGCATCTCTTCGTAATCGGCGAACTGCGCCGTCTCTCCGAGGCCAAAGGTTTCGACGAACCGCGCGCGGTTCGCTTCGCTAGGATCCGCTATGGCGCGAATCTCGACTTCCGTCAGTTCAAGCAACTGTCTGCCATGCCAATGCGCGATGCCGCCGGTACCGATCATGCCTACTCGAATGCTGCTCATGTACCCGTATCCCTCCCGGATGGTTTTGGTGCTTGCAGGAATGGAAGTGTTCCTTGTCCATTCTATTCGAACCCCGTTTGGAAATCCCTGCTCCCATCGGGGAGTTTTTTTGGAGATTTGAAACGGAAACCGCGTACGGCAAAAAATCGAAACCGCCCCTTCGCGGGGCGGGACGGCCGGTCCGCGCGCTGCCGGCGCCGCTTTGGCCGGATGTACGATATCCGCGCGATCGGCGTCATCCAGGGCGAATGTATGGATCTCCGAGCGATCGGCGTCATCC
>NZ_JAJFOW010000064.1 GCF_020731285.1 Cohnella baijiui
GACGCAGTTGCAGGAGAACAAGCAAAGGATGTCACTTTGTTTGCAAAATTTCTGGTTTTTTCGTAGGCAGAGGGGCTGTTTTGTCCAAATAAGCGCGCATGCAACCGTTAGAAAAGAAACCTCCGTTTTTTGGGCCGATTAAGCGCTGTGACAACCGCTAGCATGGCCATGTTCCAAACCGATCACTCGTTCGAGGCTAACCCGGGACCCCGCTATGGCACGATATACCATTCGTACAGCAATAAGGGCGATTTGCTCCAGAAAAGAGGCCAACGACGGAATGCGTCATTTAACGGACGGGAATGCGTCATTTTAGGAAATAAGTCGCCAAGCCGGAGTCGGTGCCGAAGTTGCTTTTTCCGGATTACGAATGGGCGGCTCTCCAGTCGTCCAGCTGCCTTTGCACCTCGGACCGCACCTCGTCGATGCCCGCCTGCCGAAGCTCCTGGTTAAACTTCGGCAGCACCGAATCCACGTTCACGCTGCCCGTCATCAAGCTGGGAAAGTATTTCTCCCAGACCATCTGGATGTTCTGCATCTGGATGGGCATCCGGGACAAGTCCGGGGTAAAGCCCAGCGTGCTCGACACGACCGCTTGCTTGTTGCCGGCGCGGAACTGATCCCATTTATCCAACGGATCCGGGAACTCCCCGCCCATGGTCTTCAAGATGAACCAATTGCCCTGGGTGTACTGCACGCCTGCATAGCTTGGCTGGGCGTCAGGGATCGGATTGCCGGCTTTGTCCTTGGGCGGACCGGGCACCACCTGACCGTTGCCGTCCAGCGTGTAGTGCACGCCCTCGATTCCGAAATTGAACAGATTGCGCACCTCGGAATCCGTGTTCAGCAGATTGAGAAACTTGACGGCTTCGACGGGATGCTTCGTATCCGCGCTGACGGCCATGACTCCTCCTCGCGTGGATTCGGTCGTAATCAGCGCGGGGGTTACCGGATAAGCCACCAGCTTGTACCCGCGATCCTTGCTCCAACTGTTTTCCGCGAGCGGGCCGCCCCCCGCTGCTTTCCAGAATACCAACGCGCCCCGCTTCAGCCCTTGGCTTTCCCGCATGGCCGCGTCCTCATTGATATAACCTTCCGCGTAATAGCGGCGAAGCAGGTCCAGCACCTTCCGGGCTTCTTCGGTCTCGAAAATATTCACGACCGGAGCATGGGGATCAAGGACGCGCACCATGAGCGGAAGCGTCTTCTCGAATACGTACTGGTAGCCGTCCAAGGCGAAGAAGTTTTGCGAGTCCTTGTCGAGCTCCATCGGCTGATAGGTCGGTTCCTTCTGCTTGATCATCCGCAACAGCGGCTCAAGGGATTCCAGCGTCGTGTACTTGGAGATGTCGATCCGATACTTCTTGACCAGCGCCTCCGGGTACATCCACTGATCGCGCACGGCCAGCTCCTTATTGGTCGGCACGCCGTAGATGCCGCCGTCCTCCATCCGCACGCCTTGCCAGAACACCGGGTCGATCGCGTCATACATCTCCTTCCCTACCGTGGACAGATAGTCGTTCAGCTTCAGCCACGCGCCGCGCTGCGCGTAGGTCGAGTACTCCGGCGCAAACGCGATGTCAAATGGCGTCCCCGCCGACACGAGGGTGTTCAGACGGTTTTCGTACTCCTGCCAGCCCACCTTGATATACGTGACGGTAACGCCGATTTTCTTGGCCAGGACCTCGTTGATCTTGTCGTTGACCATCTGAAGGTCCTTGTCGGAATCACCGATCGTGTAATAGATCAAATTCACCATATCGCCGGAGGTCGCGGTGCTCACCCCGTTGTCGGATGCGGAGAAGCAGCCGGTTATAGGCAGCGTTAGCATCAATACGAGCGCGAAGGATGCGGCGTGACGGCGCCAATTCCGTTGTTGTCGCATGGCGGCGTTATTCCTTTCTTCGCAGATCCGAGGGCGATTTGCCAAAATACGCGTGGAAATGAGAATAAAAATAGTTCAGGTTGGGATAACCGACGGAACTCGCGATGTACATGATCTTCTCGTCCGTAGACTGAATGCGCTCCCGGGCGCGAAGCATCCGGTAGGCCATCAGATATTCCGAGAACTTCTTTTGCGTTTCCTTGAGAAAGAGCTGCCCGAGGTACGTTCCATTCATGCGAAACCGTTCCGCGACCGATTTCAAACTCAAATTCTGGGCGTACTCCGCCTTGACGATTAACAGAATGCGATTGGTCAGCTTGGACAGGCTGTCGTAGCGCACGCCGAGCACCGGATCCGTGTCCTGGTCGCCGCGGTCCACCCCTTCCAGCGTACCGTGCAAATCTTCGACGATAATTTTCTCGACCAGCTGCTGCAGCTTCGAACGTTCGACGGGTTTGAGCAAGTAATCTTTGGCTCCGCAGCGAATCGCCTCCAGCGCATACTGGAATTCGCCATAGCCGCTCATGATAATATAATTCGAAGGAAGACGCAGCTCTTTGAGCTTGTGGATGGCATCATAACCGCGATGCTTCCCGATGCATACGTCGAAGATCGCCAGATCCGGCAATAACTCCACCGCCTTTGAAATCGCGCCTTCATACGTTTCGCTCGTCTCGATGCGGCTAAATCCGTATTTCGCCCAGTCCAGCGTCCGCTTCATGCCCTCCAAAATCTGCGGTTCGTCATCCACGATCAGCAGCTTGTACATCGTTCGTCGCCTCCTTGGATAGGATTACGGCTATTTTAACGCCGGCTTCCTCGTTGTTGTCGATCTTCATGGCAAAGCCGACCCCATAGAAGAAGCGCAGCCGGGTATACACGTTGCGCAGGCCGATGCTATCCACCGGGGCGTCGTCGTCGCTGGCGAGCTTGTTTCTGATTTCGATCAAGCGCTGTTCAGAGATCCGGTCTCCATTGTCCACGATCTCCAGCACGAAGCGATCCTCTTCCTCCCAGCCGTTCACGATAAGCAGGTTGTACTCGCTCGCCGGGTCAAAGCCGTGAACGAAAAAGTTTTCCGCCAACGGCTGCAGCCAGAATTTCACGGTGGGCAGGGACATTAACGCCGATTCCACATGGAACTGATAATAAAACCGGTCCGGATATTTGAATTCCATGAGTTTCAAGTACTTTTGGAGCAATTCCAACTCGCTGCCGAGCGAAATGATATTGTCGTTCTTGACGATATCACGGTACAGCGCTCCTAAGGTGGCGATGGCATCCGAGGTGTAGTCGGCGCTGTTCACCAGCGCGGAGGAACGAATCACCTCGAGCGTATTATATAGAAAATGAGGATTGATTTGATTCTGAAGCGCTTTCATTTCGGTCTCTTGCTGCTTGAGTTTGAGGAGATAATTGGTGCGGATATGCCGATCGAGCTGATGGATCATATCGTCCAACTCCCGGGCGATCATGCCGTATTCGTTCCTCCGGTAGCGTGCCGGGCTAACCAACGTAAAATTCGCCGTCTTCGCGCGTCCGATGGACAAGATAATCCGCCGCAGGAAGTTCGCGTCCTCGCGCAGATTATATACGATGAGCAGCAGGACGCAGATCATCGCAGCCAGCACGATGAGAAACACGATGAGCAGCACATTCGCTTTTTGACGGATCAGCGAGCCCACATCCACGATGCTGACGAACCGGAAATCGAACTCGTTGGAGTGGAACGCCACAAAATACGCGCGGTCCGCGAGTCCCGTCGATAGAAAGCCGTGCGCGCGGCCGTCCGCCACAACCCGGCGGACCAGCTCCTCCGTGCTGCGGCCGCTGCCGCCGATCAGATACACGTCTCCGGCAGCGCTGACTGCCGCAGCTTCGTCCAAATGGGAATTTTGCACCGTCTGGAAAATCCGGTCGCTGCTGACCAGGAATCGAAATTCACCCAACTGGCGAGAGATTTGGTTCGGATCCGACAGCTTTTTGTGGTAGACGAAGCCTTTTTGGATTGTCTCGCGGAACGTTTCGTCCGTATTGGGCAATCGGAATTGAAAGCTCGTGTTGCCGTTGCTGTCGAAGCTCACCACGTTGCCCTCTTGCTCGGTATGCAAGCTGACTTGCGTGACGTCTCCCTTGCCCCCGTTGCTCAGAAAGGACTTCATGTCGTCGGGAAAGGAGACGAGCGGCCGATTATAGTGGCTGCCTTGCAGCCTGCTCGTCAAATAGCCTTCCGCGTTATTTCCCAAGAAACTGCGAATGTCGGACACCAGTCCGCTGTTGGAGTACACCTGCTGCATGAACGCTTCGATTCGGTCGGCATCGTACTGAAGGGAATTTTCCACCCGAGCGAACGCCCCGGCAGCCTCATTCCGAGAATTGCCCACCCATTGGTCCAGCAGTACCGCGCAGGTGAGCGCGCCGAGGGCCAGGCCGATGAGCACCACGGATAATGCATATGCAATGAACTTGCCGCGATAGATCTTGATTTGCATAAATGAACGCATGCGGCGTCTCCTTTGCGAATAGGCTTTTGTCCCACCCCACCGTTCAACCATATTACGTCGCGATCGCTAAATTCAATCCTCTCTTTTTGTGGCAGAAAACCCGAACGGCCCTCCCCGTTCGGGTTTTCTGAATGCTGCCTGCCAGACTTATTTGAAATACGCGTCGATTTGCTCTTGGGCGGCCTTCGTAATCGTATCCATGCCTGCGCCCTTCAGTTCCGCCACGATCTTCGGTACCATCTTCTCCGGATCGGAAGCGCCCGTAAGCAGCTCGTACCGGTATTTGTCCCAGACCGCTTTCGTATTGGCCACTTCGGTGCTCAGCTTGCCGATGTCCAGCGCGAAGCCCAGGTTCGTGGAGGATGTCGCTTGATCGTTCAGCTTGCGAACTTGATCCCACTGATCGACCGGCGCGCCTTTCGTGACAGCCAGGTCGAAGAACGTTCCTTGCGTATACGCGGCCAGCGGCCACGTATCCGTTTTGCGCTCGATCACTTTCTCGCCGTCCACGTTGTCATAGTCGACGCCCAGTTCGCCGAAGGCCAGCATGTTGCGCAGCTTCGGATCCGTATTGACCAGCTGCAGATATTTCAACGCTTCGTTCTTATACTTCGAGTTGGCCGAGATGGCGTTCAGAGAGCCTTGGATCGTACTCGTCGTATAGATCGGGCCGAAGATTTGGAACATGTCGTACTTCTGAACACCTTCCGTGATCTGCCAGTTCGTTTCCGCGCCAGGGAACGCCTGCGCCGCGAAAAACGGGCGACCCTTGTCCGCTTCGGTTTTGGTCGGCGCATCCGGATTGATTATCCCATCCTTATACCATTGATGCAGCTGCTTCAGACCGTCCATGACGTCCGGCTGCTCCAGCACGGAGACGACTTTGCGGGAAGCGTCGTCGACTTTAACGCCGATCGGTGCCAGACCGAGCGTCATATCATCGTACCCGTTGAAGAATCCGTTAAATCCGTCGCCTTGGGTGAGCGACAACGGGTAGAAGCTCTTGCCTTCGCCTGCCTTCATATCGCGGAACGGCTTGTCGAGGTCCTTCAACGTCTTGATGCTCGCAGTGTCGATGCCGTATTTCTGCACGTACTTGTCGTCGAACACCCAGTATTGGGTCAGGGACGAGTCCTTGTACGTCGGCACGGAGTAGATTTTTCCGCCGATCTTCGTGCCGTCCCAGACCTTCTCGGGGATGAACTTGTAGAGATCGGGCGACTCGCTTTGCACCAAGTCGGTCAGGTCGGCGAACGCGCCCATGGCCACTTGCTGGCTATACTTGCTGTTATTCGTAAACATGATGTCGAACGGCTCGCCGGTGTTCACGATGGTATTGATCTTCGTATCCCAGTCGCCCCAGCTTGCGACCTTGATGTCGATTTTCACGCCGATCTTCTCGGCCGTGTATTCGTTCATCGCGGCGATAGCCTTGTCGAAGTTGGCCGGCATTTGGCCGCCGATCGTCCACCATACCAGCGTAGGCACATTGCCCGAATCGGCCGGCTTGGTCGCTTCCGTCTGCGTATCGGCAGGCGTGTTGGCGTCGGATGGCGTATTGCTGGCGGTCTCGGAATTAGAATTCGAGGATCCGCAGCCCGCAAGAGCGGTGACCAGGAGTGCCGCGGCACCGAACGAAAGCAGTTTCTTCTTTGTCCCTTTCATTTCTGTTTTCCTCCCTTTGATCGCGTTCTTCAGCCTTCTTCATTCCCGCCGTCTGCAGTCGGCGGATATCATAAACCGGACGAAGCCCGGTTTATTTCGGATTAGCCTTTTACGGCGCCTACCGTCAGACCGGAAATAAAATAGTTCTGGAAGAACGGGTAGGCCACAGCCACGGGAACCACGATGACGATGGCCACGGCCATGCGCGCGGATTCCTTGGGCATGGTGGCGACCAGCTCCGCATAGCTGATCCCCATGCTGGAGGCATTCTTTGCAAGGGCGTCCACGTTGGTCATCAAACTGTTCAAGAGCGCCTGCAGCGAGTACAGGCTTTGGTTGTTGATGTACAGCATGGACTGGAACCAGTCGTTCCAATAGGCGAAGCAGAGGAATAAGCCGATTGTCGCCAGGACCGGCAGCGAGATCGGAAGAACGATCGAGAAGAAGATGCGCAGCTGGCTCGAGCCGTCGATCTCGGCGGATTCGATGAGCGCGTCCGGAATCGTGCTGCGAAAGAAGGTTTTGCAAATGATGACGTTGAAGGAGGAAACGGCCAAAGGCAGAATGAGCGCCCATATCGTATCTTTCAGACCCAGCAAATTCGAGTTGATATAGTAGCTGGACACCAAACCGCCGTTGAACACCATCGGGATGAAGACGATCCAGGTCAGCAGCCCTTTCAGCTTGTATTGCGGCCGGGACAGGACATACCCCATCGACGTCGTCAGCAACACGCCCAGCACGGTGCCGACGCCGGTCACGAGCACGGAGATGCCGAGCGCCTTCGTGATCATCGTTCCTTGCTGCGCGATATAATGATACGCCTCTCCGGAGAAAGCCGCCGGGAAGAGATGGTACCCGCTGCTGCGAATGGAATCCTCGCTGGTCAGCGAGATAGACAGCACCACGAGGACAGGGATCAGGCATAGCAGCGCCAGTAGGATAAAAATCAGATGGAAGATGACGTTTGTGCCGGTTCGGATCCGGTTGAATTTGTCCAGACCCGATTCGAATTTCGCGCTTGATGACATTTCCCGCATCCTCCTTTACATCATTGCGCTTTCTCGGTCTACGCGACGCACGATCCAGTTGGCAATCAGAATGGTCACGCAACCCATTACGGACTGTACGAATGCGGAAGCCGAAGCCATGCCTACCGTAGCGGTCTTGAGCTGCTTATACACCAGAACGTCCACCGTGGTCGCTACATTGAACAACGAGTTGGAATCCCGCGGCACTTGGAAGAACAAGCCGAAATCGGTGTAGAAGATGCGGCCTACGGCCAAGATGAACATCATCACGATGACGAGCTTCATGAGCGGCAGGGTAATGAATCGCGCCTGATGCCACTTGGATGCGCCGTCGATGACGGCAGCCTCGTAGTACGTGCTGTCGATGCCGGTGATGGTGGCCAAGTAAATGACCATCCCATAGCCCAGGCCCTTCCATACGTTCATGAACACCAGGAAGTACGGCCAATATTTCGGTTCCATATACCAGTTCACCGGGTCCTTGCCCAGGCTGTCCAAGATTTGATTGGCGATCCCTTTGTCGAAGCTTAGAAATGCCCACACAATGGCGGACACCACGACCCAGGAGAGGAAGTACGGCAGGAACATCAGCGTTTGATAGATTTTGCCGGCCTTGCCGCTATGCAGCTGACCGATCATCAGCGCCAACGTGACGGGTACCGCGATGCTCAGCACGATGAAGATCAAATTGTAGCCCAGCGTATTACGGATCACGACCCAAGCGTCGTTCGACTTGAACAGAAATTCAAAGTTTTTGAAGCCGATCCAATCGCTATGGATGACATTGCTCAGAAAACCCCCGTGGATCTTGAAATTCTTGAAGGCGATCACGAGGCCGAACATCGGCAGGAAACAAAACAAGATGTACCAGACGGTCGTCGGTAAGGCCAGAAGCGTCAGTTCGGTATCCTGTGTGCGCCAGCGCGTTCGCAAGCGTTTTCGCCCGCTCTTCATGTCCATGTTCGCCCACTCCTTGCGTTTGCTCGCATTCCGTTTGTACGCGCTTTCAGATCCTGATCATCTTGATTTCGTTGATGTCATTGTATAGAAAGTCGTTTGCTCCTTTCTAGACAAAAAACATGAGTCCGCAGTCAACAAACGTTAGATTTTTGGGGTAATGTGAGGCTGCGTTACGGTTTGGCGCTCTTTCCCGCTTGACATTTACCGTTTTCCGAGATCCAAAGCTACGACTGGCACCTCCCGGAAGTCGCCATGAGCTTCGTCTTGCAGGATGAGGGGATCTGGTACTCGATCGACTTCTACAGCGAGAACCATACGTTAAAGGAAGGGCTTCCCCAGCATTGGCGCAATCTCACGACAAAAGCCGCGCTTCATTCTTTTACAATGAGCCTGAGACATCAACTTTCCGACACGTCCGTAGAAGTCATTGAAGTTGCTCCTACAGCAGTGAATACGGACTTAGGCGGAGCAGGATTGCATACGCATGGAGAACCATTGGATGCCTTCGCAGATGGCATATTTAAAGGATTAGAAGAGGGTAAATCAGAAATTGGATATGGCACTTCCGTCGATCGCTTGCGCATGTCGCGAGATGAAGTCGACGAATATACAGCCAATATGTATAAGGCTATGAAAAACACCCTTGATTAAAAAAGCTTCCTTCCGGATCAAAACGAAACTCGCCGCAATATGGGCGAGTTTTCGTTTTGATATTTCGATCCCAGCCCCAACGAGTTCCCTCAAGCAAGATGATTTCGCGTACTACTGTTTTAAGCCGTCTCAACATAACTTAAGGTAAACCCTGTATCGGGATAGGCCGCGGCGCCTGGAAAGGAGGAGGATTCCTATCATTACGATTTCCAATACCGATATGCCCGTGGATACGGCCTCATGGTCTCCCGTTGCGATCCAAATTTACGAGCAGAAAAAGAACAGCGCGGTTACCTACCGTTATCAATCCGTTCAGCATTTGCGTTTCGAAATGGCGCTAAGGGCCGCCATCGTCGCCGCGGCCGATGCTTTAAGCTCCAGCGGCTTGCGGTTTGCCACCTTCAAAAACGCGAAATGCAACGAGCAATTTTGGGATTTAACGGGGTTCGGCGGATTCCGGATCAAGGAAGGCAGCACGCCGGCTGCGGGAATCCGGGATATTTTCAATAACGGCGGCAAATACGCCACCGAATGCGCGACCGCCAGCGTCATCGTGGTATACAAGGGAGTGCTCGATTCGATTGCGGAGTCCGATTTCAACCGCCTCTTCGCCGATTTGGTTCTGTATGACTGGGAGGGTAACGAGAATCTGCGGTTGACGACCCGATCGGGAACGGAGTCTTTTCCCGGCGACTTGCTTTATTTCAAAAATCCGGATTTTTCCCCCGATACCCCTCAATGGCGCGGCGAGAACGTCGTCAAGATCGAGGACGACCTTTATTACGGGCATCCTTTCGGCATCGTGCCGGCAGCCACGATCATTGCCGGCTTGAACCGGTACCGTCGTCCCGAGAGCGACCAATCCGCGTACCTCTTGGATGAAGTCACGCAGCCCGGCTATTTGTATCTCTCCCCATTTGCGCCCGACGCGAGATCGGCCATCCGCGTGCGCATAGGCGATCGGCATTTCGTGTATTAAATCTCTCTCGTATACATGTTCTGATCCTGCAATCGAATCAGCACTTTGCCGAAACGTCCGCCCTCCCGGATGATGACTTTGCCGGACGGATAGGCTTGCTCCAAATAGTCGGCAATGATGCTCCGATTCCGCTCGTCTTCAGGCAGGCGGCGATGGTGTAGCCAAGTCATCGCTTCTTGAAGCGCCGCTTCTCTGGAGACTTCCGTCGTTTTCGTTTCCCGGGTGATAAGGGATTCGTATGCATAACCTTTCAGATAGAGCAGGTGCAGCAGATACCCCATTTCCATATGTTTCGCATGGAAGGGCTGACCGGTGACGAGCGGCCAGATTTCATTCACCAAGCTGTTCTCCGGAGGACTTGCCGGCATACTGATATAGCAGAATTTCCGAGCGCACTGGAGAATCTTCTCCACGCTGTCCCAATCGTGAACGACCGGGCACATCGAGACAAAGACGAGATCGAAGGCCTGGCTCCAGCTTTTGGTCTGCACATCGATATCTTCAAACTTTTCGGGAACAATTTTCACCTGGTCTTCGGCGAACTTCGAGATGCTTTCTTCCAGCAATTCGATCTGCGGGGGAGAGGTCTCCACGGCCGTTACGCGGGCCCCTCGCTCCGCGAACGGCACCGAGAATACGCCCGATGCGGCGCCAATATCCAAAACGGAGGCGTTTTCGAATCGAACCCCTTGTCCCTCAAGCCAGTTGATGATTCGTTTGGTTCGTTTTCTTCCCTCTTCGTTAAACGATTGTTCATGAAATGACTTGGCCTTGTGGTCAAAAGATCTGGCAGGATCGATTCCGGCACTTCTCATCTTCTTTGCGGCGGTATCGGAATCGTCTTTCCACGCTTGCTCCCAGAGGGCTGCATTGAAAAAATCGTTCATCATCGTTTCTCGCTCCTTATGGTTGATAATTTCCCTAGACGGGACGGCCATTGTCAGCCTTCCGTCTGTTCAAGTGCCGGCGATTTTCCTTTGCGGAGGAAGAGACCAAGCACGAGCGCAATGAGCGCGATGAAGACGCCGATCCAGAACGCGTTGTTGATGCCGACCGCCAGCCCCTTGGCTATTTCCGCCGGAGACTGAGGATCGCTCGCTTCGCTCAAGTACCGTTTCTGTCCGCCCGACATCATACTGATGTACAGGGCCGTTCCGATTGCGCCCGACACCTGCTGCAGCGTGTTCAAGATCGCCGTCCCGTGCGGGTGGAGATGGCGCGGCAGCTGGTTAAGCCCGGCTGTCTGCGCGGGCATCATGACGAGCGCGACGCCAATCATCAACGCGATGTGCACGGCGACGAGGAAGCCGGTGGTCGTCGCTTCGTCGAATCGGGTGAACAGCCACAACGAGGCGGCGGCAATGACAAGCCCGGGGATGACAAGAACGCGAGGCCCAAACTTGTCGAACAACTTGCCTGAGATAGGGGCCATAACCCCGTTCACAACTCCCCCGGGAAGCAGGATCAAACCGGATTTGAATGCCGTCATCATCAGCACGCCCTGCATGAACATGGGAAGCATGATCGCCGACGAGAAAAATGTCATTAGAAGCACGAACAGCAGCACCGCGACAAGCGCGAACATGGGATACCGGAACGCCCGCAAATCCATGATGGGCTCCTTGAGCAGCAATTGCCGCCAAACGAACAGTGCCAGGGCGACGCCTCCCGCCGCAATGGTCCAAATCACTTCCGGCACCGACCACCCCAGTTCACCGGCCTTGCTGAACCCATAGACGATTCCGCCAAAGCCGATGGTTGACAGTATGATGGACAAGAGGTCTACCCGCGGCTTCGTGACTTCCGACACGTTTTTCATGAAAGCAATCCCGACGATCATCGAGAGCAACGCAAGCGGCAGCACGAGGTAGAACAGCCAACGCCATGAAAGTCCGTCAACAATCAGGCCCGAAATGGTCGGACCGATCGCCGGCGCGAACATGACGACGAGCCCCAACATCCCCATTGCGCCTCCCCGCTTTTCCGGCGGATAAATGGTCATGATGACGTTCATCGTAAGCGGCAGCATCATGCCGGTCCCGATCGCCTGAATAATCCGCCCCGCCAGCAGCACGCCGAATCCCGGCGATACCGCCGAGACGACCGTGCCGACGAAGAACAGACTCATCGCCGACAGAAACATTTGCCGGGTCGTGAACCATTGCTGCAATACCGCCGTCACCGGAACGAGCACGCCGACGATGAGCAAATAGGCGGCGGAAAGCCATTGGATCGTCGTCGCGGACACGCCGAACGATTTCATCAATTCGGGGAGGGCATTGCCCATTAGCGTCTCGTTCAAAGCGGCGACGAACATTCCGACGATCAGTGCGACCATGATCGGACCGCGCTTCATAGAATTAACATCGATCATCAGTTTCTCCTCCAAGCTCATATTCTATTATACGCGGATCTAGGATATCCATAATTAGTGTACAAGAAGTTCATCACTTCTTGTTTGCCTCGTGGCTGCAACGCTTGAACGCCTCATCCAATACCGACTGGATCGTGCGTTCCCGCAAGTATTGATGCAGATGCTGTTCCGCGCCCTCCATCACCTTCTCGACCAAACATTCGTTCTTTCCCGTACGCTCCTTGTCCCGCTCCCGCCGGGCAGTCCCCTCTTCCGCCAACAACCGATGCTGCCGCGAATTCGTATTGGAACATTCGAACAACTTCTGTCTACCTTCCATCACTTGAATCACATCCAGAAACGTAATCCGATCCGCCGCCCGTGCAAGCTCGTAACCGCCGTTCACCCCTGGCACAGCACGTACGATTCCATCCTGCCTCAGCTTGGACATGATTTTGGATAAATAGCTTTCGGAAACACCGAGTGACCCGGATAATTCCTTGATCCCGACGTTGCTGCAACGTTCCGCGTGTCCCAGATGAATTAAGGCGTGCAGAGCATAATCCGTGCTTTTGGAGAACTGCAAGTTTCCCTCCTCCCTTCTCTAGATCATCAATAACGTGGACCTACGGTGTCCATAATAAACGATTCCGCTTCAAGTTGCAATGGCATTTTTGATCCGAGCGGCGTACGCGATGATCGTCATTTGGTCATAAACGCCTGGAAACGCCGCATAAGTCATAGTGTACCGGAGCTTTGACTAGAGGCATGGGAGGCAGATCCATGGACGGAAACGAAAAGAAGGAAACGCCCGGGCAGGCTTCGTCGAGGTCGCCGTGGCAGCAGCCCGGAAACGTTTATCCCCCGGGATACGCGCACCCTCCCCTCCCCTGGGCTGGGGATATGACGGCTGCCCATCATTCGCAAACGGTCGGGAACCGCGGCCCCGTACTGGAACAGGACAACGTTTTGCATGAGACGCTGGAGACGTTTGTACATAGCAAAATCATCGAGCGGCCCGTTCACGTGAAGGGCTATGGCGCATTCGGCTACTTCCAGACCGTACAATCCATGGCTGCATACACCCGGCTATGCTTCCTGCAGCAGCCGGGGCAGCAGGTGCCCGTCACCGTAAGGTTCTCCCTGGCCGTCAGCAACAAGGGAACACCCGACACTTCCCGCAACGTGCGGGGATTCTCCACCAAATTCTATACGGATCATGGCGTGTTCGATCTCCTCTGCAACCACATTCCCGTATTCCTGGTCCGGGACCCTATGCGGTTTCCCGAGTCCATCCAGGCATTGTCGCCTTCGCCGATCAACAACCTGATCGATCCCGAACGCTTCTGGAGCTTTATTGCCCGGGCGCCCGAGGCCACGCATTTTCTTGTCCGGCTCTATTCGGACGCGGGTACGGCCAAGAGCCTTCGCCATATCCCGGGCCACGGCGTCAACACCTACGTCTGGAGCAATGCCCAAGGGGCGCGCACGTACGTGAAGTACAACTGGATTCCGGCTGCGGGTGTGCAATACATCGACCGCCAGGAAGCGGCGCGGCTCGCCGGGGAAAATCCGGATTACGCGGGCAAGGATCTGTATGACACGCTCGCGGCGGGCCGGACCGTAGAATACGGCCTTTACGTGCAGCTCATGAATCCCCGGGACGAGGCCATGCTGCCCTTCGATCCGCTGGACGATACGAAGATATGGGACGAACGGCGGTACCCCTTGATGCCGGTCGGCCGGCTCGTCCTGAACCGCAACCCCGACAATTATATGGAGCAGGTAGAGAAGATTGCCTTCTCGCCCTCCAACCTGCTGGACGGCGCCGAGCTGTCCGACGACAAAATGCTGCAGGGACGCGCCAATATTTATTGGGACTCGCAGCGGCGGCGGATCGGGCCGGAATTCCGCAAGGTTCCGATCAACCATCAGGAGCACTGGTCGCCCGACTCCCTCGTGACCAGCGGCAGCGGCCGGTACGTGGAGGGACATCTTGTCCGGGCCGACCTGTCCAAGCCGGATAACTTCACCCAGGCCGGCCAGTATTATCAGAGTCTGCCGCCGGTGCAGCAGGAGCACCTGGTCGACAATCTCGCCGGCGATCTGGCGGGTATCTCCCCGGAGACGCAGCGTTTCGTGCTGGGCTATCTGCATCAAGCCTCGGCGGAGCTGGGCGAACGGGTTGCCCGGCACATCCAAGCGCATCCCCATGGAAGTTAATCGAAGGGACGGCCGCTTGGCGACCGTCCCTTTTGCATTGACACGGTATCCGCGCCATGATACTCTGTCGTAATACCCATTTTATGGGTACCGTTTAAAAGGAGTGGGAGCGTTGAATATCACTTTGCACGAGCGCTTTATCGAACGGATCCAACCGATCCTCATGCAGGACGATCGGTTCGTCGGACTTCTTGCAGGCGGATCCATGATGCAGGGCGAAATGGATGCCTACAGCGATCTGGATCTGATCGTCGTTTACAAGCCCGAATTCCGGGATGAAATCATGGCTCAGCGCCTGCAAATCGCAGAGGGCCTGGGGCACCTGCTTGCCGCGTTTACGGGGGAACATGTCGGCGAACCTCGCTTGATCATCAGTTTATACGGTCCGGCTCCGCTGCATGTAGACTTCAAATTCGTGACGCCTGCAGAGCTTGAATCCCGCATCGAGGATCCCGTCATCCTCTGGGAGAGGACGCCCGAGATCGGCGCGATCCTTGGGCGTACCCAGGCAAGTCAGCCGCAGCTCGATTTGCAATGGATCGAAGACCGCTTCTGGGTATGGGTCCACTACGGGGCCGTCAAGCTGGGAAGGGGAGAACTGTTCGAGGTGATGGACCTGATCGCTTATTTGCGCGGCACGGTGCTAGGCCCCATGATCCTGGCCGGTCAGGGACGACCTCCCCGGGGAGTCCGAAAACTGGAGCAGCATTCGCCGGACGCAATCCCCGAACTGGTCGAAACCGTCCCCGCCTACGGCGCCGAGAGCTGTTATCGCGCGCTGCAGGCGAGCATTCGCCTGTATCGGCGCCTCCGCCAACCGCATTCGGACAAGCTGACGCTCCGGGAGGACGCGGAACAAGCGGCGGTGAACGATCTGAATCGCATCTTCGCCTCCTTGTCGAACGGGTAATCCGGAAAAATCTCTAACGGTTGCAATCGCGCTTATTCTGCTCGAAATGCCCCATTTCTGATTCTAACGGTTGCTGGCGAGCTTATTTGGCGGAAATTCACCGAAAACGGTCTAGTTTGTCTGAATAGCCTCTCTCAGAACCGTTAGATTTTTCAAAGCGAATTTGTCCCATGGATAGCCGCTAAGGCAACCGTTAAATGTAATTCGTACCGATCGCAACTTCCGCGCTTATTGCAAAATACGTACGCATCGCACCAACCGCACGCATCGCATGCTTCGCATCGACCGCGCTTACTGCAAATTCCGAATATCCTGAGCTACCTCGGACATGTCCTCGCCGAACAAGTGCCCGCGCCCTTCGAACTCCCGTACGATCGCCTGCGGGAAGGTCTTCACATACTGGCCCAGGTGGGAAAACGGCACGATATCATCGTCGCGGCAGTGATAAAAGGTAACTGGCTGGATGTCGGAGATGGCGGACGCAGCATCGCTTCTCAAGGCGAACGCTTCGACGTCCCAACCTTCGGGACCCCAATAAGGAGGGGCCAACAGGAACAGGCCCGCCACGGAATGATCCGGCTTTCCTTCCGACACATACTTCAACAGCATCGATGCGCCAAACGAATGTCCGATCAGGATCGTTGCGCCGGGATAAGCAGAGAGATCGATTCGGATTTGCGCGATCCACGCCTCTCCGTTCGGCCTGCTTTCGTCGGGCATGCGCGGAAAATGGATCCGATAGCCGTCCCCAAGAAGCTGTTGCAGATTCGAAACGAGTTGTCGGTCGGCCTCGTAAGCCCCTTCCCCGGCACCTTGAATGAACAGCACGTTACTTGCCATTCCGTCCACTCCTTTGTCTACGTCTATTTTCAGCATTGTAGCATACAAGCTTGGCGGCGGTTTCTTACCGATTGCGGATGTTACCGCACCTTGGCTTGCCCGTACCGCTTATTTTATACTGGCCTAAAGGAGCGTGACCGCGGTGAGCAAAACCTGTGTTCCGACCGGCACGGAGCCCAAAGACACCGGCTTCGGCTATACGTTGTCCGTTATCGGCGGCAAGTATAAAATGATCATTCTGTATTGGCTTTGGGAAAACAAGATCATGCGGCACAACGAACTGAAGCGGAGCATCGGCAACGTCAGCTTTAAAACGCTCAGCATCATGCTGAAGGAGCTGGAGGCGGACGGCCTGATTGTTCGCAGGGAATTCCCCCAAGTCCCGCCCAAGGTCGAATATTCCCTATCCGAGCGCGGCCTTACCCTTATTCCGATCATGAACATGTTGTGCAACTGGGGAGAGGCCAACAGCCGGTACGCGCCCGGGGCCGCGGAAGAACGGCAGGCCTGATGGCGCAATCATAAAGAAGGCTCTCCGAGGAGGAGAACCTTCTTTTCGCTTTTACATTCGATCGATAAATGGCAGGTATTCTTGCGCGCTCCTGTCCAGCTTGGCCCCGGGCGACTCGGCTTCTTCGCCGGGGACGTTCCCGCCGGGCTCCGCCTCCATGCCGTAAAACGCGAAGAACGAGCGGTAATCCGCGTCGCAATACCGAAACGTCGTCTCGAACGGCGTCAGCAGCTGGCTGAGCGTATAGCGGTATCTCCCCTCCGGCCGGTAATCCTCCTCCCGGATGCCGGCGGATACGGCGAGGCCGACCTTCCGGCCTTTTAAACGGTCCCCCCGGGAGCCATAGGCCCATCCGTAAGCAAACACGTCGTCCAGCCATTTCTTCAGCAGCGGCGGGCAGTTGAACCAGTAGATCGGAAACTGCAGGACCAGACGGTCGTGCGCTTCGATGAGCTTTTGCTCCCGTTCCGCCTCAATATTGCCGCCGGGGTACTGCCGATACAGCTCATGAACCGTATACTTCTCGGGGTAGCGGCGAAGCTCCTCTACCCACCGCTTGTTGACCACGGAAGTTTCGATGTTGGGATGCGCTACGACGATCAGCGTCTTCAAGGCTTGACCCTCCTTTGATGCAGATATGCTTGTAGGAGTATCATAAGGGCCCTGCCGCCGATCCGGAAGTATGCACTTTTGGTTCAGGTACTTACGTTTAGGTGAGTATAGGGTTTAAAAATGAGTCGGCCTGCAAGATCAGGAAATAGAATTGTCATATTCTTCGGAACCCGGCAGAGATGCATGAGAGATGCTGCCGGGTTTTCCGGTTGCCCGCCAGAGCACGCCCATCAATCGAAGCAACACCTCACCTTTGATTCCGATTCTGTAGCCTCCTTTACCTTTTTCTACGAGGCCGGAGTCCATTAACTCATTAATGGCGGAATCGAAATCAGAATCCAGCTTAGCGCCCTCTCTTAATGCACCCTCGTTAATAGCCATGTCCGAGCCAATATAACGGCTTTGCGTGAGCAGCGCAGAAAGCAGTGAATCCCAATCCTCCGAGAACAAGTCGATCGGCAGAAACGGATCTTTCCAAATGAGTTCTGTTTCTCTTAATGCCTCGATCGAGCTGCTGCAAATGAATTTACCTTTCCACCAGACGGTAACACCATCAGGGCCTGCATGCATAAAGGGCGATCCCTGTTCAGGTTGTTCCATTGCATGTTGGGCATGCACAAATGACATTTCATCAATGAGATGGAATATAACCATCATCAACAAGGATCATTACGTATGGCCCCTTTAAACCGAGGGGGGTAATTGATCGACGAGGCGAAGTTCATGGGGTAAGGGATTTAATGGTTGCAGATGCGTCGATTATCCCATTTACTGTGGACGGCAATACCTCAGCAGCGACTTATCTTATTGGTTATACGATTGCCAGGAAAATGATGATGGGCGCTAAAAAAAAGCAAAATCACAGGATTATCAATCATCTGCATGAAGACGATGGGGAATAACCGCTTGATAGAATAAACAGGAGAAGGACTTGAGATTCGAGTCCTTCTCCTGTTTATTTTTGTAACATTAGGGGGGTTTTGTCCAATTCGTTTTTTCACTTGGATCATATGTTATCCGGAAGACGATCAAAGGAGGATGTATATGGCACAAAAGGTGAAAGTAAGCCCACAATTCCAAAGACTTTGTACTCAATTTGGAAAGATCCTGGGAGGCGTATCCGAAGTTGATGAAGGGCCGGTTTGTTTTGTCACGCGGATGACGAACCTGAGGGAATCGATTTTGGGTAGAAGAACACGCTCCCCGTTGGTTCAAATGCAAATGTTCTCATTTGAATCTCTTGATAAGTCGGGCCGCGCGCTTTGTTTGGGTGAGACTGCCGTTCATCAAAATCAGGTGAATCGATTGATCTCAAATCTCCGTAGACGCGGGATTAAAGTGACTGCGATTCATAATCACTGGTTAAAAGAAAACCCGCGTTTAATGTATATGCATTGGGAGGCCATTATGAATCCTGTTACGTTTGCTAGAAGAACCAAGGAATCCATTGCATTCTTGGGTTAATAGCTAAGCTCTGAGGTTGTATTTGAATAACAAATGAAAGGATGATTTTTCATATGGCAGAACAAGTGAAAGCAAGCCCCCGCTTTATAAGGCTGTGTAACCAATTTTCAACCATTTTAGGTGGAACCGAGCATTCGATTACAAAAGGACCTGTTTGTTTCGTTACTAGAAACAGGAAATTTAACGCCGCTATTTTAGGGAGACGAACTACATCTCCTTTGGTTCGTTATCAACTGTTCTCGTTTGAATCACTAGATCGTTCGGGACGCGCGCTCTGTCTAGGGGAAACGGCCCTCTTCCAAAACCAAGTCAACCGATTGCTGTCCAATCTTCGCAAAAACGGGGTTACAGTAACGGCAGTCCATAACCACTGGTTGTTTGAGAACCCGCGTCTCATGTATATCCACTGGGAGTCGATCGATAACCCCATTGCATTTGCAAAGAAAGTAAAACGTTCTATTGCTTTCTTGGGCTAATTAAAGGACCTCTGATGAAACTAAATCCGTTGACCTCAATCAAATAAGAAGGCTGAGTCCTCCCCCGATGCAGGGAGGGTCCAGCCTTCTTTGTGTCTATATGGATAGATGTTTTCTTCCTCTTTCCATTTATTTATAAAAAGAAAATAATCTAATTTTCAAGTTCTTCAAATGCTCGCCGCACGATAAGAACGCTTGATCGCATTTCGAATAAACGTCAAGATAAAGTTGTACAATTGAACCTTGGGTAGGCATGGTTTCCCTTCGAAAGGAGGTGAGGCCATGGAAATAAAAGATGCAATCCTCATCATGATTGCTTTTTTAACCTTTGTTATTGCTCTTTTAACATACATCGCGAATAACTACAAGAGAAAGTAAAAACCCACCCCAAGGTTAGCGCCAAAGGTGGGTTTTTGCCCTTTTCAGCTTAGAAGGGAAACCCATCCAAGCCAATTATATAGGCCGAGTGTTCGCAGCACTCGGTCTTTCTATTGCGATTTTAACATCTGCGGTATCGCATAAACAAGTGATTAGATACGGCAACCACTTTCGGAGAGAATACTTTCTCCGACATCATGTTTGCAAGCTGTTGAACGAAAATCGCAAAGAGGGCCGCAACAGCCCGCCTCTCAGCAACCTGTCGCAGCCCCAAAGCCCGCGTCCGACGCGGCTTCCCGGCTCTTACTCTTCTCCCACCGCAATCGGATTCCCTCATAACTAATCCAATCGCTCCAACTGCAGCTTTCGCGTGACGCTTACCGCCCGCCCGCGCGGAACCGACGATGAAGCTCCCGCACCTGCTCGGCGAGCTCGGGCACGGGGCCGTCTACGACCGCATCCCGAATGACTTCGCGGATCGGCAGGTTGCGGACGCGCGAGGGGGCGACCCCGAGCTCGTCCAGCCATTGCGCCAGCTGCGCGGAGGAGCTCGCATAGACGATGCGGCCCAATCCGACCCAGCCGTGGGCCGCCGAGCACATCGGGCAGTGCTCGCCCGACGTATACACCGTCGCCTGCGCTCGTTCCTCCACCGTCAGATGCTGAGCCGCCCACCGCGCCAATGCGAACTCAGGGTGCTGGGTGTGGTCGCCGCCCGCGACATGGTTGTGATCCTCCGCCAGCACTTCTCCGCCCGCCGAGACCAGCATCGACCCGAACGGCTCGTCTCCGGCTTCCAATGCGGCTTCCGCCAGTTCGACGCAGCGCCGCAGATGCAGCAGATCGATATCGTTGATCAAACGCAAACCCTCCTTTTCCATCCTTAGTCAGGCAAGCATCCTTTGACAACCTTATGCTATCATGAGGATATCCGAATGAAAAATATATAAAACATTGGATTCGCTTAGCTTTTTCATATAGAAGAAGGAGGACCGGGCAATGGACATCCGGCAGCTGCGCTACTTTATCGCAATCGTGGAGGAACGGACGGTGTCCGCCGCCGCCAAGCGGCTCCATCTCTCCCAACCGCCGCTCAGCCAGCAGCTGAAAGCGATGGAAAGCGAGCTCGGCACCCGGCTGGTGGAACGCAGCGGCAAATATTTGGAGGTTACGGATGCGGGGAACATGCTGTACGCCTACGCGCTGCAGATGGTTCAGCTCATGGACGAGGCCGCGGCGCAGGTGAAGGAAGCCGGCAGCGGAGCCCGGGGCAGATTGTCGATCGGAGTAAACACCTTCTCTGTGGCGGAGCTGCCCGAGATTCTCCATCTGTTCCAGCAACGTTACCCTAAGGTCACCTATCAAATTCACCAAAACGAATCCGCCCGGCTCTGCCGACTGGTGCGCGACCGGGAGGTCGAACTGGCGTTCGTCCGGCTGCCGCTGGAGCTGGACGACGACTTGTCCCTGCTCCATCTGTACGATGAGCCATTCTACTGGATTGCGTCCGAGCGAGAGGCGCCGTTCGGCCCGAAGGTGTCCCTCGCCGAGCTGGAGAACGTTCCTCTCATGCTGCCCAGCACGCGGGGGCTCGGCGTGCATTATTTGATCCTGCGGGTCTTTTCCCAGCATCGTCTCGAGCCCCGGCTCCTCGGCGAGTGCTCGGACATCTCGCTCTTGATGAGCTTGGTCTCCTCCGGCTTCTGCGGATCGATCGTCCCGGCAACGCTGCTGGACCGGTATCCCGGCTATCCGATCCAGGCTTGCCAAATCGACGATGCCGCCGGGATGTCTTCGCCGGTGGGACTCCTCTGGCTGAAGCATCACCGCTTGTCGCCCCAGGCGCAGCACTTCATCGAGCTGCTCCAGGCGGCCCAGCGTCGACCGTCTTAGCCACGACCCAGTGGTTTGTTCCGAGCCTGCGGACTCTTTGAAATCCCTGGCGCTCCAAGACCGACAGCGTCCCGTTGTAGAGGAAAGAGCCCGACACCGATCGGCCTTCGACGTCCTCGGGGTAGCTCTCCACGATTCCTCCGCCGAGTCGCGCGATTTCCCGCAAGGCGCCTTCCAGCGCGAGGGAGGCGATGCCTCTGCCCCGGTATGCCCGATCGACGAAAAAGCACGTGATTCTCCAGTCCGGCAGCATCCCGAGACCCTTCTGGTACTCCCGTTTGTGCTTGATGCGCGGCAGCTCGTCCGGCGCTCCGAATTGGCACCAGCCTACGACTTCCGCACCGTCGTACACGAGCGCGGCATGGGCCCGGCCTTCCCGTACGCGCTGCTCTTTTTCGGACCGGTTTTGGGCAACGGTCTTGGACCGCCCGACGCCTTCCGGGTGAACCGCCATGCACCAGCAGCCGCCCCAGACGCCGTTGTTCTTTTCCACCAATCGGGCAAAATCCGGCCAAGTGCTCTCCTCCAGAGGCTTTACGCTAAAGTCCGTCATCGGCATACCGCCTCCCCTCCCAGCCCCTGATCTCCGCAACATAGAGCTACAGATACTTCTGCAGGTTGTTCAGTACGACGGCATACCCGTTCGGCAGCATATGAATCCCGTCGGTCGCGTACTCCGCTTTGAGATTTCCCTGCGCGTCCGTCAGTCCCTCGTTCACGTCGATATAGGCATAGCCGTGCTTCGCCGCCAGTTGCTCGATCGCGCGATTCGCTTCCCGGATCGCTTCGTTCGTCCGGTGCCGGAACACCTCTTCCATCGAAGCCCGGGGGACGAAGGGAAATTCCGCCTCGGCGTTCACGGGGTAATACGCCATGACGTATACCCGGCAATCCGGCAGCCTCCGGGCGATGCGGGTCAGAATGTCGTCGTAGTTCTCGATCAGCCGCTCCAGCCGGTAATCCGGCAAGCTGATATCGTTGGTCCCGATGTTGATGAAGATCTTGGAGGGTTCCAGCTCGAAGATACAGGCGTCCAGCGATGCCTGCAATTCCGTCGTCACATAGCCGGCGATTCCCCGGTTATAGATGCAGTAGGAGCGATCCAGGGCTTGCTGCAGTTCGTTGATCGGGAAAAATTCCATCAGCGAGGAGCCGACGAGCACCGTCTGACCCTTTCGGGCCAACGGGTTGAGGATGTTGTACTTTCGAACCTTCTCCTGCTTCTCGTCGATCGTTTCCGGCGCCGGAGCCATCTCCTGCATCCCGGCCTCGGCCGACGGCAAACGGTCTTCGCGTTCCATTGATGAAGTCATGGGGCGTTCTCCCTTTCTTCCCTTATTGAACCTAAAATAATCCAGAAGCGCGAAACGGTCAATCCATCCTTTTCGGACGTTCAGTCAACAATCTCTCGCGCCTTCTTCGCTCAACCTTTTGCTTCCTGGCGCTCATCCGCATCCTTCCGCAAATGGCCGCCGTACTCCTGGGTCCACGTCCACATCGCGGCAAAAATCGGCTGCAAGCCCAGCCCGCACTCGGTCAGTTCGTATTCGACGTGCAGCGGGACGCCGGGATACAGCGTACGCGTGACGATGCCCTTCTCCTCCAGCAGCCGCAGGCGGTCGGTCAACGTCTTCGGACTGATGGGATGCAGCTTGCGGCGCAGCTCTCCGAAGCGGCGGGTTCCGTTGAACAATTCGAACAGGAGCAGCAGCATCCACTTGCTGTCCAATATCTCCATGATCGGCTCGACGGTGCCCGGGCAGGATCGATCCATCATTGCCTATCCCCTCCATAGTTCATTTTTTGAAACTATTGCACATAAATGTAACTACTTTTCAAATGTACCACAGCTCCAATACAATGTGAATCAAGAGAGCAGCGGTACGATGTCAAGACCTTAAATCAGACATATTTGAATGAAGC
>NZ_JAJFOW010000065.1 GCF_020731285.1 Cohnella baijiui
AATAACGTCTCTCAGAACCGTTAAAATTTTTAAATGCAACTCTATCCAGTAATAAACGCTACGGCAACCAATAAAATGAAATCGCACACCCATCGCACCCACCGCACCTTATTCACAACCCTTACAAGTCGGCTAAAAAGCGATATCGCTGTTTTTGCCTTCACTTTATAACCGCATTACTCCTTGCCTTGCCCCCGCTCAGTGCCCAGCGGTGCGATGGCGCAGGCGCGCGAGCACTTGCTCGATGTCCTCGGGGTGCAGCAGTTCGATCGGGGACATCCCCTTCTCGAACTGGAATGCGTCTCCCTCGATCAGGACGACGTAGCGACCGTTCATCCGGGCGAAATGGACGCGGTCGCCGTAGTCCGACATTTTGCCGCGGACGGCGACGTCGTCGATCTTGAACTTCAGATCGAGGTCCGGCTGATGCTCCATCAGACGCATCGTCGCCTCCATAACGTCCTCGTGCGTCCATTTCTCCTGAAGCTGGCGCTTGTCGCCGGCCGCCCACACCTCGAGCTGCCGAACCTCCTGCGCGTAACCGGGATGGCCGCCGCTGTACGGGCTGTACCCGTTGCCTCCGCCCGCGCCCGAACCGTTCTCCCGGGCCGGACGCGCCGTTTCGTAGGCCGGCGGCTCGCCTTCCTCGTCGTCGTAGACGTCGTAAGCCGACTGCAGCCGCGCGGGGACGTCTCCATAGCCGCCCGCCGCGCCCGCGCCTTCTTCGCCGTATCCCGCCTCGTCATACGCGCCCCCGTCGGCGCCGGGGACGCCCATCCCCTGCGGAGCCGGCGCGGCCGCCAGGACGGCGCCCGCATTCGGCTCCTGCCATTTGCGCTCCATGTATTCCTGCACGAGCCCGATGACCTGGTCGTTCAAAATCTCGGGCTTGGATTTCTCGTAGGTTACGTACTTGAGGAAGTCTTCGAAATACCGCGCATGCGAAGCCTGGTGAATCTTGAGCTCCCAGGGCTCGAGCATGCCTTCCTCCGGCATGTGCGGATACAGGATGGACTTGATGTTGCGGGCGCTGATCGCCATGTCGACCTTGGATATCAGGCTTTTCTCGTCCGATATGCGCGCGATCTTCGATTCGAAGTCGCACTTCAGCACGAAGACGAAAGGATCGTCGAACAGCTCGTTGATTTTGGCGAGCGCGACGATGAACGCTCCGCCCCGTACCGCGCTCGTGTCCATATAAGCCCGCAGCAGATCGTCGCAGGCGTAGTGGAACTGCTCCTTCGTCCCCGCCGCGCGGAGGCGCTGGAACAGATTGTAGTTCGGATTGCTCTCGAGCTCCTGTCCCGGCTCCACGAGAAATCGTCCGATCTTCGTCGGCGCGTTCTCCGAGTCCGCGTGCACGTCGGCCTTGCGCTTGCCGATCCGGGCGAACTCCCCGTCGAGGAACGACTTAAGTTCGCTGTCCTCATAGTCGTAGTGGTCCATCGTCTTGTAGTGCTTGTACCGTCTCGTCGTGTCTTTCTCCTGCCCGCCTTCGGTCTGGATCACGAAGAAGGACAAATGTTGAATGGCAAATTTCATCGCGCGCTCCTGCTCCCCGTTGGATTCGTCTCGTTTACCGTCACTACCGAGTGTACCGATAGGCCGCTCGGCTTGTCAAAGCGCGAATCAACCTTTCCGATGGAAAATCATCCGGTACGCCCGAGGCGTCAGCCCCTCGAACTTGCGAAAGCACGAGGTGAAATACGCCGCCTGCTGAAACCCGGTCTCGCGCGCCACGCGGTGAACCGGCAGGTCGGTCTGCAGCAGCAGCCGCTTGGCCTGCTCCAGCCGGTAGCGCAGCAGGTACTCCATCGGAGAGCAGCCGAACCGCTGCCGCATGCAGCGCGCGACGTATACCGGGTGGAAGCTGAGCGCCTGGCCGATCTCCGCCGCCGTCACCGGCTCCCGGTAGTTCAGCCGCAGAAACGAGGCCGCGCGGTCCGCCACCTCCTCGCCCGGCTTCGGCCGCTGCGCCTCGAGCGACTCCGCGAGCAGGCCGAGCACATCCTGGAAGATCCGCTGCTGCTTCCACCGGACCGCATCCAGATGCGAGACTGACTCCAGCGCGGTCAGCTGCCGGAGCGCTTCGTACATATGGGCCGGCTCGGCCAGCCGGGTAAACTGCGGCAGCCGGATGCCGAACGACGTCATCCGGAACGTGGGTGCGGACGCGGCTTCTCCGTCGGCCGTCGGCCTTTCCGCCCTCCGATCTTCCTGCTCCGCCCGCGCGTCCGGTTGCGCTTCCTCTCCGCGAGCAAGCCGTTCGGCGCGCACGACATCCGCTTCGCCGCCCGTTTCCGCGCGCCATTCGCCCGCCGTGTGAAAGTGCAGCCAGTACGACGCCGTCGTCTCGCGCGTCCCCGCCGTCGGGTAGTGGTGCAGATCCGGCCGGAGGATGAGCGCATGCCCTTCGGCCACCTCGTAGCGACGGTCCTCCTCGCCCACGTACAGACATCCCTGCTTGACGACGATCAGGTCGAACTCCCCGACGGCCGTCCGCTCGGGATGCTTGCGGCCGGCGCCAGCGAGGCTGTACCCGCAATGGATGAAGTGCGGCAGCGGCAGCGCGTCGAATTGCAGCACGGACATCGGCCCGCCTCCTTCAACTCCGTTATCGCAGTCCCGTTCAAGTTGCAATTTTGATAGTTTTGGTTGAAAGCGCATAACTTCCTTCCCAGTATAGCACCTATAATCAGTCGTAAATAGACCGGATGGAGGGAAGCGCATGACGAAGAACGCGATGGGGTACGAACAGTTCAAGCTGGCGATTTACTGTACGGCCGGTTGTCTGGACAAGGGCTTCGAGGAGATCGCCAAGGACGTGGACTTTTTCCAGCGCCATCTGAAGCTGTCGAAAGTATACGTGGAGAACCATCGGGGAGACAAGAGCCTGAGCCGGGAGCGGCTGCGGGAGCTGAAGGCGTTTTTCGAGGGGCGCGGCATCGAGGTTGCTGGCGGCATTACGCCAACGTTGGGCGCTTCCTACCGGCCCGGTTTCGAGCGGCTGTTCGGAGGCATCTGCTATACCGACGAAGCTTCGAGAGTGAAATTCCGCGAAGCGGTCGAGAATGCGGCCGCCGTGTTCGACGAGGTCATTTTCGACGACTTTTTCTTCACGAACTGCGGCTGCGACGACTGCCTCGCGCGCAAGGGCGAGCGCAGCTGGGAGGAATTCCGCCTGGAGCTGATGACGGACGTCTCGGAAAATCTCATCCGGAAGCCGGCCCGCGCCGTCAATCCGAATTCGCGCATGATCATCAAATATCCGAACTGGAACGAAGCCTATCAAGCCTCGGGCTACAACACGGAGACGCAGCCCAATCTGTTCGACGGCCTCTACACCGGTACGGAGACGCGCGACCCGGCAATCAGCCAGCAGCATATTCCGCGTTACGCATCGTACTCGCTGTTGCGCTGGATGGACAACCTCGCCCCTGGACGCAACGGCGGCGGCTGGTTCGACAACCTCGACTGCACGTACGTCGACTATTATCTGGAGCAGGCCTACCTGACCGTCTTCGGGCGGGCCAAGGAGCTGACGCTGTTCTGCTACTCGCTGCTTCGCGACAGCTATTACATCCCGGCGCTGGGCTTCCGGCTGGACAAGTTGGACCGTCTGGCCGGCGAGCTGGGCGGCCCGCGCGGCATAACCGTCTACGAGCCGCACCACGCGAAGGGAGAGGACCATCTGTACGACTACCTCGGCATGCTCGGCATTCCGATGGAGCCGACGCCGCATTTTCCGGCCGATCCCGCGGATCCGCTGCTGATCACGCAGAACGCGACCCGGGATCCCGATATTCTCGCGAAAATGAAAGATTTTCTTCGTGCGGGCGGTCACATCGTCATGACGTCCGGCTTTGTGGAGCGGATGACGGGCCGCGGCGTCGAGGACTTCACCACGATGCGTCCGACCGGCAAGCGGATGAGCGTGCAGCAGTTCGCGCTGAACACGAACAGCTGCACCTTCGACGAGTTTACGCTGTCCGAAGCGCCGCTGTCTTATCCGATCTTCGACTACAGCACCAACGGCACCTGGCAATCGATCGTCGCGCTTAGCGGGCACAACAACATTCCGATTCTCATGTACGACAACTACGGCAAAGGCAAAATCCACACGCTCGTCATTCCCGACCATTACGCGGAGCTGTGGAAGCTGCCGGAGTCCGTCGTTACCGCGCTGCGCGCGCTGTTCACGCCGCGAACGCTGGGCTATCGGATCGAGGGGCCTGCGAGCGCCGGATGGTTCGCTTATGACAACGACGTCTTCGTGCTGGAAAATTTCGCGCCCCGACCGCAAAAATGGCGCATCTGCCTGCCGCGCGGCCGCGAGCTGACCGGCCTCACGGTCGCCGCCCGTGCGACGAAGCTGGCCGACCGCGAGCGGGACGGCGACGCCGTGTACGAAGTACGGCTGCAGCCCTCGACGTATGCTGCCTTTCGTTTGCGGTGATGCGAAGTCCATGACTGATGATGGTTCATGAAACAGCACCAAAGTTTTCGCGCTCGAAGGGCCTTCCTATCGCATTGCTGCCGCGGGAAGGCCCTTCGAGCGCATTTCATAGGGTCATCAGTGTCGGATACCCATTTAGTCCTTATCTTCAACGACTGCTATTCCGTCGATCTCGAGAAGACAAGAGGGACGCGCGAATTCCGAAACAAACAGAACGGTGACCAAAGGCGGTCGCTCCAATACCCCCGCCATCTCTTGGAATGCTTTGTAACCGATTCGCGGATCGCTTCCGCTAACCAAATAGATATTGAGTTTAACCAGATCGGCGAAACTTGCATTTTCGGAAGCCAGAATCGTGGCAATATTTTGCAGCGCCTGCTTGGTCTGCAATTCCAAATCGCCGGCCCCGACCAGTTCGCCCGCCGAATTAACCGCGTTCTGTCCGCCAATATATATGGTTTTAGCCTTTCCGCTTACGGTGATCGCTTGCGTAAATGCTTTTGATACGAATAAACCCTCCGGATTGATATGCTCCACTTTGAAAGACGACATTGATTTTCCTCCTTCGGCATTCTTGTTTTCTATTTGGATGATAAGCCATTCCCACTGACAGACGCTGTCAGCGAAGCTAGATTCTACGAATGTTTTCCATATGCGCAGCCCGGGTTCGGACTGCTTGTTGGTCGTTTGGCGGGAAGCGGCCGCCGGGTAAGGGAGAAGGAAATCGTCTCTTATCCTTTCGGCAAAGGAGGCAGTCCCATGTCCTCTCTTCTTTGGCTGCTCGGCCTGGCGATCTCGGCCTCTGTCGTCGGTTCGGCTTCGCCTGCGCACGCCCCGCCCGCTTGGACGGACGAGCGACTCGTCGCCCACGCGCTCGGGGGCATCGACGGTTACGACTATACGAATGCCTATGAGGCTTTTACCGCCAACTACGCTCGGGGCTTCCGCCTGTTCGAGGCGGACCTCCTGCTCACCTCGGATGGCGCGCTCGTCGCCCGGCACGAGTGGGGCGCTTTTTTCAACCGGAAGCTGGAGCAAAACGCGCCTGACGTTCCGGATCCTGCGAAGGACGACGCGCCGCTCTCGCTTCGTGCGTTTAAGTCGCTGCCGATTCACGGCGCCTATCGTCCGATGGACCTGGACGATCTGCTCGCGCTGCTGAAGAAGCATCCGGACGCATACTTGATCACCGATACCAAATCAACCGATCCGGCCGTCGTCGCCCGGCAATTCGGCATGATCGCGGAGAAAGGCGGAGAAGTCGGGAAAGAGGTGCTCGCGCGCATCATCCCGCAGCTCTACGACCTCGAGATGTATGCGCAGGTCGAGGCGATCTACCCGTTTCCGAGCTACATCCTCACGCTGTACGCCTCGCAGCTGTCGGACGACGAGGTGGTCGAGTATGTCCGGCGCCACCCCAAAATCGGCGCCGTCACGATGCCGGGAGAGCGCGCTTCGTCCGCTTTCGTGGAGCGGCTCGGGCAGGCCGGCGCCCGCGTCTACGCGCATACCATCAATGACGCCTTCGCCTGCGAGCGCTATCGGCAGCTCGGCGTGAACGGTGTCTACACCGATTTTCTCGACCCGTCGTCGCTTCGCGAGGAGCCGCCGCTGCGGGCGCAACTGGACCGGATCACGACGGCGGCGCTCGGCCTTGGTTAAAAAAACTTCCTTTTTCCCCCGAGGCGTTTCGAGGCGGGGCCGCAGGTTTAAAGACAGAGTGACCCAGGTTCAGGCATCGCGCAGTCGCCTTGCCGTCCGCAGCCGCGGATACGTCTCCTGTATCTCACCATAGACGCCGCCCCTGCAAGCTGGCAGGCTCCGGCCCGACATCCGACGGCGTCCCTCCCGGCTCCGGGCAAGGCGTTGGCGCATAAGGACGGCGCTTAGGCGCCCCGCGGTTTTGGCTCTATCACTTTCCCCGACGCGGCGTCGGGACTATCTTTTTTCGCCCGGGAAAAGACTAACCCCCTTGACCGACGGTCAAGGGGGTGGGAGCGGTGTGAACGCAAACGTGGTCGTCGATCAAATCGACGATCTCAGCTCAAAAGCGGCGAAGCGGTGGGAGTTAATCGATAAAATCGACTATCTCAGCTTCAAAAGCTACTAAGCGACGGGAGTTAATCGATAAAATCGATTATCTCAGCCCAAAAGCCGCGAAACGACGGGAGATCGTCGATAAAATCGATTATCTCGGCTTCAAAAGCTGCTAAGCGACGGGAGTTAATCGATAAAATCGATTATCTCGGCTTCAAAAGCTGCTAAGCGACGGGAGTTAATCGATAAAATCGATTATCTCGGCTTCAAGGCGGCGAAACGCCGGGAGGTAATCGATAAAATCGATTATCTCAGCTTCAAAAGCGGCGAAGCGACGGGAGATCGTCGATAAAATCGATTATCTCGACTTCATAAGCGGCGAGCAGCCGGGGGAAGCCGCCTTGCGCGCGCCGCCCCCCCCCCCCCCTCCCGCCATCGACCGCTCAGCCCTCCGAAACGACGGTGAAACGCTCGCCGATGTGCTTCGGCTGCTCGATTTCGTCGAGGACGGCAATGGCATAGTCTTCGTAGCTCACGTAGCTGCGGCCCTGCGAGTTGACGAGCAGATGGTCCTGTCCGCTCTGATAGGCGCCCGTCCGCTGACCCAGCGCAAACTCCGCGGACGGGCTGACGAACGTCCATTTGAGACCGGCGGTGCCTTGCAGCATGCGGAGGTTCTCGCCTTGGGCGTTGGCCAGCGGCTTGATGAAGTCCGGGAAATCCGGTGTGTCGACGACGCGCACCTTTTTGTCCGGACCGACGAACAGGCTGCCCGCCCCTCCGACCACGATGAGGCGCGTGTCCGAGCCCTGCAGCGCTTCGGTCAGCCGGTTGCCGAGCTCGACGTGCAGCGAGACGTTGTCGAGGCTGCCGAAGGCGTTCACGACGACGTCGAACGGCGTCAGGTCCGCGTCCGTCAGCGCCAGCGCGTCTTTCTCCAATACTGGAACATTTTCCGTCAGTTTGGAGGCGTTGCGCACGATCGCCGTCACGTCGTGGCCGCGAATCAGCGCCTCCTTCAAGATGTTGCGTCCCGCTTTGCCTGTTGCGCCGATAATGCCGATTTTCATAAATGCTTCCTCCCAGTACGTTTTTCGATTCTTTCTCTATTCTGTAACTATTTTAGTTACACTAAATCCAAAAGTCAACCGTTCGGCGAGCAGCCGTACTTGGAACGTTGCGCCCTTCGAGTCAAAGTGATACATAGCGGGAGCCGACCTGCTGCATACCCAGTAGGGGGCTGTCACCGCATACGAATAGGGAACAAAATGATCCCTATTCCCCCGCACTCCGGCCACTCCGCCGAAATAGGTAACAAAATGTTCCTTATTCCCCCGCATCTCCCTCACTCCGCCGAAATAGGTAACGAAATGTTCCTTATTTCACCGCACCCCCGCTACTCCGTCGAAATAGGTAACAAAATGTTCCTTATTCCCCCGCACTCCGCCACTCCGCCGAAATAGGTAACAAAATGTTCCTTATTCCCCCGCACTCCCGCCACTCCGCCGAAATAGGTAACAAAATGTTCCCTATTCCCCCGCCCCACTGCCACCACCCTCCCGCGCATCCCGCCCCAACCAAAAAGCCCCGACCGCGCAAGGCGATCGGGGACTGCATATGCTCGGCTATAATATCCGCCCTACGCCCGGAAAAAGGCGGGCAGATACGGCCTATTCTTCTCCAGCATGTCGGCGAGCAGCCGCTTGGCGACGCCGACCGAGGGAACGAGCGGGTGCGCGGCCATCGCTTGCAGGGCGAGGTCGCGGTCGCCCTCGACCGCCGCGCGGATGGCGAGCCGCTCGTACGTTTTCACCGCGTGGATCAGCCCCTTGGCCTGCTCCGGCACTTTGGTGACCGGGAGCGGCAGCGGGCCCTGGCCGGTGACGACGCAGTTCACTTCGATGCAGGCATCCGCCGGCAAAAAGTCGAGCGTTCCGCCGTTCGGCACGTTCAGCGTCTGGATATCGCGCTTGTCGCCGTGCAGCGACTCCATCAGGTTAACGGCCGCCTCGGAGTAGTAGGCGCCGCCGCGCTTCTCCAGCTGCTTCGGCTTCTCCTTCAGATCCGGGTCCTTGTACAGCTCGAACAGCTCGTCTTCGACCTTCTTGACGACTTCCGCGCGCGTGCCCCCCGCCTTCAACGATTCCAGCTGCTCCTGCAGCATCGCGTCCGTCATGTAGAAATACTTCAAATAATAAGAGGGCAGTCCCCCGAACGAGCGCAGGAAATCGGCATCCCATTCGGTGGCGGGCACGTTTTTGCCGGAATACTCCTCGCGTTTGTCCAGCAGCTCCGGCAGCTTGTCGTCGCCGTTCACCTCCACGCGGGTCACCCAGTGCAAGTGGTTCAGCCCGACGAACTCCGTGTAGATATGCGAAGCCGGCGTCTCGTATTTGTCGCTCAGCCACTTTTGCAGCCCGATCGGCGCGTTGCAGAGCCCAATGCTGCGGACCTTCGTATAACGGCGGATCGCTTCGGTCACCATGCCCGCGGGATTGGTGAAGTTGAGCAGCCAGGCGTTCGGCGCGAGCTCCTCGATGTCGCGGCAAATGTCGAGCAGCACCGGAATCGTGCGCAGCGCCTTCATCATGCCGCCCGGCCCGGTCGTCTCCTGTCCGATGACGCCGTACTGGTTCGGGATGTGTTCATCCCACTTCCGCGCCTCCAGCAAGCCAACGCGCATCTGCGTGGAAACGAAGTCCGCCCCCTCGATCGCGCGACGTCGGTCGAGCGTCAGATGCACCTCGATCGGCAGCCCCGACCGGGCGACCATGCGCTTCGTCAAGGCGCCGACGATCTCGAGCTTCCGGCGTCCCGCCTCGATATCGACGAGCCACAGTTCCCTTACCGGCAGTTGGTCGTATTTTTGAATGAAGCCTTCGACGATCTCCGGCGTGTAGGAGGAGCCGCCGCCGATGACGGCAATCTTCAATCCGCTTGCCATGGTCAGTCACTTCCTGTCTATAGAATAAAAAGGGTCAGCGCGAAACCGCCAGCGACTGAAAGTCCGATATGCCGCGCAAACGCTCGTATACGTCCGGAGGCAGCGGCGAGCCGTCCGCCTCGAATGCCATCCAGAGCGCGCCGACGACCGGTTCCACCTCCAGCTTCACGACGGAGGCGCCCGGCGCGACGGACGCCACGGCTTGGCGGATCTCGGCGTGGACGAAGTCGCCCTTGCCCCGGGTTACGATGCTGCCCGCCAGCACGACGTCGAACGTCTCCGCCTCCATACCGAGCCGGCGAATGACGGCGACGGCGGACTTGCCGAGCTCCTGGCCCTGGAAGCGCAAAATGTCCTGCGCGACGGCGTCGCCCCGGACCGCCGCTTCGAACACGAGCTTCGCGTGACGAAGCGGCGGCGACTTGCCGTTGTCCAGGTAGTCGTCGAACATCTCCTGCACCGTCGCGTAACCGAGATCCGCCAGGAGCAATTCCGTAAGCAGCGTCGGGCGCTCCCGGCCGTCCCAGGATCGGATGACGGAGCGGAACGCCTCGACGACGATCGTGCCGCCTCCGCCGAAATCTCCGAACAGATAGGTGAAGCCGCCGCACTGGTAGAACGCGCCTTCGCGATTGCGCCCCGCGCTGTTCGTGCCGCTGCCGCAGATGAGAACGACCCCGTACGGCCGGCTCGTACCCGCCCGCATGGCGATCATCGTGTCGCAGTTGATGTCGTGGTTCGGGAAGCCCAGCTCCGCGATCATCGGCCGAAGAATGCGGTAATCCGGCTCCCGATCCGCGCCGGCCAAGCCGAAATAGGCATAGGTGATCCGGTCCGGCGTGAGCCCCGCATCGTCCAGCGCCATCTCGACGGATTCGGCGATACTGCGCCGCGCGGTTTCGTAGCCGAGCTGGTGGTTGCCGTTGCCGCCCTCCCCTTTGCCCACGACGTTGCCGCGCTCGTCGGCGATGAGCGTATACGTCTTGCTCCCGCCGGCGTCTACGCCCAAGTAATAGTTCATCGTATCCACTCCCAAGCCTGATCTCTATCCCTGATGCCGGGCGCTCGCCGGCGGCGCGGTCGACTCGCGGACGACCAGCTCCGGCTCGAGCTGGAGCGTCACGCTGCGCATGGGCGCCCCGCCGATCCAGCCGAGCAGAAGCTCCACGCCCTCCCGCGCGATCTTCTCGGCCGGCTGGCGCACGGTCGTAAGCTGCGGGCGGAACGCCGACGCGAGGATCTGGTCGTCAAAGCCGATCACCGAGACATCGCCCGGAACCCGGATGCCCGCGTTCTTGAAAGCGTCCATGACGCCGAGCGCGATGTAGTCGTCGGACGCGAAGACGGCCGTCGGCAGCCGCCCCGAGTCGATCCACCGGGAGGCGATCTCGTAGCCCGAAGGAATCTCGTACTCGCCCCGCTCGACGGCGAAAGGCTCGAGCCCCGCTTCGGACAGCGCTTGCCGGAAGCCGCGTTCTCGCTCCCGGCTGCTGAGGTACACCTCCGCGCCGGTAATATGCGCGATCTCCGCATGTCCCAGCTCGATCAAATGCCTGGTCGCGTCGTAGCCGCCCTTGAAGTTGTCGACGATGACGGAGGGGGCCGAAGGACCGGGCTGCTGATTGTCGAGCATGACGAACGGAATTTTCTTTTTCTTGAGCTCGAGCACGTACTCGTCCTCGCGGATCGGGGACAGCAGCACGACGCCGTCCACCCGGTCCTCCTGGAACATCATCCGGTGGAACGTCTCGTCGAAGCCGGTTGACACCGAGAGCGCGAGGAAGTAGCCGTGTTCGGCCAAACGGTCGTTGATTTCCTTGACGATCGCGTCGAGAAAGGAGTCGTGGAGCGTCGACAGCGTCAGGCCGATGATGCCGGTCCTGCCCCGCGCCAGGCTGCGCGCCGCCGCATTCGGCTGGTAGTCCAGCTCCTTCATCGCCTGCAGCACCTTGTCCCGGTTTTTCGGGCGCACCGAGGCGGAGTTGTTCAGCACGCGCGACACGGTGACAACCGACAAACCCGACTTTTTGGCGACGTCAAAAATGCTTACTTTCATGGGATAGCGCTCCTGCCGTTTCGTTATTTTCCTTGGATACGATTACCGTATCACAGCCAAGATGCGCTGACAAAGGCATATCGGCGGAGGCGACGGCAAGCCGTCCCTCCGCCTTTGCGGCGCTATTTTGATTGACGGAAGCGTTCAAGCAGCTTGGTCAGCTTCTCCTGGATCGTCGGCAGCACTTCTTCCGGTTTCTTGTCTCCGTTTTCCACCGGGCCGAGCTCGTTGATGAACAGCTCGTTGATCTGCGAGTAGTTGTCGATCAGATGGTTATACGATTCAAAGCCGTACTTGTAGGCGCCGTCGTACACCTGCTTGATCTGCGCCGGTTCGATGCCTTCGAAGCTGCCGTAATACTTCTCGGCCGCCTTCTGGTTGACCGGCGGATTGCCGCCCGACAGCTCGATGGACTTCTCCTGCACCTCGGTCGTAATGAGGTACTTGATCCACTCCAGCGCCTCCTTCGGATGCTTGGAGTCCTTCAGAATGAAGAGCGGGTCGACGTACAGCACGCTGCGCACGTTCGGGTTCGGGCCTTGCGGCACCGCCGCGACGCCGACCTTGAAGTTGAATTCGCTCGACGCCGCGAGGCTCCACGAACCGACGACCGACATCCCGATCTTGCCGGAGAGGAACGGATCGCCGAACTGGCCGGACACCGACTTGCTGAACGCGGGCGTGGGCGCCACCTTCTGATCGTGGATCAGCCCGTATATTTTCTTGTAGGCGTCGATAACGGCCGGCTGATCGAGATTAACCTTCGAAGGCTTGCCGCCGTTCGTCCAGGTATCCTCCGAGTAGACGTCCGCGCCGAAATACTGCACGCGCTGATCCCGTTCGCCCCAACCGAAGTCGACGCCGTACTGCGCTTCGGCCAGGTTGTTGGAGTGGACGGTCATCTTCTTCGCGTAGTCGACCATTTTGTCGAAGGTCCAGCTTTTGTCCTCGTAATCCGTAGGCGGATAGGTGAGGCCGGCCTTGTCGAACAGGTCCTTGTTGTACAGCATGACGGTCACGTAGCTGTTCAGCGGAATGCCGTACGTCTTGCCGTCCACCTTGTAGATGTCCATGACGTTCTCGGGAATGTTGTAGTCGCCGGCGCTGAAGCCGTCGTCCTGGAGCAGCTGCGTGAGGTCCATCAGCATGCCTTTGTTGTAGTACTCCATGAAGCCGCCGTAGCCCCAGTGGGACGTGACGTCGGGCGCCTTTTTGCCGGCGATGGCGGACTGCAGCTTGGAGTCGAACTGCTCGTAGGGCGCCTTGGTCACTTTGATCTTGATGTTCGGATGCTTCGCTTCGAAATCCGGAATCAGTTTCTCGACGAAGGTGCGGTCGGGCGAGTCGATCGTATAGTGCGTGATCGTCACCGTTTTGCTGCCGCCGTCTCCGCTGCCGCTCGAACAGGCCGTTCCCGCTACGACGGTCACGAGGGCGAATCCCGTGGCCGCGGTCAACCATTTCTTGTTCATAACCCCATCCTCCTGATCTTTTGATCGATCTATGTGGTTTTTACTTGATGCCGGTTAGGACAATCCCTTCGACGAACCGCCGCTGGGCGACCGCGAACAGGGTGATGATCGGCAGCGAGGAGAGCAGCGCGGCCGCCATCAGCAGGTTCCAAGGCGCGAGCCGAAACTTCGACGACATCATCGCGGCCATGCCGATCGGGAGCGTGAAGTTTTCCTGCGAATCGAGATAAAGCACGGGGGTCAACAGGTCGTTCCAGCTCCAGATGAAGGTGAAGATCGAAACCGTTGCGAGCGCGGGACCCGCCAGCGGCAGCGTCAGGTTCCAGAACAGCCGGAACTCGTTGCTCCCGTCGATGCGTCCGGCGTCATACAGCTCGTTCGGCATCGTGGAGAAAAACTGCTTGAGCAGAAAAATGATATACGCCGATCCGAAGAAGTTCGGCAGAATGAGCGGCAGGAGCGAGTCGTGCAGCCCGATATTCGTGAACAGCAGAAACTGCGGAATCATGATCGCCGGGTACGGCAGCATCATCGTGCTCAGCATGAGCAGGAACAGCAGGCCGCTCCCCCGGGCCCGGTACCGGGCGAAGCCGAAGGCGACGAGCGACGAGGAGATGACCGTGCCGAGGACGGAGAAGACGGCCACGATCAGGCTGTTGGCGTACTGCTGCCCGAACTTGATGTCGCTGTTCGTGAACAGCTCCTTGAAGTTCGACCAGGCGAACGTCTCCGGGATGAAGGTCGGCGGGAATGCGAGCATTTCCTTGGTCGTCTTGAGCGACGTCGACACCATGAACCACAGCGGCGCCAGCATGGCGACCGTCACGGCCAGCAGCACGACGAATCCGATCAGGGGGCCGGCTGCCGGCATTTTGCGTCTTCGGCTCGTCGTCCGGGGCTCCCGGACTTGGGCGGCGGCGGTATTCATCGGCTCTGTCCCCCTTCGTAGTACACGTAGCGGTTCGAAGTTTTCATGATGACGTAGGTGACGATCATGACGGCCACGAGCAGAATCCAAGCCATGGCGGAAGCGTAGCCGTAGCGGAAGTTTTTAAAGGCGTTGATGTAGATATTGTAGACGTAGAACCAGGTGGAGTAGCTGGGACCGCCTTGGGTGATGGTGTAGGCCTGCGTGAATACTTGAAACGAGTCGATGATGCCGATGATGAGCTGAAAAAGAAACACGGGCGAGATCATCGGGAAGGTGACGTTGCGGAACGTCTTCCACCTGCCCGCTCCGTCCAGCTTGGCGGCTTCGAGCAGATGCTGGGGCACGCCCTGCAAGCCGGCCAGGAAGATCAGCATGCCCGCCCCCATTCCCCAGAACGACATGATGATGAGCGCCCAGATCGCGTACCTCGCGTCCAGCAGCCACGGAATCGGATCGACGCCGAACCAGGACAGCACCAGATTGAACAGCCCGGCCTGGGGATTGAACACCCAAAACCAGAGGAGCGACATCGCGACGCCGGAGATCATGCTCGGAAAGTAGATCGCGGTCCGGAAGAAGCCCTGGAACGGCACCTTCTGGTTGATGAGCATGGCGAACGCCAGGGAAAGCAGCAGTGTCAGCGGCACGCTGATGAGCGTGTACTTGAGCGTCGCCCGGATCGAGGTCCAGAACAGCTCGTCGCGGAACAGCTCCCGGAAGTTGTCGAGTCCGATCCAGACCGGCGCGTGCACGACGTCGTAGTCCGTGAAGCTGTAATACAGAGACGCCAGAATCGGGAACAGCGCGAGCACGACGAACCCGATCAGCCATGGAGAGATGAACCAATAGAACGCCCGGGTCTCCCTGTCAATCCGCTTCCGTCTCATTTTTCGAAGCTCCTCTCGGCACTAAAGTTAAATCGCTTTAACTTTTAAGAGAAAAAGAAAGGCGTTCGCGAGAACGACTGACTAAGTTCTTGATAGCGTTATCATAAACGCATGGCAAAGCAATTGCAACAGAAAAGTTTAAGTGCTTTAATTTTTGTGTGAAATGCATCATGTCTCGCCCTTTTCGGCTTGGGAGATTTCCATAAAAATCTGTCGAAGACGCCACCCGGCCCAACAGGAATCTCACGAAAAATGTCAAATTCATAAGGAACAGCCAGATCGTCTTTATAGGAGGCACTCCCCCTTGTCCATCAAGGCCAAATTATCCTTTTTCATCTCCATATTAGTTGCCATCATCCTCCTCCTGAATCTATCGATCGCCTACTTCTCTACCAAGTCGGGACTGGAACAGCAAGCCATGCAGCAAACCGAGATCATCGCCAAGCAGGTCGGCACCTCGGTGTATTCGACGTGGCGGGCGAAGATGTACATGGAGGAACAGATCGGAGCCAAGCTGCGGGCCGTCGCCATCGCCGCCAAGGACTTTCTCGACCCCGATATCGATAAAGTGACCAACGAGCAGCTGGTCGCGCTCAGCCGCAAGCTGCAGGTGGACGGGATCACGTTGTGGCAAAAGGTCGATGGCGATATCGTCGTCCAAAAGTCCTCCGAACCGAAGGAGATCGGCCTCGGCTCCAAAGGGATGGACTACTGGTATACCGCCTTCCAGCAGCTGTTCGCGCTGAAGCCGGTCACGATCCCTCAGGGCCAAAAGCTGCCGAACTTCTGGACCGGTCCGATCAATTTCTCCACCTCCGATCCTTCCAAAATCAACAAGTGGGGCAGCTACTACGACGGCACCACCAACTACATGATCAATCCGTTCGTGCACGTCGAGGAGTACATGGACTTCGAAAAGTCGATCGGCACCGATCGCATCATCTCCCAACTGCTCAAGGACAATCCCGATATCCTCGAGATCGTCGGCTTCGACCCCGATTTCTTCGGCAACAATCCGATCATCAAAATCAAGCAGGGCAAGCCGGTCTACAACCTGGACGTGCGCGACATCAAGTTCGGGCACTACCTCTATCGGGACATCCCGGCCGACAAAGCGCTCATCGATCGGGCGATCGCCGCGGGAAGCATCATCACCGAGCCGGCCGACCGCGGCGGCAAGCGGCTGCTCAAGAGCTTCATTCCGATCGATGCGGACAAGACGTACGTCATCGGCGTCAGCTTCAACCGCGACGCCATCCGCGGAACGCTCATGCACCAGCTGATCCTCCACAGCATCATCGGCCTCTGCTTGCTCGTTGCGACCGTTTTCGCCAGCTATTTCCTCGCGGGCTTCCTCATTCGGCCGCTCCGCCAGATTTTGCGCAAGGTCAACGACGTCGCCGCGGGACGATTCGGTACGAGCCTGCCGATCCGCAGTAATGACGAGTTGGGCATCCTCGCCACGCACGTGAACGAGATGTCGAGCAGCCTCCACTCGTACACGGACCGGCTGAAGGACGCGGCGGAGGAGCTGCGCAGCACCAAGCAGTACCTCGAGTCGTTCGTCAACCAAACGTCGGACGCCATCCACGTCGCCGACCTCGAAGGCCGCTTGATGCAGGTGAACAACGCGTTCGAAAAAATGTACGGCTGGCGCACGGAGGAGATCATCGGCCGGCGGCTGAACAACATCCCGGAAGCGGATCGGCAAGCGTTCGACCGGCTGCTGCGGACGATCAAGGAAGGCGGCGCGGTGGCCGACTACGAGACGGTGCGCTACCGTAAAGACGGTACGCCCATCGACGTAAGCATGACGATCTCCACCATCCGCAATGAGGAGGGCGCGATCGTCGCCGTCGCGACCATCACCCGCAACATCACGTCGCGGAAGCAGACCGAAGAAGTGCTGCGGCGCTCGGAGAAGCTGTCCATGGTCGGCCAGCTCGCCGCCGGTGTCGCGCACGAAATCCGCAACCCGCTTACGACGCTGCGCGGCTTCGTGCAGCTGCAAAGACAGACGGGCCGCTCCTCGGCGCAGCAGCTCGAGGTGATGCTGTCGGAGCTTGACCGCATCAACCTCATCGTGAGCGAGTTTCTTGTCTTTTCGAAGCCGCAGGCGGTGCACTTCCAGCTCGTGGACGTCGAGCGGATCATGCGGGAGACGATCTCGCTGCTCGACTCCCACGCCGCCTTGAGCAACGTGCACATTGAACTGGCCGCCGAAAAAGGTCTTCCGGAGCTCGACTGCGAGCCGAACCAGCTGAAGCAGGTGTTCCTGAACGTGCTGAAGAACGGCATGGAAGCCATGCCGGAGGGCGGACGGCTCCGGATCGACATCGGCAGTGAGCCGATACGGGGCGGCGTTGTCATTCGCATCTGCGACGAAGGCTGCGGCATCCCCGAGCAGGAGCTCGGCCGTCTGGGCGAGCCGTTCTATACGAGTAAGGAAGCCGGCTTCGGCCTCGGACTGATGGTCACCCAGCAAATCTTGGCCAATCACAAGGGCACGATCCGCTTCGAGAGCGAAGTCGGGCGGGGAACCTGCGTGGAAATCCGCTTGCCCGCCCGAGTCGACGGCGAGCAGCCGCCGCACTCGGCTTAGTCGGCGGGGGCGAAGGTAGATCGCTATGGTGGGGCTTGGCGGGCGGGACGCCAAGCGCGAATGTGGGTAGTTTAATTACGCTCTTTTGCTCGATTGGTCCGCCAAGCGCTGATGTAGGTAGTTTAATTACGCTCTTTCGCTCAATTGGTCCGTCAAGCGCGGATGTGGGTAGTTTAATTACGCTCTTTCGCTCAATTGGTCCGTCAAGCGCGGATGTAGGTAGTTTAATTACGCTCTTTTGCGAATTGCGGCAGCCGCGCTACCTATGCCGCACTGCCGTGCCGCGCACGCTTCGCGATTTGCAGGACCACCTCGGAAAAGACGAGTCCGATCGCGATGGCGCCGGAGAGCATGAAGGCTTTGGCGCCCAGCTGCACCGCGGCCTCGTAGTCGTTCTGCACGATTTTGCGCATGGCGTCGTAGGCCAAGCCGCCCGGCACGAGCGGGATGATGCCGGACACGATGAAGACGGTGACCGGCACTTTGAAGCGGATCGCCATTCCGTGGGCGAGCAGCGCCACGAGGAAGGCGGACGCCCACGTTGCGATCGCCGCATCCACGGATTGGCCCAGAAGCCCGAAGTTCAACAGCCAGCCGGCCGTGCCGACGAGCCCGCACTGGACAAGCGTGCGGCGCGGCACCTGAAATAGCACGCCGAACGCAGCCGTGCCGATAAAGCTGGCGAGCAATTGCTCGAGATATCGAATCGCCATGGGGCGCTCCTTTCCTAATCGAGACTCAGCACGAGTGCGACGCCCGCGCCGATGGCGAAAGCCGCCAGGAGCGCTTCCGCGCCTTTCGACATGCCGGATACGAGATGCCCCGCCATCAGATCCCGGACCGCGTTCGTGATGAGCAGGCCCGGAACGAGCGGCATGACCGATCCGATCATGATCAGATCCAGGTCCCTGCCGAAGCCGCCGCGTACGGCCAGGTAGGAGATCAGGCCGACGACGAAGGACGCCAGCAGCTCCGCGAAAAACTTGATCGAGAGCATCCGCCCCGCGGCGGCGCCTGCATAATAGCCCGTCCCCCCGGCCACCATGGCCGCGGGCACGTCGGCCAGCCGGCCTTGGAACATGAGCAGGAAGCATCCGCTTGCGATCGCCGCGGCCGCCACCTGCCAGACGAGGGGATAGACGGGCTTGGCTCTGCCCGCCGCCGCGAGCTGCCCGTACGCCTCCGTCACCGTCAGCTCGCCCTGGCTGATGCGGCGGGAGATCTCGTTCACGAGGGCGACTTTGCTGAGGTCGGTGGAGCGCTGCGAGATCCGCACGAGCTGGGCGGCCGACGCCGGCCCCTCGATCCCGAAGAGAATGCCGGTCGGCGTAACGAAGCTCTGGGCGTTCGGAATGCCGAAGGATGCCGCGATCCTCGTCATCGTGTCCTCCACCCGGTAGGTCTCTCCTCCGTTCTCCAGCATGATTTTGCCGGCGAGCAGGCACACTTGTATGACCGCTCCGCTCATCTCCGTCGAATGCTCCACCGCTTGTCCCTCCATTTGGCGAAAAAGCTCTTGTCTAGTAGTATGGGGTTATACGCAAGCGGATGCAAACGGAGGGAAACGTCTTTTGAACAAGATTTTAGTCGTATTTACCGGTGGCACGATCGGCAGCCGCAAAGGCGATCGGGGGATCGACGTCGACGCGGCCGGCTCTTATTTTTTGATCGAGCAGTATGCCGGCTCTGCCGGCAAGCGGGAGGTCGCCTTCGAAGCGATCCAGCCGTACAACCTTTTGAGCGAGAACTTGATCCCAGAGGACTGGGCGCAGTTGACGGCGGAGATTCGCGCGGCGAGCCCCGAATCGTACGCCGGCGTCATCGTGACGCACGGCTCCGACACGCTGGCCTACAGCTCCGCCATGCTTTCGTACCTCCTCTGCGATACGCGGGTGCCCGTCGTGATTACCGCCAGCAACTACCCGCTGGACGACGCCCGCAGCAACGGGCTGCGCAACTTCGCCGCCTCGGTGGACTTCCTGCTCGACCGGCCGCTTCCCGGCATTTTCACGCTGTTCGGCAACGATCGCGGAGAGTCGGTCGTCTTCCTCGGCACGCGCATCACGCAGGCCTTGCCGTTCACCGACCAATTCGACTGCACGTACGACGCGCCTTTCGGATGGATGAAGGACGGCCGCTTCGTCTGGAACGAACATCCGCTCAATCCGTCCCCGGACACGCTCCTCGCACGGGTGCCGGCTCCGGCGCCCTGGGCCGCCGGTGACGAAATGCCGCAGGTGCTGTATATCAAGCCGTACCCGGGCATCGACTACCGCGTCTTCGACTTCTCGAGCCGCGCGCCGCGCGCCGTGCTGCATGACCTGTACCACTCCGGCACCGCGTGCACGCGAGAGGCGGAAGGCCGATCTCTCGCGCGCTTCATCGCCGACAGCCGGGCCCACGGCGTGGACGTATTCCTCGTACCGACGCGCGATCCTGGCGGGGACGTCTATGCCTCCTCTTCCAGCTTGACCCAAGCGGGCGGCATCCCGATCGAAGGCATGTCCGCCGATGCGGCGCTCATGAAGCTCATGCTCGCCTGCGCCAACTTCGCGGACACGGCGGACATCGTCCGCTTCATGCGGACTTCACTGTTCTATGAGGATCACCGGACGTAAGGGAGAATTGGGGGATTCCCGTCTTCGAAAGCGAGCGTTTCGTGAGGCGGTAGCTCCCTAGTGTGAAAGTTGTGCGGTTTTTCCGAGTAACTCAGCCGGTCGGGGTAACTTTGCGGGGGAATTGTGCGGTTTTTCCGAGTAACTCAACCGGTCGGAGTAACTTTGCGGGGGAATTGTGCGGTTTTTCCGAGTAACTCTGCCGGTCGGGGTAACTTTGCGGGGGAATTGTGCGGTTTTTCCGAGTAACTCTGCCGGTCGAGGTAACTTTGCGGGGGAGTTGTGCGGTTTTTCCGAGTAACTCAGCCGGTTGGAGTAACTTTGCGGGGGAATTGTGCGGTTTTTCCTAGTAACTCTGCCGGTCGAGGTAACTTTGCGGGGGAGTTGTGCGGTTTTTCCGAGTAACTCAACCGGTCGGAGTAACTTTGCGGGGGAATTGTGCGGTTTTTCCGAGTAACTCTGCCGGTCGAGGTAACTTTGCGGGGGAATTGTGCGGTTTTTCCGAGCAACTCAGCCGGTCGGGGTAACTTTGCAGGGGAGTTGTGCGGTTTTTCCGAGTAACTCAGCCGGTCGGAGTAACTTTGCGGGGGAGTTGTGCGGTTTTTCCGAGTCGTAAAGCATCCTACACTCTTCTCCAACAATTGGTTCTTGGAAAGAGGGCCGGCGACGAAACATTTGCCCCCGCGAAACCGTCTTACAAGTATAATCCCAGAGCCCAGGTGATCCCTATGAGACTCAAGACGTTCGCCTTCCTCATCGGCACGATGACGCTGGCGGGTTCGCTCCTGCTCGGCGCCATGAACCCGCAATTCGCCCTGATCTCCGCCGTTCAGTCGGCTCACTCTCCGGATCCGGCCCGTCCGGCTGCACCTTCCGATACGAGCCTGCATCCGCAGCAGCCTCCCGCCGAGTCTGTCAGTTACGCCGACGGCCAGGCTTCGTTGAAGCAACTCGTCGACGCCTCAAGCCTGATCGTAACCGGCACGGTCATCGCACAGGCCAGTCGTCAGGACGGGCGAGCCGTCATCTCCACCGTCGAGGTGCGGGATCGTCTCAAGGGGACCTCGATCTTTCATATCCGGGTCATTCAGCCCGGACAGCTAGGCGATCCGGCTCTGCTGCAGTCTGGCGAATCCTATGCACTCTGTCTGAATCCGCAGCTAGATGCGTCTTCGGATACGTATTACATTGTCGGAGGCGGCATCCAAGGCATGTTCCTGCGGAACGGCCACCTGCTGCGCAATAGCGATGCCGCGATGGCGGCGGACCTGCAGGCGCTTTCGGACCAAACCCAGCTTTCGAACATCGACGCGCTCGAGGCGCTCATCGCGGGACGCCTGCTGGAGCCTAACGACGCCGCCCCGAAGCGTTCTGCGGTTTGACCGCTTATCGGGCGGCACGCTGCTGAGGAACCACTTACTCTTGCACGTCATCGCCCGCCGCCCGATCGATCCATGAGAACATTAGCCCATCTGCTCATGAAAAAGGACCTTGCCGCATTTGATGGCAAGGTCCTTTGACTTTGAACCGTCGCGTCAGCCCTCCTGAATAGACGTCGTCGGGACGCGCTCCGGGATGCCGGCGCTCATGAATTCGTCCAGGTCCCGGTTGGCCTTCGTCTGATTGCACAGATGGCAGGCGCAGACGCAATTGTCTGGCGTCGTATGCCCGCCCTTGGAACGCGGGAGCAGATGGTCGATCGTGTCGCCGTACTCTCCGCAAAAGTAGCAGGTGTACCGGTCGCGCGTCAGAATCATGCTGCGGAAATCCTTGTTGCTGTACAATCTCCGGATCGTATGGCGGTTGACGACGATGGCGGCGCGTTCCCGAACGAGCGTCACGGCCATCTCCAGGTCGATCTCCTGGTACCACTGGCGCCCCTTGTCGGTGCGTCCGCGCATGCGGATAAAGCCCTCCCGCGTCGGTCGCAGCGCTCCAAAATCGTGCGGATCGATGTGCCGGGCCACGGCATGGGACGGCGACTGCGCTGCCTGCAAGCCCGCTTGCGTCCGGTCCGGCTGGCGCGGCGCGCCCCGCTTGGATGCGCGGGCCGGGGCCGGCGCGGGGGCGGCGGCCCGATCCGGCGCGCGCATCGGGGCGCG
>NZ_JAJFOW010000066.1 GCF_020731285.1 Cohnella baijiui
TAGTGTGGAATTTCCGAATAACTCCGACTATGTGGCGGTGCAGCTAGCGAGTTATGCGGGAAAACCGAATAACTCCCGGCACCTAGGTGTATTCCGCGGCGAGTTGTACAGATTATCCGAATAACTCCCACGTATGCGACGATCCGGCTAGCGAGTTATGCGGGAAAACCGAATAACTCCCTAGCCAAGCGCCCCAAGCCGGCTTCCGACACCGTCAGTCCGCCCCAAAACAAAAGCCGCCCGGCCTCCGAAGAGGCGAGCGGCTTGCCGGTCAGGCGCTGTGCTCGGAATGCGAGTTGTCCTCGTCCGCGCGCCGTTTTTTCTTTCTCAGTCGGGCTCTGCGTCCCGGGATGATGCGCTCAACGTTTTTTTTTAAGCCCCAGACCGCATAGACGAGCAGCATCACCAGAATGAACTTGGGAATCGCCCGCGGGAACATGAACGCCAGCACGACGGCCGCCGCGACGACGATCGGAACGATCCAGATCGCCGCTTTGGGCAGGCCGAGCTTTTTGAAATTCGGATATTTGAGGCTGCTCACCATCAGGAACGACAGCGCGAGCGTACTGATGAGCAGCAAGGAGACGCGAAGATCGTTGTGAAAAAGCGCCAAAGTCGCCAACACGCCGCCGGCCGCCGGGATCGGAAGGCCGATGAAGTAGCCGGGCACACCCTCGATCACGTTGAACCGGGCGAGGCGGAGCGCGCCGCAGATCGGGAAGATCGCGGTGATGACCCAGGCCAGCGCGGGATTGACGTTGGTGAAGGCGGCTTGGTACATGATAAAGGCAGGTGCGACACCGAAGGAGATGACGTCGGACAAGGAGTCGAGCTCTTTGCCGAATTCGCTCTGCGCGTTGAGCGCGCGGGCGACGCGGCCATCCACCCCGTCCAGCAGCATGGCGATGATCACCAGCAGAGCCGCCCCGTCCGCCCGGTCGTTAAACGCCATAATAATGGAGAGTACGCCCAGGAACAAGTTGCCTACTGTGAACAAACTCGGTATGGATTTTGTGATCATCGTTTCCACCTCTGCTTTACTATGCCCATTCCGTCCGATATGTAACAAAGTACATGCACGGCCGAAGGACAAGTCTTTAAGGGCATGCCGCCGCCGGAAAATAGTAGGCAACTTCCGGAAAACGACAATCCCCATTGTAGTCCGCCTATATCTGTCTGTCAATAAACACCTGTTCTTGAATGCGTTTCAAGCCCTCTTTGATCGTCCGGGCCCGTACTTCGCCGATGCCGTCCACTTCGTCCAGCTCCTCGATCGACGCGAGCACGATGTGCGGCAGCGCGCCGAAACGTTCGACCAGGTTATGGATGATGATGCCCGGCAAACGGGGAATTTTGCTAAGCATCCGGTAGCCCCGCGGCAGGAAGCCGTCTTCGGCGACCGAGTTGAGCGAGGCGTAGCCGAGCACGCGGATGAGATGCGCCGTATCCAGCAGTTCTTCGGACGTCAGCTTCTTTAACAAGCCCTGGATTTCGCGAATCCGCTCGTCGCTGGCGTCGCGGGCGTAGTCCTTGAGCAGCAGGCGCGCCTCTTCCTCGGCGGACCCTACGAGCTCCTCCATCTGCATGCTGATGAGGCGGCCTTCGTTGCCCAGTTCCAAAACGTAGCGGTTGATCTCCATTTTGATACGGAGCACCATCTCGGCCCGCTGGATGACGTAAGCAACCTCGTGCATCGTCACGAGCTCCTCGAATTCGAGGGCGGACAGGTTGGTCAGCGCCTGGGTGTAGACTGCCCGATACTTCTCGAGCGTCTGGATCGCTTGGTTGGCCTTGGTAAGGATGACGCCCATATCTTTCAGCGCATAGCGCAAATGGCCTTGGTACAGCGTGATGATGTTGCGCCGCTGCGAAATGGAAACGACCAGCTTGCCGGTCTGCTTGGCCACCCGTTCGGCCGTCCGGTGCCGGATCCCCGTCTCGATAGACGGGATCGAGGAATCCGGAATGAGCTGCGTGTTGGCGTACAGAATCCGCTTCGCGTCCTCGCTCAAAATGATCGCGCCGTCCATCTTGGCCAGCTCGTACAAATAGTTGGGGCTAAAATCGCAGTTGATGGAAAAGCCGCCGTCGACGACTTCCATCACCTCCGGACTGTAGCCGACGACGATCAGGGCGCCCGTCTTGGCGCGCAGCACGTTCTCGAGCCCGTCGCGAAACGGCACGCCTGGCGCCACCATCTGGAGCAGCTGGTTCATCGTCTCCTGCGGGTGATTCTCTTTCTCTTTGGTTTCCTTCATGTCCGCTCCGACACCCCCTATTCCAATGCAGCCTTCAAGGCTTCCGCTACCGACTTGACGGGGACCAGCTCGATGCCGGCCGGCGCCTGCCATCCCTTCATGCTCGCTTCCGGGAGAATGACCCGCTTGAACCCGAGCTTAAGCGCTTCCTTCACGCGCTGTTCCGCGCGGGTTACCGCCCGCACCTCCCCGGTCAGCCCTACCTCGCCGAAGACGGCGTCGAACGGCCGGGTCGGCAGATCCCGGAAGCTCGAGGCGATGCTCACCGCCGCCGCGAGATCGGCCGCGGGCTCGTCAAGCTTGACCCCGCCCGCTACGTTGACGTAGGCGTCCTGGTTCTGCATGAACATCCCCATCCGCTTCTCCAGCACCGCGATCACGAGCGTGATCCGGTGATGGTCCAGCCCCGACGACAGCCGCCGCGGCGACGGAAAGTTCGTCGGCGCCACGAGCGCCTGAAGCTCTACCAGGACCGGGCGCGTGCCTTCCATGCTGGCGACGACGGTCGAGCCGGACACGCCGAGCGGACGCTCGGAGAGGAACAGCTCGGACGGGTTGGTCACCTCGCGCAGGCCGTCTTCCGACATATCGAAAATGCCGATCTCGTTCGTGGAGCCGAAACGATTTTTCACTGCGCGCAGCAGCCGGTAGGAATGATGGCGCTCGCCTTCGAAATACAGCACGCAGTCGACCATATGCTCGAGGAGCCGCGGCCCCGCAATCGCGCCTTCCTTGGTCACGTGGCCGACCAGCACGGTGGCCACGCCGTTGCCTTTGGAGATGCGCATGAACTGCGCGGTGCACTCCCGCACCTGCGCGACGCTGCCGGGGGCGGAAGGCACATCCGGCCGGTAGACGGTCTGGATCGAATCGATGACGAGGAAGTCCGGGTTCACCTGGGCGATCGCCTCTTCGACGAGGTCGAGATTCGTCTCGCACAGCACGTATAGACCTTCGCTTAGCGCGCCTAGTCGATCCGCTCTCAGCTTCGTCTGGCGGACGGACTCCTCGCCCGACACGTACAGCACCTTCAGGCCCTGCGCGGTCAGCGCGTGCGACGTCTGCAAGAGCAGCGTGGACTTGCCGATGCCGGGATCTCCGCCGACGAGCAGCAGCGAGCCGGGCACGAGACCGCCGCCGAGCACCCGGTTCAGCTCTCCGAGTCCGGTCGGAATCCGCGGCTCGCGGCCACTATCTATGTGTATGATCGATTGGGCTTTTTCTTTCGTCCGGGTGAGCTCGGTCCGTCCCACCGGCGCCTTCACGACGGTCTCGGCTTCCTCGACCATCGTGTTCCAGGCGTGGCAGCCTGGGCACTTGCCCATCCACTTCGGAGACTCGGTGCCGCACTCCGTGCAGACGAATTTGACTTTTAGCTTGGCCATGAACGACCCCTTGTTAAGCGGTATTACCAAAAGTGTACCATAGGTGGGGACCCCGATTAAACCCCGTTACCCTATTTGGGACTTTGGCAATCATGTCCTTAGCCCCGTTCGGGCCCAAAAAGGCCTCTCCCTTCGCAAAAGAACGAGCTGATCTGCATCGAACAGCGCTCGCGAAAGCAGATTTCTCAAGACGAACGGCACCTTCTTCGCTCGGCGCCGGCGGTCGCGCACGGCTCCCGAATACGGCAAATAGCCGCTCCCCCGGAGCGGCTTCGTCCTTATCTCCACCACCACCAAACGAGTCCGGCGATCGCGGCCAACAACAAGATCCACCCCGCCATATACAACAGCAGGAGGAGCACTTTGAAGAGCAGGACCAGCAGCAGCGCGACGCCCGCGCCAGCCAACAGCCAGGTCAGCCAGCCGTAGGGCCGCGGACGGTAAGGCCGATAGCGGTAGGGGCGGCGGTGCGGCCGTCGCGGCAGTCCGCGGATAAAGCTTCTCAGGCGGTTCATGTTCACTTCGGGTTCCCTCCGTCGGGCGGACGGCGACGCCTCCCCGATGCCTCTCGCCTCGCTCGGGCGAAGACCGGCACGGAGAGTCCGCCGGCCGGCGTTGCTGCTATTAGGGTATGGCCCGCCCGCCCGGATGGTGACGGCCCTAGGGCTAATCGTCCGGCGCCAAAAGGCGCCGGGACCAGGGTGGTCGCGGCGCCCCGATCGAGCGTCGGCTTAGACGAACAAGCGCGTGTCGTTGTTGCGTCCGAAGCGGTAGATCGCGATGAGCGCGAACGCGGCGGCGAAGGCGAACAGAATCGCGAGGTTCAAGTACAAGCTTCCGAAAGTCTCGCCGTGCTGCAGCTTGTTGATCGTGTCCAGCAGCCAGTGCTGCGGGAGGAAGTTAGAGATCCGCTTCACGGCATCCGGCATGATATCCATCGGGAAGTAGCAGCCGGCGAGCAGACAGGTCGGCGTGACGATCAGGTTCGACAGCGCGCCGGCCGAAGCGGTGGTCTTCGCGAAGGCGACGATGAGCAGCGACAGGCTGATCGCCGCGAGACCGAACAGGAGCAGCACCAGGAACAGTTCGCCGGTCGGGATGCCCGAGTCGATGTGGAAGACGTTCTTCATGAAGAACAAGGTCACCGCGATCTGCAGCAGCATGATGAAGAGGTTCAATGCTACGTTGGACAGGACGTAGGTTCTGGCCGAGACCGGCGAGGTGAGCAGGCGCAGGAACGTGCGGTTCTCCTTCTCCTTCAGGATGAGTTCGGTCATGTTCACCGAGGAGAACATCATGAACGCGATGAGGAAGCCGATCGACTGATAAGTCATATACTTGATGCTGGAGGTGTCTTCGAGCGTCTCCGCGCTCACCTTGAAGCTGCTTTGGAGGTAGGCGTCATAGAGCCGGTCGAAAGCCGCTTTGTCGCCGGAGGTCGCTTGGGCGATGGAGGCGACGTTGCCCAGGTAGTCGTTCAGCATGGCCCTGACGTACGATGTCACGGTCGCGCCTTTGACCGACAGGACCTGCACGTCCGCGGGTTTGCCCGCCTGAAGACTCTCCGCGAAGCCGGCGCCGAAGCGGATGCCGTTGTCCAGCTTGCCGGCCGCGATCTCGTCACGCAGCCCCTCTTCGTCCATCATCGTCACTTTGACCTGATCCAAGCCTTGGATGAACCGGATCGCGTCTTGCGTCAGCGCCTGATCGCCGTCCGCGTTCACGATCCCGACGCGCAGGGTCTGGCCGCTTAAGTTGCCGTAGATGAGCATGGAGACGAATATGCCGATCAGCGGAAGGCCGAAGAAGACGAGCCAACTCGATTTTTTGCGGAAGGTCGACCTCAGCGTCTTGCGTACGAGCCACAGGATTTCATTCATTTTAGAGCGCCTCCCGTCTGCGCATGGAGATGATGGCGATCGCCAGGAAAGCGAAAGCGACGATCAGGTTGAGTCCAATGGCGGGCAGCGCCGCGCCGAGTTCGTTCGAATAGATGATCTTGTTGATGGCTACGTTCGCCCACCTTAACGGGGAGAAGTCGCTGATCCATCCCATGAAGCTCTCGTCCTGGCCGATCGGGAAGTAAGCGCCGCCTAGGAACGAAGCCAACTGCGTGAAGATCATGACGATCGACCGCGCTGTCTCTCCCTTGAACAGGTAACTGAGGCCGAGGCCGATCGCGACGGCGAGCAGCACTTCGCTCAGCAGCACGAGGATGACCATCCCCATGTGATAGCCCCAATCGGCCTTGAACGCGTACTTGCTGAACAGGACGACCGCAAGGACGCAGGCCAGATTCGTGAACAGGCTGCCGATAATTTTGCCGACGAAGATCTCCGCCTTGGAGACGGGAGCCGCCGAGAGGCGGATCGCGGTGTTCCGGGAGCGCTCTCCCCGAATCAGCGTGCTGGCGGACATGGCCCCGTACATCGCGATCATCGTCGTCATGGCGACGGCGTAGTAGTCGATCGAGCCCGGCGCCTTATCCGCCTGAAGCGCCGTCTCCTTGACGATGTCATGCGGCGCGCTCGCGTTCGCGAGTACCGCCTGAGCCGCGACGGGGTCCGTCTTCATCGTCGCGGCGACCAAGTTGTACCGCTGCGCGAACGTCGTCAGCATCCCTTGCACGATGTTGCCTTCGATCGTGTTCCTAGTGCTGCCATAGAAGCGGATGCCTTCGTCCCCGATCTCGACGTAGGCGACGTAATTGTCGCTCTTTACTTCTTCCTGGCCGTTCATATCCTTGCCCAGCGGGGTGAAATGAACGTTTTCCCCTTCGACCGCCTTCACGAAGCCGTCCCAGTAGCCGCCGAGCGCCGGGCTCGCTCCGGTATCCTTGTACAGCACCTTCATCTCGCCCAGCTCGATGCTGCCGCTGAACGCGTTCGACAGCGCCGTCCCCAGGATGAGGATGAGGACGATCGGGAAGGCCAGCATGAACAGGAACGTCCGTCTGTCCCGAAGCGCCTGCTTGATCTCTTTGATGGCGATATGGATCGTTGTCACGGGTGGTCCCTCCTTAGTCCCTCAAGTTTCGGCCGGTCAAGGTCAGGAATACGGTCTCGAGGTTCGGCGCTTGCTCTTCGACGGAGCGGATCTCCGCGCGATCGCGGATGAGCTGCTGGATGATCAGATTCAGGTTGTTGACTTCGGCTTTGGAATTGATCATCACCATGTGCTCTTCGACCCGTACGGAGGCGACCCCCGGAATCTGCTTCAGCGGCTCGACTTTGATCTCGTCCTCCGATTTGATGCCGATCCAGATATCCTTCGTATCGGTGATGATCGCTTTGAGCTGCTCCTTGGTACCCTCTGCGATGATCTTGCCGTGGTCCACGATCGCGATTCGGGTGCAGATCTCCTCGACTTCTTCCATGTAATGGCTCGTGTAGATGATCGTACAGCCCATGTCGTTCAGCTTCCGCACGGAATTCAGAATGTAGTTCCGCGACTGTGGATCGATGCCGACGGTCGGTTCGTCCATGATGATCAGCTTCGGCCGGTGCGCGATGGCGCACGCGATGTTGAGCCGCCGCTTCATCCCGCCGGAGAAATTCTTCGGATAAGCTTTGTGCTTGTCGCCGAGTCCGACGAATTCGAGCGCCTCCACCGTCCGCTCCTTGAGCTGAGCCCCCCGCAAGCCGTACAGGCCGGCGAAGAAGCTCACATTTTCGTAGGCGGTCATATCTTCGTAGATGGCCAGATCCTGCGGAACGACGCCGATGTTCGATTTGGCGAACTTGGCACTCTTCGCGATGTTCTTGCCGAGCAGGATGATCTCGCCCTTCGTGTTGCGCAGCAAGGAAGAGATCATGTTGATCGTCGTGCTCTTTCCCGCGCCGTTCGCGCCCAGGAAGCCGAAGATCTCTCCCTCCCGCACCGCCAGCGACATATTGTCGACGGCAATAAAGTCTCCAAATTTCTTGGTCAAGTTGCGAATCTCGAGAACGTTGCTCATCGTCGCTCACTCCCGTTTCGTTTTCGTTTGATGTCCTCATTGTAAGAAAAAAGGATGCCCTTATGTCAGTGCATAAGTTCATCCTTTAGGTATGAGAATCTTCATGAATCGCGCGGGTGAGATTATTCACGCCCGGCTGCCGTAGGGAAGGAGCGTCGTCACGCTGAACCCTCTCGTGCCGTCCACGATAACGGTGCCGCCAGCCGTGGCCGCCCGCTCCTCCATGCCGACGATGCCGATGCCCTTGACGACTTTGGACGCTCCGCGACCATTGTCGGCGACGACCGCCTTGATGACCGTATTGAGCACCGTGACTTCGAAGTTGATCTCCGTCGCCTGGCCGTACTTGAGCGTATTCGTGGCCGCTTCGGTCGCGTTCTGCTGGATGATCTTCCATTGGATCGGGGTGATGACGTCCAAATCCCCGTCATAGGTCAGCTTCGCGTCGATGGCATGCTTGGCCGACAACTCGTCCACGAACAGCCGGAGACGGTTGATGCCGAGCTCTTCGGATCTCGGCTTCAAATTTTTGAGCGTCAGCCGGATGCGTTCCAGCCCCTCCTTGGAGATGGAGATCGCGTTTTGGAGCAGCTCCGACGCTTTGTCGGAGTCGGATACCAGGAGACGTTTGGATGCCTCCATCTGGATGAGGGCGCCCGCCATCGCATGCCCGACCTCGTCGTGGATCCGCTGGGAGAGGCGATTGCGCTCCTCCAGCTTGATCGTATATTCGGATTGCCGGATATATTCGTTGTTCTCGTTTAGCGAACGGGTCAGCCGCTGAATGTTTTCCCGCAGCGATTCCCGCTCTTCCTCATAGGCCTTCAGCCTGTCCATATGCACGCGGTTGCCCGCGTATAGCAGGAAGCTGAGGAACGTGGTGAGGACATAGATGGGCAGCGTCTCCGGCGGCACGAAGAAGGCCGGAAACGCCATGATCGCGAGGGCGTATCGCCGCCGTTTGGCATGCAGCGCTACGAACTCGTAGATATTGACCGGCAGCAGCAAGGTGAACAGCGGGTCCAGCCGAATCGCACAGAATACGGTGCAAGCCGCGGACAGGAGAATGAAGACTTGTTTAGGATGCTTCCGCTTGAAGATTGCAATCGTCATATTCAGGATGAGATAACCTAAATAGGCCAGCGTGAGCCAGGGCGAATAGGCGGAGTCCCCGAAAAAGGTAACCGCGATGACGTAGAACAGGAGCCCCGCCTTGTTCCCGATCGTCCAGAAATCCATGGATCGTAACTCCTTATTCTTCCTGCAGTTTCACTTCGCCCGTCAAATAATAGATCGCAATCTGCGTGCGATGTTCGAGCCCGGTCTTGTTCAGCACGGAGGTGATGTAATTGGCGATCGTCCCCTCCGAGATGAACAGCTTCTTCGAGATCTCCTTATTGGACAACCCTTTGGCGATAAGCGCCATAATGTCGAGCTCCCGGTCTGTGAACAGGCTCCGGTCGATCTTGCTCCCCGCCGCCTGCGATTCCGCAGAAGCGGCCTGCGGAGCGGGCGCGGCGGGCGGAGCATCGCCCGCGACGAGGGTGGACCGGAGCTTGTCGAGCACGACGTCCTGCAGGACGCGATGGTCGTGGTAGACGCTCTTGATCGCGTCGCGGATCCGTTCGGGATCGTTGTTTTTCAGCAGGTAGCCGCGCGCCCCCGCCTTGACGGCTTCGAGGATGAACTCGTCGTCGTCGAACGTCGTGAGGATGAGCGGCTTGACCTTGGTGCGCTCCGAAATTTGCCGCGTCGCCTCGACGCCGTTCATGTTCGGCATCCGCACGTCCAGCAGCGCGACATCCGCTTCCCCGTTCAGGCAGAAGTCGACGGCCTGCGCGCCGTCTTCCACCGTGCCGACGACCTCGAATTCGTCGAAGCTGCTCAGGATGATCTTCATGCCTTCCCGGATAAAGGAATTGTCGTCCGCGATCAATACTTTGATCTTCACGGGCAGGACCTCCGTTCGTCTCGTCCGCGCGCGTTTTCCCGCTCGCGGCTGCTGCGGCCTATTATCGCACGCGCGGCGCCGCAGCACAATATGGACGATGTTCCGCCATCGCCCTGCACGCCAAAAAAGCCGCCCGATCCCAAAGGATCGGACGGCCGTGGCAAATCTTTGGCGGGATTACGGATTATGCGGCACCGCTTCGGCTTCGGCCGGCTTCACCACGAGGTTGCCATCCTGCTCGTCGATGACGAGCGTGTCGCCCTTGCTGATCTTGCCGAGCAGCAGATCTTCGGACAGCCGGTCTTCGATGTGCTTTTGGATGGCCCGGCGCAGCGGACGCGCGCCGTACTGCGGATCGTAGCCTTCTTTGGCAAGGAACGCCTTGGCCGATTCGGTTAGGTCGAACTTGACGTTGTGGTCCAGCAGGCGCTTGCGCAGCTCGTCGGCCATCAGCGTCACGATGCGGGCGATGTGCGTTTCCTCCAGCGGGTGGAAGACGATCATCTCGTCGATCCGGTTCAGGAATTCCGGACGGAACGATTTTTTCAGCTCCGCCAGCACCTTTTCCTTCATGACGTTGTAGTCGCGTCCCGCATCCTGCGCCGCCGTGAAGCCGAGCGTCGAATTGCGCTTGATCTGTTCGGCGCCGACGTTGGACGTCATGATGATCAGCGTGTTGCGGAAGTCGACGGTGCGGCCCTTGGAGTCGGTCAGACGGCCGTCCTCCAGCACTTGAAGCAGCACGTTGAACACTTCCGGGTGGGCCTTCTCGATCTCGTCGAGCAGAACGACCGAGTACGGCTTGCGGCGGACCTTCTCCGTCAGCTGGCCGCCCTCGTCATAGCCGACGTATCCGGGAGGCGCCCCGACGAGGCGGGACGTGGAGTGCTTCTCCATGTACTCCGACATGTCGATGCGGATAACGGCGTTCTCGTCGCCGAACATCGCCTCGGCGAGCGCGCGGGCGAGCTCGGTTTTGCCGACGCCCGTCGGCCCGAGGAAGATGAACGAACCGATCGGACGCTTCGGATCCTTGAGGCCTGCACGGGAACGGCGCACCGCTCTGGACACGGCCTTGACGGCTTCGTCCTGGCCGATGACCCGGTCGTGCAGGATCTCTTCCATGTTCAGCAGACGCTCGGTCTCCTCTTCCGCCAGCTTCACGACCGGGATGCCGGTCCAACTGGCGACGACTTGCGCGATGTCGTCAGGCGTCACTTCGGAGTCGGTGCGGCCTTGCTTTTCCTTCCACTGGTTCTTCGTCAGGTCGAGCTCTTCGCGGATTTTCTGCTCGGTGTCGCGCAGGGCGGCCGCCTTTTCGAACTCCTGGCTCTGCACCGCCGCGTCCTTCTCCTTGCGGATGTCCTCCAGGCGCGACTCGAGCTCCTTGAGATTCGGCGGTACCGTGTACGAGCGCAGGCGAACCTTGGAGCTCGCCTCGTCGATCAGGTCGATCGCTTTGTCCGGCAGGAAGCGGTCCGTGATATAGCGGTCGGACAGCTTCACCGCGGCTTCGATCGCTTCGTCGGTAATCTTCACGCGATGGTGCGCCTCGTACCGGTCGCGCAGGCCGTGCAGGATCTGGATCGCCTCGTCCGGCGAAGGCTGATCGACGTTGATCGGCTGGAAGCGGCGCTCGAGCGCGGCGTCCTTCTCGATATACTTGCGGTATTCGTCCAGCGTGGTCGCGCCGATGCACTGCAGCTCGCCGCGCGCCAGCGCCGGCTTCAGGATGTTGGAGGCGTCGATGGCGCCTTCGGCGCCGCCCGCTCCGATAAGCGTATGCAGCTCGTCGATGAACAGGATGACGTTGCCGGCTTGCCGGATCTCATCCATGATCTTTTTCAAGCGGTCCTCGAATTCGCCGCGGTACTTGGTGCCGGCGACGACGGAGCCCATGTCGAGCGTCATGACGCGCTTGTCGCGGAGCGTTTCGGGAATTTCGTTGTTGACGATCTTCTGCGCCAGCCCTTCCGCGATCGCCGTCTTGCCGACGCCGGGCTCGCCGATGAGAACCGGGTTGTTCTTCGTACGGCGGGAGAGCACCTGGATGACGCGCTCGATTTCCTTGGACCGGCCGATGACGGGGTCGATGTTGCCGTCGCGGGCGCTCGCCGTCAGGTCGCGCGCCAGACCGTCGAGGGTCGGCGTGCTCACGTTGTTCGACGGGCCGTGGTTTTGCGAGACGCTCTCGCTGCTGCCCAGCAGCTGCAGCACTTGCTGGCGGGCCTTGTTCAGGCTGATGCCGAGGTTGTTCAGCACGCGGGCGGCGACGCCCTCCCCTTCGCGGATGAGGCCGAGCAGGATATGCTCCGTGCCCACGTACGTGTGTCCGAGTTTGCGCGCTTCGTCCATCGACAGCTCGATGACCTTTTTCGCGCGAGGCGTGTAGGCAATATTGGTCGGCTGCTCCTGGCCGCGACCGATCAGCGACTCGACTTCGTCCTGGATCTTCTCCAGGCCGAGCCCCAGGGCGATGAGCGCCTTGGCGGCAATGCTCTCCCCTTCGCGGATAAGACCGAGAAGGATATGCTCCGTACCGATATTATTGTGTCCCAGGCGCACCGCTTCTTCCTGTGCCAAAGCCAGAACCTTCTGTGCGCGTTCGGTGAATCTTCCGAACATCATGAGACGACACCTCCTCTATAAAGTTAAGAATAGTGGATTTAGGCTTGCGTTTCCAGTCTCGTGCGGATCATTTCCGCCCGGGCCATGTCCCGGCGCTCCGGCTCGAGCGTTTCGCCGTAGGTCATCTGTAGGAACCCGGGCTGCGTCGAGACGAGCAGCTCGTTCAGCGTCTCGGGTTCGACGGTCGGCAGCAGACCCAGATGGACCCCAAGCCTCACGTCCGACAGACGCTGCGACGCCTCCTTCGAATCGATGATGACGGCGTGGGACAGAATGCCGAACGAGCGCTTCACGCGGTCTTCGATCCGGGCTCGGGACTCCGCCATCAGCTTCGTGCGGGCGGCCTTCTCGTGCTCGATCATCTGGCGCGCCACGGCGTGCAGGTTGTCGACGATCTCCGACTCGGACTGGCCCAGCGTGATCTGGTTGGACACCTGGAACAGGTTGCCCGTCGCTTCGCTGCCTTCCCCGTACAGTCCCCGCACGGCCAACCCGACTTGGGTGACGGCAGACAGGATGCGGTTGATCTGCCCGGTCAGGACAAGCGCGGGCAGGTGCATCATCACCGAAGCCCGGATGCCCGTGCCGACATTGGTCGGGCAGCTCGTGAGGAAGCCGTACTTCTCGTCGAAGGCGTAGTCGACACCCTCTTCGAAAATATCATCGATCTTGCTCGCCCAATCCCAGGACTCTCGCAGCTGGAAGCCGGGGCGCAAGCACTGGATGCGCAGATGATCCTCTTCGTTGATCATGATGCTGACGTCTTCGTGGTGACCGAGGATGAGGGCGCCGTTGCGGGAGTCGTTCGCGAGCGCCGGGCTGATGAGATGCTTCTCAACGAGCACCAACTTCGCGAGCTCCGTCAATTCGGACAGTCTGACTTGCTCCAGCGAACCCAATCCGTTCAGCCTTCCGCTCTCGGCCACGCCGAGCAGCTGCTCCATCGCGGCGAGGGATTGCTCGGGCGTGGCCATGATCGGAAACGGATAGCTGCGCAGGTTACGCGCGATCCGGACCCGGCTGCTAAGCACGACGTCCTGATCGGGGCCTTCGCGTCTCATCCAAGGACTTAACGCTTGTTCGGCAAATTTGTGATTCGACATGGGTACCGCCTCCCCTCCTTACCCGTTGCTGATCTCCGTCTCGAGCTCGCGGATGCGGTCGCGCAGCTGAGCGGCCGTCTCGAAATCCTCGCGTTCGATCCGCCCTTGCATTTCCTTCTTCAGGCGGTCGATCTCCCGCTTGGTCTTCACCTTGCCGCCCGCCCGCTTCGGCACCTTGCCGACGTGTACCGTATTACCATGTACCCGCTTCAGCAGGGGGTCAAGCCGCTCGGAAAATTGCTTGTAGCAGTGGCTGCAGCCGAACCGGCCGAGCTTGCCGAATTGCGAATACGTCATGCCGCACTTCTCGCAGCGCAGCGTTGGCGCGGCCTTGGTCCCCGACGCGCCGGCAGGTTCGAAATCCATCAAGCCCGAGAGCAGATTATGGATCGAGAAACCGCTGGGTGTCCCGGGGATGAGCTCCCCTTTCTCCCGCGCGCAGGATTCGCAAATATGGAGTTCCGCCTTCTCGCCGTTCACGATCTTCGTAAAATGAAGCGTGGCCGGCCGCTTGCCGCATTCCTGACATTGCATGGGGATCCCCTCCTTTCGGATGTCCGCTGCTAGGCGCGGCTATCGGTCAGCAGCGCGAGCAGCATGGCCTTCACCAACTTGGCCCGGATCTCGTCCCGCAGCGGCAGCTTCAGCGCCAGCGAATCCCGGGAGACGGCCGCTTTGAGCAGCCTCGCTTCCCGCGCGGTCAAAAAGCGCGATTCCGCCAACTGATAGATCAAGCCTTCCGCCGCCGTCTGGTCGATCTGCTCGCCGATCGTCTGATGGATATGCCGCTGCACCGCTTCGAGCGAAGGCAGGTCGACGCGCTGGATGCGGATGTATCCGCCGCCGCCGCGCTTGCTCTCTACGTAATACCCTTTTTCGAGGGTGAAGCGCGTGCTGATCACATAATTGATCTGCGACGGGACGCAAGAGAACTTCTCCGCCAGATCGCTCCGTTGGATCTCGATCGCGCTTCCGTCGCTATTGTGCAGGATTTGCTTCAAGTAATGCTCGATCAAATCCGAGATGTTGCGCATGTTGAGCCCCCTTTCCGCAAGAATGGCTCGGTCAGGCCGGACGCCGGAAGAGCGTCTTCTCCGGTATCTGACTTTGACTTTCTTTGACTTTAATCATATTATAACCACTTTTACCTCATTTGCCAAGTGCCGTCCGCCAAAATCGCGATCCGCGTCCTGCTGTTACCTAGTATGGGGACGGCACATCGGCTTTATTCAGAAGAAGTCCATCAGATACGTGGAGCGGACGGGGATTCGGCGGTCCAAAGCGGCGATCGTTTCCTCGCGTCCGGACAGCCTGCCGACGCTCGCCAGCCAAGAGGGGCGACGGTCGCCGAGCAGCATCGCAGCCAGTGTCTGGATGTCGCAGGATGCGTCCGCTTGATCGGCCTCGGGCACTTCCGATCCGGCCAACCTCTTCATGACGGCTTCGCCTCCGGAACCGAAGACGACTTCGAACAAGCCGTCGTTCCACGGCGCCTCGGCGTCCGACAGCCGCAGCGTCAGACGTTCCCCGTCTGGCCCCTCTTGAAACGGGTAGAGGCCGACCAAGGCAGGGGCGTCAACGATCCGCGACATGAAATACGCCTTCAGCTCCTGCTTGATGCGGGGCTCCGGCAGGAGAAAGGGCAGTTCGTCGTCGATTGGCATCGTGACCGTCATCTTGTCGATCATGGAGTCGTGATTGAGGACGAAGTTCCAGAGCGCCCGGCGCGCTTCGTCGCTCAGCTCCACCCATTCCTCCACGGTCATGATCCGATTTTCCACGCGATAGCATATGTAGCCTTCCGCTTCTCCGTTTCCGTTGCGGTAGAGGGCGACCAGACCGGGCTTGTTCCATCTTCGGCGGTCCCACCATTCTTCGTCGCGGACGAGCGGTCCGGTGTAGCGGGACGCGTACCGCGCGTAGACCGGCGCGACGATCGCCGTGTCCTTGGCCACGCGCTCCACGGTCCCGGAAGCTTCCGCACGCTTGGGGAAGTGACTTTTTTCGATCTCGTACTGCTTGCGCGTCACCGTCATCTCCCAGCCGAATTTACGATAGAACGGAAAGGAAAACGGCGCCAGCATGCTGATCGTCTGCCCCTGCTCGCGCATGATGCCGAGCGTATGGATGAGCAGTTGCTTGACGCAGCCGTGCCTTCGGGCTTCGGGCCAGGTGGCCACGCCGGCGACGCCGCCCATCCTCAGCTTCCGGCCCTGTACCCAGGCTTCGAGCGGCAGCAGGTACAGGCCGGACAGGAGTCGGCCCGACTCGTCGAAGGCGCCCCAGCACTCTTCCGGACGGAACCGCTCCCGCTCCTGCTCCCGCCGCTCCGGCGGCATCTGGTATTGAAACGCAAATTCGGACAAGGCGATGCGTTCGTCGAAATGTTCGGTAGTTAACTGACGGATGATCATCGCAGGAGGACCTCTTTTCTTTTTCCTCCATCATACCGGAAAGTCGGGCCTCTCTGCACGTCCGCTCTCCGCAATCTCGGCTAGCCGGCGCCGCATCGTCCCAGCTCTTTCCCGACCTCGACGATCCGCTTGGCGGATTTTGAACGTGACTACGGATACCAGCCTACGCGACTGAACGTTTGCGTACAAATCCATTTGCAGGCCGAAACGCGTCGTATCGCGGATCGGCGTCTCGTCGGGCTCTACCGGCTCGCAAGCTCCAGGGCAGACGATCTGGACTTTGCCGTTCAGATCGATTCTCTGATAATCGCCTTGAAGCCTGCCTGACAGCAAATAGGCTGTCATTGGCTGCCGACAAATCCCGAAATGCCCCTACACCGACGCTTTATTCTGCCGATTCCTCCCTTTCCTCCGGCTCGAGCTGCTGTACGAGCGACTTCAAGAGACCTTCCTTGGACTTGTGGCAAACGAGCAGCCCGTTCGGCGTCGAGACGACGATAAGGTCCTGCACGCCGATTACGATCGCACGAACCTGCTCGCTTACAATTAGATTACCGGACGAATCGGCGAATCGGACGGCTCCCAACGCGACATTGCCTTGCGCGTCCGGCTCCCGTACGCGCTCTTGGGACGTCCATCGGCCCATGTCGTCCCATTCGAACGACACCGGGATCGCATAGACGCGCGATGCCTTCTCCAAGATGGCGTAGTCGACCGAAATCTTGTGGAGGCTTGCATAGACAGACTCCCAATCGGAGCCCGCGCTCGCCAGCCGGTTCCACATCTCCGGCTGGTGGTCTTGCATCTCCGCCGCAACGGTTGACGGTCGCCAGGCGACAATCCCGCAGTTCCAGTACGTGTCCGGCGCCGCGCTCAGCGCCGCCGCACGCTGCGCGTCCGGCTTTTCGATGAAGCGGGCGACTCGATACGCTCCATCTACCGGACCGTTCCTATCCACCTGCATGTATCCGTAATTCGTCTCCGGACGCGTCGGCATGGCGCCAAGCATTGCGATCGAGCGATCGTTCCCCACGACTCGCTCCGCTTGTCGCAGAGCGGCGACCAACGCGTCCATATCGGGGATGTGCTGATCCGATGGCATCGTGACGAGCACGTCGTTGTCCCCCCGCTGCAAAAAGTGCAGTGCAGAGAGCGCCACGCAAGGCCCCGTATCCCGCTGTACCGGTTCAACGATCATGCGTTCGGCCGGCAGCTCGGGCAATTGCTCCCGTATCAGTGGAAGGTACGATGCTGCCGTCGCTATATATACCCGATCCGGCGATAGGAGTCTGACCAAACGCCGGTACGCAAGCTGCAGCATGGTCTCCTCCCCGGTCAGCGCGAGAAATTGTTTGGGCCTGCCTCCCGCGCTGTACGGCCAAAGGCGATATCCTTTTCCGCCGGCCATGATGACGATGTTCATCCTTCTTCCCCTCCCGACGATGGTCGCCGGCTCACGGGTGCAGTGACCCTCGCAGTCCCGTCGTCGCCGAACGGTCGCACCTGCCTGCCTTATGCTGGAACATTGTATGGACGGCCCGCCCGCACGGCTTGGACGGCTGACCACGCCCGGCCAAAATGAGTTCGATCGCCTACCGGGCGGCTTCGACCGAATTACGGCTTCATCTGCGCTACCGGCGCGGCCAAAAAATCGGAAGGGACTGAACGGACTGAACGGTCATTTCGCAAAAAACCGGCCCCTTTAGTTGTTTGTTTGCAACTAAAGGGGCCGATTCGCGGTTGTTCGGGCGGAAATAGAGGCAGATTTACAACTAACCTTGCCCAGACAACAAAAGCCTCGTCGGGAGCTCAAAATTGATTTAGTTGCATTTGTACCACTAATCCAGCGCCACAATGGCCTATCGAGCGTAATAGATGCAAAAATACCACAAATTCATGCGAAACCTGCCTGAAACGCCAAAAAC
>NZ_JAJFOW010000067.1 GCF_020731285.1 Cohnella baijiui
GGGCGTAAAGCCCTTCACGCGGCGGGCTTCCGGCGCCTGCGCCTCCGCGCGCGCGCCGCCGGACGCAGCCGGCTCGGCGGGCGCGGTCAAGCCGCGCTCCCCGGCTTCGAGCCGGTCGCCGAGCAAAGCGGCCAGCACCGCGCCCGGCAGCTTGATGCTCCGCGGCAGCGCGTCCGACCTAGCCGCTTCCATCGGCGCTACGACCGTCGCGCGGACCGCGATCCGGCCCACCGGCCGCTTGCCGCCCGCGAGCTTGGCACCCCGGATTTCCGCAAGGCCGTCTTCGCGGAGCAGCTTCGCTTCGGCCGCCCGCACGAGCCGCTTGCCCTCCGTTCCCCGCCCGGGCTTCGGCCGCGCCGCCACCGCCTCGCGAACCTCCATTGCCGCGTTCATCCCTTGCCCTTCCACCGTACCGTTCGCACGCTCCAGCTTATTAGTCGTCATGCACTTCTCCCCCTTTTTACCCGAAATCGCCGCGCTCTGAACCTCCGTCCGCCGTCCCATGCCGCCGGTCCGCTTCTCCGTCCGTTTCTCCATGTCAGCTCACCGTCCTCGGTCGCTCGAGCCGGGACAGGCCCGGCCAGCGGAATGTCGCCCATTCGGGCTGGTGCTTGCTGATGCGCGTGACGATGACCGTCATGTCGTCCCGGATGCCGCCGCCGGGAAATTGCCGCAGCGCCGTGTCGAGCAAGCTGTCGGCCAGCTCCTGCGGATCGTCGCTCTCGATCTCCTGGAGCACCCGCTTCATCCACAGCTCCTTGTTCATCGCATGGACGGCATGTCCGGGCGAATCGAGGATGCCGTCGGTCATCATGACGAGCGTATCGCCCGGCTGCAGCTGCACCCGCAGCACGTCGATCTCGATGTCCTGCAAAATGCCGATCGGCAGGTTGTTCGCGGCGATCGGAATGACTTCCCGGCCGCGCTTGATAAAGCTCGGCGTCGAGCCGATCTTGAGCAGCGTCGCATGGGCGGAGTAGAGGTCGATGAGCGCGAGATCGACGGTCGCGAACATCTCCTCCGGCGAACGCAGCAGCAGCACGGAATTGACCGACTTGATCGCAAGCTGCTCGTCGATGCCCGACTGGAGCAATTGCTCCAGCATCGACAGCGCCGCGCTGCTCTCCATCCGGGCACGCGCCCCGTTGCCCATGCCGTCGCTCAGCGCAACCGCGAACTTGCCCGTCCCGAGCTCGATCATGCTGAAGCTGTCGCCCGACAGCAGATCGCCGTCCTTGGCCGCTCCGGCGACGCCGGTCTCGACTTCGAACGCCTTGGCCGAAGCGAAGGTCACCGTCGTCAGATGCCCCCCTTGCTCGTGGCTTCGCTCGTACCGCACCGATACGGTTTCGCCGAGAATTTCGGAGAGCAGCGGCGCGACGATTTTGCGGCACTCGTCAAACCCCGGCCGAAAGGCGTGAACCATTTCGATCTCGATATGTCCCTCCTCCAAACTGATAATGTCGATATGTTGAATGGCCAGTCCCAGCCGATCGAGCGCGTCGCGGATCTGCTCTTCGTGGTGGCTCTGCTCCTGGGCCTCGCGCCGGATTTCCTTGACCAGATCGTCCATGACCTGCGAGACGCCGGACAGCTGCTCGGCGACGAGCAGACGGCTGTCCTGCAGCTGCGTCCGCCAATGAAGGTCGTGGCGGTACAGCTCGTACTGGCGCTTCAACGTGTCGAGCACCTGCGGGATCTTCACGCATTGGCGGTGCCACGGCTTCGGGACGCTGTTCGCCGACATGTCCGGATGCTCCTCGACCGACGTCATCAGGTCCGTCATGAGCTTGTAGGTTTGAAAAAATTGACCGTCCCAGCACTGACCACGCTTGTGGCACGTGCCGCAGTTGCGTTCGTGGACCGCGTTGATGAAATGGTTGAAGTCCTGATGCTGCCGCGCCGTCTCTCCGGCCTGCGTCATCTGGCGGAAGCTGCTCGATAGCTGACGGAACACTTCCGAGAACCGCTCCACGCGCGCCGCCGTCAGGTCCCGAACTTTTTGTGCGTACTCCTGCTGATTTTGTGCATAATTCGAGGTGCCCGGCACATATTTTGCAATAGAGTCCGTCCAGGACCGCGGCGTGAGGAACAGCAGCAGGGAGGCCGCTACCGAAGCCCAGACCGAAGCCATCGTCTCCGCCGTATTGCCCGTGTACAGCGCCAGTACCGACGTGCCGAGCAGCAGTCCGAACACCGCCGCCGCTTTGCCGCCTTCGCGGAGCAGTCCCGCCAGGAGTCCGCCGAATGCCAGCAAGCTGATCTGGGGCACGGCGCCCAAATCGGAAAGGCTGAGGATGATGCCGGCTACGACGCCCGCCGAGGTGCCAAGCGCAGGGCCCGCGGACAAGGCGAAGAGCAGCACGACGTAGCGCGTCAGCACCGCCGCCATCGCAACGCCGTAGACGGTCCAGCCGACGAAGCCCGTCATGACCGAAGCGATCAGGATCATGAGCCCGATCCATTCCTCGTGACGCAGCCTAACCGACCGCGAAGGCTTGGCCAGGATCGGCAGCGCGTGAACGAAGAGCAGCGTCAGCACGAGCGACAGCCCCGCCTCTACCGCCGTGAGCGCATAGGGCAGCCAGCCCGTTTTCTCCATCATCATCGTATGGAACAACCGAACGAGCAGATCGGACGCGAAGACGACGATCGGCGCGTGGGACAAGTCCGCCCGCTCATAAGCCTCCAAGCCGCGAAACAGCAAATAGATGACGCCGATCTCCGCGACGATCACAATCGGCGCCGCATGTGCCGCCCAAAAGCTCCCGCCGATCAAGGCAAGCGCCGCCCAAAAAGCCTGCTCCCTGCGCAAATAGAGCGTGACGCCGAAGTACGCCGCCGCAAATGGCGCAATTCCCTCCAACATAGAAGCGCGGCCTAACAAAAAGCCGAGGATCAGCACCATTGCCAGCCACCGCTGCTCGCGAATCGATCGCTGCCACCGGACCCACCGTCCTTCTTTTGCCGCGGCCGGCTGCGCCGTCTGCGCCTCGCGCGCCTTGCGGGCCTGCCGCCTCGTGAACCATTGCCTTGCTCTCCTTTTCCCGCTCGCCGGCTCCTGCTGCCCGTGCGGGCCGGAACGCGGTACGAACGGGATGACGGACGGCTTGTCCATAAATGAATGCACCTCGTTTCTCGATTCCTCAAAAGAGTGAGTGCCTCTAATTATAGGAGCGTCCATTTATGAAGTTTGTCAGACGGCGTTGGCGAACGAAAAGTTTTTTCCGACAGATCCGGACGCGCCTTTGCGACAATCCGGCCATCTCCGCCAAACCCGCGCGGCTGAACGGCTCGGCGGCTCTTCCTGGGACGCGCGCCCTCCCTCGCTCCCGCCCTCCCCGGACGGAAAACGCCGTCATCCGACGGCGATTCGCCAACGCGCCGCAGACGGCATTCGCACGCCTTTGCCGCACAAAGGCGAAATAAGTCTCCCTGTTTTTTCGCGGATCCGAAAGGTTCCTCTCTTCTGTTCGCGAACGGTTGTATGCTATGATACGGGTGGCATCAACATCAGAGGAGGCACAACCGCTTGACTCACACCAACCGACGATTCTTAACGATGATTTTGCTCATCCTGACGGTCTCCATGCTGGCGGCCGGCTGCGGGAAGCGCAATGCAAACGATACGCCGGCGGCTCCCGGCTCCTCGGCAGGCGCCGCGCCGAGCGCGTCGGCCGGTCCGAATCCGACCGTCACGATCGAGATGGACAGCGGCAAAAAAATCACATTGGAGCTGTATCCCCAGGTCGCGCCGAATACGGTCAATAACTTCATCTCGCTCGCCAAAAAAGGCTTTTACGACGGACTCGGCTTTCACCGCGTCATCCCGGGCTTCATGATTCAGGGCGGAGACCCGGATGGCAACGGCATGGGAGGTCCCGGCTATACGATCAAGGGCGAGTTCTCGGCCAACGGCTTCAAGAACGACCTGCTGCATACCCGCGGCGTCATTTCGATGGCCCGCACGGCGCAGAGCAATGACACCGCAGGCTCCCAATTTTTTATCATGGTGAATCAATCCAAGACGCTGGACGGCCAGTATGCCGCCTTCGGCGTCGTCACCTCGGGCATGGAGACCGTCGACGAGATCGTCAACGTAGAGACAGGTCCGCAGGACAAGCCCATCAAGATGCCGACCATGAAAAAGGTCACCGTAGACACGCACGGCGTCTCTTACCCGGAACCGGAGAAAGCTTCCTGATCCGGTGAACGCCCATACGCAAGACCGGAGGCGCCCTCGGGATGAGGGCGCCTCCTTCCGTTTCGAGCGGCCGGCAGCCGCCAAAAACACAAATAAGCCGGACCCCATGGGTCCGGCTCGGAAAGGCTTCTATAATCGCGGGATCGGCTTACGAACGACGTCCGCCGCGTCCGCCGCGTTTGGATTCGGTGCTCTTCTTCAAGTTGGAAATGCGCTCTTCGCTGTCTTTCAGGAAGCGAGACACCTTGTCCTCGAAAGTGGCACGGCCAGGCCCGCCGGGTCTGAAGTTCCTTCCGCCGCGATCGCCTCCGCCGCGTGGCCCGCGTGGCGGCAGCTGTTGCTGCTGCTCTGGCGGTCTGTCTACCGCCTGCCGGATGGACAGCCCGATCTTTCCGTCTTTGTCCACGTTGATGACCTTGACGGTGACCATGTCGTTAATCTTCAAATGCTCGTGAACGTCCTTAACATAGCTGTCTGCGATCTCGGAGATGTGCACGAGACCCGTCACGCCTCCCGACAGATCCACGAAAGCTCCGAAATGCGTAATACCGGTTACTTTACCCTCCAACTTGGAGCCCACTTCGATGGCCATAAAAACCGATGTTCCTCCCTGAACAAAGTGTGCCGAGACGTGAATCGGCTTTGTATTCCGATCCGAAGGGCGAGCGGTGTCGTTCTTCTGGATCGTCTACATAAAAACGTATCGCCCTCCAAGGAGGATAGCGAGCTCGTTTTTACTTTGGATAAGTCCGGCTATGCCGATTATAACCGATTGCGAAAAGCAAGGTCAACAGACGGTCGTCCCGGTCCACGCTTGGTCTCGCGGGTTTTATGGAGAGGGCTTCTCCATCTGGATCGGCTTCTCGCCCGGCAAGCCCAGTCCTTGCTGCCTGGCGATCTGTCCGATGTACTCGTCGTCGTTCAGCCGCTCGATCTCCTTTTGGAGCTGTTCGTTCTTCTGCTGAACCTCGGTGAGCTTGTCCTTCGCCGCCTGCAGCTGGCTGTTCCGCTCGCCCGTGTGGTACTGCTGCACGATCAGGGTATAGGCAGCCCAACTCAGAAACAAGACGACGACGAAGAGCAGCAGCTTCAGACGACGCTTCGCGCCGACCGAGGCCGGTGTAGGTGTGGACGCGTTGCTGGCAGCCATCGCTGTTGCTTCCCCTCCTCTTGTTCTAGTCTCCGCCTAATTTAGTCGCGACTATTATAGCATAAATTGGGGTCAGCAACATATCCTTCTTCGGGCTTAGGTGTTTGGGGCGAGCCCTGTCGAAGGGACGATCTCCCCGCAAACAGACGAATCAGAGCTTCTTCTGGAGAAGCTCCCAGATTTCCTTTACCCGCTTGCCGATCGCTTGAAACTTCGCCTGGACCCTTCTCGCGAATTTTCGGACCGGCAGCAGCCTTGCCCACAGCCAGCGCCCAGGCGGCGCTAGCGGCTTCAGCAGCAGCCGGAACGTCCACAGGAGGATCGCAGCCGTCACGATGAACAGGATGTCGAGCAGGCGGGCCAGCGTCCGGACGATCCAGCGGAGGGGATTCAGCAGCAGCGTGCGGAACGCGCGCCAGAAAAAATGGGCCAGTTTGCCCAGGAAGGAGATCGTCCAGGATGTCAGCTTGATGACGAGCGGGCTGAACAAGCCGAAGTAGCCGGTTATCCCGATGCCGAGCCCAAGGAAGACGTACAGGCGCACCTCGCCGTAGTTGCTCGTGAGCAGCACGCGGAAGACGACGATCGTTGCGGCCACCCAGTAGAGCAGATCGAGCGCAGGCAGCAGCCAGCGGGAAACGCGGAGGCGACGGCTCGCGACCCGGTAGACGTCAAAGAGGACCCCCATCCCGAGCCCGCACAGCACCATGGCTCCGATGGTGGCCCAATGGACTGCCGCGTTCACTTGAACAACTTCCCGAACAAGCCTTTCGATTTGCCGCCGGTGTTGCCGTCCAGATAGACGAGGGAATTGATGTACCCCTCGATCGACACCAGCCCTTGTTCCAGGCTCAAGTTCTTCATGTGAAGGTTCTGTCCGCGCACCGCCAGGAACCCGCACTCCGTATCGAGGAGAAATTCCTCGTTGTCGAAGCTCTCGACGTTGCTCACCCCGGTGATGTCCATCAGCTTGCGGTTCTGCATGCGGATTTCCTGCCGCTTGCCGCTCTTGCCTTGGTCCATGGCACGTCCCTCCTTTGAGACTAGCATATGGGAGGGGGTGTCGGAATAGAACAAGCTTGACGGGGAGGAGCGGCGGAGACGAGGAGGAAAAAACGAAAAGACGCAGGGAAGAAAAAAGCGGATGAGGAGGGGCTTTACTCGGCGCCGATGTGCTTCAGCGCCTCCTTCGCGCTAAGCGGGGACAGCGACGTCTCGCGGACGAACGCGCGCACGGCATCCGCGTCCGTACGGGCGTACTGCCGGAGCGCCCAGCCGATCGCCTTGCGGATGAAAAAGTCCGTTTCTCCCGCGCAAAGCCGGATATAGCGGAACAACCGATCCGTGTCGGTCCGCTCCCGATAGGCCAGCTGGAAGAGCAGCGCGGAGCGCCGTAGCCATAAGTTGTCGGAAAGGATCCAGCGGTCGGGGTACGCCGGGATCAGATCCGGGTACTTGGCGAACAGCGTGCCCGCCAGCTTGCCCGCGAGCATGTCAACGGTGTCCCACCATGACTTGTCCGCGATCAGCCGTTCCAGCAGGTCCGCCAGTCCCCGGTCCGCCCGTTTGATTCGTCTTTCCAGCAAGGACATGGCGACGTTCTGCAGCTCCCGCTCCGGCTGCGCCCATAGCGCCAAGACTACGCGCTCCAGCGCCTCTCCTTCGGGGATGCCGCGTTCGGCGGCGAACTGCCGGGTCAGCGCCTCGCGCGCGGGCGACTTGATGCCGAAGAAGGGATAGCGGTTCTTCATATAGGCCGCCATCCGGACGGCTTCGGCAGGATTGGCATGCGCGCGCAGCAACGACGCCAGATCGGCGACGTAGGCTTCGGGGTCGATCGACTTGTTCATGGACAGCCTCCCTCTCTATAGGCATACTCTTCGTTAGGGTCTTGCTTGTCTCTCATTCTCCGCGCCTCGCAGTCGATGCGGCGGATTCCCGTTCGACCGGTCCGAGATACAATTCCTTGATCACCGTCTCGATCGACAGCGGCTCGATGGACATATCGTGGATGCCGTACCGGTCGTTCAGCTCGCCGATGAGCCGCTTGAGCGGGAGAACCGCGGTATCGATCTCGATGTCGGCCTCCAGCGCGTGCGCGCGCCGGACGATCTCGACGCCGGGCAGCGGCGCGTCGGGCAGCCGCGTCTCGGTCGTGACGCGGATGGCCTTGCGGCCGCCCAAGCGGCCGCGCAGGACATGGAGCTCGTCATCGAAGACGATCTCGCCGCGGTTGATGACGATCGCCCGTCGCGCCAGCGCTTCAACGTCGTCCAAGTCGTGCGTCGTCAGGATGAAGGTGACGCCCTGGCGGTTCATGTCGGCGATGAAGCCGCGGATACGCTCCTTGGCGATCATGTCGAGGCCGATCGTCGGCTCGTCCAGGAATACGAGGTCCGGCTGATGCAGCATCGCCATGATGAATTCGCATTTCATGCGTTCGCCCAGCGAGAGCTGCCGGGTCGGCTTGCGGATGAGATCTCCCACGTCCAGAAGCTCGACCAGTTGGTCCAGCGTTCGGCGGTAGGCCGGCTCCGGGACGCCGTAGATAGCTTTGTTCATATAAAATGCGTCGATCGGCGGGATATCCCAGAGCAGCTGGGACTTCTGCCCGAATACGGCCCCGATGCGCTTCACGTAGGCGCTGCGCTGTCTCCAGGGCACCATGCCCATGACGCTCGCCTCTCCTGAAGTCGGGTGGAGCACGCCGGTCAGCATCTTCAGCGTCGTCGACTTGCCTGCGCCGTTTGGGCCCAGGAAGGCGACGATCTCTCCCCGGCCGACGGAGAACGAGATCCCGTCTACGGCGCGAACCTCCCGGACCGGCCTGCGGATCAGATTCGACGCGATCTCGCGCAGCGTATGTCCGCGTTCATGCGTCATATAGCTCTTGGTGAGACGGTTCACTTCGATCATGCTTGCGTTTCCCCCTCCGGATTAGCCTCCGGCGCTCGTATAGCCGCGCAGCATCCGATGCCAATAGAAGATCCCAGCCAACAGGAACAACGCCGCTGACGCCGCAGCCCACGCATATCCCCCGCCCGCGCGGCCGAGCAGCGAGGAAGCCGGCACGAACGCGATCAGGCCGACCGGGACGACGTAGGTGAGCAGCTGCTGGAACGACTTGGCGTAGATGGTGCCGGGATACATCCCGAAGCTCGTCACCGAGTCGAAGATATCGTAGACCCGGCTGCTCCCGACCCAGCGGAACAGCAGGCCCGACAGCAGCAGCGAGAAGGCGAACAGAACCGCCAGCGATACGAGGAACCAGGCCGCAAACAGCAGCCATTGAACCGGACTGGGCGTCCGGATGCCCGAGATCGCGTAGCCGAACAACACGCCCCCGCTGACCAAGCGGCCGAAGTCGTCCGGGTCGATGCCGCTCAACATCGTCATGAACAGAGTCGGCCGCGGCTTCAGCAGCAGCAGGTCGAAGGTGCCCTCCCGCACCTGGGAGAGCGTAGTGCCGACCATGCCGAAAAAGAGCGGGAACGCGATCCCCTTCGCCAAGCCGAATATGCCCTGCACCAGCAGCGCCTCGTGCAGCGTCCATCCCGGCAGCGAAGCGCCGGACCGGTAGACCAGCACGGTGATCATCGGCACGAGCAGATCGCCTACGATGAGCAGCAGGACGCTCAGCACGAAGTGGCTCCGGTAAGCCATCTGCGCGGCCAGCTTCGTTCGCAGCACGACGCCGATGCACGTGAGCACGCCGATCATACGCCCACCCCCGTAAACCGTCTCAACGCTTGGCGGTACAGGAGCAGCATCAAGCCGGCTACGAGCGCGGTCGCGCCGGCTTGCAGCCCGACGACGCCCGGCAGGGACAGATGCATGCCCGCGAGCTCGTACTTGCCGACGTACACCCGGGTCGGGACGTACGTGATGAACTGGAACGGGAGATAGAACAGCACATGCTGCGCCCATCCCGGGAAAAAGGACAACGGCACGAACAAGCCCGCGCTGATGTCCTTGAGGAGCAGGAAGACCCGCCTTACGCCCTCCGCGCGCACCAGCCAGAACGCGGTCAGTCCGACGCAGTAATTGACCATGAAGTTCATCAGGAAGCTGAGCGCGATGGAGATCGCCGCCCACCCCGGGGCGGCGGGCTTCAGGTCGATATGAAAGACGAACAGGAAGATGAGGAAGACCGGCGCGCATTCGATCGCGAAGCCCAGGGACCGATGCCCGAGCTTCTGAGCGAGCGCGAACAGCCAGTGCGGCATCGGACGCAGCGCGAAGGTGACGAACTTCCCGGTCCGGACCAGCATCTGCAGGTTCCAGTCCGCGAAGTCGAACGTGAAGTAATTGACGACGGCGGCGATGCCGAAGTAGGACAGCATCTGCGCCAACGTCAGGCCGTTGATCGTGTCTTTGCCTTCATAGATCGCATGCCAGATCATGTATTGCACGAGAAAGTAGACCGGTCCGACCAACAAGGAGACCGCCATGTGGGAACGATAGGCGGCCCATTCCTTGTAGGTGGCGAATCCTATGGCTCGTACGGCATGCCACAGGTGGACGGCTGGGTTCATTGCCAACCCGCTCCGATCAGGTTGTTCGTCATCAGGAGCGACTCCGGCACCCAGTCGAGATTCGACGGCACGAAGTAGACGACGACGGCGCGGCGGATCGGATCGATGAGCAGCTTGCTGCGGCCTGCGCCTTCGTGGCCGTAGGAACCCGGCGAGTACCACTCGTCGTCTCCCGTCAAGCCCGGCCCCAGTCCGTGCTTCATCGCGGGAACGCGTCCGCCCCAACAGAAGCCGAACACGTCCTGTCCGGCGAGATGGTCCCGGGTCATGCGCTCGACGGACTTGCGGGAGAGGATGCGCGTACCGCCGTAGACGCCGTTATCCAGCAGCATCTGACCGAACTTGAACAGGTCCCCGAGCGTCGAATGCAGCCCGCCTCCCGCCCGGGGCGGGTCGAACGTGCGGTCCCGCAGGTCGGTCAGGCGCCGTTCGTCCCAATCGTTCGTGACGCATACTTCTCCGTGCAGCGCCTCCGGCACCTCGAAGAATGTGCGCGACATGCCTAGCGGCTCCGTGATATGCCGTAGAATATACGTCTCGAACGGCATCCCGCTGGCGCGGCTGATGATCTCGCCCAACACTGAGTACCCGATCGACGAGTATCGCCACTCCCGGCCAGGCTCGCCGCCCGGGCTGCCGGAGAGCATCGCGCGGATCCAGGCGGACTTGCGTAGCCGGAGCGCCTCCTCCTCGTCCTTCACGGCGAACGGGCCTTCCGTATCGGGCTCGAAAGCGAAGCGCACGTCCCAAGAGCCGAACGGGTACGGCTCGGTATAGTAGCCCGGATCCGGCCAGATGCCCGATGTGTGGGTCAGGAGATGCCAGATGCGAATCCCCGCGTACTTCGGATGCTTGAACTCCTCGATCCAGTGCGAGACCGGTTGGCGCAAGTTCAGCTTGCCCTGCTCGATCAGTTGAAAGATGCCCACGGCCACGAACAGCTTCGTGATCGAGGCGATCCGCCGGATGGAGTCGGTCCGCAGCAGGTCGTCTTCCGAAGCTGGGCCCAATCTCGACCGCGGGGCGGCTTCCAAGTCCGCTGCCGGGGACGAGTCCGTTCCCGAGGACGATTCTGCTACGGCTACCGATTCCGATCCGGATGCCGATCCCGCTCGGAACGTCCGGCTCCCGAACGCCGCCTCCGCGAAGATTCGACCTTCCCGCGCGAGCAAGTAGGACCCGCATTGCATCCTGCGATCGGCGATCAGCTTGCGAAAATGCTCGTCTAACGCGGCCAGCGCCTCCGGGCGGAATCCGGCCTCTTGCGGCGTCCACCGGTTAAGCGTTTCTACGATTGGCATGTCCCGGTCCCCCTATTGAATACCCGACCAGACGATGGCCTTGGGCGCAACGACGGCGGCTTCCGAATAATCGCTGCGGCTCGGCGCCAGATAGGCAAAGACGAGCCGCTCCTGCGGATCGACGTACAGCCCGCTGCGGCCGTAGCCTTCATGGCTGAAAGTGCCCGGCGAGCATAGGTCCAGATCGTCCAGGGAGACGCCGAGGCCGTAGCGGAAATTCCGCTCGTTCGCGCCCCAGCCCTGCATCCGGACGCCGGACAGGTGGTTGCGGGTCATGAGGGCGACTGCTCGCGGGGAAAGAATCGTCTTGCCGTCCAAGCCGCCTCCGTTTAGCAGCATCTGGCCGAAACGGTACAGATCCCGCAGGCTCGCGTACATGCCGTTGCCGGCCGTCGGCGGCTCGCCGGATTCAAAAGAGGTCTTGTCCAGGTTCCGCTCTTCCCACGGACTGGTGACGCACACTTCGGACCGCATTCCCTCGGGGATCAGGAGGTAGGAACGGTTCATGCCGAGCGGAATCAGGATCTCCTGCTCGATATATTCCGCGTAGGACAGGCCGGACACGCGGCTGACGACCTCGCCTAAGAGGGCGTAGCCGACCGTCGAGTACTGCCATTCCTTGCCCGTCTCGGCGGTAAGAGGCCCGCTCATGGCGATTCGGATCCAATCGGCGCCAGGGTCGATCCGCCGACGCTCGCGGATCCCCCATTCGAACCAAGGGAGTTGGTGCGGCTCCTCGCGGAAGCCCGGATCCGGCCTCATGCCGGAAGTGTGCGTCAAGAGATGGAAAATCGTAATGTCGCGGTGCATGGGTGTATCGAAGGGGGGCAGGATGGTGCAGACCGGCTGGTTAAGATAGATCTGGCCGCGATCGATCAGCTGCAGGATGGCGGCGGCGGTCACCATCTTCGTGATGGAGTAAGTCTTGCGGATGGTATCCGGCAGCAGGTCGGGGCCGTCTTCCCGGTAGGAACGTTTGCCCATTGCCGAATGGGCGAAGATACGGCCGTCCCGCGCCAGCAGGTAGGATGCGCCCTGGAGCGTCCCGTCGGCGATCAACGCCGCATAATGTTCGTTCAGCCGCCGCAGGGCGGCCGAATCGTAGCCCGTTTCCTCCGGGCCGGTGTCCGTCTGGCCATGATGTAACGCAGTCGTCTCCATCAATTCATACCAAATCCTCTCGTTCAATTTGGTACATGATGACAATAGCCAGGAAGTGACCCTATTTTACGCGATCACACGTTCGTCTGTCCATTAAAGGTTTTCTAAACGGAGGACTGGGATGAGAAATTCAAAGCATACGCTCCGAGGAATGCAACCAATAGGAAAATTGTGGTGTCAACGCTCTATGAATACCAATTGTCCAGAGCGGAGTGATGTATTTCCAATAAAAATAGCTATAAAATAAGGATAGTGCTATGGTTTCTCCATAGCGCTATCCTTTGACTTTGAAGGAGGGTTCCCGGTGAGGATATTCGCGGCAACGTTGTTGGCCCTTCTATTTCTTTTGTCCGGCTGCACGACCCATAAGAACGTCCAAACCCAACAATTGACCGAATTTAAGAAAATGGTTCGTTCGGAGCATAAGGAAATTAAAGATCTCAAAATCCAAATGGCACCCACTCAAGTCGCGTTTAACTACCATCTGAGCCGGAAGCCGGACCGAGAGGCAGACAAGGAAATCTTCTTGAAGACGAAAGCGCTCATTCTTTCTCAGGAGTTCCAGATGACCGCCATCGAAGAGTCCTACTTTAAACATTACGACAAGGACGACCGCCGGTATCCGAACATGATCATTCGCTTCTACGGCACGCATAAGGACAAGGCCGATTACCAATATACTTCCGACTATTACGGACCGGGCGTTGAGGGGGCGACAGATCGGCCGATAGACGGTTACAAGACGTGGTACTTCGACGATTTAAAATCGATGGGCGTACCCGTGACGCCTTAAGACGGGAATTGTGTCCGTCTTACGAATCGTGCCCGCCAAACCAAAAGAAGACCTTCCCGCGGATTCGGGGAAGGTCATCATCGCATATCGAATTTAACTTGCGGCCGAAGCAGGGCCCGTCCTATCACAATAGCAACCCGTCGTCCTCACGCTTGCGGACTTCTTCCTTCAGGACCGTGTACAGCCCTTCCGCGTCTTCCTTCTTCGTCGATTCCGCCAGCCTCTCCACGCGGACCGTCAGGATGCGCTGCCCGTATTGGATTTCCAGCTCGTCGCCGATTTTGATGTCGGCGCTCGGCTTCGCTTCCCGACCATTGAGAAGGACGCGCCCTTGATCGGACACGTCCTTCGCAACGGTGCGGCGCTTGATGAGGCGCGACACCTTCAAAAACTTGTCGAGACGCATGAATTACTTAACGGCGTCCTTCAGCTTGTTGCCGGCTTTGAAGGCAGGAACCTTGGAAGCGGCGATCGTGATGGACTTGCCCGTTTGCGGGTTGCGGCCAACGCGGCCGGAACGGCTGCGGGTTTCGAACGTGCCGAAGCCGATCAGTTGGACTTTGTCGCCGCTGGCGAGCGCTTCGGTAACTTCGCCCAGGAAGCCGTTCAGGACGGATTCGACGTCTTTTTTCGTCAGGCCGCTTTTTTCTGCGATGTTGTTGATCAGATCGGTCTTGTTCATGGTTTGATATTCCTCCCGTGAATAAAAAATCTAATGTTTTTCTTTGCGCTAGGCGCGAGAAAGCGTGGTTGTGAGTAGGGCACGATGATAACTATTCTGTCTTTGTTAAATAAATCCTGCATGACGACCAAACTTTTTTACCGAAAAAGCATGAAAATGCTTGAACGGTGCCGAATTTGGCGGTCTTCGGACCGATCAGGAACGCTGTTTGGCTTCTTGCCACCAGCCTTCCATCTCTAGTAAATCAGTTTGGTCAAAGGTTCGCCCGCTTATACGTAGGCGCTCTTCGATATGCTGGAATCGGCTCGCGAACTTGCGGTTCGTCCCGGCCAGCGCCTCTTCGGGATCCGCCTCGATAAAGCGGGCCGCGTTCACCACCGCGAACAGCAAGTCTCCCAATTCGTCGCGCTGGCGCTCGGCCGATTCGCTAGAGACCGCCGTCTTGAGCTCTTCGAGCTCCTCGGCGATTTTGTCGAACACGCCGCCGAGATCCGGCCAGTCGAAGCCGACGCCGGCCGCCTTCTTCTGCAGCTTGTGCGCCCGCGGCAGCGCGGGCAGATCCTTCGGGATGCCGTCCAGCACCGATTGGCGCTCGGGCAAACCTTTGCGGCGCTTTTCCTCGGCCTTCCTCGCTTCCCAGTTGCGCAGCGCTTCCTCGGCATCCGACGCGTCGTCGCCGCCGAAGACGTGCGGGTGGCGGAAGATCAGCTTGTCGTTCAGCTCGGCCAGCACGTCGAAAACGTCGAAGGCGCCCGCTTCCTCCTCCATCTGACTGTGCAAGAGCACCTGCAGCAGAACGTCGCCGAACTCCTCCTTCATGCCGTCCGGATCGTCGAGATCGAGCGCTTCGATCGCTTCGTACGTCTCCTCGATAAAGTTGCGCCGGATCGACTGATGCGTCTGCTCGCGATCCCAGGGGCAGCCTTCGGGACTGCGCAGGATGGCGACGATCTCGTGGAGGCGCTCGAACGAGCGGCGCGCGAGCCGCTCGTCGTCGCTCGCCGGCACGTAGACGAGCGTAAGGTTCCCGTACGCCTCCAGCCGGTCCAGCTCGTGCAGCGGCATGCGGAGGATCCGCTCCTCCCCCGGCACCCCGAGCGCCTGGCCGACTACGATCTCGTGGTCGTCCGGATAGACGGCCATGAGCGTCAGCTTGGCATCGGAGGCCGTGTAGGCATCATACACTTGTCCGATGACCGTATGCAACCTCGGGCGAAGATGCTCGCGCCTCAGCTCGGATGCGTCGAGCAGCTGAAAGCCCTCGATCGGATCGAAGCCGAGGCGGACGAACGCCTGGTCGAGAAAGCTTTCGCCGCCCATAATTTGCAAGGAAACGCCCGCTCCGGGCGCGCGGCTGCGCAGCAGCTGGACGGCGCGCTCGGCGACCATCGGATGGCCGGGGACGGCGTAAACGACAGGCTCGTCCGGGTGCTCCGCTGCAGTACGCAGCAGCGTGTCCGCGATGTCTTCGTACACTTGCTCGAACGCGTCATGCCGTTCGTAGAGCGCGTCGAACGGCTCGAATGCGATGCCGCGGGCCCGAAGGTCCCGGATCGCCGGGTGGTCCTCCGTGCGCGCATAGCGCAGCCGGGCGGCCTCCAGCGTCTTCAGAATGCCGAGCGTCAATTGGTCTTCTCCGCCGGAGCCGAGTCCGACGACCGTGAGGGAGGGGGGCATGCCAGATCATCCTTTCGTAAAGGCGTTTATGTAATCTTCGCATCGGGGATGCGCTTCTTAGCGGGAATCGGAGCCGGGCGCGGTACGGCGCAGCCGCCGCTCTCCCGGATGCAGGCGGGCCAGCCAGCGCTCGAGGCGCGAGCCGGCGACGCCCGGCAGCGCCCGCCACTCGCGCGGGCCGACCGCGCCGGTGGCGGCCAG
>NZ_JAJFOW010000068.1 GCF_020731285.1 Cohnella baijiui
ATTGGCGCTCGGCCGGCCTTTTCGTGGAATGTGCGTAGTCTGCATACGCACATTGAAGCTGGGCCGGCCTTTTCGTGGAATGTGCGTAGTCTGCATACGCACATTGGCCACTGCCCCTGAATCCGCCTGCTTCACGCCCATGAAGGAGTCCACGACTCCCTCTTTCGCCGAATTCGCCAACTTCGCGCGCACATGCAAGTGTTCAGAACTACCTCCTCCTCCAGCCCAAACCACCCGCTTCACGCCCAAGTAGGAGTCCAGGACTCCCTCTTTCACCTATTCCATCTGCTCCACGCTCAGCCCCCGCTCCCCTCTCGCCCGCAATCGCCGGCCGCCCCGATCTTGCGCCAAGTCCCGAGCGAGCGCCGCCGCAACAAAAAAAACATCCCCGCGAGGCCGAGGCCTTGCGGGGATGTTGCATGCCGTCCGTTCGGTCAGAGCAGACTCTTGACCGCGGCGTATACGTCGTCGGCATTCGCCGTCTCCGGAATGCCGGACGACTCGGGGATGATCTGCTGGCGCATGCGCCCCTTCTTGTCGACGAGGACGATCAGGTTCGCGTGGGAAAAGAACCCGTCATCCCCCTTGACCGCCAGCAGTCCGTATTTCTTGGCGAGGTCGGCCGTCTCGGCCTCGTCGCCGCGCAGGAACTTCCATCCGTTGTAGTCCGCGTTGAACTTGTCGCCGAACTTGCGGAGCACCTCCGGCGTATCGCGTTCCGGGTCGATCGTGACGGACACGATGTCGACGTCGCTGCCGAATTGACTATCCGCTTTCAGCTTCTCCTGCACCTGCGACAGCATAAACGTCGTCGGCGGGCAGACGTCCGGACAATTCGTATAGAAGAAATAGACCAGGCGGACTTTGCCGTTCAGCGTGCTCATTTGGAGGGAGTTGCCGTCGATATCCTGGTACGTAAAGTCCGGCGCCGCGCCGAGATCCGGCAGCTTGCTGCCGGAATTCTGGCTCCAGAGCAGGTAGCCCCCAAGCGCTAGGCAAAGGAGGAGCACCGCGATCGGAAATCCGTACCTCCGCGCGAAAGGCTTCGCCGCCGGTGCAGCGGCCGTTTCCGGCGAAGGCGTCGTTGTCTGATTGTCTTGGTCCATCGTTCATTACACTCCGTTCGTATCGAGGATCATCACGAGGAACATTACCATCAAGTAGTTGACGGAGAACAGGAAGTCCATCTTCGCCCACTTGTCGGTATCTTTGGCGCGCAGGCCGGAGATGGCGTGCAAGAGCCAAGCGCCCACGATGACGACCGACAGAACGAGGTAAAAAATGCCCACGTAATCGTACGTATACAGCAGAATGGAAGCGACGAGCAGCAGCGCGATATAAGGAATCATTTGCCATTTCGTGCGCAGGATGCCCTTCACGACCGGCAGTACGGGGAATCCCGCGGCGCGGTATTCCTCGACCCGGCGGATCGTCAGCGACCAGAAGTGCGGCGGCTGCCACAGGAACAGGAGCGCGAACAAAATCCAGGCACCCGCGTCGACTTCGTTCGTCACCGCGCAGTAGCCGATAACGGGAGGCATCGCGCCGGAGATGCCGCCGACCGACGTACTCCAGGTGGAGCTGCGCTTCAGCCAGATCGTATAGACGACGCCGTAGACGAACATGCCGAGCAATCCGAGCCAAAAACTGAGCGGATTGACCAGCACGTACAGGATGCCCAGCCCCAAAACGCCGAGTACGATCGAATAACCGAGCACGAAAGAGGGCTTGAGCCGGCCTTGCGGCAGGGCGCGGTCTTGGGTGCGCGCCATCTTGGTGTCGAAATCGCGGTCCCAATAATTGTTGAACACGCAGGCGGCCGCCATCGTGAGCGTCGTTCCGAGGAGCATCCACGCCAGGAGCCACCAGTCGATATGCCAATGGGAAGCGACCCAGAACCCGCCGAAAGCCGCGATAAGGTTCAGGCGAATGATGCGCGGCTTCGTCAAGGCCACAAGATCTTTAAACACGGTGATCCTCCTTCAAACCTAAAAAGCCGTTGCCGGCTGAATCGATTGTCTGATATGGGTCTGGTCTAAATGATACCCTAAACCTTCAGAGCTTGACAATGTTCGCCCGGGGGTGTTCATCAAATCGCCACCGTCCTGTGAACAATACGTTAACCGACGAGAACGGCGCTTCTGCAGTCACACAATCCGGGCGCGGGCAATACACTGTATTGCGACAAACGCCCAGCACGGGCGCCGAACGTCCGGGCTGATCGGCGTGGGATCCACGAACCGACGGGAAGGAAGGCTGTCCGCCATGGCCGTAATCAAAACGAACAGCTCAGACGTCAGGCTGCTCGCCCGCCTGCTTCGCGCCGAAGCGGAAGGCGAAGGCGCTCAGGGCATGCTGATGGTCGGCAACGTAGGCGTCAACCGGATTTTGTCCAACTGTCTCGATTTTAAAAATATCCGCTCGATGGACGACATGGTATATCAGTCTCCCGGCGGCTATGAATCGATACAGAAGCCGTACTTCTATCAAAGGGCGCGCGAATCGGAGATCGCGCTGGCCCGCCGGGTGATCAACGGCGAGCGGACGTGGCCCGCCACCAACGCGCTATGGTTCTACCGCCCCACGGGCGACTGCCCCGCGACCTGGTGGGACCAAGCGAACTCCGGCCGCTTCAAGGCGCACTGCTTTTTCGTGCCGACCCAGCAGGACTGTCCCCGCGTGTATCAGTTTTAGGCGAAACGCCCAACCGAAGGAGGAGTAACGATGTACAAACAACAGCCCGTGAATTGGCCGGCCAACGCCCCGATGCCGACCACCTTGCCGGCGAGCAGCATGATTCCGTTCCAGACGACGCCGGCCGCCCCCGGCCAAGGCACCGTCATCATCCCGAACACCGGCGGCTCCATGGCGCCGCCCCCGGTGCCGAGTGGCGTGCCGATCAGCAATACGGGCGCGACGTTCGTTCCGGTCGTCCCTCGGGAAGAGTCCTATGTAGAAAACATCCTGCGGATGAACCTCGGCAAAGTAGCGACGATCTACATGACGTACGAAAACAACAGCGAGTGGAACGCGAAAATTTTCAAGGGTGTTCTCGAAGCGGCCGGCCGCGACCACATCATCATCAGCGATCCGACGACGGGCAGACGCTACCTGCTGCTTACGCTGAACCTCGACTACATTACCTTCGACGAGCCGATCAACTACAATCTTCCGTTCGGCTCGGGCACGAATCCGGCTCTCCGGTTCCGCTAATCGTTCGCCGGGTGAAGGGATACCGGGCGGAACGTCCAGATGCGCAGCCCCTGCGCCCCTCCCTTCACCCAGCGCTCCATCTCTCCCCATCCGGAACGCCCTTCGCGGCGTTCTTTTTCGATGCGTCGCGCCTCGGCTTCGTCCGCCGGATGCCGAAGCTCGACGAACACGCCGGGCTGGCCTACGTTTTCGGCAAGCTCCGCTCCTTCCCACCGGTCCGGGTTCTCCGCGACCCAGCGGAGGTACGCCTCGCGTTCCGAATCCGGCACGACATATTCGCAGAACAAGATCAACGTCTTCCGTCTCCCTTCATATTTCAAGCTTCCCCTGCCCATACTGTACCCGATGCACTGCGCATTTACAGATGAAAGGGGAAGTTCGCATGGATTCAGGTACGCACCTCGTCTTCGGGCTCGGCTTGGGCGGGTTGGCGCTGGCGGACCCGGTCATCGCGTCCCATGCCTACGGTCCGGTCGCCGCGCTCATTGGCACGATCGTCGGCTCGCAAGCGCCCGATCTCGACGGACTGCTTCGATTCAAGAGCAATGCCGATTATATCAAAAATCACCGCGGCTTGTCCCATTCTTTTCCGGCAGTCCTCGGCTGGACCGCGCTGATCACCCTGGTTCTGTCGCTGATCTTCCGGACGGTTCCCTGGTGGCATATCGGCTTATGGGTGTTCGTCGCCGTCGTCGTGCACGTGCTCACCGATCTGTTCAACTCTTACGGCACGCAAGCCTACCGGCCCGTCACCAGCCGCTGGATCGCCTGGAACATCATCCACATTTTCGATCCGATCATCTTCGGAGCGCACGTGGCCGCCATTCTCGTCTGGATTACCGGGTGGGCCGAGCCCAGAGTCGTCTTCCCCGTGCTGTACGCGCTGCTTGCCGTTTACTACGTATGGCGAACGTTCGTGCACCGGAATTTGTCCAAGAAGCTCCCCTGGGCGGACGAGTCTCGCCGGCCCGGAGACAAATATACGCTGCTGCCGACGCTGTCGCTCCACCGGTGGAAGGTGGTGCGCGAATCGACCGACTGCCAGTTCGGCATCGGCGAGTGGGACAACGGCAAGCTCCGCTGGATCGACGTCACCTCCTGCGATCAGCATCCGGCGATCGACGCCTCGAAAAACAACAAGGACGTCCAGGCATTTCTGAACGTCACGCCTTTTCCCTGCGGCCACGTCAAGGCGCAGCCTTGGGGCTACGAGGTGCGCTGGATCGACATCCGCTACCGCCACCGCCGTCAGTATCCGTTCGTCGCCGTCGTCATGATGGATACGAACTACAAAACGCTTCAATCTTATGTAGGCTGGCTGAGCGACGAGCGGCTCGAAAAGCGGCTGCGGATGAACACGTACTGAGGCTTTGCCGCGCCGGCCGTTCCCTTGACGGGAACGGCTTTTTAGGCGCACAATAGTAAAAGCCCGAGGCTGCCCTCGGGCTTTCGGTGCGCGTAACCGTTTAGGTTAGCGGCTGCCACCGGAAATTTGTTGCTCTGCCATTTGGACCAGCTTCTTGGTGATGTAACCGCCAAGGGAGCCAGCATCGCGGGAAGTTACGTTGCCGTAGTAGCCGTCAGCCGGGATTTGCACGCCCAGGGATTGAGCGGCTTCCGTCTTCATGCTTTGCAGTGCAGCTCTTGCTTGCGGTACTACGAGTTGGTTGTTGCTAGCCATGCTTAATTGCTCCTTTCGCCCTGCTTGATTTTTTGGTTTTGCAAGCTTGCGTTGTTAGTATGCTATGGGCGAAAGAAAATATGCTTAAAGGAGAGAACGAATTTGAACAAACCTCTGGGACTGCTGTTCGCCGTCGTCTCGATGCTGCTCCTGCTTGCATGCGCGATCTCCATCGACTACAATGGCTGGCTTGCTGCCGGCTTCGGCCTCGTCGCGCTCGTCTTCATCGGCTTCGGCTTCTCCCTGAAGGCGCGAATGGCGCGGTCGGGGAGCTGAAGCTTCCGACTATATGGAAAAAGGGGATCGCCGGCGGCGATCCCCTTGCTCCTGTTAGCGGCGCGGCAGCAGGAAGCCCATCGCTTCCTTCGCTTTGCGAAGCGTCCGCTCCGCCACCTCGTTCGCCCGTTCGGCGCCATCGCGCAAAATGTCGTGGATCGCGCCGGACGCGCGAATGTCCGTATATTTGCGCTGCAGCGGCTCGAGGACTTCGACGACCCGTTCCGCAAGGTCCTTCTTAAACGCGCCGTAGCCTTGGCCTTCGTAACGGGCCTGAACGTCGGCGATGGACTCGCCCGAACAATTGGCGTAGATGCTCATCAAATTGCTGATTTCCGGTTTTTCCTTCGGATCGAATACGATTTCCCGGCCCAGGTCCGTCTTGGCCCGGGAAATTTTTTTGCGGATTTCGTCGGGCGTGTCCAACAGCGCGATGTAGCTGCCCGCGTTCGGATTGCTTTTGCTCATCTTTTTGGAGGCGTCGTCGAGCGACATGATCCGGGCCCCGACCTTCGGAATGAACGGCTCGGGCACGACCAGCGTCTCGCCGAACCGATGGTTGAAGCGGCCGGCCAAATCGCGCGTCAGCTCGAGATGCTGTTTCTGGTCGTCTCCGACGGGTACGAGATCCGCATTGTACAGCAGGATGTCGGCTGCCATCAGCGACGGGTACACGAACAGGCCCGCGCCGACGGCGTCCTTGCCTTCGGACTTGTCCTTGAACTGCGTCATCCGCTCCAGCTCGCCCATGTAGGAGAGCGTCGTCATCATCCAGCCGAGCTCGGCGTGGGCGGGGACATGCGACTGTACGAAGACGGCCGCCTTCTTCGGATCGACGCCGGCAGCGACGAACAGGGCGGCGACCGCTTCGGTCTGCTCGCGAAGCGCCGCCGGCTCCTGGGCGACGGTGATCGCGTGCAGATCGACGATCATGTAGAAGCATTCCGCTTCGTCCTGGAGGGCGACGTAGTTTTTCATTGCTCCAATGTAGTTGCCGAGCGTCAGCTTGCCGCTCGGTTGAATGCCGGAGAGCACGCGTTTACGGGTTGTGTTCATCAATAGGACCTCCGATTGTCGGGTTGTGGGACGGATTGTGAGGCTCGGACTTTCTGCAAACCAAGTAAAACCGGCTCCGCCGTCTTCAAGGAAGATGGCGGCACGTTTGTATCGGAGATCATACAGAAATGGATAGGGCTAACCATTCTGAATGACGCAAAAAAGACCTCTTCGCCGCAAGGGACGAAGAGGTCGTGGTGCCACCCTAATTCGCTCTGGAACCGCCGCCGAAAAAGCGCCTGAACGGTCCGAAAGCCTTGTCGTTCCGATAACGGGGAACGTCCGGATTGCATGGGAGAACGGACGCAAGTCCGCTTCGTTGCGCGCTCGGCTCCGAGATCCATTCCGCTACGGAGAAGCGCCGGTTCGCAGCGTCCACCGGCTCTCTGACAGCTCCCTGCCGAGCGTACTCGTTCTCTTCATCGCCTCGTTCGATATGTCCCCATTATACTCCACGAAGAGGGGATGTCAACCGGACTGTGGCGGCCGCGTTTCCGATACGGGTACGGAGAACGGGCGGGACGTTCTGTCCGCCCCCGGGTCAAGCATACGCTGGTAACAGATCTCCCGGAAGGACGTGAATGACCCCATGCCCGTTGCTTGGATGCGCATTTCCACCGGAGCCGCCGGCGCCGGATGCTTGTTCATGATGTGGAAGCTCAATGCCGATTGGCCGCTGTCGTTCGTCGCGGTGTTCTTCGAGATCGTGTTCGACGCGCTCCCGTTTTTGCTGCTCGGCGCATTCGTATCGGCGCTGCTCGAAACGTTCGTATCGGACCGCTACGTGCAGATGCTCGCTCCCAAAAACCGCCTGGGCGGCGTCTTGTTCGGCAGCTTGTTGGGGCTTGCGCTGCCGCTTTGCGAATGCGGGATGATTCCCGTGGCTCGGCGGCTCATCCGCAAAGGCCTGCCCGCTTATATCGGACTGGCCTATATCGTCGCCGGACCGATCGTCAACCCGATCGTCTTCGGCTCGACGCTTGTCGCTTTCCGCGCGAATCCCGGCATCGCCTACGCGCGGATGCTGCTGGCGCTCGCCGTTGCGCTGGCGGCCGGCCTTGTTCTCGCCTTGTTTCTCCGGCGAAGCCCCCTTCGGGAACCGGATGGCGAGACACATGGCCATCTCGATCACGGGCATCATGACCACGGCCGCCCCCACCATCATCATGACCACGGCCATCATCATCATCATGACCATCACAATCACGATCATGCCCATAGCCACGGTCACGGACGCGGGCTAAAAGGACGCTTGGCCGCCATCTTCTCGCACACCGCCGAGGACATGCAGGATATGGGCAAATACCTGCTGCTCGGGGCCGCGCTGACCGGCGCCATCCAGTCCATCCTTCGGCCCGAGACGCTGACGGCGGCAGCCGGTCACAATGTTTGGTCCCACGTGTTCCTAATGGGCTTTGCCTACTTCCTCTCGCTTTGCTCCACCTCGGACGCGTTCATCGCCGCTTCGCTCGGCTCGATTTTCCATCCCGGCGCGCTGCTCGCTTTTCTTGTCTTCGGTCCGATGCTCGATCTGAAGACGACGCTCATGATGCTGTCGACGTTCCGCCGCAGCTTCGTCTGGAAATTCGCGGCTTTGCTGGCGGTATTAGTGCTGGCGGGCTCGATCGCGATCGAAAAGAGCGGATGGCTCTGACGCTTTGGTCGCAGCGGAGCCCATATATTCCCACCTGGATCGGTTTCCGCGAATGCATAGCGATGGCTTTCCCGTCCATACTAATCTTCAAAGGAGGTGAGTTTCAATGGCAGCATCCAACAACAGCGGCAGCAACCAATTGCTTGTGCCGCAAGCAAACCAAGCGCTGGACCAACTGAAATACGAAGTGGCTCAGCAACTGGGCATCCAGTTCTCGCAAGACGGATATCATGGCCATTTGTTGACCCGCGAAGCCGGTACGATCGGGGGCAATATCACCCGTCATCTGGTCCAAATCGCCGAGCAACAACTCGCCGGTCAAGCGCGCTAATTTCCCGCAACGCGGGAATAAGCGGCTGCGACACCGGGAGGGCAACGCCTCTCCCGGCCCCGAGCGAAACGACAAGGGCTGTCCCCCGGCAGACGATCTGCCGGCAGGACAGCCCTTTTCCCGCGCGCTGGCGGCGCTATTCGTTCGATATGTCGCGCCGATCCCGCCGTTTAGCGTTCAGCCGAAACAGGACGTTGGCCATGTTGTAATTCGATTCAAAGGTGACGCTGAGGTACAGCTTGCCCTGACGGAGCACAAAATCGTATGTAATTTCTCCGTGCGTCCAGCTTCGCTTGCGCGCCATCGCGTCAACCGCCATTTGGCGCAGCGTCTTGACCTGGTCGGCCGTCAGACCGCCGCCGGCGCTGTCGGCCGTGGCTTTCTTCTCGGCGATATCAACCGGCAGATGGCGGATGCCGAACTTGCCGATCGTGTCGTTGCGTACCTGCAGTACGATGGTGCCAGCGGACAGGCCCTTCAACTCTTCCTCCATCTGCTGCATCGCCAGATCGACTTGTCTGGCCAACGGCACATCCATCTCCATCGACACCATTCTCCTCCTTTAGATATAAAAGTCCATTTTTCTAGGTATTCCCTCTTATGACTTCAGACTCATTATATGAGAATTATTAGAATCTTTCAATATCTTTGTCTAAATTTGTAAGCGAAACCAAACAGCCGTCTCTCCGGAATTCCGGATGGGACGGCTGTGAATGGGCATGCGACGGCATGTGCCGCCGATTTTAGCGGACGAGGGCGGCGAACGCCTCGACGTCCGCCGTCGCGCGGGCGACGGCGGCGCGCCAGAAGTCCGGCTTGTCGAGCGCGATGCCGAGATGGCGGGACCCCAGCTCCTCGACGGTCATCAGCCCGGTATCGCGCAGCAGGCTGTCGTACTTGGCGGCGAAGCCTTTGCCTTCGGCTTCGGCAACGGAAACAAGTCCGGTGCTGAACAGATAGCCGAACGTATACGGGAAATTATAAAACGGTACGTCGGTGATGTAGAAGTGAAGCTTGGACGCCCAGAAATGCGGGTGCCAGGTCGACAGCGCGCCGCCGTATGCTTCCCGCTGTGCATCGAGCATCAGCTCGCTCAGCTGCGCCGCGTCCACCATGCCGGATTTGCGGGCGTCGTAGAAGCGCGTCTCGAACAGGAACCGGGCGCGGATGTTCAAGAAGAAGGCGACCGCCCTTTGCAGTCGCTCGTCGAGGAGCGCGAGCCGCACTTCGTCGCTGTCGGCGCGGGCGAGCAGCGCGTCGCTGACGAGCGCCTCGGCGAACGTCGAAGCGGTCTCCGCCACGTTCATCGCGTACTCCTGTCCGAACATTGGCAAATCGGTCACGAGCGCGTCGTGATAGGCATGGCCCAGCTCGTGGGCGAGCGTCGAAACGTTGCCCGGGGTGCCCGAATAGGTCATGAAGATGCGCGTCTGATGGCTGCGCGGAAAGCTCGTGCAAAATCCGCCGGGGCGCTTGCCGGCGCGATCTTCGGCTTCGATCCAACGACCCTCGAACGCGCGTCCCGCCAATGCCGCCATCGCCGGCGAGAACTGCTCGAACGCCTCGGTGATCAACGCCGCCGCCTCGTCGAACGGAATCGTCTTGCCCTGTGCGCCGACCGGCGCATCTACGTCGTGCCATGCCGGGGCTTCCTTGCCCAGCAGCTTGGCCTTCAGGCTCAGATAACGCTTCAACGGCTCGATGCTTTCCGCAACGGCTCCCCACATCGCATCCAGCGTATCGCGGGTCATCCGGTTGATTTGCAGCGGCTCCTTCAGCACGTCGTTCCAGCCGCGGGCCCCGTACAGCTTCAGGCGGAAGCCGCCGAGTCGGTTCAGCGTATCCGCTGCCAGATCGGCCTGCTCGGTCCATGCAGACTCCCACTTGGCCGCCATGGCGTCGCGCACCGCCTGAACGGGGTGCTCGAGCTTGTTAAACGCCTGACCGGCGGACAGCGTCTGCGAACTGCCCTCTTCGTCCCACGGGATCGCGATGCGGCCGACGATCGTCTGGTAGTGCTCACCCCACCCGTGATAGCCGTCGACGGCAAGATCACCGGCGAGCGCTTCGAGGGCAGGCGGCAGCTTCTCCTTCACGGTCTGGCGGCGTTCCTCCAGGACGAAGGCAATCGGCGCGATCGCGGGCTTCGACGTCCAAGCGGACCATGCGTCTTCATTCAGACGCGCGATGGCAGCGTCAAACAGATCGAGCGCTTGACGGTAGCGGGCCGACAACGTCTGCATCCGCTCCGTCAGGGCGACCGCGGCGCGGTCGTCCATCTTTTGCGCGCCGAGGCAGCCGACGAAGGAGTTCCCCTCCACCAGCCGCGAGAGCGCGTCCTGCAGCTGATCGGTCCAGCTGTTCAGCGCCCCTTCGCCGGGCGCTTCGTCGCCAAGCGCCTTCAGCGAGGCGAGCAGATCGCCGACGAGCGATTCCGTCTCCTCGACGAAAGACGCAAAAGCCGGCGATGCGGAGCCGCCGGCAAAAAACGTATCCAAGTCCCAAACTTGCGAATACCCTTGACTCATTATGCAATCCTCATCCTTTCGTGCGCCCGTTCTCCATTCGTACCGATGGTTCCGCGCGGCGTTGCGCCCGCGGCGCAACTATTGTATCGTAAGATGAGTTCGGCGAATGGAGGTGCATGGGCTTTGATCCCGTTTCGCAACAGTCTGCCCTACGACATCCAAATGAACGAAGTGTATGCTTCGGCCTGTCCCTTCTGCGGGGAGGCTCACGTCCGTCTGCCGCTGAAGCCGGCGGAAGTCCGCGATCTGCGGGGCGGCTTGATGAAGCGGCTCATCGTCTTCCCCTGCTGCAGAACCAGATTGCAGCTCGTGGACGCGGACGACGACTACCTGCTCGCGGACCGCGCGCTGCGTCCCGACTGACGGCAGTTAGGCCCCGTTTTGCCGCATTTCCTCGGGCAGCTCGAGTCCGTTGCCGCTCATCTCTTCCCGCAGCGCTTGCCACTGCTCTCGGGCAGACCGGATCATGGAAGCATCTACTATATTTTTATCATGAATGACCCGCGAAAACCAGCGTACCGCCTCATGATAATGTCCGACCCTGCGATTCAGCTCCCCGATCAGGTACAACAGGCGGGCATTGTTCAGCATGTCCCGCTCGGTCTGATACACGCGTATGTAGGCGTCGAGAGCGAAGCCAAGAAAGCGCAGCTCCAGCTCCTTGTTGTCCTCGTACCGGTACAACCAGGCGATATGATGCAGCAGCCCGGCGACGACGCGGTCCTTTTCCCCGACCGTCTGGGCCGTCAGCAGGGCGAGCTTGTAGCAGGCCATCGCCTCGTCTTGCGTCCGCTCTCCCCCGTAGCTGCGAGGCTTCCATACTTTTCCGATCCGTTCGTAATAATCCTCCTTCTGCTTGTCAGTCAGGCGTTCGGCAAAGCTTTCCGTCGAGGCGAAGCCGCAGGACGGGCAGACGCGCACGACGTAAAAATCCGGGTTCACGCTTTTGTAATACGAGCAAAAGTCCGAATCGGACCGGATCGCCCGCTTCAGGCTCGGTCTGACGCGGGAAGTATGATAGCTTTGCTCGCAGCAGGCGCACACGACTTTCGATTGATACAGCGGCTCCAAAGCGATGACCTCCAACGGCCGGCCGCTCGCGGGCGCGGCTCTCGATTAGTCTTCGGTGTTGACGAAATGATGCGCCGGACCGGACAACCGTTCCAGGACGACGGCCTGCAGCTCTTCGGACAACGAGGTCTCGCTAAGCGCGCGGCGCATGCAGCCGAGCCAAGCCTCCGCCCGCTCCCTCGTAATCGGGAAAGGCAGATGCCGTCCCCGCATCATGGGGTGACCGTACGCGTCGGAATAGAGCGAAGGTCCTCCGAAAAATTGCGTCAAAAACAAATACTGCTTGTCCTTCACCGGATCGATGTCCGCCGGGAACAGCGGTCCGATTAGCGGGTCGGCTTGCACCTTCGGGTAGAATCGTTCTACGATCTCGCGCACGACGGGCGCGCCTCCGATCGCTTCGTAAAGGGTACTGTAGTTCATGCGTATGATCTCCCTCTGCGGATTTCCGGGACGTCCGTCGGGACTATTTTCCTTGATCCGCCTTCATTATAGCACAACCTTGCGACTTCAAGCCCAACAAACAGCAAAAATCGCCCATCGGATGGGCGATTCGGAAAGTGTGGATGGGTCAAACGGCTTGTCCTAGAGCTCTTCTTCGGGAACGACCAAGGACTCGCGAATGACATAGACGAAAGCGCACATGAGGAGTCCTGCGACGATACCAGCCATGCTCATCACCCCAGTCTCGAATTTCAACTTCCGGTAGTTCTATTGTATCACAGCAATGTTTCAACGGCATTACTTTTTTGAAAGCGATTACAATTTTTTTGAAGGCAGGCTGCGTGAATGCGGAGCAAGAAAATCAGGCTCGGCTCATATAGTGGACAAGAGGCCGGAATGGGACGGTAGGGAATAGGAGGATGGTCATATGTCGGTCCGTACGATCCCGGGGACGAGGAGCCCCCTTCGGCGGCTGCGTCAGCTCGCTCTGCTCGGGGCGGGATCGGGTGCGCTTTTGATCGGAGGGCTGGCGCTGGCGATGCCCGGCGTCGCGCTCGAGGCATCGCTGCAGGGGCTCTCCGTCTGGTGGGAGGTGCTCTTCCCCGCGCTCTTCCCGTTTTTCGTCCTGTCCGAGGTACTGCTCGGCTTCGGGATCGTCCACCTGGCGGGGACGCTGCTGGACCCGCTCATGCGGCCGCTGTTCCGTGTGCCCGGCGTCGGCGGCTTCGTCGTGGCGATGGGCTTCGCCTCGGGGTACCCGGTCGGAGCCAAGCTGACTTCCCGGCTCATGGAACAGCGGCTGCTCGACCGGGAGGAGGGCGAGCGCCTCGTCGCGATGACGACGTCCTCCGATCCGATCTTCCTGATCGGCGCGGTGAGCATCGGTTTCTTCGGTCGGATGGACATCGTGCCGGTGCTCGCCGCCGCTCACTATGGCGGCGCGATGCTGATCGGCCTCTTGATGCGCGGAGGCCGCAAACGCGGGGCGGCGGAGGGCGGCGCGCGGCCCCCGCGGAAGGTGCGCTACGGCCCCGCGGGCCGTATGAAGGCGGCGTTGGCCGCCATGCACCGCGCCCGGCTCACGGATGGACGCCCGTTCGGCGTCATGCTGCAGCAGGCGATCCAATCCTCGGTCGCGCTCATGATCGTCGTCGGCGGACTCGTCGTTTTCTTCTCGGCGGCGCTGCAGCTCCTCCTGCACAGCGGACTGCTCGTCGCGCTGCGGGAAGGCTTTGCTTGGCTGCTGCAGGCTTGCGGCTTATCCGGAAGCCTCTCCGGCGCCTTCGTTCAGGGCACCTTCGAGGTGACGCTGGGCGCTCGCGGGGCGGCGAACGGCGCGGCGGGGGCCGTCCTGCCGCCGCTCATCGACCGTGTAGCGGCCGCCGCCTTCGTCCTATCCTGGGCGGGACTGTCCGTGCATGCCCAGGTGGCGGGCCTCATGAGCCGTACGTCCTGGCGGTACGGCCCGTTCGTCCGCGCCCGCGCCCTGCACGCGGTCATCGCCTTTTTGCTCGTATACCTGCTCTGGCCGCTGCTTTTTCGCGGATCGCTCTGACGCCTCCCAGGATTGTGTTCGGGGCCGTTATTGTTTATCATCGTAATCAAACACGGTTCCGTTACGGAAGGAGCAATTCCATTGAAGTATGCCTTGCTCGACCGGGGAGACTCCCTGTCCCGCGAGTTGGCCGAGCAGTTCCACGCGCTGGCGCAGTACAAGGGACTGCGGGAAGACCCCGCCAGCCCGGACATCGTCGTCTCGATCGGCGGCGACGGCACGTTGCTTCAAGCGTTTCACCGGTTCATCGACCGCGTGCAGGACGTCGCGTTCGTCGGGGTCCACACCGGGCATCTCGGCTTCTACGCGGACTGGAAGAAAAAGGAGCTGGCGCAGCTTGTCGATCTGATGGCCACCACCGAACCCATCAAAGCCAGCTACCCGCTGCTTCGCATTCAGATCGTCACCGACGACGAGACGCGGTCGTTCCTCGCGTTGAACGAGTTTACGCTCAAGAGCATGGAAGGCACGCTCGTCGCTCAACTGAATATCAACGACGAACCGTTCGAAATGTTTCGCGGCGACGGCATCGTCGTTTCGACGCCTTCGGGCAGCACCGGCTACAACAAGAGCATCGGGGGAGCGATCGTCCATCCGTCTCTCGAAGCGCTCCAAATCGCCGAGATCGCTTCGATCAACAATCGCGTCTACCGGACGCTCGGATCGTCCGTCCTCCTGCCCAAGCATCACCACTGCGACATCGTGCCGGAGCCGGACGAGCCGCTCTCCGTCTGGATCGATCATTTGACGATGCAGCTGCAGGGCGTTCGATCCATCGTCTGCACGGTCGCCGACGACAAGGTCCACTTCGCCCGCTACCGATCGTTCCCGTTCTGGAATCGCGTCCGCGAGGCGTTCATCGGCACCAATTCGGACGAGCTGACGCCCAAGCGGCACAAATAACGCGACTCCCATTTCTTTATAGCAGCATGCATGACAAAGAGGCTGCGGCGCTGGGTCCCTCGACCCGGCCTGCAGCCTCTTTTGCCTTGCCTATGTCGACATAGCGCGCCGCGACCTGCCCCGCCGGCCGCTTGGCCTCAGGGCCGATCGCCGCCCGTCGTCTGTCCTTTGTCCGATCGCGGCTGCCCGCCTTCGGGGCGCTGCGGTCCGCCCTCGGGGCGCGGCCGGTTCGGCTTGCTGCCGTGGTGGCCGCGCCGCCGGTTCTTGCCCGGCCACTTGCCGCCGCCGCGAGATCCTTCGGGGCCGCCAGGTCCGCCGGCGCCGCCAGATCCGCCTGCGTGCGCGCCGTGCACTTGAGCGCGCTCTCCGCCGTCCCGGCGGGGCGGCCGCTGGTCGTGCTGCGGCTTGTGGCCGCCGGACGAGCGGCGTTCGTGGCCGCTGGAATAACCGCCGCTGCCGCCGCGACCGCCGCTCCCATGCGGCCGCCGGTCGCGACCGCCTTCGCCGCCCGAGGCGCGGCCTTGCCGGCCGCCGCCCTCGAACGCGCCTCCGCGGCCGTACATCTCCTCGCGCGCGGCGCTCGCCG
>NZ_JAJFOW010000069.1 GCF_020731285.1 Cohnella baijiui
TTACCAGCAGCGGGTTGCGTAAAAGTTGTGTCCACTTTCTTGACTTAGGTACAGGGCGTACCGCTGGGGCACGCTGAGCTGCTCGCGGTAGATCAATAGGGAGCCGACGACGACGACCAGACTGTTCGCGGCGAAGATCGGCGCGATCAGGTAGGACGGTCCCAGCGACAGCGCGTGGGCGTACAGCTGCAGGCCGCCGTAGGAGCACACCCCGGCGGCCAGCCCCCAGCCGAGCCCGATGACGCCGGCGGACCGGCCGGCCGTCGGCTGCCGCGGATGTACCGCCCGCGCAGCAAGCCGCACTCGATCTCCCGGCTCCCGGTGTTCCCAAGGCTGCGCAGCAAGCCGCGCCCGATCTCCCGGCTCTTGGTGCTCCCAAGGCTGTTCAGCAAGCTGAGCCCGATCTCCCGGCTCCCGATGCTCCACCGTCGGCCCGCCTGCCCCCGCTCTAGCCGACCCCCGGCGGCTGGCACGGCCCGCGGCGGCCGCGAACCAAAGCCAGGACTGCAGGTAGCCGGCCCACAGCACCGACGTATTGTCCAGGCCGAGCGAGTCCGTCACCTTCAGTCCCCCGTTGCGAAAAACGAAGAGCACCATCGCCCCGACCACCAGCGGGTACCAGCGGCGGTAGACGATCGTCTGCGGCGCCGCGCCATGGCGGGGGCGGACGGACAGCAGCACGATGCCCAGGATGAGGCAGGCCGCCCCAGCGAGGGCGGCGGAGTGGATCGGCTCTTCGAACCAGATGGCGCCCATCGCCATGACGAAGACGATGTTGCCGTTCGCAAGCGGCGAAGTGAGGCTTGCGGGACCGTAATCCAGCGCCCGCATGAACAGCAGATTGCCCCAAGCCGAGCCAAGGCCGATGATGGCGCCGGCGATCCAGACGCGACCGTCGAACGGCTGCCAGCTTTTCGCGAGCAGCGCCTGCGCCCAAAAGCCGCAAGTTCCGGCCGCGTACAAGCCCAGCATCAATGAAGAGAGCGCGCCGCCCCGCATCTGGCTGACCTTCATGAGAAGGCCGGCCAGACCGAAGACGAGCGCGCTGAGAATGGCGTATCCAAACCAAATCAAGGCGTAAGCGACTCCTTCCTCGCCCGGGCGAAGCGCGGCTTAGCGCTCCGTAACGACGGGATCCGCATGTTGCTGCTCCTCCTGATGGCGGAGGAATTCGCGGCCGTACTCCCCGTGCGGGTGAATGGACGCATGCTCCATCTGGATCGTGGAGTGGGTGATGCCGTACTTTTTCTCCAGCAATTCATTCGCCGCGAGGATAATGCAGAAAGGCTGGATGTCCGGGCTGACGAACGTATGAGCCGTGAGCGAGTAGTGGTCGGTCGAGATGGCCCACAGATGCATCTCGTGGACGTCTTCGATGCCTTCGACCGCCAGCAGGTCGGCGCGGATCTCGTCGAGGTCGAATTTGTCCGGCACCGATTCCATCAGGATGTATACCGCTTCCTTCGTGATGCGGGCGCCGCCGACGAAGATGATGCCCGCGATCACGATACTGATGAGCGGGTCGAAGAACATCAGGCCGGTGTAATAGATCAGAATGGCCGAGACGATGACGCCGGCGGAGCTGAGCAGGTCTCCGATAAAGTGCCAGAGTGCGCTCTTGACGTTCAAATTCTCTTCCTCGTGGTGACTGCGGCTCAACACGAGCGTAAGCACCAGGTTGACGACAAAGCCGATGCTCGCGATAATCAGCATCAGCTTGAAGTCCATCTCCTGGGGACGGACGAACCGTCTCACCCCTTCGATCAGAATGCCGATCGAAATGACGCACAGCGCGAGGCCGTTCAGCAGGGAGGCGATGATCTCGAACCGCAGAAAGCCGAACGTATACCGTGCGTTCGGCTGGCGGGTGGCCATGTAGATCGCCGTCATGCTGAGGCCGAGGGCGATCACGTCGGACACCATGTGCGCCGAGTCCGAGAGCAGCGCCAGCGAATTGGAGACGATGCCGCCGACGACCTCGACGATCGTAAAGAAGAGGGTCAGCCATAGGGTGATCCACAGCGTTTTCTTGGAGCGCGATTGCTCTTTGACGTGGCCGAGATGATGATAATCGTAGGGAACGTCGGGTCGATTGGCCTTGGCGGATTTAGCCCGGTTGCCCTTGGGAGGAACGGATTGTGTATGTTCCACCGGGGTCACACTCCTTCATGAAGTCGATACTTTGATCTTCCAAGCCGGGGGCGTCGGAGCCGGGCGTCAGCGATTCGCAGCGTCTTGTCACACAATTGAAATATAGCTGTTACCGTCCTGTCGCAGAGCTTGGTTAGAATGACTAGCAAGACCCCCTTTTTCATATCTTGCGGACCCTTCAGCGGTGAAGGGTCCTCTTTTTTTGATCATACAGAATGGATAAGTTTACCCCTAACCATTTCTGTATGACCTTCGATAAAAACGTGTCGCCATCTTCCTTGAAGACGGAGAATCCGTTTTTATTTGGGGGTCGGACTTTACAATGGAACGACGACTTTCTCCTTTTGCCGATAAAAGCACCAGCGGCTGAAGCCGATCTCCCGCAGCCGGGCCTGTACCTTTTCCCAGTCCTCGCCGACGCGGGCCGGGACGTGCGCGTCGGAGCCGAACGTGACGTCCACGCCGAAGTGCAGGGCGCGCTCCAGGATCGCGTCCGACGGATACCAGCCGCCGACATCCTTGGTGGAGCCGCTCGTATTGATCTCGATGGCGATGTCGTTCGCCGCGACCGCGCGGAGCGCGTCGTCGATCGCTTCCTCGGCTCCGGCGATGTCGGAGAAGGCCGGATAGTAGCCCTTCATGGCGTCGATATGCCCCAGCACCTGAAACAGCCCCGTATTCGCGGAGTCGCGGATTTGCTCATAATAATGGATTTTTTCGTCCTTGTGAAGAGACGTGTCCAACTTTTTCCACCGGTTCCGGTTAAAGATGCTGACGCCGCGGATTTGGTGCACCGATCCGATAATATAGTCAAAAGGGTACTTCGCATACACTTCTCGGTATAGCTCCAGATGTTCCGAGAAATAATCCGACTCGACGCCGAGCAGCACCTCGATGCGGTCCCGGTATTTTTCCTTCAAGGCCAGCACTTCTTCCACGTAGCCCGCGAAGGCACTTTTGGCCATAGCGATGCCGGGCTGATACTGATCCTCTTCCCGCCCGAAGTAGGGGGAATGGTCGGAAATGCCGATGGCCGTCAAATCGGCCTCGATAGCCGCCTCTATATAATGTTCAATAACGCCCGAAGCGTGACCGCAGCGATCGTGGTGCGTATGCAGATCGAATTTGACCATTTATCCTACCTCCTGCAGGTAAAGTTATTCGCTCCCGACGAACTGATCCTCGGGCATGCCCTTGAGATCGTTCAGGAACTGGCGCATCGCGCTGTTCAAATAGCGGCCCGACTTGGTGATGACGCCTACCGGGTGGCTTACCTCAAGCTCCCGCACGGGGATCATCTTCAGTGTACCTCGTTTCAGCTCGGCCGCAATGGACAATTTGGAGACGATGGCGGCCCCGAGGTTCAGCTCGGCCATCCGCTTGACCTCTTCACTGCTGCTCAGCTCCATCGCGATGTTGGGCTGGATATGGTATTCCTTGAAAATGCGATCGATGAAGCGGCGGCCCAGCGTATCGGGAGACAAGAGGATGAGGGGCATCTCTTTAAGCATGCCCACCGTGACGTGATCGAAGGAGGCGAGCGGATGGCGCGGGGCGACGACAAGCTCAAATGTATCGTAGTACAGCACGGACGTCTCGACTTGGGCGCTGCGGTCGGACAAGTAGCTGATGCCGATGTCGACCGAGCCGTTCTCGACGCTGGCGAGCACCTGGGAAGAAGGCATGGAGACGATCGTCGTCTTGATTAGGGGAAATTGGTTCTGAAAATACGACAGTACCCGGGGCAGAATTTGTATGGCGATCGAAGCTGTTGTGCCGAGCACGATATGTCCTTGGGGATTCTGGTCCAGATCGGCGAGCTTCTGCCGGAGCTCTTCGACGATGGCGAGGATGCGTTCGGCATGCTCCAGGAAAACCTGGCCCCGATCCGTGAGAGTGACGGGGTGGTTGCGATCCACCAGAATCGTCTTAAATTCGTCTTCGAGGCTTTTGATCTGTGCGGAGACGGCGGGCTGCGTCAAGTTGAGCATCTCCCCCGCCTTGCGGAAGCTGAGCGTCTTGGATATCGTAAGCAGCGTCTCCAACTGGTTCATGTTCAAGGCGGCCATCCCCCTTTATTGAATTATTTTATCATATTAATTAGTTGGTATAAAAAGCTTTTGTCGATTCCTTCATTATAGGAGATTTTGCGATTGGGAGCAAAGGCAAAGAAAGGGGATGGCAAATCACTCAAATTTGAGTATAATGACGAAGGTGGTAATCAAATTTGAGTATGTGCTGTGATTTCTTGCAGTGAAAGGATGTTGAATATGGATACTCGAAAAAGCAATACGTCGATGGTCGTCGCGGGGCTGCTTCTCGGCCTCTTCATGTCGGCGCTCGACCAGACGATCGTCTCGACTGCGATGACGACGATCATCAAGAAGCTCGGGGGGCTGGACAAATTCGTCTGGGTCTACTCGGCCTATATGATCGCGATGGTCGTGGCGACGCCGATCTTCGGCAAGCTGTCCGACATGTACGGGCGCAAGCGGTTTTTCCTTGCCGGCGTCTTTCTGTTCATCGCGGGCTCCGTCCTGTGCGGGACGGCGTTCAACATGGAGCAGCTGATCGTCTACCGCGCGATCCAGGGGATCGGCGGCGGGGCGCTCATGCCGATCGTCTTCACGATCATCTTCGATCTGTTCCCGCAGGAGAAGCGAGGCAAGATGATGGGCTTGTTCGGCGCCGTGTTCGGACTGTCGAGCGTGTTCGGTCCGATTCTGGGCGCCACGATCACGGACAACATCAGCTGGCGCTGGATTTTCTACATCAACGTGCCCATCGGGCTGCTGTCGTTCCTGTTCATCCTAAGCGCTTATCACGAGTCCAAAAACCACCGCAAGGCGAGCATCGACTGGCTCGGCGCGCTGCTGCTCGCCGGCGGGATTCTCTGCCTCATGTTCGGTTTGGAGCTCGGCGGCTCGGAAGGCTGGGCCTGGAGCGCGTGGAACACGGTCTCGCTGTTCGTCGCGGCCGGCGTCCTGCTCCTGCTGTTTCTCGTGGCCGAACGGTACGCCAAAGACCCGATCATCGCGCTGCAGCTGTTCGGCAAGCGGCTTTTCACGAGCAGCATGATGATCAGCTTCCTCTACGGCGGCGTCATGATCGCGAGCGCAACCTATATTCCGCTGTTCATTCAGGGCGTCTTCCACAAGACCGCCACCCAGACAAGTACGGTGCTCATCCCGATGATGCTCGGCGTCGTCGTCAGCAGCCAGATCGGCGGCCGCGTCGTGGGCAAGCTCCGCTTCCGGGATGTCATGGTCGTCTCGGCGCTGACGCTGATCGTCGGCAGCACGCTGCTCGGCTTCGTCATGGATCTCTCCACGAGCCGGCTCGTCATTACGCTGTTCATGATCGTCATCGGCCTTGGGATGGGCGTCTCGTTCTCGCTGCTGAACATCTCGACCCTCGGCTCGGTTCCGCCGCAGTACAAGGGCTCGGCCTCGTCGCTGATCACGTTTTTCCGGACGATCGGGTCCGCGCTCGGCGTAACGGTGTTCGGCGCGCTGCAGAAGCACGAGTTTCAGTCGGCCGTCCAGTCGATGCCCGGGGCCAGCCCGGATATGGCGGCGAAGATCAAAGGCGGGCAGGCGCTGCTCGATCCGGCCGTGCAGGCGAAGATGGGCATTCCCGCCAACGTGATGCAGCTGCTGATCGACAAGCTGGGACACTCCATTCTCTATATTTTCCAATGGTCGGTCCTTCTACCGGTCATCGCCCTCGTCTTCGCCCTGCTGATGGGCAACGCGCGGCTCGAGACGCCGCAGCGGGCACCGCAGGGCGCCGGGCACGGCGAAGCCCAGGGCGAAGGCGCGCCGGTCAGGGGCGAGCCGTCGGCCGTCCGGGAGTAATGGCCGATGTCTATGAAGCTGCTGATCCTCGGCTTGTTGTTGGAAAACGACAGACACCCTTATGATATTCGGCAAGCGATTGTCGCGCGGAATTGGAATCATGCCTTCAAAATCCGGGACGGCTCGCTTTACTACGCTGTCGATCAGCTGCGGGAGCAGGGCTTGATCGAAGCCGTCGAGGTCGTCCCCGTCCCGGGCGAGCATCGTCCGGACAAAACGATCTACCGGATCACGGAGGCGGGCAAAGAGGCGTTCGACAAGCTGTTCTACGACCAGCTCGAACAGCAGGCGTACCCGCAGCATCCGATGATGGTGGCCATGCCGTTCCTGCGCCATGGCGACCAGGAGCGAATCGGGGACATCGCCGAGCGGCAGCTGGCGGCGTGCGAAGCCCGCATCGCCAAGCTGGAAACGGTGATCGCCGTCAAGGGTCACTTGATGCCGCGCAGCTCGAAGATGATGATCGAAGGCATGCTGAAGTACGGCCGGGCCGAACGAGAGTGGCTGCAGGAGACGCTCGAGGAGACGCGTGCGGGCCGTTTCGCGGAAATCAAGGGCAAGGATGGCAAGTGGCACGTCCGGCCGGACGGCACAACCGAATAGAAGACGGCGTTCCGTACACGCACGCCGCATTTTCCGAAATCCCGACGCGACGCGCCGGGATTTTTGGGATGCGAACACATGCCCATCAAGCTAAAAACAAAATAATCCCCCAAACCGAAACAAACACGTTATTCTTTCTTTAGGGCCCAGTGACAGGGTTGCTGCTCAAGTCCGCAGGATTCATCAAGCTTTATTTGATACAGCATCACTTTTCGCCAAATCGGGGCACAATTAGCCCCTGAAAATGCTTGCAAAATAATAATTGGCTTAAAAGTGATACGATTGGACAAAAAAAGGGGCTATGATCTTCACTGATCATGGCTCCTTTACGCTTATTCCGGTTTTCTGTTCGACTGCTCCCTAAACCCCGAATACGAAGTGGAAGGGAGGAAGCGATCCAATCCCGAGTAGGAGCGTGAGGCGATCCTCAAGATGATTGCCGAGGGGCGCATCACACCATCATCTCGGTATCCCCAGAAGCATCGATTCCATGTGCTAACAGATCGAGACCAGCCGTGACCATAGCGGAGAGACCAGCATGAATCTCCTCGGAAGATTCGCCTTTTAATCGCCGCCTCGCGTATTCCGCAAAGACCCTCGCATAAAGGGTCAGGATCAGATGCGCAACGAGGCGAGGCACGATATCATCCGATTCTGTGCCCATGTCTTCGGCAAAGGCATGGGCCAGATCCTCTTCAACAGACTCAGTCATTTGCCGACCCCGAGCTTGCAGGGTAGGGCTTTCCCGAATCACCCGGAAGACCTGCTCCCGCGTAGAATCTTGCTCTGGGGACGGCATCGCTTTCATAGGTTCGAGACTGCGGAGCAGCAATTTGCGAAGAAAAGTGAGCAATGATTCGCCTTTCTCGCGCTGACGAACGATTCCGGCCAGGGAAGCCTCCATAGGTTGATTGAGTCCAAAAAAGAGGTCCTCTTTAGTTGGAAAATAATTATAAACGGTATTTACCGACACATCAGCCGCTTCAGCCACCTCGGCCACTGTCACCTGCTCAAAGCCACGCTCAATAAAGAGCTCTAAAGCCACTCTTGCGATCTTCTCCCGTGTCTGCTGCTTTTTTCGTTCACGAAGTCCTAATGTATGTGTCATAAACACATTGTAGCTCTTTTTGCAATGGACAGCAAGATTGGGGTTGACTTTATTTTTGCATCACATATATTATTGTAGTGACTTAAAAATTTAAGTTAATTCAAAAATAATGCGAAGTGCAGAAGGGAAAAACGCTAATGGAAGATGTCTCCGTTCCGGTTTTGATAGTTGGTGCCGGACCAACCGGCCTCTCGACCGCGCTCTTTCTGGCGCAGCAACAGATCCCGTATATACTCATTGAGAAACATCCAGGCACAGCGATTCATCCCCGACCGATTGGCCTGGGAGCGCGGACGATGGAGGTATTTCGGGCGCTAGGGCTGGAAGGGAGAGTCAGGAAAGCCGCCGAGCCGCTCAGCAGGAGCAGGGGTGAAATTTTTGTCGAGACCCTTGCCTCCGCCAACATGGCACAGGTCAAACGCCTGAATCTGGATGGGAAAGATCTTGAGACGTTCGATCAGATGAAAGAAGCAGAGAAGGCTATCAGTCCTGCCACAGGCTGTCTGATTAATCAAGCTGCTCTGGAGCCCGTGTTATTTGAGGCGGCGCGGGAACGAGGCGGGGATCTGCGCCTTCAGACTGAATTGGTGTCTTTTGAGCAAGATGAGACGGGTGTGACTGCTCTCGTTGCGGATCGCAAGACGGGAGTGCAGCAGCGTATCCGTGCTGGCTACCTGGTTGCCGCGGATGGGGCTAATAGCCTTGCACTGCGCACTCTTGCAATCCCGACGAATAGCTTTACGTTGTCAGAGATGCATACACTTGCAATTGACTTTCGTGCAGACCTGAGCGAGCTAGTACGAGGCCACGAGTTTATACTCTGTACGATAGAGACCCCTGAAGCTCAGGGCCTGCTCATGGCAATCAATAATAGTGATCGCTGGCTTTTTCAGATGCCCGGGAATCTCGAAAATGGAGAGTTGAAGGCCCCATCTGTCAAACGCTGCCAGGATCTGGTGCGCAAGGCTATCGGGATACCTGACCTCGCGGTAGAAATCATGGATATTCGCCACTGGAAGCCGCAGGAGAGGCTGGCTGAGCGCTACCAAGTTGGGCGAGTTTTCCTGGCTGGCGACGCGGCTCATGTCATCCTGCCCACAGGCGGCGTGGGTGCGAATCTGGGCATTCAGGATGGACAGAACCTTGCCTGGAAGCTGGGCGCCGTCCTCCAGGGTTACGCTGATTCCACCTTGCTCTCGACCTACGAGACGGAAAGGCGTCACGTGGCTGGCTTTGCTGCAGAGCAGGAAGAGGCCACCGACCGAGAAAAAACGACGGATAACGAACTACAGGCTCTCTTTGGATTCTACGCCTCGTCAGCTGTGCTCTCAAATGAAGTAGGAATCACACCAGACTATACGGAGCTGAAAGGGCAGTCCGGCTCACGTGTGCCTCACCTGTGGGTAGAGTATCAGGACCGATGCATTTCAACTCTTGATATTACCAGTCGTCATTTCGTCCTGCTGACAGGTCCAGAAGGGAGAAGCTGGCAACAGGCTGCGCGGGAATGTGCTGCTCACTTTGGCATCGAACTGCCCGTCTACAGTGTTGGTTCTGAAGGAGAGCTTTTAGCAAGCAAGGAGAGCTGGCAACGGGTTACCGGCCTGCCTGATCATGGCATGCTCCTGGTTCGGCCTGACGGCTTTGTGGCGGCTCGTGTGAGCGCCCTTGATGAGGATAGGGGTCGGCAGCTTATGGGGATACTCTCGGCGTTGCATTTGTGTCCGAGGGTGAACACTTAAAGAGGGATTGGAGAGCACAAGGGAAGAGGGGTGGAGAGGGCAAAACTGTGAAACCTAAGACCCCATTCTGTCAGAACGAGAGGTGTTACTTCTTTTTCCAAGATTTCTTTGGACTTTCCGTTGATGACGAAGTCATCACAATAGCGAACGAGATTCAATTTTGCTCCTTTTGTTAGGGGAAACGGGGAGAACTTTATCAAAATACGATCCAAACCTATTTTCCTCTGTCCCGCCAAGCCATACAACAACTTTCGCTTTTCTTAGCTTGATGGGCATGAGGTGCGAACAACGTTTGCCAAGCGGATGACGTTCCGTTGACGATTGCAATCGCTTCATTAAATTATTGTAAATCCGTCCGAAGACACAGGAGTTTCGCCCCGACCGCGTCGAAGGAGTACGCATCCGCAATATCGAAGGGAGAGGCGATCGGTGCAGGACGACAAGAAGAGCGTGCGCGCCTGGATCCTGTACGACTGGGCGAACTCCGCGTTCGCGACGACGATCATGGCGGCGGTGATGCCCATCTACTACGCGGGCGTCGCCGCGAGCGGACTGCCCGAAGGGCGGGGGACCTCCTATTGGGGATTCACGCAGACGACGGCCGCGCTGCTGATTGCCCTGATCTCTCCGCTGCTGGGCGCGATGGCCGACCATGGCGGGGACAAAAAGAAATATTTGCGCCTGTTCTCGTTACTTGGCGCAGCCGCCTGCTTCGGCATGGCCTTCATCGGGGAGGGCGACTGGCTGCTGGCTTCGGTGCTCGTCGTCGTGGGGATGATCGGGTTTGGAGCGGGCAACACCTTCTACGACGCGCTCCTGAACGACGTCGCCTCGCCCGCCATGCGGGAGCGCGTGAGCGCCCAAGGGTACGCGATGGGTTATCTGGGCGGCGGGGCGCTGCTCGCGGTAAACCTGGGCATGATCCTCGGTTATTCGTACCTCGGCTTCGCCGATTCGGCCGGCGCTTCCCAGGTCTCGTTCGCCATGGTCGGCGTCTGGTGGATCGTGTTCTCGATTCCGCTGTTCCGCCGGGTGCGGGAGCCCCGCCGGGAGAACGGCGGCAGCTACGCCGACCGTCTGCGGGCGGGCGTGCGCCGGCTGGGGGAGACGATGCGCGGCATCCGCCGTTATCCGGAACTGTACAAGTTCATGATCGCGTACTGGTTCTTTTTTGACGGGATCAATACGATCATCGTCATGGCAACGAGCTACGGCACCGATATCGGGCTCGAGCAGAACCATCTCATCGCGGCGCTGCTGCTCACGCAAATCATCGGCTTTCCGGCAGCCTGGGCGTTCGGGCGGATGGCGGACCGGTTCGGGAGCAAGCGCATGCTGTACGGCGCCCTCTGGGTCTACGTGCTGATCGTGGCGCTCGGCTATTTCATGACGAGCGCGCTCCATTTCTACGCGCTGGCCGTGCTGGTGGGGCTTGTGCAGGGCGGCGCCCAATCGACCTCGCGCGCGATCTACAGTCGGCTGATCCCGCCGGGCCGCACCGCCGAGTACAACGGCTTCCTCAGCTTCACGAGCCGGTTTTTCTCGTTCGGCGGGCCGCTCGCCTTCGGTCTGGTCGGCGTAATCACCGGATCGAGCCGGGCCGCGCTGCTCGCGATTGCCGCGTTTTTCTTCATCGGCATCGCCCTTCTCGCGCTGGTCAATCTGGAGAAAGGCTGGCGCGAAGCCGAGACGGGCTACTAAGGGTATGCGGCAGGCGACGCCGGTTCAGATGACGGGCCTGGCATACGTGATCCAAGCGCTGCCGCAGGGAAGGCCCGTCTCGTACGAAATGTTTCCAAGCAGCGACTCGAACCGCTCCCGAAGCGTCTCCGACGTTTCGCCCTCTTCGGACGCCCGCAGCCAGGCGTAGCCTGCCGCGGTCGTCCTTTTTCCGTCTTCAAGCGCCCGGTCCCACAGTTCCATCGCGCTGTCCCGGCGAACGACCGTCCGATCCGTCGGATCGATCCATTCGTCCCGGCGCTCGTTCAGCACGTCCCAACTCGGCGGACGCCGCGGTGGGGAGAACGGAGCGATCTGGCCGAGCAGCAGCCGGCCCTTCCAGCCGGTCGGATCGTAAAAGAGCCGCTGCGCCCGCACGAATTGGACGATAGAGCCGTCGAGCGCTGCCGGCGTAATCGCGTCCGCGAGCCCCGGGTAATGCCGGGCGGCGAGCCGGCAGAATGTCTCGGCGAAGTCGCCAGGCAGCTTGCCGTCCGTGTCGACCTCGGGCGCGACCGGCGTCGTCCCCGTAGCGATGCCGGCGCGGAGCGATAGGATCGCCGCATCCATCGCCGTCTCGAAGCGCTGGTGATGCCAGCGCTTGAAGCCGGAGCGGCTGAATACGTAAGGGTGCAGATGGCGGTCGAGGATGTGATGCTGCAAAAACCCCAGCACAAACGCCGTGGCGGGATCTTCGAGCGGGCGCTGGCGGGCTTCGGCGAACAGGTCCAAGAGGAACGGCCCGCAACGGACGTTGTGCAGCAGCGTGCCGAGCCGGTTCGCGGCCGTGGAGGGCTGCCAAGGCAAAAAATGGTCGTAGAAAAGAAAGTCCGGTCCCTGGCAGCCGAGCTGAAAGGCGACCCGCCAGGCAGGGTCGTTCATGCGGGAAGACCATGGGGCGCCGGAAGCGATTTCCCGGCCGAATTGAATATGCGCCCATATATTAGGCAAGCGGTATCCCTCCGTCTTCGTTTTTCAAATTTTGACAACATTCGGTCGGAAAGACTTGCGACTAAAGGGCTATTATCGTCCGGAAGTACCTCTTTTTTCCGAAAAGGGAGTATACTTGTCCCATTTGTTTCAGTATAATGAGGGCAATAGTGGATGGCTAGCGGTTGACAAGGATTCGGTTCCAAGGGGGCGGCTTTCGGTCATGAAGGCAGAATACATCAATCCGTTTTTGGAGTCCGCGCGCATGGTAATCGAGCAGATGGTGCAGATTCGTCCGAGCACCGGCCAGCTTACGGTCAAAGACATTCAGTTCGTCGACCGCCATGTGTGGATCCAGATCGGATTGACGGGACAGATGACGGGAGACATCGTCTTCGGCTTGAGCGAATCGGTCGCGCTGAAGATCATCTCCGCGATGATGGGCGGCTTCGCCATTACGGAGATCGACGAGTTGGGCAAGAGCGCCATCTCGGAACTCGGCAATATGATCAGCGGCAACGCTTCGACCATCCTTTTCAATCAAGGCGTCCGGGTCGACATTACGCCGCCGCGCGTCGTTCATGCGGTGGAGGGAGAGGACGTCGGCACGCGCAAGGTGCTGGCCGTGCCGCTCATCATGGACGGAATCGGAGAGATGGAGATCCAGGTGCTGATCGCCTGAGCGAAGTGTCCCCGAGCTTATGAATATGGTACAATGAGGAAAGCCCCTAGCGGGGCTTTTTGTTGGTCATAGGACCTTTTAGGTCTTTGGAAACGGCGGACCGGACGGCAGGCCGGCGCGGTTCGCCGACGTCTTTTGGAGGAAGGATGATCGTATGGGCACATCGTCCCTGCAAGGGCGCATCGTATGGATTACCGGGGCGTCCAGCGGGATCGGCGCCATCGCCGCGCGGATGCTCGCCGAGCAAGGGGCGGTGCCCGTGCTGACCGCGCGATCGGAGAGCAAGCTGCGCGAAGCGGCGGGCGCCATCCGCGGCGAGCACGCGATCTACCCGCTTGACGTGCGGGACGCGACCGCGGCCTGCGACGTTGCGGCCCGCATCGTACAACGGTTCGGACGGATCGACGCGCTCGTCAACAATGCGGGGTACGGCGAGTTCGTCCCGTTCGACGAAGCGCCGCTCTCGCATTTCGAAGAAATGATGGATGTGAATTACATGGGCATCGTCCGCTGCTGCAAGGCCGTGCTGCCGCTGATGCGGCAAGCGGGCCAAGGACACATCGTCAATGTGGCCTCGCTCGCGGGCAAGATCGGCACCGCCAAGGCGACCGGCTATGCGGCGTCCAAGCACGCGGTGCTCGGCTTCACGAATTCCCTGAGACAGGAGCTGCGAGGCACCGGCATCCGCATCTCCGCCGTCAATCCGGGTCCGATCGATACGCCGTTCTTCGATCGCGCGGATCCGGGCGGCACGTACAAGCGCAACATTCGACACTTTCTGATGAAGCCGGACAAGCCCGCCCGCGCGATCGTTTCGGTCATTGCGTCGGGACGGGCGGAGATCGACCTGCCTTGGGCGTCCGCGGTCGGGACGAAGCTGGTGCAGCTGTTCCCCCGGCTGACGGACGGGATCGCGGCCCGGCTGCTGAACAAGAAATAACGTCCCGCCGCGCCGAGCGGGCGACAGACAAAGGAGCAAATACAGATGACGGAACAAAATCAAACGCATCGGGAGGCCGGAGGCGAGGAGCGCAAAGCCGCGTCGTTCGCTGCGCTCGGACTTCGAGCCGAGATCGCGGACAAGCTGGCGGAAGCGGAGATCGTGTCGCCGACGCCGGTGCAGGCCGGCGTCATCCCGCCGCTGCTGGCCGGGCGGGACGGCATCCTGCGTTCGCCGACCGGTTCGGGCAAGACGCTCGCTTATCTGCTGCCCGTGCTGCAGCTGATCGATCCGCAGCGGCGCGAAACCCAAGCAATCGTCATTGCGCCGACGCAGGAGCTGGCGATGCAGATCGTCCGCGTCGCCGAGACGTACGGAGGACCGCTCGGGATCAAGACGGTCGCGCTCATCGGGGGAGCGGCGCTGTCACGGCAGCTCGACCGGATGAAGCAAAAGCCGGCGCTCGTCGTCGGCACGCCGGGGCGCATCCGCGAGGTCGTGTCGCTGCGCAAGCTGCCGCTGCATACCGTGACGCGTGTCGTCGTCGACGAGACGGACCGCGTCTTTGCGCTCGGCGGCCGGAGCGACGTCGAAGCCGTGCTGAAGGGCGCGGCCCGCGACCGGCAGACGGTGTTCGTCTCCGCGACGCGCACCGACGCGATGCGGGAAGCCGAGGCGCGCTGGCTGCGCGACCCGTGGGAGACGACGGTCGAAGAGGAAGCCGGAAGCGGGCTGCCGGCCACGATCGAGCACGCCTACTTCGTCAGCGACGCGCGCGACAAGATCGATCTGGTCCGCCGCCTCGTTCGCACGCTGAAGCCGAAGTCCGCGCTCGTCTTCGTGAACGATATCGAACGCATCGGCGAGCTGGTCGCGAAGCTGCGCTACGAGGGCTTCGCCGTCGACGCGCTTTATGCCGACACCCCCGGTCGGGAGCGGGGCGAAGTGCTGCGCAAATTCCGCGAAGGCAGGACCAAGCTGCTCATCGCTACGGACGTGGCCGCCCGGGGGCTGGACGTGCCCGGGCTCGCGCTCGTCGTCCAATTCGAGCCTGCGCTCGACGCGGACCATTACGTCCATCGCGCCGGCCGGACGGGGCGGATGGGGCGCAGCGGACAGGCGATCACGATCGTCACGCCGCAGGAGAGATTCATCATGAGCAAGCTGGCCAAGCAGCTTGGCATCGAACTGGCGGAGCGGCGGCTGCAGCACGGCCGCATGGTCGCGCCGGACGCGGCGTCGGGCCGCGAGCGCACGACATCGCCCGAAGGGCGCGGCGCGAAGGCCGACCGGCCGGCACGGGCGAGCGGCCCTGCCGGCGATTCGGCTGCAGCCGGCAAGCGCGCCG
>NZ_JAJFOW010000007.1 GCF_020731285.1 Cohnella baijiui
AAGCTGTTTCGGTGACATTTGCACGATATCCCCTTGGCTTAGGAGGCTGTTCTGGCGACATTCGCGCGATATCCCCTTGGCTCAGAAAGCTGTTTCGGTGACATTTGCACGATATCCCCTTGGCTTAGGAGGCTGTTCTGGCGACATTCGTGCGATATCCCCTTGGCTCAGGAAGCTGTTTTGGCGCCATTTGCAAGATATCCCCTTGGCTCAGGAGGCTGTTTTGGCGACATTTGCACAATATCCCCTTGGCTCAGGAAGCTGATCTGGTGACATTTGCACGATATCCCCTTGGCTCAGGGAACTGTTCTGGCTAAATTGGTACCCTGAGCGAAAGGGATAACGTCGCAAAGGGAGCGGAACACCTCGTGCTGAGTGAAAGGGATAGCGTCGCAAAGGGAGCGGAAGACCCCGATCCTGAGTGAGGGGGATAGTGTCAAAGGGAGTGGAACACGTCGTCCTGATCGAAAGGGATAACGTCGCAAAGGGAGCGGAACACCTCGATCCTGAGTGAAAGGGATAACGTCGTAAAGGGGGCAGAAGACCACGTTCCTGAGCGAGATTACGATAATCGCGACCGGGACGATCCTTGTGGCGCTCCCGATTGCAATCGTGATTCTGTTACTCCGGCGCTATCTCCTCTCCGGTTTGGAGACGGGGCTGCGAATGGTTGATCTCCCGACGTGCCGAAAGCCCCGCTCCTATGGTAGAATCGAACCTAGCGGCTTGCGAGCCGTCCGATCTGGCCAAAGGAGATATTCGTCATGGCAAGCAAATATTACGTCGTCTGGGAAGGCAAGCAGCCCGGCATCTATCGGAGCTGGCCGGAATGCCAAGCGCAGGTCAGCCAGCACGTAGACGCTAAATACAAATCCTTTCCGACGGAGTCCGAAGCCGAGCGGGCTTACCGCGAAGGATGGAAGAAGCATTGGGGCCAAGGCAAGAAAACGGGCGCCACACCGGCCGGCGGACGCGACGGGAAATCCGCGGCGGCGGGAAAGTCCCCGGCAGCGGCTTCCGCAGCGGAGATCGACTACGACAGCATCTCTGTGGACGTGGGAACTCGCGGCAATCCGGGCCCGGTCGAATACCGGGGCGTCGATACGCGGACGGGCGAAGTGATCTTTTCGTGCGGCCCCGTGAGCAAGGGGACGAACAATCTCGGCGAATTTCTCGCCATCGTGCACGCATTGGCTTACCTGTGCAAGCAGGGGAGCGCCAAGACCGTTTACAGCGACTCCCGCACCGCCCTCAAATGGGTGAAGCAAAAGGAAGTCGTCACCACGCTGCCGCGCGACGAATCGACGCGGGAGATCTGGTTGCTTGTCGACCGGGCGCTGAATTGGCTTCATGCGCATCCCTATCCGAACAAGGTGTTAAAATGGGAGACGGAGCGGTGGGGCGAAGTCAAAGCCGATTACGGCCGAAAATAAACCATCGTGCAAGATTTGTCACCCTGGGCATAAGCCCGTGGTGATTTTTCTCGGGCGGGAGAACGCGACGAGCGCAGCCGTCTTTGCCGCGGCAAGTCATCATTTCATCGATTTAGGTTACCTAAATGGCAGACCGACTGGCTCGAATGAAGTAGGAAGATGAAACATCAGCAAGGGGCAGGTATAGGGGAGGGCGTATGGATCCCCGGCGGTCGGCGCGTTTCAAGAGCCTTCCCGATACGCAATCAAAAAGGCCCTCGGCAGACGTCCCGTCTGCGGATGGGCCTTTTTCTTCCCGTATTCGGATGTATGCGAGCAGTCCGTACCGGCCAATGCGCGGCCCAAGTCGGGAAGCGCGTCCTCGGGACTCAGCTCAGGGTGGGCTCCGCCGGGCGGCGCTCGTTCATCGCTTGGCGGACCAGCTGCTGCTTGCGCCGGGAAACGGGCAGCCGGTTGTTCAAGCCGGGCCCTTCGCCGAAGCAGATGCAATCGCCTTCGATCTCGAGCACGCGATTTACGTTAACATAGCAATCGGACGAGATGCGCATGAACGCGGCATCTTGGGTAAGGCGGGTCGTTTCTTCGGCGGACATTCTCTTTTTGATGTTGTAATTCCGACCGTGGAAGCAGACCAATCCGTAAGCGCCTACGCGAAAGAAATAAGCCTCGTCGTGCGGCTCGAAGCTGTCGTACAAGCGCAATGCTACATCCATCTTTCCAAATCCCCCTCAGAAAGAAAGTTTGCTTGGTAGCGCTTTCATTATAACATAGTTCCTTGGAATCGCGAATGTTTTTTTTGTAGAAATGCACATCTTTTTTTGTAAACTCCACATTGACAATTATTTCTTGCTGGCTTAATTTTAGGTTATGTATTGCAAACGTTTGCAATTGGAGGAGACGGTGGGATGACGTGACGGGCGACCGAGACGACGAAGCGAGACGTGCGCCGCGCCCCGGCAGTCCTGACCTAGACATCGGCGGCGAAAACGGCAGCGTTCAAGAGGATGAATCGGGAAAAGCCGCGAGCGGCGGCGGAAACGACCGCAATGAGGAATGGTCGGATGCGGTCGCCGATGGAACGGGGCGGGCAGGAACTTCGGCAAATGCTGCCGACACTCCGGAAATCGCAGCGCAAGGTCATGAATCTTCCTGGGGTGTCGAGCCATGGGCGGAAGTCGGCATCAAAGCGATCGCGGAGACGCTCGGCATTTCGCCAAGCACCGTATCTCGCGCGCTGAACGGCAAATACGGCGTTCGGTCGCAGACGCGGGAGATGATCCTGGACAAAGCCAAGCAGCTCGGCTATGTTCCGAATCTGGGCGCCCAGCAGCTCGTCGGCAAGCGCAGCCGCCTCATCGGCTTGTTCCTGCCCGAGTTCGCCGGCGAGGCGAGCCAAGGCTTCATCGGGCTCATCCCCCCGCTCCAGCGGCTGCTTAACGAGCAGGGCCTGCACGCATTGATCTTTTCGATCCCGCACGCCGATTACGAACGGGGCCGATTCACGACATGCGTCATCTCGCGGGGGCTCGAAGGCTGCCTTTTGCTGTCCGGCTTTCCGGAGACGCACCCGATGATCGAGGAGGCGATCCGGCTGCGCGTCCCCTGCGTACACTTCGGCAACGCGATCGGTCCCCGGTGTTCTTCCGTCAGCTCGGACAACCGGGTAGGCGGCCTCCTTGCCGGACGATTGCTGCTGGAACTAGGTCACCGCCGCATCGGATTTATCGGCGGCCCGAAGGACTTGCGGATCAGCCGTGAGCGGCACGCCGGCTTTTTGGAAGCGTTCGGCGCTTTCGGACTTCAGTACGATCCCGCGTTGACGGCGAATGGCGACTTTTCCGGCCGCAGCGGTGCTGTGTGCGCCTCGGCGCTCTGGGACCGCAGCGGCGCGGGCGGGAGGCTGACGGCACTGTTCTGCGCCAACGATTTGATGGCCGCAGGCGCGATTATGGGGCTGGCGGAGCGTGGGATTCGCGTGCCGCGGGAGGTGTCGGTCATCGGCTACGACAACGATACGTTTTCCGCTTACTTGAACCCGCCGCTGACGACGGTGCATCACGATTCGGAGCCGATCGGACCAGTCGCGCTCCGGCTGCTGCTCGAAGTGCTCGAGGGAAAACCCGGCCGCCGCGTGACGCTGCTGCCGCAACTGATCGAACGCGCTTCGGCGGCTCGCATTCGGATTTGAATAGGAGAGGGGAGCAAGCCAGATGTCAGCTTTACAGACAGAACCGATTCTGCGAGCGGAGGGACTCGCGCGCAGCTTCGGGCGAGGCTCCGGCGCCGTCAAGGTGCTGAAGGGCGTCGACATCTCCATCCCGGCCGGACGGCTCATCGCCTTCAAGGGCCGTTCCGGGTCGGGCAAAACGACGCTGATCAACCTGCTCGGCGCGCTTGACCGGCCAACCGAAGGCTCCGTGACGTTCGCGGGGCGCGAAATGAGCGGGCTGTCGGACGGCGAGCGGGACACGATCCGGCGCAAGGAGATGGGCCTCATCTTCCAATCGTTCGCCTTGTTCCCGCTCATGTCCGCGTACGAAAACGTCGAATTCGTCCTGCGGATCAGCGGCTATCCCGCCAAAGACCGCAAGGACGCCGCGATCCGCGCGCTGGAGCAGGTCGGCCTCAAGCCCCGGATGCACCACCGTCCGTTCGAATTGTCGGGCGGCGAGCAGCAGCGGACCGCGATCGCCCGCGCGATCGCCCATCGGCCCAAGCTCGTGCTGGCCGACGAGCCGACGGCGGAGCTGGACTCGAAGACCGGGCTCCACATCATCAAGCTGTTTCGGGATCTCGTCCAGCAAAACGGCGTTTCGATCGTACTCACCACGCACGATCCGGCCATCATGGAGATCGTCGACCAAGTTTACGAACTGGAGGATGGACAAATTGTCTCAGCGCTCTAAACGCGTCGCCGCCGCGGCGCTCTCCATCGCGATCGGCGCGGCTCTCGCCGGATGCTCTCTGCTGCCCAAAGAAGAACCCGCCCTCGCGCCCCCGCTCGTCAAGCCGGCCAAGGAGAACTACCAGACCGTCAAGGTCCAGAAGGGCACGATCACCAACGCCATCACGCAGGTCGCGTCGTTCGAATCCGTACATACCGAAGTCGCCCAGTTTACCGGTACGGGAGGCCGCGTCGAGAAAATCCTGGTCAGGTCAGGCGACCAGGTCAAGAAAGGCGACCCGCTCGTCCAACTGGTCATGAACGACCTCGACCTGCAGGTGAAGGAGCAGGAGCTCGCCCTCGCGCGGGCGAAATACGCGCTGCGGCAGCAGCAAGGCAGCCATGGCGACGAGGATGCGCTCAAGATTGCGGGCCTTCAGGTGCAGGTGGAGCAAATCAAATACGACAGGTTGTACAGCCAATACAGCAACAAGTTCCTGAAGTCGGAAATGGAGGGCCAGGTCGTGTTCGTGGAGGATCTGAAGCCGGGCGATTACGTGGACACGTACCAGACACTCGTCGTCGTCGCGGATCCGACGCAACTGCAGCTCTCGGCCCGCGTCGACTCGGCCGACAGGGTGAAGGGCGTCGACGTCGGCTTCCCGGTCGAGGTGACGATCAACGACGGCGGCAAGCAGACCGCCCTCAAGGGCAAAGTCGTGCAGACGCCTTCGTCCGCGCCGCAGACGCTGAACAAGGATCTCGCGGAACGGTACAGCAAGACGCTGTACATCTCCGTCGACAAGCTGCCGGACAACGTCGAGATCGGGACGATGGCCGACATCAAGATTATCACCGAGCAAAAGGATAACGTCCTTAAAATCCCCCGCAGCGGGTTGCGGTCGTTCATGGGGCGCAACTTCGTCCGCGTGCTCGAAGACGGTAACAAGCTGCGCGAAATCGACGTGCAGCCGGGCATCTCGGCCTCGACGGAAGTGGAGATCGTGCAAGGACTCGCGGAAGGCGACAACGTCGTCCTGCAATAACGCAAACCGAATCAGGGAGGCTTTCCAGTGGCCTTATTCGTCATGATCCTGCGCAAAATGGTGCAGAACAAATGGCTCGTCATCAGCCTCTTCCTCGGGATGCTCATCTCCGTGGCGCTGGTGAGCAGCATGCCGATCTATTCGGAGGCGATCCTCTCCCGCATGCTCGTCAAGGAGCTGGAGACGATGCAAACGGAACGAAACGTCTATCCCGGCTCTTATTGGTCGAAGATCGCCTTCGACAACCAGACGACCGAACAGCGGCAGGCGATGCTTAAAGGACTCGACGATTTCATGCAAGGGCCGGCTGCATCGGGCTTCCATCTGCCCGTCCAGGCGGTCGTCCGGGAGCGGAGCACGCGCACCTTTACCGTGTTTCCCGAGAACGCCACCGACGAGGTCAAGAAAAACCAGAAGCGGACGGGCCGCTTCGCGACGGTCTCCGGCCTGCAGGACCATATCAAGCTGGTCGACGGCCGCATGCCCGCCAAGGAACCGGTGGACGGCGTCTACGAGGTGCTCGTCACCGAGAGCGGGCTGAACAACTTCCGGACGGTCCTCGGCAACATCCTCGACGTGGAGGACTCGAAAATTCAAGGCAAGATCAAAGTCAAGCCGGTCGGCGTGTTCGATAAGGCGTCGGACAACGACCCTTATTTCCGCGATCCCAGCCTGGGCGGGTTCAACAGCTCGATGCTCGTCGACGAGGCGCTGTTCGACCGCCAGTTCGTCGCGGCCGGGATCGTCCCGGTGACGACCGCAGGCTGGTACTTGCTGTTCGACTATTCGAAGATGGAGCTCCGGCTCGTCGACGATTACCTTCAGACGAGCAAGACGATCCAATCGGAAGTCAAGAAGCGCGTATCCGCGTTCCAGGTGGACTTCTCCGTCCCCGCGGAAAAGACAATTAATCAGTACTTGGACCGCGCCAAGCAGCTGCGCAAGCTGATGTGGTCGCTGAACGTGCCGGTGCTCATCATGCTCGGCTTCTATATGTTCATGGTCGCCAACCTGATCGCGAGCCGGCAGAAAAACGAGATCGCCGTCCTGCGCAGCCGCGGGGCCGCCCGCTGGCAGATCGTCGTCTCCTTCGCGGTGGAAGGGCTTCTGCTAAGCGGGATCGCACTGGCTGCCGGACCGCCTCTCGGCATGCTGCTCACCGAGGTGCTCGGCGCGTCGAACGGCTTTCTGTCCTTCGTTCAGCGCTCCGCGCTTCCGGTGCGCCTCACGGGGGAGTCGTACCGGTACGGAGCGGCGGCAGCCGCGGTGGCTTTTGTCATGCTGCTCGTGCCGGTGGCGCTCGCGACGCGCGCCACGATCGTCGGACACAAGCAGCAGATGGCCCGTTTGACCCGGATGCCGCTCTGGCACAAGCTGTTCCTCGACGTTATTGCGCTCGCACTCGCGATATACGGGCTGTATTCGTTCGACGCGCGCATGAAGGACCTGAAGAAGCTCGGCCTGTCGTCGGACGATTTGCGGATCGACCCGCTGCAGTTCGTCGTGCCCGCCCTCTTTATCGTCGGCGGAGGGCTGCTGCTTTTGCGGCTGTACCCGTACCTGCTGCGGCTCATCTACGCGATCGGCCGCAAATGGTGGAGCCCATCGATGTACGCCACGCTCATCCAGGTGGGGCGGTCGAACAGCCAGTACCAGTTTCTCATGGTGTTCCTCATCCTGACGATCGCGACCGGCGTCTTCAGCGCAAGCGCGGCACGGACGATCAACAACAACACGGAGGACCGGATCCGATACGGGAACGGCGCGGACTTCGTTCTAAAGACGGAATGGCCGAACGACAAGCCGATCGAAGCACCGGGCGGCATGGGGGGCATGGGAGGTCCTTCCCAAGCGAGCGCGCCGGTGCCGCAGACGATCCACTACCTGGAGCCGTCGTTCGAGCCGTACGAAAAGCTGCCGGGCGTCGAACAGGCGGCGAAAGTGTTCGTCAAGGACAAAGCGTCGTTCACGGCAGGTGAAGCCAGCGGCCTCGCGACGCTGGTCGGCATCGACACGGACGACTTCGGCAGGGCCGCCTGGTTCCGGGACGGACTGCTTCCGCACGGGCTGAACGACTACCTCAACCTGATCGCGGGCGATCCGAAGGCGGTGCTCGTCTCCAAATCGCTCGCGGACCAGAAGAAGGTGAAAGCCGGCGATACGATCTGGCTCGGATGGGAAGGCATCACCTCGCAGCCGTTCGTCATCTACGGCATCATCGAATACTTCCCGACGTTTAACCCGAATCCGCCGACCGGATCGGTCAGCGGGGGAGACGCCGAGTCCCAGTCGAACGCGCCGATGCTCGTCGTCGGACATTTGCCGCGCATCCAGTTCCAGCTCGGCCTCGAGCCGTACCAGGTATGGCTCAAGATGAAGCCGGGCTACGATCTGGCCGCCTTCTATCAGGCGATCCAGAAGAGCGATATCTCGCTGATGAGCCTCAAAAACACGACGTCCGACTGGAACAAGGCGAAGAACGATCCATTCCTCCTCGCGCTGAACGGCATTCTGACCCTCGGCTTCATCCTGTCGATCGTCGTCAGCTTCGTCGGCTTCCTGCTGTACTGGATCCTGTCGCTCCGCGGACGCACGCTGCAAAACGGCATCATGCGGGCCGTCGGCCTGTCCGTCCGCCACATGATCGGCATGCTCGTCATCGAGCAGCTGCTCACGTCGGGGGTCGCGGTCCTGATCGGCGTCATCGTTGGCAATCTGGCAAGCCGGCTTTACGTGCCGAATTTCCAGATCGCCTTCAATCCGAGCACGCTCGTGCCGCCGTTCCGGGTGCTGTTCGAGAACATGGACTTCGTCCGGCTGTACGCGACCGTCGGCGTCATGCTGCTCGCGGGCCTCGCCATCCTGGGCTACATGATCTCGCGCATCCGGATTCATCAAGCGCTGAAGCTGGGGGAGGACTGACCGATGATCCATTGCGACGGACTGGTCAAAATCTACAAGGCGGCGGACCTCGAGGTGTTCGCGCTGCAAGGGCTCGACCTGAACGTCGAGGACGGAGAGCTGATGGCGATCATCGGCAACAGCGGCAGCGGCAAATCGACGCTGCTCAACATGCTGGGCGGCCTCGACAAGCCCTCCGCAGGGACGCTCACCGTCGACGGCAAGGACATGCTGAAGATGACGGAGCGGGAGCTCGTACGCTACAAGCGGCAGAGCGTCGGCTTCGTCTGGCAGAACAACGCGCGCAACCTGATCCCGTACTTGACGGCGCTCGAAAACGTCGAGCTGCCGATCCTGCTGTCGGGCCGGCGCAAGCGGATGCGCGCGCTCGAGCTGCTGGAAGCGGTTGGGCTGATGCATCGGGCTCGCAACAAGCTCCACCAGCTGTCCGGCGGGGAGCAGCAGCGGGTCGCCATCGCGATCGCGCTCGCCAACCATCCGAAGCTGCTGCTCGCCGACGAGCCGACCGGATCGCTCGACTCCAAGATGGCCGACCAGATCCTCGATCTGTTCCGCGAGCTGAACCGCTCGCTCGGCATTACGATCGTCATCGTCACGCACGACCCGCATCTCGCTCGCAAGGTCGACCGGGTCGTCTCCATCCGCGACGGCAAAATCTCCTCCGAGATGCTGCGCAAAAAGTCGTACGCCGAAGAGCTGGAAGAGTTGGAGCGGGGGATCGCCCAGGAAGAGGAAACGCACGTGGAATATGCTATACTGGACAAAGCCGGACGCTTGCAGGTGCCCGCGGGCTATCTGGAGTCGATCGGCATTCAAAATACGAACAAAGTGAAAGTGGAGCTTGCGGAAGGGAAAATCGTGCTGACGGCCCCGGAGGAAGCTTCCTGATCGATTGCGGGGGGATGGCAGGATGGATTTGCGGTATCCGATCGGCGCGTTTGCGCACGAAGGGGACATTACCCCGGCGCAGCGGTCGCTCTGGATTCAAGACATCGCGGAACTGCCCGCGCGGCTGAACGAGGCGGTGCGGGGACTGGGAGACGCTCAGCTGGATACGCCTTACCGCGAAGGCGGCTGGACGGCGCGGCAAGTCGTGCACCATGTCGGCGACAGCCATATGAATAGCCTGATCCGCTTCAAGCTGGCGCTGACCGAAGACCTGCCGACGATTAAGCCGTACGAAGAGCAGCTGTGGGCGGAGCTGGCGGATACGCGGGCGCTGCCGATCGAGCCGTCGCTGACGCTCCTCGCCGCGCTGCATCTGCGCTGGGTCGCGCTGCTGGAATCGATGGGCGAGGCGGAATTCGCCCGTTCGTTTTACCACCCCGGCAGCGGCGAGACGATTCGCTTGGATCGCGCGCTAGGCACGTACGCTTGGCATGGCCGGCATCATACCGCGCATATTACGTCGCTGCGCGGCCGGATGGGCTGGTAAAAGCCCACCCGATCGGCGGCAGCCGTCCCGAACCGTCAGGCTTTTTCTGACGGCGGGACGGCTTTTTCATTTGGCGCCACAGCGGTTAAAATGAAGGGAACGAACTCGTAGCCGCCTTTTTTACTTGGGAGGGGCGAATCGAGTACAATGAAAGTCGGGCCGCTACGTTCCGGCGGCGTACCTTGGGTCCGCCTCGAACGGGACGGGCCCGGCCACAGGAAGGGAGCCGCATATGGACGGCGAATGGATTTGGACCCTGTCCGACATCATCTTGATCAATATCATCCTTAGCGGGGACAACGCGGTCGTCATCGCGCTGGCCAGCCGCAACTTGCCCGCTGATCATCAGAAAAAAGCGATCTTCTGGGGCACGTTCGGTGCCGTTTCGCTGCGCGTCGCGCTGACGTTCGTCGCCGTATGGCTGCTGAAGATCCCGCTCGTGCAGGCAGCGGGAGGCCTGCTCCTGCTGTACATAGCCTGGAAGCTGCTGCACGACGACCACGGCGGAGAGAACGTCCGGGGCGGCTCGACGCTGGCCGGCGCGGTCCGGACGATCGTCGTCGCGGACGTCGTCATGAGCCTGGACAACGTCGTGGCGGTGGCGGGCGCGGCCCGGGGCAACCTGGCGATGATTCTCGTCGGTCTCGCCGTCAGCGTGCCCCTCATCATCTGGTGCAGCCAGTTCCTTACGCGGTTGATGACGCGTTTTCCGATCCTCGTTTGGATCGGGGCGGGGCTGCTCGGATACTCCGCCGGCGAGATGCTGACTGGAGATCGGTATGCAGGCGAGCTGCTCGACGACGCGCTCGGAGACGTTTCCGAGGCGCTGCCGTTCGCGCTGGGCATCTTCTTCGTCGCGTATGGCGCGATAGCCGCGCTTTACGCCCGGCGCCACCTGCGCCGCAAACACAAATACTCACGCTGAACGCGTCATCGAAGGAGCGCATTACATTGAGCATGCCAGACGATATGCGGGAATGGGGCAAGATGCTGCTCACCTACAAGTTCGCATTGGACGAAGTGAGCACGAAGCTGAACATTTTGAACGAGGAACTTCATTTTATCCAAAATTACAACCCGATCGAACATATGAAGACGCGCATCAAATCCCCGGAGAGCATCCGGGACAAGCTGCTGCGCAAGGGAATGGACGTGACGATCGAAAACGCCCGGGCGCACATTCGGGACATCGCGGGCATCCGGGTCATCTGCTCGTTTTCCACGGACATCTACCGGATGGTCGAGATGATCAGCAAGCAGCACGACGTCGAGGTACTCGAAATCAAGGACTACGTCGCTTCGCCGAAGCCGAACGGCTACCAAAGCTTGCATCTCAACGTCCGGATACCCGTCTTTCTGACCGACCATCTGGAGCACGTACCCGTCGAAATTCAGATCCGGACGATCGCGATGGACTTCTGGGCGAGTCTGGAGCACAAAATCTACTACAAGTTCAACGAGCAGGTGCCGGGCGAGATCGGCAGCCAGCTGAAGGAAGCGGCGGATTTGATCTCCTCGCTGGACGAGCGTATGTTTTCGCTGAACGAGCAGGTGCAGAAATACCGGACCGACGAGGTCTAGATCACGATGGCTAGACGAGGGGAGTCGCCTATGCAGAGCAGGTATTCGGTGGACGAAGTGTGCGAAAAGTTCGGCGTAACCGCCCGGACCCTCCACTATTACGAGGAGATCGGGCTGCTTACGGACGTGCCGCGCACGGAAGGCGGTCACCGCTATTACGAAGGCCGTTCGCTCGCGCAGCTCGAGCAGGTCATCCGGATGAAGGAGCTGCTTGGCATCTCCCTGCAGGAGATCCGCATCCTCATGGAGATGGAGGACAAGCTCGAAGAGCTGCGCGAAGCGTATCGCCGGGGCCGGGAGCCGGAGGAGAAGACCGCGTTTCTTGACGAAGCGGCCCCGTTGCTGGAGGCGCAGATCGAGCGGATGTCCGCGCGGATCGCCAAGCTCGCCGAGCTGAAGGAAGGGTTCGAGCACCGGCTCGCCTGCGTCAACGAGCTGCGCGGCTGACGGGCGCGCCGCCGTTATTTTCTCATACGGAGCGGTAATATCCCATATGGCAACCGGCCTTTCGGCCCGATAAAATGAAAGCGTATGCGTCCGAACGGGCTGCACCACGACAATCGGATAGAAATGGGGAGACCATATGGGTAGCGGAGGTTCCGCCAGGAGACTGTGGTACCGCCGGCCGGCGGCGGACTGGGAGAAGGAGTCGCTGCCGCTCGGGAACGGACGGCTGGGCGCGATGGTGTTCGGCGGCATCGGGGAAGACCGGCTGTTGCTGAACGAGGATACGCTGTGGTCCGGCGAGCCGCGGCAGCTGAACGGGGACGCGGACGCGTTCGCCGCTTCGCTGGCCGAGGCCCGGCGGCTTGCGTTCGAAGGGCGGTACCGGCAGGCGCAGGACTTGGTCGAGCGCGATCTGCTCGGACCGTGGAACGAATCCTACATGCCGCTTGGCGCCTTGACGATGACCTGGCAGACGAACGGGGAGACGGAGGATTACGTCCGCGAGCTCGACCTCGATTCGGCGGTCGCGCGCGTGTCGTATCGCCAGGGCGGCGTCGATTACGTCAGGGAAGCGTTCATTTCGGCCCCGGATCAGGCGCTGATCGTCCGGCTGACCGCCGACCGCCCCGGCGCCCTGTCGCTCGGCATCGCCTTGGACAGCCTGCTGCGGCACGCGCCGGCGCCGTCCGACGAAGCCGCGCGCGTCTGGGGGATGGACGGGCGAAGTCCGATCCGCGTCAATCCGAATTACGTCGACGACGGCGATCCGGTCCTCTACGCGGAAGGTCGCGGGATGACGTTCGCCGTTCGCGTCGCCGTCGAGACACGCGGAGGCGCCGTCGCGATCGGGGACGGGCGCTGCGACGTCCGCTCGGCGGACGAGATCGTGCTGAAGCTCGCGGCGGCGACCAGCTTCGCGGGATACGACCAAGATCCCGCTTCGTCCGGCCGGGATCCGGGGCGCATCTGCGCCGAACGTCTGGCCGGACTCGCCGGTCGCCCTTACGAGGAGCTCCTCGCGCGCCATGTCGCCGACTACCGGGCGCTGTTCGAGCGGGTCGAGCTGCGGCTCGGCGCGCCGGACATCGCAGCGGAGCAGGCGGCCGTGCCGACGGACGAGCGTCTGCGCCGGGTGAAGGAAGGGTCCGAAGACCCCGCGCTGACGGCGCTGTATTTCGACTTCGGCCGATATCTGTTAATCGCGAGCTCCCGACCCGGCTCGCAGCCGGCCAATCTCCAGGGCATCTGGAGTCCGCTGCTGCGGCCGGCCTGGAGCAGCAACTGGACGGTCAACATCAACGCCGAAATGAACTATTGGCTCGCGGAATCTTGCGGCTTAAGCGAATGCCACGAGCCGCTGTTCGATCTGATCGACGACCTGCGCGAAGCCGGCGGCCGCGTGGCCGAGCGCCATTACGGGGCGCGCGGCTGGGCGGTCAACCACAACGTCGACCTGTGGCGCAACGCGAACGCCGTCGGCGGCAACGCGCAGTGGGCGTATTGGCCGATGGCGTCGGCGTGGCTTTGCTGGCATCTTTGGAACCGTTACGAGCATACGCTGGACGAGACGTTTTTGCGCGAGCGCGCGTATCCCGCGATGAAGGAAGCCGCGTTGTTTTACCTGGACTGGCTGGTGCGGGGGCCGGAAGGAGTGTGGGTGACCTGTCCTTCGACCTCGCCGGAGAACGACTTCCTCACGCCGGACGGCGAAGCCGCCAGCGTCAGCTATGCGTCGACGATGGACCTGACGCTCATCCGCGAGCTGTTCGGCCACGTCGCGGAGGCGTCCGAGCTGCTCGGGACGGATGCTGCGCTTCGGGAGGAGCTGGAAGCGCGGCTTCGGGAGCTGCCTCCTTTCCGGACGGGACGCCACGGGCAGCTGCAGGAGTGGATCCACGACTTCGAGGAGGCGGATCCGGGACATCGCCACGTCTCCCATCTGTACGGCCTTTACCCCGGCGATCAGTTCGTTACGGGCCGCGACGACGCGTTGGCGGAAGCGTGCAGGACATCGCTGCATCGTCGGCTCGCGAACGGCGGAGGCCATACGGGCTGGAGCTGCGCGTGGATCATCAATCTGTTCGCTCGGCTCGGCGACGGCGAAGCCGCCCACGACTACGTGTCGACGCTGCTTCGCAAGTCGACCTACGACAACCTTTGGGACGCGCATCCGCCGTTCCAGATCGACGGCAACTTCGGCGGCACGGCGGGCATCGCGGAAATGCTGCTCCAGAGCCACGGCGGGGAGCTGCGACTATTGCCCGCGCTGCCGGCGGCGTGGCCGGAAGGAAGCGCCGCCGGCTTGCGCGCCCGAGGCGGCTGGCAGGTCGAACTCGCGTGGCGCGACGGAACGCTGGCTTCCGCGGCGTTGACGTCGATCGCGGCGGAAGGGACGACCCGTCTCCGGGTCGCGTGGGCGGAGGCGTACGAGCTGCTCTGCGACGGGCGGCCGGCGGAAGGCGCGAGGATCGGCGAAGGCGTCGTCGAATGGCGGGCGGAGCCGTCGCGACGGTACGTCCTGCGACGGGTTTCGCCGGTCGGCGGCGAAGAATAGACTAGGGTCATAAAGGCTGAGGCGTCGAGCGGCGCGCAGCCTTTTTTCGTTCGGAGGCCCCTCCTAGTCTGGAGAGTTCTCTTCAAGCGTGTTATGATATCGCAATGACTTGGCCGCTGGTCGCATACATAGGCAAAGAGAGAGTCCAGGACTCCTACATAGGCGCATCGTCCGCCGAATCGGCGAAAGAAGGAGTTCAGGACTCCTACGTGGGAGCAATGTTAGCCGATTCGGGGTAAGAGGTAGTCCAGGGCTCCTTCATGGGTGCATCGCCTTCTTTTTGCGCACATGTGCAGGGTTTACGCAATCAAAATGGCAAAAGGCCCATGCACATTCGCATGGGCCTACTCGGATTCACGATTATCAGCTACATCGCATTGAATTATCGGCGCGCGGCGGCCGGCTCGATGCCGAGCGCCGCCAGCCGCGCGTCGAGCCGCGCCCGCAGCTCGACGCGCGCCGGCGACTCGACGAACGCGGCGTCGAGCGCCTGGCGCATCAAGTCCGCGAGCTCGGCCGCCGTGAAGCCGAACCGCTCGGCGAGCTCCCGGCATTCGCGCGTCATGTTCGTGCCGGACACGGTCGGATTGTCCGTGTTCACCGTGACGACAAGGCCGCGGTCGTAGTAATCCCGCAACGGGAAATCCGACCAGGACGCCACCGCCTTCGTCTGGATGTTGCTCGTCGGACACAGCTCGAGCGGAATGCGGCGCTCCCGGATCCACTCGAGCAGCTCCTGATCTTCGCGTAGGCGCACGCCATGGCCGATGCGTACCGCTCCGAGGCCGGCGACCGCTTCGCGAATACTGTCCGGGCCTGCGGCTTCGCCCGCGTGGATCGTAACCGGGAGACCGGCTTCGCGCGCCCGGGCGAACAACCCGCGGAATCCTACGGCGGGGAAGGCGCCCTCGTCTCCGGCCAGGTCTACGGCCACAAGCCCGCGGCCGTAATGGCGCAACGCGGCTTCGACGACCGGCAGGTTTGCCTCCTCCGAGTGGTGGCGCATGCAGACCGCGATCGCTCTCGCGACAGCCCCGGTCCTGCGCTCGCCTTGTTGAAGACCGGCGACGACCGCACCGATCGCGTCGTCCGCCGACAGGCCGCGCTTCGTATGGAGCAACGGGGCGAAGCGGACTTCGATGTAAAGGCAGTTGTGCGAGGCAGCCTGTTCGACAGCTTCGCGCGCGACCCGAGCAAGCGCTTCGCGCGTCTGCAAAAGCGGCAGTACGAAAGCGAACTTTGACAAATAATCCGGCAGGCTCGCGCACGATTCGTCTACCTGCATGTACGGCAGAAGCGAATCGGCGTCCTGGGCAGGCGAATCATATCCTTGCTCGGCGGCGAGCGCCAGCCACGTTTCCGGCTTGACGCAGCCGTCCAGATGCAGGTGCAGATCGACCTTCGGCAGTTTGAGCACCCAATCTTCCATGACGCTTGCCTCCTTTATCGGGAGCCCGCCGCGTCGTCGGGGGGCGTCTCCGTCAGCTTTTTTTCCATTTGGTCGCGATAAGACTCGGCAGCCGCGAGGCTGGCCCAACCCCGCTCCTCCAGGAACAAACGGTAGCGCAGGCGCTTCGCCGTCAGCTCGGCCCGCAAGCGGCTGCGGTCCCGCTCGTCGCTCGCGCAACCGATGAGGTCCTCCAACGTGACCATCTCCTTGCGCAGCTCCAGCTCCGGCGGCAGGGCGCCGGCGTTTTTCAACATTTTGAAGCCTAGGCGCAGTTCGTCCGGGACGGAGGCGAGCTCGTCCGGCGGCAAGGGCTTGCCCTTGCCGGGCAAATCGTCGAACGCGCCCTGCAGCTGAGCTTCGCGAATTCGCTGCTCGGCGATCGAGGCGGCGAAATGCATGCGACATCCGCTCCTTTCAGTCTTTTATAGATTGTAGCACGATTATTGCCTCGCGCAAGGAGGGAAACGGGAGGAACAAGCGCTAAAATGTCACGAAAAATAACATGCCGTAGCAATGATTGCGATTACAATAAAATCCTGTTGGAAGGCCCAGACAAAGTATTGATTTCTTTTGCGTTTTGATACACAATATGTTCAGCATAAGTCGTTTCAAGTTGATGCAGAATGTTAGATTGATGTAATTTGTTATGGCAAGGTACAATGGTTCGTTGGACAACTTGCCTTAGATCTCCCGAGGAGGGCCTTGTTTGAACGTCTATTTTAATCACGACGGGGGCGGCGACGATTTCGTCGCGCTGCTCCTGCTGCTGCAAATGCCCGATGTGAAGCTGACGGGCGTTTCCGTCATTCCGGCCGACGGCTATCTGGAGCCGTCCGTGCAGGCGAGCCGCAAGATCATCGACCGCTTCGGCCGGACGGACAAGCTCGATGTCGCCCGTTCGGATTCGCGCGGGAAGAACCCGTTCCCGCCCGCCTGGCGCATTATGTCCTTCTACGTCGACGCCCTGCCGATTCTGAACGAAGCTGAGCGCGTCATGACGCCGATCGCGGCTCTTCCGGCGCACCGCCATCTGATTCAAACGGTGCGGGAGACGGAAGGAAAGACGACGCTGGTCTTCACCGGGCCGCTGACCGACCTCGCCCGCGCGCTGGACGAAGCGCCCGATATCGAGGAGCGGATCGAGCGGCTTGTCTGGATGGGCGGCACGTTTCTGCCGAAGGGCAACGTCGAGGAGCCCGAGCACGACGGCACCGCCGAATGGAACGCCTACTGGGATCCGGAAGGCACGGCCCGCGTCTGGGCGAGCGGCATCCCGATCGATCTCGTCGCCCTGGAGAGCACCAATCGCGTGCCGCTTACGCTCGACGTTAGGGACGCCTGGGCCAAGCTCCGGCGCCACGCGGCGATCGATTTTATCGGTCAATGCTACGCGCTCGTTCCGCCTCTCGTATTCTTCGAGACGAATTCGACATATTATTTATGGGACGTGCTTACCGCGGCATTCGTCGGCAAGCCCGATCTCGTGAAGACGAAGACGGTGCGCAGCATCGTCCGGACGGACGGATTCGCCCAGGGCCGCACGCAGGTGGATCCGGACGGACGCCCGGTGAACCTGGTGTTCGACGTGGACCGAGACGGCTTCTTCGGATACATGACGGAGCTGCTGAAGCAAGCTTGACGACGGTTATCACGGAGCGCCGAAGCGGAAGCGGCGGCGCCCGTTGTGACAATTAGATGTTCGAACTTAACGAACACAAGGGGAGAGAACGTAACATGTACAAAAAAAGAATGAAGCCCGTCAGCGTGATGATGATCGTCATCATGGCCGCCATCCTGGTCCTGTCCGGCTGCGGCAAAAAAGCGAACAACGGCGGCGCAGGCGCTTCGGCCAGCCCGTCGGCCAGCGAATCCGCATCGCCTAGCGCGCCTGCTTCTCCGAGCGCGAGCGAGCCATCCAGTCCGGCTACCGGCGCAGGCAAAAAAGTCGGCATGGTCACCGACCTCGGCGGCGTCCACGACAAGTCGTTCAACCAACAAGCATGGGAAGCGCTCCAAAAGCTCAAAGAAGAAGACGGCGCATCCGTCAAATACCTAGAGAGCAAAAAGGACAGCGACTACATTCCGTTCCTGAGCAACTTCGTCAAAGACGGCTACGATCTGACGTGGGGGATCGGCTTCCTCTTCCAAGACGCGGCTACGCAGGTCGCCAAGCAAAACCCGAACGCCAAGTTCGCGCTCGTCGACACGAGCGTCGATCTGCCGAACGTCGAGTCCGTATTGTTTAAAGAAAACGAGGGCTCCTACCTGGTCGGCATCGTCGCCGGACTGACGACCAAGTCGAACAAGATCGGCTTCGTCGGCGGCATGAAGCTGCCGGTCATCCAGAAGTTCGAAGCGGGCTTCAAGGCGGGCGTCGCGGCCGTCAATCCGGACGCGAAGGTTACCGTGAACTACGTCGGCGATTTCAACAAGCCGGACCTCGGCAAACTGGCAGCCGCTTCGATGTACGACGCGGGCAACGATATCATCTTCGTCGCGGCCGGCGGCAGCGGCAACGGCGTCTTCACCGAAGCCAAGCAGCGCTTCAAATCGGGTAAGAAAGTATGGGTTATCGGGGTCGACAAGGACCAGTCGCTCGAATTCGGCAACGATGTCACGCTGACGTCGATGATGAAGAAAGTCGACGAAGCGGTCTACAAAGTATCCAAGGACGTGCTGAACGGGGAATTCCAAGGCGGCAAAGTCGTCGAGCTCGGCCTGGCCGAAGGCGGCGTCGGTCTGCCCAAGGACAACCCGAACGTCTCCGAGGATATTCTGAAAAAGGTCGATGAATATTCGCAGAAGATCATCAGCGGCGAGATCAAGGTTCCGACGACTCCGTAACCATCGCGCGCCGGCGTTCGAAGGGCGAGGCCGAAGGCCTTGCCCTTTCTTTGTGCCAGCCGTACGGAGGATTTCGCTCCTACCCCGTAGAATCATCAGAGGCAGGAGAGGAGATCCTACAGCCTTCATTTCGAACAGGAGCTGAATGAAATGGAACAATCGGTACCCGTTGTCGAACTGGCGGGGATCACGAAACGATTCCCCGGCATCGTCGCGAACGACGACATCAGCCTTGACCTCCGCAAAGGAGAGATCCACGCGCTGCTCGGAGAGAACGGGGCGGGCAAGTCGACGCTCATGAGCATCTTGTTCGGGCTGTACCAGCCGGACGAAGGGGAGATCCGCGTAAACGGCAAAGCCGTCAAAATCGACGGCGCGGGCAAAGCGATCGAACTGGGCATCGGCATGGTCCACCAGCACTTCAAGCTCGTCCAGCCGTTTACGGTCGCGGAGAACATCGTCCTCGGCGTAGAGCCGGTCCGGGGGCTGTCGATCCATCTGAAGCAAGCGAACGAAAAGGTGCGCGAGCTCAGCGCCCGATACGGCCTCAAGGTTGATCCGCTCGTCAAGGTGCAGGATATCTCGGTCGGGATGCAGCAGCGCGTCGAAATTCTGAAGACGCTGTATCGCGGAGCGGAGATTCTCATCTTCGACGAGCCTACTGCCGTCTTGACCGTACAGGAAATTCAGGAGCTGATGCAGATTTTGCGCCAGCTGGCCGGCGAGGGCAAGTCGATTATTCTCATTACGCACAAGCTGAAGGAAATCATGGAAGTGTCGGACCGGGTGACGATCATCCGACGGGGCAAAGTCGTCGGCACGGTTCGCACCGCCGAGACGAGCGAGAGCCAGCTGGCGGAAATGATGGTGGGCCGGCGCGTCTCGTTCGACGTAAACAAAGAGAAGCGGGAACCGGGGCCAGTCGTCCTCGAAGTGGAGAACCTCACCGTAGCCGGAGGAGAGCGCGGCACGCATGCGGTGGACGGCGTTTCCCTGCGCATTCGCGAAGGCGAGATTCTTGGCCTGGCCGGCGTCGACGGCAACGGCCAGCATGAACTGGTGGAGGCGCTTGCCGGCCTGCGGCCGGCGATCGGCGGCCGCATCGCGCTGAACGGTGCCGACGTGACCCGGCTGCCGACCAAGGCGCGCATCGAGGCGGGGCTGGCGAGCATCCCCGAGGACCGTCAGAAGCACGGGCTCGTCCTGGATTTCACGCTCAGCGAAAATATGGTTCTCGGCTCGACCGAGCGCCGGCGCTTTTTCGGCGGCGGTTTTTTGAAGGACAAAGAGATTGACGCCTACGCCAAAAAGCTGGTCGCGGACTTCGACGTCCGCTCGGCGGGCGTCCACAGCCGCGCCCGCTCGCTTTCCGGGGGCAACCAGCAAAAGGCGATCATCGCCCGCGAGCTGGAACGCCATCCGAAGCTGATCGTGGCGGTGCAGCCGACGCGCGGCCTCGATATCGGCGCCATCGAATTCGTTCACGAACGTCTGCTTCAGGCCCGGTCGGAGGGCAAGGCGATCCTGCTCATCTCCTACGAGCTGGACGAGCTGTACAAGCTCAGCGACCGGATCCAGGTCATCTCCGGCGGGCGGATCATGGGCGAGGTCGATCCGGAGCTGGGCGAGGACGACGACAAGATCGGCCTGATGATGGCCGGCCAAGCATCGAACGATCAAGGAGGCGGAGCAGCTTGAGCAAGTGGATCTCATCTCTGAATCAACCGACCGCGCTCGTCCCGGCCGTCGCGATCCTGTTCGGGCTCGTCTTCGGCGGCATCGTCATGCTGCTCGGCGGGTTCGATCCGATCGCCGCCTACGCCGCGCTCGTCCGCAAGGTGTTCGGCTCCTCGTACGACATCGGGGAGACGATCCGCACGATCACGCCGATCCTGTTCACGGGTCTTGCGGTCGGCTTCGCCTTCCGCGCGGGCGTGTTCAACATCGGCGCGGACGGACAATACATTATCGGCATGACGGCCGCCACCTTCGTCGGCATCAAGATCCACCTGCCGGCCTTCCTGCACGCGCCGCTGGCCGTGCTCGTCGGCATGATCTGCGGCGGGCTGTGGGGCGCGCTTTGCGGTTACTTGAAGGCCTATCGCGGCGTGCATGAGGTCATTTCGGCGATCATGCTCAACTGGATCGCCCTGTTTCTCTCCAACTATTTGCTGATGAAGTTCCTCGTCGAGGAAGGCCAGCAGAAGACGCCGAACATCGACGAGACGGCGTCCGTCTCGATCGGCTGGCTGTCGGAGGCGATGGGCGGCGCCCGGATGGACTGGGGGATCTGGATCGGTCTCATCAGCGTCGCGCTCTTCTACATCCTGCTCTGGCGGACCAAGCAAGGCTACGACCTGCGCGCGGTCGGCCATAACCCGGATGCGGCGCAGGCCGCGGGCATCAACGTCAAGACGACGTTTATGAAGACGATGATGATCTCCGGCATGTTCGCCGGGCTTGGCGGCGTCTTCTCCGTCCTCGGCGTGTTCCATTACCAGGTCGCGTCTGGCGCTTCCGAGGGCTACGGCTTCGACGGCATCGCCGTCGCGCTGCTCGGCGGCAACCATCCGGTGGGCATCCTGTTCGGGGCGATCCTGTTCGGCCTCCTCACCTACGGCTCGGCGGGCATGAACTTCGACGCCAACGTGCCGACGGAGATCGTCCGCATCGTCATCGGCAGCATCATCTTCTTCGTCGCTTCGCACAGCATCATTACGAAGCTGCTCAAGCCGATGCTCTCGCGTCGCTCGACGAACAAACGGAAGGGGGCGAGCGCGGATGGCAATGCTGGCTGATCTGATCAATTCGACGCTCGTCTTCTCCGCGGCGCTTATTTTCGCCGCATTGGGCGGCGTCTTCAGCGAACGCTCGGGCGTATTCAACATCGGCCTCGAAGGGATGATGACGGCCGGCGCATTCACGGCCGCGATCGGCACCTATTACGTGCAGGAGGCCGGGGGCTCCGGCGCCTCGCCGTGGATCGGCTTGCTGTGCGGCATCGGGGCCGGCACGCTGTTCGCGCTCCTGCACGCGTACGCAACCGTAACCGTCAAGGCGGATCAGACGATCGTCGGGGTCGTCATCAACATTTTGGCGCTGGCCGTCACCCTTTACCTCGTCAAGTTCATGTTCGAGGGGGCGGGGGACACGCCGCTGCTGGACGAGACCTTCTCGATGGCGGCGATTCCCGGCCTGGCGGACATTCCGTTCATCGGCCAAGCGTTCTTCAACAACTATCCGACGACCTATCTGGCGTACGTGCTCGTTCCGCTGAGCGCCTACCTGCTGTTCCGGACGCCGTTCGGCCTGCGCCTGCGCGCGGTCGGGGAGCATCCGGGCGCCGCGGACACGGTCGGCATCAACGTCACCAAATACCGGTATATCGGGGTGCTGATCAGCGGCGCACTCGCCGGATTGGGCGGCGCCACGATCGTGCTGACGACGACGAGCAACTTCGCGCACAACACGATTTCCGGGCAAGGCTTCATTGCCATCGCGGCGCTCATCTTCGGCCGTTGGAATCCGTACGGCGTCTTCGGCGCGGCGTTTTTCTTCGGCATGGCGCAGGCGGTCCGGATTTTCATCACGCAGTTCGAATTCGCGGCGCACATTCCGAACGAATTCCTTTATATGCTGCCGTACGTGCTGACGCTGCTCGTATTGGCCGGCGTCGTCGGTTCGGTCCGCGGACCGTCCGCGGCGGGCACGCCTTACGATCCATCCAAGCGATAGCGACCGCCGATTTCAGGCAAACGAACAAGACGCGCTCCGGCCGACCGGGGCGCGTCTTGCCGTTTCCGCCGGCGCCGACTTGAACATTTGCCCGGGGCTTGGTACGCTGTTGATACTTCGAGTAAGAGACGGAGCGTGGAGAAGACTCATGATTACCCGCACGGTTACGCCATCCGAGAGCGGCAAGCGGCTGCACCGCTACTTGCGCAATCTTATGCCGAACTTGCCGCTGGGGCAGATCTACAAGATGATCGACCAAGGGAAAGTCAAAATCAACGGCAAACGCAAAAATCAAAACTACGAGCTCGCCTCCGGCGACGAGCTGACGCTGTACCTCGAGGAGACACAGTACACCGAAGCCTCCATCGGGCAAAAAAAAGCCAAGTACGTCGGCGTCAATGCGAACATCGACGTCGTCTACGAGGACGACCAGCTGCTCGTCGCGGCAAAGCCGGCCGGCATGCTGACGCATCCCGACCAGACGGACCAGAAGGACACGCTCGTCAATCGGGTGCACGCTTATTTGTACAAGAAAGGCGAACTGGACAGCCCGATATTCATGCCGGCGACGGCTAACCGGCTGGACCGCAACACGAGCGGCCTCGTGCTCGTCGGCAAGACGGCGGGCATGCTGCATCAGCTCAATCAGTGGATTCAAAAACACGAGCTGGAGAAATATTACGTGACGATCGTCGAAGGCAAGCTCGTCGGCGAAGGGGAGCTAACCGGAGCGCTCGTTCGCGACGAGAAGGCGAACCGGACCCGGGTCGCCGGCGTGCGGGACGCGCAGGAAGACGCGAAGTCGGCGACGACGCGCTATCGGGCTTTGTCCAGCGAGAACGGGTATACGCTCGTCGAGGTGGAGCTCGTCAGCGGCCGGACGCACCAGATCCGCACGCATTTCCAGAGTATCGGCCACCCGCTGTTGGGCGACGTGAAGTATGGCGGCCGAATCTTCGCCGGCATCAACCACCAGCTGCTGCATGCCTGGCGCATCGTCCTGCCGGACGGCCGCGAGTTCCGCGCGCCGCTGCCGCCGCTTTTCCGCCGCACGTCGGACAAGCTCGACTTGCATGGCGTGTAACCTGCCGGCAACAGTGAAACGCAAAAAAAAGGGGTTGCCCCGCAAGAATGCTTCTTGCAGGGGCAACCCCTTTTTTGCATGACGCTGTCCGATCAGTCTCGTTAGAACAGGAAGGTATCCGGATCCGCCCCGAAGCGGCGGTCTTCGTTCAGCCCCTCGATCCGTCGAACCTCGTCTTCGGTCAGGCTGAAGTCGAACAGCTCGGCGTTCTCGGCGATCCGCCGCGGATTCGAGGACTTCGGAATCGTGACGACGCCTTGCTGCAGATCCCATCGCAGGACGATCTGGGCAGGCGTTTTGCCGTACTTGGCAGCCAGCTCCTGCAGAACGGGCTGATCCAGGTTCCCCTGCATGAGCGGGCTCCAAGCCTCGAGCTGGATGCCGTGATCCCGGCAATACGCGAGCGTGTCGCGTTGGGTGAGCAGCGGGTGGAATTCGATCTGGTTCACCATCGGGGCGAGGTCGCTGTGGCGGGCGAGCGTTTCGAGATGATGGACTTTGAAGTTGGACACGCCGATAGCCCGGACCTGGCCGTCCGCGTAGATCTTTTCGAGCGCCCGCCAAGTGTCGACGAATTTGTCCTTCCCCGGCCAATGGATCAGAAGCAGGTCGATGTAGTCGAGACCGAGGCGGCGCTTGCTCGCTTCGAACGCCGCGAGCGCTTGGTCGTAGCCCTGATCGTCGTTCCAGATCTTCGTCGTGACGAACAGCTCTTCCCGCGGGACGCCGCTTTCCTTGACGGCTTGGCCGACGCCCTCCTCGTTGCGGTAGATCATCGCGGTGTCGATGCTGCGGTAACCGGCGTCGATCGCGGCACGGACGGCGTTCACGACCTCCGCGTCGTTGCTCATTTTCCAGACGCCGAGACCGAGCCAGGGCATTTTTACGCCGTTTCGCAGCGTCGCTGCGGCTTGCAGGGATGTTGTCATGGGATCATCGCTCCTTGTCGGATGGGTTAAATGAACAAATCCAGCCATTCCTCGCGTTCGACGGGGCCGAAGTAGAAAGCGAGGTCGACGTCCGCCACCGCCGCCGCGATCGAGGCGCGATCGTAGCGCGCGCCGCGGAGGCGATCGGTCACGTCGGCGACTTCGCCCCGTCCGAAGAAGTCGCCGTAGACGGCCGCCTCGACGATCTTCCCTTCCTGCACGTTCAGCCGGACGTCGAAGGTGCCAGCCGCGAGGCGCTTCGCCTGGCGGACGTTAAACGCCGGAGACAGCCCGTAGTTCCATTCCCAGCTCCGGTACCGTTCGTCCGCCAGCCGGCGGACAGCCGCCCAGTCATCCTCGGTCAGCCGGTACTGCGGGACGGGAGAGGCGCCGGCGAAGATCGAGGCGAGCAGACGGGCTTTGAACGCGTCGATCGTCATCGGCTCGCGCAAAAATTCCGTGATATTCGCGACGCGGCTTCGGACGGACTTGGTCGCCTTCGATTCGAACTTGAGCGGATTGGCGTTCAACGCCGAAGAGACGTTTTCCATATGGGAGTCGAACAGCAGCGTGCCGTGGCTGAACATCCGGCCTTTGGTCGAGAACATGGCGTTGCCGGAAATTTTGCGTTCGCCGACCTGAATGTCGTTGCGGCCGGACAGCTCCGCCTCGACGCCCATTTCGCGCAGAGCCGCAACGACCGGTTCCGTGAATTTGCGGAAGTTGTGGAACGACTGGCCGTCGTCCTTCGTGATGAAGCTGAAGTTCAGGTTGCCGAGGTCGTGATAGACCGCGCCGCCGCCGGACAGCCGGCGAACGACCTGGATGTCGTGCTCCTCCACATACGACGCGTTGACCTCTTCGGCCGTGTTTTGATTTTTACCGATGATGATGGACGGACGGTTGATGTAGAACAGCAGGTAGGGCTCGTCGCCGGGCAGCCGGCGGAGCGTGTACTCCTCAAGCGCCAGGTTCAGCGCGGGATCGTGATTGTTGCCGTTGTCGATGAACAGCAAGTCGTTCTGGCCTCCTTCTACCGACGAGTCGAACATTCGGGGTTCGTTCTCTATTTTATGCCATTTGGGACGTGCGGACAAATTCGTCCAGTTCATATTCCGTTCATATTGGAAATGTAAAATAGAGCGCGTCGAAGGAACCCCGGCGGGTACGAGGGAGGATATGGAAATGTTTCTTGACGGCGTCCAGTATACTGAGTATACTCACAATACAAGCGCAAAGGAATGGAGATGAACCTTGGATGCTTAAGCTGTTTCGGCTGCTGAAGCCGTATCGCTGGCTGATCGCGCTCGTCATGGCGCTCATCCTGCTGCAGTCGCTTTCGGAACTGTATTTGCCGACGTTGATGGCGGATATCGTCAACATCGGGATTGTGGACCGTCAAGGCGACACGAACTATATTTTGAAAATCGGCGGATTTATGCTGCTGGTCACGCTGGGCGGGACGGCGGTGTCGATTCTCGCCAGCCTGTATTCGTCCAAAATCGCGGCGGGCTTCGGCCAAATCGCGCGGGCGAACGTTTTTTCCCAGGTCGAGAACTACTCGCTGCGCGAGTTCGACAAGATCGGTACCGCGTCGCTCATCACCCGGACGACGAACGACATCACCCAGGTGCAGCAAGTGCTGATCATGATGCTGCGGATGATGGTCATGGCGCCGATGATGTGCATCGGGGGCATCATTATGGCCGTGTCCAAGGACGCGACGCTGTCGCTCGTGCTCGTCGTGGCGATCCCGGTGCTGGTGCTCACGATCGTCGCGGTCGCGAGCAAGGGCATTCCGCTCTTCCGGGTTATCCAGAAGAAGCTGGACAAGCTGAATCTCGTGCTGCGGGAAAGCCTCACCGGCATCCGCGTCATTCGTTCGTTCAACCGGACGGAGCATGAGAAGAAGCGTTTCGTGGAGGCGAACAAGGATCTGACGGACACCTCGATCCGGGTCAATCAGATCATGGCCGCCCTCTGGCCGCTCATGATGCTGATCATGAACTTTTCCTCGATCGCCATCATTTGGTTCGGCGGCGAACGGATCGGCAGCGGCCATATGGCGGTCGGGGACTTGATGGCCTTCTTGCAATACGCCATGCAGATCATGTTCTCCATGCTGATGCTGTCGATGATGTTCGTCATGGTGCCGCGCGCTTCGGCTTCCGCCGTCCGGATCAACGAAGTGCTCGATCTGCCGCCGACGCTCGTCGACGCGCCTGACGCCCGGACGGAGATCGCGACGAGCGGACTGGTCGAATTCGACGACGTTACCTTCAGCTATCCCGGGGCCGAACAGCCGGCACTCTCCGGCATCACGTTTACGGCGCGTCCCGGCGAAGTGACGGCGATCATCGGAGGCACGGGCGCGGGCAAGTCGACGCTGCTCAATTTGATCCCGCGGTTTTACGACGCCGAGAGCGGCTCGGTCCGCATCGACGGCGTCGACGTGCGGGAACGCAAGCAGGAGGAGCTCCGCGCCCAGATTGGCCTCGTGCCGCAAAAAGCGGTGCTGTTCACCGGCACGATCGAGGACAACATCCGTTTCGGCAAGGAGGAGGCGACGGACGAAGAGATCCGGCATGCGGCCGATATCGCCCAGGCGACCGAGTTCATCTCGGGCATGGAAGACGGCTTCGCGTCGAGCATCGCCCAAGGCGGGACCAATGTGTCCGGCGGGCAGAAGCAGCGGCTCTCCATCGCCCGCGCGCTCGTACGGCGGCCGGACATTTATTTGTTCGACGACAGCTTCTCCGCGCTGGACTTCAAGACCGACGCCAAGCTGCGCGCGGCCTTGAAGGGCGAAACGCGGTCGTCGACCGTCATTATCGTCGCCCAGCGCGTCAGCACCGTCATGGATGCCGATCAGATCATCGTGCTGGACGAGGGACGCATCGCAGACATCGGCACGCATCACGAGCTGCTGAAATCTTCCGAGGTATATCGGGAGATCGTGTCTTCGCAGCTGTCGGAGGAGGAGATCGCATGAGCGGGCCATCGAACCAACAACGCGGGGCGGGCGGTCCGGGCAGAGGTCCGGGCGGCGGCGGCCCCGGCCGCGGTCCCGGCTTCGGTCCGCCGGGCATGATGGCGATGCCGGGACAGAAAGCCAAAAACTTCAAAGGCTCTTTCCGCCGGCTGCTGCAATATTTGAAGCCGTTCCGGTTCAAGCTGCTGGCCGTCTTCCTGACGGCGATCCTGAGCACCGTCTTCTCCATTCTGAGCCCGAAGATCATGGGCCATGCGACGACGTTGTTGTTCAAAGGCGTCGTAGCAAAAATGCAACATGTTCCGGGCGCCGCGATCGATTACCAGGGCATCTGGAACATCGTCGCGCTGTTGGCGGGCCTGTACCTGCTGAGCTCCGCGTTCGGGTACGTGCAGCAGTTCCTCATGGCGGGCGTCGCGCAGAAGACGGTCTACCGCCTGCGCAACGATGTGAACGACAAGCTGTCGCGGCTGCCGCTGAAGTTCTACGATTCCCGGACGCACGGCGAAATTCTGAGCCGCGTCGTCAACGACGTCGACAACATCAGCAACACGCTGCAGCAGAGCTTGACGCAACTCATCACCTCGGTCGTCACGCTGATCGGCGTCATCGTCATGATGCTGACGATCAGCCCGCTGCTGACGCTCATTCTCGTGCTGACGCTGCCGCTCAGCTTCCTCGTGATCAAGGCGATCGCGGGGCGGTCGCAAACGTACTTCAAAGGGCAGCAAAAGCATCTCGGCGAGCTGAACGGACATGTCGAGGAGATGTATACCGGGCACCAGATCGTTAAGGCGTTCGGCCACGAGAAAAAGGCGCTCGACAAGTTCGACACGATCAACAAGGAACTGTACGACGCCGGATGGCGGGCGCAGTTCGTGTCGGGCATCATCATGCCGCTCATGAGCCTCATCGGCAACATCGGCTACGTCGCGATCAGCGTCGTCGGCGGGGTGCTGGTGACGCGCGGCTCGATCAATATCGGGGACATCCAGGCGTTCATCCAGTATGCGCGACAGTTCACGATGCCGATCACGCAGACAGCGAACATCGCGAACATCATCCAGTCCACGATCGCTTCGGCAGAGCGGGTGTTCGAGCTGCTCGACGAGGAAGAGGAAGTGAAGGAAGCGAAGGAAGAGCTCGACTTGGCCCGCGCAAAAGGGAACGTGGCGTTCCGCGACGTCAGCTTCGGCTACAAGGCGGACGCGCCGCTGATCGAGCACATGAACATCGACGTGAAGGCCGGGCAGACGGTTGCCATCGTCGGACCGACGGGAGCGGGCAAGACGACGCTCGTCAACCTGCTCATGCGGTTCTACGAAGTGAACGACGGTGCGATTACCGTGGATGGCGTGGACATCACGCGGCTCAAGCGCGGCAATCTGCGCAGTCTGTTCGGAATGGTGCTGCAGGACACGTGGCTGTTCAACGGCACGATCCGGGACAATATCGCCTACGGTCGCGCCGGAGCGACGGAGGAGGAGATCGTCGAGGCGGCGCGCGCGGCGCACGCGGACCACTTTATCCGCACGCTGCCGGACGGGTACGACACGATCCTGAACGAGGAGGCGTCCAACCTCTCCCAAGGCCAGAAGCAGCTGCTCACGATCGCCCGCGCCATTCTGGCGGACCCGGCGATCCTCATCCTCGACGAAGCCACGAGCAGCGTCGATACACGAACCGAGGTGCAGATCCAAAAGGCGATGAACGCGCTCATGGAAAACCGCACGAGCTTCGTCATTGCGCACCGACTGTCTACGATTCGCGAGGCCGACCTGATCCTCGTCATGAACAAGGGCAGCGTCATCGAGAAGGGCACGCACGAAGAACTGCTGGCGCAGGAAGGATTTTATGCCGACCTGTACAACAGCCAGTTCTCCGACCGAGTCGCCCCGAACGCCGTTTAAGCGAAACCGCCGTCCGTCTCCGCAAGGAGGCGTGCGGCTTTTGTTTTTTGCGCTGCGGCGAGGCGTTCCGCTTTTCAAGGATGGGAACGCGGTGGTACACTGGTCACGTAGAGACCCGCCCGTCCGGCGGGTCGAGCTGCCGGGCCTTCGGCTCGGACAAGGGGGAAGAAGAAATGCGAACGGAAATGCTCCAAGCGCTGAAGCGGGAAAAGATCGTCGCCATCGTCCGGGGTATCTCGGATCGGCAGGCGGATGCCGTCGCCAAGGCGATGCATGACGGCGGCATTGCGTTTTTGGAAGTGACCTTGAATACGGAAGGCGCGCTCGGCATGATTTCCCGATTGCGCTCGGCGTACGAGGGGCGGATGCGTATCGGGGCGGGCACGGTGCTCGACTTGGGACAAGCCAAGGAAGCGGTCGCCGCCGGGGCCCAGTACCTCATTTCGCCGAACGTCGACGAAGAGGTCATTTACTACGGCGTCGAGCAGGGCGTCGACGTTTGGCCGGGCGCGATGACGCCGACGGAGATCGTGAACGCGTATAAAGCCGGCGCCTCGGCCGTCAAGCTGTTCCCGCTCGGGACGCTCGGGGTGAATTACCTCAAAGAGGTACGCGCCCCGCTCGACCACATTCCGCTGATCGCGACGGGCGGCGTCAACCTGCAGAACATCCGCACCGTCATCGAAGCGGGCGCGGTCGCCGTGGGACTGGGCAACAACCTGGTCAACAAAGCGTTGATCGAGGCGGGCGATTATGAAGGTCTGACGAAGCTGGCGTCCGACTTCGCGACCGAAGTCAAGCGCGCCTGAGCCCGCCGTTCGCAGCTTCCGGCGCAGCCGACCGGCATATACAAATAAGCCTGCTCCGCGATAAGCGGAGCAGGCCTTTTTGTATACGAAAACTCCCACTTCGACTGGGGGTTCAAGCTATGAGTAGTCATCCTTTGAACGCCATGATGATCGACTGAAGTTCAAAAGTATTCGATGATTAGAATACAATAGGCCCCCAGGGCGATAGATGATCGATTGTATTCGATTTTTAGCACACCATCCGCACCTTAGGGACTAAATGACGAAATGTAATCGATTTACCGTGTACAATCGCAATCAGCTAAAAGAAGATCAGAAGTCCGATCAATTCACGTTTGAAAGAACTGTTCGACCCGTTTGCGGGTGAGTCGGTGAAAAATGGCGTGTATTGAGGCCCCTTTTCAGGGGCTAGCCCGAGGCAACACGCGGTTGACAGTTCTACAGTTCGCCTTAGAGGCGCTTGCTAGCAGCATTGCCCTAATAGGGCTGATGGAAGCCACCGACTAAGCCGGTGGTTATGACTGGCATTCGCGTCTAGGCGGGCAACGATCGGCCAGACGGACGGCGCAGACCTCCACAGCTGCCGCCGATGTCAGCCTGTAAACGAGGGAGTCTCCTGTCGGCGCCAGAAGTCCGCAAAGCGGCCGTTCGACCGGAGCAGCTCCTGCGGACGTCCGAATTCGCGAATCTCCCCGTCCTCCAGGAAGGCGACGTAGTCGGCGTCCCGGATCGTGGAGAGCCGATGCGCGATGATGATCTTGGTGGCGTCACCGGCCCATTGCGAAAGGGTCGCCTGGAACAGCGCCTCGGTTTCCACATCCAAGGCGGAGGTGGGCTCGTCCAGAATCAAGATCGACGGCTTCCGCAAGATGGCGCGCGCAATGGCGATACGTTGCTTTTGTCCCTGGGACAGCTTGATGCCCTGCTCTCCGACCGGGGTCGCGAAGCCGTTGGGCAGCCGCTCGATGAATCCCAGCGACTGGGACAGCTCCGCCGCCCGTCGAAGCGCTTCAGGATCGGCATCGGACGCGCCGACGGCGATGTTGCCGGCGATCGTATCGTCGAATAGATAGACATCCTGGGCGACGGCCGCGAGGTGCTGGCGCAGGGAGTCAAGCGTGTATTCTCCAATGGCACGTCCGTTCAAGCGAATGGCGCCTCCGTCCGGCTCGTAAAAGCGGTACAGCAGCTTGACGATCGTGCTCTTGCCTCCGCCGCTCGGGCCGACAAGCGCAAGCGTCTTGCCGGCCGGAACGTCGAACGAGACGTTCCGCAGCACTTGGCGGTCAGACTCGTAGGCGAACGACACCCGATCGAACCGGATGCTCGCCGGCTGCGGGGCGAGCGCGATTCCCCGGTCGTCGTCCTCGGGCCGCCGCTCCATCAGCTCGAGCAGTTGCTCGGCGCCTGAGGAGACCCGCTGCAAGGAGCCGATAATGCCGACGATGCTCGCGAACGGCTCCGTCACCTTGTCGAGCAGCGCGAGGAAAGCGACGAGCGCCCCGGGGCCGATCTGACCCATCGCGATCAAGACCGCCCCCGCTCCCATGCCGACGAGGTAGCCGAGGCGCTCCGGGAGTACCCGAATCAGCTCGCGAAGCGCTTCCATTTTTTCGATCGAAATCCACAGCCGCGTCCCTTCCTCGCACACTTGTCCGAACTTCCCGATGACCGGCCGTTCCAGCCGGTTCATCTTGATCTCGCGAATGCCGCCCATCGCTTCGCCCATATGGCGGAACACCTCGCCGCCGTTCTCTTGCTCTTCGGCGATCAGCTGCTTGAACGCGCGGCGGCCGACCAGATTGCTGAGCACCTGCAGCGGTCCGATGCACAGCGCCGTCACGCCTAGCAACGGATTGACTGCGAATAAGTACACGCCGATCCCGAGGAAGGCGAAGGGGAGCGAGACGAGGCGGATGATGTCGAAGACGAGAAATTGCTTGAACACCTCGAGTTCGTTGAACAGCAAACGGTTGGCGTGAGCGCTGTGCCGGCCTTCGTGGTAGCCGAGCGAGAGGCGCAGCAGCCGATCGAGCGCCATTCGGCGCATCTCGAAAACGACCCGCGTGTTGACGATCTGATTGCAGACGCGGGAGAAGTAGTTCAGCGCGATGCCGAGCAGAACGAAGAGGAGGAGGGCCGCAATCAAGCCGATCAGCTCCGCGTTCGAGAGGGTCCGGTCCGTATTGTCGATGAGCCGCCGCGCCGTCTCGGCCAACAACAGGGAGACTGCTGTACCGCCGAGCTGAAGGAGCAGCACGAGTCCGTACAGATGCTTGTACCTTAAACACAGCCTCAAGAAAAAACGAAAGCCTTCGCGTTTCCATAACGACCGGATCGACCGGTTCGGTGGCATAGGCACGCTCCTGTCGTGGGAAGACACCCTGCTCCTTCCAAAGTTATCCAACATTATACGCGAACCGACCGATCTGTCAATCCCGATACCGAGGAAGAAAAGGCGACCCCGCATGCGCTGGGATCGCCTTGCTCTCACTTATATAGCTGCCGAAACTTCTCCGGCGGCAAGCCCGTCTTGCGCCGAAAGGTGGCGACGAAGTGACTCACATCGCGGAAGCCGACCTTGGCCGCGATCGACTTGACCGTTTCCTCGGGCGCAGCGATGAGCAGCTCCTTCGCTTTGCGGATGCGAAAGTGAACGAGGTAGCTGTAAGGCGATTGGGCGAACGTGCGCTGGAACAGCTCGTTCGTCGTGCTGGAGGGCATGCCGAGCACGGCCAGCATTTCGGAGAGGCCGATCTCCGGGTCGGCGTAATGACGGTCCATCCACGCAATCAAAGGACGAAGCTTCTCCGAAGCGTGAACGATCGAGGCTTGGTTATCGAAGCGGCCGTATTGGCGCAGCGTCAGCAAAAAACGGTAAGCGTCGGCGGAGCCGTTCAAGCCGAACAAATCGGAGTCCGACGCCATTCGTTCAAGCATCCCGTATACGAATCCGGCGAGCGGCGAGTCGGCCTCCCACTGGACGGCGCACGACTCCTGCAGGTCGAGCGCGCGCACCATCTCCGGCACGGCGGGGCCGCCGAACGTGAGGTAAGCCGTATGCCATCTGCCGCCTACGGGCGCGTAAGCGTGCGGGACGTGGGGCGAGAGCAGCAGACCGCTGCCTACGGGCAGAGCGTACGATTTGCCGGCGGCGGTGAACAACCCCTCTCCCTCTATCGTCTGCAGCCAGTGATAATACGGATAGCCCTCGGGGCGGGCCATGCGCCCCTCGTCCGGCATCGTGCCGATCGTCTCGACGAAAAGGGGGAGCCGGCGCTCCTGTCCCGGCGTCAGCGCGAAGCGGAGCAGGGAAGACATGCGTCATTCCTCCGATGATGTTTCGTTAGATTGTTATATTTCCATAGAGAATGTTTATATTTTACCGGAAAGTAGGCTCTATTAAAATAGAGATATCTTTATACGACAAGGAAGTGTCGGATCTTGATCAACGAGAAGCTCCCGAAGATTTGGTACGGCGGGGATTACAATCCTGAACAATGGGAAGCGGATACATGGGCCGAGGACGATCGCCTGTTCAAGCTGGCGGGCATCGACGTCGCGACGATCAACGTCTTCTCGTGGGCGCTGACTCAGCCGAGCGAGGAGGCGTACGATTTCGCCTTGCTGGACGAGACGATCGACCGCCTTCATGCGAACGGCGTTTCCGTCTGCCTGGCCACCGGAACGGGCGCACACCCGGCTTGGATGGCGAAACGCCATCCCGAGGTGACGCGCGTCGACTATCACGGCCGCAAGCGCAAGTTCGGCGGGCGTCACAACTCCTGTCCGAACAGTCCCGTATACCGGCATTACGCGCGGCTTCTCGCGGGCAAGCTGGCGGAGCGCTACAAAGATCATCCGGGGCTGCTGATTTGGCACGTTTCCAACGAGTACGGCGGATACTGCTACTGCGATAACTGCGCGGCCGCCTTCCGCGTTTGGCTGGAGCGGCGGTACGGCTCGCTCGAGGAGCTGAACCGCGCCTGGAACACCCGTTTCTGGGGCCATACGTTTTACGATTGGGACGAGATCGTGCCGCCGAACGAACTGAGCGAGGAGTGGGGCGGCAGCAATACGAACTTCCAGGGCATCTCGCTCGACTATCGGCGCTTTCAGTCCGCCAGCCTCCTCGACTGCTATAAGCTGGAGTACGACGCGATCAAAGCGCATACACCGCATGTGCCGGTCACGACGAACCTGATGGGCTTGTACCCGCAGCTGGACTACTTCGAATGGGCCAAGCATCTGGACGTCGTATCGTGGGACAACTATCCGTCGCTCACGACGCCCGTCAGTCTGACCGCGATGACGCACGATCTGATGCGCGGCCTGAAGCAGGGGCAGCCGTTTATGCTGATGGAGCAGACGCCGAGCCAACAGAACTGGCAGGCGTACAATTCGCTCAAACGGCCTGGCGTCATGCGGCTATGGAGCTACCAGGCCGTCGCGCGCGGCGCGGACACGGTGCTGTTCTTTCAGCTCCGCCGCTCGATCGGCGCCTGCGAGAAATACCACGGCGCGGTCATCGAACACGTCGGCCACGAGCATACCCGGGTATTTCGGGAAGCGGCCGCCCTCGGCACGGAGCTTGGGGCGCTGTCCGACCGACTGCTGGACGCCCGCTCGGCGGCGCGCGTCGCCATCGTCTTCGACTGGGAAAACCGGTGGGCGATCGAGCTTTCCAGCGGTCCGAGCGTCGCCCTGAACTACGTCGACGAGGTCCACAAATATTACGACGCGCTGTTCCGGCTGCGAATTCCGGTCGACATGGTCGGCGTCGAAGCCGATCTGAGCGGCTACGATATCGTAATCGCGCCCGTCCTGTACATGGTGAAGCCGGGGTTCGCTGCGAAGGCGGAGACGTTCACTGCGGCGGGCGGGACGTTCGTGACGACGTTCTTCAGCGGCATCGTCAACGAACGCGACATCGTCACGCTCGGCGGCTATCCGGGCGAGCTGCGCCGGCTTCTCGGCATCTGGGCCGAGGAGATCGACGCGCTGATGCCGGAGCAGCGCAACCGGATCGTGGTAAAGGGAGAACAGGGGGCGCTGCAAGGGACATACGAATGCGGCATCCTGTGCGATCTCATCCACGCCGAAGGCGCGGAAGTCGTCGCCGAATACGGCGACGACTTTTACCAAGGCATGCCGGCGGTCACGGTCAACCGATTCGGCCGCGGGGAAGCCTGGTACGTGGCGACGAGCCCGGACGCCGCGTTTCTGCGGGATTTCCTCGGCCGTCTTGCGGCCGGCAAAGGGCTGGAGCCGCTCGTGCGGGCGTCCGAAGGCGTCGAGGCGACGGTGCGGGTCAAGGAAGGGAAGCGGTACTTGTTCCTGCTGAACCACCTGCCCGAAGCCGCTACCGTGGAAGGCGTCGCGGAGGGCGTGGATCTGCTGACCGGGGAAACGGTCTCCGGCGCGCTCGCCGTGCCAGGACGGGGCGTTGCCATCGTCGCCCAAACGAACGCATAAAGATCGAATCGCAGACGGGATTTCAAACCGAAAGGAGCGAGTCGCTTGAGCAAGCGCAAATTCGTGTATACACCGCCGGAAAACGGCTATCCCGAATGGAATAACAATCCGGACATCTTTCAATTGAACCGCATGGACGCCCACGCGACGTTCATTACGCATGCCTCGCTGGAGGAGGCGCTCGCCGGCGAGCAGGAGAAGTCTTCGTCCTATATGTCCCTGAACGGGACCTGGAAGTTCTCTTGGGCGGAAAATCCCGACAAGAGGGTGCGGGGATTCGAATCGCCGGACTACGACTGCGGCGGTTGGGACGACATCCCCGTACCCGCCCACTGGCAAATGCACGGCTACGACTATCCGCAGTATACGAATATCCGGTATCCGTGGAGCGAGCGGGAGCCGATCGAGCCGCCGTTTGCCCCGACGGCGTACAACCCGGTCGGCGCGTACGTCCGTACGTTCGCCGTGCCTGCGGACTGGGCGGGCCAGCCGGTCTTCATCAGCTTTCAGGGCGTGGAATCCGCCTTCTACGTCTGGCTGAACGGAGAACTGGTCGGGTATAGCGAGGATACCTTTACGCCGGCGGACTTCGACCTGACGCCGTATTTGATCGAGGGGGAGAACAAGCTGGCCGTCGAGGTTTACCGCTGGTGCGACGCCAGCTGGCTCGAGGACCAGGACTTCTGGCGGCTGAGCGGCATTTTCCGGGAGGTTTACCTGTATACGGCGCCGGAGACGCACATTTACGACTTCGCCGTCAGGACCGATCTCGATGACGATTTCGCGGACGCGGACCTGCATGTGAAGCTGCGGCTCGACAATTATTTCGTCCGCGAGGCGGGCACGGTGACGGTTACCGGCGAGCTCTACGACGCAGACCGATTGCCGGTGCTTTCCCGTCCGCTCTCCATCGAGGCGGCGATCGGTACGGCGGAATCCGCCGAGGCGTCGGCTTCCGTTCGCGTGGATCGTCCGCTCAAATGGAGCGCGGAGCAGCCGAACCTGTACACCCTCGTGCTGACGCAGCGGAATGCCAAGGGAGAGACGACGCAGATCGTGAGCTGCAAGGTCGGCTTCCGGCGCTTCGAGATTGCGGAAGACGGGCTCATGCGGATCAACGGCGAACGCATCGTCTTCAAGGGCGTCAACCGGCACGAATTTTCCTGCGACACCGGTCGCGCGCTCGGGGTCGAGGAGATGGTGAAGGACATCCTGCTCATGAAGCAGCACAATATCAACGCGGTCCGAACGTCGCACTATCCGAATCACCCGAAGTGGTACGATCTGTGCGACGAATACGGCCTTTACGTCATCGACGAAACGAATCTCGAAACGCACGGGAGCTGGCAGTACGGCCAGTCGGAGGAGGACGAAGGCATGGCCGTGCCGGCAAGCAAGCCGGAGTGGACCGCCAACGTGATCGATCGGTGCAACTCGATGCTGCAGCGCGACAAAAACCATCCGTCCGTCGTCATCTGGTCGCTCGGCAACGAATCGTGGGGCGGCGACAACTTCGTCCGCATGCACGACTATTTGCGCGAGCAGGATCCGACCCGCGTCGTCCATTACGAAGGCGTCGTCCTCTGCCGCAAGTGGGAATCGGCGTCGGACGTGGAGAGCCAGATGTACACGCGGCCCGATGCGGTGGAGGCTTACGCCGCCGCCAATCCGGGACAGCCCCGCAAGCCGTTCGTTCTCTGCGAATACAGCCACGCGATGGGCAACTCCAACGGCAACCTGTTCAAATACACGGAGCTGTTCGACCGCTATCCGGTGCTGCAGGGCGGCTTTATCTGGGATTGGGTCGACCAGGCGATTCGCACGAAGCGGCCCGACGGACGCGTGTTTCTCGCGTACGGCGGCGACTTTGGCGAATCGCCGCACGACGGCAACTTCAGCGGCAACGGCCTGCTGTTCGCGGACCGGTCGGTAACGCCGAAGCTGCTGGAGACCAAAGCCTGCTATCAAAACATCCGTTTCCGCGCGGCGGACCAGCGCCGGGGACAGTTCGAGGTGACGAACGGCTTTTTGTTCACCGATCTGGAGGCGTTCGATCTCGTCTGGCGGACGACCGCGAACGGAACGCCTGTCCTGGAAGGGCGGACGACCGTTCAAGCTGCGCCGGGCGAGACCAAGCACGTCGACCTTTCCGCCGCTTTTCCGGCCGAAACCGTGCCCGGTGAAGAATACCTGATTGCGCTGAGCTTTGTCCTGCGGGAAGCCGCGTCATGGGCGGCCGCGGGGCACGAGATCGCCTTCGCGCAATTCGAGGTGCCGTTTGCGCATGCGCCCGCCGTCAGCGAGCAGCATCCGCAAGGCCCGGTGAAGGTGCGGGATCACGGCACGGAGTTGACCGTGGAAGGCGAACGGTTCGAAGTCCGGTTCGACAGCGGGACGGGCGACCTGGTTTCGTACAAGCTGGGCGGAGAAGAGCGTCTGCTGTCCGCGCCGCGGCCCAACTTCTGGCGGGCGTACACGGACAACGACAAAGGCTGCGGCCTGCATGAACGTTCCGCGACGTGGCGAGAGGCAGGCGCGGGACGCAAGCTGCGGAGCTTCGGCTGGGAGCGCACGCACGACGGCGCTTACGTCGTCGCGGATTTCGAGCTGCCGACGGAGCCCGTCTCCTCCTGCACGATGGCGTATCGGGTGCACGGCGACGGCACGGTCGACGTCGAGCTGCGCCTGCTGCCCGGCGAAGGGCTGCCCGACCTTCCCGAATACGGGGTGCTATTCGAGATGGCGAACGATTACGGGCGGATCGCCTGGTACGGCAAAGGCCCGCACGAGAACTATGCGGACCGGAACCGGGGTGCTCGCGTCGGTTTGTACGAAGGTTGGGTGAAGGAGCAAGTCACGCCCTATTTGCGTCCGCAGGAATCCGGCAACAAAACGGAGGTGCGGGCGGCGGCGGTCACGAACGCGTCCGGAGGCGGCTTGCGATTCGAGGCGGCGCCCCGGTTCGAGTTCAACGCCACGCCGTATTTGCCGCAGGAGCTCGAAGCTTACACGCACCAAGACCTGCTGCCCGAGCCTGCACGGACGGTCGTGCGGATCATCGGCAGGCAGATGGGCGTCGGCGGCGACGACAGCTGGGGGGCGCCTGTTCATCCGGAGTTCAGACTGTTCGCGAATCGGACGTACGCGCTCGCGTTCCGGATGAAAGCCGTTGAATAATTCCGCCCGAAAGACGGGAGAATATTCCTGTCTGGAGGTGGAAGGGACATGGCGAATCGCGAACAGATCGTGGCCGTCCGCAAAAACGGCGACGGCGACATCGTGGAGCTGAAGCTGTCGAACGGCCAGGTGGTCGACTATAAACAGGCCCAGCAGATGGCGAAGGACGACCAGATCGAAAACGTAAACGTCTTTCGCGGCAGGGACGGCGACGAGCATCTCCGCTCGGATCCGGACGGACGCGAAGACAATAACTTGGACAATCTGCCGACCTTCTGAGCAGGGCCGGCGGGGAAAAGGCTCTTTCGCGCGAACCTTCGCGCCGTAAGAGCCTTTTTGCCGTCCCTCCTCATGTTGTAAGTACAAGTTAGATAGAGAGTATATAGACTTCTATGTTTATAGAAGGGAAAATGAATCGATGCTTGAAAACCCTTACGACTTCTTGTAAACTAAAACCGATCTAGTGGTACGTACAAGTTAAGCGAACTTCTAGGAGGTTATCCCATGCTCCAAACGAAATCTTACGTCTTTTGGTTCGTAACCGGCAGCCAGCACCTGTACGGTCCCGAGACGCTGGAAGAAGTGAATGCGCATTCGGCGGAGATCGCCGCAGGGTTGAGCGAGGCGCTTCCCTATCCGACGCTGTTCAAGCCGGTCGTCACGACGTCGGACGAGATCCGCAAGGTCATTATGGCGGCGCAGGCGGACGAGACGTGTGCCGGGATTATCACCTGGATGCACACGTTTTCCCCGGCCAAGATGTGGATCTCCGGCCTGTCGGAGCTGCGCAAGCCGCTGCTTCATCTGCATACGCAGTACAATCGGGACATCCCTTGGGACACGATCGACATGGACTTCATGAACACGAACCAGGCCGCCCACGGCGACCGGGAATACGGCTTCATCGGGGCGCGGATGGGCATCGCCCGCAAAGTCGTCGTCGGCCATTGGCAGGATCCGGCCGTGCGGGAGCGGGTAAGCGCCTGGCAGCGCGTCGCGGCCGCCTATGCCGAGAGCCGCAGCCTCAGGGTCGTCCGCTTCGGCGACAACATGCGGCAGGTCGCCGTGACGGAGGGCGACAAGGTCGAAGCGGAGATCAAGTTCGGCTGGTCCGTCAACACGCATGGCGTCGGCGATCTGGCCGCCTTCGTGGATGCCGTCTCGGCGGACGAGGTGGAGCGCCTGTTGGGCGAATACGCCGAGCAGTACGAGATCGTCGAAGAGGGGCTTCGGCCGGGGCCGGTCCGGGACGCGATCGCCTACCAGGCGCGCCTGGAGATCGCGATCAAGCGGTTTCTGGAGGAAGGCGGGTTCTCGGCGTTCACGACGACGTTCGAGGACCTTCACGGCCTCGAGCAGTTGCCGGGGCTCGCCGTTCAACGGCTCATGGCCCAAGGCTACGGCTTCGCGGGCGAAGGCGACTGGAAGACGGCGGCGCTGACCCGGCTGATGAAGGTTATCGCGGGGGGTGTCGATACCTCCTTCATGGAAGACTATACGTACCATTTCGAGCCGGGTAACGAACAGGTGCTGGGCGCCCATATGCTGGAGGTGTGTCCGACGCTCGCCGCCTCGAAGCCCCGCATCGAGGTCCATCCGCTCGGCATCGGCGGCAAGGCGGACCCTGCGCGCCTTGTCTTCGACGGCAAAGGCGGTTCGGCTCTGAACGCTTCCCTCGTCGATATGGGCAGCCGCTTCCGCCTGATCGTAAACGAGGTGGAGGGCGTTCCCGTCGATCGGCCGATGCCGAAGCTGCCCGTCGCGCGCGTGCTCTGGAGGCCCCAGCCGTCATTGCAGACCGGTGCCGAGGCATGGATCCTCGCCGGTGGCGCGCACCACACCGTCTACTCGTTCGCGGTGACGACCGAGCAGCTGCTCGACTTCGCCGAGATGACGGCTATCGAAGCCGTCGTCATCGACCGCGATACGCGGATCCGCCAGCTAAAGAACGAACTGCGCTTCGGTCAAGTCGCCTGGGCGCATCGTTAACTACCGTTTTCTGCAGCAGGCTCTCTCCGGAGGGTCTGTTTTTTTTGCGTCTTTGGTCCTGTATGCTGCTCGAATGGTGTCGAACCTAACATCAACTTCCCTCACGAAGTGTATAAATGGGAAATGGGCGAATGTTTGAAAACTATTTTTGAAAATTCGGATGAAACCAACGACGTTTTGCTTTATAATGGGTGTTATATTGATGTAATTTGTAAGGAATAATGACAAATTGTTAACGCAGTGTTAAAAGCTTGACCGCACCGTTGTCGAAGGAGGCGTTCCCGGCATGACGGCCCCATTCTCGCACATTTCCCAGGAAGATCTGTATTTGTTTCATCGAGGCGAGCTGTTCCGTGCCTATCGTTCCTTCGGCGCGTTTCCGGCCGAAGAAGCGGGGCGGACCGGCGTCCGCTTCGGCGTCTGGGCGCCGAACGCCGGGGAAGTGCGGGTAGCCGGCGCTTTCAACGGCTGGGATGGCCGCGACCATCCGCTGACGGCGACCGGGTCGACTGGCGTCTGGCAGGGGTTTGTGCCCGGTCTGGGCGAAGGAGACCTGTACAAGTTCGAGCTCGTCGACGCCGCCGGCCGACGGTCGCTGAAGGCGGACCCGTTCGCCTTTCGCGCCGAGCTTCGGCCCGGCACCGCCTCGATTGTCGCCCGCTTGGACGGCTACGCATGGGGGGACGGCGTTTGGATGGAGCGGCGGGATCGCGTGCCGCCATACGAACGGCCCATGCTCGTCTATGAGACGCATCTCGGCTCGTGGCGGATCGACGGTCCGGAGCGGTTCCGGTCATACGACCGTCTCGCCGACGAGTTGGTCGATTACGCCGTTTCCATGGGGTACACCCACTTGGAGGTGCTGCCGCTCACGGAGCATCCGCTGGATTTGTCCTGGGGCTACCAGGCGACCGGTTATTATGCGCCCACCGCCCGGTACGGCCCGCCCGACGGGCTGAAGGCGCTCGTAGACCGCTGCCACCGAAGCGGCATCGGCATCCTGCTCGACTGGGTTCCCGGCCACTTTTGCAAGGACGATCACGGGCTGCGTCTGTTCGACGGCACGCCGCTGTTCGAACCTGCCGATCCGCGGCTCGCGGAGAAGCCGCTCTGGGGGACACTCGCCTTCGACTTCGCCAAGCCCCAGGTGCAGAGCTTTCTGATCTCCAACGCGCTGTACTGGCTCGACATCTTCCACTTCGACGGATTGCGGATAGATGCCGTCGCCAGCATGATCGACCTCCACTTCGACAAACCACCCGAAATGCATACGTTCAACCGTCACGGGGGCGCCGAGCATCTCGAGGCCCTTCAATTTCTCCGCAAGCTGAACGAGACGATTTTCCGGCATCATCCCGAAGCTCTGGTCGTTGCGGAAGACTCCTCGGCCTGGCCGTCCGTCACGGGACCGACGTACCTCGGCGGACTGGGGTTTAACTACAAATGGAACATGGGCTGGATGAACGACCTGCTTCACTACATGGAGACGCCGCCCGAACGACGCTCGGAACGGCACGACCTCGCCACGTTTTCCATGATGTACGCCTATAGCGAAAATTACGTCCTGCCGCTGTCCCATGATGAAGTCGTGCACGGTAAACGCTCGCTACTGAGCAAGATGCCCGGCTCGTACGAAGAGAAATTCGCCAACCTGCGCCTGTTCTTCGGCTACTGGATGACACACCCCGGCAAAAAGCTGCTGTTCATGGGCGGCGAGTTTGGCCAGTTCGACGAATGGAAGGATGCGGCGGAGCTGGACTGGATGCTGCTCGACTACCCGCAGCACGCCGCGATGCAGCGATACGTGCGCGATCTGAACGCGTTGTACGTGGCAGAGCCCGCCCTATGGCAGCGAGATCACACGCCCGACGGTTTCACTTGGCTCGACGCGGACAACGCCGCTCAGAGTGTGCTCAGCTTCGTCCGCCGGGCGAGCCGTCCGAAGCGCCACCTGGTGGCGGTCTGCAACTTCTCCGGCGTTCGCTACCCCGCGTTCCGGATCGGCGTCCCCGAAGGGAAGGACTACCTGCTTGCTTTGAACAGCGACGCCGCCGATTACGGCGGCGGAGGCGCGTGCGTCCCCCGGCGCTACAAGGCCGAACGGCACCCTTATCACGGACAGCCGTTCAGCATCGAGATCCCCTTACCCAGCTTGACGTTCCTGCTGCTGGAGCCGGATTCGGCTCTGGCCGACTAGCTTCGAAATCCCCATTCCACGAGAGAGCGAGGAGCGTTCATGAAGCAGCGCAGCGAATGCGTGGCCATGCTGTTGGCCGGCGGCGAAGGACGTCGCTTGGGCGTCCTGACCAAAGACCTTGCCAAACCTGCCGTCCACTTCGGCGGGAAGTATCGGATCATCGATTTTACCCTCAGCAATTGCGTCAACTCGGGCATCGATACGGTCGGCGTCCTCACCCAGTACCAGCCGCTCGTGCTGAACCAGTATCTTGGCATCGGCAGCCCGTGGGGGCTGGATCGGAGGGAAGGCGGCATGCACGTCCTGCCTCCCTACGTCCGGCAAAAAGGCGGCGTCTGGTACAAGGGAACGGCGAACGCGATCTATCAGAACCTCGGCTTCATCGAACGCTACGACCCCGAATACGTCCTCATCATTTCCGGCGACCACATTTACAAGATGGATTACGATCTCCTGCTCGACTCGCACAAGCGCAACCGCGCCGACGCCACGATCGCCGTTATCACCGTCCCCTGGGCCGACGCGAGCCGGTTCGGCATCCTGGGCGTTGACGAGGACGAGCGCGTGGTCGAATTCGCGGAAAAACCCAAGCAGCCGCAAAGCAACCTCGCTTCGATGGGCGTGTACCTATTTTCCTGGCCCGTGCTGCGGGAATCGCTCGTCCGCGACGAAGCGCAGGCTGGATCCTCCAACGACTTCGGCAAAGACGTCATCCCGGCGATGTTGCGCGAAGGCGCCAGGCTGTTCGCACATCGCTTCGAAGGCTATTGGAAGGACGTCGGGACCATCGAGAGTCTATGGCAGGCGAACATGGATCTGCTTGCGGATGAGCCGGCGCTCGACCTGAACGACCGGTCTTGGCGCATCTACTCCGTCAATCCGAACCGACCGGCGCATTATTTGTCCCCCCTCGCCAGCGTTCGCAATTCGCTCGTGAACGAAGGCTGCGTCGTCCAAGGCCGCGTGAACCGGTCGGTGCTGTTCCATGGCGTGCAGGTCGGAGAAGGCAGCGTCATTGAGGACGCCGTCATCATGCCGCGCGCCGTCATCGGAAGAAACGCGCGCATCGTCCGCGCGATCGTCGGCGAAGGAGCCGTCGTCGGGGATGGCTGCGCGATCGGTGCGCAGGACCAGGAAGACATCGCCGTCGTCGGCAGCGGCGACCGGATCGAAGCGGAACCGAGGCTGGAGGAGGCGAATCCCGCATGAAGCTGCCGCTCATGGGCGTTATCAATCTCATTCACGAGACCGAGGAGATCGGCACGCTGACGGCGAACCGCTGTCTGGCGACCGTACCGTTCGGAGGCCGCTACCGGCTCATCGACTTCACGCTGTCCTCGATGGTGAATTCGGGCATCCCCAAGGTCGCTGTATTCGCGCATACGAAATACCGCTCGCTGATGGACCATCTCGGGTCGGGGAGCAACTGGGACTTGCATCGCAAGCAAAGAGGCCTGTTCGTTCTGCCGCCCGCGATGGAGAGCCAGTCGGACTTCGGCAAAGGCGATCTGTACCACTTTTACCGGCACCGAGACTACTTCGCGCACAGTCCTTTCGATTATGTCGTCATCGCCCGCAGTCATATGGTGTGCAATCTCGATTTCGGGCGGGTGCTCGCCCATCACCGCGAGCGCGGCGCCGACGTCACGGTCGTCTGCAAGCGGTGGCCGGACGCCGCGACGGGGCTGACCCGCAAGGCGAAGCTGGATGCGGACGGCCGCGTCGTCGAGATGCAGGACCATTACGGGCGTCTCGCCACCGACGTGGTGTCGATGGAAATGTACGTGCTGCGCAAGGAACTGCTGCATGACCTGGTGGAAACGACGCTTGCGCAGGGCAAGGACCATTTCGTCAGCCATGCGATCCTGTCGCGCCTGCAGGAGCTGCACGTCGGCGCGTATATGCACGAAGGGGTGCTCGGCGTCGTCAACACCATCCCCGCGTTTTACCGGCATAACATGGAGCTGCTGCAGCCGGACGTCTGGAACGAGCTGTTCTTTTCGCCGGGACCGATCTATACCAAGGTAAAGGACGAACCGCCGACACGTTACCGGAGCGGCTCCGAGGCTTCGGGCTCGCTCATCGCGAACGGCTGCGAAATCGAGGGTACCGTTCAGGGGAGCATTTTGTTCCGGGGCGTGAAGGTGCGCAAAGGCGCGATCGTTCGGGGCAGCATCGTCATGCAAAACGGCGTCGTCGGGGCGGATGGCGTGCTGGAAAACTGCATTCTCGACAAGGAAGTCGAAATCCGGCCGCAGCAGCATTTGAAAGGGTCGGCGCACATGCCGTTTCTTGCCTTGAAGCGGAATGTTATTTAGCTGGCGTGAAGACGGAGAGGGGGTAACGCGATGAACGTCTGGTTCGCGGCTTCGGAAGCCGTCCCGCTCGCCAAAACGGGCGGGCTCGCGGACGTCGTCGGGGCGCTGCCGAAGGCGCTCGCCGCGCGCGGAGTGGACGTCACGGTGGTCATGCCCAAGTACGGGGGCATTCCGGAAGAATGGGTGCGGGAAATGAAGGACCGGGGTCATTTTTACGTGGCGATGGGGTGGCGCAGGCAGTATTGCGGCTTGCTCGAAACGGTGGCGGACGGCGTCCGTTTTCTGCTCGTGGACAACGAATATTACTTCAAACGCGGCTATTTGTACGGGTATGGAGACGAGGCGGAGCGGTTCGTCTTCTTCAGCTTCGCCGTCGCCGAGGCGCTGGCGCGCAGCGACCGGCTGCCGGACGTCGTGCACTGCCACGACTGGCAGACCGGGCTCGTCCCGTTTTTGCTGCGCACCCGCTACGCATACGACCCGGGCCTGCGGAACGTCCGGACCGTGTTCACCATCCACAATTTGCAGTATCAGGGCGTGTTCTCCCGGGGTCTCCTACAAGACCTGCTGTCGGCGGGGGACGATCTGCTGGGGGAGGACGGCATCGAGTTCTATGGCGCGGCCAGCTGTATGAAGGCAGGACTCATGTACGCGGACAAGCTGACGACCGTCAGTCCGACCTATGCGCGGGAGATCCAAACGCCCGAATACGGGGAAAAGCTGGACGGCGTCCTGCGGGCGCGGGCGGGGGATTTGGTCGGGATCGTGAACGGCATCGACACCGAGTCGTACGATCCGATGACCGATCCGTACGTGCGGGCGCCCTATCGGCAATCGTTGGCCAAGAAGCGGCTGAACAAGCCGGCGCTCCAGGAAGAGCTGGGCCTTCAAGTCGACGCCCGAACCCCGCTCGTCGGCATCGTTTCCCGGCTCGTTCGGCAGAAAGGGATGGATCTGATCGGGCAAGCGCTGCCCGAGCTGCTGCAAGAGCGGGTGCAGATCGCGGTGCTGGGAGCCGGAGATCCGGATTTCGAAGGGATGTTTCGCGATGCGATCGGCCGCTATCCCGGCCGCATCGCCGTCTGGTTCGGCTTCAACGAAGGGCTCGCCCGCCGCATTTACGCGGCATCCGATCTGTTCCTGATGCCTTCTCGGTTCGAGCCTTGCGGGCTGAGTCAGCTCATCTCGCTCCGGTACCGTACCGTGCCGATCGTCCGGGAGACCGGTGGGCTGTGCGATACGGTCGAAGCGTTCAATGAATACGAAGGGACGGGCAACGGCTTCAGCTTCGGTCCCGCGACCTCGCACGACCTGCTGTATACGGTGAGAAGAGCGCTCGCCTTCTACGAAGACGAAGAAGCCTGGGCACGGATCGTGGCGAACGGCACCAAGCGGGATTACGGCTGGGCGGCTTCCGCCAAGCAATACGAGCAGCTCTATCGAACGCTCGCTCAATAGGAGAGGATGGATTTCATGGCTCGGCATCTGGTCATCGGCAACGGCAAAATGCTCGTCAATTTGGACAACCGCTGCTTTCTGCGCGATCTTTACTTTCCGTATGTCGGGCAGTTGAACCATATCGGCGGCCAACCATGCCGCTTCGGCGTCTGGTGCAACGGCAAATTCGTCTGGCTGGACGATCCTGAGTGGACGATCGAACTTGGCTATATCGAGAATTCGATTGTGACGAACGTGACGGCCCGTCACGAGGGACTCGGGCTGGAGCTGTACATGAACGACGGCATCCACCAGCGGGAGTGCATTTACCTGAAGCGGGTCGTCGTACGAAACCTGACGTCCGATCCGAAGGATGTGCGTGTCTTCTTCCACCAGGACCTCATGATCGACGGCAACGAGGTCGGAGACACGGCGGCGTATTACCCGGCGAACCGCACGGTGTTCCACTACAAACGCTCTTCCTACTTCATGTTCAACGGACGATCGCAGACCGGCGGCATCCATCAATTCTCGACGGGGATCAAACGGTTCCATGCCGCGGAAGGGACGTGGCGGGACGCCGAAGACGGGGAATTGTCCGGCAACGCGATCGCCCAGGGGTCGGTGGACAGCACGGTGAGCTTCCGCGTCGAGCTGCCCGGCGGAAGCGAGAGCACTCTTTACTACTGGATGTCCGTCGGCAGCCGCCTGGAGGAAGTCAAAAGGCTGGATCAATACGTGCAGGAAAGCCACCCCGAAAAGCTGCTCAGCCGGATCGTCATCTACTGGAATCATTGGCTGACAAAGGTCGGCAGCCAGTTTCACTTCGGCGATCTCCCGGGCGAAGTGGTGCGGCTGTTCAAGCACAGCCTGCTGATCGTTCGGACGCAGATCGACGAGCGGGGTGCCATTCTGGCAGCCAACGACACGGATATTCTCCAATACAATCGCGACCACTACAGCTACATGTGGCCTCGGGACGGCGCCCTCATCGCGGACGCGATGTCGACCGCGGGCTATCATGGGACGATCGCGCCGTTTTTCGATTTTTGCGGCAAGGCGTTGTCCCCGGAGGGCTATCTGTACCACAAATACAACCCCGACGGCACCGTCGGCTCGAGCTGGCATCCCTATGTCGTCCAAGGCGCGTCCCGGCTTCCGATTCAGGAGGACGAGACCGCGCTCGTCCTGTTCGCGCTCTGGAAAGATTACGAACGCCACGGGGAAATCGAGCTGCCGCAGTCGCTGTACCCGTCCCTCGTCCGCAAAGCGGCTTCCTTCCTTTGCGACTACGTAGATCCGTCGCTTGGCTTGCCGCTGCCCAGCTACGATCTGTGGGAGGAGCGCTACGGCATCTGGACGTATACCGTTGCCTCGGTCTACGGGGGCTTGATGGGGGCCGCCTACTTCGCGGATCTGTTCGGCGACTACGAGCGCAGCGACCGGTACCGCAGCGTCGCGGAGCGGATGAAGTTAGGCATGCTAACGCATCTGTGGGACGAGGAGGCGGGGCGGTTCGCTCGCGGACTCGTTCAGCGGGACGGAGTGTGGGAGAAGGATCTGACGATCGAGAGCAGCCTGTTCGGCCTCTATGAATTCGGCGTGCTTCCGCCCGACGACGACCGCGTGGCGCGGACAATGCACGCGATCGAGCGCGGGTTGTCCGTTCATACGGATGTCGGAGGTGTCGCTAGATACACGAACGACTACTACTTCCAGCAAACCGGAGACGTCGAGCATGTGCCTGGCAACCCGTGGATCATCTGCACGCTTTGGGTGGCGGACTTTCAGATCGAGACGGCCCGAACGCTTGCCGACCTCGATCGCCCCCGGGCGACGCTGGAATCGATCGTCCGCCGGACGCTCGAAGGCGGCAATCTGCCGGAGCAGGTGCACCCGATGGACGGCGCGCCGCTGTCCGTCGCTCCGCTGACCTGGTCGCACGCCACCTACATCAAGACCGTTTGCCGCTATTTGCGCAAGCGCGAACAATTGGCATCCGGGCAGGGCGTGCATTAAAGGGGACCGCTCCAATTCGAATCGCACCCTCTTCCGTTGGCGGGAGAGGGTTTTTCGGCGTTTGCGCGATATCCCTTTCGCTCAGGTTGTTGGGCTAGTCCGCCGTAGTTGCTTGCGTGTCGATATCCCTCTCGCTCAGACGGCTGAATCGGTCATTGGACGGACCCATGCACGATATCCCGTTCGCTCAAGTCGTTTTACCGCGATATCCCTATTGCTCAGGACAAAGAAGGATCATCTGCCTCCCTTTTGCGCAATATCCCCTTCGTTCAGGTGAATTCGCAGCTGATGTTTTCGAGGATGGGTTGAAAAAACAAGCAAATGCCTCGTGGCTCTCCTATGTTTAGAAATCACTGTCCGTAAAGGTTCCGTCTCAGACGTGAGGATCATTTCCTGAGCGAAGGGGATATCGTCGTAAAGGGGATTGAGCCCCTCTGCGGAGGCGGTGCTGCGGGATTTCGCACTTGTGGAGGGAGGTGCGAAAAATGAGAACTGAGCGAAGGGGATATCGCCGTAAAGTCGTTTGAACCCTTTGGCGGGGATTGTGTCACGATACGTCGGACTGACGGAGCGAGGCGTGCGAAACTATACCTGAGCGAAGGGGATATCGTCGTAAAGCCGAGGGATTCATCTTCGGGCCGCAGGGAACTCCTACCAATTGCGCAAAAAAAAGCAGGGCCCGGCACGACGCGGGACCCTGCTTTTATTCGGGCGACCAGGCGGCGCCCGGACGATCTTTGGCTTCTTCGGCCATTTTGCGGCGGTACGCTTCGGGCGTGCAGCCGATCGCCGTTTTGAAATGGCGGCTGAAGTGGGCGAGGTGGGTGTAACCGACCGAATGAGCGACTTCCGTCACCGTGGCCTGAGGGTTCAACTTGAACTGAATCTTGGCTTGGTTCAGGCGGCGGTTGTACAGAAATTGAAAGACGGTCGAGCCGGTCACCTCTTTGAACAGGTTCGACAAATACGTCTTCGACAGATGGAGCGCGTCCGCAACATGATCAAGCGTCAGCGGCTCTTGATAGCGTTCTTCCAAAAAGCTGATGACTCGCTGGACGTGGCGCTCCCGTTCGCTGCGGTGAAGACGCTCGTCCCCCGAGGTTCCGCACCAGCCCTTGATCAGGTACAGCAGCTCCGCGAACCGGAGCGAAAATCTTTCGTAGGCATACGCTCCGCCGCTTTCTTCCGTCTGCGACCTGACAAGCGCATACAAGCGCCCCATCTCCGCCAACAGCCGCTCCGCTTCATCCTTGGCCACGTCCCGCAGCGGGAGCCGAACGTTGCGCAGCTCCTCGAAGGGCTGAAGCAGCGACTCGGCGGCGGCTTCGGGGACGACTGTCTTCACGTAAGCCGGATCGAAGTGGATGGTGGAGCGGATGTACGGCACATGGGGCGCCGGATTCGGGCAGTGCAGCGTCATCCCGTGCATCAGGATCAGATCGCCGGGCGAGAGCGTGATCAGCTTGTCGCCGATCAGGTAAGTGCACAGTCCTTCATGAAAATAATAGATTTCATAAAAGGGATGCGAGTGATAGGAGCCTGCGGCCATCGGGTGGTCGCTGCGGTGCCCCATTTCGATCGGACGATCCCATTGGATAAACGGAGGATTCGGCATGTTGTTCTCCCGCGGCCCGGCCGGACGTGCGCCGGGTCCCGAGAGTGATTGTACCATGCGCCGGACGGGAAATCAGCCCGTGACCCGCACGGCGTCCCGCTGCGCGATGAGGCACAGCTCGGCGGCCTTGAAGGCGTGCGCCTGCGTCATGGCGTTTTCCGTCCGATGCAGGCAATCCAGAATCAACTCGCCGAAAAACGGGTATCCGACTTGGCCGTCGACCGCGAAATGCCGCTCGCCCTCGTGATTGACCAAGTAGACGTGGTTGCCGGTGCGTTCGCGCGCCACGTCGATGTATTTGCGCAGCTCGATGTACCCGTCCGTGCCCAGGATGACGGTACGTCCGTCGCCCCAGGTGCCGAGTCCGTCGGGCGTCAGCCAGTCGACGCGGAAGTAGCCGGTCGCTCCGTTGTCGCCGATCAGCGTCGCGTCTCCGAAGTCTTCGAGTTCGGGAAACTCCGGCGAGCGATAGTTGCCGACCTTACTGTGCGCTACGCGCGCATCCCGGCAACCTGCGAAGTACAGGAACTGCTCGATCTGGTGGCTTCCGATGTCGCACAGGATGCCGCCGTACTTTTCCTTGCGGAAAAACCAGTCCGGCCGCCCGGTGCCGAGCCGATGAGGGCCGGTTCCCATCACCTGGACGACGCGGCCGATCGCGCCCTCCTGGATCAGCCGGCCTGCGTAGACCGCGCTCTCGACGTGCAGACGCTCGCTGTAGTAGACCATGTATTTGCGGCCGGTTTCCCGGACTTTATCCCTGGCGGCCTCGAGCTGGTCGAGGGTGGTGAACGGCGTTTTGTCGGTGAAGTAATCCTTGCCGCTGTCCATGACGCGAACGCCGAGCGGCCCGCGCTCGGACGGTACGGCAGCCGCCGCGACCAGACGGACTTCGGCATCTTCCAGGATCGTTTCGAGCGACGGTGCCGCTTGCGCCTGCGGGAATGTCCGACGGAAGGTTTCGACTTTGGCGGGATCGGGATCGTAGACCCATTTGAGCGTCGCACCGGCTTCGACGAGGCCGTTGCACTGGCCGTAAATATGGCCGTGATCGAGCGCCGTTGCCGCGAAGACGAACTCTCCCGGCCGGCAGACGGGCTCGGGCTTGTGGGAGACGGGCGCATAGCGCTGCCCGTCCCGGCTGCCGAACGTGGCGGAAGACAAGGGTTGTTCAGCCATGATTAGTTGCTCCTTCCGCGGGACGTATCGATCCGGCGCTGCAGCTCGGATTCGAACGCATCTTCGTCGAGCGGCAGATCGACCCAATCGTTCCGCCAAGCGGACAGATGCATCGCATTCGAGATGGAGAGGCCTCGTATGCCTTCGGCGCCCGGGGCAAGGAGCGGCTCGTCGCGCAGCAGCGCGTCGGTGAAGTTCTGGATGATCCCCGCGTGTTCGGGGCTCGGTCCCAGATCGGGAAATTCGATCTTCCAGTTCTCGGGACTGGCGAACGGCACCGTGTTCCGGGCGTTGAAGTCCGGCTCGGATTCGCGCAGGCGCCAAAAGGTGAGGCGGCCGTTCTCCACGACCAGCTTGCCGCGGTCGCCTGTCACTTCGTATCGGTTCGTCCCCGGGGTTTCGCCCGTCGTCGTGATAAAGACGCCGGTCGCCCCGTTGCCGTATTCGACGTAGGCGGTGACTTCGTCTTCGACCTCGATATCCCGATGCTTCCCGAAATGGCAGAACGCTCGGATCCGGGCAGGGAGCAGTCCGGTCGTCCACTGCCACAAATCCAACTGATGGGGGCATTGGTTAAGCAGCACGCCCCCGCCTTCGCCGGCCCACGTCGCCCGCCAGGAGCCCGAGTCGTAATACGCCTGCGGGCGATACCAGTCCGTGATGATCCAGTTCGTCCGGCGAATCTCGCCGATCTCTCCGGAGTCGATCAGGTCGCGCACTTTCAGGTAGAGCGGATTCATTCGCTGGTTGTACATGATGCCGAATTGACGGCCGCTGGCCGCCGCGGCTTCGTTCATCCGGCGCACCCGTCCGACGGAGACGCCGGCGGGTTTTTCGATGAGGACGTGCAGTCCGCGATCGAAGGCGGCGATCGCATCGGCCGGATGCTGAAAATGCGGCGTGGCAACGATGACCGCGTCGACGAGCCCGGAATCGAGGAGCGCCTCGGTCGTGTCGAAGACGGCCGTGTCCGGATATTGCGTCCGCAGCTCGGCGCGACGTTCCGGAGAGGCGTCGGTGACGGCGGTCGGGACGGCGCCGCGGATGGCGCCGGAAAGCAAGGTTTTCAAATGTCCGCTGCCCATGTTCCCGCAGCCGATCAAGCCGTATCGGATGGTTGTCATTGCAATTCTTCCTCCCATGTTCGCATTTGCCGGACAAAAGTTTGCATCATGTCGACGGAATCGTAGGTCCGGCTAAAGTCTTCGAGCCCGAGCCAGCCGTCGTAGCCGACGGCCTTGAGCGATGCCAGCACCTGCTTCCAGGGCACGATGCCGCTGGCGATCGGTCGCCAAACGCATTGCCAAGCGATCGGGTCCAACGGCGCTGGTTCGGCGCCCTGACCCTCGCCGCGAGCGTGGCGCGCATTCGGATGGGCATCGCCGTCCGGTCGGGCGAGCTCCCAGCCCGCGTTTTTCACGTGCACGTGCGCAAGATAGGGGCCGAGCATTTCCATGCCCATCCGAAAGTTTTCCATGCCCTCGTGAATCATGTTGCCGGGGTCGAACAAGACGCCGATCCGCTCCGCCGAATAGCGCGAGACGAGACGGTAAGCAGCGGAAGCGCTCGGAATGATGGTGCCGTGGTGGATTTCCACGAGCGCTTTGACGCCGTATTTCTCGGCGAGCGATTCAACCTCGTCCAGATAGTCGTACGCGGTGGCCAATTGACGGGGATAGCCGACCGCCGGATCGTATCCAGGCACGCCGACGCGGATCATTTCCGCGCCGAGCGAGCTTGCGAGCCGGAAGAGGCGCTCGGTGCCGGCCAAGTCTCCGCAGCTCAAATACGGGACCAAAGCGATCGAGCGCAGGCCGTGGCGCGCCGCCGCTTCCCGGATCCCGGCGATGTCCGCGTCCGTTGCATCCGGGTCGATGGTGCAGCGGTTGTTGCCCCAGAAGGATGGAGCCTCTGCGCGCAGTTCGGCCGGCGTCTCCCGGCATCGCCACTCGACGCCTTCGATGCCGGCCGCCTGTGCTTCCGCGCAGAGCGTTGCGGGATCGAGATCCGGCGTCGCCACGGTGAAGACGGAATATTTCATGCGGTGCTTCACTCCTTCGATTTGATCGAGATTAGGGCGTGTACGTATGGCGGGTGAGCCTTGTCGTTGAAGTCGAGGACATTGTATCATACGAAACTACGTCTGACGTAAACCGCATCCAAAGACTTAACTACAGTCAAACGATCAAGGCATCTTCCGATTATCGATCAAGCGAAGGTGCTCCGGGATGCAACTTTTTGTGCGGTGAACATGTATGTATGAAGGAGAGAAAAAGAACGGATCGGTCGATTCGGGTAACGGAGGCGGATGCGATGGAGCGGACGCAGTGGGACGAACAGCTGCAGCAGGGCAAACAAAAGATGCAGGAGAAGGCGCGATGGGAGCGTCGCGTCCGTGCGCTGCAGGACGAGGTCCGGAAGCAGGAGGAGACCGTTGCCGCCAGCCGCCGCCGGCTGAGCGAGGAAGAGGCCGACGTGGAACAGTTGAAGCACGCTTCGATCGCGCGGCTGTGGAGCCGGCTGACCGGCAAATGGGAGGAGCGGCTGGCGGCGGAAGAGCGGGAAGCGGCTGACGCTTGGCTCCAATACGATGCCGCCGAGGCCGCGCTGAAGGCGCTCAAGGAGGAAATGGCGGCGGCGCGAAGCCGGCTGGGCGACGTGATCGATGCGGATCTCGCCTACGAACGGTTGCTGGAGCAGCGAGAAACTTGGATCCGCGATCACGATCCGGACACCGACCGCGAACTGCGGCGCATTTCGGAGTCGCTCGGCGAGCTGCGTGCGCTTCGCAAGGAGCAGGACGAGGCCAAGCGGGCCGGTGAGAAGGCGGCCCGCGCGCTCGCCGCCGCCGAAGAGTGCCTGCGCTCCGCCCGAAACTGGGGTACCTACGATATGCTGGGCGGAGGCGTGATCGCGACGCACATCAAGCATAACCGCATCGACGAAGCGCGCGCCGACATGCACGAAGCGCAGCATGCGCTTCGAATGTTCGAGAAAGAGCTGCGAGATTTGCGGACGCAGGCGGGCTCGCCCGAAGTGGAGGTCGGCGGCTTTCTGACGTTCGCCGACTACTTCTTCGACGGCTTCCTCGCCGATTGGATCGTTCAAGGGCGCATCAACGACGCGCTGGAGCGGGTCCAGAGAGGAAGCGGAGAGGTGCGGCGGCAGCTCGATCGCGTGGCGAGAGAGCAAGCGAAGACGACGCAGGACATCTCGGAGCTGGAAGGGCGTTATCGGCGGCTGCTGGAGGACGGCCGATGAGCGCCGCCCGCCGTCCGTCCGCGACGCCGACCGCCGCTCCGGCGTTTTACGTCCTTTGCGGCATTTCGGTCCTGTGCGTCCTGCTGCTGATCGTTCGCGCCGATCGCGTCGGCTTCGAGAAATACGGTTTTTTGCTGTGGAACCTGTTCCTCGCCTGGCTCCCGCTGATCGTTTCGATGGCCGCTTCCGGCCTGGAACGCTTCGCGCGGGGGCGACGGCTAAGTGTCCTTCCGCTGCTCGCGCTCGGCGTCGCTTGGATGCTGCTCTTTCCGAATGCGCCGTACCTGACGACCGACCTGATGCACCTGATCGCGAATCCGCAATACACCTGGACCCAGGCTTCCCAATCGCTGCTCGTTTGGTATGATTTGATTATTTTTTTCGTCTTTGCCTGGTGCGGGCTGCTGCTCGGCTATTTGTCGATGCACCAATTTCACCGGGTGGTGGCGCGATATGCCGGCGAATGGTTCGGGTGGCTCTTCGTCGTCGGCGTTTCGTTCCTCGGCGGCTTCGGCGTGTATTTGGGGCGGGTCATCCGCCTGAACAGCTGGGACGTGCTGTTCAGCCCGTTCCGCCTCATCGACGGCGTTATGGCCGGTCTGGACGCGAACGGCGCCGTCTTCACCGCTTTGTTCGGCACGCTCATCCTCATCGTCTACCTGTCGCTGGCCTGCCTGCGTTCACTGGCCGGCCCTCGCGCGGAGCCCGGAACCGAATAAAGCAAAAAGCGCCTTGATTCGCCGCAGCGGCGAATCAAGGCGCTTTTTTTGAATGAAGATGACGGCGATTCGTGTTTAACGGTAAGCGGGCAGCCAGTCGCCGTGCGCTTCGATCAGATCATCGCAAAGCGAGACGATGTCGTCCATGGACAACTCGGCGGACGTGTGCGGATCGAGCAGGGCGGCGTGGTAGATATGCTCCTTCTTGCCCGTAATCGCCGCTTCGATCGTCAGCAGCTGCGTATTGATGTTGGTGCGGTTCAGCGCGGCGCACTGCGGCGGCAGATCGCCGACGTACGTAGGCGTAACGCCGCTCGCGTCGACGAGGCAGGGCACCTCGACGCATGCTTCGCGCGGCAGGTTCGTGATCAGTCCCGTATTCATGACGTTTCCGCCGATCTTGAACGGACGATTCGTCTCCATCGCCTCGAAAATATAGGAGGCGTATTCGTGGGTCCGCTCGTGCGATAGCTGCGTGTCGTTGACGAGGCTTTCGCGCATTTGCTTCCAGTTCGAAATCTGGTTGACGCAGCGGCGCGGATATTCGTCCAGCGGAATGTTGAAGCGCTCGATCAGCTCCGGATATTGACGCTTGATGAAGTACGGGTGGTATTCGGCGTTATGCTCCGACGATTCCGTGATATAGTAGCCGAATTTCAGCATGAGCTCCAGGCGGACCATGTCGGGATGCTTCTCCTGCTGCTTGGCGGCCGCGCGCCGCTTGATCTCCGGGTACAGGTCGACGCCGTCTTTGGTGACTTCGAGCAGCCACGCCATATGGTTGATGCCGGCGATCTTCGACTGGACGCCGGCAGTGTCCATGTCGATCGCTTTGAACAGGTCGTTCACACACACCTGTACGCTGTGACACAGGCCGACGGTGCGGACGCCGCCGTACGTGTTCATGACGTTGGTCAGCACGGCCATCGGGTTCGTATAATTCAGGAACCAGGCGTCCGGGCACACCTCTTGGATGTCGCGCGCGAAATCCAGCATGACCGGAATGGTACGCAGGTTGCGGAAGATGCCGCCGATGCCGACCGTGTCGGCGATCGTCTGGCGCAGGCCGTATTTCTTCGGCACTTCGAAATCCGTGATCGTGCAAGGGTCGTATCCGCCGACCTGAATGGCGTTCACGACGAATTTGGCGCCTCGCAGCGCTTCCTTCCGGTCGCTGTACGCGCGCACGCGGCACGTGCTGCCGCTCGTCGTCTTGAGGTTGTTTAGCATCCGCTCGGAGTCGGCGAGCCGCTCGGCGTCGATATCGAACAGCGCGAGCTCGAATCCTTGAAGCGCCGGGGTCAGCATGCAGTCGCCCAGGACGTTTTTGGCGAATACCGTGCTGCCGGCGCCGAGGAAAGTAATTTTGGACATGGGTCGATTCCTCCTTGAATTCCACTTGTATGAAGGCTTACCTGCGATTTAGAATAGATGAAAACGCTGCCTGTGCCTATGGACAGAAAAGAGCATTGCATGGAATTTTGTAGTCAGCCTTTGGCCGGCGACAGGAGAGGGGGGGATCGTCTGGAGTCGAGCTGGCTTATCGTCAATCCGCACCTGCGGGAAGGGGACGAGGCAACGGTTTTGTTTACGGGACGATCGCAGACGGCGCCCGACCACCGCGTAGGCCCGCAGGTGCTGGATTACGTGTTGATTCATACGGTGGAGGCCGGCAAAGGGTATTTCAAGTGCGGGGAGGAGGAATACGAGCTGGGGCCGGGAGACAGCTTTTTCATCTTGCCGGGGCCGCTGCATGCGTACCGGTCTGACGAGCGCGATCCATGGCGGTATCGGTGGATCGCCTGCCGGGGACCGGAGCTGGCGCGGTGGCAGCAGCGGGCTGGCGTCAGCGCGGAGCGTCCTGTCGTCTACGGCGCATGGGAGACGCTGCGTGCAATGGAAGCGGTAGCCGCAGCGTTCCGGGAGGGCGGCTGGACCGCCGATTGCGAGGCGTCCGGCTGGCTCCGGATCGCTTGGGCGGCCTGGATGAAGACGAACCGTCCGGAAGCGCCCGAGGCGTCTGGCGGCCGGGAAGAGGCGTCGGCCAGAGAGGCGGACCGCGCCGCCAGGTGGCTCCACGCACAGCTCGACCGTCCCGTCTCGATCGCGCAGATGGCGCGCGAGCTCGGCTATCACCGCACTCACCTGGCCAAGCTGTTTCGCCGGCACCGGGGCATGTCGCCGATCCGCTACCTGCAGAAGCTCCGCATGGAGCGCGCCGCGCTGCTGCTCCAAGAGGCGTTGTCGGTCGAGGAGGTCGCGGCTTCAGTCGGGTACGCAGACCCGCTTTACTTTTCCAAATCGTTCAAGAAGTGGATGGGCGTCACCCCGACCGACTACCGCAAGGGTCTTCGGTCCTAGGCTGAGGCGATCAACTTTCGCGTAAGATGAAGATGTGGGAACTTGTATGAGGCCGGTCTGATGAGTAAGATGATAATACGACGGAACCGTTCGCTCGGGTTTTCGTAAGGGATTGATAGAGGGATGAGGAGGCGGCTAGGATGAGCTTTTTCAAAAAATTCACGGAGACCGTCAGCAAAGGCGTATCTACAGCGACCGAAAAGGCGCAGCAGACGGTCGAAATCACGAAGATTCATTCTCAAATTTCCGGCAAGAAAAAAGAAATCGAGAAGCGGTTTTCCGATATCGGCGAAGCTGTCTACGAAGCCTACTTGCAGCACGATCTGTCCCGCGCCGAAGGGGAGATCATTCCGGCTTGCGAAGAGATCGCGCGCATCCGGCGCGAAATCGGCGGACTCGAAGACCGCATCCGCGCGCTTCGCAACGAAAAGGAATGCGCCTGCGGGCAGAAGGTCCCGTTCGATACCCGCTTTTGTCCGTCGTGCGGCAGTCCGTTCGCGGAGCCGGTGCCGGAAGAGCCGGCGCCCGCCGAGGAAGCGACGGACGAGGAGTCTCTAACGGCAGCGGATAAGGCGGAGGACGTCGCGCCAGCCGATCCGTTGGCGGTCGAAGCGTCGGAGGAGCCGTCGTCAGAGCCGGAGGCGGAGCCGGTTCACCTATGCGCGGCTTGTAGCGCAGAGCTGCCGGAAGATGCGCGGTTCTGCCAGACGTGCGGAGAACCGGTGTACCCTTGATTGGGAATTGAATGTAAAAAAAGCGTCTTTGCCTTCCCGAGGGAGGGCGAGGCGCTTTTTTTATTGCCAGAAGTGGTTGATTGAAAAGTGTGTGTAATGAAAAATGACACAAATGTGATTGATACCAACGTTAAATTGCGCTTGGGCGGTCACGGCCGGACATTTTTCTGCCTGTATTGAAAGAATATCTCTCTAAAATGTTATATAATATTACATATTGTATGACAAATTCGCGATTTTGATTTAAAATGTCATTATAGATGACGCAATTTAAACCAAGTGAGTCGATCCATCTTGCAAGGAGGGAAAATGATGGCTGCCATGCCCCGAAAAGAATCCCTGCCGGATAACCGTCCGGATCAAACGCGATTCACGGTTCGAGAATGGCTGGAGCTGCCGCCGTTTCAGGATGCCTCGCTCGTCGCGGGAGATCGGGGAGCGGACGCCGCCGTCGCGCGCGTTCGCTTGTTGGAGCCGCAGGACGCAGCCCGCTGGGCGCGATCCGGCGATTGGGTGCTGCTGACGGGAAGGGAGGAGCCCGAGCGGATCCGCCCGTTGCTCGCGGAATTGGCGAAGCAAGGTGTCGCAGCCGTCGGTCTACGGACGGGACGCGCTGGAGAACCGGAATGGCCGCAGGCCGCATTGGAGGATGCCGACGCCCTGGGGTTGCCGGTCGTCGTGCTGCCGCCCGACATGGCGCTCGCGGACGTCGTTCGCGCCGCGATGGAGCGGGCCGCCCCGATGGAGGACGCGCCGCTGGCGGAGCTGCAGAGCCGGATTCAGGCGATGACGAGGCTCTTGCTGGAGAGCAGCGGGCTGTTCGCTTTTCTGGATGCATTAGAGCGGATGCTGGGCAATCCGGTCGCCGTCGTGCAGGAAAACGATCAGATTTGGCTATCCGAGTCGCTGCGCGAAGCGGACCCTTCGTTCGGTACTCCATGGGCACAGGCGCACGCGTTCCGTCCCGTCGTCGGCCACGGCACGCGAGGAGGTTTTGCGACGCTGGCGAGCGGTTCTCGCGCGTACGGATGCCCGATCCCGTCCCGGCGGACAAAGGCGTCCTGCCTCGTCTTGATCGAGCGTCATGTCGACGTCGACTTACTGGCGATGCGGACCGTCGACCGCTTGTCCGCCCTGGTCGGCATGGAGTTGGCCAATGAGGAGGCGGTGCGGGAAGTCGAAGGCAAGTACCTGGAGCAGTTTCTGCAGGACTGGCTGTCCGGCAAAATCGTGGCGGCCGGCGACTGGCGTCTCCGTGCGGAAGTTTGCGGCTGCGAGCTGCCCGAGAACGCGCCGCTGTGCGCCGTTCTCGTCGGCATGTCGGAGCGCCATCCGACCGCCGATCGATTGCGCGAGCTCTCCCGCCGGCTCAGGACTGAGCGGTTCCGTTCGGTCGAAGTTCTGCTAGCAGCGCCCTTCGGCGGCGAGCTGGCGCTCATCGTCCCCGTTGCCGAAGCGGTCCGGGACGATCAGCAGGCTTCCGCCGTCGCACAGCTGCTCGAGCGCCTGCAGCCCGAGCTGCGTTCGCTGATCGGCGATCCGTCGCTCCGGCTGTTTGCCGGTCGTCCGGCGGACCGGCCCGAAACGCTCCCCGCGAGTTTGTCGCAGGCGAGGCGCGCCCGCCAAGTCGCGGAAGTGTGCGGCCTGCCGGGGGATCGCGTCGCCTACGATCGGCTCGGGGTGTACTCCTTGCTCTATCTCATTCCGTCGAGCGAGGAGCGGGAGCAATTTGTGGAGCGGTTCTCGCTGCCGCTGCAGCAAGCCGATCGCAAAGGAGGCGGGCGTCTCGTCGAAACGCTGGAAATGTTTTTCCGATGCAACGGCAATATCAAGCTGACTTCGGAAAAGCTTTACGCGCACTACAACACGGTCGTCTACCGGTTGGACAAAATTCAAAACATTCTCGGCATTTCGCTCGACGATCCGGAGGACCGGCTGCAATTGCAGCTGTCGCTCAAGCTCGGACACATTACCCCGAGCGGCAACTGAGCCTGGCGCCGCGTGCTCTCTTACGTTCAAAACATGCCAAAAACCTTGCAGCCGATCGGCTGCAAGGCTTTTTGGCGATGCAATTAGTAGATGGCGCGGAGAATAATGACCAGCAGAATGAAAAGAACGAGAACGAATGCTGCTCCGCCGCCATATCCACCGACATGACCGCAACCTACGCCTCCATAGCCTCCATAGCCACCAACGTATGCCATACCGGTAACCTCCCGTAAATGTGGTGTGGTGTGAGGTGCCTCACGGAATTAGTCTATGCGGGACAAGGGAGGGCAGTTTGTGCGGGCGCACAATCCGGCGCCGCCCATTTCAGGCGGATACCGGAGGGACGGGGGGAACCGGAGCGACCGGCACCGCGGGAAGGGTCGGTGAAATCGGCGTGACCGGAGGAGCCGAGGCGTTGAAATGGCGGATGTTGACGATGCGGGCTTCGCCAGTCAATGGGCCGCTGCAGCCAAATCGGGCGAGCGCCGAGTTCGACAAGGCGGTCACTTGAATGTCGCCGACCTCGATGAAGCTAGAATCGGCGGACGCTGAGAAGCTCACGTCTTGCCGTGGCATCGGCAGCAGGATGGGACGATAGAAAAGCGAGTAAGCGGTAAAGGGCAGCTCATTGCTTTCGAAGTTCGCGACGGCACGCTGAATCGCAAGTACCCGGTTGAACAGGTCGGTCCGGCCCTTAACATCCCCGAAATGCAGGATCGACGCTTGCGAGACGGTATTGATAAAGACGTCTTTGACCCTTGATTCGCGGCAGGAGAGGCTCATGGGCTTTGTTCCGCCGTCTCTTCGGGCAAACTCGGCAGCGGCGCGAGAGGACCGACGATGACGGACTCCGGCGGTGTATCGAAAAACGAAGAGAGTGTGATAGACTCCGTATCGCCGATCAAAAACGACGAGGAGCTCGAAACGCCGATGATCCGGATGGAACCGATGGCGACGGGGGCGTTGGTTACATGGAGCTGCATGGGGGGCATGTTATCCTCCTTCCGGCTTCATTCCTCTGCGATGGCGCAGATAAGAGTCGAAGGCCGCCAAAATATCCCGCTTCGTTTTTTGGACGACCGACAGATTCCACTGCCGCTTTTCCTCCTCCGTGCCCGTCTGCGGATAAGGAGCGGACCGGCCGTAATGGTGCACCCGCTCCTTCAACTGCGCCTTTACGTCCTGGATGACCGCGTGCATTTGTTCGGGCTCCAGCTCGACTTGATGCTGCGCGGACATCCGCAGCAGCTCATCCGGCCCGTTCTGGTCCATGAACGTCATCGCCTGCTGCTGCAGCGTTCCGATCTGTTCGCTCGTCTCGTCGGTCGGCGGTTGCGCGGGGATGCTCCACGTTCCGGGCAGCGGCGTCTCGAGGGAATCCACCTCACCTTGCTGCCCCTGCGGCGTGAGCCCGATATTGAGCGTGCCGTCGAGTCGACTCACCTTAAGCTGGTCGAAATGGTATTCCACATGAATCGGCGGTTTTTTCTGGAGCTCGTCAAGCTGCTTCTGCATGGCGTCGATTTGCGCGAGCGCGGTTTGCAGGCGCTGCTCCGTCTGCTGAAGCTGGCGAACGATATCGTTCCAGTCCGTCGGCCCTTGCGGCCATATCCAGGACGAATTCGTTGACATGGGCATCCGCTCCTTCGACGATCGCGCGAACAGGAAGAAGGCTGCCTGCGAGCCGCGCGATTAGCTCGGATTGGGCAGCGGGACAAGAGAGATGGGCTGCAGCCCGGTCGCTTCGATTTGCGCGGGCGTAAGCTGCGGTGCAGGACCGGTGTAGCCGCCCGTATTATACAGCTGAGACAGCGACTGAATGCTTCCCGCGCTGCCGATCTGCAGCACGGAGGAGTTCGAGACGGCCTCGACGCGAAGCTGTCCGATGGAGATCTGCTGATGAATATAATACTGAATCATATGATCCCGGAGTTGCCAATTTCGGTCGAAGAGGAATCGACGACATCGGGATCGTTCGTGTTCGTCGCGCTAATCGAGTTCGTGCGAGGGAAGTCCCCGGTCACGAACGATCCCGCGCCGGCGAACGTTTTCGTGCTGCTGACTGGCTTTACCTGCAAGGTGTCGCCGAAAAGCACGACCCCGCTCGAGCCCACGGTGATGACCTTGACGGCTCCGACGATGCTGGGCATGACGCAACGACTCCTTCTAGTGCAATCATGTTCCATTGTATGAAGGCGGGCGCCCAGAGGTTCCCGATCGGGACGCGAATCGGGCGGACACCGCCCGGGCGATTGGGGCATAGGATGAAGAAGAGCGCCGGTATCCGGCTTCGAAGGGGAGAAGAACATGTCTTTTTTCGACAGCGGCCCTTTGCCGAATTGGAAGGAAATCCAAAATTGGCTCGGCAAAGAGATCCCCTGGGATGTGGTGGAGAAATGGGACGAACAGAATGACGACTCGTGGCTGGAACAGATGGTTCGCAACTTCGTCTCCCCGCAGGGCGAACAGGCGCCGGACGCGAAACAAAAGACGAAGAAACACATGCCGATCATTCATTCTCCGTCCCCGCCGCGCGTCTCGCCGGATCTGATTAAAACCGCGAGGCACGTGATCTTGACCTTGAGACTGCCTTCGGAGGCCGATCTGCGGCCGATACGGTTGTACGCGGCACCGGATCGGGTTCGGCTGACCGGCCTGCCGGGCGGACGTTCGGAGACCGTGCGGATGCCGTGCCTGGTCTACGCCAAATCCGGGCGCGCCGAGTGGAAGAACGGACAGCTCCGCATCCGGTTCCGCAAGCGGCGCCGCGATCGCGAAGAAGTCGAATTGTTCATCCAGTCCTGATCCGTTATAATGCAATCAAGAGGCGCGCGCCGCTTCCGGCGGAACGGCGCGCGCGACGGATAAAGGAGGCTGACGTAGTGGAGCTCGTGGACGTTTCAAACGTATCGCCCGCGTTGTTCGTGACGGGGGTTGTTTTTATTTTGTTGATTGGCGGTTTGCTCAGCATGGGCGTCCTGCGGTTTTTTCAGGTGAAGAAACGCCAGGGGTGGTTCTTCATGAGCGGATCGGCGCTCTCGCTCGCCGCGATGGTGCTGATCGTCGACCGCTGGTTTAGCTAAAGGCGGCGCTAGGCGCCGTCCGCGGCATCGCATGTTTTGCCGTTTCGTTTCAAGAAGGGCCTCCATCTCCGCTTGGCCGCGGAGATGGAGGCCCTTTCTGTTCGTCATATGCAGCCGCCGATTCGACGGATTGTGAACATTTCATGTCGGATGCGGGGGGCAATCGCAACTTTTGTCGCCATTTTTCGTCTATCCCATCGTGTGTTCCCGCGCGAAGTCGCGGGGAACGGCTTCCTCATCCGATCGATCGGACTCATTCTATTATTTTTTTCCCAAAGCAAAGGAGAATCACCTGAATGGCATGGAATGCAAAGAAACAGCGCCTGCTGACGCTGCTCGCCGGCGCCTCGCTGCTCGCCGCGGCAGTCCCGCCGGTGCATGCGGAAGGCACGTACGATGCGACGTCAACCACGGGCAACATCCTCACGCTCACCGCCAACAAAGCCCAACTTACGCTGAACGGAGTCGTCTATCCCACGGCTCAACCGACAGCCGTCGTCGCCGGCGTAACCTATGCGCCGCTCAGCTCGTTGGCCGCGCGCTACGGCTACTCGGTCCGCTACGACGTCGGGACGAAGGAATCGATCGCCGTCCAGGGGACGACCGAAATTCGCATGAAGGCGGGCTCGACGACATTCTCGCTGAACGGCAAAAAAGTGGACGCGGCCGGCAAGTCGTACAATCAAAAAGGAAGTCTGATGATTCCGGTGCGGATGTGGTCCAATCTGACCGGTTCGAAGCTGTCGGTACCCACCAAAGGGCAAGTTACCCTCGCCTGGAGCACAGCGCCGACGGCTGACTTCAAGGTGGACCAGACCGAGATCTATGCCGGGCAAACCCAAGTGACGTACACCAGTCTCTCTCAATTTCCGGATAAGATCGTCGACGAGCGGTGGGAAGGCAATGAGGCGATGTTCGCCGAACCGGGGACGTACACGGTCACCCGCAGCGTCATGGACGCGACCTACGGCTGGAGCGCGCCTTATTCCATCACCGTTACCGTGCGTCCGCCGAACCAGCCTCCGCAAGCCACGTTCGCGACGGACAAAGAAATCTACAAGATCGGGGAGCCGATCCAATATACAGACCAATCGACGGACGACGAGAACGCGATCACGGGCACCGAATGGACGAACAAACGTCCGGCGTTTTTCACCGAAGGTCCGCAGACGATCTCCCTCAAGGTGACCGACCGCCACGGCGCCGTAGGCGAAATTAGCAAAACGATCACGATCACTTCCGAAGTCATGTATACCGAGGAGCAGTTCAACCAGCGTTTCACGCCGATCGGAGAAAAATATCCGATCGTCGGCGCCGACGTTCTGAAAATGCAGACCGTGCCTTATACATACACCGTCTCGGACCGCGCGCTGATCGCTTCGGACAGCCCGGAGGACTTCGACCGCGAAGGCGTTCTGTACCGGGATTCGATGATCGGGGACTTCCGCCTGTTCCTTTACCACCAGAACATCGGTACCGAACCGTTCAAGATCTACCTCGCCGCGACCAACGAGAGCGCCGTCCCCGCGACGGTGACGCTGGGCGCGCGCGGCCAGGCCGGCCCCGATAGCTTCGGCGCCTACACGGGCAAGGTGGCGGCCAGCCGCTACCTGATCTCGCAGGACAAAGGCGACACGACCGCGATCGCCCTCGCGCCGGGCGAGACCAAGCTGGTCGCCCAGGAGCTCGGCTCGCTGCCGCTGAAGCCGGGCCAAGTGTTCTCCGCCTACGCGGACCTGAACGCTTCCTCCGACGTGAAGTTCACGCTGTTCGCCGTCAAGAACGGCAAGGACCCGCTCGCCACGCTCGGTTCGCTGCCGGTGCTTCCGCGCGACGGCAAGCACATCCGCGGCACGTTCCACGGCGCGGACCGCGAAGTATCGATCGCCGAGCCGCTTGGCGCCGAGGCGCAACGGGTGCCGTTCGGCGACCACTCGATCGATCCCGCGTTGGACGGACGCGACATGCTGACTGGCCAGTTCGAAAACAACTGGGGCAACTTCGGCGTTGTCTACCATACGACGGTGCAGGTGAAGGCGAATACGCTCATCGCCGTCAACGCGCGGGGAGGCATCTACTCCGGCGTCTTTAAAGTAAACAATACGAGCGTGCTTGTCTCGAATACGAGCATGCTGCTCGATCCGAACGCGGTCTGCGTGCTTTACCGCACCGGTCCGAGCGACGAGACGGTCGACCTCTCGTTCTTGACGGCGCTCGGTTCCAACCTGCCGATGAACATCCTGTTCCTGCCGATCCGCTAAGCGAAAGCTGCCGCGGCTTGCCGTTATCGCCACCCCGGTCCGACATGCCACCCGCATGTGCGCCGGGGTGTTCGACTTTTTGCGGATGTGCGGCGCTAGTGGATCCCTTTTTTTCGGAAGTCGCCGCCTTGCACCTCGTAAACGGGCTCGACCGCGATGAACGCCCGCTGGTCGATGTCGTTCACTAGCGACCGCAGCTTGGCGAGTTCAAGCCGGGTGACGACGCAATAGATCATGAGCAGGTCTTCTTTCAAGAATCCGCCTTTGGCGTAAATGAAAGTGGTGGTACGTCCGAGCCGCTTGATAATCGCCTCCGAGATTTCCTCAAATTCGGTGGAGATGATAGTGACCGACTTGGATTCGTTGAGCCCCTCGACGACGATGTCGATCATCTTGAACGCGATATAGTAGGTGAAAATCGAATACATCGCGGAATCCCATCCGAACAAAAAGCCGGCGGCAATGAAGATGAACAGGTTGATGATCATAATGATCTGTCCGACCGACATCCTCACCTGCTGGGAGATGATGATGGCCACGATCTCCGTGCCGTCCAGCGAGCCCCCAAACCGCAGCACGAGCCCGATTCCCGTGCCGAGGATCAGCCCGCCGAACGCGAGCGCGAGCACCTTTTCCGTGGTAAAGGCGGGGACGTGATGGAGCAGCGCCGTCACGACGGACATGAGCGAAATCCCGTAAAGGCTCGACAAAGCGAACGTGCGTCCGACTTGCCGGAAGCCGAGCCAGAGAAAGGGCAGATTGATGACGAATAGAAAGAGGCCGAGCGGCCAACCGGACAGGTGCGATAAGATGATCGAGACACCGGTGATGCCGCCGTCGATCATCGCGTTCGGCACGATGAACAACTCCAGCGCCACGGCGGCCATGGCCGCGCCTACGGTGATGAACAGCAGCTTCAAGAGGGTGTGCCATCCGCTCGTTTTCTTGTGCGTTCTGGACAAGCCGACGCCTCCCTATTTGGGTATCCGGCAGTTTTTGCATGCGGCCTCCGATTTATGCGGCCGCGTGGTCGAAGCTCATTTGACGGAGAGCGCCGGATCGTTCATGATGAAGAGGTACGAGGATCAAAGGGGGGGCAGAACATGCTGCGCCAAGGCTTGCAGTTGCCCATTCGCTTTTACCGAAAGTTCATCTCGCCGCTGAAGCCGCCGACGTGCCGGTTCGCGCCGACTTGCTCGGCCTACGCCCTGGAAGCGCTCGAAGTGCATGGACCGCTCAAAGGGAGCTGCCTCGCCGTCGTCCGCATCTGCAAATGCCACCCGTTCCACCCCGGCGGCTTCGATCCGGTGCCTCCCCGGCGCGGCGCGGACGGGAAGGACGCGGATCCGGCTTGACATCGGCGGGCGTTGTCAGGTATATTTTGTACAATTCCGATCGCATCCGATCGAACCCATAACGAACCCCCTATGAAGGGATGAGTACGAAGAGAGGTCTATTTCAGAGAGCCGGGAAACGCTGAGAGCCGGCATAGACCGCCTTCCGAAGATGGTCCTGGAGGGATCGCCCGCGAGCCCGTTCCGCGCCGATGCGCAGGAGGCAAGCGATCGACGTCCGCCGGCGTTAACGGCCAGGCCGAGTCATCGGCCGCATGAGCCTTCCCCCGCGCGCGGGGCGAAGGGAAGTTGGGTGGTACCACGCGAGCTTTGCTCCCGTCCCATGAGGACGGGAGTTTTTTGCGTCATACAGAATGTATAAGTTTTACCCCTATCCATTTCTGTATGACCTCCGATAAAAACGTGCCGCCGTCCGGGAAGACGGCGAAGCCGTTTTTACTTGGTTTGACGACCGATATCTGAAGGAGATGAAGGGCATGACGGAACCGAACAAGACGTTTTATCTCACGACTCCGATCTACTATCCGAGCGACAAGCTGCACATCGGCCATGCGTATACGACGGTATCGGGCGACGCGATGGCGCGGTACAAGCGGCTGCGCGGCTTCGACGTCCGCTATCTGACCGGCACGGACGAGCACGGGCAAAAAATCGAGCGCAAGGCGAAGGACGCGGGCAAGTCGCCGCAGCAGTTCGTCGACGACATCGTAGTCGGTATCCAGGAACTGTGGCGCAAGCTGGAGATCACGAACGACGACTTCATCCGCACGACCGAGTCTCGGCATACCCGCGTCGTTCAGGCGATCTTCGCCAAGCTGCTGGAGCAAGGCGACATCTACAAAGGCGAATACGAGGGCTGGTACAGCATTCCGGACGAAGCCTTCTACACCGAGAAACAGCTCGCGGACGTCGTCCGGGGCGCGAACGGCGAGATCGTCAGCGCCAAGAGCCCCGACAGCGGTCATCCGGTCGAGCTCGTGAAGGAGGAGTCCTACTTCTTCCGGATGAGCAAGTACGCGGACCGGCTGCTGGCGTACTACGAAGAACACCCGGACTTCATCCAGCCGGAGTCGCGCAAGACCGAAATGATCAACAACTTCATCAAGCCGGGGCTCGAAGACCTCGCCGTCTCGCGGACGACGTTCAGTTGGGGCGTACCGGTGCCGGGCGATCCAAAGCACGTCATCTACGTGTGGATCGACGCCCTGTCGAACTACATTACCGCCCTCGGCTACGGCTCGGACGATCCTTCGCTGTATGACAAGTTCTGGCCGGCCGACGTCCATCTAATGAGCAAGGAAATCGTGCGGTTCCATACGATCTACTGGCCCATCATGCTGATGGCGCTGGACTTGCCGCTGCCGAAGAAGGTATTTGCCCACGGGTGGCTGCTCATGAAAGACGGCAAGATGTCCAAGTCCAAAGGCAACGTCGTGGACCCGGTCAAGCTGATCGACCGCTACGGACTGGACGCCGTCCGCTACTATTTGCTGCGCGAAGTGCCGTTCGGCGCGGACGGCACGTTTACGCCGGAAGGCTTTGTCGAGCGGATCAACTACGATCTGGCGAACGATCTGGGCAATCTGCTGAGCCGTACCGTTGCGATGATCGACAAATACTTCGAGGGCGCGATTCCGTCCGCTGCGGGCGGCGGGACGGCGTTCGACAGCGATCTGGAGCAGATGGCTGCCGCCACCGTCGATAAGGTGGAGCAGGCGCTCGAGAACATGGAGTTCTCCGTCGCGCTGTCCTCGCTGTGGGCGCTGGTCAGCCGCACGAACAAATACATCGACGAGACGCAGCCGTGGGCGCTTGCCAAAGACGAGGCCAACCGGCCTGCGCTGGCCGCGGTCATGGCGCACCTGGCCGAGAGCCTGCGCATCGTCTCCATCCTGCTTCAGCCGTTCCTGACCCATACGCCGAAGCGCATTTGGAGCCAGCTTGGTATCGCCGAAGGTTCGGCGACCGCCTGGGATAGCGTTCGCGCCTGGAGCGGCGCATTGGCCGGTTTCAAGGTATCCAAGGGCGAAGCGCTCTTCCCGCGCCTCGAGCTCGCGAGCGAGGTCGCCTGGATCGTAGACATCATGGGCGGGGGGGCCGCCCCGGCCGCGGCGGCGGAGACGGCCGGCCAGACGGCGCAGCCCGCGGCACCGATCCAAGCTCCCGCGGCTGCTGAAGCGGCCGATCGCAAAGACGAGATCAACATCGACGACTTCGCCAAAGTCGAGCTCCGCGTCGCCCAAGTCGTCGCCTGCGAGCCGATCCCGAAGGCGGATAAGCTGCTGAAGCTTCAGCTCGATCTCGGCTTCGAGATTCGCCAGGTCGTCTCGGGCATCGCGCTCCACTACAAGCCGGAGGAGCTCGTAGGCCGGAAGGTCATCTGCGTCGTCAATCTGAAGCCGGTGAAGCTGCGCGGCGAATGGTCGCACGGGATGATCCTGGCCGCCTCCCAGGACGGACAGCTGACGCTGTCCACCGTGCCGGACGGCATGCCGAACGGCGCGGTCGTTAAATAAGGGAAGGAACGAAAGCCTGCCGCTTGCGAGCGCGCGGGCTTTTTTTTCGTTCACGGTTCCTTGTTCGCTCGATCTGGGTGCGGCCATCCTATTGACAGGAGATAGAGAGGCGCGTATACTGCAATGCGTAATAAATACGATTAAGGCGAGGGAACGGAATGAACATGCGTAAGTGGACGGCCGGCTGCGCCGCGCTTCTGATCGCGGCCGGGCTGCTGGCTGCTTGCGGCGGCAAGCACGATGCGTCTGCCCCCGACAAGCTGAACGTGGTGACGACTTTTTATCCGATCTATTATTTGGCGACCGAGATCGGCGGCGAAGACGCGAACGTGGTCAACCTGATCCCGACGGGGGTCGAGCCGCACGATTGGACGCCGAAAAGCCGGGATTTGAATACAGCCTCCAAAGCCGAGTTGTTCCTCTATAACGGCGCCGGACTCGAAGGCTGGGTGGAGGGCTTTCTGCAAGGCGCCGGCAAGAAGGCGAAGACCCTCGAAGTGAGCAAGGGTATCGATCTCATCGACGCCGATGCCGAGGTAGTCGAAGATGAGCATGCCGACGGCCACAACCATGGCGATCTGCACGTCGATCCGCATACGTGGGTGAGCCCGAAGTCGATGCTCCGTATGGGCGAAAACGTGAAGGAAGCGTTCATGCAGGCGGACGAGGCCCACGGCGCCGATTACGAGCGCCGCTACGAGGCGCTGAAGGGCAAGCTGGGGGAGCTGGATCGCAAATACGCAGACAGCCTCGCCGGTGTGAGCAAGCGCGACATCGTCGTGTCCCACCAGGCATTCGGCTATCTGTGCCGGGACTACGGCCTTACCCAGACGGCCGTCATGGGCTTGTCCCCGGACGCCGAACCGCGCGCACAGGATCTGCTCAAGATCGCCCAGTTCGTAAAGGACAACGGCGTCAAGACGATTTTCTTCGAGGAGCTCGTCTCCGACCGGATCGCCAAGACGCTCGCCCAAGAGGCGAATGTCGGCACGATGGTGCTCAATCCCGTCGAAGGGCTCACGAGCGAGGAAGAGAAGGCCGGTGACGATTACGTGACACTTATGGAACGGAATTTGCAAAATCTGCTGAAGGCTTTACAATGAATAAGACGCAACGTTCGGAAATCGGGAGAGAGGAGGGACAACCATGGAGGAACGGCTTGAGCGGCCTGCGGTCGGCGGCGCGGCGGGATGCCATCGCGAAATCGTGACGCTCGACAAGGTCTCGTACGCGTACGGTTCGCAGCAGGTGCTCGACAACGTCATCTTCGGCGTGCAGGAGCGTGATTTCGTCGGACTGATCGGGTCGAACGGCGCCGGCAAAACGACGCTTCTGCGCATGATCGTCGGACTGACGAAGCCGCAGGGGGGCGAGATTCGGCTGTTCGGAACGCCGGCCGGCCGGTTCAAGGATTGGCATCTGATCGGCTACGTGCCGCAGCGCAATCACTTTAACCCGCTATTCCCGGCCACCGTCCGGGAGGTGGTGATGTCGGGGCTCTACGGGCGGCGCAAGCTGCTGCGCCGGCTTACCAAGGCCGACCTCGACCGCGCGGCGGACGCGCTCGATACGCTCGACATTCCCGACCTGGCGGACAAGCGCATCGGCGAGCTGTCCGGGGGACAGCAGCAGCGCGTCTTTCTCGCTCGGGCGCTGATCAACAACCCGAAGCTGCTCATCCTGGACGAGCCGACGGTCGGGATCGACAGCGAGACGCAGCTGAATTTTTTCCAGTTGATCAAGCATATGCATCAACATCACGACATGACGTTCCTCATGGTGTCCCACGACCTGGACATGATCCGCGGCTATCTCGGCGAGCGGCCAAAGGCATCGAGCGGCAAACTGTCGTTTTTCGTCCGGCATTCCCATGATCTCGAGGATTGCGCGGAGACGGATTTGGTGCACACCTTACGGAAAGAAGGCTAAGTCGGTTTGGATATATTGACGGCGGAATTTTTTCAGCGCGCGCTGATCGGCGGCGTGCTGATCGCGGTGACCGCGCCGCTCATGGGATTGTTCCTCGTGCTGCGGCGGCTGGCGATGATCGGAGACACGCTGTCGCACGTGAGCATCGCCGGCGTCGCGCTCGGCTTTTTGATCAACGTCTATCCGGTCGCCGTCGGCTTGGTCTTCGCGATCGCCGCCTCGTTCGGGATCGAAGCGCTTAGGCGCAAGTACCGGAGCTTCGCCGAGCTGTCCATCGCGATCATCATGTCGGGCGGGATCGCACTCGCGTCGATCCTGTTCACGTTGGGCAAAGGGTTTAACCTGAACGTCAATTCGTATTTGTTCGGCAGCATCTACACGCTCGACACGACCGATCTGATCGTCATCGGCGTCGTGACCGCGATCGTCCTGGCCGTCGTCCTGCTGCTCAAGAAAGAGCTGTTCCTGCTGACGTTCGACGAGGACGCGGCTTCGGTCAGCGGTCTTCCGGTCCGATACTTCAACATCCTGATCAGCATTCTGACGGCGCTCGTGATCAGCGCCTCGATCAAGATCGTCGGTGCACTGCTCGTTTCGGCGCTGCTCACGATTCCGGCCGCCTGCGGCCTGGCGCTCGCGCGGAGCTTTCGCCAAGCGGTCGTAATCGTCGTGGCGATCGGGGAGGTCGCGGTCATCGCCGGGCTGTGGATGGCCGGGTTGTGGAATCTCGCGCCGGGCGGCACGATCGTCCTGCTGCTGATCGTTATTTTGCTCGGGTCGCTGACGACGCGCGCCGCGCGCGTCTAGCGGCCCTCTCCGCCGTACATAGGGGAGTTCGAAATCGAAGGAGGGGTCCGCTCTGAGTCAGCTAAACGTCGGCATCGCCTTTTTCGCGGGGCTGGCTTCCTTTATCTCGCCGTGCTGTCTGCCGCTGTACCCGTCTTATCTTTCTTATATTACCGGCATCTCGGTCAGCCAGCTGAAAACGGACTCCAGCCGTGAAGTACGCGCCAAGACGATGGCGCACACGTTTTTCTTCATTCTCGGGTTTTCCTTCGTTTTTTTTACGCTGAGCTACACGGCCAACGCATTCGCCATGACGTTCCGCGAATACCAGGACGTCATTCGCCAGATATCGGCCATACTGATCGTCCTGATGGGACTGTTTTTACTCGGCATCTTCCAGCCGCAGCTCTTGCTGAAGGAGCGCAAGCTGAACGTAAGTTGGCGTCCGGCCGGCTACATCGGCTCGTTTATTTTCGGCGTCGGCTTTTCGGCGGGCTGGTCGCCGTGCGTCGGTCCGATTCTCGGCTCGATTTTGCTCATGGCCGCAAGCGAACCCGGCACTTGGGCTACGCTGACGGCCGCTTATTCGCTCGGATTCGGCGTTCCTTTTTTCGTACTGGCGTTTTTCCTCGGTTCGACGCGCTGGATTCTGAAGTACTCCAATCGGCTGATGAAGATCGGCGGCGCGCTCATGATCGTCATGGGTGTACTGCTGTTCACCGACCGCATGACGTACGTGACCATCTGGCTGAACTCGATTACGCCGAACTGGTTGAAGTTCTGATCGCGATCCAGACGATCGGCGCACCAAAGCCCGCCCCGCATTCGCAGCGGAAGGCGGGCTTTTTGCTCCTCGTGTACGACGGGGGAAGGGGGGACATCCGGGGCAGGCGGTTGGTTGATCTTCCCTTGGCGCGCTTGCCCTCGTCCCTTTCGGCGGTGTATGATACTAAGAGCAGTCAACGGTCGGGAAAGGGGAATACGCGGTGCCGACGCCAAGTATGGAAGATTATCTGGAGCGCATCTACCGTTTGATCGACGAGAAAGGGTATGCGCGGGTCTCGGATATCGCGGAAGGTCTGGAGGTTCATCCATCGTCCGTCACGAAGATGATCCAGAAGCTGGACAAGGACAATTACCTGATCTACGAGAAATATCGCGGTCTGGTATTGACCAACAAAGGAAAGAAAATCGGCAAGCGGCTGGTCGACCGTCATCATCTGCTGGAATCGTTCCTGCAGACGATCGGCGTCCAGGAGGAAAACATCTACAAAGACGTTGAAGGAATCGAACATCATCTGAGCTGGGACTCCATCACCTGCATCGAGACGCTCGTCGAATATTTCAACCGCGACGCTTCTCGCTCCGAAGAGTTGAAGCGCATCCGCGCGGAATTGGATACGGAATGAACAACGTCCGCCTGCGCGGGCGTTTTTTTATGTGCGGAAAATGAATGGCGCCACTCCCCACGGGTTTTGCGGGTGTTAAGGGAGGCGAACCCCGCATATGCATGGAGCGACACGACATGCGCGGGTGGGATGCGGGATGAAGGTAAACGGGGTTTTCGAGGGCGGGGGCGTCAGAGGCATCTCGCTCGCCGGAGCGGTGCGCGCGGCGGAGCTTGCCGGCGTATCGTTCCACCAGGTGGCGGGCACGTCGGCCGGAAGCATCGTGGCCGCCCTTACCGCCGCGGGCTATACGGCTACGGAAATGAGGGAGATTATCTCCGCCATGCCGTTCTCCAAGTTTTTGCAGCGCGCGCCGATCTTCAACGTCAAGGTGCTCGGGCCCGTCGTCCGGCTTTTTTTGCGAAAGGGGCTGTACGCCGGGGACGCGCTCCAGCTTTGGGCGTCGCAACTGCTGGCGGCCAAAGGCATTCGCACCTTCGGCGACCTGCCTCACTGCAAACTGCGGATCATCGCCTCCGACATCACGAACGGAAAGCTTCTCGTCCTGCCCGAAGACATCGCGGATTATGGGATCGATCCGATGCGCTTCAGCGTCGCCAAGGCGATCCGTATGAGCGCGAGCATTCCGTATTTCTTCGATCCGGTCATTATCCGTCAACCGATGAGGCCTCGATTGGGGAAGCGGCTGAGGCCCGAATTCGTCAAAATTTCCTATATTGTCGACGGAGGCCTGCTCAGCAACTTTCCGCTATGGGTGTTCAAACAGGACGAAGGAGAAGGCGGCTCGCTGCCGGTGCTCGGCTTTCAGATGGTCGGCCGGCCGAACCCGCGCGGACATCGGATCGGCGGGCCGTTCTCCATGTTTTACGCCATGTTCGAAACGATGCTGAGCGCTCACGACGAAAGGTATATCGAAAAGGACAACCGCATTCGCACGATCAAGATCCCGACGATGGGCGTTCGAACGACGGAGTTTCATCCGACTGCGGAACAGATGGAGGCGCTCTATCAATCCGGCTTCGAAGCCGGGCAATCCTACTTCGGCCGAATGGACCGCCGGACGTGCACCATCCCGCTGGATATCGAGCAGCCTCCGGAACGGCGCGGCGATGGGGCGGGACCGCGGGTGAACTTCAGGAAGTAACCTGTGCGTCGCGGTTCGTCCCCGCAACAATAAAGCGCCGCCCCGGGAGAGGGGCGGCGCTTGCGCCTGAAACGTTTAGTGATAAGGAGGCGGTTCGTCGTCGCGGTTTTTGTTGCCTTCGATGACGCGGAACGGCATCTGGCGGCGTCTCGGCTTGTCGGCTTCGGCGCGCGACTGCTGCCGCTTTCGGCTCTGGACGGCCGCGCGGTGATAGGCGGACCGGGACGAGCCGCCGCGGGCGAAGCGGGAGGGTGGGAATTTGTACAGCAGCCAGACGATCGCGATCAGGGCGACCGGAATGAGGAGACCAAGCGCTCCTTGTTGGATCTGCCCGAACAAACCGATGGCGATCAGGACGATCAGTACAACCAGGAAAGGGCTGATCCTTCTCTGCGTACCCATGTGGAACGCCTCCTTCATGTCAAAGTGAACGACCGGCCTACGAAACCTGAGCGCTGCGATCCAGCTCCCGCATCCGGTTGAACGATGCGATGGAAACCGCCACCTGGTCGTCGTTCGGCTCTTTGGTCGTCAACAGCTGAAGCCAAAGACCCGGGTAGCCGAGATAGCGGAGCACCGGAATATCCCGCAGCGCGTTGGTCCAACGGAGTACCTCGTACGAGATGCCGATGACGACGGGCAGCAGCACGATGCGCATCCAGATCCGCTCCCAGATGGTGTCCCAGGAGAAAATCGGAAACGAATAGAGAACGACGCCGACCAGGACTGTGAAAATGATGAAGCTGCTGCCGCAGCGGTAGTGCAGGCGCGTGAACTTCTGCACGTTGTCGACGGTCAGCTCGGCTCCCGCCTCGTAGGCGCTGATGACCTTGTGCTCGGCGCCGTGGTATTGGAACAACCGCTTCATGAGCGGCGTCTTCGAGATGAACCAAAGGTAAAAGAGCAGCAATGCGATCTTGATGGCGCCTTCAAGGAGGTTGTGCAATATTTTATTCGAGAATGCGTGTCCGAAGATCACGCTTTCCAAAAAAGCGGGCACGGAAACGAAAATTAATTTACCGACGACGAAGGAAAGCACCCCGACGACCGCGACACCCAGAATCATGGAGAGGCTCCACTTTTCCTTTTCCTTCTCCCCGGTTTTCTCCGCGCCTTCGGCATCCGATTCGTCCTCGGCGTACGCCTCTGCGGAGAAGTTCAAATGCTGCGAGCCTTTGGCGGCGGATTCGACGATGCCGACGATCCCCCGGACAAACGGAATTTTCTTGAGCGCCGTCAGCAATCCGTTTCGGGAGGGCTTCTTTGGCACCTCGTAAAACGCGATCTCTTGATTTTTCCGCCGTACGGCCGTCACGTGCACGCTTCGTCCGGCGAACATGACGCCCTCGATGACGGCTTGTCCCCCGTAAACGGCGGTTGATTGTTCTGCCACGCGATTCACCATCTCTCGTCAATCTCTGGAAGCCTAGGCCTCTAGTTACCCCTTATTTTACAGGATAAACATCCGATTTGCCACCGGTAGCGCCGGGCCAGCTCGCCTCCTGCCGATTAATTAGGATGCGGGGCGATCATACTATTGGAAATGCCGATTATCGGCCCGGGAGGAAGGAAATGCGATGGAGAAAAAGGAGCGCCAAAGCGGCGAAGCGCCCCGCACGATGCCCCCGGCCCTGTTCGTCCTGATCCTCGGCGTATGCGGCGGCGTCATCTGGGGTCTGGCGCGGTGGCTGGCCGTGGCGCTGAGTTTCACCAAGGTCCCGCAAGCGTTTTTGGCGGATCCGTGGATCAAACGGGCGTCGTTGAATACGTTCGGGTGGCATCTGGCGGGGCTCGGGATGTTCGTCCTCATGACCATCGTCGCCGCGTTTGTCTACTGGCTGCTGCTGGGCAAGCTAGCCGGTCCCTGGCCAGGCTTCTGGTTCGGACTGGCTTGGTGGGCGCTGCTGTTCGGGATCGGACCGGCGACGGGCGCGATTCCGCCACTGCGGACGATCGGGTGGAACAGTATCTTTTCAGAGCTGTGCCTGTACGTCGTCTGGGGTTTGTTTATCGGCTACAGCTACGCCTTCGAATTTCATGACGAGTCGGCCCGTGAACCGGCCAAGGCCGATTCCGGAGAGCAGCCGCAGCCCGCGTCCTGAGACGGCGAGGACAGTGGCCCGATCCCCGTCCGCTATGCTACAATAACGGATGAACATGACGCAGGATATGGCGGTCCCGGCACGTCCGTCGCCCCGGGACCGCCGTCGTCATCAGCGGAGGGGATCAGGGAATGCGAAGCATTCTAGTATTGAACGGGCCGAACCTGAACATGCTCGGCATCCGCGAGCCCGGCGTCTACGGCAGCTCGACGCTGCAGGACATCGAGACGCGGCTGCGGGCGGCGGGGGAGCGTCTGCAAGCGGAATTGCACTTTTTTCAATCGAACCACGAAGGCGCCTTGCTGGACGAGATCCATGCGGCATACGGACGCCGGGACGGCATCCTGATCAATCCGGGCGCGTTCACCCATACGAGCGTCGCGCTGCGGGACGGGATCGCGTCCGTCGGGCTGCCGGCCGTTGAGGTGCATCTGTCCAACGTCTACAAGCGCGAGCCGTTCCGGCACAAGTCGCTGACCGCGCCGGTCTGCGTCGGTCAGATCGCGGGCTTCGGCGCGCACGGGTACGAATTGGGGCTGGAGGCCCTGCTGCAGTACATAACCGATCAACAAGAGGCGCAACATCTAACACATGGGGGTGCGGGACATGCCGAATAATCGCGTACGGCGACTGAGAGAGCTGCTGTCGTCGCTCGGGGGAGAAGCCATTCTGATCACGAACGCCGTGAACCGCCGGTACTTGACCGGATTCACCGGGTCTTCCGGCGTCGTGCTCGTCACGGAGAGTCACGCGGCGCTGCTGACGGACTTCCGTTATCGGGAGCAGGCGCCTCAGCAGGCGGTCGGATTCGAAATCGTCGAACATGCGGCGGGCATTTACGCCACCGTGGCCGAGCTGCTCAAGAAATGGGGCGTCGCCAAGCTGCTCTTCGAAGATCAGCATGTGACGTTCGCCGCCTACACCTCCATCCGCGAGCAGCTTCAGCCGGTCGAGCTGATCCCCGCTGGGATGCCGGTCGAGCAGCTCCGGATGGTGAAGGACGAGGGAGAGATCGCCGTCATCCAGGATGCCGCGGACATCGCGGATCAGGCGTTCGCCCATATTCTCTCGCATCTGAAGCCGGGCGTTACCGAGCGCCAGATCGCGCTGGAGCTCGAATTTTTCATGAGGAGTCTGGGCGCTTCGGGGACGTCGTTCGAGACGATCGTGGCGTCCGGCGAGCGCTCGGCGATGCCGCACGGCGTGGCGAGCGACCGCGTCATCGGCAGCGGCGAGTTCGTCACGCTGGATTACGGAGCTTCCTATCAAGGGTACGTCTCCGACCTGACGCGGACGGTCGTCGTCGGACCCGCCAGCGACAAGCATCGCGAAATCTACGGGATCGTGCTCGAATCGCAGCTTTACGCGCTCGAGCATTTGAAGCCCGGCATGACGGGACGCGAAGGCGACGCCTTGACGAGAGATATCATCACGCGGTATGGTTATGGTGACCATTTTGGCCATGGGACGGGCCACGGCATCGGCATGGAGATCCATGAGGCGCCGAGACTGTCGCATCTGGCGGCCGACACGATTTTATCCCCCGGTCACGTCGTGACCGTCGAACCCGGCATTTATCTCCCCGGATTCGGCGGAGTAAGGATCGAGGACGACGTCGTGTTGACGGACACCGGGGTTAAAATACTTACGCATTCCCCGAAGGAACTGATCGTTCTGGAATAAGGGAAAGCCACGCTTCCACAGGAGGGAATTTTTGCAGTGATTTCCGTTAACGATTTTAAAACGGGTCTGACCATCGAAGTGGATGGAGACCTCTGCACCGTCATTGACTTTCAGCACGTCAAGCCGGGCAAAGGTGCGGCCTTCGTCCGCTCCAAGCTGAAAAACCTGCGCAACGGCAACGTCCTCGAAAAAACGTTCCGCGCGGGCGAGAACGTGACGCGGGCGCATGTTGAGAACCGTGCGGTGCAATATCTGTACAACTCGGGCTCCGAATATACGTTCATGGACAACGAAACCTACGACCAATTCACGTTGGACAAGAAGCAGCTCGAGTGGGAGATCAACTTCCTCAAAGAGAACATGACCGTGAACATCACGAGCTACCAAGGCGAGATCCTCGGCATCAACCTGCCGAACAACGTCGACCTGAAGGTCGTTGAGACCGAGCCGGGCATCAAAGGCAACACGGCGACCGGCGCCACGAAGAACGCTCGCCTCGAGACGGGCCACAACGTGCAAGTGCCGCTCTTCATTAACGAAGGCGACGTGCTGCTGATCGACACCCGCGAAGGCAAGTACATTTCTCGCGCTTAATCCAAGCGACGGCTAGGCAAGAGAGAGCCCCGTCCCGCCCCGAGCGGGAAGGGGCTCTTTGCGTTCCGCCCCAGAATGTTCCCTTTAAATACCTGCGTTTTTCTTCTCCGCCAACGATCCAAAAACGCAAGGGCCTTCTCTCTCGCCTTCTCTCTCGCCTTCCGATCTACCCGTCCGATGCCGAAACTGGATGAACCGTTTATTTTCTTGGTTTCTGGGTCTATGTACTTATGCTATAATATAATGCTGTATGCAGAGTTTTTGGTGAGGAGTGAAACCGCGTTGTCGTTAATCGTGATGAAATTCGGCGGCAGTTCCGTCGGCACCACGGAACGGATGCAGCGCGTGGCGCAGCGGATCGTAGAGAAAAAGCTGCAGGGCCACCGCGTCGTCGTCGTTGTGTCCGCCATGGGGGATACGACGGACGATCTGATCGACAAGTCCCTTGAGCTGAACGGCCAGCCGCCCGCCAGGGAAATGGATATGCTGCTCACGACGGGAGAGCAGATTTCCGTCGCGCTGCTGTCGATGACCATTCATAAACTGGGTCACGCCGCCAAGTCGTTTACCGGCTGGCAGGCGGGCATCGTGACCGAAGCGGTGCACGGGAAAGCCCGGATCTCCGATATTACGCCGACCCGCTTGTTCGCCGCGCTCGACGAGGGTAACGTCGCCATCGTCGCCGGCTTCCAGGGCATGACGGAAGACGGGGAGATTACGACGCTCGGCCGCGGAGGCTCGGATACGACGGCAGTCGCCCTCGCGGCGGCGCTGAAGGCGGACGTCTGCGAGATCTATACCGACGTAGACGGGGTGTATTCGACCGACCCCCGCGTCGTCAAGTGCGCGCGCAAGCTGGACGTCATCTCGTACGACGAGATGCTGGAACTGGCGAATCTGGGCGCGGCGGTGCTCCATCCGCGCGCCGTCGAATACGCGAAGCACTACAAGGTGAATCTCGTGGTTCGCTCGAGCTTCACGCAAAACGAAGGAACGCTCGTGAGGGAGGAAGCGGCAATGGAACAGGGAGTGGTCGTGAGCGGCATCGCTTTCGATAAAAACGTGGCGCGCATCAGCATTTTGGGCGTGCTGGACGAACCGGGCGTACTGGCCAACATTTTCGGCGCGCTGGCGAATGAAAGCATCGACGTCGACATCATCGTGCAAAGCGGCGTGTCGAACGGCAAGGCCGACTTCGCGTTCACCGTCTCGCTCGCGGACAGAGGCCGCGCGCTCGATGTGATTGAGAACGTGAGGGCGAAGGTGCCTTACGACGAAGCGACCTACGAAGAAGGGCTCGTCAAAGTATCCATCGTCGGCGCGGGCATGGTCTCGAATCCGGGCGTCGCCGCCAAAATGTTCGACGTTATCTCCAAAGCCGGCGTCAGCATCAAGATGGTCAGCACCTCGGAAATCAAGTGCTCGTGCGTCATCGCAGCCGAGCCGCTGCAGGACGTCGTGCGCGCGCTGCACACGGCATACGGCCTCGATACGGCCGATTCCGTCATTGTCGGCGGTCCGCAAGACCGCCGCTAATCGCAAACAGGGACTCCTATCGCCGCGCGGGCCGAAAGGCTTGCGCGGTTTTTTGCCGTCTGCCGCCGGGGCTTGGTCGTTCTACTTGCCGAGGAAGAAGTGGATCCCCTTCAAGATGACGACGGTGATCCCCGCTGCCATGAGCGGACCCACGGGCACGCCGCGCAAAAATACGATGCCCGCAATCGAGCCGATGACGAGGCCCACGATCATTTGTGGATCGGCCTTGAGCAGATCGAGGCCTTTGCCGTTCAAATACGCGGCGATGGTTCCCCCGATGAGCGCCACCCAGCCGATCCAGCTCGAAAACATGTTCATGACGTCCTTGACCTGAACTCTGCCCGCCGCGAACGGCACGAGCACGGCCATCGTTAGGAATAGCAGGCCAAGCTCCAGTCCGCGCCGCTCGATCGCGGGCAAATAGCGCTCCAGGTGAACGAGCTTCACGACGAGCAGCACGCAAGCGGCCGTCGTAATGATCGGAGAGCGGCCTATCAGCCCGATCACGATGAGCGCGACCAGCACCCAATCCCCGTTCATCGCACCGTACATCGTCGTTTCACTTCCCTTTTTCCGCGGATCGCCGCCGTTTCTTGTACATGCTACTACGATATGAGGACCGGCCTCCGGCTTAGAACGGACGCCTCCGATCCCCCGTCTGCGAATGGCGCCTCGGCACCGCGGACCCCATCTCGCGCGAAAGCCCGGAAGATCCGAAGATCCGCCGGGCTTTCCGCATTCGAACATCGATTTAAATCTCGTAATCCGCGACGATGGGGTGCATCCCGAACGTATCCGATCGCAATCCGCGTCGAAGCGTCTCCAGAGCGAACGCATCCTGAGGCGAAACGTTGCCCAAATTGACATCGGACCCGAGGGTCCGCAGCAGGTGCGCCTGCTGCTCCTTTTGCGGCGCTTCCCACATCAGCCTGGCCGTGTCCGGAATGCGGCGCACGATCTCCCGAAGTTCTTCCTCCCGGCAATTGCCCTCCTCGTCGAACAATCCGACCCCGACGCCGGATTCCCGCGCTTCGACCGTAACCGCTTCGGCGCCGCAGAGCAGATCCCGCTCCGCCGTACGGCACAAGTCGTCGAGCGAGATGCGCGAGCCGGACAGCTTTTTGCCGTATTCGGTAAAGACGCGGAAGCCATACTGTCCCGCCTGCCGAATCAGCGCGTCGCGCGTCCTCCGATCCATCGCGATCGTCCCGTCGGACACCTCGACGGCATCGAAGCCGAGCTCCAGCGCCGAGCGGAAGAAGGCGTCGATCACGTCCAGTCGGACGGCGGCCTCGAGCAGCGTTCCCCCCGGAAACGTGGCGATGCCGTGCTTCTGCGCGGAAGCGATCTTCTCCCGCAGCATCGGCAGCGGATAGAGCGGCGACGTGCCGAAGCCGAATTTGATCAAGTCGATGTAAGGGCTAGCCGTCGTCAGCAAGTCTTCAAAAGCGTTCGGACCGAGTCCTTTGTCCATGACCATCGTCCGTCCCGCTTCCCGGGGCTTCGGACGCCGGCTCTCGCTCGGATCGGACAAGAGCGGATGCCACTGCGATTCGATTTGGATATCCATGATCAGCGCTCCTTGTGAAAGGTACTGCATGATATGCAGGCGCCCATGGGCCGGTGCCCGGCGAATGCGAAGTCTCGCGGGCCGCGAAAAACGGCAAGTTGTCCGACAAGGACGCATAGAATAGACCGCAGACCAACGTGAGGATCGAGGAAGGAGGAAATCGCTTGGACAAAACGGTCTTCAGCATGGCGGTTCTGCGCCTGCTGTCGGGCAGCATCGAGCTGACCGCGGCGCTCGTCATGCTGAAGTTCAACGACGTGACCAAGGCGCTCGCCGTCAATTCCATGCTGGCGCTGGTAGGTCCGATGGTACTCATCGCCACGACGACGATCGGCCTGGTCGGCCTGTCGGACAAGCTGTCGCCCGCGAAGTTCGTGTGGGTGGCGGTCGGGGTCTCGTGTCTGCTCGTCGGCATTCTCAAAAAATAACGACTCTATCATTTTAAAAGCCGCCGGCGAGGCGCAAGAACGCGGAATGACGATTCTCTCATTATCGCAAAAATGCGGTCCAAGGAGTCATATTCAAGTCGTCCAAGCATACATATGAAACAGCTAAGACAGGACAACTTCCGGGAAGGGGGATCCCGATGCCGCTGGACCTGCTCGCCTTGCTGCCCGCCGAATTGCGCGCCGCCATCGAGCGATTGCCGGCTTTGCTGCTAGAGACGCTGGAAGAGATCCGCATTCGGGAGGGCCGTCCGCTCGAGATCGGATTCGGGGGCCGATTCGCCTTTGTACGGGCGGACGGCACCGTGTCGGACGACCCCCGTGCCGCCTACAGGCCCGACCGGGAAACGTGCCGGGCGCTGCTCGAAAGAGTGACCAACCATTCGTTATACGCGGTGGAAGAGGAGCTGAGGCGCGGATTCGTGACCGTCGCCGGCGGCCACCGCATCGGGCTCGCGGGCCGCACCGTGCTGGAGGGCGGCGCCGTCCGCCACCTGCGGGACGTCGCCAGCTTCAACGTCCGGATCGCCCGGGCGCGGACGGGCTGCGCGGCCGAACTGCTGCCGAACCTGCTCGATCGCGAAGCACGGACGGTCCGCCACGCGCTGATCGTCTCCGCCCCGCAGCAGGGGAAGACCACGATGCTTCGCGATCTGGCCCGCGCGATCAGCGCCGGCGACTGGCACCATCCGGCAGCGGCGGATTGGGGCGGGCGCAAGGTCGGCATCGTCGACGAGCGTTCCGAGATCGCGGCATGCGAGCGCGGGGTGCCGACGTTCGACCTCGGACCGCGCAGCGACGTGCTCGACGCCTGCCCGAAGGCCGAAGGCCTCATGATGCTCGTCCGATCAATGTCGCCGGAAGTCGTCGTGGTGGACGAGATCGGACGGCCGGAGGACGCGTACGCGCTGACCGAAGCGCTGCATGCCGGCGTCCGGGTGCTGGCGACGGCGCACGCGATCGATCTGGACGACGTGTTCGCGAGGCCCGTGCTCGCCCAACTGGCGCAAGAAGGCATGTTCAGCGCCTACGTCCTACTCTCCCGGTCGAACGGCCGGGTGCAGCATCGGATCTACTCGGCCGAGGAAGCGGCGGAGCTGAGGGGGCGCAAGGCGGGGAGGCGGACATGGGCCGGGCCGCGCGACGCGCCGTCGCCGCCGCCCGCACCGACCGTCGCGCAGCCGGACGAACCGGCCGGAACGCGATGGTCGATCAAGCCTCGTCAGCTGCCGCCGATCCGGTCGCCGGATGCCGAGGCGAAGGAGGAGAGCGGCCGTGCTTAAGCTGATCGGCGCAGCGCTGGTACTGTTCGCGGGGACGATGATCGGCTTCGTCCAGGCAGCTCGGTTCGCGGAGCGCCCTCGTCAGATCCGCCAACTCCTGCACGCCTTGCAGCGGATGGAGACGGAGATCGGATACGGGCAAACGCCGCTGCCCGAAGCCCTCGCCCGGATTGCCCAGGTGCTGCCGCCGCCTCTCGCGGGTCTGTTCGCGGGGACGGCCGCGTCGCTGCGGTCGGGCGGAGAGACGGTGCAGGCCTGCTGGGAGAAGACGTTCCGGGCGGGATGGTCCGCGACGGCGATGCGGGCCGCGGAACGCGACGCGATGCTTCGGCTCGGCGGAACGCTCGGCGCGAGCGGCCGGGAGGATCAATTAAAGCACCTGCGCCTGGCGATGCACCAGCTCCAAGCGGAAGAGTCGGCAGCGCGGGAAGATCAGCAGCGGTACGAGAAGCTGAGTCGAAGTCTGGGGGTGCTCGCGGCCGCCCTGGTCGTCATCCTCATGATGTAGTAGGGGGCCCGTATCCATGAACATCGACGTCAGCACCATTTTCCAAATCGCCGGCATCGGCATCATCGTCGCCATGATCCATACCGTGCTGAAACAGATGGGCAAAGAAGACATGGCACATTGGGTCACGGTCATCGGGTTCGTCGTCGTGCTGTTCATGGTGGTGCGACTGCTTAACGATTTGTTTCAAGAGATCAAGACGATTTTCTTGTTCCAGTAAGCGGGTGAGAAGGTGGACATTCTTCAGATCGTCGGCATCGGCCTGCTCACAACCGTTCTCATCCTCGTCATCCGCGAACAGAAGCCGATGTTCGCCTTCCTGCTCGCCGCCTTCTTCGGCGTCGCGGTCTTCCTCGCGCTGATCGGCAGGATTGAAGGGGTCGTCACGGTGCTCGAGGAGCTTGCGGACCGATCCGGTATCCAGACGGTGTACCTCAAGACGATGCTCAAGATTATCGGGATCGCCTACATCGCGGAATTCGGCGCGCAGATCGTGCGGGACGCCGGGATGGAGAGCGTCGCATCCAAGATTGAATTCGCCGGCAAGATGCTCATTCTCGTCATGGCGGTGCCGATTATCAGCGTCATCATCGAGACGGTGCTCGGCCTGCTGCCGGCGTGAACAAGAGCGGACAGGAGGGGGAGCGGATGAGTCGCCGGCTCTGGCAAGCGCGCGGATCGGGATGGCTGCCGTTCCTGCTGCTCATGTCGGCCATGCTGCTATCGCTGTTGCCGTCGCAGGTATTCGCCAGCGCACAGGACGCGCAGCGGGAGGCGGGCGCCGGCGGGAGCGGGACGTCCGTCTACGAAGCGCAGGTTGCGCCCGAAGCAACGCCGGGCGCGGAAGCGCAGGGCGGCCGGCTCGCCGGCGATCTGGCCGAACAGCAGTCGGGCGAGCTGGACATGACGCAGATCGAGCAGTTCTGGGATCGGCTGCGGAGCCAGTACGGCGGCTATTTCCCGGACGGCCAGGTGCCGGATCTCAAGGCGCTCATGTTTCCGCAGGGCCAGGGCTGGGAGATGAAGCACGCGCTCGTCGGCCTAGCCCGCTTCTTCCTGCATGAAGTGTTGTACAGCGGCAAGCTGCTCGTGACGATCGTCCTGCTCGCGATCTTTACGATGATCCTGGAGACGATGCAGAGCGCATTCGAGCGCAACGCGGTCAGCCGGGTGGCTTATGCGGTGGCCTACATGGTGCTGCTGATCATCGCCGTCAACAGCTTTCGCACGGCGACGACCTACGCGGCCGACGCGATCGGCAGCATGGTGCAGTTCATGCTCTCGATGGTGCCGCTCCTGCTGACGCTTCTCGCGAGTACCGGGGGCGTGACGACGGTGGCCGTGCTGCATCCGCTCATCGTGTTCATGATCCACACGATCGGCACGGTCATTCATCTGGTCGTCTTCCCACTGTTGTTCTTCTCGGCGGTGCTGCACCTGACCAGCACGATCTCCGACCGCTTCAAGCTGACGCAGCTCGCCAACCTGCTGCGCACCATATCCGTCGGACTGCTCGGCGGCATGCTCACCCTGTTCCTCGGGGTGCTCTCGATCCAGGGCGCGACGGGTGCCGTGGCTGACGGCATCGCGATGCGGACGGCCAAGTTCGTCACCGGCAACTTCGTCCCGGTCGTCGGCCGAATGTTCTCGGACGCGGCGGACACCGTCCTGTCGGCAAGCATGTTGGTGAAGAACGCCGTCGGCCTCGCCGGCGTCGCGATCCTGCTCTTTCTCTGCGCCTTCCCCGCGATCAAAGTCCTGACGCTGGCGCTGATCTACAACGTCTCGGCGGCGGTGCTGCAGCCGCTCGGCGACACGCCGATCGTGCAATGCCTGCAGACGATCGGCAAGACGCTCATCTACGTGTTCGCCGCGCTTGCATCGGTCGGGCTCATGTTCTTCCTCGCGGTCACGATCATCCTGACGGCGGGAAACGCGTCGCTCCTCATGCGATAGCGGGATCGGAGAGGGGGAAGCCGGCATGATGGTGGCGCTGTCCGGATGGCTCAAGCAGGTGGTGGCGGTCGTCCTGCTCGCTTCGCTGATCGACCTGCTTCTGCCGAACCGGGCGATGCAGCGGTACGTCCGCCTCGTCGCCGGCCTGTTCATCCTGCTGACGATCGCGGCGCCGATGCTGCAATGGATCAAAGGAGACTTCGGGGCGAAGCTCTCCGCGGGCATCGCCGCGGTCGAGCGGCAGCCGGACACGGCGCCGAACCAGCTCGCGCAGATCGAAGCGGATGCGGGAAGACTGCGGGCGTCCAGGGACGATCAGGCCTCACGGCTGGCCGCAGTCATGCTGGAAGGCGAGATCCGGACGACGGTCGAACAGGAAACCGGGCTTCGGGTCGACAAGGTGACGGTCGCGCTCGCCGGGCAACCGGACGGCGCCATGACGGCTACGGGTGTCACGGTCCAACTCGGCGATGCTCCTGCGGGGGCGGACGGCGGGAAGGGAAACGACGGTTCCGCCCCGGGCGAGATCCGACCGGTCGCGCCGATCCGGGTGGAACTGCCCGACATCGAGATCGGCGCGCCGGCAACGGACGGCGAAGCCGGACAGCCGGACGGGCGAGAGGCGGTTCCGGCGGCCTCGCAAACGGCGGAGCCGACCGAGGCGGATCAGGCCGAACGAAACCGCGTGGCGGCGATCGTCGCAGCCCGGTTCGGGATTCGGACGGACGCCATCAAGGTGACGCGGCCGGCGGCAGGCGACGCGTACTAACGACGGGAGGGGGTGTGCCATGGCGAAATGGCTGCAGCAATTGGAGGCGTTCATCGGAGGCGGTCCGGGCGGGCCGAAACGGGTCAAGGCGTTCCGCTGGCTTGTGCTTATCGGTTTGATCGGCGCCGTGCTCCTTCTCGTCGCGTCCTACTTGAACGTAAAGACCGTCGAGTCGCCGAACGGACCGAACACCAATCCGCCGCACGACTCGGATGGGCCGCCGCAGACGCAGGAGACAGCTTTCCTCGGTGCGGGAGACGGCAAAGACGATCCGTTCGCCGAGATCGAATCGCAGCTGGACAGCCGCTTGAAGGAAATGCTGGAGCATATCGTAGGCGTCGGCACCGTCGACGTGATGGTTACCGTGGAGTCGACGGAAGAGACCGTCGTTCAGCTGAATGAGAAAAAAACGCAGCAGATTACCGACGAGACGGACAAGAACGGGGCCAACCGCCACATTACGGATGTGACCTCGGACGGTCAAGTCGTCCTCTACGAAGTATCGGGAGGCAAATCTCCCATCGTCGTCAAGAAGATCAAACCCCGAATCCGCGGGGTGCTCATCGTGGCCAAAGGCGCGGACAACGCGACCGTGCGCCGAATGATCGCCGAAGCGATAGCAAGCGGGCTGGACGTTCCGATTCACCGGATCTCCGTCGTCCCGCGCAAGCTATAAGGTCCACCCATCCCAAACGCCTACATTAGGAGGTCAAATTGCGATGAACAACAAACGGCAAACGATCTGGCTCGTCTCGATGCTTTCTCTCATGGTGATTCTCTCGGCTTACTATCTGTTCACCGAAGACGCCCCCGCCGGCAAGCCTGTCGGCCAGGCGCAGCAGCAGGAGACGCTCGACCCGGACGCCGCCAAAGCATCCGGCAAGGTGAACGCGGACGGCATCGAGGTGACGGACGTGGATAGCCCGGACGGCGCGAACGCGCCCCAAACGAGCGGCGACGGCAAGGACGCCGCATCTTCGCCGGACGCGTCGGCCGCGCCGGACGCCGGGGCGAACGCGCCGGCTTCGCCTGACGCGAGCTCGAATCCGGCCGCTTCGCCGGAGTCGGGCAAGGACGCTGCCGCATCTCCCGAAAAAGACAAGGACGCATCGGCATCGCCGAACGCCGGCAAGGATGGCGGGTCCGCGCCCGCGGATCAAGAAGTGCTCAAAGGCATGACGAACCTGACGGGACGCGAATACTTCGACAACGCCCAACTGCAGCGGGAAATCAAAGTGTCCAAGCGCCTGGAAGAACTGAACGCGATCCTTGCCGCCACCTCCAAGGCGACGCCTGAGGAAGCGGCGGCGGCCATCGAGGAGCAAAGCCGGATCGACATGGTCGAGCAGCGCATCACGAGCCTCGAAGAGAAGCTTGTCGGCGACTATCCGAACGCGGTCGTCGAAGAGGACGACAACAACTACAAGATCGTCGTCCAGGCCGACAAACTCGAAGTCAAGCAAGCGGTGAAGATCGTTTCGCTCGCCACCAAGGAGCTCGACGTGACCCCGGACCGTATCTCCATCAAGTACATCCAATAAAGGCCGGACCGCGTCCCGAACCCGGATGCGGGGCGGAAGGAGCCGGCGCTGGCCGGCTCTTTCCATTTCGTTCGATTGTGTTATAATAAGTCCGTTATGGGTACGAACAAGCTTCGTTCGCATGGCCGCAAGCCGACGATTCGCCTCACGGCGTTCACGAATCGTCTCCGCCCGAAGGCGGTCCTGCAGGCGCAGCCGTTGCGCCGCCGCGCGCACGCGCGCGGATCACCGATAGCCAAGGAGTGTCCGACGAATGTTTAAATTGAGCGAAATCAAAGAACTAATCAAATTGGTTGACCAAACGTCCGTGCACGAGCTCGAGATCGAAAACGAAGGGGCGCGACTCGCGATCCGCAAGCCCGGCCGCACGGAAGTGGTAAACGTGCAGACCGCGCCGATCGCGCATACATATGTTCCTGCCGCCGCCCAAGCGCCCGCCGCGGCGCCTGCCGCTCCGGCGCCGGAAAGTGCGCCCGCCCCGGGCCCGGACCGCTCGGGTCTGCACCAGATCGTGTCGCCGATGGTCGGCACGTTCTACCGCGCGCCGTCGCCGGACGCCCCCTCGTTTGTCAACGCGGGCGACAAGGTGCACGAGAAAACCGTCGTGTGCATCCTCGAAGCGATGAAGCTGATGAACCCTCTGGAAGCGGAAGTGAAGGGCGAGGTCGTCGAGATCCTGGTCGAGAACGGCCAACTCGTCGAGTACGGCCAGCCGCTGTTCCTCGTCAAGCCGGAATAACCGCCGATGCGCCCGGGCCGCGGCTCGCCGCGCTCCGGGAGCCGGGGACAACTAAGGGGGACCTTTGCCTTGAACATTCACAAAATCCTGGTCGCCAACCGCGGCGAGATCGCCGTGCGCATCATCCGCGCCTGCCGCGAGCTGGGAATCTCGACGGTCGCGGTGTATTCCGAAGCCGACCGCGAGTCGCTCCACGTGCGTCTGGCCGACGAAGCCTACTGCATCGGACCGACCGCTTCCAAGGACAGTTATCTGAATTTGACCAACATCATGAGCGTTGCCACGCTGACCGAATGCGACGCCATCCACCCGGGCTACGGGTTTCTCTCTGAAAACGCCGATTTCGCGGACATCTGCGAAACGTGTCATATTACCTTCATCGGGCCGTCTTCGGAGGCGATCAGCCGCATGGGCGACAAATCGGTCGCGAAGCAAACGATGAAGGAAGCCGATGTGCCGGTCATTCCCGGCTCCGACGGCCTCGTGGAAGACCTCGACGAAGCGATCCGCGTCGCACGCGACATCGGGTATCCCGTCATCATCAAGGCGACGGCCGGCGGCGGCGGCCGCGGTATCCGACTCGCCGACGACGAAGAGATGTTGGTCCGCGAGATTACGACCGCCCAGCAGGAGGCGGAAAAGGCATTCGGCAATTCCGGCGTCTATCTGGAGAAATACTTGACGGGCATGAAGCACGTCGAAATCCAGATCATCGCCGACAAGCACGGCAACGTCTGCCATCTTGGCGAGCGGGATTGCTCCGTGCAGCGCCGCCGCCAAAAGCTCGTTGAAGAAGCGCCATGCCCGGTCATGACACCGGCGCTTCGCGAGCGGATGGGCCAGGCAGCCGTGCGCGCGGCCAAGGCGGTTCATTATGCCGGCGCCGGCACCATCGAGTTTTTGCTCGGTCCGGACGGCCAGTTCTACTTTATGGAGATGAACACCCGCATCCAGGTCGAGCATCCGGTGACCGAAATGATCACGGGCATCGACCTCATCAAGGAGATGATCTCCGTCGCCGAAGGGGCGCCGCTCTCCTTTACCCAGGATCAGGTCCGCTTCGACGGATGGGCGATCGAATGCCGCATCAACGCGGAAGACCCGGACCGCGGCTTCATGCCGTCCCCGGGCCGCATCGGCTTCTATTTGCCGCCGGGCGGTCCGGGCGTGCGCGTCGACAGCGCCGCCTATCCGCAGTACATGATCTCGCCTCATTACGATTCGATGATCGCCAAGCTGATCGTCTGGGGGCCGACGCGCGAAGAAGCGATCTCCCGTGCGCGCCGCGCGCTGAGCGAGTTTATGATCGAAGGCGTCAAGACGACGATTCCGTTCCACCTGAAGCTGCTCGATCATCCGATTTTCAACAAAGGAACGTTCGACATCAAATTCCTCGAGGAACACGACGTCAACGATCCGTACGGCGGCGAAATCGAAGCTTAAGCGGGACATTCCCGCAGTTTGTCATAATTCTTGGGCTTTGATATAGTAATAATAGTGTAAGAAAGCCTGGCCGACCCTGGCTTTGAACGCATGGAGGAGGTGGAATTTGACGAATGGAAACGATGGTGCCTGATTACGAACGGACCGACATGGGAACCATCCAGATCGCCCCTGAAGTCATCGAGATTATCGCCGGGCTCGCGACCGTTGAGGTGGAAGGCGTCGCCGGCATGAGCGGCGGCATCTCTTCCGGCATCGCCGAGCTGCTTGGGCGCAAGAACCTGTCCAAAGGCGTCAAGGTGGAAGTGGGTCAGCGGGAGGCGGCGATCGACGTGTCGATCATCGTGGAATACAGCCGGCGGATCCCCGAGATCGCGGCCGAGATCCAACGCAACGTCAAGCGCTCGATCGAGACGATGACCGGACTGCAGGTGGTCGAGGTGAACGTGCATATTCACGACGTCCACTTCAAAGCAGCCGAAAAAATCGAAGAAGACGAAACGCATACGCGTGTCCGATAACGTCGGCGTAGGCATCAGGCTTGCGCGCGTACGTCGCTTCCGACTCGCGGGTGCTGGCGCCGGGACGGCCTATCCTTTCGAGGGTAGGTCCTCTGGCGTTTTTTCGCAAGTCGGGGTTATTTGCGGTCATAGGACTGGAGGAGACACTCGCTCATGAACATGTTGGACAGGCTGCTCTTGTTTCTTTACAGCTTGATCATCGGAGCCGCGGCGGTCGTGGCCGTCGTCTTGGCGGCCGGCGGCTTCAACGTCGTTTGGCTGAAGGAAGTCGTGGACGATATTACGGGCGGCTACCGGCCGGCTCAGGCTGCCGTCATTGTCGGCGCCGTCGTGCTGTTCCTGATCAGCCTTCGCTTTTTCGTCGTCTCGTTCGGCCGCGGTCGCGGCGTCTCGCCTTCGATCAATCAGCGTACGGAGCACGGCGACATCCAAATCTCGGTCGAGACGGTCGAGAACTTGGCGCTAAAGGCCGCTTCGCGCTCCCGCGGTGTGAAGGATCTGCGCGCCCGCGTCCGCGTTGGCGAAGCGGGCCTCCATATCACGATCCGCGCGTTCGTTGACGGGGAGAGCGCCATTCCGACGCTGTCCGAGGACATGCAGCGCACGATCTCCGAGCAGATCGAGGAGACGACCGGCATTCCGGTTGCGGACGTATCGATTTTCATCGCTAACCTGACGCAAGCGCCGACCACGTTTAAGAGCCGCGTGGAATAGGGGGTAAGATCCACCTATGTGGAAAATTTGGTGGGAAACCTACGGAGGGCGAGCCGGCGGCGTGGCTGCGGGACTGCTGTGCGGACTTATTTATTTGATCAGCGGATTCTGGGATATGCTGTTCTGCGCGCTGCTCGTCGGGATCGGATACGGCATTGGCAAACATAAAGACGAAAAACGCGGGCCGCTCCTGCCTTGGGACCGGCTCGTCTCGTGGCTGACGGATCGTTGGCCGCCGTCTCGATGAACCTGGAGCAGCCTTCCCGCCAGGCGGACCCGTCCGCCTGCCCGCAACAGCGGGAGCGGGACGGCTCCCGCTTTTTTACGCGATTCCTCCGGGAGCGGCATTGGGCAGCGCCGGCCGCCGAACCGCGGAGCAAGACGAAGTCCTGGACAGGGACGATTAATACGACGCATCAATCGCAGGGCGAAACCACGACGATCCTCGGGAGGATTCATGAAACGCAGATTGGCTAGGGAAATTACGGTACAAAGCCTGTACCAAATGGAAATGAACGGCGTGGCCGCCCAGGAGGCGGTCGACACCGTTATGGAGGAAGCGCGCCACGACAACGAGATCGAAGCGGACGTCGGGGGACTTGCGGCGGTCGACGCCTTTACGCGCGATCTCGTGGCCGGGGTCGACGGCCGCAAGGAAGAGCTCGACCAAGCGCTGGCGGGCTATTTGACGGGATGGCAGGTCGACCGGTTGTCCCGCGTGGACCGGCAGATTTTGCGGCTTGCGGTTTACGAGATGAACTACCGCAAGGACGTGCCGCACAAGGTCGTCGTCAACGAAGCGATCGAGCTGGCCAAGCATTTCGGCACGGAAGAGTCCGGCAAATTCGTCAACGGCGTGCTCGGACGGCTCATTCGCGAACGCGGCGGCGAGGCCGCTTCGGCCGAAGAGACGGACTCGGACGCGGAAAAGGGGGATCCATCGTGAGCGCGCGGATCATCGACGGCAAACGCATCTCGGAAGAGATTCGGGAAGAGATCAAGCAGGAGGTCGAGCGGTTGCTGGCCCGGGACGTCCGTCCCGGACTCGCCGTCGTCCTGGTCGGAGAGGACGCCGCATCGCAGGTTTACGTGCGCAACAAAGCCAAGGCGTGCGACGACCTCGGCTTCTACTCCGAGGTGCACCGGCTGCCGGCTTCGACGACGCAGGACGAGCTGCTCGCCCTGATCGACCGGCTGAACGGACAAGCCTCCATCCACGGCATTCTCGTGCAGCTGCCGCTCCCGAAGCACATTCAGGAGAAGGCCGTCATCGACGCGATCGCCGTAGACAAGGACGTGGACGGCTTCCATCCGGTCAGCGTCGGCAATCTGATGATCGGCGACGACGCGCTGCTGCCGTGCACGCCGTCCGGCGTTATCGAGCTGCTGAAGCGGACAGGCAACGATCCGGCCGGCAAACACGCGGTCGTCATCGGCCGCAGCAACATCGTCGGCAAACCGGTGTCGATGCTGCTCCTCCGCGAAAACGCGACGGTCACGATGACGCACTCGCGCACGCCGAATTTGCCGGAAGTGGCGCGTCAAGCGGACATTCTCGTGGTGGCGGTGGGCGTGGCCCAACTGGTCAAGCGCGACTGGGTCAAGCCCGGCGCGGTCGTCGTCGACGTCGGGATGAACCGGCTGGACAACGGCAAGCTGTGCGGAGACGTGGACTATGACGACGTGGCGCCGGTTGCCGGGTGGATCACGCCCGTGCCGGGCGGCGTCGGTCCGATGACGATCACGATGCTCATGCAAAACACGCTGAAATCGGCCAAACGGACGCACGGCATCGCTTAACGTCGCAAGGAGGCGGGAACTATGGAGCAGCCTGCTCGCGTGCTTAGCATTCGCGATATTAACCGCTACATCAAGATGAAGCTTGAAGGCGACCAGCAGCTGCAAGACATCTGGCTGCGGGGCGAAATTTCGAACTTCACGCATCATTCCAGCGGACATATGTATTTTACGCTGAAGGACGAGAGCGGACGGCTCAAGAGCATCATGTTCGCTTCGCACAATCAGCGCCTGCCCTTCCGTCCGAAGGACGGCATGAAGGTGCTCGCACGGGGCGGCATCTCTGTCTACGAGCGGGACGGCCAGTACCAGTTTTACGTGACCGCGATGCAGCCCGACGGCGTCGGCAGCCTGTACCTCGCGTTCGAGCAACTCAAGCAAAGGCTTCAAACCGAAGGTTTGTTCGACGAAGCCGTCAAACGGCCGATTCCCCGCTATCCGCGGGCGATCGGCATCGTCACCTCGCCGACGGGCGCGGCGGTGCGCGACATCATCATCACGCTGCAGCGCCGCCATCCGGCCGTGCCGATCCTGCTGCACCCGGTCTCGGTGCAGGGCAAAACCGCCGCGCCGTCCATCGCCAAAGCGATCGCCACGATGAACAGGCTCGCCGAGGTGGACGTGCTCATCGTCGGACGCGGCGGGGGATCGCTCGAGGAGCTGTGGGCGTTTAACGAAGAGATCGTCGCCCGGGCGATCCGCGCGTCGGCGATTCCCGTCATCTCGGCGGTCGGGCACGAAACGGACTTTACGATCGCGGACTTCGTTGCGGACTTGCGGGCCGCGACGCCGACCGCGGCTGCCGAGCTGGCCGTGCCGCACCGGACCGAGCTGCGGCAAACGCTCGCCCATCTCGAGCAGCGCATGTCCAAGTCGCTCGGGCTTCAGCTTGGGCGAGCGCGGGAGCGCTATCAGCACGCGGTCCGCTCGCCGTACTTCACGCAGCCTAGGCGGGCGCTGCTGGCGCAAGCGGAGAGGCTCGACCGGCTGCGCGATCGGCTCCGCTACCGGGCGGACGGAGGCGTCGCCCGGGCGAAGGAGCGTTTGGCGCGGTTGGGCGGGCGGCTGTCCGCCGCCAATCCGTCCGAGCAGGTCGTCTATGCGAGGCGCCGCGCCGAGAACGCCATGCGCGCGCTGGAGCTGGCGATGCGCCGGACGCTCCGCGAACGGCAGAACGCCTTCGGATCGGCCGTTCGGCAGCTGGATGCGCTAAGTCCGCTCAAGGTGATGGCGAGAGGTTATAGCCTCGTTTATGACGAGCAGGAAAAAGCGTTGATCCGATCCATCCAAGAGGTGCAGCCGGGGGATCTGATCCGGGTGCGGCTCGCGGACGGCAAGCTGGATTGCCAGATATGGGGATTGCACGGGGAGGGAGAGCCAGGATGAGCGACAACGGGGAAACGACGCTCTCGTTCGAGGAAGCGATGGAGCGCCTGGAAGGCATCGTCGCGCGTCTCGAGAGCGGGGACGTGCCGCTCGAGACGGCGATCGAGCTGTATCAGGAGGGCATGGTCTTGTCGAAGCTCTGCGGCCAAAAGCTCGAACAAGTGGAGCGCCGCATCGAGATGCTGATCGAGGACGGGGACGGCTTGCAGCGCAAGCCTTTCGCGCCGCAGCGGGACGACAACGGCGCGGACAAAGGGGAGTAAATGTGACGGTGCAAACGGAAGAAGACGTGCGGGACATACGCGGCTATCTCGCCGATCGCGCAGCCCGCGTCGAAGCCGCGCTTCGGGATGCGGTGCCTGTCGGCTGGCGGTTGAACGAGACGCTGCGTGAAGCGATCATGTATTCGCTGACCGCCGGCGGCAAGCGACTGCGTCCGATTCTCGCGCTGGCCGCCGCCGAGGCGGTCGGCGGGGACGCGCGCGCCGAGGCGCGGGCCATGCCGTTCGCAGTGGCGGTCGAGATGGTGCATACGTATTCGCTCGTACACGACGACCTGCCGGCGATGGACAACGACGACTACCGTCGCGGACGGCCGACGAACCACAAAGTGTACGGGGAAGCGATGGCCATTCTCGCCGGCGACGGCCTGCTGACGCACGCCTTTCACGTCATCGCCCAGGCGACGACCCTGGGTGTGCCGGCCGATCGCGCGCTCTCGGTCGTTTCCGAGCTGGCCCGGTTCGCCGGACTGCCCGGAATGGTCGGCGGACAGGCGGACGACATGCAAGGGGAGCAAGGGATCACTTCATTGGAGCAGTTGGAACTTATCCATCTGCACAAGACGAGCGACCTGATCGCGTTTTCCTTGCGGGCGGGCGGCCATGCAGCTGGCGCGACGGAGCGGCAGCTGGCGGCGTTGGAGCGGTTCGGCCGGAACGTCGGGCTCGCCTTCCAGATCCAGGACGACGTCCTGGACGTGTCCGGAGACGAGTCCAAACTCGGCAAGCCGAAGGGCAGCGACGAGCGGCAAGGCAAGGTTACGTATCCGTACCTGATCGGCCTGGAAGAGAGCAGGCGTCGCGTTCGTCGCCTGACCGACGAAGCGATCGAAGCGGTCCGGACGGCTGAGCTGCCTCAGCCGGAGCGGCTCGTCCAACTCGCGCTCCATATGATGGCTCGCGACCATTGATCGACAATCCCGGCAAGCGCCCTTGCGAGGGCGCCGGCGCCTGCGGGCGCGCCGGGATTGTTTTTTTTCGCCCGAAATCCCGTATCGGCAGGCAAAGTCGAACAAAGTTCGCCAAAATTGGTAAGGAGTAGTCGTTTCGCTTGGGCTTTATTTTCAGATTATGATATAATAACGGTACTCCATCACGACGATCCGCCGCGACGCCCTTGTTGTCGCCTCGCGCGCCGGAGGCGTACGTCATTTTCGGGAAAGCGGGGAATCCCATTTGCTGCTCGATCGCATCCATAGCCCAACTGACTTGAAGCAGCTGTCCACGCCCGAGCTTCCGCAGTTGGCTCAAGAAATTCGGCAATTCCTGATCGAGAAGCTGTCGGTCACCGGCGGCCACCTGGCCCCCAATCTCGGGGTCGTGGAATTGACGCTAGCGCTCCATTACTTATACGACAGCCCCACGGACAAGTTCCTGTTCGACGTGGGGCATCAAGCATATGTCCACAAGATGCTGACCGGCCGAATGGACCGGTTCGACACGCTCCGCCAGAAGGACGGCCTGTGCGGCTTCGTAAAGCGGACGGAGAGCGAGCACGACGTCTGGGAAGCGGGACACAGCAGCACCTCCTTGTCCGCCGCGATGGGGATGGCGCTGGCGCGCGATCTGAAGGGCGAGCGCAACAAGGTCATCGCCGTCATCGGCGACGGCGCGCTGACCGGAGGGATGGCGCTCGAAGCATTGAACCATATCGGCCACGAAAAGCGCAAGCTGACGGTCGTGCTGAACGACAACGAGATGTCGATCGCGCCGAACGTCGGCGCTTTGCACAACTATCTGGGCAAGGTTCGCAGCGACAAGACGTACCGCAAGGCGAAGGATGAATTCGAATGGCTGCTCCGCAAGGTGCCGGCCATCGGCGGCCGACTGGCCAAAACCGCCGAGCGCCTGAAGGACAGCCTGAAGTACTTGGTCGTTCCGGGCATGCTGTTCGAGGAATTCGGGCTGAAATACTTCGGACCCGTCGACGGCCATGACGTCGACATGCTGATGGATACGTTGCGCCAGGCCGACAAGGTCAACGGGCCGGTGCTCGTTCACGTCCTGACGGTCAAGGGCAAAGGCTATTCGCCGGCCGAGGCCGACTCGCACAAGTGGCACGGCATCACCGGCTCCTACAAGATCGAATCCGGCCAGGTGCTCAAACCCGTCGGACCGCCGATGTACACGGAAGTGTTTGGCAACATGCTGATCGAGTTGGCCGAGAAGGATAAGCGGATCGTGGCCGTCACGCCGGCGATGCCGGGCGGCTCCGGATTGCTCGGCTTCGCCGAGCGCTTCCCGGACCGGATGTACGACGTCGGCATCGCGGAGCAGCACGCTGCCACGATGTCTGCCGCGCTCGCGATGGAAGGGATGAAGCCCGTCTTCGCGGTCTATTCCACCTTCCTGCAGCGCGCTTATGATCAAGTGGTGCACGACATTTGCCGGCACAATGCGAACGTTATTTTCGCCATCGACCGCGCCGGATTCGTCGGTGGCGACGGCGAGACGCACCAGGGCGTCTATGATATGGCGTTCCTCCGACATATCCCGAACATGGTGCTCATGATGCCGAAAGACGAAAACGAGCTCCGCCGCATGATGAAGACGGCTGCCGATTACGAGCAAGGCCCGATCGCCGTCCGCTATCCGCGCGAAGCGGGCGTCGGCGTGCCGCTTGACCAGGATCCGCAGCCGATCCCGATCGGCAAGTGGGAGACCGTCCGCGATGGCGAGTATGCGGCCATTCTGGCGATCGGACCGATGGTGCAGGTTGCCGAGGAGGCTGCCGAACTGCTCAAGCGCGATGGTCTGAACGTGCGGGTCGTGAACGCCCGCTTCGTCAAGCCGATCGATGAGGAGATGCTGATGAAGCTCGAGCAGGAGCGCATCCCGATGCTCGTCCTCGAAGAAGGCGCGGAGAGCGGCGGATTGGGCGGCGCCGTGCTGGAATTTTTCGCATTGCGGGATCTGCATCCCCCTGTCCGCATCGCGGGTGTGCCTGACCGCTTCATCGAGCACGCGAGCATCAAGGAGCAGCGCGCCGAAGTCGGATTGACGGCCGAGCACGTCGCCGGCGAGATTCGCGCCGCCGCCATCCTGAAGCGGCGCGCGACGGCGACCTAAGCGATGACCGCGACGGCCAAGGAGAGACTCGACGTGCTCCTCGTGGAGCAAGGCTATTACGAGAGCCGCGAGAAGGCCAAGGCCGCCATTATGGCCGGTCTGGTCTTCCTCGGCACCGAACGGGTGGACAAGGCGGGCACCAAGGTACCGCGCGACGCGGACCTCGTCGTCAAGGGCGCGCCCCATCCTTACGTCAGCAGAGGCGGGTTGAAGCTGGAGAAGGCGATCCGGCACTTCGGCCTCGATCTCGAAGGTGCTGTCATGCTCGATATCGGCGCCTCGACGGGCGGCTTCACCGATTGCGCCCTGCAGAACGGGGCGAAGCACGTCTACGCCATAGATGTCGGCTACAATCAGCTCGACTGGTCGCTGCGGCAGGACGAGCGGGTACGCGTCATGGAGCGGACGAACTTCCGGCACATGACGGCGGATCAGCTCGAAGGCCCCGCGCCCACTTTCGCGAGCATCGACGTCAGCTTTATTTCGCTGAAGCTGATCCTGCCCGCGCTCGCGCCGATGCTGCCTCGGGGAGGCGGCACGGTCGCGCTGATCAAGCCGCAATTCGAAGCCGGCCGGGAGCAGGTCGGCAAGTCCGGCGTCGTCCGGGATGCGGCAGTGCACCGTCAAGTGCTGCGCGAAGTGCTGCTTGCCGCAGCATCGCTCGGATTCGAGCTGGAAGGGCTGACTTTTTCCCCGATTACCGGCGGCGAAGGCAACATTGAATTCCTCGCCTATTGGCGGATCGGAGATTCGTCAGCCTTGGCGGATGACGCTTTCGACGTCCGTGCCGACGAAGTCGTCACGGAGGCCGCAAACGTCTTCCGCAAAAGTTAAGTCATACAAGCCATACGCTATTGTCCGGGCTGGCAGCCGTCCCCCGGAGCTGCCGAAGAACGGCCGGGTACGCGCCGGTTCGCATGCTTGGCGGCTCCGGTTTTTTGCGTCCGCCGACAGGAGAATGTCCCGTCCGCCGCGAACTAGGTTAGGACGAAGGGGGCGGGGGCATGGATCGGTTCGGGGATGGCCTGGTTTTCGTCATTGCGGTAGCCGCGATCGCCTGGTTGGCATGGCGCAGGTTCCGCCGTTGGCTGCACGAGCCGCCCAGTCTGCGGCTGCGCAGGCTGGCCCAGGCCGGCAACATCGTCGAACCCGACGAAGCGGTCGATTTTTTGCAGGAGCAAGGGTACCAGGTGTTGTCCGGCAAGCATCGGGTGCCGCTCGGGGTCATGGTAGACGACGGACCGGTGCAGACGACCCGGATTTATTTCGATTATTTCGTTTCCAAGGGAGACCAATTTTACCTGGTTCGGCTGGAGCGGTCGCGCCAACCGATCGACTGGACGGCGAGCGGCCTTCGGGAACGGCTGCTCCCATACGCGCTGCTGTTCCCGGAATGCGACGGCATCGTCGTGGCCGATCCGAAGGACCGGATGCTGCGCACGGTACGATTTCGAGTGGAGGATGAGAAGGAATGAAAGGGCAAAGGCAACGCAAAATCCGGGAGATGATCGGCGCCGGGGAGATCGAGACGCAAGAGGACCTAGTCGAAGCGCTGCGCAAACAAGGCTTTAACGTGACCCAAGCCACCGTTTCCAGAGACATCAAGGAGATGCACCTCATCAAAGTGCCGCTCGAAGACGGACGCTACAAATATTCGATGCCGCAGGATCAGCGCTACAATCCGACGGTGAAGCTGAAGCGCGCGCTGCTCGATCATTTCGTTAACGCCGAGGCGGCTGAAAATCTGGTCGTGGTCAAAGCGCTGCCGGGAACGGCGGGCACGATCGCCTCGCTCTTGGACAGCATGGAATGGGGCGAAATCGTCGGCACGATCGGGGGGGACGATACGATCCTGCTGATCTGCAGGACGAAGGCGCAAGCCGAGGCGGTCGCCGCCCGCTTTTACGACATTATCCGTTAATCGCCGGCCGTCATGGCTTCGATCGAGGAGGAATCCAAAGATGCTTCAGGAGCTGTCCATCCGCCATTTGGCCGTCATCGAACAGATTCGCATCGCATTTCATCGCGGTTTTCAGGTGCTTACCGGGGAAACGGGAGCGGGCAAGTCGATCGTCATCGACGCCCTTGGCCTCGTCGCCGGCGGTCGCGGGTCGGCGGACATGATCCGTCATGGCTGCGACCGCGCCGATATCGAAGCTGTTTTCGATCTGCCGGAGAGCCATCCGGTTTGGCAGACGTTGCAGAGGCTCGGTATTCAGGCCGATCCGCAGGAGGCGCTGATCGTCCGGCGCGAGCTGCAGGCGCAGGGCAAGTCCGCCGCGCGGATCAACGGCCAGCACGTCACGCTGGCGATGCTGCGCGAAGCGGGCGAGCATCTGGTCAACATTCACGGTCAGCACGAACACCAGTCGCTGCTTCGGACGGACCGCCATCTCGAATGGCTCGATTCGTTCGCCGGCGAGGCGATTCAGCCCCTGAAGGCGGCTTATCAGGATCAGTACCGCGAGTACGTCAATGTCAACCGCGAGCGCAGAGAGCTCGAGGAATTGACTCGGCAGCAAATGCAGATGCTCGATCTGTACCGGTATCAATTGGAGGAGATCGCCGAAGCGAAGCTGAAGCCTGGCGAGGACGAAGTGCTTGCAGAGGAGCGGCGCAAGCTTGCCCACGCGGAGAAGCTCGCGGACGCCGCTTCCGGCGCCTACGATCTGCTGTACGGCTCTAAAGGGATCTCCACGCTTTCCAAAGCGATCTCCCGTCTGGAGGAGATCGTAAAGGTGGACTCGCAGCGTCTGACACCGCTGCTCGAGCAGTTGCAGTCGGCTTATTACGCGGCGGAAGATGTCGCGTTCCAGCTGCGGGACTACCGCGACGAGATCGAATTCAATCCGGAGCGGCTCGCGGAAATCGAGCAGCGGCTGGATCTGCTGTTCGGGCTGAAGCGCAAATACGGTGAGAACGTCGAGGAAATACTCGCTTATCATGCCCGAATTCAGGCCGATACCGATCGTCTTGAGAACCGCGACGAGCGGCTTAAGGCATTGGCCGATCAAGAAGAACGTCTGCGCGAAGATCTTGAGGCGAAGGCGGAGCGGCTTTCGTCGATCCGGCGCGACGCCTCGCGGCAGTTGTCGCGGGCGATTGAAGCCGAGTTGAAGGATTTGCAGATGGAGCGCGCCGTGTTCGAGGTGAAGCTCGAGGCGGGTCCGATCGGACCGACCGGCGCCGACGCGGCCGAGTTTCTGCTGTCCACCAATCCCGGCGAACCGCCGAAGCCGCTCGCCCGCATCGCTTCGGGCGGGGAGATGTCGCGCGTCATGCTGGCGTTGAAGGCGATTTTCGCGCGAATCGATCAGATTCCGGTGCTCGTGTTCGACGAAGTCGACACCGGCGTAAGCGGCCGCGCCGCCCAGGCGGTCGCGGAGAAGCTGTCGCGCCTGTCGGGGCACTGCCAAGTGTTCGCCATCACGCATTTGCCGCAGGTGGCGTGCATGGCCGACGATCAGTACGAGATCCGCAAGCAAGTGACGGAGGACAGCCGTACGGCGACCTCCATCCGGGAACTCGGAAGAACGGAGCGCGTCGAAGAGCTCGCGCGGATGCTGGGCGGCGTGGAAGTGACGGACAAAACCAGACATCATGCGCAGGAAATGCTTTCGCTGGCGGAGCGTCAAAAAAACGCGTGCTGACGCGAAAAACGGTCGATCGAGGAATGTTTTCGGCAACATAAAACGGGAGGGGCACGGTTACCTTATAGGTACGTCGCCGGCGGTTCGAGATTGTGCCGGGGAAGTCTGTAGGGGAGCGTGAGATCTTGAACCGAAAGTCCTCTTTCCGTCGCAGGTTCGGTATCGTTCTGGTCTTATTTCTAATCGCTGCGGTGACGTCGGCTCCGATTCGGCATTTCGCGTCTTTCCCTCACGAGCTTCGGCTGTTCGAGGGCCAAGCCAAGCGCCTGGACTACGCGATGCCGGTTCATGCCCAAGGCAGTCTGGATCCGCAGGTAGCCGCGGTGAACGGCGCCGCTTCTTCCAAATTTCTGGTGGATTTGAATCGGCCGCTGTCGATCCAGCCCAAGCAAAGCGGCATGACCGAGCTCAAGCTTCGGTTGTTCGGCCGCATCCCGTTCAAAACGGTCAAGCTGCAAGTCATCCCCGACCTTCGGGTCATTCCGGGCGGTCAAACGATCGGCGTCAAGGTTCGAGCCGCCGGCATCATGGTCGTCGGCCATCATCTCGTTCAAACCGGCGCGGACTCACGGCTGTCTCCCGGCGAAGACGCCAAACTCAAGCTGGGCGATCTTATCGTATCCATTAACGGAACGGCGCTAAACGACGTCAAGAAGGTCGCGGGAATCGCCGAGCAGGCGGGCAAAACCGGCCGCCCGCTCAAACTGCTTGTTCAGCGGGGCAAATCCCGGTTCGAGACGTCGCTCATGCCCGCGTACGACAGGGAAGACAAAGCTTGGCGACTTGGCCTGTACATCCGAGACTCCGCCGCCGGCGTCGGCACCTTGACTTTTTACGCACCCGATCAAGGCGTATACGGCGCGCTAGGTCATGTCATTACCGACATGGACACGCAGACGCCCATCAGCATCGGGAGCGGCGAGATTTTGCAATCCAACGTCACATCGATTTCCAAAAGCCAGAGCGGAGAGCCGGGCGAGAAACGCGCCCAATTCGTCCGCGAGAGCAAGACGCTGGGCAACGTGGAGCGCAATACGGCTTTCGGCATTTTCGGGCAAATGAGCGAGCTTCCGGGACACGCGCTCAATCCCGAGCCCGTGCCGGTTTCGTTCGCCGAGGAGGTTGAGGAAGGGCCGGCCGAAATCTGGACGGTCGTGAACGGGCAAAAGGTCGAACGGTTCAGCATTCAAATCGTTCACGTATCCAAACAAACCTCTCCCGCAACCAAGGGTATGGTCATTCGCGTAACCGATCCGAAGCTGCTCGAGCGTACGGGCGGCATCGTTCAAGGCATGAGCGGCAGTCCGATTCTGCAAAAAGGCAAGCTGGTCGGCGCCGTGACGCACGTCTTCGTAAACGATCCGGCCTCCGGCTACGGCTGCTTCATCGAGTGGATGCTTCAAGATGCAGGCATTATGCTGAAGCCCGATCAGGTAACATCTAAGGCGGTTTAATCGCCTTAGATGTTCTTATTTTTCCGCAGCGATTTGATTCCATCCGATTATTTGTCGAATTAAAGCGAAATAAATCATGAATTGACGTAAATTTAATATTATATGCCATACGATCAAAAAAATAAAGAAATAAATTTTTCCTCGGAAGGAATTAGGTTCGGTTTGTCGAATTCGGATTAGCAGGGAAACGGTGAGCGTTTCTTAAACCATCTGAGCTGAGTGAGGGAGGATACAACTTTGCCGCGGATCGAAGTATTTCTAGCAGATGACAACCGTGAATTCACCAATTTGCTGTCCGAGTACATTGAAGAACAGGACGACATGACCGTCGTCGGGGTGGCTTACAACGGAGAGGAAGTCATCCGTCAGCTCGAAGAGAGCCGGCTCGTGCCGGATGTCATGATTTTGGATATCATCATGCCTCATCTGGACGGCCTTGGCGTGCTGGAGAAGCTGCGCGAGCTGAATCTGTCTCCCAGCCCCAAGATCATCATGCTCACCGCGTTCGGCCAGGAGAACATCACGCAGCGGGCGGTTCAGTTGGGGGCATCGTATTACATACTGAAGCCATTCGATATGGACGTGCTCGCCAACCGCATTCGGCAGCTGGCCGGCAGCAACGTCGTCACGACCAGCTCCAGCCCGGCTTCCGCTTCGATCTCCGGCGGCGGCTTGCGGTCCAATATCGTCCCGATCGGCAAGCCGAAAAATCTGGACGCCAACATCACGAGCATCATCCACGAGATCGGCGTTCCGGCCCATATCAAGGGCTACCAGTACCTTCGCGAAGCGATCACCATGGTGTACAACAACATCGAGATCCTCGGCGCCATCACCAAAACGCTGTACCCCGCCATCGCCGAGAAGTTCAAGACGACGCCTTCTCGCGTCGAGCGCGCCATCCGCCACGCGATCGAGGTCGCCTGGACGCGCGGCAACATCGACAGCATCAGCCACCTGTTCGGGTACACGATCAACATCGCCAAATCAAAGCCGACGAATAGCGAATTCATCGCGATGGTTGCGGACAAGCTGCGGATCGAGCACAAAGTGAGCTGAAAGAGGGAAACGTAACGTCATTTTAAATCTTGACAAGCAAAAACGGCTCCGCCGTCTTCAAGGAAGATGGCGGTACGTTCTTATCGGAGGTCATACAGAAATGGAAAGGGCTAAAACTTATCCATTCTGTATGACAAACAAACACCGCGCCTCTACGGTCTTTGCACCTGTAGGGGGGCGGTGTTTTACCATTTCGCTGCCGAATGGGGGAGAATCGAATGCGTCTCCTGCGACATCCTGGCGCCAGCTGGACACTGAGTCTGATCGCGACTCTGACCTACTTCATAACCGTTTTGTTGTTTCGAACGTCCCGAGTGCCCTTTTTGGACGGCGTCTTGCTGTTCCTGGCGTATTATGTGGCGTTTGGGCTGCTGTTCGGCTGGCTTCCTTACGTGCTTTATCGCAAGATGCGCCGCACCGCCGCGCGCGGGGTCGTGATCGCGGGTTTCCATTTGCTGTTTATCGTTCTGTTTCTTCAAGCGTTGGAGAATTTTCCGACAGGTCCTTTTCTATCCGGTCATGCGCCATGAGGAAGGACGGACGGGCGAAACGGGAACAATAATCATCGCGTATGTGCGCATGTAAGCCTTTCCGCAAATTCGCGGAAAGGCTTTTTTTGTCGCGCCGGTTCCGCTATGATGGGTGGGTGTGCCTCAAATGGGATCGATTAGGGGAAGGGGAACGGAACATGAGCAATGCCGTGACGAGAAGAATAGCCGATTTGGAACGATATTTGCCCGAACTGACGTTGCCGAGGGAACAAATCGACGCATACTGGGACGACGTGCTCGCAAAGGCGGCGGACAAGCCGCTCCGGGACCGGCGAACCGAAGTGGAGACGCCGTTTCCGCAGCTGCTCGCCTACCGCGTCGAATACGAGGGCTTTGACGATACCCGCATTCACGGGTGGTTCCTGCTGCCCCGGAGCATGGCCGGGCAGAAGCTGCCTTGCGTGGTCGTCTTTCACGGCTACACCGGCAGCAAGGGCTACCCGGAAGACTTTGCGGCGTTCGCTTTGATGGGCGTGGCGGTGTTCGCGGTCGATATCCGGGGCCAAGGCGGAGATACGGGCAACGGCCTGGCGCAATCCTACGGCATGACGCGGGGATGGATTACGCAGGGGATACTAGATAAGGAAACGTGCTACTACAAAGCGATCACGCTCGATGCGCTGAAGGCGCTGGAGTGGGCGGCCGCGCAGGACGAAGTCGACGAGACGCGCATCTGCGTGGACGGCGTGAGCCAGGGCGGCGGACTCGCCTTCATCTCGGCGGCGCTGTCGCCCGTGCCCGCGATCGCCGTGGCGCATATCCCGAACATGTGCCATATGGATTTCGGCATCCTGAATTCGACCAGTTCGCTGAGCGAGGCGGCGGAGTTTGTGCACCGGTTTCCGGATCGGCTCGAGACCGTCCTGGATACGTTAAGCTACTTCGACAATATGAATCTGGCGCATCGGATTCGGATTCCGCTGTTCGTCACCTGCGGCCTGAAGGACATGGTAACGATGCCCGAGACGATCTACGCGGCGTTTAATCGGGTGAACGCACCCAAGACGATTCGCCCGTATCCGTTTTCCGGACATACGGTCGGCGGGGATCAGAACCGGCAGGCGGCCGAATTTATTTCCGCTCATTTTTTTAATTTTTAGGTTAGCTTAAGGTAAAATGTCGAAAAACTGATATAGTGAAGAAATGAATGATAGGCGATACTGAGGAGGATTAAGAAGGAATGAGCGATTTGGAAAAAGACCCGAAATTCCCGGCATCTTCCGAGCCGGAATCGGCAGCGGACAAGCCGGAGGAAACGACGGCGGACAAGCTGCCCGAAACGGAAGTTCAAACGGACCGGGCGGAGGAGCCCGTTTTCGAACCCAATGAAGATCGAATCGTCGACGAGGTGCCCGAAGCGGCAGTCGGCGCGACTGCAGGGACAGCGGCCGCCGCTTCGGCTTCCAAGCCCGCCGCCGTCATCGTCCCTTGGGCGATCGCGGTCATCGCGGTCGTCGCCCTGGCTTTCGTCCTTGTCCGCGGCACGGGCGGCGGCGGGATGAACGAGGCCGTCGGCAAGCTGGACGGCAAGACGATCACGAAGTCGGAACTGTACGACGAGATGGAGAAACAGAACGGCAAGGAACAGCTCGCTTCGCTGCTCGACCAGTATATGACGCTGAAGCTGATCAAGCTGGAGGCCGACAAAGCCGGCGCCAAAGTCGGACAAGCCGACGTCGACAAGGAAATCGCCTCGATCAAGGAGAAGAACGGCTTCACCAGCGACGCGCAGCTGGAGTCGGCGCTGGCTTCCTCCGGCATGACGCTGGAGAGTTTCCGCGAGCAGATTCAGACGCAGGTCGAACTGCGCGCGGTATTCGAGAAGCGGACGGCGCCGAAGGAAGACGATCTGAAAGCCTACTACGAGAAGAACAAAGAAAACTTCGGCACGCCGGAAGAAGTGAAGGCGTCCCATATCCTGCTCGAGACAAAGGAAGAGGCTGAAGCGGTGTTGAAGCAGCTGAAAAGCGGCGGCGACTTCGCCAAGCTCGCCCAAGAGAAGTCGATCGATCCGGGCTCGAAGGACAACGGCGGCGACCTGGGCTTCTTCCCGAAAGGGCGCATGAACGAGCCATTCGAAACCGCCGCGTTCAACCTGAAAAAAGGCGAGATGAGCGGCGTCGTCGAATCTCCGAACGGCTACCATATCATCAAGTTGACCGACCGAAAGGAAGCAGCGATCCCGTCCTACGAAGAAGTGAAGAATGAAGTAAAAAACGCGTTCCTCGACGAAAAAATCAACGAAGGCGCGTCCGAATGGATCGACGAAGCGAAGAAAACCGCCGGCTATCAAAATTTGCTGAGCGACAAGCCCGAGCCGACCCCGGCCGCAAGCGAACCGGCTTCGCCGTCACCTTCCGCAACGGCCAAAGAATAAACGACCGATAATTGAACAAGAGGATGCCAATCCGAAGCCGCCGCAAGCTCCGACAAGGGGCGCGGCGGCTTTTTTTCGTTGAAATCAAGAGTGAGATTCATTATCATTTAGATGAGGATAAAGGGCATTCCGGTCTTCGCTTAGGAGGAACTGATCTTGTTACGCCGATTCGCATCGTTCTACAAGCCCTACAAGGGATTGTTTTATCTGGATTTCTGCTGCGCCGTCGCGGCCGCGCTGCTGGAGCTGGGTTTCCCGCTGGCGGTGAATAAAGTCGTGGACGAGCTGCTCCCCAGCAAGGACTGGCAGCTCATCCTGTGGGCTTGCGGAGGGCTGCTCGCCGTCTACCTGCTGAACACGTTCATGCAGTTCGTCGTGACATACTGGGGCCATATGCTCGGCATCAACATCGAGACGGACATGCGGAAAAAGCTGTTCGAGCACGTGCAGAAGCTGAGCTTCCGGTTTTTCGACAACAACAAAACCGGCCACCTGATGTCGCGCATGACAAACGACCTGATGGAAATCGGCGAGGTCGCCCACCACGGCCCGGAGGATGTCTTCATCGCGCTCATGACGCTGACGGGGGCGTTTGGCTTGATGGCGGCGATTCATTGGAAGCTGGCGCTCGTCACGTTCGCCACTGTTCCGGTGTTGATCGGGCTTTCGATTTACTTTAACGGCAAGATGACGCGCGCCATTCACAGAATGTACGCCGACATCGCGGACTTCAACGCCCGGATCGAGGACAACGTCGGCGGCATTCGCGTCGTGCAGGCGTTTTCGAACGAAGAACACGAGAAGACGCTGTTTCGCACGAACAACCAGCGCTTCCGGCAGGCGAAGCTGCTGGCCTACAAAATCATGGCCAAGAGCGGATCCCTCAGCTACATGCTCATGCGTCTCGTCTCGTTGATCGTCATGATCTGCGGGGCCTGGTTCGTCTTCCGGGGAGAGCTGCATTACGGAGAGTTCATCGGCTTCATTCTGCTGACCAATGTGCTGTTTCGACCGATCGAGAAGATCAACGCCGTCATCGAGACGTATCCCAAAGGCATTGCCGGCTTCAAACGGTACGTGGAGCTGATGGATACGGAGCCGGACGTGGCGGATGCGCCGGACGCGATCGAGGTCGAGGCGCTCCGGGGCGATATCCGCTACAAAGGCGTCTCCTTCGGCTACGAGGAGAACGTTCGGGCACTGCGGGGTATCGATCTGTCGATCCGGGCGGGAGAGACCGTCGCCTTCGTCGGCCCTTCGGGCGCCGGCAAGACGACGTTGTGCAGCTTGCTTCCGCGGTTTTACGAAGTGAGCGAGGGAGCTATTACGATCGACGGCATCGATATCCGCCGGATCAAGCTGTCTTCGCTTCGCAAGCAGATCGGCATCGTCCAGCAGGACGTCTTCTTGTTCGCGGGCACGATCCGCGAGAACATCGTTTACGGCAGGCTGGGCGCAAGCGACGGCGAGGTCTGGGAAGCCGCCAGGCGGGCGCGGCTCGACGACTTCATCCGTTCGCAGGCCCAAGGGCTCGATACGATCGTCGGCGAACGCGGGGTCAAGCTGTCCGGCGGCCAAAAGCAGCGGCTCGCGATTGCCCGCATGTTCCTGAAAAATCCGCCGATCCTCATCCTGGACGAAGCGACGTCGGCGCTCGACACGGAGACGGAGGCGGCGATCCAACAATCGCTGGCGGAGCTGTCGGAAGGACGGACGACGCTCGTCATCGCCCACCGGCTGGCGACGATCAAAAACGCCGACCGGATCGTCGTCGTGACGGAACGGGGCATCAGCGAGCAGGGGCGACATGAAGAGCTGCTGCGCGCGGGAGGGCTGTACAGCCGTCTCCATCAGGCGCAGTTCAGTGCGGCGGCGCGATAACGGACGAAGACGATCCGTTCGCCACCCATGCGGGAAAGCGGTGCGCTTTCCCGCTTTTTTTTCGTGTCGGCGAGGCTTAACAAATGTAAAGAAAATCTTAAGCTTTCTGAAGCTTGGCGCCGTCCGGAGGACAACCGGCTTTGGTTAGGCTATAGTAAAGTAAAGACCGCAGTGAGGAGAGCCATCCCTTGATCCGTAAAATTCTCATCGTAGACGACGATCGCGAAATCGCGAATTTGATCGATATTTATTTGAAAAACGAAGGCTACGCCACGGGGCAAGCCCACGACGGCGAGGAAGCGATTGGCCGGCTCGATCAAGAGTCGTTCGACCTCGTCGTGCTGGACGTCATGATGCCGAAAATGGACGGCCTCGAGGTGTGCAGACGCATCCGTGCGGAGCGGGAGATCCCGATTCTCATGGTGAGTGCGAAGGCCGAGGATATGGACAAAATATTGGGACTCATGACCGGCGCGGACGACTATCTGATCAAGCCGTTTAACCCGCTCGAGCTGCTGGCCCGCGTCAAGTCGCTGCTGCGCCGTTCCTATTTGTTCGGCCAGTCTGCCGGAAACGGGACCGCCGGGCCGGCTTCGTCCGAAGGCATCCTGACGGTCGGGCCGCTGCGGATCAACAAGTTGACGCATTCGGTCGAGGCGGCGGGCAATCCGATTCACCTCACCTCGACGGAGTTCGGCATCCTGTATCTGCTGGCCAGCAATCCGGGGCGGGTGTTCAGCGCGGAAGAGATCTTTCAGCAGGTGTGGCGGGAAAAATACTTCGAGTCCAACAACACCGTGATGGTCCACATCAGCAAGCTGCGGGACAAGCTCGAGCAGGAGCTCGGGGACAAGCTGATCGCCACGGTCTGGGGGGTAGGCTACAAAATTGACGCCTAATTACGCGGGCCGCATGTTGTGGCGGCTCATTTGGCAGATGATCTTGAGCTTCATGCTGGGGATGATCACGGCATCGATCTGTTTTGTCATGGCTACCCGCGTCGCGCATATGGGATCGGTCTATTACCGCCTCATTACCACGATCTACGATCTGTTCGGCCAGGCGGCGCTGTATTACGGCGGCAGCTTCTTTTTCGCCATCGTGTTCATGGGTCTGCTCAACTGGCCTCGCTTTCGCTACCAGCATGCGATCCTGAACGCCGTCGGCTATATCGCCGACGGAAATTTCGACGCCCGGGTTCCCCTTCGGGGAAGCAGTGAGCTGCGCGAGCTCGCGGAAGATACGAACCGTTTCGTCGAGCAGTTGAACCGGTCGCTGGCGGAAGAGCGCAAGGCCGAGCAAACGAAAAACGAGCTGATCACGAACGTTTCCCACGATCTGCGGACGCCGCTCACGTCCATTCTCGGCTATCTCGGGCTGGTCGAGCAGGACCGGTACCGGGACGAGGTCGAGCTGCGTCACTACATCTCGATCGCCTATCAGAAGTCCGAACGGATGCGGGTGCTGATCAACGACCTGTTCGAGTACACGCGCACGCGCCATGCGGCCCACACGCTCAAACCGGTGACCATCAACCTGACGGAAATGATGAAGCAGCTGCTGGAGCATCAGAGGATCCCGCTCGAGGACGCGGGCATGGAAGGATTTTTGCGCGCGACGGATACCGAGGTGACCGTCATGGGCGACCCGGCCAAGCTCGTGCGCGTCTTCGAAAACTTGATCGTCAACGCGATCACATACGGCAAGGAGGGGCGCAGGGTCGACATCGCCATCCACCGCTACCCGAAAGAGGCGGTCGTCGAAGTGGCGAATTACGGCGAGCCGATCCCTTCGACGGACCTGCCCTACATCTTCGACCGGTTTTACCGGGTGGACAAGTCGCGGACGGAGCACAGCGGCGGTTCCGGCCTCGGCCTCGCGATTGCGAAAAGCCTCGTCGAGCTGCACGGCGGCACGATTTCGGCGGACAGCGATACGATGCGCACCGTTTTCCGCGTCTCACTGCCTCTAATGAAGGCTGACGCCGCCTCCCCCAAGAACGGCGCGCCTGCCAAGGCGTAAGCGCATAACGCCTCCGCGGTCTTTCCGGACCGCCGGGGGCGTTTTTTTCCGGTCATACAGAATGTATAAGTTTTACCCCTATCCATTTCTATAAGACCTCCGATAAAAATGTGCCGCCTTCCGGGAAGACGGCGAAGCCGGTTTTACTTGGCGCGTTCGAACGTTTAACTTTTCTTAAGAAAAAACTGAGATCTTCTTTCGGTTCGCTTAAAGCCCGCACGATACAATGGCCCCATAGAGCTGAACGCAAAGGGGAACGGGAACATGGCTAAAGGAGTCGTGCTGGCGCTGCTGGCGGCATTTATCATCGGATGGAACACGGTCGGAGCGGGAAGGAGCTTGAAGCTCGAAGAGGGGATCGCGAACGAAACCTCGAAGAAGCTGGAGGCCAAGTCGGCCGTCATGCTCGACGTCGAGACGGGGGATTGGGTGTACGCGCAAAACGCGGACAAGCCGCTGCCGCCTGCCAGCATGTCGAAGCTGATGACCGAAACGATCGTGCTGGATAATATCGCCGCCGGCAAGCTGTCTTGGTCGGACGAGGTCGAGGTGAGCCGCTACGCTGCGAAAGTCGGAGGTTCGAACATGGGGCTGTCCGAAGGCCAGCGATTGTCGGTGGAAACGCTGTTCCGCGGAATGGCGGTCCATTCGGCGAACGACGCCTCGGTTGCGCTCGCCGAACATATCGCCGGCAGCGAGCGAGCTTTCGTGAAGCGGATGAACGCGAAGGCAAAGGAGATCGGGCTGTCCCGGCAGTCGCGTTTCGCGAACGCCACGGGGCTGTCGAGCGCGGACCTCGACGCCTTTGCAGAAGCCGCGAGCAAGGGCGAGACCGTCATGACGGCCAAGGACATGGCCAAGCTGGCACGTTATCTCGTCCGCACGTATCCGGACGTTTTGAAGTACACGCAGCAGCGGGAAACGCGGGGCTACGGGGCGCGGCAGGCGCTGAAGACGACGAACGAGATGCTGCCGGGACAGCGCTTCGGCACCGCCGGCAACGACGGGCTGAAGACGGGCTACACCGCCGCGGCGGGCTACTGCTTCACCGGATCTTTTCAAGTGGACGGACGGCGCTACGTCACGGTCGTCATGGGCACATCGTCCGCGGACGCGCGCTTCGACCAGACCCGCGCGCTGTTGGAGCTGGGACTGAGCGAAGGGAGGCGGGTTGCATGAACGCCATGACGTTCGAGGAGAAAATCGCCGTGCTGAAGACGTGGGAGGAAGAAGTGTACCGGATCGGTTACTTTTTGCTGGAAAACGAGTTCGACGCCGGCTTGGCGGCGGAGCGTGCGCTCTTCTCGCTATTCGGCGAGGAAGCGTTCTGGCGGGCCGGCCCCGAGGTGCGCGCGGACCGGGTCCGGCGGACGGCAATGTCAGAAGCGCTTCGTCGGAAGGGCGAAACGTATGCCGAGACGGTTCGCGCGCAACCGACCGCTTAGCGGATCGAGGAATCGCCGATAGTGCGGTCCATAATGAGCAGGTTAATAGATTAAATATTGCTTTGTGTTTTCAATTGAAGAGGAGTAGATACGAGTGCGTAAAAAGAAGGCGAAAGATCTAATGGTTGTGAGCGACGCTATTTGGGTAAAAAATGAGGTTGCAAAAATGTAACGGTTGCCTGCGAGCCTAATTCCCTTTTTTTCGTAGGCAGGGGGGCTGTTTCGTCCAAATAAGCGCGCATGCAACATGGTCAAACCTGTCATCCATCATGCGAGTGATTGTTAATATTCCTTAGATATTAAAAGAAAAATGACACTCCAAACTGTTGTCAGTTTGTGTGTCATTTTTTTCGTTTCATTTCGTTGTTTTGTACTCGAAAACGGAACCCGTTACGAGTGGATGAGGGTCGCCTTTTCCGCTATCGTTCGGGCGCGGGTTACAGTCGAATCGACAAAAGATTGGCTCCCGCTGCCGGCACGATGACGACGCCGTCTTCGCCGTCTTCGGCGGAGCCGCCTTCCACCGCCGCAACGTCGGGGACACCGCGGAGCGCCAGCCGCCAAGCGCCGGAAACGCCGCTCGTCTCGATCCGGAGGATGCCGTTTTCCAGGCGGCCGGAGACGGCGAAGCGCGCGTCGCCTCGTTCGTCCGGCACGGCCGCGGCGAACGAGGCGCCTTCCTTCGGCGCAAACAGATGGAACGTGACGTCGTCGGCATAGTCGTAATCCGGACGGGCATCCTCGCGGCCGACCGGGATCAGCGCGCCTTCGCGGACGAACAGCGGAAGGCTCATGTAGTCGTAGCGTTCATGGCGCCACGTGCCGCCTTCGACCCGCTCCCCGGTGAGGAAGTGCGTCCACGTGCCTTTCGGCAAATAGTAGGCGGATTCGCCCGTTTCGTTGAAGATCGGCGCGACGAGCAGGGAATCGCCCAGCATGTATTGTCGATCCAGATAGTCGCACGCGGCGTCTTCGCCGAATTCGAGCACCATCGCCCGCATCATCGGCAGCCCCTGCCGTGAAGCGACGGCCGCTTGGCCGAACAGATACGGCATGAGGCGAGCCTTCAGCTTCGTAAAGTGCCGGAGCACGTCCACCGCCTCCTCGTCGAACAGCCACGGTACCCGGTACGAGGTGCTGCCGTGCAGGCGGCTGTGGCTGGACAGCAGGCCGAATGCGACCCAACGCTTGTACAGATCCGGCGTCGCGCTCTGCTCGAACCCTCCGATGTCGTGACTCCAGAATCCGAAGCCCGACAAGCCGAGCGACAGTCCGCCGCGCAGGCTTTCCGCCATCGATTCGTACGTCGCTTCGCAGTCGCCGCCCCAATGGACCGGGAACTGCTGGCCGCCGGCCGTCGCGGAGCGGGCGAACAGCGCGGCTTGGCCGCGGCCGAGCTTCTCCTCTAGCACTTCAAAGACGACCTTGTTGTACAGCTGAGTATAGTAGTTGTGCATCTGCTGCGGGTCGGAGCCGTCATGATAGACGACGTCCGTGGGGATCCGCTCGCCGAAGTCGGTCTTGAACGAATCGACGCCCATGTCGACAAGGGCGCGAAGCTTGTCCCCGAACCAGCGGCAGGCGTCGGGATTGGTAAAGTCGACGACGCCCATGCCGTACTGCCACAGATCCCACTGCCAGACGCTGCCGTCCGGGCGCTTCAGCAGATAGCCGTTCTCCATCCCTTCGTCGAACAGCGGGGAACGCTGCGCGATGTAGGGATTGATCCAGACGCAGATTTTGAGACCCTTCGCCTTGAGGCGCGCGAGCATGCCCTGCGGGTCCGGGAAGACGCGCTCATCCCACGCAAAATCGCACCACTGGTACTCTTTCATCCAAAAGCAATCGAAATGGAAGACGGACAGCGGCAAATCGCGTGCAGCCATCCCGTCGATGAAACTGTTCACGGTCTCCTCGTCGTAATTCGTCGTGAAAGACGTCGTGAGCCACAGGCCGAACGTCCACGAAGGCGGCAGGGCGGGCTTGCCGGTCAGCGACGTATAGTTGGCTAGCACATCCTTAAGCGACGCGCCGCCGACGATCATATATTCGAGCCGCTCGCCCTCGACGCTGAATTGGGCCTTCGAAACTTTCTCCGAGGCGACCTCGAACGAGACGAGCTCCGGGTGGTTGACGAAAACGCCGTAGCCCCGGTTCGTCACGTAGAAAGGCACGTTTTTGTAAGCCTGCTCGGAAGCGGTGCCCCCGTCCTGGTTCCAGATGTCGACGGTTTGGCCGTTTTTGACAAACGCGGAGAAGCGCTCCCCGAGGCCGTAAACCGTCTCGCCGACCGCCAGGTCCAGCTGCTCGCGGAAGTGATGCCGCCCGTCCTCCGCTCGGACGAAGGCGGTCTGGCGGAAGCCGCTGCCGGTCAGCTTGCGGCCGTCGTACGCATAAGTGATCTTGAGCGGGTGGGCCTTGGCGATCGTGACGCTCGTCCTGCCGCTCGTCAGCGTGACCGACGCTTCATCCTCGCGGATGGAGACGTCGGAAGCGCCATCGGCCAGCAGCGGAAACGTATCCGGGGAAAGGCGCTTGCGCCCCTTGTGGTGATACAGCCGGACGCGGATGACGTCGGCCGTCGGCGAATCGAATTCCATCGTCGTGAGCGCCTCGTTGAGCGTGTTGCCCCGATGCTCCAGATGACGGTGCGGCGCGTAGACACGCAGCTTGCCGCCCGTCGTTTCGACGCTATGCACTTCGTACGGACTGAGCACCTCATAGCCTTTTCGCGTCATCCAGTAGCCGTCGCTGAATTTCATCCTTGATCCATCCCTTCGGAAATGATGATAGCGTTATCTTCTTTTCTTAGCATACCGATTGCGAACGCGCCGTTCTTGCATTATCATGCTCATTAATAACACGATTCTGCCATGGGTGATGGAATGGATACCAAACCTTTGAGAGAAAACCGCCAGCACGGCCAACCGGGCTTTCCCGTAGGTTTTTACCGGATGGAGCGCGCGTCCGGAGAGACGATATTGGACAACCATTGGCACGAGGAAATCGAATTTCTAACCGTGACGCGCGGCGAGGCGACGTTCCAGATCGGCCTGGACGACTACGAGGTGCGCGCCGGCGAAGCGATCTTCATCCCCGGCGGGGAGCTGCATGGCGGCTACCCGTTGAACGGGTCGCCCTGCACGTACGAGGCGGTCGTCTGCGATTTGGGCTGGCTGATCGGGAGCGGAGACCGGATCGGGAAGGCGTATTTGCAGCCGCTGCAGCGGGGGCTTATGGCGCTGCCGGCGTTTTGGACGGAGGAGGAGCCCTGGGGGAAGGCGGCCTTGGGGCGGCTTCGGGAGGTGCTCGCGCTCGAGGCGTCCGACGACCCGGCGCGCGAGCTGCGCGTCAAGATCGGGCTGCTCGCCCTGTTCGCCGACCTCATCTCGCACGGCCGGCTGCGGAGCCGGCATCCTGGCGAGCCAGCCGAGCGGCGCGCCGCGGAGCGGCTGAAGCATGTGCTGCTTTATATGGAGGAGCACTTTGCGCGCAAGTTGACGGTCCGGGAGCTGGCGGACGTCGCGGGGATGAGCGAGGGGCATTTCAGCCGGGTGTTCCGCTCGTACATGCGGCAGACGCCCGTCGCTTATTTGAACCGCTACCGCCTCCGGCATGCGGCTGGACGGCTGCTGGACTCGGACCTGCCGGTATCGGAAGTGGCGCTGGAGTCGGGTTTCGACAACTTCAGCTACTTTATCAAGCAGTTCCGCGCCGTCTACGGATGCACGCCGCGCGCCTACCGGAGCCGGCCGTGAAGAAGGGAAGTTTGGAGGGGGGCGTGGAGCGAGATTGCGAGAAGGGAGTAGCGGAAGGAAGGGTTCGCGGAGCGAGAGAGCGAGGAGGGGGGGGAGCGGTGGGAAGGGCTTGCGGTGCGAGAGAGCGAGGGCTCGCGCTGCCGGTTGGAGCAAAACGCTCCAGCTTCGGCCGGTAGCGCCGATGAAGCTTCCCGCGTTTCGTTGCCGCACCCATTTCCCACCACGCAAAAAAGACCTCCTTCTCCGCGTCTCGCGCGCGGAAAGCGAGGTCTTTCGTTCATCCGGGTGGTCCCCGTGACAGGCGCGCCCCCGAGGGGCCGCCTCATTCGCATGTCGATTACTCCGTCGGCTTGCCGCTTTCCTGGGCGCGCGGAGGCCGGGGTGGGCGCTTGGCGCGGAAGCGGGGGGAGACGTAATTGTGCTTGCGGTCGCGGAAAAAGATCCAGCCGCCGATAAATCCTACGCCGATCAGGAACAATACGAATCCGAGCACGAAATGCAGCCAGGCGAACTCCGGATTCGGGAGCTTCACGTTGCCGAGCTGCGCGAAATAGTCCCAGAGGGCGTCCTTCATCAGCAAAAAGCCGTAGGCGGCCATAACGCCGGGAATGACTAGCAGCAATACCGCGATCAGGCGCGAAACGACGAGCTTCAACGGACAGGTTCACCTTCCTCTCCTCTTCCTCTTATCATACCGATTTCGCCAAAAGATGTCCACGCCTCCGCCGGACGGCCGTCCGCTTTGTCCCGTTCCGCAAAAAAAGGTACAATAGTACCGTGAATCATACATAGGTACGATCGGAACAAGAAAGGCGGAGGAGCATACGATGCCAATCGAAGTCGATGTCGCCGTACTCGGCGGGGGACCCGGCGGCTATACGGCCGCGGTGCGCGCGGCGCAAGCCGGACGGAGCGTCGCCATCATCGAACAGGATAAACTAGGCGGGACATGCCTGCACCGCGGGTGCATCCCGAGCAAGTCGCTGCTTCGCAGCGCGGAGGTATACGCGGAAATCGGACAAGCCGCCTCTTACGGCATCCGGCTGCCGGACGGCGCGCCCGAAGTCGACTGGAGCCAGGTGACGCGCCGCAAGGACGACATCGTCGAGCAGCTCCATAAGGGCGTTCAGGCGCTGATGAAGATGAACAAAATCCAAGTGGTGCACGGCAACGGCCGCATCATCGGGCCGTCGATCTTCTCCCCGCGCAGCGGCGCGGTCGCGGTGCAGCTCGCGAACGACGAGTCGGATACCGTCGTGCCACGGCACCTCATCATCGCGACGGGCTCCCGCCCGCGCAAGCTGGAGGGACTTCCGTACGACGGCAAACGCGTCGTCACGAGCGACGAAGCGCTCGCCTGGACGACGCGCCCGGCTTCGATCGTCATCGTCGGCGGCGGCGTCATCGGCGTCGAGTGGGCGTCGATGCTCGCGGACTTCGGCACGGCCGTGACGCTCGTCGAGGCCGCGGACCGGCTCGTGCCGGGCGAGGACCGCGACGTCTCGGCGGAGTTGGCCAAGCAGCTGCAAAAGCGCGGCGTCAAGCTGTGGCTCGGCGCCAAGCTGGATGCGGCAAGCTGCGAGGCGGGTGACGTCGGCGTCGGCGTCACCGTGGAGGCGGGCGGCCGGACGGAGCGGCTCGCCGCCGAGCGGATGCTCGTGTCGGTGGGAAGGCAGGGCAACGTCGAGACGCTCGGCCTGGAAAATACCGACGTGAAAACAAGCGGAGGCTTCGTCTCCGTCAACCCGGCGACGCTGCAGACGAGCGAGCCGCACATCTACGCGATCGGCGACGTCATCGGCGGCGTCCAGCTCGCGCACGCCGCCATGCACGAGGCACACGTCGCGGTCGACCATCTGCTCGGCCGTCCGCAGCCGCGCGCCGCCGATCGGGACATTCCGCGCGCGATCTACTCCCGCCCCGAAGCGGCGTCGATCGGCTGGACAGAGGAGGCGGCCAAGGCGAACGGCTACGCCGTGCGCACGGCCAAGGTGCCGCTGCGCGTGCTCGGCAAGGCGCTTGTCCGCGGCGAAGCGGACGGCTTCGCCAAAGCGGTGGCCGACGCCGCGACCGGCGATTTGCTTGGCGTGCATCTCATCGGAGCGCACGCCACCGAGCTCATCGCCGAAGCGTCGCTGGCGAAGCTATTGGACGCGGTGCCGTGGGAGATCGGCCGCGCCATTCATCCGCATCCGACGCTGTCGGAAGCGATGCAGGAAGTGATGCAGGCGGTCGAAGGCGCCGCGGCGCACGGTTCGCAAGGATAGGCGCCTGCCTCCGGCGGCGCGCCGGAGGCCGGTTCGCCAAGGCGACGCGACGCAGAATCGGACAGGAACGACGGGCATGGGGACGCGGTCGAAGCGGCATCCATTATCCGTCGTTTCCTTTTGGGCTAGAAGGATGTATAATGGGTTCTAGGTGTTAGTATTAAGACCAGGTTTTAAAACTAAGTCAAAGCCAGGAGGGACGCGCCATGACCCGGAAAGGCTCCGTCCAGCAGCAGACGAGACACGCGCTGCTTGGATTAAGCGACGAAGACGTCGTTCAAATGTACGAAACGATGATGCTGGCCCGGCGATACGACGAGAGAGGGCAATTGCTGCAGCGCGCGGGGAAGGTGAACTTCCACATCTCCGGCATTACGCAGGAGCCGTCCCAGGTCGCGATGGCGTTCGCCATGGACCGCGAAAAGGACTACTTCCTGCCTTATTACCGGGACTACGGCTTCGTGTTGGCGGTCGGCATGACCGTCAAGGAGCTGATGCTGTCCCTGTTCGCCAAAGGCGAGGACCCGAACAGCGCCGGCCGCCAGATGCCGGGCCACTTCGGACACAAGCGGCTGCGCATCGTGACGGGCTCCAGCCCGGTCACGACGCAGGTGCCGCACGCGGTCGGCATCGCGCTCGCCGCGAAGATGAGAGGGGATCGCAGCGTCTCGCTCGTGTCGTTCGGCGAAGGTTCGAGCAACCAGGGCGATTTCCACGAGGGCTGCAATTTCGCCGGCGTGCACAAGCTTCCGGTCATCTTCGTCTGCCAAAACAACGGATACGCGATTTCGGTCCCGATGTCGAAGCAGACCGCCGGCCGCATCAGCGACCGCGCCATCGGCTACGGCTTCCCGGGCGTCCGCGTGGACGGCAACGATCCGCTCGAAGTGTACCGCGTGTTCAAAGAAGCGCATACGCGCGCGCTGAACGGAGAAGGACCGACGCTCGTTGAGGTGATGACGTACCGCGTGACGCCGCACTCCACCTCCGACAACGATTTGGCTTACCGAACGAAAGAAGAGGTCGAGGAGCACAAGGCGAAGGATGCCGTGCCGGCGTTCCGCGCCTATCTGACGGAACACGGCCTGTGGTCGGACGAGCGGGAGCAGGAGCTGCAATCCCGTCTGCGGGAGATCATCGACGAAGCGACGACGTACGCCGAGCGGGCGCCGTTCCAGCCGGTCGAGGACGCATTCCGGTACGTCTATGCCGAAAGTTCGGCTCAAAGGGAGGGACGCTGACGATGCCGGTCATGGAGTATATTGAAGCGATCCGCACCGCGATGAAGGAAGAGATGGAGCGGGACGACAGCGTATTCGTGCTGGGCGAGGACGTGGGCCTCAAAGGCGGCGTCTTTGGCACGACCAAAGGGCTGCAGCAGCAATTCGGCGAGTATCGCGCGCTCGACACGCCCCTCGCGGAATCCGCGATCGCGGGCGTCGCCATCGGCGCCGCGATGGTCGGGTTGAAGCCGATCGCGGAAATGCAATATTCGGATTTTATGTTCCCGGCGACCAACCAGATCATCAGCGAAGCCGCGAAAATCCGGTACCGTTCGAACAACGATTGGAGCTGCCCGGTCGTCATCCGCGCGCCGATCGGAGGCGGGGTGTTCGGCGGGCTGTATCACTCGCAATGTCCCGAATCGGTCTTTTTCGGAACGCCGGGGCTCAAGATCGTCGCGCCGGCCACGGCCTACGACGCCAAGGGACTGTTGATCTCGGCGATTCGCGACCCGGATCCGGTGATCTATTTCGAGAACAAAAAGTGCTACCGATTCGTCAGCGACGAAGTGCCCGAAGGCGATTACGCCGTGCCGATCGGCAAGGCCAACGTTATGCGCGAGGGCCGCGACATCACCGTCATCGGCTATAGCCTGCCGCTGCACTTCGCGATGCAGGCCGCCGAAGAGCTCTCCCAAGAGGAAGGGATCGAAGCGCACATCCTCGACCTGCGGACGATCCAGCCGCTCGACCGGGAAGCGATCCTCGAAGCGACGGCCAAGACGGGCAAGGTGCTGATCGTCCACGAGGACAACAAAACGGGCGGCGTCGGCGCCGAGGTGTCCGCGATCATCGCGGAGGAGCTGCTGTACGAGCTGGACGCACCGATCCGCCGTTTGTGCGGGCCGGACGTCCCGGCGATGCCGATCAATCCTCCGGGCGAAAAGCACTATATGCTGAACAAAGACAAATTAAAAGCCGCGATGCTGGAGCTGGCGCGCTACTGATCGGCGCCTGAAAGGAGCGGGAACGATGCCCAAGCAGTTGACTGAAATCATCATGCCGCAATTGGCGGAATCGCTCGTCACGGCGACGGTCGAACGATGGCTGAAGCAGCCTGGCGACAAGGTGGAGATGTATGAGCCCCTCTGCGAGCTCATCACCGAAAAAGTGAACGCGGAGCTCCCCTCCACCGCGCGCGGGGTGCTCGTGAAGATCCTGGTCGGCGAGGGGGAGACGATCGACGTCGGCGCCCCGATCTGCGTGATCGAGACGGAAGCCGCCGAAATGTACGCGGAAATCCCGGGCGGCGCGGCCGCCGCGGGACTGCCCGCGACCGAAGCGCAAGAAGCGCCGGAGCCCGTCCGGGCACCCGCAGCGGCGCCGACGCCCGCGGCGGACGATAACGCGCCGATGCGTCATCGGTTCTCCCCGGCGGTGCAGTCGCTGGCGGCCGAGCACCGGGTCGATCTGAGCCGCGTAAAGGGCACCGGCGCCGGCGGACGCATCACCCGCGCCGACGTGCTGGCGGCCGTCCAATCGGGCGCCGCCGGCTCGGCGGACCGCCCGTCCGCAGCCCCGGCAGCGCAAGCCGCGCCGACTGCGCCCGTCGCGCAGACGCAGGTGCAGGCCCAGGCCGCTCAGGTCGCGCCGATGGATCCGCGGTTGCCCGTCCGGTCGTCCGGCCTGCACCTGTCCGAATCGCCGCGCATCCCGTCCGTCGAGGTCGAAGGCCAGGAGCTGCCGGGACGCGGCGAATACATGATCGACGTCACGCCGATCCGCAACACGATCGCCAGCAAAATGCGGCAAAGCGTCACGGAAATTCCGCACGGCTGGATGATGATCGAGGTCGACGTGACGAACCTCGTCGTGCTGCGCAACAAGCTCAAGGAAGAGTTCATGAAGCGGGAAGGCATCAACCTGACGTATATGCCGTTCCTGTGCAAGGCGGCGGTCAGCGCGATCAAGGACTACCCGATCATGAACTCCGTCTGGGCGACGGACAAAATCATCGTGAAGCGCGAGATCAACCTGTCGCTCGCCGTCGGCACCGAAGATTCGGTCATTACGCCGGTCATCCGCAACGCCGACCAAAAGAGTATCGCCGGGCTCGCGCACGAGATCGACGATTTGGCCCGCCGCACGCGCGAAGGCAAGCTGAAGCTGAACGACCTGCAGGGCGGCACCTTCACCGTCAACAATACCGGCTCGTTCGGCTCCGTGCTGACCCAGCCGATCATCAACTATCCGCAAGCGGCGATCATGACGTTCGAATCGATCGTCAAGCGGCCGGTCGTCATCAACGACATGATCGGCGTGCGCTCGATGGTGAACCTGTGCCTGTCGCTCGACCACCGGATTCTCGACGGCGTCATCTGCGGAAGATTCCTGCAGCGGGTCAAAGAAAATCTCGAGAGCTACGGCTCGGACACGAAGCTGTACTAAGGCGAAGGCCGCCGGGTGACCGCCCGGCGGCCTTGTCCGTTCGCGCGGCGCGCGACCGCGTTGCGAGGGCGGATTCGATTGCGCTACAATAAAGGGTGGAATGGAGGCGAAGCGATGAAGACGCTACATACCGCCTATTTGTCGCGGATCGACTACGGGGAAGCTTGGGAGCTGCAAAAGTCGCTCATCCGGGAGATCGACGCCGAGGCGCGCGGAGACACGCTGCTCCTGCTGGAGCATCCGCCGACGTACACGCTGGGCACCGACCGCCATCCCGAGCATCTGCTGCTTGGACCCGAGGAGCTCGAACGGCGCGGCATCTCGGTATACGAGATCGACCGGGGCGGCGATATTACATACCACGGTCCCGGACAGCTGGTGGGGTATCCGCTGCTCTATCTGGAGGCGGCGGGATTGGACCTACATAAGTATCTGCGCGACCTGGAGGAAGCGATCATCGGCCTGCTGGCGGAATTCGGCCTGCAGGGCGGCCGCAAGCCGGAATATACGGGCGTGTGGATCGGGGATCGCAAGGTTGCCGCCATCGGCGTCAAATTCAACCGGGCGCGAACGCGGCGCGGCTTCGTGACGAGCCACGGCTTCGCGCTCAACGTGAAGCGCCGGGTCGCGCAGGACGGCTTTCAAGGCATCGTGCCGTGCGGCATCCAGGAGTACGGCGTGACCTCGATCGAAGCCGAAACCGGACTCGAACTGGACGTAGAGGCGATCGGGGAGCGGCTGCTGCCGCACTTCGAGCGGGTATTCGGCTATTCGGCCGTCAGTCCAACAGAGATCCGATCGACATCAGCAAGGTAGAGGCCAGCAGGGCGATCAGCATGACGTAGACGACGATTTTAAACCAGCGAGGTTGGTTCATCTGGATCATCCTTTGCTATCAAAGTAAGGGCAGTATCCTTCTTATTGTAACGCATTTCACATCCATATTCGAGGAGGCTTACCCATGATTCAAAAAGACCGGCTCATCGCCGAATTCATGGAACTGGTGCGCATCGACAGCGAGACGCGTCAAGAGCAGGAAATCAGCAAGGTGCTGAAGGCGAAATTCGGCGCGTTCGGACTGGAACTGTTCGAGGACGACGCGGCGGAGAAAACGGGCCACGGCGCGGGCAACCTGTTCGCTTGGCTGCCGGCCTCGCCGGGTCAAGAGGACGTTCCCGCCGTGCTGTTCACCTCCCACATGGACACGGTCGCTCCCGGCAAGGGCATCAAGCCCCGTTTGGACGACGACGGCTTCATTCGCAGCGACGGCACGACAATCCTCGGCAGCGACGACAAGGTCGGCCTCGCCGCGATGTTCGAAGCGCTGCGCGTTTTGAAAGAACATCAGCTGCCGCACGGACCGATCCAATTCGTCATCACCGTAGGCGAGGAATCCGGCTTGCTCGGCTCCCGCGCGATGGACGGGTCTCGTTTGCGGGCGAAGTTCGGCTACGCACTCGACTCGAACGGCAGCGTTGGCGAAATCGCCGTCTCCGCGCCGACGAACTCCCGGCAATTCATTACGATCCGCGGCAAGGCGGCGCACGCCGGCGTCAATCCGGAGAAGGGCATCAGCGCGATCCAGGTCGCCTCGAAGGCCGTTTCCCGCATGAAGCTGGGCCGCATCGACGAAGAGACGACCGCGAACATCGGTCGCTTCGAAGGCGGCGGCGAAGTGAACATCGTCGTCGATCAGATCAAGATCTTCGCGGAAGCGCGCAGCCGCGTGCAGGAGAAGATGGAGGCGCAGGTCGAATCGATGCGTCAGGCCGTCATCAGCGCCTGCGAGGAGTACGGCGCCGAATACGAATTCGAAAACGTGACGATCTATCCGGCGTACCACTACACCGAGGATGACGAAGTCGTTCAGGTCGCGAGCGAGGCCATCCGCGCGATCGGCCTGACGCCGAGCACGTTCGCCACCGGCGGCGGCAGCGACGCCAACATGTTCAACGGCAACGGCGTGCCGACCGTCAACCTGGCCGTCGGCTACGAAGAGATCCATACGACCAGCGAGCGGATTCGCGCCGACGACATCGTGAAGGTGGCGGAGCTCGTCGTCGCGATCGTCGCCGAGACGATCAAGCGCAAATAAGATTCGGCAAACGGAAAGACTGGCCGGCCCGTGCGAACGGGCGGAGCCAGTCTTTCTTTATTTTGCCTATTCGGGCTATCATGCAGCCCCAATCGTCCGTTCGTCTCGGGCGCGCCGGTTTAGGCTTGGGCTTCCGCGGCGGGCTGCTGCACGCCGTCCTTCGGGACGAAGACCGAACGGGCGCGGCCGATGGAGAGGGCGACGAGCACGCCCGCGATGGCGACGCAGAGCGCGAGGACGAAGCCGTGGTTCACGGCCGATCCGATCGCGTCCCGCAAATAGGCGAGCAGGTCGGGCGGCAGCTTGTCGGCGCCGCGGATGACGTTCTCCGGGTTGGCGAGCTTGCCGGCCTGATCTTCGGGCAGCCCGAACTTCGCGCCGGCTTGAGCGACCGAATCCTTCAGCCGGCCGTTCACGAGGACCGCCATGACGGAAGCGCCCAAGATGCCCCCGATGTTGCGCCAAAAGCCGACGACCGAGGACGAGATGCCGATGTACCGCTTGTCGACGCTCATCGCGACGGCGTTCTGCGCCATGCTCATGAGCGGACCGATCACGCCGAGGCCGAGCAGCACCATGATGCAGACGACCTGCCAAAACGGCGTGGCGGGGTTCATCCGCATGAGCAGGACGGAAGCGACGACGCCGAGCAGCATGTTGGTCGTCATGACCGTGCGGAACTTGAACTTCGAGATGAGGAACCCGGCCAGGATGGCGCCGCAGATGAGCGAGCCCATCATCGGGGTGAGGATGCCGTTGGAGTTCGCGCGCTTCAGCACGGCGACGGCATAGATCGGCAAGTACGTAATGGCCGAGAACATGATGACGCCCTGGCAAAAGCAGAGAATGCTCGTGCCCAGCACGACCCGATTGCGGAAGATGGATAGAGGCAGCATCGGCTCCGCGGCTCTCGATTCGACGAACAGAAACGCTGCTGTCGCTGCTGCGGCCAGCACGAACAGCAGGACGATCTGCCAGGAGCCCCAAGCGTAGTCTTTGCCGCCAAGCTCCAGCGCGAGCATCAGGGTGACGGTCGAGACGATGAGCAGAACGGCGCCCAAATAGTCGATCTTCGGCTTCTTTTCCGCACGCGACTCGCGCAGAGAGAAAAGCAGGACGAGGAACGAGGCGATGCCGATCGGCAGGTTCACATAGAAGCACCAACGCCAGGAGAAATGTTCCGAGATGAGCGTGCCGAGCTGCGGGCCGGCGACCGAGGAGAGGCCGAATACCGCGCCCATGACGCCGGACAGCTTCGCCGCCTGCTTCGGATCGTTGAACAGCGTAAAGATAATCGAGAACGAGATCGGGAAGACGGACCCCGAGCCGATCCCTTGGACAACGCGGAACCAGATGAGCTGATCGATGCTGGTGGCCATGCCGCAGAGGGCCGAGCCGACGAGGAACAGTCCGATGCCGATCAGGTAAAACCGCTTGCGTCCGAACAAGTCCGACAGCTTGCCGAAGATGAGCATCGTGCTCGTGGCTGCCAGCATGTAGGCGGTGAACACCCAGCTGATCCGGTCGAATCCGCCTACGTCGACGATCACCTTGTTGATGCAGGCCGAAACGATCGTGTTGTCCAGGGAGGCCATCAGCAGCCCCAGCGCCATGGCCAGGATGATCAGGCCCGTTTTTTGCGTCGATTTCATTTTTTATCCACTCCTAAAAAGCTTAATTATGGTTCGGAGGATCGTTCGATCTCCGCCAAGCCTTCTCTCAGGACGCGCAGCTTCGCCTCGCTCGACGCGATGCCGATCTGGGCGCACAGGAGCTGCGCGCGCGTCATCTGCGGCTCCCAGTCGGGCATTCCGTCTTGCAGCGCCCGGTACTCGGCTTCGGCTGCCGCGATTTCCTCGCGAATCCATTCGATCAGCGTCTCGCGGTCCTGATAATGGGCGAAAAAGAGGCGAATCAGGAAGTCCGAACGGTACGTGTCCTTTTCCATAGGCGATTCGAGATACGCCTTGAACCGCGCGCGGCCCGCTTCCGTAATGGCGTACACGTTTTTGTTCGGACGGTTGTCCTGCTCCACGCTTTCCTTGAGGATGTAGCCGAGGCTCTCCAGCTTGGCGAGGGTCGGATAGATCGTGCCGAAGCCGGCGTCGAAGAAAAAGGACAACGGCCTCTCGAACGTATTCTTGATCTCGTAGCCGGTCAGCGGACGCCGGTGCAGCAGCCCGAGGATCACGTCTTGACTGTTCATGGCCACAACTCCTTGGGGAACGGATTCGAATGATCTGATGTTATTGTATCGACATGATATATATCGTGTCAATATATAAAATGGGCGTTTCCTTCCATCGGTCCGCTCCCGTTACCGGTTATTACATTCACAAATATTGCAAAGTAAAATTTACAAAAAATAAAACCGTTGATATATTTAAGGCATGAACTCGGAAACACAGGGGGACCAGGGATGATCGGATTGAAGGAAATTGCGCAAATGGCGGACGTATCGATCTCGACCGTCTCCAACGTATTGAACGGCCGCAAGAACGTCGGGCAGAAGACGCGAGAGCGGGTGCTGCAGATTTGCGAGGAACAGGGATATATGCACGGGACGCCCGGAAAAAAAGAAAAACCGGCTGCAAACCGGACGATCGTCTTTATTTTTAGTGATTTCGATCGGGATTTTTATCTGAAAATTATTCAAGGTTTAAGCGATTGCTTGACCGAAAACGGCTATGATCTCGTCATTTGCACCAACCGTTCGAGCACGAACTTCCTGCGGGCGAGCTTCGCGAGCGGCGCGATCATCCTGGACGGCAGCATGGCTGACGATGTTGTCGCTTCGGCCGCCTCCGCGGAGCTGCCCATCGTGCTCATGGACCGGATCATCGACAACAAGCGGACGAACACGAGCAGCGTCCTCGTCGACAACTATCCGGTCATGAGCGAAATGGTGCAGGCGCTCGTGGACAAAGGATATCGAAAGTTCGGCTTTGTCGGGGGCCTCGGCTTTACGATGGACACCCGGGAGCGCTTTGCCGCCTTCACGGACACGCTCTCCCGCAACGGCATCGTCTTCGACCAGAAGCATTATTACCATGGCAACTATCGCGAAAACAGCGGCTATCAGGCGGCAAAGCTGATGCTTCTCAGCAACGATCTGCCGGAAATTCTCGTGTGCGCCAACGATAATATGGCCATCGGAGCCATCCGGGCCTACGAAGAAAACGGTCTCCGCGTACCGGAGGACATCGCGGTTACCGGGTTCGACGATTCGGACACGGCGTCCGTCGCCGGGCTGACGACGATCTCGATTCCCCGCTACGAGACCGGGTATTTGGCGGCCAAGCAGCTGCTCGAAATGATCCAGGGCACCGCGGGCAAATCGCCGTTCAAAATCGGCGCGGAGATCAAATGGCGGAAAAGCGTTCGTTAAAAAAATAGAAGCTGAAAACGCTTGATACATCAATGTTTTACTAAATATTTTACTAAAATCATAAGAAAGCGCGGTCAATTTATCATTGACAGCGCTTTTTTAATTGAATAATATGAGCTTGTGAACGGATATACTAAATTTCACTTTGAAACAGATTTTAAGGGGGAACGCGCTTTGAAAAAAGTAAAACAAGCAACGATTTTACTAACGGCTACGGCGATGGTGGGCATGCTGGCCGCCTGCGGCAGCGCTTCGAACAACAACAACCAGGCTTCCGGTTCGCCTTCGGCATCCGCGCCTTCGTCCGCCGCCCCTGAAAAGCTGAAGAAAATTTCGCTGTTCCAGTCCAAAGTCGAAATCGCGGAGCCGTTGGAAGCGCTCGCGAAAACGTACCAGAAAGAAACCGGCAACGAAGTCGAGGTATGGGGTTCGGCCGGCGACGCGTACGCCACCCAGCTTCAAGCCAAGCTCGCAGCCGGCGAAGGCCCGACGGTATTCAGCGTCGCGACCGGCGCCGAAGCCGATAAGTTCAAGTCCTACTATGCCGATTTGAGCGACGAGCCGTTCGCGAAGGATATCGCGAAGGACATGGCGCTCAAGGATGGCGACAAGATTGTCGGCGTGCCGTACGGGGTAGAAGGCTTCGGCCTCGTTTACAACAAAAGCATGGTCGATCCGAAAAACGTCACCGACCTCGCCAGCTTCACGCAGACGCTCGAGAAGATCAAGTCCGAAGGCAAAAACGGTCTGAGCCTGTCGCAGGAAGCTTACTTCCTGATCGGCCATATCATCAACACGCCGTTCGCGCTGCAGGCCGATCCGACGGGCTTCATCGAGAAGCTGAACAAGGGCGAAGTGAAGATGGCGGACACGAAGGAATTCCAAGAGTTCGCCAAGTTCATGGAAGCGATCCGGGCGAACACGACGAACCCGATGGAAGTGAAGTACGACTCGCAAATGGGCGATTTCGCGACCGGCAAAAACGCGATGGTCCACCAAGGCAACTGGAGCTACGGCATGCTGAAGGATTTCGGAGACCTGGGCTTCGACGTCGGCATGATGGGCTTGCCGCTGGCCGGCAACGACAAGATCGCCGTCGGCGTCGCCAGCAACTGGGTCGTCAACAGCAAGGCGGACGCCGACCAAGTGAAAGCGGCCAAGGCGTTCCTCAACTGGATGTTCACGAGCGACAGCGGCAAAAACGCGATCGTAAACGAGTTCAAGTTCATCCCGGCGATGACGAACATCGAAGCCGGCGAGCTGGACCCGCTCTCGCAAACGGTGTACGAAGCGACCAAAAACGGGCAAACGATTCCGTGGGCGCTCAACTACTTCCCGCAAGGCATCATCGTGAACGACCTGGCTCCGGCGACGCAGGCGTTCTTCCTGGACAAAAAGATGACCGGCGAACAGTTCCTGAAAAACCTGGATGCCGCATGGGCTAAAGGCGCCAAGTAATCCGCCGGATTCGGCGTCCGTTTCAACCAAACGAAAGCCTAACCCTTCTTTTCGAGGCGTTAGGTTTTCGTTTTATCTTCCGGAAAGCGGTGAATCGATGTGTCGAGACGAAACCGAAAAGAAAAAGCATGGTACGCGCTGTTCACGATGCCGCTGCTGCTCGTTTTCACGACGGTGGTCATCTTGCCTTTCCTCATCGGGATCGGCTATTCCTTCGTGAAATGGGACGGCATCCCCGCCAACCCGAAAGTGTTCGTCGGCTTCGACAATTATGTCGCGCTATTCAAGGACGACCGCTTCCTGACGTCGGCTTGGCACACGATCGCGTTTACGGTGCTCGCGCTCGTGCTCGTCAACGTGCTCGGGCTGCTCTTCTCGCTCCTCGTGACGTCGAAGCTCCGCGTCGGCAACGCGGCCCGCACGATGTTTTTCCTGCCGAACCTGATCGGGGGACTCATCCTGGGTTACATCTGGCAGTTCGTCTTCACGGACGCGTTCAAGTTCCTCGGGGAAAAGACGGGGCTTGATTCGATTTTCTTCAACTGGCTGATCGATCCGAAATTCGCCTTGTTCGCCATGGTCGTCGTCTTCACCTGGCAGATGGCGGGCTATACGATGATCATCTACATCGCGGGCATCCAAGGCATTCCGGACGAATTGAACGAGGCGGCCCGGGTGGACGGCGCCAATCTGTGGCACCGGCTGACGCGGATCGTCTTCCCGCTGCTCATGCCCTCCTTTACGATTTGTCTGTTCCTGACGCTGTCCGGCGCATTCAAAATATTTGACGTGAACCTGTCTCTGACCAAGGGCGGACCGAACAACGCGACCGAAATGTTCGCGATGAACATTTTTAACGAAATTTTCGGTTATGGACATTACGGACTCGGCCAAGCGAAGGCGATCGTCTTCTTCATCATCGTCGCCGCGGTTACGCTCACCCAGGTGATCATCACGAAGAAGAGGGAGGTCCAGTACTAATGAAGACAACGAGCCGCGTCGCGGGCAACGTCCTGCTCCTCTTGCTGTCGCTGGTCTTCCTGTCGCCGATCTATCTGATGCTCGTCAACTCCTTCAAGGACCGGGCGGAGCTGTACCGCAACGCGTTGGCGCTGCCGTCCTCCTTCAGCTTCCAGTACTATTCCAAAGCGATGGAGAAGATGGGCTTCCTGACCGCATTCGGCAACTCGCTGTACGTCACAATCATCTCCGTCGTGTTCGTTGTCGTGCTCGCTTCGATGACGGCCTGGATGCTCGTGCGCACCGACGACAGGCTGAGCCGCTTCATCTTCCTCCTGTTCGTCTCTACGATGCTCATCCCGTTCCAAACGCTGATGATGCCGCTGATGCAAGTCATGGACTGGATCCGGACGCATTTGCACATCCCAATGCTCAATACGAGGGAAGGGCTCATCTATATGAATGTGGGCTTCCATGCGAGTATGGCGGTGTTCCTGTATCACGGCTTCATCAAGTCCGTGCCGGTCGCGCTCGAAGAGGCCGCCACGCTCGACGGCTGCAGCAAGTTCGGCGTTTTCTGGCGGATCGTGTTCCCGATGCTGAAGACGATCACGATTACGGTCGCCATCCTCGACGTCATCGCGATGTGGAACGACTATCTGCTGCCGTCGCTGACGTTGTCGGACAAAGGGCTGCGGACGATCCCGCTGTCGACGTTCTATTTCTTCGGCGAGTTCACGATCCAGTGGAACCTAGCCATGGCCGGCCTGACGCTTACGATCATTCCGGTCGTCATCTTCTACGTCTTCGCGCAAAAATACATCATCAAAGGCATCGCCGCGGGCGCGGTGAAGTAACGCGCTCCCCTAGACGCCGACAAACAATCATTAACGGAGGGTATTCGCATTGGCGCCTTCAAATCCTACATGGTGGAAAGAATCCGTCGTCTATCAAGTATACTGGAGAAGCTTTTTCGACGCGGACGGGGACGGATACGGCGATTTGGAGGGCGTCATCCGCAAGCTCGATTATATCCGGGAGCTCGGGGTCGACGTCATCTGGCTCAATCCCGTCTATGAATCCCCCGACCGGGACAACGGCTATGATATATCAGACTACGAAGCGGTTATGCCCAAGGCCGGCACGATGGCCACGTGGGAGCGGCTGCTGGATGAGGTGCATCGGCGGGGAATGAAGCTGATCATGGACCTCGTCGTGAACCACACGTCGGACCGGCATCCCTGGTTTTTGGAGTCTCGTTCGTCCAAGGACAATCCGAAGCGGGACTGGTATATATGGAAGGAACCGCGGGACGGCGGACCTCCCAACAACTGGCGCTCCTACTTCGCGCCGTCGCCTTGGACGCAGGACGAAGAGACGGGGCAGTATTATTTCCACTCCTTCGCGTCCGAGCAGCCGGATCTGAACTGGCGCAATCCCGAGGTGCGAGAAGAGATTTACCGGATGATGTCGAGCTGGCTCGACAAGGGCATCGACGGCTTCCGGCTCGACGCGATCGCGCTGCTCGCCAAGCCCGACGGCTTCCCAGACGCGGAGCGGCCGGAGGACATCCGCTACTTGACGAACAATCCGGGGCTTCACGATTATTTGCGGGAAATGAACGAGCGGGTGCTTTCGCGCTACGACATCGTCACGGTCGGCGAGGCGGCGTTCGTTACCCCTGCGGAAGGCTTGAAGTTCGTCGGCGAAGACCGTCGCGAGCTGAACATGCTGTTCCACTTCGAAGTTTGCGACGAAATGGCGTCCTGGGACATGCGGCGCTTCAAAGACATTCAACGCAGATGGTACGAAGGGCTATGGGGCAAAGGCACGAACTCGCAGTTCCTGAACAACCACGACCACACGCGGCAGGTGACCCGTTACGGCAACGACGGGCGTTACCGGGTGCAGTCCGCCAAGCTGCTCGCGACGATGCTGCATACGCTGCCGGGCGTCCCCTACATTTACCAAGGTGAAGAAATCGGCATGACCGGCGTCCGCTTCGGGGCGATCGAGGACTACGACGACATCGCGATGCGCAACCGCTACGCCGAGGAAGTCGACAAAGGCGCCGACCCCGCGGAGACGCTCGCGCGGCTCGCGCCGCTCAGCCGCGACAACTCCCGGACGCCGATGCAATGGGACGGCTCGCCTAACGCCGGATTTACCGAAGGGAAGCCCTGGATCCGCGTCAATCCGAACTACGCCGACATCAACGCGGCAAAGGACTTGGCCGATCCGGATTCCGTCTATCGGTACTATCAATCGCTGATCTCCCTGCGCAGAACGCACGACGTCATGGTATACGGCGACTTCGCCGAATGGCCGGAGCGGAGAGGGGACGAGCATCTTTACGTCTACGAGCGCACGCTGGACGGGCGGCGCTGGCTGATTGTCCTCAACCACGGGGACGAGCCGGCCCGTCTGGATCGGCCGGAGCGTCTGCGCGGCCTGTCGCTGCGCCTGCTGTTGGCGAATTATCCGGCCGATCCCGCAGAAGGCGAAGACGCCATGCAGCTGCAGCCGCACGAAGCGAGAATCTACGAGGTCGAGACGAACCGGAACTAATCGAAACGCCCCCCGACGGCCAAACGGCCGAGCGGGGGGCGTTTTTGATATGTGCGGCCGTGTGCGCGAGGCGTTTGATCCGCGCCGAATCAGGATCGCGAGCGGATCTCCTGCCGCATGAATGCGACGTACGAGGCGGCGAACGACAGCGCCGTCTCGGCAACGATCGCCACGACCTGCGGCCAGACGAGCAGGAGGCTCTGGCCGAATGGCAGCGGCGCGTTCAGCGCCAGGTAAGCCTGGTCCTGGGTGATGAACGGATTCAGCGTACGCACGTCCGGCAGCAGCAGCGTCGACGCCGCTTCCTGGAACAGGTAAGCCGGCGAGAGGCGCTGCAGCAGCATGAGCCAATCCTGCTGGTGCATGACGGCGAGCGCGTCGGTCGGGTCTGAGGGTATGGTGACGTTGCCGACCAGGTTGATGATCATCCCATAGAAGACGAGGAAGAAAATCCAGACCGCGATGCCGCTGAGCGCCGACGTAGCCGCCTGACGAAACCGGACGGAAAACAGCAGCGACAGGTTAAGCCAGAGGCCGACGTAGACGGTTGTCACGAGCAGCGTCACGACGACGCGCCAGAACTCCTCCGGGGACGGCGGATAACCGATCGTAAAAAGACCCATGCCCATCACTAGAAAACCGAGCGAGAAAACGACGACGGCGATGAGGAGCAGTCCCGCGACGAACTTGGCGTTCAGAAAGTCGTCCCGGTGCACCGGCTGCGAAATGACCCGGCTCAGCGTGCCTTTGTTGCGCTCCGAATTGACGGCGTCGAAGCCGATCGCGATGCCGATCAGCGGCGCAAGGAACGACAGGAACGTCAAAAAGTTCGGCAGGGAACCGTCCGATTCGGTGAACATTTTCAGAAACAGAAACGAGTTCTCCGCATTCGTCTGGCCGTTCCCGCCCGCTCCGCCGCCGTTCTTGAGCGCGGTCACGGACGCGTAGATCGAGCCGACGCAGGCGAGCGTCACGATGCCTAGCAGGATGATGAACCGCCAGCTGCGGATGTGATCGCCGAATTCCTTTTGCACCATAATCCAAAACGGGGAGGGCGCCCGTCGACCGGCGGCGTCCGCCCCGTTTGAAGCGGGGGCGGAGCGGAGGGGGGATTTCGCGGCGCGATCGCGCAGCTTAGCCATCCACGCGCTCATGCGCGGCACCTCCTTCGAAATAGCGGTGGTAGATGTCGTCGAGTCCGGCTCGGACCGGACGCAAGCCGAGCAGCGGCGCCCCGTGTTCAACCACGGCGAGCGCCAGCGCCGACGTCAGCTCGACGTCGCTCGTCACCCGGTACGTGGAGACGCTGTTCGCGCCGGGAGAGAGGGCGTCCGAGGGGGACGTTTCGATGGAGATGACGCCGTCCATGCTGCCGATCCGCCCCGCGACGCTGCCGTCCGGGTCGCGGACGTCGACCTCGACCTCGAACCTCGTATCTCCATCGAGCTGGCGGGACAGCGACTCGATGTCGCCCGAGGCGATCAGCTTGCCGCCGACGAACAGCCCGACCCGGTCGCAGATCTGCTGAACCTGATGGAGGTGGTGCGACGACAGGAGGACGGTGAGGCCTTCGCTCCGGCTCAGCTCGCGGATGAGCAGGAGCAGCTCGCGCACCCCCTCGGGGTCGATACCTAGCGTCGGCTCGTCGAGAATGATGATTTCCGGACGCTTGATCAGCACGTCGGCGAGGCCGAGACGCTGCCGCATCCCCCGCGAGAACGCGCCGACCCGCTTGCCTGCCGCATGGGCAAGACCCACTTGCTGAAGCAGCAGCTCCGCGCGGTCCCGGGCCTCGGGCAGCGGGATGCGGTTCAGACGAGCGGTATAGATCAGGTTGTCGAGCGCGGACCGGTCCTCGTAAAAGCCGATATCGTCCGGCATATAGCCGACACGCCGCTTGACGAGCAGCGGCGAGCGCGTCGCGTCGATGCCGCAGACGCGCACCGTGCCGCTCGTCGGCTCGGTGAGGCCTAGCATCATCAGGATCGTCGTCGTCTTGCCCGCTCCGTTCGGACCGAGCAGGCCGTAAATCTCGCCGGGGCGAATCTTCAGGTCGAGGGCGTTCACCGCGGTGAATTCGCCGTACTGCTTCGTCAGCTTCGAAAGTTCGATAACCGCCGGCTCCACCTTATCGCCTCCCGTATTTGCGGAAGAGGCCGTAGATGCCCGCCAGCACGGCCAGAATGATCAACACCCCGATCCAGCCCCACAGCACCGACGATTTGACCGTGACGCGGATGGCGGCGTCCTTGGACTTCTCGGCGGATTGGGCGGTCATGCCGACGACGTAGTCGCCGGCCAGCGACTTGCCGGACGACTTGATCGTCGCGGTTACGGGCGCCGATTCGCCCGGCTTCAGCGAGCGAATCGTCTTCGGCTCGAACGTCACGTCCCAATCCGTCGGCGCCTGGCTCGTCAGGCTGACGTCGGTCAGCTCCGCGGAGCCGGTGTTTTGCACGACCATCTCCAGATGGCGCGTGCCGCCCGCGGTGACGTTCGCGCTAAGTCTTTGGTCGCTCGTCGTGAAGTCCAGGCTGTACGTTCCGGTGATCACCGCCTGCAGCTCGGCGTCCGCGCTCGTGCTGTTGTTGGCGGCGTGGATCTTGATCGCGTACGTGTCCGCGGTCGCCTTCTCCGCCGGCGTCAGATTGACCGTAATCGACTGGGAACCGTTCGGCTCGACGTCGACCGACGTAACGTTGTTGCCGCCGACCTGGAACTTGGCGTCCCAGCCGGCCGGAGCTTCGGCCGTCAGCGCGTACTGCTGCTTGGAGGCGGTACGGTTGTTCAGCGTCATGGCATAGGTGAACGTTGAATCCGTATGGCCTTGCATGTTGGGCTGCTCGGTCGTCAGCTCCGTCTTGTACGTGCCGCCTTCCGCCACATTCACTTGGAGCGGCAGCGCGCCGAAGACGCCCGCGTTCACCTTGAACGCGTACTCGCCCTTGCTCACCTCTAGCGGCACTTCCAGGCTGAGGTTCACCGATTGCGATTCCTTCGGCTTAACGGATACTTGGCGGATCGGATGGCCGCCCGCGGTGAGCTCCGCCTTCCAGCCGTGTCCGCCATCGTCGAAGCTCAGGTCGGCGCTTTGGATGTCGGAAGAGTCGTTGAGGAGCTCGATCTCGTAAGACAACGTCTCGCCCGGCGCGGCCGACAGGCTCGTGTAAGGCGTGTAGATCCGGGCGCCGGCCGCGAAGGACGTCGCCGCGAACGAGAGCAGTCCGACGAGGAGCGACAGCGTCAAGCCGACGCTCATTTTTTTGGCGAATCTGTGCATGGAACCCAAACCCTCCTTTGATTTTTTCACCGTGAATACGCAGGAGGTGGTCTTGCGGATTTAGGTTTGGCTGCCGCCGGCACATAAAAAATCGCTTAAAGGAAGCTTAAAGGAAGATAAAAACGCGCGCGGGGACATTCTCAAAGCGGACGGAATTTGCTATGACTTAAAGGAAGAAGCACGTTCGGAAGACGGAGGTTGGAGAAGCGATGAACACGGCCCGCCCATGCGTCAAAGAGGATCTCGTCCGCGAGCTTGCCGATATCGGCCAAGGTTCGCTCGAAGCGTTCGACCGGCTCTACGCGCGAGCCACGCCGCTGCTGCTCCCGATCGCCCGGAACCTGCTCGGCGACCGGATGGAAGCGGAGGACGTCTGCCACGATGTGCTGCTCGGGGTCATCCTGCATCCCGAGCGCTTCGATCCGTCCCGCGGATCGGTCGAAGCCTGGCTCGCCATACAGACGAAGAGCCGGTGTCTCGACCGCCTGCGCAAGCGCAAAAAAGTAGTCGTCGGCCATGCTTTGGAAGCCGGCTGGTCCGCCGAAGCGAACGGTGCCGCGCAGCCCGAGGCTGCGGTCGTCGCCCGCATCGATCAGGAGCTGCTGCGCGAAGCGATGGCCCAGCTTCCCGCGTCCCAGCGCGAGGTGCTGGCCGCATCGTACTTCGGCTCGCGGACGCTGCGGGAGCTCTCGGAGTCGTGGCAGGTGCCGCTCGGAACGGTGAAGTCCCGCATGCGCTATGGCTTGGCGCATCTGCGCAAGACTCTCCTGCGGCTCGGATGGGAGGATGCGAGCGGAGGCGAACGTCATGGCGGAATGTGAACGGGGGGTCCCGGAGGAACGATGGATCGACTGGCATCGCGGCCGGCTGCCGGAGCGGGAGGCGGCCGCGATGGCACGCCATCGTGCCGAGTGCGCATGCTGCCGCGAGCGCTGGGTGCTGTGGGGCCGGCTGCTCGCGGATGCCGAGCGCGCGCCGGAGGATCGGGGACTGGCGCCGTGGCGCAGGTGGCTGCTGCGGACGCGTTTGCGGCTTCGCCGGCGCGGTCCAAGGGAAGGGAAAAGCCGGCTGCTCGTCGCCGGCGGCGTCGGCGTCGCGTTTGCCGCGCTCGCGGTGCTGCTCGTCGCCTCGCTGCGCGGCGGGGAAACGGGACAAGCGGATCCCATGAAGTACGCGCATGCGTTTGCCCCGCAGGGCATCGCCGTGATGGCGCGGCCGGACACGATCGCGTACGTGCTGGATGACGGCGGCGACCCTTCTGCCGGCTTCGGTGCAGGCATCGGTCCGGGGCATGCGAACGGGACCGCATGGGTGAACGGCCGGACGCAGGAGGTATTCGTCCTCATCCGGGGGCTGCTGCCGAGCCGGGAACGGGACGTGCAGGCATGGGCCGAATATGCCGGCAAGCGGGAAAATCTCGGCGTGCTCGAATTCCACGAGCGGCAGGCCCATCTTTACGCGCGCAATCGTCATCCCGTACCGTGGGAGTCGCTGGCGCTTTCGATCGAACCGAAGGGCGGCAGCGCCCAGCCGACCTCGCCGGAGACCGTCATCGCCACCCTCCGTCAGAACGGGCGGTGATGGACACCGATTGTTTCCTCGATCCAAAGACGCGTCGCGCGGCCGGGCGCAGAGCACCGAAACGACGCGCCTCGGTCTTGCGCAAGCTGAGCGGAATCAGGTGCGCGGCAGGGTCCGGGGCGTCGTGCCGGTCCGCTTCGGCAGCACGTCGGCGAGACGCGCGCAGTCGCCGGCGCGTTTCCGCTCCTGGCGCAGCGCCTGCCGAATTTCCCAAGCTTTGCCCACCCACCGGATGCGGCCGTCCGCCGCATAGCGCTTCAACATCGCCGTTTCCTCCTTCGTCCGCCCTTGCCCGCGCAAGGGCGGCGCTTGCATTGGGGCGGACAAGCCTTTATCTTGTACCTATGCGGTTGATGGCATGAACATGACGGGAGGAAACGAGCATGCACGATTTTCGATCGAAGAATCACCCTTTTTACGAAAAAACGCTCGAGACGAAGCCGATCTTCGAAGGTCGGATGATCTCGCTGCAGGTCGATACGGTAAAGCTGCCGAACGGAGGCACGGCGACGAGGGAGATCGTGCGCCATCCCGGAGCGGTGGCGGTGCTCGCGCTCTTGGACGGCAAGATGCTCGTCGTGGAACAGTTCCGCAAGGCGCTGGAGCGCGTGCAGGTGGAAATCCCGGCGGGCAAGCTCGATCCCGGCGAAGCGCCGGAGCAGGCAGCGCTTCGCGAGCTGGAAGAGGAGACCGGCTATCGGGCGCGGAACATCCGGCACGTGCAGACGTTCTCGACGTCTCCCGGGTTCGCCGAGGAACTTATCCATCTCTATTTCGCGGACGATCTGGAGCAAGGCGAAGAGCATCTCGACGAGGAGGAGTTCCTGACCTGTGAGGCGATCACGCCGGAGCAGGCGGATGAATACATCCGCGAGGGACGCATCTTCGACGCCAAGACGCTGCTGGCCGTCCATCTGTGGCGCGAGTTTCGGCAGGCCGATGAGCGCCGATAAACGGGAGCCCGCGCTGCGGCCGATCTTTGCGGATCTGCACGTCCATATCGGCAGCAGCGGAGCGGGCGAGCCCGTCAAGATCAGCGCCAGTCGGCAATTGACGTTCCAGGCGATCGCCGAGGAGGCTTCCGCGCGCAAGGGGATCGCGCTGGTCGGCGTCATCGATTGCCATTCTCCCGCCGTGCAGACCGACATCGACCGGCTGCTCGACACGGGCGAAATGACGGAGGAGCCGGACGGCGGCATCCGCTATCGGCGGACCGTCATCTTGCCCGGCGGCGAGATCGAAGTGCGGGAGCCGGGCGGCGGGCCGTTCCATTTGCTCGCATTTCTCCCGACGCTCGCCGCGATGCGGGAATGGACGGCCTGGATGCGTCCGCGGATGAAAAACGTCAATCTCAGCTCGCAGCGAATCCGGGCGACGGCGCGTGAGCTGCAGGACGAGCTGCTCGGCCGGGGCGGACTGCTGATTCCCGCCCACGTCTTCACGCCCCATCGCGGGCTGCTCGGTTGCTCGGCCGACCGTTTGTCCGAGCGGCTCGACCCGGACGGCATCGCCGCGATCGAGCTCGGTCTGAGCGCGGACAGCGCGATGGCGGGCCATCTGTCCGAACTGGACCACTATGCGTTTTTGACGAATTCGGACGCGCATTCGGCAGGGATGATCGGCAGGGAGTGCAACGAGCTGCTGCTCGCCGAGCCGACGTTCGCCGAGCTGGCGAAGGCTCTGCGGGGTGAAGGCGGGCGGAGAGTGGCGGCGAACCTGGGATTGCATCCGAAGCTCGGCAAATACCATACAACCTACTGTTCGTCGTGCCGCCGCGCGCTGCCCCCCGACGCCGAGGACGCCGCCGCGTGCCCGGGCTGCGGCAGCGAGCGCCTCGTGCGAGGCGTGGCGGGGCGGGTGGCGCAGCTGGCGGACCGCGAGAAGCCGTTCTGGCCGCCGCATCGCCCTCCCTACCGGCATCAGGTGCCGCTGTCCTTCTTTCCGGGCATCGGTCCTCGCATGCGCGAGCGGATGCTCGGAGAGCTGGGCACCGAGATGGAGATCCTTCATCGATTAAGCCGGGACGCGATCGCGAGCACGGCGGGCGAAAAGCTCGCGGACGCGATCGTCGCCGCCCGGGAGGGACGGCTGCTGTTCTCGGCGGGGAGCGGCGGCGCGTACGGGCGTATCGAAACGAATCCGGGCGTATAGCGTCAACCGATCAAGCGGGAAGAATACGGAAGACTTGATCCGCATACACATAGGCAAGTCCCATTCGAGTCGAATGGGCGCGCATGCCATGCGGACAAGGAGGGACGGCCGTGAACGCTCGCCCTTGGAACCTGGGAGCCCGGGACAATCTGAATCTATACGTATTCGTCGGCGTGCTGCTGGTCGTCGGGGCGATTTTCGGCGCGCTGCTCGTGAACGCCCTGACGCTGGAGCAGCAGCAGGATTTGGCGAGCAATCTCGGAAAGTACCTCGCGAGCGCCGGACAGCCGGACAAGCTTCTGCCGGGGGAAGCGTTCCGGGACAGCTTCTTTCTTTACGCCAAGTGGCTCGCCTTGATCTGGCTGCTCGGACTGTCGGTGATCGGGCTGCCCCTTGTCCTCGTGCTCGATTTTTTGAAGGGCGTGCTGCTCGGATTCGCCGTCGGACTCATCGTCCGCCATTTGGCCTGGAAGGGCGTCCTCGTAGCGCTGGCAGCCGTAGCCCCGCAAAATTTGCTCGTCGTGCCCGCTTTGATGATGGCGAGCGTGTCCGCGGCGCGGTTCGCTTCCTTTATCGCCCGGGAGCGGCTGTTCCGGCAAAAGGGACGGCTCATGCCTCCTTTCGTCGCACATACGTCGTCCGCCGCCGCCATGCTCGTCGTGCTGGCGGTCGCCGCGCTTTTCGAAGCTTACGTCTCGCCGCTGCTGCTGGAGCGGGTGTCCGGCATCGCCGCCCAAGCCGAGTGGACGGCGATATTTGCTAGATTCTAGCAAGTCCGGCCGACAAGGTTTGACTTCCTAAAGGCCCTCCCCCTATAATAAAATCAAGTGCGCCGTTCGGCCGGAGGGGGGAGACTATGGAAGCCCGCATTGAGAAAGTGAAACAGCAATTGCAGTCGCAGGGCTACAAGCTGACCCCGCAGCGTGAAGCGACGGTCCGGGTGCTCCTCGAGAACGAGGAAGACCACTTGAGCGCGGAAGACGTCTTCATGCTCGTGAAGGACATCGCGCCCGAGATTGGGCTCGCGACCGTATACCGCACTTTGGAGCTGCTGAGCGAGATGCACATCGTCGAGAAGCTGAACTTCGGCGATGGGGTAGCCCGATACGATCTGCGGACGGATACGAACAAGCATCACCATCATCACCTGATTTGCGTCCAGTGCGGCACCATGTCCGAGATCATGGAGGACTGGCTGGTTCCGCTGGAAGAGCGCCTGGAGCGGGAGTACGGATTTACGGTGCTCGATCACCGACTCGACTTCCAAGGCATCTGCGCCAAGTGCAAAGCCAAGGCGGAGGCCGCCAATGTGCAAGACCCGTCTGCGTCCTCCTCCGTCACATAAATGACCGTTAAAGAAGGATGCCGCTCCGAGCCGTACGGCCGGGGCGGCATCCTTCTTTTTGCGCTTGGCGCAACTGCGCCCGTCGGTTTCGACGAGTCAGAGCAGCGCGCGGATGCGGCTCTCGATTTTTTCCGGCGTTACGGTAGGGGCGAAACGTTTGACGACGCGGCCCTGGCGGTCGACGAGAAACTTGGTGAAGTTCCACTTGATGCGCTTGGAGCCGAGGAAGCCGGGCGCGTCTTTGGTCAGCCGCCGAAAGAGAGGATGCGCCTCGGGACCGTTCACGTCGATCTTCGCGTGCAGAGGGAACGAGACGCCGTGGTTGAGCTCGCACGCCTCGGCAATTTCCGCGTCGTTGCCGGGCTCCTGGTTCGCGAATTGGTTGCTGGGGAAGCCTAACACCGTAAATCCCCGTTCGCCGTATTCGTCGTATAGCTTTTGCAGGCCTTTAAATTGCGGGGCGAAGCCGCATTTCGTCGCCGTGTTGACGATGAGAAGCACCTTGCCCGCATAGTCGGACAGCTTGTGCCGGTCTCCGCGGATGGTGGTAACTTCGATATCGTAGATGGACATGACCGATCCTCCCCTTCGATTGCGCTCAATTCGATTGTATGCAATTAAAAAGATGGCGTCAAGCGCTTGACTTGAGGTCGGCGGTTGTATAGAATTGCCCTTGATTCAATTGTACACAATTTAATGGTTGCGGCGGAAAGGAGGGCGATCGATGGAGAGAGACGAGGCGCTGAAGCTGGAAAACCAGATCTGCTTTGCCATCTACGCTTGCGCCCGGGAGATTACGAAGCTTTACCATCCCGTCCTCAAAGAGCTTGGGCTTACCTACACCCAGTACATTGCGATGCTGGCGCTCTGGGAGCGGGACCGCGTGACCGTCAAGGAGCTCGGCGAACGGCTGTATCTGGATTCCGGGACGCTCACGCCGCTGCTCAAGAAGCTCGAGTCGCTTGGCTACGTCCTGCGCGCCCGCGATCGCAGCGACGAACGCCAGCTGCTGATCGAAGTGACGGAAGCGGGCCGGGCGCTGAAGGAGAAGGCGTTCGACGTTCCCGAAAAGGTATTTTGCCGAACCGGCTTGCCGACCGGCGAGCTGGTTGAAATCCGCGAGAAGATGACAGAGCTGATCCGATCGATCCATCCGGCGGAGCAAACGCCCGCCAGTCCCCATTAAAAGGAGGAGTCTAACCATGTCCGTTTACGATTATTCCGCGCGATCCATCAAGGGTGAACCCGTCAGTCTGTCCGCGTATCGCGGCAAAGTGCTCGTCATCGTGAACACCGCAAGCAAATGCGGCTTTACGCCCCAATACGAAGGGCTCGAAGCGCTTTATCAGCAATATCGCGACCAAGGGCTCGAGATTTTAGGCTTTCCGTGCGATCAATTCGGCGGTCAGGAGCCGGGCAGCGATGCCGAGGTGGAGGCGTTTTGCAAGCTGAACTACGGCGTTACGTTTCCGCTGTTCGAGAAGACGCTCGTCCGCGGTCCCGAAGCGGCTCCGCTTTTCCACTATTTGACGGACCAGGCGCCGTTCGAGGGCTTCGATACGCAGACGCCGGGAGGCGCAAAAATGCAGGCGTTTCTGCAGGAAAAGCTGCCTGAGTACTACGAAGGCGACGGCATCAAGTGGAACTTCACGAAATTTCTCGTGGACCGCGAAGGACGCGTCGTCGGACGATTCGAATCGACCGTCGACCCGGCGTCCTTGTCCTCCCGCATCGAGGCGCTGCTTTAAGTCAGGGTCTGCCCGCTTGCTAAAGCACCTTCGCGCCAACCGTCTCCGTACGTTTCGGAGGCGGTTGGTTTCGTTTGGGCGAGGCGAGAGGCGCGCGGCGAGAATAGCGGCCTGGCATGAACGCTCATCCCCGGACATACGGTGGTTATGAAGGACAAGACCGGAGGGGAGCGCCCATGAACGAACAACCGCCCAACAAATGGTGGGAGCGCCTGCAGTTCACCCTGCTCTTTATCGTGCTGACGGTGCTGGTCCACCATCTGTATGGCTGGATGCAGTCCGTCCTGACGCCGATCGATCCGTATCGCGTGCCGGAGGGCAGAGCCGCGAAAGTGTTTCAGGCCGGCGACCCGGACGCGCGATCCGTCTCGCCGGGGGATCGGCTGAAGCTCTTTTATTGGCTCGGCGAGTGATCGTCCCGGGAGGAGATGGGGCAGTCGGCGTGGAAATCATTACGGCGGGCGTTTCGGCGCCCGCCGCGCCTGCCGCAGGAAGACGGACAGGCCCAAGCAAGCTTGAAAGGAAACGCGAGACATGAACGAAGCGATCGGGCGGTTTATCGCCCATCTCGGAGAAGCCAAGCGGCTATCTCCGCACACGCTGGACGGCTATCGCCGCGATCTGGCGGATCTGGCGAATTGGCTGGCGGACCAAGGGGTCGCGCAGCCGGACGGGGTGCGCCCCTATCATCTGAGCGCATACGCGCAGCAGCTGCGCAAGCTGGGCCGTTCGCCCGCGACGATCTCCCGCCGCATCGTCTCGATCCGCGCCTGGTTCCAATATTTGCAGGCGGCCGGAGAGGCGGGCGCCAATCCCGCGCTGACGCTCGAAGCGCCGCGGCTCGAGCGCCAGCCGCCGCAGGCAATGCCGCTCGCGGACGTGGAACGGCTGCTTGAAGCCCCCGATACAGGGACACCGGCCGGCGTCCGGGACCGCGCCATGCTGGAGCTGCTGTACGCGACGGGAATGCGCGTGAGCGAGCTCGTCTCGCTGGACCGGACCGACGTGAGGACGGCGCTCGGCATCGTCGCTTGCCGCGGCGCCGCCGGCAAGGAGCGGCTCATTCCGATCGGTTCCTTGTGCGGCGAATGGATGATAAAATACGAAGAAGAGGCGCGTCCGGCGCTGCTTGCGGACAAGCCGGATCCGGACGCGCTCTTCGTGAACCATCTCGGCCGGCGGATGACGCGACAGGGCTGTTGGAAACTGTTAAAAAAGCATGCGCAAGCCGCCGGCATCGCGGCGGAAGTGACGCCGCATACGCTGCGCCATTCGTTTGCCGTTCACCTGCTGGAAGGCGGCGCGGATCCGCGGTCCGTCCAGGAAATGATGGGCCATGCGGATTTGTCCGCCACGATGGTCTATCAGCCGATGGCGAAGCCGAGGCTGAAAGATGTCTACGCGCAAGCCCACCCGCGATCCCGGCGGCCATCGCCGACCGGGGACCGCTAACCGAGGAGGACCGTTTATGCCGAAAGGCCGCATCATCACCATTGTGCTTGACAGCGTCGGCATCGGGGAGCTGCCCGACGCCGACGCTTACGGAGACGCGGGCGCCCATACGCTCGGTCATATCGCCGGGAGCGTCCCGGATTTCGATCTGCCGAACCTGCGCAAGCTGGGACTCGCGAATATTGCCCCGATCGGCGACTGGCAGCCCGAAGCTTCACCTGGCGCTTACTACGGCAAAATGGCCGAAGCGTCGGTGGGCAAAGATACGATGACGGGACATTGGGAGCTCATGGGACTGAAGATCGACACGCCCTTCCGGACGTTTCCGGCCGGGTTCCCGGACGCGCTCCTTTCGGCCTTCGAGGCGGAGACGGGCCGGTCCGTCATCGGCAACAAAGCCGCTTCAGGCACCGAAATATTGGACGAGCTCGGCGAAGAGCAGATGCGCAGCGGCGCGTGGATCGTCTATACGTCCGCCGACAGCGTATTTCAAATCGCGGCGCACGAGGACGTCATTCCGCTCGAAGAGCTGTACCAGGCCTGCCGCATTGCGCGCCGGCTGACGATGCAGGAGGCGTTTTCGGTCGGGCGCGTCATCGCGCGCCCATACGTCGGCAATCCCGGCGCCTTCGCGCGGACGCCGAACCGCCACGACTACGCCGTGAAGCCCCCGCAGCCGACCGTGCTCAACGCGCTGAAGCGCGCGGGCAGCGAGGTCGTGGCCGTAGGCAAGATCAACGACATTTTCAGCGGCGAGGGCATCACCAAGGCCATTCCGACAAAGAGCAACGCGGACGGGATCGCGGCCACGCTCCGGGAGATGGAGCGAGACTTCGGCGGGCTCGTGTTCACGAACCTCGTCGACTTCGATTCGCTTTACGGCCACCGCCGCGATCCGGTCGGATATGCCCGCGCGCTGGAGGAATTCGACCGCGCCGTACCGGCGCTGCTGGAGCGGCTCCGGCCGGACGACCTGCTTATCGTCACCGCCGATCACGGCAACGATCCGACGCATGCCGGAACGGACCATACGCGGGAGTACGTGCCGCTGCTCGTCGCCGGACCCGGCCTCCGGTCGCCGGGCGGTCTGGGCGTGCGCGGCACCTTTGCGGATGTCGCCGCGACGATCGCGGAACGGTTGGAAGCGTCGAAGCCCGCCCATGGCGAATCGATGCTCGGTTTATTGAAATAAGACAGGGAGAGGATAAGATGATCTACCAATCCAAAGCCGTCATCGAAGAAGCGGCCGACTATATCGCGAGCAAGACCGACGTCCGTCCCGAGATCGGCATGATCCTCGGATCGGGCCTCGGGGTGCTCGGGGACGATCTGGAAAACGCGGTGACGATTTCGTATGCGGACATTCCTCATTTCCCCGTTTCGACGGTCGAAGGCCACGCGGGAGAGCTCGTTCTGGGCCGTCTGCAGGGCCGGGACGTCGCCTTGATGCGGGGGCGGTTCCACATGTACGAAGGGTACGAGCCTGAGCGCACCGCGCTGCCCGTTCGCGTCATGAAGCAGCTCGGCATCCGGACGCTGTTCGTCACCAACGCGGCCGGCGGCGTGAACCTCGATTACCGGCCGGGCGATCTGATGATCATCTCCGACCATCTGAACCTCACCGGACGCAATCCGCTCGTCGGGCCGAACGACAACGCCTTGGGCGTGCGTTTCCCCGACATGTCGGACGCGTACGCGCGCCGTCTCCGGACGATCGCCAAGGATACGGCGGCGGAGCTCGGCATTCCGGTACAGGAAGGGGTCTACGCGGGCTTGCTCGGCCCCAACTACGAGACGCCGGCCGAGATTCGCATGCTGCGGGTCATCGGCGCGGACGCGGTAGGCATGTCGACCGTCTCGGAGGTGCTTGTGGCGCGCCACGCCGGAATCGAGGTGCTGGGCATCTCGTGCATCAGCAATATGGCCGCGGGCATCCTGGACCAACCGCTGTCCCACGAAGAAGTAATGGAGACGACCGAGCGTGTGAAGCAGCGGTTTCTGCAGCTCGTGACGGCGCTGCTGCCGAAGCTGTAAAGACCGGCGACGTTCGTACTTGGAGTCGCATCAGGTTGATGCGACGTCGGTAGAGGGCGGGCGCCGGCGATCTCGTTTGGGGAATTGGGCGGCAGGAAACCGAACGCATAACAAACGCAAATCGTGCAAAGCGAGCATCAATAGCGAAAATGGAATCGGAATCGGAGGTTTAACCCATGCGCATGGTGGATTTGATCCGCAAGAAAAGGCACGGCGGAGAGCTCGAGGAGCGGGAGATCCGGTTCGTGATCGACGGGCTCGTCAACGGCGCAGTTCCGGATTATCAGATGGCCGCCTGGGCGATGGCCGTTTGCTTCGTCGGCATGACCGACCGCGAGACGGCGGCGCTGACGATGGCGATGGCCGAGTCGGGCGATACGGTCGATCTGTCCGAGATCGCCGGGATCAAGGTCGACAAGCACAGCACCGGCGGCGTCGGCGACAAGACGACGCTGATCGTCGCACCGCTCGTCGCCGCCTGCGGCGTCCCCGTCGCCAAGATGAGCGGACGGGGGCTCGGCCACACCGGCGGGACGGTGGACAAGCTCGAGTCGATCGCGGGCTTTCATACCGAGCTGGGGCGCGAAGCGTTTTTCAAGCAAGTCAACGAGATCGGCGTGGCGGTCATCGGGCAGAGCGGCAACATCGCTCCAGCCGACAAAAAGCTGTACGCGCTTCGCGACGTGACCGGGACGGTCGAGTCGGTGCCGCTGATCGCCAGCTCCGTCATGAGCAAGAAGATCGCCGCCGGCGCGGATGCCATCCTGCTCGACGTCAAATTCGGCAGCGGCGCCTTCATGAAGACCGCAGAAGAGGCCAAGACGCTGGCCGAAGCGATGGTCGCCATCGGTTCGCAGGTCGGCAGGCGGACGGTCGCGGTCATCAGCGACATGGATCAGCCGCTCGGCCGAACCGTCGGCAATGCGCTCGAGGTGCGCGAAGCGATCGAGGTGCTTCGCGGCGAAGGGCCGGACGACCTGCGCGAGCTGTGCCTCGTGCTGGGGAGCCATATGCTCGTGCTCGGCGGCCGGGCGGAGAGCGCCGAGGCGGCGCGTGCGCGGCTTGAGGAGGCGATCGCTTCCGGCGCGGCGCTGCGCAAGTTCGCCGACCTGCTCGCCGCGCAAGGCGGCGATCCCGCGGTCGCGCACGATCCGGCGCTGCTGCCGCAGGCGGAGCTGCGCATTCCGGTGCGGGCCGCCGGCGCCGGCTTTGTCGCTGCGATCGACGCCGAGCGGATCGGGCTCGCGGCGATGCTTCTCGGCGCGGGGCGCGCCGAGAAGGACGACGCGATCGACTACGCGGTCGGCCTCGAGCTGGTCGCCAAGCTCGGCGACGCCGTGGAGGCGGGCGACACGCTCGCCGTCCTCTACGCCCGCGCAGACGACGCCAAGGCGCAGGAGTCCGCCGAGTCGGTGCTGGCGGCCTACCGGCTGGCCTCAGGGCGTCCAGCGCCGCAGCCGCTGCTGCACGGGATCGTGGGGGCTGAATAGCGGCCCTTTTCTGCTAAGTCGCGGTCGCGTATAATGGTTTTAAGCATATCAGCAGTCCGCGCGTGAAGCACACGCCGCCATTCTCCGAAGTCCGGGGATGGCGGCGTTTTTATTTTGGGGATCAAGGGAGGCGTGTAGCAAGTTTGAAAAGGAATTCGAAGCTTTTTGGGAGCAGCAGGTGCGGTCGGCCAGCGGACAACGGTTGGAGATGCTGCAGCGGGATTTGACGGGAACGAGAAAGCTTCTGGAGACGGTCATCCTGCCGGTATTCGGAACGTTCGACGGCTTGTTTTTGGAATACGAGATGATGAGCCTCTCCGGCGTCCGATTGTATGGGGACATCTTCCATCCGAAGTTGAGGACGGTGTTCGAGGAGGAGCACTTTGTCACGCATGCGGAAAAAATCACGAGAGATCGGTTTGCCTTCGAACGCGCGCGAGCGAGATCGGTCGCCACGCTGGGGTTGATTTATTTTCCTTACAGCCGGGACGAGCTAGAGAAGAAAGCAGAGTTTTGCCAGCGGAACCTTTATGAGCTCGTCGGCCGAGTCGGTCATGTGTCGGGTATGGGCCTAAGCCGTCTTCCCGTTTACGAACGAGAAGTGCTCAGAATGGCGTTGTTTCATCGGGACTGTTTTCAAATCGCCGACGTGAAGGAGTGGCTGCAGTTGCAGCATGAAGCTTCCAGAAGTGTTCTTCGAGCTTTGGAGGCCAAGGCATTCATAGAACCGTGGGGTGGGGGAGCCAAGAGGTGCCACGCGTTTCGAATTACAGAGAAGGCTGTTCACCTCTTAAACGGAAAATAGACGATTGGGATGGGGGCAAGGTGCGAAGTGAAAGTGATAACAAAAGCGGATCAACTCCCGAGTAACTCACTACCAAAGTACCGGCAGCGCTCAATGTTATGCGGAAAAACCGAATAACTCGCGTAAATGAGGCGTGGGACGGAGGAGATGTGCGGAAAATCCGAATAACTCAAAGCCAAAGTACGGACGCTGCACGGAGTTATGCGGAAAAACCGAATAACTCGCGGAAATGAGGCGCGGGACGGTGGGAGATGTGCGGAAAAACCGAGTAACTCAAAGACAAAGTACCGACGCTGCACGGAGTTATCCGGAGTTATGCGGAAAAACCGAATAACTCGCGGAAATGAGGCGCGGGACGGTGGGAGATGTGCGGAAAAACCGAGTAACTCGCGTAAAAGTGGCCTGGGAAGAGGGAGATGTGCGGAAAAACCGAGTAACTCAAAGCCAAAGTACCGACGCTGCACGGAGTTATGCGGAATAACCGAATAACTCGCATAAATGAGGCGCGGGACGAGGGAGATGTGCGGAAAAATCGAGTAACTCAAAGCCGAAGTACGGACGCTGCACGGAGTTATGCGGAAAAACCGAATAACTCGCATAAATGAGGCGTGGGACGGGGGAGATGTGCGGAAAAACCGAGTAACTCAAAGCCGAAGTACCGACGCTGCGGGGAGTTATGCGGAGAAACCGAGTAACTAACGTAAATAAGGTGTGGTACGGCGGAGTTGTGCGGAAAAGGCGCACGGTGCCGAAAAACAGCCGCTTCCCCAACCGCGCCGAGTGCTAGCCGCTTTCCCGGCGGCTTGGAATATTTTCCTGCGGCGTAGGGCAGACTGTAGCGAAGATGACGACATCAGGCCTCGCTTAGGCCAGCAGGAGGGAACCCGAGCTTGAACCACTATCGAAGCCGCTTGGTCCGCGGATTGACGGCGGCGGCGTGCGCGGCCGCGCTGATGCTGCCGTTCTCGGCCGTCTGGGCGCAGGAGGGGGCTGGAGGCAAAGCCGCCGGACCGCAGACCGACATGGCCGCGAACGCCCGCTCCGCGATCTTGATCGATGCCGACAGCGGCACGGTCATCTATGAGAAAAACAGCCACTCGGCGCTGCCGCCAGCCAGCATTACGAAAATCATGACGATGCTGCTCGTCATGGAAGCGATCGCCGACGGCCGCCTCAAGCTGGACGACAAGGTGCAGACGAGCGAATACGCCGCTTCGATGGGCGGTTCGCAGATCTTCCTGGAGCCGGGCGAGGAGATGACCGTCCATGACTTGCTGAAGGGCGTCGCGATGGCGTCCGGCAACGACGCTTCGGTCGCGCTCGCGGAGAAGCTGGCCGGCAGCGAGGCGGAATTCGTCAGGCTGATGAACCAGCGCGGGGCCGAGCTCGGCATGAAGGACACGAAGTTCTTCAACTGCAACGGCCTTCCGGTCGCAGGCCACGTCTCGTCCGCCCACGACATCGCCGTCATGTCCCGGGAGCTGCTGAAGCACCCGGAGATCACCAAGTACACCGGCGCTTATCAGGACTACCTGCGCAAGGACACGCCGAAGCCGTTTTGGCTCGTGAACACGAACAAGCTCGTGCGCTTCTACCAGGGCGCCGACGGCCTCAAGACCGGCTTCACCAGCGAAGCGAAGTTCTGCCTGTCGGCGACCGCGCGGCGCGACAACCTGCGGGTCATCGCCGTCGTCATGGGCGAGCCGAACACGAAGACGCGCAACGCCGAAGTGTCGAAGCTGTTCGACTACGCGTTCGCCCAATTCACGAACGTGTCGATCTACAAGACCGGCGACACGATCGGCACGCTGAAGGTGTCCAAGGGCGCGGCCGAAAAGCTCCCGATCGTGGCCAAGCATCCGTACAGCGTCCTCGTCCGCAAAGGCGAGGCCGGCAAGAACATCCGCCACGAGCTGAAGCTGTACGACAAGGTGACCGCGCCGGTCAAGGCCGGACAGCCGGTCGGCAAGCTGACCGTTTACAAGGGCAATGAGCTGTTGACGGAATTTCCGATCGAAGCGCCGTCCCACGTGGATCGCGCCGGCTACTGGAAGCTGTTCAAACGTTCGACCAGCAAGCTGTTCCTCGCTGACTGATTCGGCCGAAGCAAGGCGGTTCGACGGGGTTTTCGTCGCCGCCTCTTTGCCGTATTTTGTCGTGAGGACAGGGCTAGCTTCTAGTTTTGTCGGGGGGCAGGAATGATTTGCGAGCTCGTAGAATTGAATGTTCTACCACAAAATGAGCTCGCACTGGAGGGAAAGCGGCATGGGATTGCAAGTGGAACTGGAGCAGCACCGCAACGTGCTCGTTGTACGCTTGAAGGGAGAACTGGACCACCACACTGCGGATATCGTCCGTTTTAAGATGGAAGACGCGATCCTGAGAGGCCGCTGCGATCATGTCGTGCTGAGCCTCAAAGAACTGCAATTCATGGACAGTTCGGGGCTTGGCGTCGTTCTCGGCCGGTACAAGCTGGTCAAGAGCCGCGGCGGCAAAATGGTCGTGTGCGACGCGCACGCAAGCGTGAAGCGCCTCTTCGAGCTGTCGGGCCTGTACAAGATTCTCTCTTTCTATGACACGGAACGTTCGGCGCTAGCCGGTCTGGAGGTCGTATCATGAGCCGAGGCAACTTCATGAGGCTGTCGTTCGCCAGCCTGTCCGAAAACGAGGCGTTCGCACGGGTGGCTGTCGCCGCCTTCGTCTCCCAGCTTGATCCGACGATGGAGCAGTTGAACGACATCAAGACGGTCGTCTCCGAAGCGGTCACGAACGCGATCATCCACGGTTACGAGAATCGCGAGGACGGCGTCGTCCATCTCGAAGCCGAGATCGCGGGAGACACGGTGTCGATCTCGATCCAGGACGAAGGCAGAGGCATCGAGGATCTGGATCTGGCGCGCCAGCCGCTGTTCACCTCCCGGCCGGAGCTGGAGCGCTCCGGGATGGGCTTTACGATCATGGAAAACTTCATGGACGAGTTTGACGTGACGAGCGTTCCGAACGAAGGTACCCGGCTTCGCATGAAGAAGCGGATCGAATCCAAAAAGGCATTGTTCAACTAATACCGCGGCAGGGGTTGGGGGCATGGAAATCGAATGGAAGCGATCGTCGCCGCCGGGGTATCTGGACGACGCGGAGGTCAAGCGGCTGATCGCGCTTAGCCAATCGGGCGACAGCACCGCGCGGGATACGCTCGTCTCGAGCAACATCCGCCTGGTCTGGTCGGTGGTCCAGCGGTTTGCGAATCGCGGCTACGACGCCGAGGATCTGTTCCAGATCGGGTGCATCGGCTTGCTCAAGTCCGTCGACAAGTTTGATCTGTCCTATGAAGTCAAGTTTTCCACGTACGCGGTGCCGATGATCATCGGCGAGATTCAAAGATTTCTGCGCGACGACGGCACGCTCAAGGTCAGCCGTTCGCTGAAAGAGATGGCCAACCGTGTGCGCAAGGTGAAGGATGAGCTCTCCAAGCGCCTCGGTCGTCAGCCGACGATCGGCGAGGTCGCGGAAGAGGTCGGAGCGACGCCCGAAGAAATCGTATTCGCCCAGGAGGCGAACAAGCCGCCGACCTCGATCCACGAGACGGTGTTCGAGAACGACGGCGACCCGATCACGCTGATGGACCAGATCGCCGACGATTCGCAGGAGAAGTGGTTCGACAAGCTGGCGCTCACGCAAGCGATTCAGGGATTGTCCGACCGGGAGCGGCTGATCGTGTATCTCCGGTACTTCCGGGATCAGACGCAGTCGGAGGTGGCCAGCCGCCTCGGCATCTCGCAGGTGCAGGTCAGCCGTCTGGAGAAGAAGATTCTGCAAAACATCAAAGACCAGATCGCGCAGTGAGTCCCAGGCTCACCGACGCGGTTCGCGTTCGCGCCTGCGGCCGCAAGCCCCCGCTCCCTTGGAGCGGACGGGCTGCGGCCGCGGGCGTTTGTTTCGTTTGCGGAGATACGCGAAGATAGCGGCCGGATTTCCAACCGGGCGCCGCAAGCGAGTACGGACCGCCCGTTTGTCCCATACTACAGGAAACGTTCGCCTGGAGGTGAAGCGGATGGAATCAACGGACGTCGTGTACGTTCGCCTTCATCGGCGCGTCGTCGTGGAACCGGCGGCAGAGGTGCGCCTCGGCGATATCGCCGCGCTCGTGACGGAGCCAATGCTGGCGCGCAAGCTGGCGCAGCTGCCGTTGCGGCAAATCCGCCCGTCCGACGGCAATCTGCTCTTGGTGGACATGCTGCAGGTCATCCGCCGCATCCGAGAAGCGGCACCGTGGGCGACGATCGAAACGTTCGGCGAGCCGCACGTTTTGCTGGAGGTGTCCAAGGCGAAGCGCATCAAGCCGCGTTGGGCATTGCTGGTCGCGGCATGGCTGCTGCTGTTTTTCGGTTCGGGGATGGCGATCCTGAACTTTCACGCCGATGTCAACATGCCGGAGGTACAGCGCCGCATCGTGGAATTGCTGACCGGACGCACAGAGCGGCACCCCTGGCTGTTCGAAATCCCGTATTCGCTGGGGCTGGGGATCGGCATGCTGCTGTTCTTCAACCGGGTGTTCCGGAAACGGCTCAACGACGAGCCGAACCCGCTCGAGGTGGAGATGTTCATGTACCAGGAAAACGTGAACCACTACGTGATCACGGAGGAATACCGCAAAAAGATCGGAGAGCCGGAGGGAGCGGAACGTGATTGAACTGCTCGGCGGCGCCTGCGTGGTGATGGCAGGGCTGGCGGGAGGATTCTCGGTCGGCAGCGCGTTCGTCGCGCTGCTCATCGTGCTCGACCTCGTCCCGCGGCTCGTACAGCTGACGCGAGCGTATCGTCGTTCGGTCATCTTCGAGTCGGCCTTGCTCTGCGGCGTCCTGTATTGGAGCTGCGCCGACCTGTTCGGATGGATCGTCTCGATGCAGGCTGGATGGCTCGTCATTCCTTCGTTGTTCCAGGGCGTCTTTGTCGGGATGTTTGCCGCCGCGCTGACCGAAGTGCTGAACGTCATCCCCATTGTGGCCAAGCGGCTGCGGCTGAGCCCGTATCTGTTCGCGCTGCTCATCGCCATGGTGCTCGGCAAAGTCGTCGGCTCGCTCGTCGATTGGCTCTTGCTTCAACCGAAATGACAGGAGGAATGCCGCATGAACACGACCGAACACGGAAGCATGGACTTGACGGAGCCGAAGGCGCCTCCTCCGGATCCGTCTTCGCGCGAGGACCATTCGGAAATCGGGGGCAAGGCCGTTAAGCGCGGCGGGGCTCGCCATTCGTCCGGCGCCGGGCAAGCGGGCGGCGAAGAAGAAACCGGCGTTAAGCGAGGGCCGAAAGACGCAGACCGAAAAGCGGACGACAAGATCGCCCCCCGGCTGGAGGATTGGCTCGACCAGCTGCGCGACCGTCTCGGCCTCGAAACGAACTTCGACGTTCAGGTTCGTCAAATGACGTTCGGAGAACGCAAAACGGCGCTGCTCACGCTCTCCTGCCTGGTGAAGGACGCGGCGCTGACGGAGATGCTGAAGCGGCTGTCCTTCCTCGAGCCGGGCAATCTCGACCGGAACGCGCTGGAAAGCTTCTTCACGCACTATATCCCGATGGCGCAAATCCGCCGCAGCGATTCGTTCGACGAGATGATCAACGACGTGCTGATGGGGAACGCGGCGTTCTACGTAGACGGCGAACCCGGCGTGCTGCTGTTCGACGCCAAGGAATATCCGGGACGCACCCCGGAGGAACCCGCGCTGGAGAAAGTCGTCCGGGGCAGCAAAGACGGCTTTACCGAAAACATCCTCACGAACGTGGGGCTTATCCGCCGCCGGCTGCGCGACGCGAACCTGCGATTCGAGATTTTGAAGGTCGGAGACCGGACGAGGACCGACGTCGCCATCGCCTATCTGAACGATATCGCCGACCAGGAGCTGGTGGAGTCCGTGCGGGACAAGATCAAAGCCGTCAAAATCGACGGCATCCCGCTCGGCGACAAACAGCTCGAGGAGATGACGGTCAAGGCCGACTGGAATCCGTTTCCCCTCGTGCGCTACTCGGAGCGGCCGGACGTCGTTTCGGCGCATCTGCTGGACGGCAGCGTGACCGTAATCGTGGACACGTCCCCGAGCGTCATCTTGCTGCCGACCACCTACTTCGACCTCGTGCAGCACGCAGAGGAAAACCGGCAAAGCCCGTTCATCGGCACCTATTTGCGTTGGGTCCGGTATTTCGGGATCCTTGCCTCGATGTTTTTGCTGCCGCTCTGGTACATGTACGCCCAGACGCCCCATCTGCGACCGCACTGGCTTTGGTTCCTCGGTGCGGAAAAGACGGGGGATCTGCCGCTGATCCTGCAGTTTCTTCTCGTGGAAGTCGGGGTCGACCTCATGCGGCTCGCTGCCGTGCATACGCCTTCCCCGCTCGTCACGGCGATGTCGCTCGTCTCCGCCATCCTGATCGGGGACATCGCCGTCAAGACCGGGCTGTTCATTAACGAAGTCATTCTGTACATGGCGGTGGCGGCGATCGGGATGTTCGCCACGCCGAGCTACGAGCTGGGACTCGCGAACCGGATCGTGAGGCTGGCTCTTCTGGTGGCGGTGTCTCTGTTCCAGATGCCGGGCTTCATCGTCTGCGCGACGGCGATTTTCGTCGGACTCGTGATGGTTCGCTCGTACAACGCCCCTTACATGTGGCCATTGCTGCCGTTTAACGGAGCCGCGCTCGTGAACGTCATCCTCCGCCGCCCGCTTCCGCGCAACCAAAAGCGACCGGCGCTGAACCGCCCCAAGCAAAACCGAAAACAACCGGTATGACGGCTCTCCGGCGGCATAATGCAAATGTTTTGGCGATTCCTCCATTTCCCCGGCGGGCGATATCGGCTATACTCAGGGTAATCTATTTTATCCCGGGACCGGGCTTCCGCTCGTGTCGATCCGAATCCTGCCAAAGGGGAATCGTATATGTATTTGCATGGTACCAGTCGGATTAACGAAAAAAATCACCTTGAGATCGGCGGTTGCGACGTCACCGATCTGGCGCGCGATTTCGGAACGCCGCTGTATATCGTCGACGAAGCGCTTGTGCGCCAGCGCGCGCGCGAATACGTGGATGCCTTCCGCGCCACGGGGCTGAAATTCCAGGTCGCCTACGCGTCCAAAGCCTTCTGCGTCATGGCCATGTGCCGCGTCGCCGAAGAGGAGGGCATGAGCCTCGACGTCGTCTCCGACGGCGAGCTTTACACCGCGCTGCAAGCCGGCTTCCCAGCCGAGCGCATCCACTTCCACGGCAACAACAAGACGCCCGAGGAGATCGAGATGGCGCTCCGCGCGAATATCGGCTGCTTTGTCGTCGACAACTTCGTCGAGCTGAGCCTTCTGAACGCCTTGGCCGCCGAACACGGCAAGACGGTGAATATCCTGCTCCGCGTCACGCCGGGCGTCGAAGCCCATACGCACGACTATATCTCGACCGGCCAGCAAGACTCGAAATTCGGCTTCGACATCAGCAACGGCACCGCCTTCCGCGCCGTCGAAGAAGCGATCAAGCAGCCGCAGCTCAAGCTGCTCGGCGTCCACTCCCATATCGGCTCGCAGATTTTCGAAGTCGAAGGCTTTCGTATGGCCGTCGAAAAGGTCGCCGCCTTCTCCATCGAGATCCGCGAAAAGCTGGACAAGACGTTCACGGTCATCAACCTGGGCGGAGGCTTCGGCATCCGCTACGTCGAAGGCGACTCCCCGCTGCCCGTCGGTACTTACGTAAAGGCAATCACTGACGCGATCATCTCGTCGTTCACCGCGGCCGAATACCCGCTGCCCGAAATTTGGGTCGAGCCGGGCCGCAGCATCGTCGGCGACGCCGGTACGACGCTGTACACGATCGGGACGAGCAAAGACATTCCGGGCGTGCGCAAGTATATCGCCGTCGACGGCGGCATGACCGACAACCCGCGCCCTGCGCTTTACGAGTCCAAGTACGAAGCCGTGCTGGCCAACCGCGCGAACGACGCCGCCAAGGAAATCGTCTCCGTCGCCGGCAAATGCTGCGAGAGCGGCGACATGCTCATCTGGGACCTGAACCTGCCGCCGGTCGAGACAGGCGATCTGCTGGCCGTCTTCTGTACGGGCGCCTACAACTACGCGATGGCGAGCAACTACAACCGCATTCGCCGCCCGGCCGTAGTCTTCGTAAAGGACGGTCAGGCCGACCTGGTCGTCGCCCGCGAGTCGTTCGAGAACATCGTCGGCAACGACGTCATTCCCGAGCGCCTGCGCAAGCAGCCGGTCGCCAAGTAAGCTTCGTCACGCGTCGATCAAGGCCGCCCGGCCGGACAAGCAGCCGGGCGGCTTTTCCATTCGCGCGAAAATGTAGTATGATAAGACGAGTTCCGACGAAGGAAAAGGAGTGGACCCAATGAGCAAACAAGCGACCATCAAACTCGCGGACGGCAACGAAGTCGTCATCGAGCTCTTCGACAAAGACGCCCCGAACACGGTGGCGAACTTCGAGAAGCTGGCGAATACCGGCTTCTACGACAACCTGACGTTCCATCGCGTCATCCCGGGCTTCGTCGCCCAAGGCGGCTGCCCGAACGGCAACGGCTCCGGCGGTCCGGGCTACGAGATCGACTGCGAGATCAACCCCAACAAGCACGAACGGGGCGCGCTGGCGATGGCCCACCGCGGTCCGAACACGGGCGGCAGCCAGTTCTACATCGTATACTCCCCGCAGCCTCACCTGGACGGCGTGCACACCGTATTCGGCAAAGTCGTTTCCGGGATGGAGCATGTCGACAAGCTGCGCGGCGGCGACCGTTTCGAGAAGATCGTCGTCAACGAACAAGCGTAATCGACGCTTCAAGCAGGGAAAGCCCTCTCAGGACCTCCGTGACCGCCCTCCGGGCGGCGAACGGAGGTTTATTGCCGTTTGGGGGAGGGGCAGGCGGACTCGCGGAGGAGGCCAAGCCCTAGCCGGTTTCGCCGTTCTTCCGGCTCGCGTCGGGATGACGGTTGTCGGACGTCGGATCGGGACAGTCGGGACAGCTAATCCGAGCGCGCGGGTCTGAATTTGCTTGCAATTTTCATATTACGGTGGTAAACTTTCACTCAACGATTCAGGTCGGCGACAACGCCCGGCCCGAACGTTAGGAAATCTAGCAGCTTACCTTCGGGGCGGGGTGCAATTCCCCACCGGCGGTGATCGGCATTCCGCCCGCAAGCGGAACAGCCGTCAGTCCGTGACCCGTCTTCGCGCTACCGGCCTGCCGGAGAGCGAGGCGGTGGACCCGGTGCGAATCCGGGACCGACAGTGACAGTCTGGATGGGAGAAGGAAGCGCAGCGCGGCTCTAGCCGCGTCTTTCGTGCTAGCCATAGGTGCGCATGCCGCGCGGTACGGCGATAGGCCATTCTGCATGTTCTTTTTTTCACGAACATTGGATGGGCGATCCGGAGCCGCGTCGTCTTGGCCGTCCCTTTCGTTGCAGGTCCAATGGCCTGCCGGGGGGGACGGTCGCCTCGGACATCCGCGTTCCGCCCTTGTTTTCGGGCGGCGGCGAGGGTTAGGCTTGCGTTTGCCTCGGAAGCATGTCGGACGTACGCTATAGTTCTGTTTCACGCTGTGCATCAACCCCGGGGAGCTTTGGCGCCCGGGGTTTTTTATCGTGAATGGCCGGAAAGGGGAGGCGAGCCGAATGGAACTGCTGAACGACGAATTTTACATGCGGCTGGCCCTGAATGCGGCTCAAGGCGCCGCCGGCCAGACGGGCATCAATCCGACGGTCGGCTGCGTGCTCGTCAAAAATGGCCGAATCGTCGGCATCGGCGCGCATCTGCGGCGGGGCGAAGCCCATGCCGAAGTGCACGCGGTCCGCATGGCCGGCGAAGAGGCACGCGGCGCGACGGCCTATGTCACGCTGGAGCCGTGCAGCCATCACGGCCGAACCCCGCCCTGCTGCGATCTGCTCATCGAGAAAGGGATCGCACGCGTCGTCGTCGCGACGACCGACCCGAATCCGCTCGTCTCCGGCCGCGGTGTCGCCCGGCTGCGGGCACACGGGATCGAGGTCGAAGTCGGCTTGCTGGGGGAAGCGTCGAGGGCGCTCAACGAGTCGTTCAACCGATTTATCGCGACCGGCTTGCCGTTCGTCACGGTGAAGACGGCGGTTACGCTGGACGGCCGAATCGCGACGCGAACCGGACACAGTCGATGGATCACGGGGCCGGCCGCCCGGGAGGCGGTCCATACGCTGCGGCATCGGCACAACGCGATCATGATCGGCGTCGGGACCGTCCTTGCGGACGACCCGGAGCTGACGACCCGGCTGTCGGTGCCGGGCCTCCATCCCGCACGCGTCATCGTCGACTCCTCTCTGCGCTTGCCGACGGACGCTCGTGTCCTGAACGGCGCGGCTCCGACGATCGTGCTGACGACATCGAGGGCAGAGCCTGCCCGGGCGGAGGCGCTGCGGGCGAACGGGGCCGAGGTCGTTCCTTGCGGCGACGGTCCGCGCGTCGATCTCCGGGCGGGGCTTGCCGCGCTTGGCGAACGCGGGATCGGGTCGGTGCTCGTCGAAGGCGGCGGCGTCCTGAACGGCGCGCTGCTCGAAGCGGGACTCGTCGACAAAATCATGCTGTTCTACGCCGCTAAAATCGCGGGTGACGGTGCGCCGTCGGCTTTCTCCCTGCAAGGTCCCGAGACGATGGGCGAGGCGGTCCGGCTGCGCGTAGGCGGCATCGAACGGTTCGGGGAAGATTGGTGCGTCACCGCGTATCCCCCGAAAGGAGAGGAGGAAGCGGATGCTTCAACCATTTCCATGGAAACGGGAGGGAGAGCCGATGTTCACGGGGCTCATTGAAGAAGTCGGCGTCCTCCGCCGGGCATATAGCCGAGGCGAAGCGATGATCCTTACGATCGCTGCGTCCAAGGTGCTGGAGGATGCGAAGCTGGGGGACAGCATTTCCGTTAACGGCGTCTGCTTGACGGTCGTCGCGGTTGACGGCACTTCGTTCGCCGCGGACGTCATGCCGCAGACGTACCGGCATACGAACCTGAGCGAGCTGAGGCCGGGAGACGCCGTCAATCTGGAGCGGGCCATGCAGGCGGGCGGCCGGTTCGGAGGCCATCTCGTCCAGGGGCACGTCGACGGAACGGCCGTCATCGTTTCCCGAACGAAGGACGCCAACGCCGTCGTGTTCACCGTAAGGCCGCACCGGGCGGAGCTGCTCCGCCACGTCGTGCCTCAAGGCTCGATCACCTTGGACGGCATCAGCCTGACCGTCATCGGCACGGACCAGGCGGCCGGAACGCTGAGCGTTTCGATCATCCCGCACACGCTGCGCGAGACCGCGCTGCAAGCCAAGCACCCGGGGGATTCGATCAACGTCGAGTGCGACATTCTGGGCAAATACGTCGATCATCTCTTAAGCCGGCGGGAGGCTGACGCTTCCCGCACCGGCGGCGCCGGAGGTTTGACCGAGGCGAAGCTGCGCGAATACGGATTTTAATCGAGGGAGGCGTCAAACATGGAAGAGATTCGGTTCAATACGATTGAAGAAGCGGTCGCCGACCTGAAGCAAGGGAAAATGGTCCTCGTCGTCGACGACGAGGACCGGGAGAACGAAGGGGATCTCGTCATTCTCGCCGAGAAGGCGACGCCGGAAGCGATCAACTTCATGATCACCGAGGCCCGGGGGCTCGTCTGCGTCCCGATTACGCCCGAACGCGCAGATCAGCTTGACCTGCCGCCGATGGTCAGTCACAATACGGATTATCACGGCACGGCGTTCACCGTGTCCGTCGACCACGTGTCGACGACGACCGGCATTTCGGCCTACGAGCGATCGATGACGGTCAAAGGGCTCATCGACTCGCAGTCCGGCGCGGCCGACTTCCGCCGGCCCGGCCATATTTTCCCGCTCGTCGCGAAACCGGGCGGCGTGCTCCGACGGTCGGGACATACCGAAGCCGCGGTCGACCTGGCGCGGCTGAGCGGCTCCGAGCCCGCGGCCGTCATCTGCGAAGTGATCAAGGAAGACGGCACGATGGCGCGCCTGCCCGACCTGACGCAGTTCGCCGCGCTGCACGGCCTGAAGCTGATTTCGATCCAGGATCTGATCCGCTACCGCAACGCGCAGGAGAAGCTCGTCCAGCGCGAAGTCGCCGTCCGGATGCCGACCGATTTCGGCACGTTCGAGGCGGTCGCCTATACGAATGAGGTGGACGGCAAGGAGCACGTCGCCTTTGTCAAAGGCGAGATCGACGGCTCGAAGCCGGTTCTCGTGCGCGTCCATTCCGAATGCCTGACGGGCGACGTTTTCCACTCGCACCGGTGCGACTGCGGACCGCAGCTCGAAGCGGCGCTGAGGCAGATCGACGAGGCGGGGAGCGGCATCCTGCTGTACATGCGCCAGGAAGGCCGGGGTATCGGCCTCATCAACAAATTGCGCGCCTACAAGCTGCAGGAGCAGGGATTGGACACCGTCGAAGCGAATATCAAACTGGGGTTCGCTCCCGACCTGCGGGACTACGGCATCGGCGCGCAGATCCTGCGGGATCTCGGCGTCCGCCAAATCCGTCTGCTGACGAACAACCCGCGCAAGATCAAGGGTCTGCAAGGCTACGGCCTCGAGGTGGTCGAACGCGTGCCGATCCAGATGACCGAGAAGGAAGACAACAAGCGGTACCTGCGCACGAAGAAGGCGAAGCTCGGGCATATGCTGACGTTCGCCGAGGATTCGCAGCCTCAGGACCGCGTGCTCGAGCAAGTCGAACAAAACGAACAACTAGGCGCAGTGCCGGAGAGAGGATGAACGAAATGGCGTTTGTATATGAAGGGAATTTAGTATCGCAAGGATTGAAATACGGGGTCGTCGTCGGCCGTTTCAACGAATTTATCAGCTCCAAGCTGCTGAGCGGGGCGCTGGACGCGTTCAAGCGCCACGGCGCGGAAGACAACGAAGTCGAAATCGCCTGGGTGCCGGGTGCCTTCGAAATTCCGCTGATCGCGCAAAAAATGGCCGAAAGCGGCAAGTATGATGCCGTCATCACGCTGGGCGCCGTCATCCGCGGCTCGACGCCGCACTTCGACTACGTCTGCAACGAAGCCGCCAAAGGCGTCGCCGCCGTCGGTCTGAAAACGGGCGTGCCAACGATTTTCGGCGTTCTCACGGTGGACAGCATCGAGCAAGCGATCGAACGCGCCGGCACGAAGGCCGGCAACAAAGGCTGGGAGGCCGCCGCGACCGCGATCGAGATGGCCAACCTGACCCGCGCGCTCAAAGACTGATCCGGCCGCGGGAGGCGGGAGACGCGTCCCGCAGCGACAGCCGAGCAGCGCAGGGAAAGGGTGAACGGTCATCGGCGCAACGGTGCTATACAAGCTGGAAACTTTCGAGGGGCCGCTCGATCTGCTTCTCCATCTGATCGACAAAGCGGAGATCGATATCCAGGACATCTCGATCAGCGACATCACGGACCAATATATCGCCTACCTGGATGCGATGCAGGAGCTGGAGCTGGACGTCACGAGCGAGTTTCTCGTCATGGCGGCCACGCTCCTGTCGATGAAGAGCCGGCAGCTGCTGCCGAAGCCGCCGGCGACGGACGAGCCCTGGCTGACCGAAGACGTGGACGACGGCATCGATCCGCGCGAAGAGCTCATCCGCAAGCTGATCGAGTACCGCAAGTACAAGGCGATCGCCAGCCAGCTGCGCGAGCACGAGTTCGAGCGCAGCCAGGTCTTCACACGGGAGCCATCGGATCTCGGGCCTTACGTGCCGGACGTGGAGCAAAATCCGGTGGAAGGCCTCCACGTGGACGACCTCGTTCGGGCCTTCCGCAAGGCGCTGCGACGGGTCGCGGGCCGCAACCGGATCGCCGCGATCCAGCGGGATGAAATTTCGGTCAAAGACCGCATCCGGGAGATCATGGCCGTCCTGAAGGAAAGAGCCGGATTCGGCGAGCCGAAAGTGCTGTTCTCGCAGATCGTCGGCGACGTCATGGACCGCAACGACATCGTCGCGACGTTTCTGGCGATATTGGAATTGATGAAGCGCAGGTGGGTGACCTGCCATCAAAATCAACTGTTCGACGAGATCGTATTGACGTGGACGGGAAGGGAGGCCGACGACGATGGATTATTCGACCTTGAAGTCGGTACTTGAGGGACTGCTGTTCGTGGCGGGCGACGAGGGGCTGAACGTCAAGACGATCGCGGAGGTCGTCGGGATGGACGCGGACGTCGTCGCCGACGTGCTGAGGGATCTGAAGGACGACTTCGCGAGAGACGGGCGGGGCATCCGCATCGCGGAGGTCGCCGGCGGCTACCGGCTGACGACGGCGCCCGAGCACGCCCCGTACTTCGAGAAGCTGGCCTATTCGCCGGCACGGTCGTCGCTCTCCCAGGCCGCCCTCGAGACGCTCTCGATCGTCGCGTACCGGCAGCCTATCACCCGGATCGACATCGAGGAGATCCGGGGCGTCAAGTCGGATCGCGCCATTCATACGCTGGTAGCCAAAGATCTGATCGAAGAGGTCGGCCGCGCCGAGCAGATCGGACGTCCCATTCTGTACGGCACGACCAAGGCGTTCCTCGACTACTTCGGGCTGGCCGACATCGGACAGCTGCCAGATCCGATCGTTTCGGAGGACGACGACGAGATGGAGGAGCGGACCCGGATGCTTTTCGAGCGGATCGAAGGCAGACAGCTCTCAATGGACGATCTGGACCGCGTAATGGAAACGAACTGAAGCGCAGGCAACAGAATGAAGCGAAGCGAGAAGGCCATACTACTCCCAGGCGAAAGGCGGGAGTGGTATGGCTTTTTGGATTGGGGGAACGGCGGTCGCGATCATCGCGCTGCTGGCGATGGCGGCATGCATGTCGTATGTGCGCGTTCGCATCCGGTATTCGCGAAGCGGGAAGCAGGATCAGCTCGTCCTCGCGGTGCGCGCCTTGTATGGCATCGTCCAGTTGCAGAAGGAGATCCCCTCGATCATGATTCGCGGGATGAATATCGTCTACCAGGAGCGCCAGAAGAAGGCCACACCCGGCTCCGGCGAAGACGAACCAAGCAAAAGCAGGCGCAAAATCAATCTTTCGACCATCCGCCGCAAGCGCCGTGCCGCCAGGATCGTGATGCGGTCGACGCGGCGCTTCAAGGCGTGGGCACTGTCGTTTCTCCGTCGGGTGGAATGCACGAGATGGCGCCTCGACGTGCGGATCGGGACTGGCGACGCCGCGCTCACCGGCGTGGCGGCCGGACTGTTCTGGACCGCGATGGGCGCTGCAGTGGGCGTCGCAGGACGTTTTATCCGGCTGCGGACCCATCCCCACGGCCGCGTGGAGCCGAATTTCAAGGAGGCGGAATTTGCCGTCGTTTGGGAAGCGGACTTTCGCATTCGCGCCGGAGGGGCGCTGCTCTCCATGCTGCGCCTCGGCTTCCGGACTGTCCACGCTCGAACGGCGCTGCGCGCCTGGCGCAGTTGGATGTCGCCGCCGGAACATGCGTAAAGACGCGAACCCTGATCGTTCCGACGTACATAGCTCCCGTCCGTTCCGGGCAAGCTAGAGGATGCAAATCAATCTTCCTTCATGTCAAGCGTGAAACAACAAGGAGGCGCAAGCACGATGTCCGAGCATCCGATTCAAGGCTTAATGCAAACGGCGATGGAAAATATCAAGGAAATGGTGGATGTCAATACGATCGTCGGCGAACCGGTCCAAACGCCCGACGGCAGCGTCATTCTGCCGATCTCCAAGGTGGGCTTCGGCTTCGCGGCGGGGGGCAGCGAATTTCAAGGCATGATGGACGATCACCAGAACGAAGGGTCGGATCAGCACAATGCCAGCGTTCAATTGCCGTTCGGCGGCGGCAGCGGCGGCGGCGTCTCGATCAGCCCGATCGCCTTCCTGGTCGTCGGCACGCAAGGCGTCAAAGTCGTGCCGTTGGACAATCAGACCCACCTGATCGAGCGTCTGATCGATATGGCGCCGCAATGGGTCGACAAAATCCAGACGATGCTGCAGCGCCCGGGCCATATCCGCGAGACGGATTCCACCCTTTCGGCGAAGACATCCGTGAACTCGCACGAATCTTCGCGCGGATCTTCGCACGGATCCTCGCACTGACGGCAAATGCCGGCCGCAAGGCCGGTTTTTTTCGTTGCCCGCGACGCAGGAGCTGAGAATATCCATCGTTCTTTTTTCATACTTAGGGACATGCCCACATAAGATGGTAGCAAGCGCTCAACGCGCAACGCTAGGAGGAACTCGAATTGAACGCATCCGCCAAATCCTTCCGATCGATCGGGCTGCTTTGCGCCGCCGCGATCTCGCTGCTATGGACCTCCTTGGCTTGGCCCGGAATCGCCGCCGCGGCTCCGGCTGCGCCCGTCACGCACGCGAAAGCGACGGCGGTCATCGACGTTACGTCCGGCCGGATTTTGTTCAGCGACCACGGAGACGACCGCATGCTCATCGCCAGTCTGACGAAGATCATGACGGCGATCGTGGCGATCGAGCACGGCAAGCTGAAAGACGTCGTGAAGATCAGCTCCCGCGCGGCCGGGGTGGAAGGTTCATCGATTTATTTGAAGGCCGGAGAGAAAATGACGCTGCAGGACCTGCTCTACGGTCTCATGCTGCGTTCGGGAAACGACGCCGCGACGGCGATTGCGGAGCATGTCGGCGGCTCCGTGGACGGCTTCGCGTATTTGATGAACCGCAAGGCCGAAGAGATCGGCTTGACGAACAGTCATTTCGTCAATCCGTCCGGTCTCGATCATAAGGACCACTATTCCTCCGCGAACGACCTGGCCAAACTGACGGCATACGCGATGCATAACGACACCTTCCGCGAAATCGTGAAGACGAAAGAAAAAAAGGCGGACGGCCGCGATTACGAATGGCTGAACAAAAATAAAATGCTGCGTTTCTACGAAGGGGCGGACGGCGTCAAGACGGGCTATACGAAGCAAGCCCTGCGATGCCTGGTCAGCTCCGCCACCCGGTACGGTCAGCAGATCGTAGTCGTCACGCTGAACGATGGGGACGACTGGGCGGATCATCAGCGACTGCTCGATTACGGCTTCGCCAACTATCCGCTGCAGGAGGTCGTCGGTTCGGACGAGGGCGTCGCCGGCTACCCGTTCCGCACCGCTTCGGCGTTCCGGTACCCGTTCGCCGCCGGCGAACGCGACCAGGTACGCATTCATTTGACGCCTTATGCGAGCGGCGGCGTCGATTACGCGTTGGGCTATCGCGGCAAGCTGACGTTCCGTCTGGACGGGCAGACGCTGGGGAGCGTGCTCCTGCTGCCGCAAGCCGCAAAGGACAGCGCCGGACAAACGCCCGAAGCGCCGACAATGGCGGAGCCGTCCCCGGCGCCGCATTTGACCTTCGCGGAAGCGCTGCGCCGCTCGATCCGGTTCGTCCTGTCATTCGGTTGAAGCGTTCGCTCCGCGCAAACCAAGGGGAAGGAGGCGATCCGCATGGTCAATTGGATCTGGCTCGGCATGATCGTGTTCAGCGTGGCGTTCGCCGTCGCGACCGGTCGGGTCGATCAGGTGACGGAGGCCGCCTTCAGCGGCGCGCAGACCGGCGTCACCGTCTGCTTCGGCCTGATCAGCATCCTCGTGTTCTGGATGGGGCTGATGCGCATCGCCGAAGTATCGGGCCTCGTGCTTAAACTGTCCCGGCTGCTGGCGCCCGTCGTCCGCTGGCTGTTTCCCGATGTGCCGAAGGATCATCCCGCGCTCGGGTTCATCTTGTCCAATATGAGCGCCAATCTGCTCGGCCTCGGCAATGCTGCGACGCCCATGGGGATACGGGCGATGCAGGAGCTGCAAAAGCTGAATCCGCACCCGGAGACAGCGACGCCGGCGATGTGCACGCTCCTCGCGCTCAACACGGCGAGCATCACCCTGATCCCGACGACGTTGATCGCGATCCGCATGAACTTCGGCTCTGCATCCCCGGCCGACATTATCGCGCCGACGCTGCTCGCGACAGCCATCTCCACGGGCGCGGCGATCATCGCCGACAGGTGGTACCGGCGCCGTTCCGGCGATCCGCCCGCCGCGCTGCCGCGACCGACCGAGACCGCCGGCGTCGCACCGCCGAAAGGGGCGTAGCGGATGGTGGCCGCGCTGCACGCCCTCTCCACCTGGGCGATCCCCATGTTCATCGTCCTCATCCCTCTGTATGCGGCATTTCGCAAAGTCCCGGTGTACGAGACGTTCGTGGACGGCGCGAAGGACGGCTTCTCGACGGCCATCGGCATCATCCCGCATCTGGTCGGCATGCTGACGGCGATCAGCATGTTCCGGGCCTCCGGCGCGATGGATATGCTGGTCGCCGCGGCCAAGCCGCTGTTCGCGCGGCTGGGCGTTCCCGGCGACGTGCTGCCGCTCGGCCTGCTTCGCCCGATCACGGGCGCCGGCTCGCTCGCCTTCGCCACCGACCTGATCAAGGCGCACGGCCCCGACTCGTTCATCGGCCGCATCGCCTCCACGATCCAGGGCAGTACGGACACGACGCTCTACGTGCTTACCGTCTACTTCGGCGCGATCGGCATCCGCAACGCCCGCTACGCGCTCAAGGTCGGACTTTTTTCCGACGCGGTCGGATTTTTCGCCGCGGTGTTCGCCTGCTGGTTGCTGTACTAAGCGAAAAGCACAATTCTATTCGATATTTCGAATACGAAAGCCGCAATCCCGCCGAAAAGCACGTTTCTATTCGATTTTTCGAATACGAAAGCCGCTATCCCGCCGAAAAGCATTATTCTATTCGATTTTTCGAATACGAATGAATACGAATGCCCGCTTTCCCGTGAAAAGCACGATTCGATTTCGATATTCTCCATCTAGCTTTTCGAGGGATACGGCCAGCCGCCGGGCGGGCCGTATTCCTTTTTGCCGTCGTCGGCAAGGGCCGAGGGCTTCAGGTTGTGAAAACCTTTCCGACGGAGTATGATGAGGGGTGAGGTGAACGACCAGTGGAACGATTGCAGAAGATTCTTGCCCATGCCGGAGTCGCTTCGCGGCGCAAATGCGAAGAATTGATTCAAAGCGGCAAAGTGACCGTGAACGACGAGGTCGTCCGCGAGCTCGGCGTCAAGGCCGATCCCGCCAAAGACGTCATCGCGGTCAACGGCAAGCGGATTCGTACGGAAGACAAACTGTATTTGTTGTTTAACAAGCCGAAAGGCGTCATTACGAGCGTGCACGACGAAAAAGGCCGCAGCGTCGTGACCGATTATTTAAAAGGCGTCAAAGAGCGCGTCTATCCGGTCGGCCGGCTGGATTACGATACGGAAGGACTGCTGCTGCTCACCAACGACGGCGAGCTGGCGAACCTGCTCACGCACCCCCGGCACCACGTGCCGAAGACGTACCATGCGACCGTCGAGAAGGTGCCGCACGGCGCTGCCCTGGAAAAGCTTCAAAAGGGCATCAAGCTCGAGGACGGCATAACCGCGCCGGCCGAGGTCGAATATCACGACGTCGACCCGGAGGGCAAGATGGCCACGATCGCCATCACGATCCGCGAAGGCCGCAACCGGCAGGTTCGGCGCATGTTCGAGGCGATCCATCATCCCGTCGTCCGGCTGAAGCGGGTATCGTTCGGCGGCCTGACGCTGGACAACCTCCAACGCGGCAAATACCGCAAGCTCAGCGAGCAGGAGGTCAAGCTGCTGCGCGAGGCCGCCGAGCAGGCGGGAAGCGGTACTTAGTACCCCTATGTCACACAATGTTCAAACCGGCGGTCGGGGCGATTGTCTCCGGCCCCGGTATTTTCGTTATAATGGTAAAAAAGCGGTTGGTGGTGAAACAGTGAAGCGTTATCGGAAGCCGATCCAATACCTCATTCTGGCGGCCGTCCTCCTGATCGGAGGATATGCGATCGGCCAGTCCTTTTTTACGTCCAAGACCGTGCTCTCGTCCGGTAATGCCGCCCCCGAATTCGAGCTACTCGGACTCGACGGCCAAGTTCACGACCTGGCCTCCTACAAGGGAAAACCGCTCGTGCTCAACTTCTGGGGCTCCTTCTGCCCGCCCTGCCGGGACGAAATGCCCGCGCTTCAGGCCCAGTACGACAAGTGGAAGGATCAAGGGCTGCAGCTGGTCGGCATCAACCTCAGCGAGGATCGCGTCAGCGTAGGCAGCTTTATCCGGTCGTACGGGGTGAAGTTTCCGATTCTGCTCGACAAAAACAAGAAGACGGAGCGGAAATACGGGCTCAAGGAATACCCGACCACCTTCTTCATTACGGCGGACGGCAAAATCCAGGACATCGTCATCGGGGGACCGATGAGCGAAGAGACGATCAGCGCGCGAATCGAACGATTGTTCGCTTCCGGGCAATAAGGATGGGAGGCAGCGGGGGTTGATACAGAACACCAAGTGCGAATGCGGACACCAGAACCCGCTCGGCACCGTCTTGTGCGAATCGTGCGGCAAACCTCTCGTCGAGGACCTGCCGCTCGACACGCCGCTCGAGATGAGGTACGACGGGGCGGCCCGCCGCTCGCAAAAAGCGAACCCGGCGCTGATCGACCGGGTATGGAATTTCTTTTCCTCGGTCAAGATCGCGGTCTACCTGATCATCATTACACTGATCGGCGCGGCGATTGGCACGATCTACCCGCAGGAAAGCACGTTCATCAATTTGGACGACGCGGGATCGTATTACAAAGATACTTACGGCACGTGGGGCACGATTTATCACGCGCTCGGCTTGTCGCGGACTTATCAATCGTGGTGGTTCATCGGACTGCTTGTCATGATCGGCACGTCGCTTGTCGTCTGCAGCCTGGACCGGGTGCTTCCGCTGTACAAAGCGCTCGCCAAGCAGCAGGTGCGCAAGCACCTCACGTTCATCACCCGTCAGCAAACGGTCTACTCGGCACCGCTCGTTGAGGAGCCGGATCGCTGGATCGAACAGTTTTCCAAGCAATTGAAGCGCAAGCGCTACAAAGTGTGGACGGACGGATCGGCGCTGCTCGCCGAGAAAAACCGGTTCAGCCGGTGGGGGCCGTATATCAACCACATTGGTCTCATCATCTTCCTGCTCGCCGTCCTCGGGCGCAGCGTCCCGGCGTGGCATATGGACAAGTATATCGGCATCGACGAGCATCAGACCGTCCAGATCCCGAATACGAATTACTACGTCAAAAACGAGAAATTCACCGTCGAGTACTACAAGGACGAGGAGCTTCCGGACAAGCTGAAAGGCACGAACCGGGCCAAGTTGTATCAGACGCAAGCCAAGCTCTATGCATGTACGAAATACTGCAACGATGATCCGATTCACGAGCCGGAGCTAAAGGAGGTCGAATCCCACCCCATCGAGGTCAATTCGCCCTTGTCCTACAAAGGACTCAGCCTCTATCAGTACAACTACGAGGAACGCATCCGGCTGATCGAAGTGAAGCCGATGCTCGAGGATGCGAAGACGGGCAAGTCGTACGGACCGTTCGATCTGCCGATGAGCGATCCGCCGCCCGCCGTCGAGGCCGGGCCGTACAAGCTGACGCTATCGGCCGTCTTCCCGGACTTCGGCCTGGACGCCGAAGGGCGTCCGATGACGAAGACGCGGGACCCGAACAATCCGGCCTTCGTGTTCGTGATCACGGGTCCGGATCTTCCCGACAAAGGCGAGATGTACATCTACTTCCCGATGCCGAGCGGAGACGACAAAGCCGTTCAGCAGCAAATCAACGACAGCTTCCGCAAGCTCGGCAGCAACTCCGGTCGCTTTTCGTTCCAGGTCGGCAAGATGGAAAACGTCAGCTTCTCGCAGTACACGACGTACCTTAACGTGCGCGTCGACCGGGCGATGCCGTATGTCTGGGTCGGGGCGACCATCTCGATGATCGGCCTCGTCATGGGCTTCTACTGGCAGCACCGCCGCATCTGGCTCCGCATCGACGACGGCCAGCTCACACTGGGCGCACATACGAATAAAAACACGTACGGCATTCGCAACGAAGTGGCGTCGGCGCTCGGCAAATGCGGCGTCGCCGTCGATCCGAAGGCGCTCGATAACAGGAGGAGTTCAAGTTGAATAGGTGGCTCGACATTAGCAGCACGGCGTTCATCATCGCATTCGTTCTCTACTGCGCCTCGTTTATTTTTTACGCGGTCGCCGTCGGGGGCAAGCGGTGGAGCAACCGGGAACCCGCGGCGCACAATCGCCGCTGGGGCCGGATCGCGTTCGTGACCGCCATTCTGGGCTGGATTGCCCATCTCGTCTTCTTCTTCACCCGCTGGGCGGGAGGCGGACATATCCCGACCAGCAACATGTACGAGTTTATGACGTTCCTGGCGATGGCTATCATGTTCGCGTTCATCATCGTCCATCTCATTTACAAAAACAACCTGCTCGGCGCGTTCGCGCTGCCGCTGGTCGTCATCATCGTCGCTTACGCCTCCGTCTTCCCGTCCGAGGTACAACCGCTTATCCCGGCGCTGAACAACTACTGGCTCAAGATTCACGTCACGACGGCCGCGACGGGAGAAGCGTTCTTCGCCGTCGGCTTCGCCGCGGCGCTCGTCCAGCTGCTCCGCGTCGTCGACTTTTCCCGCACCGACAAAGCCGGCCGCCGCGAGCAGCGGTGGACGGAGTTCGTCCTGTTCTTCATGGTCGTCATCGTCGGCTTCCTGGTCGCCGTGTTCGGCTTCCGCGCGGCCGGCTACGAGGCGAAGTTCCAGCAGGAGTCCGTCACGATCGACCAGCAGGGCGCCGAGCATTCCAAAGTTCAAACGGTCGAATACGGACTGCCGCCGATCGTCAAACCTTATAACAGCGAAAAGCTCTCGATGGACACCTTTATCGGGATGAAGGAACCGCTGTTCGAAGCGCCGTCCTGGATGAACGGCGTCAACGCGGGACGCAAACTGAACACCGTCATCTGGTCGATCATCTCCGGCATCCTTATCTACGCCGTACTGCGGCTCCTCGCGCGCAAGCCGATCGCGGCCCGCATTCATCCGCATCTGACCGATATCGATCCGGAGGACCTGGACGAAATCAGCTACCGCGCGATCGCGATCGGCTTCCCGATCTTTACGCTAGGCGCGCTCATCTTCGCGATGATCTGGGCGCAGATCGCCTGGTCGCGGTTCTGGGGCTGGGATCCGAAGGAAGTTTGGGCGCTCATCACATGGCTGTTCTACAGCGCCTACCTCCACCTGCGTCTGTCCCGCGGCTGGCAGGGCACCCGGTCGGCATGGCTGGCCGTCATCGGCTTCCTGGTCGTCCTGTTCACCCTTATCGGGGTCAATCTCGTCATCGCCGGCTTGCACTCGTACGCGGGCGTCTGATCGACGGTCCGTCCGAGCCGAAGCACTGCCGAATCCGATCATGGAAAGGGGTCTTCAAGCATGAATCAAGGTAACCGCATCCTGGTCGTCGACGACGAAGAACGCATCCGCCGTCTGCTTCGGATGTATCTGGAAAAGGAAGGCTACGCCATCGAAGAAGCGGAGGACGGCGAGACCGCCCTCCGCCTGGCGCAGCAAGAGGAGTTCGACCTCATCGTGCTCGATCTGATGCTCCCGGGCATCGACGGCATGGAGGTTTGCGCGCGCCTGCGCCAAACGAAGGCGACGCCGATTCTCATGCTGACGGCGAAAGGCGAGGAGGTCAATCGGGTGCAGGGCTTTGAGGTCGGCGCCGACGACTATGTCGTCAAGCCGTTCAGCCCGCGCGAGGTGATCTTCCGGATCAAGGCGATCCTGCGGCGCTCGTCGGCGACGGCGTTCCTTTCCAAAGAGCTGAATACTAGCAATAACATCGTGTTCCCGCACCTGGTCATCGAACACGACGCGCACCGCGTGACGGCGGGAGGCCAAGAGGTCAACCTGACGCCCAAGGAATACGAGCTGCTTCATTATCTAGCCAGCTCTCCGGACAAAGTGTTCTCCCGCGAGGATCTGTTGAAGGACGTCTGGAACTACGATTTCTTCGGCGACTTGCGGACCGTGGACACGCATGTCAAGCGGCTCCGCGAAAAGCTGAACCGCGTCTCTTCCGAAGCCGCTTCGATGATCACAACGGTGTGGGGCGTCGGCTACAAGCTCGAGGTGGCCAAGTAAGCCATGGCGATCTGGAGAACGGTCGTCGGCAAGATGTGGCTTACGATCATGCTGCTCGTCGCGGTCGTCATCTCGACGGTCGGACTGTTTCTGCTAAAGGTCGTCGACGTGACGCTGACCGACTCGCTGGTGAAGATCAAGCACTTGTTCATCTACGCGGGCGCGGTCGGGTTTCTGCTGACGACGTTCTTCGCCTTCTTCCTGCTGACGAAGATCACGCAGCCGCTGCGAGAGATGAAGGAAGCGGCCGACCGCGTCGCCCAAGGAGAGTATTCGACGCGGCTTGCCATCCGGTCCTCGGACGAGATTGGGGAGCTGGCCAATACGTTTAACCAGATGGCGTCGGAGCTGGATGCGCTCATCCGCGATATCCAGCACGAGCGCGATCAGCTGAACAGCGTGCTGCGCAGCATGACCGACGCCGTCCTGCTGTTCGACGCGGAGGGCAAGGTCAAGCTTACAAATCCGCAGGGGGAGCACCTCCTCGACGTCTGGCAGTCGGTCGACTGGCAGGATGAAGAGGCGGGGGGCAGCCAGGATCAGGTGCCCGGGCCGCTTCGCGAAACTTACGACACCGTCATCGCCAAAGGCCAGGAGTATTCGGGCAAGCTTCACGTGCAGAACGGCGTTTGGTCCGTCGTCCTGTCCCCGCTCGCCTCGAACGAAGATGAGGGCGTGCGCGGCGCCGTCGCCGTCCTGCGCGACGTGACGGAGGAGTATCGGGTCGACAAGATGCGCAAAGACTTTGTCGCGAACGTGTCCCACGAGATCCGAACGCCGCTCTCGATGGTGCAGGGCTACAGCGAAGCGCTGCTGGACGATATCGCCGCATCCCCCGAAGAGCGCAAAGCGCTCGTCCAGGTCATCCACGACGAATCGCTGCGCATGGGCCGGCTGGTCAAAGATCTGCTCGATCTCGCGCGCATGGAAGCCGGCTACATGGAGATGACGCTGCAGGAGGTGGATGTGAACGCACTGCTCGGCCGCGTCTATCGCAAATATGCGGCGATGGCGAAGGACCGCGGCATCGAGCTGCGGCGCGTCGGCGAAGAGGAGGGGCTGAAGCTCGCTTCGGCCGACGCCGACCGGCTCGAGCAGGTGCTCACGAACCTGCTCGACAACGCGTTCCGCCATACCCCGGCGGGCGCCGGGATTACGATCGGCGCCCGCCGCGTGGCCGGCCCGAAAGGAGAACAGCTCGAAATGACGATTGCCGACGAAGGCCAGGGCATCCCCGCCGAAGATCTGCCTTACATTTTCGAGCGCTTCTACAAGGCCGACAAGGCGCGCAAGCGCGACTCCAAGGTGGGCACCGGGCTTGGCCTCGCGATCGTCAAAAATCTCGTCGAGGCGCACGGCGGGACGATCTCGGCGGCCAGCACGCTCGGCGAGGGCACGACCTTCATGCTTCGTCTTCCGACGGGCGCCGCCTGATACGGAACGGCTTTCGAAGCCGTCGGCATCGGGAAGACTTCCGGCCGGTAGCCTGATCGATGCGAGCAGCCGCTAGTCTGTCTACGAAAACGAAAAACCTCCGTCTGCCGAATCGGTGACGGAGGTTTTTCGCGTTGCGAACGTTCATATGGCGGATTAGAGCAATTGAATTTCCTTGGCAGTCGTGAGATCGGGCAGATCCGCGACCAGCTGCTGCACTTCCTTCGGCACCGCTTTGTCGACGCCCAGCACCATGATGGCGGCGCCGCCGACGATCTTCCGGCCGACCTGCATCGTGGCGATGTTCACGTCGTTGCTGCCGAGCAGCGTGCCGACGCGGCCGATGATGCCCGGCTTGTCGTGGTGCGAGATGAGCAGGATATGGCCTTGCGGCTCGACGTCTACCGGGAACTTGTCGATCTGGGTGACGCGCGGTCCGAAGCCGTTCAGCAGGGCGCCGGCAACCATGCGCTCTTCGCGGCCGGTGCGGAGCGTAACGGACACTAGGTTCGTGAAGCCTTTGGACGCCTGAGACTTGTTCACGACGATATTCACTTCGCGCGTCTTCGCCAGGTGCATCGCGTTAACGGCGTTGACCTGATCGGAGCCGAGATGATGGGCTAGCACGCCCTGAACGACGTAGCGGGTGAGCGGATTCGTGTCGACGTCCGCCAGTTCGCCGGCGTAGCTGACGACGATTTCCTTGACCGGGCCTTCCGCGATCTGGGCGACGAAGCTGCCGAGCTTGCGGCCGAGCGTGAAGTAGGGTTCGAGCTTCGACAGAACGTCCGCAGGGACGGGGGGCATGTTGACGGCGTTCTTGTAAGGCTCGTTGCGCAAAATGTGCAGCAGCTGCTCGGAGACGTCGATGGCGACGTTCTCCTGGGCCTCGATGGTCGAAGCGCCTAGGTGAGGGGTGACGATGACTTTCGGATGCTTCAGGAACGGATGGTCCGGCGCCGGCGGCTCTTCCTCGAAGACGTCGAACGCGGCGCCCGCGACGACGCCCGCGTCGATCGCTTCGATGAGCGCCTGCTCGTCGATGATGCCGCCGCGCGCGCAGTTCACGATGCGAACGCCGGGCTTGATGCGAGCGAACTGGTCCTTGCCGATCATATGGCGCGTCTCCGGCGTGAGCGGCGTATGCACGGTGATAAAGTCCGCTTCGCGCACGACGTCGTCCACGGTCGCCAGCTTCACGCCGAGCTTCTCCGCGCGCTCTTCCGTCAGGAACGGATCATAGCCGAGCACCTTCATGCCGAACGCTTTGGCGCGGGCCGCGACTTCGCTGCCGATCCGGCCCATGCCGAGCACGCCCAGCACTTTGTTGCGAAGCTCGACGCCGACGAACGACTTGCGGTCCCAGACGCCGCCGATGGTTTTGGCGTAGGCTTGGGGGATATGGCGGGCAAGCGCCATCATCATGGCGAACGTATGCTCGCAGGTGGTGATCGTATTGCCGTCCGGCGCGTTGATGACGATAATCCCGCGCCGCGTCGCCGCGTCGAGATCGATGTTGTCCACGCCGACGCCGGCCCGGCCGATGACCTTAAGCTGCTTGCCCGCGTTCATGATGCGCTCGGTGACGCGGGTCTGGCTCCGCACGAGAAGCGCGTCGTACTCGCCGATGATCGCGACCAGCTCGTCTTCGGAAAGGCCGGTCTTCTTGTCGATGGCGATGTCCGAAGCTTCGACCAGCAGCGAAATGCCCAAATCGCTGATCGGATCCGATACCAATACTTTAAACATGGTTATCCCCCTACTGAACCGGAATATAGAAAACACCCCCATCCCCCGCGGCCCGCATCGGGACCAACAGTGCATGGAGGGTGACTTCGCAAGAGCTAACTTTTCCTATTTTAAAGCACAAGGACAGACAATTCAATGAGCAAAACGGGACGACTTGGCGAAAAAGGACCGGTCAGCCGTTGTCGGAATAGAAAAAGGGCAGCTGCGGCAGCGTCTGCTTGGCGTACAAGCGGGACTTCAGCGAGAGGAAGTCGCCCGACCGCACCGCATCCGTGCCGGTAAGCATGTCCGCGATCGAGCCCATGGAGTGCTGCTTCATCCGCTCCGCCTGGCCGGATTGGATGAACTGGTCGATGCGCGCCGTCAAATCCTGCGGCATGAAATCGTACACTTCGCGGTTGGACGCCATGTACTCCGCGGAAACGATGTTCTTCACGAGGAGAGGCAGGTTCTTCCAGGTCGAATTGGGGATGACCTTGGGAATGGCGTATGCATCCGGGATGTCCAAGTTGACCGTGGCGCCCCATTTCAGCATGGCTTCATAATACTGCTTTTGGGCGGAAAGCTGCTCGCTCAGCGCTTCCTTGTAATAGGCGTCGGCGTTCAGCTTGTCGAACAGGGTCGCGGCGGTGCCGTCGTTGGCCGCGGCGGCCAGCTTGGAAAAGCTGCTCGCATACAGCTTCAGGCTCTTCAGGTAGCTGTCCTGAGCGCCGCTGAGCAGCGGGGAGGAGCCGGAGACGTAGCCGACTTTGGCGGACTCGTATTTGGCGGTGGCGCGCTTGGCGAGCGCGTTCAGCGCGGCCGAGCGATCTGCCGTGCCGTCGGACTGCCACTGCTGGCGCGCGGCCGACCATTCGTTCATAAATTCACGATAGGGCAAAAATACGGTATGATAGAAGGACACGAGGTCCTGCTGCGAATACGCGCTCAGCTTCACTTGCGTCGCGTTTGCCGTTTTGATCGACGCCTCGTGGCGGGCGTTGGCCTTATCCGAACCTACCTTCACGCCGTAGAAAAAAGCTCCCACCGCTACGACGAGCAGGAATAAAAAACCTAGCGCAAACATGAGATCAGTTCGAGACAGACGCTTCTCCATCGGTTACTCCTCTTTACTGGGCGATTTGGGTGTCGTAAATGGTAGTCCTAGTATAGAAAAATAATAAGCAAACGTACATACAAAAATATCCAGGGACCGAGGGAACATGAGAAAATTCGACATTCGAAATATCAAGATCCGCCAGGTATCCGTTGATCAGATGAACGACCGGATGCTGTTGATGAATTTGTACGCGACGCAGGCTATTACTTTCATTATCGGTTTGTTGTGGGTGATTTTTCAGGGGCGCAGCGCGATTAATTTGTTTGCCTTGCCAAGCGGCTGGACCTTCCTGTACGCCGGCATCGGAATGGCCGTTGCCGTCTTGATTGTGGACCTCTCGGTTTCCCGCTGGATTCCCGAGGAGGCCATGGAGGATGGCGGGGTCAACGAGCGAATCTTCCGAACGCGTCCGGTCTGGCATATCGCGGTTATCGCGGCGGTCGTCAGCGTGTGTGAGGAATTGCTGTTTCGGGGAGCCGTCCAGCACGCTTTCGGTCCGTATTGGACCAGCATCCTGTTCGCCGCCATTCACGTCCGGTATTTGCGGCATTGGGTGCCGACCGGCATGGTCTTCGCGATCAGCTACGGCTTGGGGTGGCTCATGATTTGGACCGGCACGATCTGGGCGCCGATCCTGGCGCATTTTTTGGTCGATCTGATCATGGGTCTGATTATTCGGTTTCGGAGGGAAGAGCAGTCATGAAAGAAAGCGACCATTCCTCGGTATGGGAGCGGTTCGTCGAAGCGAAGCGCCACGCGCTGCAGGAGCCCGAATCCGCCGAGGCGGACGGACCTCCGCTGACGCTCGAGGAGCTGGAGAAGGCGATCGAAGAAGCGGCCGCCGCCTCCGGCATCCCCGAGACGGGCATGCCGCCGAGGGCGACGGTCCACCCGACGAGCAGGCGCGCCTGGAGCAAATGGTTTTACCGGCTGCTCGTCGTGCTGTTCGTCGCGCTGATCGTGCTGCTCTTCCGGTGGGGTCAACAACTGTACCAGGGCAATTCGTAATCGCGCCTGCCGCGCTTCTCGTCGGAGTGCCCCCGCGCGCCAAACAAAACGGGAGACCCGCGTCATTGCGGATCTCCCGTTTCCAGTTCGATGGCGGACGGATCGACAAACGAATAGCCTTTCTGCTCGAGCGCGTCGAGCAGCCGGTCCAGCGCTTCGCCCGTCCAGGGAAGCTCGTGCATGAGAATGTTGCTGCCCGGACGGAGCTGCTTCAGAACGTTGTCGATGACGGCCTGCGGCTTGTCTTGGGTTTTGCTGCCGAGCGCCCAATCCAACGATCCGTTCGACCATGTCATGAAGAGCAGGTCGTGCTTTTTGGCGATTGCGTGAACGTCGGGATTGGCGGAAGCGTTGGGCGGCCGGAAGAAGGCGGGCGTCTTGCCGGTAACCTCCTTGACGATCGTCTGCACGCGTCCGATCTGATCTTCGATGGTGTCGGCTTTTTCCTTGCCCAATTGGATATGATCCCAGCTATGATTGCCGATCGTCTGCCCGCGATCGTCGATCAGCTTCAGCAGCTCGGGGTGCGCCTTTACCCGGTAACCGTTAACGAAGAAGATTGCTTTGGCGTTGTGCTTGTCCAGCGTATCGAGCAGCGGGAGAAGCGTCTTTTCCGATTTGGGGCCGTCGTCGAACGTCAGAAGGACGACCTTGCTTTCCGAGGCTGATTTGTCGATCGGGACGATGTCGTACACTTTATTCATTCGGTAAGCTTTGGCGGTCCCGGATGGCGACGGCGAAGCGTCCGGCGTCGGGGAAGGCGTGGCCTCCGGCGCCTTGGCGGAGGAAGCGGGCGGCGAAGAGGCGGTTCCGGCCGGCGTGCCTGACGTGCCGGTAGATGCCGTCTCCGGCGTCCCGCCCCCGCAGGCCGACAAGGTCAGCATCAGCGCGGCCGCCGCGATGGCGGCGCGGGTGGGGATTTTCATGGCGACTGTCCTCCCGTGCGGTCTGGGTTCCATCCGATTGTAACATACCCGCCACGGGCGCGTACAAATCTTCTTCCTGAATTTGAGTGGGAATGTAGACCCGACAGGCGGCCACACTAAAGCTGTTATCCCCCACGCATTCATCACGGGACAGGAGGAGGTGTTCACATGAAGATCGGAACATTCATCGCCGGCGGCCTGGCCGGCGCGGCGCTCGTCATGCTCATGCGTCGCGGCCGGATGCCGATGATGGCCGGCCAAGTCGGCCGGATGCTGAAGCACCGGATGAGCGACATGAAGGAAGGTGCGGTCGGCAGGATGATGAACATGGGCTGGAGCGACACCGGCGAGAGCCGGCACCGCGAAAGTTCCCGCCGCGAAAGCCATCGCGCTTCCTCGGAACGCGGCGGGCTGGCGGAAGTCGCGCATCTGGCCTCCCAGGACGCCTCGGTGAAGCGGGAAGTCAACGACATCCTGGACCAAAGCGGCCAGCATTCCATTTGACCTGCGCAATAAAAAGCGACGGCGCGCCTTCTTCCGGCAAAGGGAGGGAAGCGTGCCGTTTTTTTGCGTTTGTGGGTTTTCCCTAGTGCATTTCGAGGGTAGAAGTGATAACATGTTATAAAGCACATTTCAATCACACATTATATGCTGCGTCATACGCTGTTATCACCCATCGTGTGCAGAAGGGAGGATCCTGTCATGAGGATGGAGCGGCTTAGCCAAGACAAGATTAGGATTTTCCTGACCTTCGACGATCTGTCGGAACGTGGAATCCAGAAGGAAGACATGTGGCGGGAAATTCCCAAAGTGCATGAGCTGTTCAGCGAGATGATGGATCAAGCCTACAGCGAACTCGGCTTCGACGCTTCGGGACCGCTTGCGGTCGAAGTGTTCGCGATGCCTGCGCAGGGGATGGTCGTCATCGTGACGCGCGGCAAGATGGAGCGCGACGCGGACGCCTCTTCGGAGGAGGAGCTGGACGAAGACGTTTACGAAATGGAAGTCACGCTTGAGCAAAGCGAGGCCATCATATATCGGTTCAGAGACATCGAGGACGCCATCGGCGCGGCCAAGATGCTCACCGGGCGGCTGTCCGACGAAGGCAGAATGTACCGCTATCAGAACCACTGGATTTTGTGCTTTGATCCGACCGCAGGTTCGGATAACGTAGCCGACAACGCGCTGATCGCCGTATTGGCCGAGTATGGAGAGGCCACGTCGGTCACGCCGGCCGTTCTCGAGGAATACGGTCAGATCATCATTCCAACGAACGCCGTCAAAGTGCTCTCCGAGCACTTCGCTTGACCGGATGGAGACGGCTGCAGCCGGCTTGCCGGCCTGTCCCCCAGACATTTCGCACGGTCGTCGACGAAGCGTCCGCTTCGCGTAGACTGGGCGGAATGTCTTTTTTTGCTGAGGCGGCGAGGAAGTTGTTCCCTAAAGGATGCTAGCCGGGGCTCGCCGATGTATAATGGGGGAAGGAAGGAGGTGGACGGCGGATGCTCATCTTTTCGATATTGGCGGCTGCGATCGCCCCGGGCGTCGCGTTGCTTGCGTATTTCTACTGGAAAGACCGCTACGATGCCGAGCCGCTGCCGATGGTCCTCAAGATGTTTTTGACGGGCGTCCTGATCGTCCTTCCGATCATGATCGTGCAGCGCGGGCTGATGATCTGGCTGGGCGATTCGCCCTTCGCGTTTTCCTTCATCATCTCCGCGGGCGTCGAAGAATTTTTCAAGTGGTTCGTGCTGTACCACATCATTTACAACCATACCGAATTCGACGAGCCGTACGACGGCATCGTATACGCGACGGCCGTGTCGCTGGGCTTCGCAACCCTGGAGAACGTCATGTACGCCTTCGGCGAGCCTGCGACTTTCGGCACGCTGCTCATCCGGGCGCTTCTTCCCGTATCCGGTCACGCCTTGTTCGGCGTTTTCATGGGCTACTTCATGGGCCGCGCCAAGTTTCGGGAAGGACCGAAGGTACGTCTGTTCCTTTGGATCTCGTTTTTGTTCCCTTTGTTTTGGCACGGCTTGTACGATTTTATCATGCAGTCGGTGCCGCGCTCGTGGATCTGGCTCATCGTCCCGTTCATGTGCATGCTCTGGTACCGCGGCATCCGTTACGTCAACCGGGCCAACGCCGTTTCTCCTTTTCGCCTGCTGAAGCGGGAGGAAGAGGTTAAATCCTGACAGATCGGTTCATACTGAATAGCAACAAGCGCTACGAATGGATGATGACGATCATGCGGGTAAAAGTGACGATCCGGTGCAACCGCTGCGGGGAAAAGTTCGTCCTGCGGGGACGGAAAGAACGCGGCCGCGTCGATACCGGATTCAAGATGTGCCTGTGCAACAACAGCGACGACTTCGAGATCGAAGAAGGCGAAGCCTGACCCGTTCGCCAAGCGGGAACGAATATCCGAAAGCCGCGCATAAAGCCGGTCCCATCTACCCAAACTAACGGCAAACCGCAGTCTGGGAATGAAAGGGGCCGGCTTTTCATGTACAAACGGTTAAGCGCAGTGTTGTTTCCCATCGCCGCGTTGATGTTCGTAGGCGCGATCGTGTGGGGTTATCAGGAGCATCAGGAGAAGAACGCCATTTTGATCAAGGCGGAAAACCAGTATCAGCGGGCGTTCCACGATTTGACGACGCATATGAGCGGATTGCAGGACCAACTGGGACGCGCGCTCGCCGTGAACGCGACGTCCCACGGCATGCAGCGCAAAGGACTCGTGAACGTCTGGCGGCTTACCAGTCAGGCGCAAAACGAGATCAACCAGCTTCCGCTGGCGATGCTGCCCTTCAACAAGGCCGAGGACTTTCTGTCCCGCATCGCGGATTTCGCATACCGGACATCCGTGCGGGATTTGACGAAGCAGCCGCTCACAGACGGCGAGCTGAAGACGATGAAGTCGCTTTACACGAAGTCTTCCGACATTAACCGGGATCTCGGCAAGGTGCAGGACGCCGTCCTTTCCGACCATCTGCGCTGGATGGACGTAGAAGTGGCCATGGCGCATACCGATTCGCAGCACGACAATTCGATCATCGACGGCTTCAAGGCGGTGGACAAAAAAATCGGCGCTTATCCGGAAACCGACTGGGGTCCTTCCTCGATGTCGACGAGCCGGAAACGCTCGGTGAAGATGCTGTCCGGCCAGGACGCCTCGCCGGAGGAGATCAAGCGCAAGGCGCTCGAATTCGCCGGAACGACGATCCATTCGGGCGACGGCGGCGACGTCAGAGTCGTGGAGAACGGCGCAAAGACCGACAATCCGAGCTATACCGCCACCCTTCGCGGTCCGAAGGGCGAGAACATCCAGATGGACTATACGCGCAAGGGCGGACAGCTGCTCTCGTTCATGAACCCGCGGGACGTCACGGAGCGCAAGCTGGACGTCGGCGCCGCCCGGGAGCGCGCGGCTCAGTTCCTGGACAGCCACGGCTACGCCGGCATGACGCCCGTTACCTATGACGAATACGATCACGTATCGGTGTTCACCTTTGTCGGTATGCAGGACGATGTGCGCATCTATCCCGACAAAGTAACGGTGCGTATCGCGCTCGACAACGGCGAAGCCGTCGGTCTGCAGGCTGCCGATCACGTGTACCGGCCGAAATCGCTGTCCGTCGGCAAGCCGAAGATCGCGCGCGGCGAAGCGGAGAAGGCGCTGAACACTGATTTCAAAATCCAGTCGTACCATCTTTCGATCATCGAGAACGAGGAAAAGAAAGAAGTGCTCTGCCACGAGTTCACGGGCCGCATCAACGGGAGCCAGTACCGGATTTACGTCAACGCGGATACGGGCCTCGAAGAGACGATCGAGCAAATTCCGGAGCACGCGAAGGCGATCCTCCGCTGACACAAACCGAGCGAACCGCCGTTGTCGCCATTTGGCGAACGGCGGTTCTTTTTGTGGTTCTCAAGGAACCGGTCTTGGTATATGATGGTGTTGCGGACCTAGTTCATTCCGACATCCCGCCATGATTTGGAGGATCTCCCGGTTGCTTCCCAAAATTAACCAGACCTTGTTCATCCAACCGTTCGCGCCGTCCGAGCCGGATCCGGGACTCGCCCCTACGCTGCGCTCCAGGCTCGCCGACATGGACGAGTCTTCCTTGCATTTGGAAATTCCGCTGGACGAAAGAGCCGGCCGACTGCGCCGCCTGGAGGTTGGAGAAGGGCTGAGCCTGACTTACTTCACCTCCGAAGGGGTCCGTCATCAATTCGTTACCGAAGTCGTCGGCTTCCGTCGGGAGACTGTCCCGCTCGTAACCGTTCGCAAGCCGTCGCCCGAGGAGATTACGCGCGAGCAGCGGCGGAACTTTCTGCGCGTCGAAGCCCAGTTGGAGCTGGCCGTACGGCTAGGCGACCGGCTTCGCTTCACCGCGCTGACCGAGGACGTCGGCGGCGGCGGGCTGTCCTTTCGCTGCGACCGCAAATGGCCGCTCACGCCGAATACGGCGGCGAATTGTTGGCTACTCTTGTCCTATCGGGACGGAAGCGTGTCGCACGCCCAATTCGAAGGCGAGGTCGTCCGCGTCGTCCCCGCCGAGCCGCACCATCTTGTCGTCATGATGCGGTTCAAGGATATTCAGGACAACGACCAGCAGAAGATTATCCGCTACTGCTTCGAGCGCCAGTTGGACATGCGCAAGGACTGAGGGGGATGGCGCTTCGCGGACGCGTCCGACGGAGGCGAGCATTGAAAAACGATGCCAAAGCATCAGAAGCCGGATAGGACAGAATACCTGCGCATCGCAGATCAAGTCGGACGCCGTCTGCTGCAGGCCGCGGCGGCGCTGGCGATCGCGCTGGTGCTGGCCCAGGCGGCGCTCCACATCCCTATGCTCCGGCATTTGCTGACCGTTGTCGATTCGTGGGAGGGGATCCCGTATCGGACAGGATGAGCGCGCGCTTATCCTGTCTTTGGTTTTTGCATATGCGGGCATGCTGTGGTATAATTTTCTCATTCGCGTGCAGGCTGAGCCTGCCTGCTTTTTTCTTAACGGTAGTTGATTAGGAGGCTCTTTTTCAGCAGATGAATCAGCAATCGACCCACCGAATCAACATCGCGATCGACGGTCCGGCAGGCGCGGGCAAGAGCACGGTCGCCAGACACGTGGCCAGCCGGCTCCATTATATTTACGTAGATACCGGAGCGATGTACCGGGCAGTGACAAGCATCGCCCTAGATCGCGGATTGTCGCCTGACGACGAAGCGGGCATCGGGCAACTGGCCCATGCGCTCGATCTCGCACTTTCGCCGGGCGAGGGAGGACAGAAGGTGATTGCCGACGGGGTCGACGTCACCGCGCGAATCCGCACTCACGAGGTCAACCGCAACGTTTCCCGCGTCTCCGCGATCGGGGCGGTGCGGAGCCGGATGGCCGATCTGCAGCGTCGGATGGCGCAGGCCAAAGGCGTCGTGATGGACGGCAGAGATATCGGAACGCACGTCCTGCCCGATGCGGAACTGAAGGTGTTTTTGACCGCTTCGCCGCGGGAGCGGGCGCTTCGCCGCTATCGCGAGCTTGGAGAGGGCGCCGGCGTCACGCTCGAGCAGCTGGAGCGCGACATCGCCGAGCGGGACCGCATGGACCGGGAACGGGACATCGCGCCGCTGGTGCAAGCGCCGGACGCTAGGCTGATCGACTCGACGGGACGTTCGATCGAGGAGGTCGTGGACGAGATCGTCGCTTGGGGACTCGCTGCGGCCAGCACGATTTCAGCGGGGGAGACGTAGACGATGCTGTACCGGTTCGCCAGAACGATCTTATTGGCCTTATTCAAGCTGATCTTCCGATTCGAGGCGAGAGGCGTCGAGCATATTCCCCGCGAAGGCGGCGTCGTCCTCTGCAGCAATCACAAAAGCGTGCTCGATCCGATCACAATGGGCATCGCGGCGAGGCGCGAGGTTCACTTCATGGCCAAGGCCGAGCTGTTCGACATCCCGCTCTTCGGCGGCCTGATCCGCAAGGTCGGGGCATTCCCCGTCAAGCGAGGCGGCGTCAGCAAGGAAACGATCCGCATGGCGGTCAACCTGCTGAGGGACGGCGAGGTCATGGGAATCTTCCCGACGGGCACGCGCAACCAGGCCGTCGGCCTCGGCAAGCGCGGAGCCGTCAGCATGGCGTTTCGCGGAGGCGCCGCGATCGTGCCGGTTGCGATCGTAGGGAGCTACCGCCCGTTTCGCAAGATGATGGCCGTGTACGGCGCGCCGCTGGATTTGCGTACATACGCGGAGAGCGGAACGTCCGAGGACATGGAAGCGGCGACCGAGATCGTCATGTCGCGCATTCGCGAGATGCAGGAGACCGGCAAACCGACGCGTTAATGCGCGCATCAAAGGCGCATCCTGCGTGGCATACTAGAGGCATTATATGGTATGGCGGTTCGAAGATGATTTAAACCCCGCTGCGCGGGTTTAAATAAAGTTGGGGTAGAATTGAGGAGGTTATTTTCATGTCTGAAGAAATCAAAGTCCAGGAATCGGCTGCTGCCGACTCGGTAAGCCAAGAAGCGCTGGAGAACGTTGTTTCCTTGAAAAAGGGCGATACTGTCAAGGGGACGATCGTCAAGATCGAGGATAACCAAGCATTCGTCAGCCTTGGATATAAATACGACGGCGTCATTCCGCTTCGCGAGCTGTCCTCCGTCAACTTGGAGAACGCGGCCGACGCGGTCCAAGTCGGCCAGGAAGTCGAAGCCAAAGTCGTCAGCATCAACGACGAAAAGGCGAGCCTCGTCCTCTCCAAACGCCAAATCGACTCCACGCGCGCTTGGGACGATCTCCAAGCCAAATTTGACAACGGCGAAGCGTTCGAAGTAACCGTCGCCGACGTCGTCAAAGGCGGTCTGGTCGTCGACGTGGGCGCTCGCGGCTTCATCCCCGCGTCCATGGTCGAGCGCCACTTCGTCGAAGACTTCTCCGGTTACAAAGGCCGCACGCTCCGCGTGAAGGTGAAAGAGCTCGACCGCGAGAACAATAAGGTCATCCTGTCCGCGAAGGAAGTGCTCGAAGCCGAGTACGAAGCGCAAAAGCAATCCATTATGGCATCCCTGGAAATTGGCCAGGTCATCGAAGGCACCGTTCAGCGTCTGACGCCGTTCGGCGCATTCGTCGACATCGGCGGCATCGACGGTCTCGTTCACGTTTCCGAGATCGCCTGGTCGCACGTCGCGCATCCGGCCGACGTCGTATCCGAAGGCCAAAGCGTGAAGGTGAAGGTCCTCAAAGTCGATCCTTCGATCGGCAAGATCAGCCTGAGCATCAAGGCCGCCCAACCGGGCCCTTGGGAATCGGCCGCCGGCCAATTCCACACCGGCGACATCGTTACCGGCACGGTTAAGCGCCTCGTCAGCTTCGGCGCGTTCGTCGAGATCGCTCCGGGCGTCGAAGGTCTGGTGCATATTTCCCAGATCGCGCATCGCCACGTGGCGACTCCGCACGAAGTGCTGAAGGAAGGCCAAGAAGTTCAAGCGAAAGTGCTGGACTTCAACCCGGCCGAGAAACGCGTTTCCCTCTCCATCAAGGAAACCGAAGAAGCGCCTCCTCAAGCAGAGCGCGCGCCGCGTTCGTCCCGCGCGCCTCGCGAAGAGACGAATCTGCCGGCACCGGAAAGCATGAGCTTCACGCTGGGCGAGAAGTTCGGCGACAAGCTGAGCAAGTTCAAGTAAGCCGCGAAACGCGATTGCGCAAGCCCCTCGATTTCGATCGAGGGGCTTTTTGCCGTTTCAGGCAAGGGGATGCCTGCCTCCGTTACCTGCGCATACTAAGGACGATCGCGCGGAGAGGAGGGGGCGTTCATGGCGCCGGGGTATATCGCGTGCTGCTTCTGGGCGGCGGCCGTAATCTTGTGGTTCAGCGGCTGGCGAGCCGAGTTGGCCGGCCGGCTGTCGGGAAAGACGGCCATATGGTTTTTGGCCGGGTGGCCCTTGTTGGCGGGCACCCCCGTTTTCCTCATGGGATGGCGAATCGACGGCAGCCTGCTTTGGTCCGCCGTACTGTTCGTCTTCCTAAGTTTCGGCTTGGACGTCGTGCGGTTATGGACGGCGATCGCCGCCGGCGTGCTCGTAGGGGCGATCGCCTTGTTCCTTCAAAAGCTCAGTGCCATCATTCCGCCGCTGTCCGCTGTCGACGCATTGTGGGCGAGCGCGCTTATCGTCGGCACGGTGAGCGCGGTTTTCCTGCGCCGTGCAGGCGAGCAACTGGCGGGGCTCACCGTCGGGCTGTTGTTGGCCGCCGCCGCCGTAGCTTGGCTGGACGGCCGCTCGTTCGAGTCCCGACGGCTGGGCGATCCGTCTTATCCTGATCTTTGGTGGATGTCGTACGCCGTCATTCGTTTGGAGACGTACGCTGCCGCGCAATGGAAAGAGATTCGCGCGTGGTCCGATCGCAAGGGAGGACAAAGACATTGAGAATCCATACGTTTGTCGAGCACCCGGACTTGGTTGGCGTGGCGCTCGGAACCGCCTTCGGCGTATTTACCCGCGTTTTGATGCTGAGGAGCGATTACCGCCAATACCCGGCTTATCCGCACGGCCGCATCATCCATCTCGCGCTCGGATTGATCGCGGGCGCGCTGGGCTCCGTGGCCGTGCCGGCCTTGTTCAACAAGGATTACACCGCTATCACGTTTCTGTCCCTCGCTGCGCAGCAGTTCCGCGAGGTGCGGAACATGGAGCGCAACACGCTCACGGCCATCGACCGTCAAGAGCTGGTGCCGCGAGGCGCCACCTACATCGAAGGCATTTCCGTCGTGTTCGAAGGGCGCAATTACTTGGCGATCTTTACTGCTTTTATGACCAGCTTGGTCGTCACGGTGACGAACGGCTACTGGGGCTCGGCGGTCGGTCTAGTGTGCATGCTGGCTGTCCTTCGGTTGATGAAGGGAAAGACGATCAAGGAAATCGCGCGGGTGGAACGTATACCTGTCCGGGTCGATGGACCGAATATTTATGTGGGCGGTATCTATATCATGAACGTTGGAGTAGGAGTAGATCAACAAGTCATCGCGGAAGAGGCGATGGGCTTCGTCCTGACCCCGAAAAACGGCGACGCGCGCGTGACGCTGGCCAACATGGGGCAGAGGCAGGCCATCCTGCACGATGTATCCACCCGGCTTGGCGTCTACCGGGACGACGGGGAGCCGTCGCTGCTGCCGATGGCGAAGCTGGAGCTCTCCACGGGCAAACTCGGCGTGCTGATCCTCCCCCGGGAAAAAGATCCCGACAAAGCGATGAAGGCGATGTCGGACGTGCCGCTGCTGGAATCGGCCGTTCGCATGCCGACCGAAGCCAACCGGACGAAAGGAGACGTGCAGCATGGCTAGGATCGTGGCGGTCATCGCATCGGAGCGGCAGCAGGTCGCGGGCGGCGCGCCCATTTTTATCGCGGACGATTCCGCCGAGCTGCAGAGATTGGCGAATCTTGCCGAGAAGATTCTCGACTGCAATGCCCATCAATTGTCGGAGAAAGTGTATATTCTTGTCGATCACCACGCGGTCGACTAGTTCCCAAGCCGGGTTTGTTATCCATCTTAAGAATGGTTAGCCAAGCCGATGTATTTTTGTTATGATGAAGCTTGTGAATATTCAAGGGTTTCTAAACTAAGGAGTGAAAGTATGGCAAGACCTGTCATCGCCATCGTAGGTCGACCAAACGTTGGGAAGTCTACGATTTTCAATCGCATTATCGGCGACCGTCTAGCCATCGTGGAGGACAAGCCAGGCATTACGCGGGACCGGATCTACGGCACCGGCGAATGGAGCGGCCGCACGTTCAGCGTCATCGACACCGGCGGCATCGAGATCGACGGGGAGGACGGGATCATGCGTCTCGTGCGCATGCAGGCTGAGCTCGCGATCGAGGAAGCCGACGTCATCGTGTTCATGGTCGATGCCAAAGCGGGCGTGACGAACGCGGACGAAGAAGTGGCGCAGATGCTGTTCCGCTCGGGCAAGCCCGTCGTCGTCGCCGTCAACAAAGTGGACAACCTTCAACGGATGGACGATATTTACGAATTTTACAGCCTCGGCTTCGGCGACCCGATCCCGCTGTCGGGCTCTCACGGCATCGGGATCGGCGACCTGCTCGAGGCGTGCGTCGAGAAGCTTCCCGCCGGCGACGAACAGGATTACGACGACGACGTCATCAAGGTCGCGCTCATCGGCCGGCCGAACGTCGGCAAGTCGTCGCTGGTCAACGCGATTCTGGGCGAGGAGCGCGTCATCGTGAGCGAAATCGCGGGCACGACCCGGGACGCGATCGACACGCCGTTCGAGAAGGATGGGCAAAAATACGTTCTCATCGACACGGCCGGGATGCGCAAACGCGGCAAAGTGTACGAAACGACGGAAAAGTACAGCGTCATGCGCTCGATGAAGGCGATCGAGCGGGCGGACGTCGTGCTCGTCGTCATCAACGGCGAGGAAGGCATCATCGAGCAGGACAAGCACATCGCCGGCTACGCGCACGAGTTGGGCAAAGCGTCCGTCTTCGTCGTCAACAAGTGGGACGCGGTCGAGAAGGACGACAAGACGATGCAGCAATTTACGAACACGATTCGGGATCATTTCCTGTTCATGTCGTACGCGCCGATCGTTTTCCTGTCCGCGCTTACCAAATCCCGTCTGCACCGCCTGTTCCCGGTCATCGACCGTGTCGCGGAGCAGCACGCGATGCGCATCTCGACGCATCTGCTGAACGACGTGATCGCCGACGCGGTCGCGATTACGCCTCCGCCGACGGACAAGGGACGGCGACTGCGCGTCAACTACGCGACGCAGGTATCCGTAAAGCCGCCGACCATTCTTGTTTTCGTGAATGATCCGGAGCTCATGCATTTCTCGTACGAACGCTATTTGGAAAACAAAATTCGCGCCGCATTCGACTTCGAAGGGACGCCGCTCCGGCTGTTCACCCGCCGCAAGTCCGATCAGGAATAGGAGAGAACGGACGTGCTCGCTCCCATCATCGCCATCGTAATCAGTTATTTGATCGGCTCCATCTCGTTCAGCATTTTGTTCGCCCGGTGGATTCGCAAAATCGATATCCGCCAACACGGCAGCGGCAACGCCGGCGCCACGAACACATTGCGCGTGCTCGGCAAAGGGCCCGCGCTGGCCGTCTTCCTGCTGGATATCGCCAAAGGCGTCGTCTCCGTCGTTCTCGGCTGGCTGCTGATCGGCGACCAAGGGGACTGGGTCCCCGTCGCGTGCGGTCTCGCGGCCATCGCCGGGCACAACTGGCCGATCTTTTTCCGCTTCAAGGGCGGCAAGGGCATCGCCACGACGATCGGCGCGATGATCTGCCTTGCGCCGGTGCCGGTCGTCATCGCCGGCGTCGTTGCGATCGCTTCGATCGCGCTCACCCGCTACGTCTCGCTCGGATCGATGATTTTTGCCGTGCTGGTACCGATTATTCTATTGATCGGAGGCAGCGGACAGGCCGTCTTTTGGGGCGCGGTCGTCGTCGCCGTGCTCGCCGTTCTTCGCCATCGCAAAAATATCGTCAAGCTGGCCAAGGGAACGGAGAACAAGCTCGGCGGCAAAAAGGGGGAGCCCCATGGCATCTAAGCAAATCGCCGTTCTCGTCGCGGGCAGCTGGGGAACCGCGCTCGCCCGCGTCCTCGCGGACAACGGCCACGCCGTGACGTTGTGGACGCGCAATCCCGCCCAGGCCGACGAGATCAATCGCTTGCGCCGCAATCAAAAGTTTTTGCCGGGTGCGGAACTGCCTGAATCGCTTGCGGCTACGAGCGACCTTGCTGCGGCCGTTCGCGAGGCGGATGCGGTTCTGTTCGTCGCGCCTTCGGCGGCGATGCGGGAGGTGGCCCATGCGGCCGCGCCGCACCTTCGCCCGGATACGCTCGTCGTTCATGCAACCAAAGGCTTCGAGATCGACACCCTGAAGCGAATGTCGACCGTCCTTTCCGAGGAGCTGAATCGCCCGGCCGAGGAGATCGTCGTGCTCTCCGGTCCGAGCCACGCCGAAGAAGTCATCGTCCGCCATCCGACGACGGTCGTCGTCGCCTCGCGCGACATCCGATTCGCCGAAGCCGCCCAGGATCTATTCATGAACGACACCTACTTCCGCGTCTATACGAATCCCGATATCGTCGGGGTCGAGACAGCCGGCGCCATCAAGAACATCATCGCGCTCGGCGCCGGCCTTTCCGACGGCCTCGGCTTCGGCGACAACGCCAAGGCGGCGCTCATCACGCGCGGACTGGCCGAGATCGGCCGACTTGGCGCCGCAATGGGGGCGAGCCCGCTCACCTTCGCCGGACTGGCCGGCGTCGGCGACCTCATCGGCACGTGCACGAGCCGCCATAGCCGCAACTGGCGGGCGGGCTCCCTGCTCGGCCAGGGCTACGGGCTGGACGAGGCGCTGGAACGCGTCGGCATGGTTGTCGAAGGCGTCCGCACGACGAAGGCGGCCGCCGAGCTCGCCGTCTCGCACGACGTCGACATGCCGATCACGAAGGAGCTGTACGCCGTTCTCTTCGAAGGCAAGCCGCCGGTGCAAGCGGTCGAAGCGCTGATGGGCCGCGTGCGTACCCACGAGCTCGAAGAGGCCGCCGCTTTTCCGCCCGAAGGCTGATGGTTCCGTTTCCTTTGCCGACGGAATCCGAACGCGATTCCCCAAGTCCGCTAGCCCACACCGACGTAGCCTTTTCCACATAGGATACAAGGCAACCACGCGGAGGAGGGGAAGCATGGACAAGAAGCTATCCAAAGACATTCTGAACACCGTCACCAAAAAGACGGGCAAAACGGTCTCGGAATCGTCCTTGAAAAAAATCGCATCCAAAGTATCGCCCGAAACGCTGCAAAGCGAAACGCAGATCCGCCAGCTGATCAAGCAAGTGTCCGCCACCGCCGGCGTTCCGGTCACGGAAGAGACCGTGAAGGAGATTGTCAGCGCGATCAAGCGAAGCGGCATGAACATGAACAGCCTTGAAGGACTCATGAAAATGATGATGAAAAAATAATAGACGGATTTTTCGTCCTCTCCGTGCAGGGAGAGGATTTTTGTTTTCATGTCGAAACAATGGTATAATATGTACCGTTTTGTAGGCAGTACTGGGGGAAAGGGCGTCGTTATCCGAAATGGATCCTATGATGAAGATGTGGGTGTCGTTCGTCGGCATCGGCCTCATGGTGCTATCCGCCGTGCTCATTATGGTGACGCGGACGAAGACGAAGGGCTGGCTGCGCTTCGTGTTGTCTTTGGTCGCGTTTGTCATGTTGCTGGTCGGCATGGTTTGCGGACTTATTTCCATTATATGATGGATCGACGGGGGAGACGGCATGATCACGTTAACGGGAAAGACCCTCACCCGCGAGGTCGAGCCGAAGGTCGGCGCCACGCTGCTGCAGCTCGCGCAGGAAGCGGGCGTGGATTGGCTGTTCAATTGCTCGAGAGGTACTTGCGCGAGATGCCGCTGCTTGATCCGCGAAGGCGCCGAGCGGTTGGAGGAAGCGACCGACGCGGAGTGGGACCGGCTCGGTCCGGACGAGCTGGACGAAGGCTTCCGTCTTGGCTGCCAGGCGAAGATCGCGTCGCCCGGACGCATCTCGGCCGTCAATCGGACTTATTTTTAACGGACAAGCAGGTGAGCGCATGAGCGAGTCGTCACCGGAGCGGGCGCTTGTCCGCCTTGCGGATCTCGCGGCGGAGATCGGCGTGCCGTGGCTCGTTGGCGGCAGCGTCGGACTTCGCCTCCGTGGCGGGCGACTGGACCGGCCGCCACGGGATCTGGACCTTTATGCCGACGCGGACGACGCGATCCGGCTGCATGACCGGCTTCGCCCGTATGCGACGGACGAGCCGGCGTGGAGCGAGACGGAACGGTACCGCTCGCTTCTGTCCCATTACCGGCTCGAAGGCGTCTCGGTCGAGCTGGTCGGGGATTTTTCCGTTCGCGCGCGCGATTCCGTCTATCGGACGGAGGTGCGCCGGACGCTGAACGGGATGGGAGAAACGTACGTCCTTGAAGGCCGGGCGTTGACGCTTATCCCGCTCGGACACGAGCTGATCTTCAATCTGCTCCGGGAGCGGGCGGACCGCGCGGAGACGGCGGCCGCGCTCATCCGGGAGGCGCCGGAGCGGCATCTGCAAGCGCTCCGGCGCCTGCTGGACCAGACCGGCCAGACGATCTCGCCGGCGGTTCGCTCGGAAGCGCTCGTGCTGGCGGGCGTCGCCGCGGCGGCGGGGGACGACGGGGGGGAAGACGGCATATGAGTGCGCGAGGCATGTGCCGGGTGACATTCCGGCCGGACGAACGCTCGATCGACGTGCGTCCGGGCACGACGCTGCTGGATGCGGCAAGACGGGCCAAGGCGCCGGTCCGCACGCGCTGCGGCGGCGTCGCCGGCTGCCTGATGTGCAAGGTGGCGGTTGACGCGGCGAGCGCCGATTCGCTCTCCGAGCCCACGGCCGCCGAGCGGCACAAGCTCGGACCGTTGTTGGACGAGGGGGTGCGGCTTTCCTGCCAGGCGAAGGTAAAGGGCGATGTGACGGTGACGGTGCCGGAAGACCCGCTCAAAGCCGCGATTCGCAAAAAGCTCGCCGAGCAGCAGGCCGACGACGAATGGTGGTGATGCGGGAGGATGAACGAGTTGTTGACGCTACGAAAGAAGGCAGGCCGCCTGATCCGCACGGCCGCACTGGCATTTATCGCGCTGGCGGTCGTGCCGCTGTCCGGCTGTCTTTATCCGGACGACCAGACGCCGGGCAGCCGGGCTTCCGCGCGGGAAGCCGTGCAAGCCGTGCAGGAGGCGGTCCAGCGCTACCAGCAGGATACGGGCGTGCTGCCGATCCTGAACGCGGATGAAGGCACGCCGCGCTACGAAAAGTTCAAGATCGATTTTCCCAAAATGAAGCGGATGGGCTATCTGTCTACCCTGCCGAAGCTGGCGTTCGAAAACGGCGGGAGCAACCAGTTCCTGATCGTCGACGAAGAGACGAATCCGACTGTGAAGCTGCTCGATATCACCGTCTACCAGGGCGTCGGCGAAGTGCAGGCCAAAGTCAAAAGCTATCAGCAGCGCAACGGCGGGCAGCTCCCGGCCGGCGAGGAGGCGTATCCGGGCTTTCATTACGTCGACTACAAGAAGCTGGCTTTTCGAGAGCCGAAGCTGAAGAGCATGTACAGCGGCCGGCCGCTCAGCCTCATCGTCGACGACGAAGGCCGCGTGTACGCCGATTACGGGATCGACCTGACCCAGTCTATCGAAAAAGCGGGCGCGACGCCCGGCGCGGACGAGGATTTGCGCGGGCGCCTGGCAGGCGAATCGTACTACGTGCCGGTCAAAAGCCCCGTCTATCGCTGGGTGAACGGAACGGTCGCCGCGGCGCCCGAATCTACCTGATATGCTTCTCTCTCTCTCTCAATTCGAGCCGCTCCCGTCTGGGGGCGGCTCTTTTGCGTGCTCTGCGAGATAACCGACATAGGAGAGGTTCGCCGTTCATATGATCATTGGGATGGTGGAAACGCCGGGAACGGGCGCGAATAAAATGCGGGTTCGGCGTCATATTCCGGACTTTCGCACATACAATGATACCAGTCCAAGTTCGTGTACGAGTTCCGTCGCGCTGGCGGATCACGCAGGCTTCGCGATTACGAAGGGGAGGGAATCTCAGTGGAAAAAGTGGACATTTTCAAAGATATCGCCGAACGCACGGGCGGCGATATCTACCTCGGGGTCGTCGGCGCCGTCCGGACGGGCAAATCGACCTTCATCAAGCGGTTCGTGGAGACGGTGGTGCTCCCGAACATCACCCATGAAGCGGATCGCGTCCGGGCGATCGACGAGCTGCCGCAAAGCGCGGCGGGCCGCACGATCATGACGACGGAGCCGAAATTCGTCCCGAACAATGCCGTTCAAATTAAAGTCGCCGACGGGCTGGAGGTCAACGTCCGGCTCGTCGATTGCGTAGGATATGCCGTTGAAGGCGCCAAGGGATACGAGGATGAGAACGGTCCCCGCATGATCACGACGCCCTGGTTCGAGGAGGCGATCCCGTTCCAGGAAGCGGCCGAGATCGGTACCCGCAAAGTCATCCAGGAGCACTCCACGCTCGGCGTCGTCGTCACGACGGACGGCTCCATCGCGGAAATTCCGCGCAGCGCCTACGTGGACGCCGAGGAGCGGGTCATCCAGGAGCTCAAGGAAGTCGGCAAGCCGTTCGTGCTTGTCATCAACTCCGCTCGCCCGAAGAGCGAGGAGGCGCTCGCGCTGCGCGCCGAGCTCGCCGCCAAGTACGACATTCCGGCCATCACGCTCAGCGTCGCCACGATGGGCGAAGATGAAGTGCTCGGGGTCTTGCGCGAAGTGCTCTACGAATTCCCGGTGCACGAAGTAAACGTCAATCTCCCGAGCTGGGTCATGGTGCTCCAGGAACAGCACTGGCTGCGGTCGAGCTACGAGAACTCGGTCCGCGATACGGTCAAAGACATCCGCCGTCTGCGCGACGTCGACCGGGTCGTCTCGCAGTTCCTCGAGTACAACTTTGTCGCCCGCGCCGGATTGAGCGGCCTCAACATGGGGCAGGGCGTGGCCGAGATCGATCTGTACGCGCCGGACGAATTGTACGACAAAATCTTGCAGGAGGTCGTCGGCACCGAGATTCGCGGCAAGGACCATCTGCTGCAGCTCATGCAGGAGTTCGCCCACGCGAAGCGCGAATACGACCGGTTCGCCGAAGCGCTCGAGATGGTCAAGACGACCGGATACGGCATCGCGGCGCCGTCGCTCGCGGAGATGCAGCTCGACGAGCCCGAGCTCATCCGCCAAGGCTCCCGCTTCGGCGTCCGCCTGAAGGCGACTGCGCCGTCGATCCACATGATCCGCGTCGACGTCGAGTCCGAATTCGCGCCGATCATCGGGACCGAAAAGCAAAGCGAGGAGCTCGTCCGCTACCTCATGCAGGACTTCGAAAAGGATCCGATCAAGATTTGGGATTCCGACATCTTCGGACGGTCGCTCCATTCGATCGTGCGCGAAGGCATCCAGGGCAAGATCGCGATGATGCCGGACAACGCGCGCTACAAGCTCCAAGAAACGCTCGGCCGCATCATCAACGAAGGCTCCGGCGGCTTGATCGCCATCATTCTCTGACCGGTCCCGCAAACGTTCAATAAGAGCCCGCTCCGCACAGCCATGAGGCTGCGGGGGCGGGCTTTTCATTATTTTAACGCTGGAAAGCGGGCGCGCGTTTGTCAAATGAATGAACATGCGAAAAGCAACTTGAACATTCGACAAATTTCGCCTAAACTATTGTCTAGCGTCTTGCAGGAAATGAAATACTTTAAAACCAATTGACATAGTAGGAAATTGGATTTATAGTTGACGTTAGCATTTCATAGACAAGGTTTGATAGGGGAGGCCATTTTTCACATGAACAAACGTATTCGATTCGGCACCTGGCTCGCATTGGCGCTTGCGCTGGTGCTGGCGCTCGGCGCCTGCGGCAACAAGCCGTCCAGCAACGGCGGAGCGAACGAAGGCGCAGGTCCATCCGCGTCGGCATCCGCCTCGGAGCCGACCGCCGGAGCGGACAATCCGCTCAAAGGCAAGAATATCGCCCTCATTATGCGTCTGAACACCGGCACGTTCTCCGCCCAATACGTGGACGGGGTTAAAAAGCAAGTCGAGAAGTTCGGCGGCAAGCTGACGGTCATTCCGTCCGACAACAAGCTGGACGTCATGGCGTCCAACCTCGACGCGGCCGTCAACCAAAAGTACGACGGCATCTTGCTCGACCACGGCGACGCGGGCGCGCTCACGGGCGGCGTGCAAAAGGCGCTGGCGGCAGGGATCCCGGTTGTCGCATTCGACTCCGGCATCACGCTGGACGGCGTCACGAGCATCGCGCAGAACGACCAGAAAATGGCCGAGCAGACGCTCGAAGCGCTGGCGTCCGACGCCGGCGGCAAGGGCAGTATCGTGAAGATCTGGGTCGCCGGCTTCCCGCCGATGGAATCCCGTCAGATCGCGTACAAGGCGTTTCAGGACAAGTTCAAGGACATCAAGGAAATCGCGGCGTTCGGCACGGCTGACGGCGCACAGCTGGATGCGCAAACGAAGACCGAAGCCATCCTGAAGCAGTATCCGGAAAAAGGCAGCATCACGGCCATCTGGGCGGCTTGGGACGAATTCGCGAAAGGCGCCGCCAACGCGATCAAGCAGGCGGGCCGCGACGAGATCAAAGTATACGGCATCGACCTGAGCGACGAGGACCTCGCCATGATCCAGGATCCGTCGAGCCCGTGGGTCGCTTCGGCGGCGGTCGATCCGGCTTCGATCGGCCAAGTGCAAGTGCGTTACCTGTACCAAAAGATCCACGGCGACCAAACGCCGGCAACGGTACAGCTCGACTCCGTTTACGTCAGCCGCGACGCGCTGCCGACGGACAAGAAAGTGACGACGGCAGACCTGTCCGAGTACGTCAAAGGCTGGGGCGCGAGCGACCAAGGCGTCACAGACTATCTGACAGAGCTTGAGCAAGCCGTCGCAGGAAAGTAAGGTCCTACAGACGAGCACGGCGCGGTGAAATCGACCGCGCCGTTTGCTGCTGTCTTAGGACACGCTAAATATCGGAGGGGGATGCGAATGAACAGCGCCAACGAACTCGCCATGACCGGGATTGCGAAGTCGTTCGCGGGCGTGCCCGCGCTGCACGGCGTCGACTTCGCGGTGGACGGCGGCCAGGTGCACGCGCTGCTCGGCGCCAACGGCGCCGGCAAAAGCACGCTGATGAAGATTTTGTCCGGCGCTTACGCTTCGGACGGGGGCGAGATCCGGATCAACGGCGAAGCCGTCCCGATGCGGTCGCCCGCCGATGCCAAGCGGGCGGGCATCCAATGCGTCTACCAGGAGGTCGACACGTCGCTCGTCGCGCAGCTGTCCGTCGCCGAGAACATCATGCTCGACCGCTTGGCGTCTTCGGAAGGGCGTGCGTGGCTGCGCTGGGGAAGCCTATACCGCGAGGCTGAGGAGGCGCTCGCCCGCATCGGCTCCCGCATTTCCGTCCGCAAGCGCGCCGGTGACCTGACGCTCGCCGAAAAGCAAATCGTGCTCCTCGCACGGCTGCTCGTCGAGAAGGCGAAGTTCGTTATCCTGGACGAGCCGACCGCGCCGCTCAGTCTCGAGGAAGCGGACCGGCTGTTCGGGATGATGGACGAGCTGAAGAAAGAAGGCATCGGCATCGTCTTTATCTCGCATCGGCTGCCCGAGGTGCTGCGCGTCAGCGACCGCATTACCGTCATGCGCGACGGGCGGATCGTGCTGAGCGAGTCCGCGGATCAGGTACAGCAGGGGGGCATCGTCCGAGCCATGCTCGGGCGCAGCTTCGAGGAGGAATATCCGAAGGCCGACGTGCCGATCGGCGGCACGCTCCTCGAGGTCAAGGATCTCGCGGCGGGCCGCCGGGTCCGCGGCGTCGATCTGACCGTCCGCGCGGGCGAAGTCGTCGCCGTCGTTGGCCTGGTCGGCGCCGGCAAGACCGAGCTGTCCCGCCTGCTGTTCGGAGCCGATCCGGCGGAACGCGGCGAAGTCGTCCTGAACGGCAAGCGGAGCTCGGCGAACGCGCCGGCCGACGCCATCCGGGACGGGATCGTCCTCGTGCCGGAAGAGCGGCGCAAGGAAGGCATCCTCGTCAGTGCGTCCGTTCTGCACAACCTGAGCTTGCCGATTCTGCGGTCGATCAGCCGCTTCGGCTTCATTTCCGGCTCGGGCGAGCGCGGCCACGCGGCCGACCTCATCGGCCGTCTGGGCATCAAGACGGCGTCGTCCGGCCAGCTGACCGGCTTTTTGAGCGGCGGCAACCAGCAAAAGGTCGCGATCGGCAAGTGGATGCGAACGGACGCGGACGTCTTCCTGTTCGACGAGCCGACCAAAGGGGTCGACGTCGGCGCCAAGAGGGACATCTTCCGCATCATCGGCGAGCTGGCCGGGCAAGGCAAGGGGATCGTCTATTTGACCTGCGAGTTCGCCGAGGCGCTCGGGCTGGCGGACCGGATCCTGGTCATGTGCGATGGCCGGATCGTCAAACAATTCGCCCGCGGCGAAGCGACGCAGGAAGACCTGCTCCTGTACGCCAGCGCGGGCCGGGAGGAACTGGCGTGAACAATAAAGTGCTGCAATTCTCGTTCAAATACGGCGCGCTCGTCTTCATCGGACTCGTGCTGCTCTTTTTCTCGCTGTACAACGAATACTTTTTCACGTACGGCAACTTGATGGACATTTTGCGCTCCATCTCGATCCTGACGTTCGTCGCCATCGGCGTGACGATCTCGCTTACCGTCGACGGGTTCGACCTGTCCGTCGGTTCGACCGTTTCCCTCACGACGGTGACGACCGCCACGATGATGATCTGGTACGAGATGCCGCTCGTCGTCGTCATCGTCGTCCCGCTCGTCGTCGGTGCATTGATCGGGCTGCTGAACGCCTTCTTGATCGTCAAAGTGCGCATTCCCGACCTGCTCGCGACGCTTGCGGTCATGTATATCATCAGCGGCATCCACAAGACGTACACGAAGGGCTACTCGATCTACAACAACATGCAGTTCCAGGACGGGACGAAAGCGCCCGGCGTCATGAATCCGGACTTCCTGTGGATCGGCCAGGGCAAGCTGCTTGGCGTGCCGTTTCCGGTCATCCTCATGGTGATCGCCGTCATCGGCGCACATATCTTCTTCAAGTACACCCGCTTCGGGCGGCAGACGACGATGACGGGCGGCAACGAAGAGGCGGCCCGGCTGTCCGGCGTCCGCGTCAAGCGGATCCGGACGTGGGCGTACGTCGCTTCCGGCGTCTTCGCGGCGATCGGAGGCATCCTCTACACCGCGCGCGTCGGCTCCGGCCAAATCGACGCGGGGGCGCCGATGCTCATGGACGCCGTCGCGGCCGTCTTCGTCGGCTATTCCGTGTTCGGGGCCGGCCGGCCGAACGTCATCGGCACGTTCGTCGGCGCCGTGCTGACCGGCATTCTCATTAACGGACTGACGATGCTGCACGTCCAATACTACACAACGGACATCATCAAAGGCGCGGTGCTCGTCCTGGCGCTGGCTGTCACGTTTATCCATCTCAGCCGCCGCAAAGCGTGAGCGCGGGCGTCAAACCTCGCGCCCCGCTTGAAACTCCGCGGTCTTCCTGTGTATAATTTCTGATGAAACGGATAAACAGATAACAAGCTAGTTTCCGTTAGTGGGGAGGTGAATGCATTGAACAAGACCGAACTGATCGCCAAAGTGTCCGAGTTGACCGACCTGTCGAAGAAGGACGCCACGCAAGCGGTGGACGCCGTCTTCGACGTCATCTCCGAAGCGCTCCAAAACGGCGACAAGGTGCAGCTCGTCGGCTTCGGCAACTTCGAAGTTCGCGAACGCTCCGCGCGCAAAGGCCGCAACCCGCAAACGGGCGTCGAGATCGAGATCCCGGCCGGCAAAATCCCCGCGTTCAAACCGGGCAAAGCACTGAAGGAAGGCATCAAATAAAATGAAATTTGCTTGATTTTGTGGTGGTCGATGGGTTGCGGTCCCATTTCCGTCTGTGCTATAATCACTCTCGTACTCTTTCGGGACGTAGCACAGTCTGGTAGCGCGCACCCTTGGGGTGGGTGAGGTCGTGGGTTCGAATCCCGCCGTTCCGACCATTACATACGCATGACGAGACTGCTTTTTCGAGACGATGTCCCGGAGAAGCAGTTTTTGTTTGACAGGCGATCTTCATTTCCCTCATGATGGAGCCAATAGAGGAGGCGGATACGATGGAATACTCGATCTCGGGCCAAGCGGAATATATCGTCATCAAGGCCAAGGAGAGCGGAGTAAACGTGATCGGCTTGACCCGCGGGACCGATACCCGGTTTCACCATACGGAGAAGCTCGACCGCGGCGAGGTGCTGATCGCTCAATTCACCGATCACACATCCGCGATCAAGATCCGGGGCAAGGCGACGGTCATGACGAAGTACGGCGTCGTCGAGACCGACGTCTAACACGCCGAACCGTCCGGGAGGCGGACTCGATCCGGGTGCAGGCATAGCCTGCCTTTTTCTTTTGTAGAATAAGAGAAAGACCTGTCCGGAAGAGGAGAATGCCTCATGAAGATTGGCTTTCGCCCTATCGTCCTGATCGCGGCCAGCGCGCTGGCGATCGTCCTGCTCGGGCACCTGCCCGCGCTGGAGCGTCACACGCAGGATCACCGCGCGTCTGCGTCCGTCTTCGCGCCGCTGCGCGTCGAGAAACTGTCGAGCGACATCCTCGTCGACGCGATGGTGTCGCTGCCTTTGAACGAACGGCTGACGAGAGTCGGGTGGGACCACGACATCCTGACCGTCGACCTGTCGCTGTCCGCGAACGACGCCTCGCCAAAGGACCTGTGGAAGGACGCCGCCGAGCTCGTCCGGCTGTCGTTCGGCGCCATGCCGAACGTCCGGCAGCTGCTCCTTCGCATTTACCTCGAATCCGACGGCAAGCGAGCGCTGCTCGCCTCGGGCGATTCCCGCGCGTCGGACTGGCCGGATGGCCTCGCGTCCTCGGTCAAAGCGGACCCGGACGGCGCGCGGCCGGATTGGGCGCTCCATCTTAGACTGAACTGGACCGCGGCCGGCGAGCGATGGCTCGGAAATTTTGCAAATTGATGAAATCGGCGGCCGTCTTATGCGGTCGCTTTGCGGTTATGTTATAATATAATCATCCAAGCGCGTAAGACGGATTCGCCGTCGGTAGGACGTGCGGACCGCCGCGGGCATGGTTCGAAAGCAGCACGTTCCCGAGAGGCGCGCGCAGGAGTGCGTTAGGCGCTGCTTGGTAACTTCGGAGGCTGAACGATGACACGTAACCGTATTGCACAAATGGCCCAAAAATATATGGAGCACGACATGATCGCTCGGCATACCGACCTGCCGGCGTTCCCGGACGGCCGCGTCCGCCTGCTGAACGCGGTGCTCGCGCACCAACCCGCGGCGGCGCCGCAGCGCGAGCTGTTTTCGCTCGTGACGGCGCTCGTGCAGATGGGTCTCGATACCCACGATCTGGTCAAAAACGACGTCTCCGGCGAAAAGGCGGGCACAATCCAGATGCGCGCCAGGCAGCTCAAGGTGCTGGCAGGGGACTATTTCAGCGGCCGCTTCTATCATCTCCTCGCGCAAGCCGGCCAGATCGACATGATCCGACGCCTCAGCGAAGCGGTGTGCGACGTCAACCGGATCAAGATCGCGCTCTACGGCAAGATGAAGCAAATGCGGCTGAACGCCGAAGAATATTTGACCCATGGGGCGGAGCTCAGATCTGGCTTGTTCTTGTCTTTCGGCCATCTGATGGGCGGCCTCTATTCCCGGTTGTGGCCGGAGCTGCTGGAGCGTTTCAGCCGTTGTGAGGTGCTGATGCAGGAGCTGATGCGGCTTGAGACGCCGGACCGGTTGAACGAGAGCTGGGGCGTCTGGCACATTTTGCAGGAGGGCTCCGAGGAAGACCGTAAAGCGCTGGCCGCGCGGGCCGAAGATACCGGCTTCGTCGGCCATCTGATGGAGAAGTACGCGATCGCCGATCTGCTGGGCGGCATGCTCCGCCAGTCGGCGGGTCAGCTCCAGGTGCTGCTGCAGCGCCTGCCCTCGGATAAACTGGCCAAGGAGCTGCAGGCGCTCGTCGAGCCGTTCTTCAAAGGAACCGCGCTCGTGCCCGCCGCGGCGATCAAGGAGTTGGGATGACGAACATGAACGCTAGATCAGACAAAAGCCACGTTCATTCCGTCTTCGAGAGCATCGCGCCGAAGTACGACTTGATGAACGATATTTTAAGCTTTCGCAGGCACAAGGCATGGCGCAACTTCACAATGAAAAAGATGGACGTCAAGCCCGGACAAACCTCGCTCGACTTGTGCTGCGGCACCTGCGACTGGACGATCGCGCTCGCGAAGGCCAGCGGGGGGAAGACGGTCGGCCTGGACTTCAGCGCGAACATGCTGACTGTCGGACAAGCCAAGCTCGACCGACTCGGGCTTGCCTCGCAGATCGAGCTGGTGCAAGGCAACGCAATGGAGCTGCCTTTTCCGGACAATTCGTTCGATTATGTCACGATCGGCTTCGGCCTCCGCAACGTGCCGGACATCGCACAGGTGCTGCGGGAGATGAAGCGGGTCGTGAAGCCGGGCGGCAAGGTCGTTTGCCTGGAGCTGTCCAAGCCGACCTGGCAGCCGTTTAAGGGACTTTATTATTTTTACTTCGAGAAGCTGCTGCCGCTGCTCGGCAAATGGCTCGTGCGCAAGTACGAGCAGTACCGCTGGCTCCCGGAATCGCTGGCCGTATTCCCGGATCTGGCCGCGCTCGCCGAGATGTTCCGCGGGGCCGGTCTGCGCAACGTTCGCGCATACCCTCTGACCGGAGGGGTCGCGGCGCTGCACATCGGAACAAAGGGGTACGACGGAGCATGATTCGCAAACTTAAAATATTTTTTGAAATGATCAAATTCGAACATACGCTGTTCGCGCTGCCGTTCGCGTACGTCGGTACGATTTTGGGCGCGGTGACGGAAAATCACGCGCTGCCTACATGGGCCCAATGCGGCTGGATCCTGCTGGCCATGATCGGCGCCCGCACGGCGGCCATGAGCCTGAACCGGCTCATCGACAAGGCGATCGACGCCCGTAATCCGCGCACGGCGAACCGGGCGATGCCCGCGGGCTTGCTGGGCACCGCCGAAGTCGTCCTCTTCATCGTCGTCTCGTTCGGCCTGCTGTTCTGGGCCGCTTCGCAGCTGAACCGGCTGGCGCTGGAATTGATGCCGATCGCCGTCTTCATGACGGTTTTTTATTCGTACACCAAGCGCTTCACTTGGGCATGCCATCTCGTATTGGGACTCACGCTCGGCCTCGCGCCGCTCGGCGGATGGGTCGCCGTGACGGGCACCGTCTCGCCGGCGGCCTTCGTGCTGTTTTTGACGGTCGCGCTTTGGTCGGCGGGCTTCGATATCATCTACGCCTGCCAGGACGTCGACTTCGACCGCAAGGAAGGGCTGCACTCGATTCCGGCGCGATTCGGTATCGCGCGCGCCCTCGGCATCGCCAGAACGATGCACGCGGTCACGCTCGTCGGCTTTATTCTGCTGCTTGCGCTGACCGATCTGAGCTGGTGGTATCTCATCGGGACGATCGCCGCCGGCGCGCTGCTCTTCTACGAGCACCGCCTCGTCAGCCCGAACGACCTCAGCAAGCTGAATGCAGCCTTCTTCACGATGAACGGGGTGCTGAGCGCGGTCGTATTCGTGTTTACGTTCATTGATCTCGTGGTGGTGAGATCGTGGTGAGCCTCGCGGCCGCACCTCGCCGCTGGGTCGTCGGGATTACGGGAGCGAGCGGGGCGACCTACGGCGTCACGCTTTGCCGCGAGCTGCTCGCCGCGGGGATCGAGGTTCACCTAGTCGTTTCCGAAGCCGGCTGGCGCGTCTTGAAGGAGGAACTCGGCTGGGACGCGACCAAACGTGCCGACACGCTGCGTCGCGAGCTCGAGGAAGGACCGGGCAAGCTTGTTCATCACCCGCTTGGCGACATCGGCGCCGCCATCGCCAGCGGTTCGTTCCGCTGCGAAGGGATGGTCGTCGTGCCGTGCTCGATGGGCACGCTCGCCGCGATCGCGCACGGCACGTCGGACAACCTGATCGCGCGCGCCGCCGATGTGACGATGAAGGAGGGGCGGCCGCTGCTGCTCGTTCCCCGGGAGACGCCGCTGAACGCGATCCACCTGGAGAACATGCTGAAGCTCGCCCGTCTGGGCGTACGCATCGTTCCGGCGATGCCGGCCTTCTACCAAGGCCCGCAGACGCTGCAGGACGCCGTCCGTTTCCTGGTCGGCAAAGTCATGGACAACATGGGCATCGCACACAACTTGTACATCAGATGGGGAGAGAGCTATGAAGACTGACGGGAGCGGGTCGATTCGCATCGGCAGAATCGATTACACCAACGTCTGGCCCGTGTTCCATCATTTCGATCCGACGCGGCTGAATGTGGAGGCGGAGGTTGATCTGGACGTGCCGGCCGCGTTGAACCGGAAGCTTCGCGAAGGCGAGATCGACATCGCCGCGATTTCTTCGTTCGCTTACGGACAATCCTGCCGCGACTATTTGTTGCTGCCGGACCTGTCCGTCAGCGCAAAGGACCGGGTGCAGTCGATCTTGTTGTTCGCCAAAAAGCCGCTCGAGGAAGCGTTGAACGGTAAAATCGCGATGACGACGACTTCGGCCACCTCGGTAAACCTGCTGAAGATCATCGCGGAAACGTTCTACGGCGCGCATCCGCAATACGAGACCGCAGAGCCGGACCTCGAAGCCATGCTGGAGCGCGCCGACGCCGCACTGCTCATCGGCGATCACGCGATCCGCGCTTCCTGGACCGACCACGGATGCCGGGTGCTGGATCTGGGCGAAGAATGGCGCCGCAGGACGGGGCTCGGCATGACCTTCGCGGTCTGGGCGGTCCGCCGCGAAGCGGCCGCCTCGCGGCCGGAGGCGGTGAGGGCTGTATTCGAAGCGCTGACCGCTTCGAAACGCCGGTCTCTCGAAGATCTTCGGCCGGTGGTCGCGCAGGCGATGCGGCAAATCGGGGGCGACGCCGCTTACTGGACGTCTTACTTCCGTGGTCTCGCTTACGATTTCGGGCCGGCTGAACGGGAGGGCCTCTCCCATTATTTCCGATATGCGCACGAGCTCGGGGTGCTTGCTTCACCCGCGGAGATCGCCGAATGGACGCCTGCCGGCGGCCGCGAAGCGGCGGCTTCGGACGTCCCCGGAGAACACATCCTACCGAAGGTGAATCTATGAAGTTTATTCAACTCTACGCCTCCCTGAAGTCCGACCTCCAGACGATCGAAGACGCGCTCGCGCAGAGCGTGGCGTCGGATCTGCCGCTGCTGAACGACTCGGCGCTGCACCTCTTGAAAGCGGGCGGCAAACGGCTGCGCCCGGTGTTCGTCCTGCTCGCCGGCAAATTCGGCCAATACTCGGTCGATCAGTTGAAGCGCGTAGCCGTGCCGCTCGAGCTGATCCACATGGCGTCCCTCGTGCACGACGACGTGATCGACGACGCCGACACCCGGCGCGGCCAACCTACGGTCAAAGCGAAGTGGGACAACCGGATCGCGATGTTCACGGGCGATTACCTCCATGGCAAGTCGCTCGTCGTCGCCACGGAGCTCGAGCATCCGCGCATCCATCAAATCCTTTCGAGCGCGATCGTGCAGATGTGCATCGGGGAAATGGAGCAGATCCGCGATTTTTTCAACGTGAATCAAAGTGAGCGCAACTACTTGCTCCGCATCCGACGCAAGACGGCGCTCCTCATCGCGATCAGCTGCCAGCTGGGCGCGCTCGCGTCGGGCGTGCCGGAGCGCCAGGCGAATATTCTGTACAGGTACGGGTATAACGTAGGGATGTTATTCCAAATTACCGACGATTTGCTCGACTTGTGCGGCACGGAGAAGGAGATCGGCAAGCCGCCGGGCAGCGACCTGCGGCAGGGAAACATTACGCTGCCGGTGCTGTACGCACTCCAAGACGAGCGGGAACGCGAGCCGCTGCTCGCGGAGATCGCGCGCATCCGCGAAAGCGACGGCGCCGCCGATTCGGCTGCAGCCGTGCGCCTCGTCCGGGGCAGCTCCGGCATCCGCCGGTCGGAAGCGCTCGCGGAGCGCTACCTGGCCAAAGCGCTGCGCGTGCTGGAGGACCTGCCCGCCATCCCCGCGCGCAAGAATCTTGCCGATATCGCGAGGTTTGTGGCGCAAAGAAGTTATTGAGATCGCCTTTTGTGGTAAAATGGGGAAAACAGCCTATCACACGGGCATGGACCGAAAAGGGGGATCTTCATGGAACGGACTTACTTGATGGTGAAGCCCGACGGCGTAGAACGCGGACTGATCGGGGAAATGGTCGGCCGGCTCGAGCGCAAGGGCTTGAAGCTCGTCGGCGCCAAGCTGATGCGGGTGACGCCGGAGCTGGCGGCTCGCCACTACGCGGAGCATCACGGCAAAGATTTTTACGATCGGCTGATCGTCTTCATCACCTCCGGACCCGTCTTCGCCATGGTGTGGGAGGGCGACCAAGCCGTCGCCGCCGCGCGCCAGCTGATCGGCAAGACGAACGGCCTCGAAGCCGCGCCCGGCACGATTCGCGGGGACTTTGCCTTACATACGAACTACAACCTCATTCACGGCTCGGACTCCCACGAAAACGCGGAGCGAGAGATCGGCATCTTCTTCGCCGAGCACGAGCTCGTGTCCTACGACAAAGCGATCCAGGTGTGGATCTAATCGGCCGCCGGTCGGCGGCTGGGAGGGGCTAGCGAGAGAATGAAGGATTGGGGAACCCAAACGGCGGCTTCTGCGGAAGACGAGGATTTCGCCCGCTTCGTCGCCAACGTGCGGCGAGCGACGTCGATCGACCTGTCGCAATACAAAGAAACGCAAATGCGCAGGCGACTCACGACGCTGCGGCTTAAGCACGGCTACGCCGATTTTGCCGCCTATTTCGCCGCGATGATGGACGATCCGCGGCTGCGGAACGAATTTTTGGACCGGATGACGATCAACGTCTCCGAGTTTTGGCGCAATCCGAACCGGTGGCGGGTGCTCATGGAGCAGTTCCTGCCCCCGATGATCGCGGACTCGCCCCGTCTTTCGGTGTGGAGCGCCGCCTGCTCGACGGGCGAAGAGCCTTATACGCTGGCGATGATCCTGGATTCGCTGGGTGCGCTCTCCACCTCGACGATCCTCGCGACCGACCTCGACGAAGGCGTGCTCGCGAAGGCGAAGCTCGGCCGCTACGTCGAGCGCTCGCTTCGCGAAGTGCCGCGCCCCTACGTAGACAAATATTTCCGCGAGGATCGCGGCGACTTCGAGGTGGACGAACGGCTGCGGCGGGCGATCCGCTTCCAAAAGCAGAATCTGCTGCTCGATCCGTTCGGCGAACGGTACGATCTGATCGTCTGCCGCAACGTGATGATCTATTTCACCGAAGAGGCGAAGCAGCTGCTGTATCAAAAGTTTTCCCGGGCTTTGAAGCCGGGCGGGCTGCTGTTCGTCGGCAGCACGGAGCAGATCTTCTCTCCCGGACAATACGGATTGGAATCCGCCGATACGTTTTTCTACCGCAAGACGGTATGAGCCTTCCCCTTTGGCGCGATACTAGGGCTAACCTATTCCGCGGAGGGTGACATGGACAAGCGCAAAGTGATCGCCGCCTACCGGTTCGGACTGATTTCCGCGCAGGAGTGCGCGCAAATTCTCGGTCTCGACAATCCGTCGCTGCTCGGCTCTTGCCTCCTGAGAGACGAAGCCGAGATCCTGCCGGACCCGGGGGCCGTCGCCGGCGGCGATGCGACCGCGGCCATGGCGGCGGATCCGTACCGGGACCGACGGAGACTGACCTTTTTGGAGTCTTAAACGACACGCGTTCGCCAAGCAAGAGCCCGTCCGTCTGCGACGGGCTCTTTTCTTGTCAAACGCTTTAACGCTGTACTATAATGTGCAAAGATAGGATCGGGTGCCAGACGCGAGAGGGAGGAACCACATTGAGTTTACGTTACTTGACCGCGGGAGAGACGCACGGCCCGCAGCTGACTGCGATCATCGAAGGGTTGCCCAGCAATCTGACGATCGACTTCGAAGCATTGAATTTTCAACTGCAGCGCCGCCAGAAGGGCCACGGCCGCGGCCGTCGCATGCAGATCGAACAAGATACGGCGCAAATCGTAGGCGGGGTGCGCCACGGCCGCACGACAGGGGCGCCCGTCGCGGTTGTCGTCGCCAACAACGACTGGAAGCACTGGACGTCGGTCATGAACGTCGAGCCGATCGAAGGCGGCGACGAAGCCAAGCGCCGCGTCCATCGCCCGCGTCCCGGCCATGCGGATCTGAACGGCGGCATCAAGTACGAGCTGCATGACCTGCGCAACGTGCTGGAGCGCTCCAGCGCCCGCGAGACCGCCATTCGCGTCGCCGTCGGCGCCATCGCGCGCCAGTTCCTCGCGAACTTCGGCATCCGGGTCGCGGGTCACGTCGTCTCGATCGGCGGGATCGTCGCGCCGGCGCCGAATCTGCCGATCGACGAGCTGATCGAGCGGACGGAGGCTTCTCCGGTGCGCGTCGTCGACGCCGAGACAGAGCAGCGCATGATCGCACTCATCGATCAGACCAAGACGGACGGCGATTCGATCGGCGGGGTCGTCGAGTGCATCGTGACCGGTCTGCCGATCGGTCTCGGCAGCCACGTGCAGTGGGACCGCAAGCTGGACGGGCGCATCGCGCAGGCCGTCGTTTCGATCAACGCGTTCAAGGGCGTCGAAATCGGCATCGGCTTCGAAGCGGCGAACCAGCCGGGCTCCAAAGTGCATGACGAGATTCTGTATACGGAGGAGCGTGGCTATCACCGCGCCTCCAATCGCCTGGGCGGCTTTGAAGGCGGCATGACCAACGGCGAGCCGATCGTCGTGCGCGGCGTCATGAAGCCGATCCCGACGCTGTACAAGCCGCTGCAGAGCGTCGATATCGACACGAAGGAAGCGTTCAGCGCGCAAGTGGAACGTTCGGACGCTTGCGCGGTTCCCGCCGCCAGCGTCGTCATGGAGAGCGTCGTCGTGTGGGAAGTCGCCAAGGCGTTTCTCGAGAAGTTCGGCGGAGACTCCATGGAGGAGATCAAGGCGAATTACGAGAACTACCTGAAGCAAGTGGCGGCGTACTGATGGCGGGGGAACGGGAGATCCGGGAGCTGTCGGTCGACTTGGGGGAACGATCGTACCCGATTTATATCGGGTCGGGATTGCTGGAGCGGATTGGCGCGATTTTCCTTGAGCGCGGCTTGCCCGCGAGGTCGCCGCTATTGCTCGTCACCGACGCTTCGATCGCGGGCCGCTACGCGGGCGTTGTCGAACGCTCGCTCCGCGATGCGGGCTATGCGGTATCGCGCGCCGTGGTGCCGTCCGGCGAGTCGTCGAAGTCGCTCGCGCAGTTCGACGACCTGGTCACGGCCGCGCTGGAGGCGGGACTCGACCGCCGGTCGACGGTACTCGCCTTGGGCGGAGGTGTCGTCGGCGATCTGGCGGGCTTCGTCGCCGCGTCCTACATGCGCGGTGTCCGCTTCGTGCAGATCCCGACGACGATCCTGGCGCACGACAGCAGCGTCGGCGGCAAAGTCGCGGTCAATCACCGCCTGGCCAAAAACATTATCGGCGCCTTCCATCAGCCCGAGTTCGTGCTGTACGACATTGACACGCTGAGGACGCTGCCGATGCGGGAAGTCCGGTCGGGCCTGTCCGAAGTCGTGAAGCACGGCCTCATCTGGGACGCGTCGTTCGTCGGTTGGTGCGACGAGAACGCCGATCGGCTGCTGGCACTTGATCCGGACGCGCTCGGCCATGCGCTCTACGAGGGCTGCAAGGTCAAGGCGGCCGTCGTCTCCCAGGACGAGCGTGAGAATGACCTGCGCGCCATCCTGAATCTCGGCCATACGATCGGCCACGCCCTCGAAGCGGTCGGCCGATACGGCGAGCTGCTGCACGGCGAGGCGATCGCGATCGGCATGGTCGGTTCGGCACGCCTCGCCGCGCGCTTCGGCTACGCCGCCGATATCGCCGAGACGACCGAGCGGCTGTTCCGCAAGGTCGGTCTCCCGGTCCGGATTCCGACCGGCTACGATACGGAAGCGATCATGAAGGCGATGCTCCACGACAAGAAGTTCAAGGAAGGGCAGATGGTTTTCGTCGTGCCGAAGGCGATCGGCACAGTCGAGATCCGCAACGACGTTCCCGCCGCATGGGTGCGGGAGATCGTCGAAGGACTGAAAGAGGAGGCCGGGGAACGGTGAAGGTAAGGGGAATCCGGGGCGCCATCACGGTGGACGCCAACGAAGAACAGCAAATCCTGGACGCGACGCTCGAGGTGCTGCGGGCCATCGTTGAGGAGAACCGCGTCGAGCCCGAGGACATCTGCAGCCTGTTCATCACGGTGACGCAGGACCTCGACGCGACGTTCCCGGCGCGTGCGATCCGCCAGATGGCGGGGTGGGAGCTCGTGCCGCTCATGTGCTCGGTCGAGATCCCGGTCAAAGGCGGGCTAGAGAAGTGCGTCCGGCTGATGGTGCTTGTCAATACCGACGCATCGCAATCCGAGATCCGGCACGTCTACCTCGGCGACGCGCGCAAGCTGCGTCCCGATCTGACGGCATCCGGCGCGGATGTGCAGTCCTGACCGCTAGTTGCGCAAACGCATAGGATAGACGGGAAGGCGGCGAAGTGCCCGACGCATCGGCATCGGGCGCGCTTCGCCTGACCGTCCGTTAAATGGCTCCCCGGGTGGGGAGCTTTTTGCGCGGTCAAGCTTCTCCGAAGAGCGCAATAATGTTCCTACGGAGGGATGCGGCAGCTGCCAGGAGGGGCGATGGGCGGTTACCACACATCCGGCCGAACTTGCTTGTTCCAACCCTTCCGGTCGATCTCTCTCTACCGCTTCACGGTTCGTATCTCCCGGCTGCACCGCTCACGCCTGATTTAGCTGCATTCGTACATCTAATTTCCCTAAAAAAGGGGCTCAATGGCCAACTAGTTGCATTCGTACATCTAATTCTGGCGGTTGTTCCGGTTTCGCGCCTTTTCGTGCCTTTTAGTTGTACTTTTGCAATTAATGAAGGGTTGAGAGGCGATTTCGCTGAAATTAGTTGTACGTTTGCATTAAACCGGTCCAGCGTGCCTCAGACGAACTTATCGCGATTCACATACTGCCGTAACAATACTCCCCGCATACGATCGCCAACTACACTGCCACAAACATACTTCGCCTACATTATGACACCAACACACCGACACCAACACACCGACACCAACACACCGACACCAACACACCGACACCAACACACCGGCACCAACAAACCGTCACCAACTACCACCGCCAATCCAACATACCGACGAATGCGTTGGACCTGGCGTCGCGCGATCTGCTTCTCCAGATCGTGATGTAGATGCACAAACCGCACCTCGATGCACCGGCAGTTCTGCTCCAGCTTAGTTTCGCCCGCGCAAAGTGGTAAGAGTTGGAGCCAATGGCTCCGACAGGAGACGTAGCGCTCTTTTCCTCCTCACCCGTTGACGCTGTCCGTTTACGGATGCTATAGTAAGTTTATTACTTGGCGCGGAACCGTCGGCCGGAGGGACGACGACTTACGCGCGAGTGAGTCGAGCAGAGATGAGATGAGCGGAGTGCCGTACGCGGCCGCGCAGGATTCGCGCGGCAGGGCGCAGACGGCGAGGCACGCGAGCCGACGACGGATGTCGTTTGGGCTGCGGTTTGCTATTCCCTTATCTAAGACAGCATCTCTGCGGACGCAGAGGTGCTTTTTTTATGGCTTCGCTTTGCTCGAGCTTGCAGGGCAGCCTGCCGCCACGCTCGCGGCCGGCATCGGCAAGACCGCATCCCGGTGCGGCTTGGAGAGGGGAGATTATCGAAATGGAACAGCGCGCGCAGGAGCTTCAGGAAGTGATTCGCCTGGCCGGACAATATAATGTCATTCCCGTCGTACGGAGGCTGCTGGCCGATACCGAGACGCCGATCCGCGTCTTTCAGCAGCTGAGCAGGGAAGGGAGGGCCTTCCTGCTGGAGAGCGTGGAAGGCGGCATCAAATGGGCGAGGTACTCGTTCATCGGGACCGACCCGTTTCTCGTGCTGAAGCTGAAAAAAGGAAACGTGACGGTAGAGGAGGGCGGGGCCAGTCAGTCGTTCGCCACGAACGATCCGCTGAAGCTCCTGCGGGAGCGGCTGCGGCAATACCGCAGCCCCGCGCTGCCGGAGCTGCCGCCTTTTACCGGCGGGGCCATCGGATTTTTCGGCTATGATCTGCTGCAGTACTACGAGCGCAAGCTGCCCGCGCACCGTCACGACGACCTGCAAATGGACGACATGCAGTTCATGTTCTGCGACCGCGTTGTCGTGTTCGACCACTTCAAGCAGCAGGTGCTCGTCGTGGGCAACGTTCACGTCCCCGAAGGAGCGACGGACGAAGTCATTGCCGAGGCGTACGAACGCGCTTGCGAAGGGATCGAAGATACGATCCGGCGCATGCGCCAGCCGCTGCCGCAGCCGCCCGTCGCGAACGGAACGCCGCCTTCCGATCCGGAGCTCGGCGACGTGCGCTCCAACCTGACCCGCGAGCAATTCATCGACAACGTGCACCAGGCCAAGGAGTACATCCGCGCGGGCGACATTTTCCAAGTGGTGCTTTCCCAACGGTTCCATATCGAAACGGAAGTCGATCCGCTGCACGTGTACCGGATGCTTCGCACGATGAACCCGTCGCCGTACATGTACGTGCTGAAATTCGAGGACGAGGTCATTGTCGGCGCTTCGCCGGAGCTGCTCGTCAAGGTCGACGGGGAGCGCGTCGAGACCCGTCCGATCGCCGGCACGCGGCCGCGCGGCCGGACGCCGGAAGAGGATCTCGCGTACGAGCGGGAGCTGCTGGCCGACGAGAAAGAACGCGCCGAGCACGTGATGCTCGTGGATCTGGGTCGCAACGATCTCGGACGCGTGTCCGAGTACGGCTCGGTAAAGTGCGATTCGTACATGGAGATCGAGCGATACTCCCACGTCATGCACATCGTCTCCAACGTCACGGGCAAATTGGCCCCGGACAAGACGTTTTTCGACGCTTTCCTGTCCTGTCTGCCGGCGGGCACGGTATCCGGAGCGCCGAAGCTGCGGGCGATGGAGATCATCTCCGAGCTCGAGCACGAAGCGCGGGGCGCCTACGCGGGCGCGATCGGCTACTTCGGCTTTTCCGGCAATATGGATACGTGCATCACGATCCGGACGATCGTCTTCAAGAACGGCAAAGCCTACGTTCAAGCGGGCGCCGGCATCGTCTGGGATTCGGTGCCCGAGAGCGAGTACGAGGAGACCGTCAACAAGGCCAAGGGATGCCTGAAAGCGATCCGCGCGGCCGAAGCGGTATTCGGCGTTTCCGCGGACCGCTCGCAGCGACTGGTCGTGGCGGGGGACCGCCGGACGAACCTGGATTACGATTGAGGAAAAGGGAGGAATCGGCGATGAGCGTATTGGAAGCGAGCATGACGATGCCGCAGGCGTTGTCCAAGCTGATGGACGGGCACGACCTGTTGCGGGAGGAAGCCCAAGCCGTCATGAATTTGATCATGAAGGGGGAAGCGACCCCGGCGCAGATCGGCGGGATCGTCGTCGCGCTGCGCCTGAAGGGCGAGTCCGTCGACGAAATCACCGGCTTCGCGGAAGCGATGCGCTCCTTTTCCGGCAAACTTCGCACGGCGAATGAGGACTTGCTCGATACGTGCGGGACAGGCGGCTCCGGTATCCACAAATTCAACATCTCGACCTCGTCCGCCATCATCGCGGCCGCGGCGGGGGTTCGCGTCGCCAAGCACGGCAATCGCGCCATGTCCGGCAAAGCCGGCAGCGCCGACGTGCTCGAAGCGCTCGGCGTCCATATTGAGCTTACTGCGGAACAAGCGTCCGCGTGCCTCGACCGCACCGGCATCTGCTTTATGTTCGCGCAGCTGTATCACCCGGCCTTGAAGCATGCGGCGGCGCCGCGCAAGGAGCTGGGCGTCCGGACGATCTTCAATATGCTCGGGCCGCTGGCCAACCCGGCCAATGCCGACCGCCAGCTCATGGGGCTGTACGACCGGACGCGCACGGCGACGGTCGCCCAGGTGCTCGGGCGGCTCGGCCTGCGGCGGGCGATGGTCGTCGGCAGCCACGACGGCCTGGACGAGATCAGCATTTCCGCGCCGACACAAGTGTCCGAACTGAAGGACGGCGTCGTGACGACATACGATATAACGCCGGAAGCGCTCGGCTTGACGACCGCGCCGCTCGGCGAGGTACGTGGCGGAGACGCGGCGGAAAACGCGGCCATCATCCGGCGCGTGTTCGATGGAGAGATGGGCGCCTACCGCGACGTCGTGCTTGCGAACGCGGGCGCCTGCATCTACGTCGCCGGACGCGCGGAGACGCTGGCGGACGGCGTCAAGCGGGCGGCCGAGACGATCGATAACGGAGCCGCGAAGGACAAACTGCAACAATGGATTGCAACGACGGGAGAAGTGAGCCATGTTTCTTGATCGCATCGTCGCTACCAAGCGGGAGGAAGTGGAACGGCTGAATTCGACGCTGGACCTCGGCGCGGCCGAACGGAAGATCGCCGAAATGGAGCCCTGCCGCGGGTTCGAGCGTGCGCTGACCGAGGGGAATCGGAACCGCCCGATCGGACTGATCGCCGAGGTGAAGAAGGCTAGTCCATCCAAGGGACTGATCCGTACGGACTTTCATCCCGTCCTGCTGGCGCAAGCATACGAGAAAGCCGGCACGGATTGCATCTCCGTGCTGACGGACGTAGACTATTTTCAGGGCAGCAACGACTACCTGATGCAAGTGAAGCAAGGCGTAAAGGTGCCGCTGCTCCGCAAGGACTTTACGATCGATGAACGCCAGATTTACGAAGCCCGTCTGATCGGAGCGGACGCCGTGCTCCTAATCGCCGCCATTCTGAGCAAGACGCAGCTCGAAGGGTACCATCGTCTGGCACGCGAACTCGGACTCGACGTCCTCGTCGAGGTGCATAACCGCCCCGAGCTCGAGACGGTGCTCGACATCGGCACTGCGACGCTGATCGGCGTCAACAATCGCGACCTGCATACGTTCGCGACCGATCTCTCCGTCACCGAGCAACTCGTTTCGCTTATGCCCTCGGGCGTGACGGCGGTTAGCGAAAGCGCACTCGGCTCGCCGGCCGACATCGATTACGTGCGCCGGGCCGGCGCGCAAGCCGTGCTCATCGGCGAGCATTTCATGCGCCAGCCGGACGTGGGCGTGGCGATCGGCGCCTTGCTCGGGCCGGTCGCGAAAGAAGGCGCGAGCCAATGAAGTCCCCAGACGCCCCCCTCGTCAAGATCTGCGGCATCCGGGACGCGGCGACGTTGCTGGCCATGGACGGATTGCCGGTCGACTACATCGGCTTCGTCTTTGCCGAGAGCCGCCGCCGGGTGACGCCGGCGCAAGCCGCAGAGCTGCTCGCGGCCGCCCGGCAGACGAGAATGTCGGGCGGCCTCCCGCCGCGCGCGGTCGGCGTCTTCGTCGATCCGACGATGGAGACGCTGGCCGATACGCTCGGGACGGTCCCCCTCGACGCGGTGCAGCTCCACGGCAAGGAGACGCCGGATTTCGCGCGCGAAGTGCGGGACCGGTTCGGCGTCGAGGTGTGGCGGGCGCTGCCCGTGGCAGAGGCGGATGAAGCCGGGGAGGACGGCTGCGCCGGTCCCTCGCGCCTTGCGGCTTACCGCGGCGCCGCGTCCGCCATCCTGCTCGATACGGCGGGCGGCGGTACGGGCCGCACGTTCCGCTGGGATATGATTCCGGCCTATCGCGCCCAGGCGGAAGCGCTCGGTCTCCGGTTGTTCGTCGCCGGCGGCCTGCATCCCGGCAACGTGGGCGAACTGATGGAAGCGTACGCGCCGCATGGCGTTGATATTTCGAGCGGCGTAGAGACGGACGGCACGAAGGATCCCGCCAAAATCGCCGCATTTACGGAAAGGGTGAAGAGACAGCCATGACGCAAACGACCCAAGTGCCCGACGCGAACGGCCGATTCGGCACGTTCGGGGGCCGCTACGTACCCGAGACGCTCATGAATGCGCTGCACGAGCTCGAAGAGGCTTACAACCGATACAAGGACGATCCCGACTTTCTCGCGGAAGTCCGCTATTTGCTGAAGCAATATTCCGGCCGTCCGACGCCGCTTTATTTCGCCGAACGGCTGACGGCCCATCTCGGCGGCGCGAAGATCTACCTGAAGCGGGAGGATCTGAACCATACCGGCGCGCACAAGATCAACAACACGATCGGACAAGCGGTGCTCGCCAAGCGGATGGGAAAGAAAAAAATCATCGCCGAAACCGGCGCGGGCCAGCATGGCGTCGCGTCGGCGACCGTCGCCGCCCTGCTCGGCCTCGAATGCAAAGTGTTCATGGGCGAAGAGGACACGAAGCGGCAGCAGCTGAACGTATTCCGCATGAAGCTGCTCGGATCCGACGTCGTCCCGGTCACGTCGGGCACGCGCACGCTGAAGGATGCCTGCAACGAGACGCTGCGATACTGGGTGTCCCACGTGGACGACACGTATTACATTCTCGGATCCGTAACCGGTCCGCACCCGTATCCGATGATGGTTAGAGACTTCCAGCGCGTCATCGGACTGGAGACGAAGGATCAGATTCTCGAAGCCGAAGGCCGTCTTCCCGACGTCATCGTCGCGGCGGTCGGCGGCGGCAGCAACGCGATGGGCATCTTCCATCCGTTCGTGGACGATGCGTCCGTCCGTCTGATCGGCGTCGAAGCCGCCGGACGCGGCGTCGAAACCGACAAGCATGCGGCCACGATGACGAAGGGGCGTCCCGGCGTCTTCCAAGGATCGATGAGCTATGTGCTTCAGGATGAAGGAGGCCAGGTGCAGGAGGCGCATTCGATCTCCGCCGGTCTCGATTATCCGGGCATCGGACCGGAGCATGCATTCCTGAAGGATGCGAAACGGGCGGAATACGTGCCGGTCACGGACGCGGAAGCGCTCGAGGCGCTGCAGCTGCTGTCGCGTCAGGAAGGCATCATCCCGGCGCTGGAGTCCGCGCACGCTGTCGCGCACACGCTGAAGCTGGCGCCGACGCTGCCGAAGGACGCGATCGTCGTCATCAACCTGTCCGGGCGCGGCGACAAAGACGTCGAGTCGATCATGGGGTATTTGGGGAGGGAAGCGGAATGAGCACGACGACCGTCAACGCCATCGACGAAACCTTCGCGGCGCTGAAGGCGCGCGGAGAAAGCGCGCTGATCCCGTTCCTCACGATGGGCGATCCCGATCTGGAAACGTCCGTCGCGCTCGTTCAGGCGGCGGAAGCCGCCGGCGCGAGCATGATCGAGTTGGGTGTTCCGTATTCCGATCCGCTCGCAGACGGGCCGGTCATCCAGCGCGCGTCGGAGCGGGCTTTGAAGAACCGAATCGGTCTTATCGACTGTATGGGCGTCGCTTCGGAAGCCCGCCGCCGCGGCGTCCGTATGCCCTTTATCCTGTTCACCTATTTCAATCCGACCCTTCAGCTCGGCCTGGAGCGGTTTTTCGCCTTGCTGCAGGAGCACGGCTTCAGCGGCGTCATCATCCCAGATCTGCCGCTCGAGGAAGATGGAGAGGTGCGCGCGATCGCGGAGCGGACCGGCATTCACCTCATTCCGCTCGTCGCCCCGACGTCGGAGGCGCGCGTCGAACGAATCGCCTCGAAGGCGCGCGGCTTCGTCTACTGCGTATCGTCGCTCGGCGTGACCGGGGTTCGGTCCTCGTTCCACGACGGCATCGATTCGTTCCTTGCGACCGTGCGCCACGCGGCGAGCGTGCCGATTTGCGTCGGCTTCGGCATCTCGACGCGGGAGCAGGCCGAGCGCTTCGCAGGCGCAGCGGATGGCGTCATCGTCGGCAGCGCTATCGTCCGCAAGGTCGAGGAAGTGCTGCCTGCGCTGACCAGCGGAGACGACGCGCGCAAGGGAGAAGGCTTGGAGGCGGTTCGGGCGTTCATCGCGGACCTCAAGCCGCGCGCCGGGGGATAATTCCCTGGGCGCTTTCGCCCTTTGACTCTGTACAGCGTCTATCGGATGTGTCACAATAGGAGCGTGTTGTTCTGAAACGGAGCGGCGACGCTCCGTTTTTTATTGATTCCCGGGACCGCCGCGGCGGGCGCCGTTCTCGCCGTCCGTCCCGGGATCGCGGCAGCGTCCCCGCCGGCGGCGCGGAGCCGATTCCAACCCAGTTTTCATTCGCCAGGAGGTCATCCGATCATGCAACCCAAACCGAATATCGTCCATCTGCCGGTCTACCAGCCGGGCAAGCCGATCGAAGAAGTCAAGCGCGAGCTGGGACTGACGGAGGTCATCAAGCTCGCTTCCAACGAGAATCCGTTCGGCAGCTCTCCGCGCGCGATCGAAGCGATCCGCGGCGAGCTCGATCAGATCAGTATCTATCCGGACGGCGCAGCGGTCGAGCTGACGAACGCGCTGGCGGAGCGCTTCGGCGTCCAGCCGGACCAGATCATCTTCGGGGCAGGCTCCGACGAGGTCATTTTGATGATTGCGCGGGCGTACCTGCAGCCGGGCGACGAGACGATCATGGCCGATCAGACGTTCCCGCAATACAAGCACAACGTCGAGATCGAAAACGGCGTATGCGTCGAGGTGCCGCTGAAGGAAGGGACACACGATCTGTACGGCATGCTGGAGAAGGTGAACGACAAGACGAAAATCGTCTGGATCTGCAACCCGAACAATCCGACCGGAACGATCGTGACGGCCGACGAGCTAGAATGGTTCCTCTCCAAGGTGCCGCCGCGCGTCATGGTCGTGCTGGACGAAGCCTACTGCGAATATATCGATGACCCCTCGTACCCCGACGGTTTCGCGCTGCTGCGCAAATATCCGAACGTCGTGCTGCTTCGCACGTTCTCCAAGATCTACGGACTGGCTTCGCTGCGCATCGGCTACGGCGTCGGCCGACCTGAAGTCGTTAAAGCGATCAATCAGGTTCGCGAGCCGTTCAATACGTCTCGCTTCGGCCAAGCAGCCGCCCTGGCCGCGCTCGGCGACGACGCGTTCATCGACCATTGCCGCGAAGCCAACCGCGAAGGTCTGGCCGCGCTGCGTGCCGCTTTCGACCGCCTGGGGCTGTTCGCTTTCCCGGCGTACGGCAACTTCATCATGGTCGACGTCCGCCGGCCGTCGCAAGACGTCTTCCAGGCGCTGCTGCGCAAAGGGGTCATCATCCGCGCCGGACATCGCCACTACCCGACGTACATCCGCATCACCGTAGGCAGCGCCGAGCAAAACGCGAAAGTCATCGCCGCGCTCGAAGCCGTGCTGCAGGAAGTGCCGGTGCAGGTATAACGATGGGCGCAGAGGCAAACGGTTTTCCATCCCGACAAGCAACCCCTCATGAAACGACCCGCATCGCCATCTTCGGCGTGGGGCTGATCGGCGGTTCGCTCGCTCTTTGCTGGAAGGGCAAGCCCGGCATTCGCGTGGTCGGCCATTCGGTGCGGCAATCGTCGGTGGACAAATATTTATCCCTTGGGGTCGTCGACGAGGCGACCACATCGCTCGAAGAGGCTGCGTCGGACGCCGATCTGATCGTTCTGTGCGTGCCCGTCGGCATGCTGGACGAATATCTGGACCGCGTCGCTGCACTGCCGCTCAAGCCGGGCTGCATCATTACGGACGTAGGCAGCACCAAAGCATCGGTCGTCCGCTACGCCGAGCGGCTCAAGCTGCAAGGAGCGACGTTCATCGGAGGGCACCCGATGGCGGGCTCCGAGCGCTCCGGTGTCGAAGCGGCGACGCCCGATCTGTTCGAAAACGCCTATTACGTGCTGACGCCGACCGGAGATACGCCGAACGCGGCGCTCGCCAAGCTGGAGGAACTGTTGCGCTGGACCCGCGCCAACGTCGTCAAGACGAACGCGACGCTTCACGACGACATCGTCGGCGCGATCAGCCATCTGCCGCACGTCATCGCGGTTGCGCTGGTGAACCAGATCGCCAGGTACAACGAGACGAACGGCCTGTACCGGAGCCTCGCGGCTGGGGGCTTTCGCGACATCACCCGCATTGCCTCGAGCGATCCGGGCATTTGGCGGGACATCCTGCTGAACAACCGCGAGGTGCTGCTGAAGCTGCTCGGCGATTGGCGCGAGGAGATCGAAGGCTTCGAGCGGCTGCTCTCGGCCGAGGACGGCGAAGGCATCGCGGATCGGTTCCGCCAGGCCGGCGAGTTCCGCAGCCATTTGCCCGAGCGCCGCAAAGGGATGATCACGTCGCTGCACGAGTGCTACGTCGATGTACCCGACCAGCCCGGCATCGTCGGGCGAATCGCGACTGAGCTCGGCCAGGCGCGGATCAATTTGAGCAACCTGCACATCATCGAGAGCCGCGAGGACGTCCCCGGCGTTTTACGCCTTTCGTTCCGGCATGCCGAGGACCTCGAGCGTGCGGTTGCCCTGCTTCAGTCCCTGCATTATTCCGTCTATTTTTAACAGGATCGCTCGGCGGTCGTCTTCTCCAGAGGGAGGACGGCCGCTTTTTTTGCATGCGATAACGTTGTTCGTTGGAGGTTGGGGAGGGCAGGGGACATGGAATGCGAAAAAATCGAACAACATCAAAATATTTAGCGTTATAATGGCCATTTGATTGCAAAAAATCGAATACAAGCATTCTTTTAGGCGGGATTGTGCTTCTTTATATTCGAAAAATCGAATAGACTGGCACAAAGTGACTGCAAATCAAGCAGCCTTCAACGGGGGAAATATGCGATTGCCGTATGTTTGCAAAAAAAAACCACCCGCAAGGGTGGCAGCACGCGAGGTGCTCAATTGGATAGGAGTGGAGAGAAACCATACTGTACTTTTATTATATGTATCCGTTTTCATTTTGTCAATAAGCGTTTACATTATTTTTAACCGGAAATATTTGAGAAATATCTGCGCCGTACCGCCTGTCCTTTTGCCTTTTTGCACGGATGGTTTCTGTCTGTATGACGCGCGCTCGCCGCGCCGCATAGGAAATGGATTCCGGGCCCCGTTGCATTTTGAGAAAATTTTAAGCGAGTTTTAACTATTCACATCTCCCCGATATGTTACAATAGCAATGGTTTATGTAAAATACTGGGGACCTTCTTACATATGCTGCGCACACGCGCAACTTTTTCGTTTAGCGCCGGTATAACCATAGGACCGGCCGCGAACGTTCACCCTGAAAGGTGGAGGTCGCGTTACATGATGACCGATTCTCAACTGATTCGGGAAATCAAAGACGGCAACGTGGAGATGTATTCCACGCTGATGAGCAAATATCAAAAAAAGATCTTATCCTTCATTTATCATATGCTTCGCAGCGCCAAGCTGGAGCTGCTGGCGGAAGACCTTTGCTCCGAGACGTTCTACAAAGCATACCGAAGCCTCCATTCGTTTCGGGAAGTCGATGCGTCTTTTTCGACGTGGCTTTACACGATCGCCCGCAACACCGTGTTGAGCGAGCTGCGCAAGCAGAAGGCGGCGCATCTTTCGCTGGACGATATGACCTACATACCCGCAGCGCCCGCCGAGGCCGCGCCCGAGCAGGCGCTGCTCCGCAGCGAGAAAGTCTCGATGGTCCGGGACGCGATCAACAATTTGCCGGAGAAGCAGCGTTCCGCGCTGATCCTGCGGGAATACGACGGACTGGACTATCAAGAGATCGCCAACATTCTCGGCCAGACCGTGAGCGCCGTCAAGTCGCTGCTGTTCCGGGCGCGGGCGAGCGTAAAGACGCAGTTGGAATCGTATGTGCAAGAGCCGGAATCGGTGCTGATGAAGGAGTACGAGGAGTTGAAGACGCGATGAGATCAGCTTGCGATCGGATACAGGACCGACTCGCGGATTATTGGGACTTGCCGGAGGACGCGCCCGATCGGCGGGAAGTCGACGAGCACCTCAAGGGATGCACCGCCTGCGCGGAGGAATTCCGGCTGTGGGAGGAGAGCTTTGCGCTCATTCGCGAGCTGCCGGACGCCTACCCGCCCGAGGAGGAAGCGATCGCCGCCGCCGAAGTGAACCGCAGCGTCATGAACCGGATTTACGCCGAGGAGCACTGGCTGCTCCCCGCGTCTCGCCGGGCCTACGCCTTTACCGGCGCTTTCCGCGTCCGGGTGGCGAGTTTGCTGGCGGCGCTGCTCGCGGTGTTCGGCTGCGGGTTCCTCTATTCGCTGTACGACCGCTCTTCGGCCAACAATCACGCGTTGACGGGCGTCATGGAGACGGCGAACGCGCTTACCGACCGTTCCGGCAGCCAGCTGTTCATCGACGTTCCGGTCGCAAGCCTGAGCGATCCGATCGTGCTTCGCGTTTCTCCCGCCATGCCCGAATATTGGATCGCGCTCTCCCTGCTCGGCGTCGTCATGACGCTGCTCATCCTGAACTGGTTTACCCGGGTGCGCGCATGAGCGGAAAGATGCGGCTCGGATGGGTACGTCACGGCGTCACCTCCTGGAACCAGGCAGGCAAAATTCAAGGCACGACCGACATCCCCCTCAGCGCGGAGGGCGAACAGCAGGCAACGCTTCTTGCCGATCGGTTGACGCGCGAGCCGGCCGTTTGGGACGGCGTCGTCAGCAGCGACCTCAAGCGCGCCAGCAAAACGGCCGCGATTTTGGCGGAACGGCTTCAGGTGCCACTGCTCCTGGACGAACGGCTGCGAGAGCGCAGCTTCGGCTCCGCCGAAGGGACGACCGAAGCGGAGCGTCTCGCCCGCTGGGGCGCGGATTGGCGCAGCCAGGTGCCGGATCAGGAGACGAACGAGCAGGTGCGGACCCGCGGTCTCGCCTTCGTCGAAGCATTTTCGGCGCGGCATGCCGGGGAGAGCTGGCTCGCCGTCACGCACGGCAGCTTTCTGGCGCAGATGCTGCAAGCGCTGCGGACCGGCGTGGACGATCGGCACATCGCGAATCTGTCGCTGACGATTCTTGAGCGCGAAGGCTCGGTCTGGGTGCCGGTACTGCACAATTGTACGGCCCATCTCCGATAAAGACGAACGAACGGACGCTTGCCGCTTGCGGCAAGCTTTTTTTGTTTACCTTCGTTCGACGGGATTCAGGGCTGCCGGTCGCGTTGGCTGCCAACGGGCAGACACCTATGAGTCGGACCCAGTGGATCGACGTTTCAACTTATGCGAATAATCGAATACGATCCTGCTTTTCGCGGCAAATAGCGCTTTTAGATTCGAAAAATCGAATCTATATCTGTCTTTTCGCGAGAAAAAGGGGCATTGGATGCAGAAATTTTGCAAACAAAGTGACATCCTTTGCTTGTTCTCCTGCAACTGCGTCCTTGATGTAACGATATGACGATTTCTTTCAACGTGAGGTCGTGTGAAGTGCAAGAGGATGGTTCACCACGGGAATGGCACTCGCCAAAAAGGCGCAAAAAGGCACCCACCTTTTGTAGTCAACGACAATCCCACATTTTTTTATCGTCGTGCCTAATTTAGTTGTGTTACCAATACAGGATACGCTTTGGCTTTAGTCGCTTAGGATGCTTGCGCG
>NZ_JAJFOW010000070.1 GCF_020731285.1 Cohnella baijiui
CCCGCCGCCGCAGCGCCGGCCCCCGCGGCCGGAGACGGCGCCGCGCCGCCGGGCGAGCCAGCCGAGGCGCCGCCCCCTTCGCCGAACCAGCCGCGGCTCGACCGGGCCGTTCAGCTGCTGCGCGAGCGGGTCGGCGAAGATACGGTGATCGAGGCGTACATCAACGAGCCGAACGATCATCTGCCGACGCTGGTCCTCCATGGCGACCGATGGCCGGAGGCGGCACGGCTGTTCCGCACCCACGAGGAGCTGAACATCGACTACCTGCGCAACGTTGCCGGCGTCGACCACGAGACGTACATGGAAGTCGTGTACCATCTGCTCAGCCTGAACAGCGGCCACAACTACGCCGTCAAGGTGCGGGCCGACCGCGAGCGCCCGTCCGTCCCGTCCGTCACGCCGATCTGGGAGACGGCGAACTGGAACGAGCGGGAGATCTTCGACCTGCTCGGCATCGATTTTCCCGGACATCCCGATCTCAGGCGCATCATGATGTCCGACGATTGGGTCGGCCATCCGCTCCGCAAAGATTACGTTCCGCTCGATCCGGAGGTGTAAGCGATCGTGATCCGTACCGAAGAATTGCTGCTGAACGTCGGCCCCCAACATCCGAGCACCCATGGCGTATTCCGGATTATCGTCAAGCTGGACGGCGAGGTCATCACCGAAGCGACGCCGGTCATGGGTTACTTGCACCGAGGCACCGAGAAGCTGGCCGAAAACCTGAATTATACGCAGATCATCCCGTATACCGACCGCATGGACTACGTGTCCGCGATGACCAACAACTACGTGCTTGTGCACGCCGTCGAGAAGTTGATGGGCATCGAGATACCCGAGCGCGCCGAGTTTCTCCGCCTGATCGTCATGGAGATGCAGCGGGTGGCGAGCCATCTCGTTTGGTGGGGCACCTACCTGCTCGATATCGGGGCACTCAGTCCGTTCCTTTACGCCTTTAACGACCGGGAGCGCATTCTCTCCCTCTTCAACGAGTTGTGCGGCGCTCGCTTGACCTACAACTACATGCGCGTAGGCGGGGTCAAGTGGGATGCGCCCGAAGGTTGGATCGACAAAGTCAAAACGCTCGTGAAGGACATGTACGGCAAGCTGGATGAATATCATCGCCTCGTCAGCGACAACGAAATTTTCCTGGCGCGGATCAAAGGGGTCGGCAAGTACGACGCAGAGACCGCTATCGCGTACGGCCTGTCCGGGGCGAACCTGCGGTCGACGGGCGTGAAATGGGATTTGCGCAAGAACGAGCCCTACAGCCTGTACGACCGCTTCGAATTCGACGTCCCGGTCGGCCGGAACGGCGACTGTTATGACCGCTACCTCGTCCGCCTGGAGGAGCTCAGGCAAAGCCTGCGCATCCTGGAGCAGGCGCTGGCGCAGTTCCCCGGCGACGGCGAGACGATGGGCAAGGTGCCCCGCGTCATCCGGCCGCCCGCCGGCGAGATCTACGTCCGCATCGAATCCCCGCGCGGCGAGATTGGCTGCTACATCGTCTCGAAGGGCAAAGCGGAGCCTTTCCGGCTTAAATTCCGGCGCCCGTCGTTCGTCAATCTGCAGATTTTGCCCAAGCTGCTCGTCGGCGAAAACATGACGAATCTCGTGACCATACTCGGGGGCATCGATATCGTGCTCGGGGAGGTGGATTGCTGATGCAGCGGTTCTGGAACGATCCTATCAGCTGGGGACATGCGGGCATCTATCTGCTGGGCGCGATCGCGGTGCTCGCCGTCGTCATCCTGTTCGTGACGTACGCCATCTATTTCGAGCGCAAGGTGATCGGCTGGATGCAGTATCGCAGAGGGCCGAACCGCGTCGGTCCGCTCGGGCTGCTCCAGTCCGTCGTGGACGTCGCCAAGCTGCTGCTCAAGGAAGACACGATCCCAGCCAAAGCCGACAAAAAGCTGTTCATCCTCGCGCCGGTGCTGGCTTTCGTGCCGTCCTTTCTTGTCCTCGCCATCATCCCGTACGGCCTGAAGCTCCAATTCGCCGACGTGAACGTCGGCTTCCTGTACTACATCGCCCTGTCCGGCGTCACGACGATCGCGATCGTCATCGGCGGCTGGGCGTCGAACAACAAGTACGCCCTTCTCGGCGGGATGCGTTCGGCGGCGCAGATGATCAGCTACGAGGTGCCGCTCGTCATGTCGGTCGTGGGACTGACGATGATGACCGGAAGCCTCAACCTGCGAGACATCGTCGTGCATCAAGGCTCGTACTTCTGGCAGTGGAACTTTATCCCGCAGATCATCGGCTTCGTCGTCTTCGTCATTGCGGCGGTATCGGAGCTGAACCGCACGCCGTTCGACCTGCCGGAGGCCGAGTCGGAGCTGGTGGCCGGCTATCACGTCGAGTACAGCGGCTTCCGCTTCGCCTTCTTCATGCTGTCGGAGTACATTTACGTCTACGCGATCGCCTGTCTGGCGACGATCCTGTTTCTGGGCGGCTGGAATCCGCCGCTGCCGCAGCTGGACTTCATCCCCGGGCTGATCTGGTTCGCGCTCAAGTTCGCGTTCATCGTCTTTTTCCTGTTCTGGATTCGCGCGACGCTGCCGCGGCTGCGCGTCGACCAGCTCATGGGGCTGGCCTGGAAGGTGCTCCTCCCGCTGGCCATCCTGAACATTTTCCTCACGGCGCTCGGCATCGAACTATTCGGGAAGGGAGGCTGACGAGATGAAGGGCATGGGCATCGTGAAAGGGCTCGGCGTCACGCTGAAGACGCTGGGGTCCAAGAAAGTCACCTACAAATATCCGGACGTGCCGATCGAGATGCCGGACCGGTTCCGCGGGGTTCAATATTTCGAGCCGGATCTGTGCATCGTCTGCAACCAGTGCGCGCGCATTTGTCCGACGGACTGCATCACCCTGACCGGGAAGCCGAATCCCGATCCGGAAAAAAAGGGCAAGGTCATCGACACGTTCGACCTCAACTTCGAAATCTGCATTCTCTGCGACCTGTGCACCGAAGTGTGCCCGACGGAAGCGATCGTCATGACGAACAACTTCGAGCTGGCGGCGTACAGCCGCGACGAACTGTTCAAGGACCGCGACTGGCTGTACGAAAACAACGAAAACATCCGCAAAGACAACAACAATATCGGCGCTCCTCAGAAGGGGGGCGCGAAATAACCCTTGCTCAACTTCAACATCGATTTCAACGGCGAGTTTTTCGCGTTTTTCCTCCTGTCGGTTTGCGCGATCGTCGGCGCGGTGCTCGCGATCAACTTCGTCAAAGTGGTCCACATGGCGTTGTCGCTTGCCTTTACCTTCGTCTCGCTGGCCGGACTGTTCATTCTGCTCGAAGCCGAGTTCGTCGCGTTCGTCCAGGTGCTGCTCTACGTGGGCGCCGTGACGATCCTCATGATCTTCGGCATCATGATGACCAAGCATCAGGACGAGGAGAAGGCCGCGGGCCGGCCGCTGCTCGAGACGCTGGCCGCGATCGGGAGCCTCTGCCTGTTCGCCATCCTGTTCTACGCGATTCGGTCCTCGAGCTTTCCGGCGCCGGCGGAGCGGCTTCCCGACAACAATACGCTCGAGATCGGCAAGCTCCTTTATTCGACGTACGCGATTCCGTTCGAGCTCGTTTCGGTGCTGCTGACGGTCGCCTTCATCGGCGCGGTGGCGCTGGCCAAGAGAGAGGAGGAGGCCTGACCATGCTCTCGTCCTACCTGACGCTGGCCGCCGTACTGTTCTGCATCGGCTTTTACGGGGTCCTTACCAAGCGCAACGCCATCATCGTCCTGCTGTCGATCGAGCTGATGCTGAACGCCGTGAACCTGAACCTGGTCGCCTTCGCCAAGTACGGCGTGCATCCGGCGCTAACGGGGCAGATCTTCTCCCTGTTTACGATGACGGTCGCCGCCGCGGAGGCCGCGGTCGGCATCGCGGTGCTCATCGTGCTCTACCGGAGCCGGGCGACGGTCAATACGGACGAATTCGACGAGTTGAGGAGGTAACGGCATGGCAACGGTGTTCTCTCCATACGCCTGGCTCGTCCCCGCGTTTCCGCTCGTCGCCTTCGCCGTCCTGACGGGGTTCGGCCGTGCGATCGGCCGAATCGGCGCCTGGTTCGCGACCGGATGCACGCTGCTCTCGCTGGCTCTCTCGCTCGTGATCGCGATCGAGCGCATGGGCGGCACGGCCGAGGACTACCAGAACGGATATACCTGGCTCCGTATCGGCGACATGACGCTGCAGGCCGGCTTCGAGGTGACGAATCTGGCGGCGCTTATGCTCGTCGTGGTCACGCTCGTCGCCTTTCTCGTCAACCTGTATTCGCTCGGCTACATGAAGGGCGACGACCGACTCTCGGTCTTTTTCGCCTATGTGTCGCTGTTCACGTTCTCGATGCTGGGTCTCGTCCTGGCGGACAATTTGCTGTTGTTCTATATTTTCTGGGAGCTGGTCGGCGTTTGCTCGTTCCTGCTCGTCGGATTTTGGTTCCAGAAGCCGGAGGCCAAGGCCGCGGCCAAAAAGGCGTTTATCGTGACGCGGATCGGGGACGTCGGCCTCCTGATCGCGATCCTGCTGTTGTTCTGGTATATGCCGGGTCACTCGCTGGACTTCATCTCGCTGCACAACGTGTTCGACCCGCAAAACGGCACCACGATTTCGCTCGGAATCACGACCCTGATCGCGCTTCTCCTCTTCCTTGGCGCCGTCGGCAAATCGGGCCAGTTCCCGCTGCACGTCTGGTTGCCGGATGCGATGGAGGGGCCGACGCCGATCAGCGCGCTGATTCACGCGGCCACGATGGTGGCGGCGGGCGTCTTTCTCGTCGTACGGACGTTCGACGTGTTCGAGGCGTCGCAGGCGGCGATGACGACGGTCGCGATCATCGGGGCGTTCACGGCGATTTTCGCGGCCACGATCGGTCTGGCGCAGAACGACATCAAGCGAGTCCTTGCTTACTCGACGGTAAGCCAGCTCGGCTATATGATGCTCGCGCTCGGCGTCGGCGCAACTTCGGCGGCGATGTTCCATCTGTTCACCCACGCGTTTTTCAAGGCGCTGCTCTTCCTTGGCGCGGGGAGCGTCATTCATGCGGTACATACCCAGGATATCCGGGAGATGGGAGGGCTCGGCCGGAGGATGAAAATCACGGCCTGGACGTTCGGGATCGGCGCGCTGTCGCTCTCGGGCATTCCGCCGCTTGCCGGCTTTTGGTCCAAGGACGCGATTCTGTCCGCCGCGCTGGCGGACCGTCCGTGGCTGTTCGCGGTAGGGGCGGTCGCCGCCTTCTTCACGGCGCTTTACATGTCCCGGCTGTTTTTCCTCGTCTTTTTCGGCAAGCCGCGCGGCGAGCAAGGGGCGGAGGTGCGCGAATCGCCGGGCGTCATGACGTTTCCGCTCGTCGTGCTGGCCGTCCTGGCCGTCGTCGCCGGCTTTGCGAATACGCCCTGGAACGGCTGGCTCGGTGAATGGCTTACGGGCGTTCAAGAGCCCGAGCACGCCAGTGCGCTGGCAATCGTCGTGTCGGTTGCGGTAGGGCTGCTTGGGCTCTATATCGGCTGGCTCGTCTACGTCAAAGGCGTCATCCGCCGGGACGCCGTCTCTGCGCGGATGCCCGGCCTCGTCCGGCTGCTCGAGCGCAAGTACTACATCGATGAGCTGTACGCGGCAGCGTTCGTTCGGCCGCTGCGCGCGCTCGGCGAGGCGCTGGCCGCGTTTGACGCGTTTGTCGTGGACGGCACGGTGCGGCTCGTCGGCGCGGCGGCCCACGGCATCGGCAAGCTCAATTCCCGGCTGCAGAACGGCCAACTGCAGACTTACGGCCTAGCCGGACTTCTTGCGCTTGTCGTGCTGGTCTTGGCGCTCGCCGGAAGGAGGTTCTGGTAATGCTCAAGGACATTCCGGCGTTGACGCTCATCGCCCTGATCCCGCTCGCAGGCGCGCTGCTGACGCTGCTCCTGCCGGGCCGCCGAAGTACCTGGCCGCGGGGGGTGGCGCTCGTCGCCACGGCGATCCCGCTCCTCCTGTCCGTTTGGCTGTTCGCCGAATACGATCCGCTCGTCGGCGGCGCTGCGTTCGCGGAGCATTTTACGTGGCTGTCGATTCCGCTGAACGCCGAAGCCTGGGGCCCCGAGTCGGGCGTCGCTTCTTACCGGCTGATCTTCGATTACCGGCTCGGCATCGACGGCCTCTCGCTGCCGCTCGTCCTGCTGACGGGCGTCGTGGCGCTGATGGCCGCGTTCGCATCCGTCCATATCCGCAAGCGCTGGAAGACGTATTACTCGCTGTTCCTGCTGCTGCAGACGGGCATGTACGGCGTGTTCCTAGCGCGGGATCTGACGCTGTTCTTTATTTTCTTCGAGCTGACGCTGATCCCGATGTTTTTCCTGATCGGCATCTGGGGCTATTTCGGCCGCGAGAAGGCGGCAAACCGTTTTCTCGTCTACAATGGCCTGGGCTCCGCGTTCATGCTGCTTGCGTTTTTGATCCTGATCGCCACGCTCGGCTTCACGGCTGAAGCGACGTCCGGGGGCAGCGTCTTCTCGTTTACGGGCAACTACGAGGTACTGCTTGCGCATCTGGGCGATCCGAACGCGCCGGCGAACGTCGCGCAGCCGGGCAACGCCATGTACCTGTCGGCGTCTCTCAAATGGACGGCCTTTATCCTGCTGCTCGTCGCCTTCGGAATCAAGCTGCCCATTTTCCCGTTCCATACATGGATGCTCAAGGTCCATGCGGAGGCTCCACCGTCCGTCGTCATGATCCATTCGGGCGTTTTGCTGAAGATGGGGGTCTACGGCCTCATTCGCTTCGCCGCGTTCCTGCTGCCGGAGCAGCTGCACGCCTGGGCGCCCGTGCTTGCGACGCTAGGCGTCGTCAACATCTTGTACGGGGCCGTCCTGGCCTGCGTGCAGCAGGAGTTCAAGCTTGTGCTCGCTTACTCCAGCATCAGCCACATGGGCATCGTCCTCCTGGGCATCGCCTCGCTGAACGAAATCGGCCTGCAGGGCGCCGTCTACCAGGCGGTCTCTCACGGCCTCATCTCCGCGCTGCTGTTTCTCGTCGTTGGGACGCTGTACGAACGGACGGGAACGACCAAGCTCGAGGAGCTTGGCGGATTGGCGCGCAGCGTGCCGTTTACGGCGGGGATCCTGCTGATGGCCGGGCTGGCTTCCTTGGGGCTCCCCGGTCTGTCGGGCTTCGTCGGCGAGCTGTTGAGCTTCCTTGGGTTGTTCGGCTCGATGAAGGCGCTGACCGCGATAGGCGCGCTAGGCATCCTCTTGGCGGCGGTGTACGTGCTTCGCAGCGTGCTGGGCATCACGTTCGGACCGATGCCCGAACGGTTCATCGGCATGAAGGACGCCCGATTCGTCGAGGCGCTGCCGATGGTGACGCTGGCCGCCGTCATTCTGGTGCTGGGCGTGTATCCGTCGCTCCTGACGGATCTGATGCAGCACGGCTTCGACGGCCTGCTCAAACAACTATCGATGAAGGCGGGGGGCTGAGCCGTGAACACACTGCAATGGACGGATACGTGGTACCTCGCCCCCGAGATCGCACTGGCCGCCTTTACGATTGTGCTCGCCGTCCTCGACTTGCTCCTGCCCAAACGGGTCGACCGGGACGCGATCGGCTGGCTCTCGCTGCTGGGTCTGGCGGTTGCCGGCGTTTTCGTCGGGTGGCGCATGTACGATCTGTACGACGGGGGCGCGCCGCAGAGCCTGCTCGGCGGAAGCTACCGCGTGGACGACTTCGGCAACCTGCTGAAGCTGGCGTTCCTCGCCGCGTCCTTCCTGATCGTGCTCGCCTCGCTCGGGACGGTCCGCCGTTCCGAAGTGCCGATCAAGGGCGAATTTTACTACCTGACGCTGCCCGCCGTACTCGGCGCCATGGTCATGGCTTCCTCCGGCGATCTGATCACGCTGTTCGTCGGGCTGGAGCTGCTGAGCATCACATCGTACGTGCTGGTCGCGGCGCGAAAATCGAGCGGGCTGTCGAGCGAAGCCGCGTTTAAATACTACGTCACGGGAGGCACCGCTTCGGCCTTCATCCTGTACGGCATGTCGTTTCTGTACGGGGTGACCGGCTCGACGAGCCTGGCCGCGATCGGGAAAGGAATCGGACCCGCGCTGACCGATTACCGGGCCATGGTGTACGTCGCCTTTTTCCTGATGATCGCGGGCTTCGCGATCAAGCTGGCCCTGGCGCCTTTCCACGCTTGGTCGCCCGACGTCTACCAGGGCGCGCCGACGCCGATCACCTCCTTCCTGGCCGTGGTCGCGAAGGCGGCCGCCTTCGCGATGCTCTACCGAATCTTTGTGAATACGGCAATGTACGCCACCGACCAGACGTTGGGCGGCGCCGTACGGGACGACCTGTTCCTGGCCCTCGCGGTCTTGGCGGCGGCCGCGATGATCGTCGGCACCACGGGCGCGCTCCGGCAGCATCACGCCAAGCGGCTGCTCGCCCTGTCCGGGGTAGCCAACGCCGGGGTCCTTCTGGTGCCGCTCGCGCTGGATCTGACCAATTTGCACGCTTCGTTGTTCTCGGAATTTTTCTACTACCTGATCGCATACCTATTCATGAACGTCGGTGCGTTCGCCGTCCTGACCGCCGTATCGGCGGAGCGGGGAGACGAGGAGGTGGCCGCGTTCGCGGGGCTTTACCACCGGGCGCCCTGGACGGCCGGGGCGATGACGGTGCTGCTATGCTCGCTGGCGGGATTGCCCGTGACGGGCGGCTTCTTCGGCAAGCTGTTCATTCTGTTCGGCGCCGTACAGACGCGGGCGTACTGGCTTGCGGCCATTCTGCTTGCGACCACGGTCGTCGCCTATTACGTGTACTTCACGTTTATCCGGCAAATGTACATGCGCAGCGGGAGCACGGACCAGCGGCTGCGGATTCCGGTTCCGGCAGGTATCGTCATCTGGGCGAGCGTACTGGCGACGCTGGCGCTTGGGGTACTGCCGAAGCCGATCATGGAGGGGCTCGACCGCGTCTTTTCGATCGTGTCCGATTTCCTGTTCCAACTGTCTTAGAAAAGGGTGAAGGGATGAAGGCCGGTGCGCTGCCGGAGAGGCGGCGGCCGGCTTTCGAGCGTCTCGGAAAGGAATGGCTGTGCCGATTCGTTCGTCATACAGAACTATAAGTTAGTTTTACCCTTTCCATTTCTGTATGACCTCCGATAAAAACGTGCCGCCGTCCGGGAAGACGGCAAGCCGTTTTTACTTGGCGAAGATCCGCCAGATTGCGACTAAAGGCCTCTTTTTGGTAAGGAAAGAAGGGAAATCGTGTCGAAAATCGAATTTTTAAGGAATGAAGGCATGCGCACGCGTTCGATTTGGCTCCCTTGTGTTGCCGATCCGTTTAAATGTGGGTACATACTCATAACTTCACCATAACGGCCTGGGACGTGGCGACAATGAAAGTGGAACCAAACAAGTTAAGAACGGCGGCGCGCAGAGTGCTGCTCGGCCTTTTGCCTTGCCTGATCGCGACGGTTGTACCGTCTCCGCCCGTAGGGACGGAAGAGCCGAGGAACGCTCCTGCGCTCGAAGCTTTCGCTCAAGCCGAAGCTTCGCAGCCGGCCTCGGCCGCGGCGGCTCGCGATCCCGCCTTCCTCGAAACGATCGGCATTCCGGACGCCTGGAAGCAGCTTCAGCGCGACGTGACGGGGACCATCGCCATCGTAGATACGGGCATCGACCTGAAGCACCCGGCGCTCTCCGGCTTGCTGACGGACGGCGTTAATCTGCTGAGCGAAGGCAAGCCGCCGCAGGACGACAACGGTCACGGCACGGCTGTGGCGGGCGTAATTGCCGCCATCGCCCGAGCGGCCGAAACGTCCGGCGGGGCGGCGGCCTGGCAGGCCAAGCTGATGCCGATCAAGGCGTTGGACCGCAACGGCGAGGGAGACGAAGATCATCTCGCCCGTGGAATCCGCTACGCGATCGATCACGGCGCGGACATCGTCGTCCTTTCGCTGGGCTTGAGGCGGGACGCACCGCAGATGCGCGAGGTCGTGCGCCTGGCGGAGTCGAAGGGCGTCCTGCTCGTCGCGGCGAGCGGCAACGACGCCGCAACGTTCGGCGGCAAGGCGGCCGTCCAGTATCCGGCGGCGTACCCGACGGTGCTGTCGGTGGCCGGGGCCGACGGGCGCAAGGCGCAGGGCAACTCGACGGGCGGGCCGGAGATCGATCTGGCGGCGGCCTGGCAGGTGGATACGCTGGCGCCGGGAGGCGGCGCGACCGTCACCTCCGGCACCTCGATGGCCGCGCCCCAAGCCGCCGGCGCGCTCGCCCTGCTGAGGGCCGTGCATCCCGACTGGAAGCCCGTGCAGCTGCGAGAGACGATGCGGCGGACGGCGGAGGACATCTCCGCCAAGGGATGGGACCGCGCCACCGGCTACGGCCTGCTCCGGGCCGATCTCGCCGTCGCCGCCTCCGAAGCCGCGGATTGGCGCGAGCCGAACGGCTCGCGGGCCAGCGCATCGCCGTTCCCGATCGGGACGGAGGTGCTGGCCGCCTGGTCGGGGGCGGACGACGCGGACTTCTACTTCGTCGACGTTCCGTACGACGGGCGGCTATCCGCCCAAGCGACGACGCTCGCCGGCAAGGCCGGGAAGCTGCGCCCTTCGCTCGCGCTCTACGCGGAAAGCGGCGGCAAAGCGCTCCCGAACGTCGGCTCCGGCGCGCTCAAGGCCGAGTGGAAAGTTGCGAAAGGCAAATACTACATGAAGGCCGAAGGATCGTCGGAGGGCGAACCGCTGACGTACCGGCTGGAGTCCGGCTTCCGCATGGCTCCGGACGCCATGGAGCCAAACAACTCGGCGCTCGCCGCCTACACGCTGGCTCCCCGAAGCCAGCGGTGGACCGGCACATTCGACACGCCGGGCGACGAGGATTGGACGGTCGTCACGCTGCCGCGTGCCGGCACCTTGAAGATCGTCGTCAACCCCGACACCACCCGGATCGATCCGGCGGTGACGGTGCGTCTGGCGACCGATGCCAAGGCGCAGGAGACGGACGAGAACGGAGACGGAGAACCGGAAACGGTGACGCTGAAAGACGTCAAAGCCGGCAAGTACTACATACGAATCCGCAACGCCGTCTCCGACCGCCCGGAACCCGTGATAGGGACCTATACGGTGCGAATGGAATATAGTACTCCGTATGAGGATCCCAACGAGCCGAATGACGGGCCGCTCACGGCGACGTCGCTCTCTCTTCAGGCGGGAGCTTCGGCGAAAGGGCTCATCGACGAGGACGGGGACGAAGACTGGTTCCGATTCACCTTGACGAAGCAAGAGCAGCTTCGGATCCGGCTCACCGGCATTCCCGAAGGGACGTCCGCGACGCTGACGCTGCTCGACAAGCAGCTGAATTCCCTCGATCTGTGGAGCAGCGATCCGGCCTCCTCCGGGGTTCAGGCAGCAAAATCGCTAGAGGCGGGTACGTACTACTTGAAGCTGGAGGCCGACCACGCGTTCCGGTCGCCGTATTACCAGCTGAGCGTGCAGCCGGCGGCGTCGCAGGCCGGCTTCCGGGATACGGCAGGGCATTGGGCGGAAGGCGAGATCGCCGCCGTCGCCAAGAAGGGCTGGATGACGGGGACGGCGGCGGAGACGTTCGCCCCGGATCGCAAGATCACCCGCGCCGAAGCGATCGCTACGCTCGTGCGGGCGGCGCCGCCGGCTTCCGGGCGACCGGCCAGGATGCGGTTCGCGGACGTGAGCGCCGGTCATTGGGCTTACGGCGCGATTGCGGAGGCGGATGCCGCCGGATGGCTGAACCGCTACGACAGCGGCAAGCTTCAGCCCGAGCGGCTGCTGACCCGGGCGGAGGCGGCGTACCAGCTCGTCAAGGCGAAAGGGTGGCAGGCGGCTCTGGCCGATCGCAGGCGCTTCTCGGACGTGCCGAAATCGCACTGGGCCGCGGCGGAGATCGAGACGCTGGCGGGCAAAGGCTGGATCTCGGGCTACGCGGATGGCACCTTTGGACCAGAGCGCACGATCACGCGCGCGGAATGGGCGGTCCTGCTGGCCAGGCTGCTGTAGCAAGGAAGGAGAACCGACCCGTTCATGGATAGCATATACAACTCGGTGGGATGGAACGGCTTGTTTTCCATCTTCATCACGCTAGGATTCGTAGCCGTCTGCTGGGTTTTGCTGCAGGATGTCAAATGGGATCAATTCATTCGGCATCCGCGCAGCCCGCGCGCTCGGCTTCTGCAGCTGTTCCTGGCCATTGTGCTGGGAAGGCTGATTGCCGGTTTCGTCCTCGATTACTGGAATTGGACGACGGCGCTCAAATGGTTGTTCGTGTCCCAATGACCCCCGTTGCGAAAGTCGAATAACGTCGCATCGAAATGCCAACAATGGGTCATAAGGCGAAAAAGCACTCGCCAGGCGTAGAAAGCTGGCGAACAAGACCGGAAAACTTGTCAAAAGATGCCGCTTGTGCCAAACCGATGGGCAATGGTATGATGAAATTTGGGTTTTTCGGGACCGGCATCGGCGAAGTACAACGGTTACCGAAAATGATTCTACACCCGCGGAGGGAACCACCCATGAGCAAAATCATCGTCCGCGGCGGCCGTCCCTTGTCAGGGACCGTCCGCGTAAACGGCGCCAAAAATTCCGTCCTACCGATCCTTGCCGCGGCCTTGCTGGCCGAGGAGGGATCCTGCGTCATTCATGACGTGCCCGCCCTGGACGATGTAACGAATATTTTGCAGGTGCTTGGAGCGCTGGGGGTTCGCGCGCAGCAGCAGGGGTCCCGGGTGTCGCTGTCGTCGGATCGGCTGATCTCGCATGAAGCGCCGTACGAATTGGTCCGCAAAATGCGGGCATCCTTCCTGGTGATGGGTCCGCTGCTGTCTCGCTTGGGGCAGGTGAAGATCTCGCTGCCGGGCGGCTGCGCCATCGGCACGCGACCGATCGACCAGCACCTGAAGGGCTTCGAGGCAATGGGCGCCGAGATCGGCTTCGGCCAGGGAGCCATCGAAGCGCGCGTGAACGGACGCTTGCGGGGCGCCCGGATTTATCTGGACGTCGCCAGCGTCGGCGCGACCGAAAATATTATGATGGCCGCCGCTACGGCCGACGGAACGACGATCCTCGAGAATGCCGCCAAGGAGCCCGAGATCGTCGATCTGGCCAACTTCCTGAACGCGATGGGCGCCAAGGTCCGCGGGGCCGGCACCGGCGTCATCCGGATCGAAGGCGTGGATCGCCTGAAGGGCGTGGCGCATACGGTCATTCCCGACCGGGTTGAAGCGGGTACTTATATGATTGCGGCCGCCGTTACAGGCGGTGACGTGTACGTAGAAGGCGCCATCCGAGACCATCTGGGTCCGGTCGTCGCCAAGCTGGAGGAAATGGGTGCGGTCGTCGCCTGCGACGAAAACGGCATTCGTGTCTCCGCACCTAAGCCACTGCGTGCGGTCGATGTCAAGACGCTGCCGTATCCGGGCTTCCCGACCGACATGCAGGCGCAAATGATGGCGCTCCTGCTCCGTACGGAAGGCACGAGCATCGTGACCGAAACGGTGTTCGAGAACCGGTACATGCACGTGGAGGAGCTCGCCAAGATGGGGGCCGAGATCAAGGTGGACGGCCGGACGGCCATCATCTCCGGCGGCTCTCGTCTCGTCGGCGCACAGGTGTGCGCGACGGATCTGCGCGCGGGCGCGGCGCTGATCTGCGCCGGTCTGGTCGCCGACGGCGTCACCGAAGTGACCGGCGTGCATCACATCGACCGGGGCTATATGGACATCGTCGGCAAGCTCGCCGCGCTGGGCGCCGACGTTTACCGCGCGCCGACGGCGGAAGAAGTGCTCGCCGAAGCCGCCGAGCAGGCGGTCGTCGTCCGCCGTCCGGTCGCCGTGATCGAGGAGCGTCCGCTCGCCGACGTCGCCATGCTGCGCGTGCAGCCTACGCTCGCCTAACGTCCCGGCATTTATACTCCATAGCGTTGCAATCCGGCCTCCGGCGCCTTGGCGCGGGGGCTTTTTGCATGGCCGGTGCCCCGTCTGGCGGCGAACGGCGGCTTGCGGAAAGCCGAACGATGCGGTACCGTCGACCGGCGGTTGTGGTAGGGCCAAACGATACGTACCGTCGACCGGCATGTTGTAGTAGGGCCAAACGATTCGCACCGTCGACCGACGATGGGGAAGGGCCGAACGATACGCGTCGTCGACTGCCTCTTTGTAAGCTGGCTGGCCCGGTCTACCCCCTCAGCTCGAACCGTCCGATGGACAATCCTTCCTCTTCTAAACCTCCGACGTCTTTTGGCGACAAATAGTTGCAATCGTAGTTACTACTTAGGTCACTGAATAAAACTTCCACATAAGGGGTAATGGAAA
>NZ_JAJFOW010000071.1 GCF_020731285.1 Cohnella baijiui
AATTTATTGTAACAGGTCGCTACTACGGTGTGTCCACTTTCTAGTCTATCTGCACGCCGCCGGCTGTAACGAAAGAAAGTTTCGTTGCAGCAGCTGGGTGGCGCGTTCTGCGGTCTGTACGAAAGAAATGCGGTTATCTCCTCCGCAAACCGCTTCTGGCTCACCGAGTTAACCACACTTTGCGGCTATCTCCCTCGCGAACCGGCGCTGCCGAGCCGATCTCCGCTACTTCACCCGGTTAACGACTCTTTACCCGCGCGCCTTCCACCAGCTCGGTGAACCGGTGAAGCAGCGCCATGCCGAGCTCTCCGCTTTTTTCCGGGTGAAACTGCATTCCGTGCACCGAGCCCCGGCCGACGATCGCCGTCACCGGCTGGTGATAGTCCGCGGTCGCGAGCAGATCCTCGCGGCGCGTCGGTAGCACGTGGTACGAGTGAACGAAGTAGACGTAGCCCGGCTCCAGATCCGCGAAAAGCGGGCTCGCCTGTTCGAACTTCAGCTCGTTCCAGCCCATGTGCGGCACCTTGTAATCCCCTTGGAAGCGGACGACCCGGCCCGGCAGCAGGCCGAGACCCTCGTGCCGGCCGTACTCCTCGCTCTCCTCGAAGAGCAGCTGCATCCCGAGGCAGATGCCGAGCAGCGGCTTGCCGGAGGCGGCCAGCTCGCGCACGACCCGGTCGAGCCCCGTCTCCCGCAAATTGCGCATCGCATCGCCAAAAGCGCCGACGCCCGGCAGGATTGCGCCATCTGCGGCGAGGATCTCCTCGGCCGACGACGTGACGACGGCTTCGCAGCCAAGCCGCTCGACGGCCTTGCTCACGCTGTGCAGATTGCCCATGCCATAGTCGATGATCGCGATCATCCTACAGCACTCCCTTCGTCGATGGCACGCCTTTCACCCGGGGGTCGATGCTCGTCGCTTCGTCCAGGGCGCGTCCGAGCGCCTTGAACACCGCTTCGATCATGTGGTGCGTATTCTTGCCGTAATGCACGATGACGTGAAGCGTAATGCACGCTTCGAGCGCGAGCTTCCACAGAAACTCGTGCACGAGCTCCGTGCTGAAGCTGCCGACCGTAGCCGACGGATACTCCGCGCGGTACTCGAAATGCGGCCGGTTGCTCACGTCGATGACGACCTGCGCCAGCGCTTCGTCCATCGGGATAAAGACGTTCGCGTACCGCTTGATGCCGGCTTTGTCGCCGAGCGCTTCGCGCAGCGTCTGTCCGAGGCAGATGCCGATGTCCTCGACGGTGTGATGATCGTCGATGTCCACGTCGCCGCGCGCTTCGACGGTCAGATCGAACTGGCCGTGCTTCGCGAACAGATCCAGCATGTGGTTCAGAAACGGCACATCCGTCTCGATGTTCACGTCGCCGGAGCCGTCCACGCCGAATGCCAGCTTGATGTCCGTCTCGTTCGTCTTGCGCACGATTTCCGAGCGGCGTCCGCCCGCTTGTTCCTGGGATTGCGTCATAGGGAGTCTCCACCTTCCAATCGGATCTCGACCGCTCTCGCATGGGCCTCGAGGCCTTCATGCCGCGCAAGCGTCGCGATGCCTGCGGCATCGCGGAGCAGCGCTTCGCGGCTGTATCGGATCAAGCTCGATTTCTTCAAGAAGTCGTCCACGTTCAGCGGCGACGAGAACCGCGCGGTCCCGTTCGTCGGCAGGATATGGTTCGGGCCGGCAAAGTAATCGCCCACCGGCTCCGAGCTGTACGGGCCGAGGAAGATCGCGCCCGCGTTCTCGATCGTGCCGAGCAGCCCCATCGGGTCCTCGGTGATCACCTCGAGATGCTCCGGCGCGAGCTTGTTGACGACATCGACGCCCTCGGCCAGGCTGCCGACGGTCAGGATCGCGCCGTACTGCGCGAGCGACCGCTCCGCGATTTCCCGACGCGGCAGCGTCGCCACCTGGCGGTCCAGCTCGGCCGCGACCGCCTGCGCCAGGCGCTCGGACGGCGTCACGAGCACCGCCGAAGCCATCTCGTCGTGCTCCGCCTGCGACAGCATATCCGCGGCCACGTACCGCGGATCCGCGCTGTCGTCCGCCAGCACGACGATTTCGCTCGGCCCGGCGATGCTGTCGATGTCGACCGCGCCGAACACGACACGTTTGGCGAGCGCCACGTAGATGTTGCCGGGCCCGCAGATCTTGTCGACGGCGGGGATCGTCGCCGTCCCGTAGGCGAGCGCCGCGACGGCCTGCGCTCCGCCGACCCGGTACATCTCGGTGACGCCCGCTTCGGCAGCCGCCACGAGAATGTACGGGTCGATGCCCTCGCGTCCGCCGGTGGCCGGCGGCGTCACGAGCGCGATTTCCGGCACGCCGGCGACCTTGGCCGGCAGCACGTTCATGAGCACCGACGACGGGTAAGCCGCCTTGCCGCCGGGCACGTAGAGGCCGACCCGCCGAAGTGGCCGCATCACAATGCCGAGCATCGTGCCGTCCGGCTGAAGGTCCATCCACGAACCGCGCTTTTGCTTTTCGTGGAACGCCGTAATGTTCGCTGCCGCCTGCCGCAGCGCGGTCAAAAAGGCCGGCTCCACCTTGTCGTACGCCGCCCGGATCTCCGCCTCGTCGACGCGCAGCCGATCCGACGTCAGCTTGACGCGGTCGTGCATCTCCGTGTACCGCAGCAGCGCCGCGTCCCCTTCCCGGCGCACCGCGCCGACGATCTCGGCGACCGCCTCATTTTGCTCGCGCGAGCCGTATTCGCTCTCCCGCTCCAATCGAAAGCCGCTGGCCGGTCCGATATACATGGCCTCTCCTCCTGTCTCTTCCCTTCTATGCTAGCGCGAAGGCCGTCCCCGTCGCGGCCGCGCGGGGATGACGCTTCGGTTTGCACGTTCGCGGTCTTCCCTTCACGCTTTCGTTCTTTCGTTCCGGTTATCCTTCATACCCTCGTTCTTGCGTTCGGGTGTCCCTTCACGCTTTCGCTCTTCAGTTCCGGGTATCCCTTCACACTTCGTCTTCCCAATCCGGGTTTCCCCCACGCTTCGTTTCGTTCCGGGTTTCCCCACGCTTCGTTTCGTTCCGGGTTTCCCCCACGCTTCGTTCCGTTCGCGTTTTCCCTTCACGCTCTCGCTCTTCCGCTCCGGCGTCCCCTTACACCTTTACGCCCCCGGCCAGCGTCTGCGAGATCCGGTCGCACAGCGCCTGGATCGCCGCGTTTTGCAGCCGGTAGCTGACGCGGTTCGCGATCAGCCGGCTCGTCACGGAGAACAACGTTTCCATCTCGACGAGCCCGTTCTCCTTCAGCGTCTGGCCGGTTTCGACCATGTCCACGATCCGGTCGGCAAGGCCGATCAGCGGCGCGAGCTCGATCGAGCCGTTCAGCTTGATCACCTCGACCTGCTGCCCTCGCTCGCGAAAATACTGCGATGCCACAGTCGGATACTTGGTCGCCACCCGCGGATTCAGCACCGGATTCCAGTTGGGCAGGCCGATGACGGACATGCGGCACTTGGCGATGCCGAGATCGAGAAGCTCGTAGACGTCCTTGTTCTCCTCCATCAGCACGTCCTTGCCCACGATGCCGATGTCCGCGACGCCGTACTCCACGTAGGTCGGGACGTCGACGGGCTTCGCCATGATGAACTCCATGTTCGCTTCCGGGACCGGGATGATCAGCTTGCGCGAATCGTCGAAGTCCTCCGGGATCGGCAGTCCCGCCTGACGGAACAGCTTGCTCGCCTGCTTGTAGATGCGCCCTTTGGGCATCGCGACCTTCAATACCGCGCCGCTCTCCGTCATGCCTCTCCCCCCTCTTCGATGCCGAACGCCGCGAGGGACGCGTAGCGCCGCCCCCGGTATTCGATCGGCTTCCCCGGCTCAGCCTTCGCCAGCAGCCGCAGCAGCGCCTGCGCCGTTCCGATCTCAGCGGCCGTGCGCGCCGCCTCGGTCACCACCGACTCGCCCGCGTCGCGCCGCCGGTTGGCTTCTGCCAACGCCTCCGCTCGCTGCGACTCCGCGTACAGAATCAGCGTCGTCCCGCGCGATGCCGCCTCGTCCCGCGCCACCTCCAGAATCCGCGTCGTCTTCAGCGCGAATCCCGTCGCCGGCGCCGGCCGGCCGAACTGGGCCAGCAGATTGTCGTAGCGCCCTCCGCTCACGACGGGGAACCCCAGATGCGCCGCATAACCCTCAAACGTCATTCCCGTATAATAGGAAAAATCGCCGATCATCGTCAGATCGATCAGGACGTGCTCTTGGACGCCGTATGCGCCAAGGACGTCCCATATCTCGCACAAATGCCGGATCGCCAGGTGCGCCGCTTCATTGACACCGAGCCGCAACGCCTGGTCGCATACTTCCTGGCCGCCGCGCAGGCGCAGAATGCCTTCGAGCTCGGAGCGGACCGGCTCCTCGAGCGAGAGCAAACGCAGGATGTCGCGATAACCGACGTGGTCTCGCTGGAGCAGGCACGCCTTCAGGCTCTCCTGCGCCTCGACGCGGCCGGGCAGCGCCTCCTCGAACAAGCCGTTCAAGAAGCCGACGTGGCCGACGGCGATCTTGAACTTCGGCACGCCGGCCGCTTGCAGAGACGCGATCGCGAGCGCGATCACTTCGGCATCCGCTTCGGGCGCCCCGTCGCCAATCAGCTCCACGCCGGTCTGGAAAAACTCCGCCTCCCGTCCGCCTTCCTCTTCGAAGGCGCGAAACACGTTCCCATGATAGCTGAGCCGCAGCGGGAAAGGCTGTTCCTTGAGCAGCGAAGAAGCCACCCGGGCGATCGGCGCCGTAACGTCGGAGCGAAGCACGATCGTCGTCCCGCGCTGGTTCAGCAGCTTAAACAGCTTTTGGTCGGAAGTGGCGCTGGCCACCCCGACCGTATCGTAATATTCGATCGTCGGCGTCATGATTTGTTCGTAGCCCCAGCGGTCCATGCAAGCCAGCACGTCCCGCTCGATGCGCCGAAGCTTGGCGACGGCATGGGGCAAGTAATCTTTGACGCCGGTCGGTTTTTCGAATCCTTTTGGCTTGGACAAGCGAACGACCTCGTTTCGTTAGCGCATTCGCACTTTAGTATATTAAAGTGCTACCATGTTACCATACTGCCAAAATAAAGGCTTTTTTCACTTTATCACGAAGCATCCCGGGCGTCAAGGCGAAGCCGCGAGCGTTTTCCGGGTTGCCCCTCCTCTGCCATTTTACAGCTTCTCCGCCGGCTTGTCCTCATTTCGCAAGATCACCCGCTTACAAAAAAAGAACCGGGTGCAGAGGATCTTCTGCAGCTTCCGGTTCTCGGATCGCGAGCGGTGGATCATATTTTGCCGTCAGGGAAACGCAGGTCCCAGCAGCCCCCAGTAGCAGGCCTTCAATTCCTGGCCGTTGCTCGCCTTGCGGCTGGTGCTGCCGGCCCAGCTGAGGCAGCTCGTATTGACGGCTTTCGGGATCGCCTGCTTCATGTCCTCAAGCAGCGTTTCGGGATCGTCCGCCATGCCACCGGCATTGACGCGATAGCCGTTGCGGTCTTCGCGGCTATTGATGCCTCGCTTGACCGTGAAGGTCACATCCATGCCGAGCTTGCGGCACACGTCGAGCAGATCTTTGGAGAAATCGCCGTACGGGAAGGCGATGATCTTGCGCTTATTGCCGAGCTTATCCGCCAGCACTTGATTCGCTTTGTCCAGATCTTTCGTGATCCGGGCAAGGTATTCCTGCCGCGTCTCGATCCTTTTTTCCCCATTGATGTTCATATAGAGCGGGGAGGCGAGCACGCCGCGGACGCGCTTGCGCTTGGGGGAGACGGGAAACTCCATGTGCGAATTGTAAGAGTGGCTGTAGAACGAAATCCCGTTCGCATGCATCTCCTGCACCTGCGTCCAGTTCAACTTCGGCACGCCCTTGGCGTTCGGGTTGCCGATCGTGGACACGATCAGAAAGTTGGTGGCCGGTGCCTGATACTTTTGGAGCAAGGGATAAGCGTATTTGTAAAAGGATTCGTAGCCGTCGTCAAAGGTAAGGAGAACCGCGTTGTCAGGGACGCTCCCCCTATTCAGCAGGAAGTCCGAATACTGCTCCATCGTAATCCAGTGGAATCCGGCTTCCTTCATGAGGCTGAGCTGCTTTTCGAAACGATCTACGGTCAGCGATTTGTCGTTCAGCGGCGTCTGGGATACATCATGATACATGAGGACAATCACTTGATCGCGATAGTACGCTTGACTGGCTTCCCCGCCCGCTGCGGGCCGATCGCCGTCTGTTGTTCGGTGCGTCTCTCCATGCGCGACGAACCTGCTTCCGCCGACTGCGAGCAGCAACAACCCTGCCCACAACAAAATCGCCAACGGCCTTTTCATAAATCGGTGCCTTCTTTCCCATCAAATTGCCTGATTGCGATCCTCAGCTCCCGGATCCCAGCTCCCGCAGCGGATTTCCGCCTACCCGCGCGTACGCCGGCACATCCCGGTGCACGACCGATCCCGCGGCCACAACCGCGTGGTCTCCGATCGTCACACCCGGAAGGATCGTGACATTGGCACCTATCATAACGTGTGAACCGATGCGGATGTTGCCGATCCGGTATTCCTTTATTAAATATTCGTGCGTCAGCAGCGTGGAGTTGTAGCCGATGATGCAGTTGTCGCCGATCTCGATCCGCTCCGGAAAAAAGACGTCGACCATGACCATCAGAGCAAAGGAAGTCTGCTTGCCGACCCGCATCTTTAGGATATGCCGGTAAATCCAATTCTTGATTGACAATTCCGGGCAATATCGGGCGATCTGGATCGCGATGAAATTGCGAACGGCTTTCCAGCGCGACACCGTCCGGTATACTTGCCACAGCGCATTCGGCCCCTCGACCGGATATCGCTCCACTTGTCTCAACGACTATCCCTCGATTCCGCACAGCGAGATCAGCTCGCGCATGTCGTGGATGATGTGCGACGCCCCGGCGTCGCGGAGGACCGCGTCTCCCTTCAGAGACCATGCCACACCAACCGGGACCGCCCCCGCCGCCAGCGCCGACAGAATGTCGACGCCGCTGTCGCCGACCATGAGCGCTCCCGCCGGGTCTGCCCCGAGCGCCCGGAGGGCGGTCTCGACGGGTTCGGCGTGGGGCTTCGGATGCTTCACGTCATCCAGCGTCACGATCACGTCCATTGTCTCGTACAATCCCAGCAGCTTGAGCGCCCGGTCGGTCGTCTCGCGCATCTTCGTCGTCACGACACCCAGCTGCATTCCGTGCCGCTTCAGCAGCGGGATCACCTCTCCGACCCCGGGAAACAGCGATACCATATCGTCGTGATGACGCAGGCTGTAATCGCGATAAGCGACGAGAAGCTCGTCGACCTCCTCGCGGCCGGAGAACTGCTTCATTTGCGCAAGGAGTGTTTGTCCCATGAGCGGGATGATCTTCTCCCGGCTGAACGTCGGAGGCACGATGCCCTTCAGCGCATACAGGAACGACTGAATGATCAGCTCGTTCGTGTCGATGATCGTTCCGTCCAGATCGAAGAGGACGGTTGTGATCGGGGTAGCGTCAGTCCCCTTTGCCGTCTTTGTCCGAGGGCTCGGATGATGATCCGGGTTCGTCAAGTTGCTCTGACTCGTCGGGTTGTTCGGGTTCGTCTGGCTGTTCATGCTCGGCATTCCCTTCTTCGACTGGCGCGGCAGGTGCGGGAGCCGCCGCCGGAGCGACCGGCGCTGCGGCTGCGGCGCCGGTTTCCGTAGCCGTGACAGGGTGCTTGTAGTTGGTCAGCGGGTCGAGGTAGCGTTCCTTGGCTTGGCCGTTCGCGCGGCGAACAATGATCATGACGATGCTCGCGATGACGATCAATAGCGCCAACAGCTGCGAGCTGCGAATGTTTCCGTAGTCTGGATCGAGGTAGCCTTGATCCCCGAAGATCCACTTCATCGGCGTCCACAGCGCGTCCAGCAGCGAAGCGAGCCAAGCCGGTCCTTTGAACGCCAGGCTGTCTTCGCGAAGCACTTCGATGAAGAAACGGCCGATTGAATACCAGATGAAGTACGAGAAGAAAAGCTCGCCCGCGCGCAGGAAGCGCTGGCGTCGGATAATGAACAGAAGGAGCAAGCCCACGAGGCTCCACAGCGACTCGTACAGGAAGGTCGGGTGATGGTATACGCCCGCGCCTGTCGCGTCGACGACGTACATTTGGTTCACGATAAAGTCCGGCAGGTGCAGCTTGTCCCGCAGGAACGTCTCGGTTGTCGGTCCGCCGTACGCTTCCTGGTTCACGAAGTTCCCCCAGCGTCCGATCATCTGGCCGGCGAGCAGTGAAGGGGCGCAGATGTCGACGACTCGCCAGAATGAGTACCCTTTGGCGCGGAAATAGATCACGCCGCAGATGAGTGCGCCGATGAGCGCGCCGTAGATGGCGATGCCCCCGTTCCAGATCTGCACGATCTCCCCCGGGTGCTGGCTGTAGTAGTCCCATTTGAACAAAACGTAATAAAGCCGAGCCGCGATGATCGCGGACGGCACGCCGTACAGCATGAGATCGAGGAAAAAGTCGGCCGGCAGTCCGAACCGCTTGCCCTCTTGAATGGCTAAGAGCAGGCCGACCAGCGCGCCTGTCCCGAGGATGATTCCGTACCAATGAACCGACAGCGGACCGAGCGTGAACGCGACCGATTCGAGCTTGAGTGGCAATAACATGCGTATCCTCCGTCTCTCTCGTCCGAGGGGCCGCCAGGCCCCTCGAACCCGTTATTCGTAGTCTTCGTCGGCGATCGCTTCGGTCAGCTTGTTCGTGAATTGCAGCGCTGCATTGTAGCCCATGCGCTTGAGACGGAAGTTCATCGCCGCCACCTCGAGGATGACCGCCAAGTTCCGACCCGGCCGCACCGGCACGGTCACGAGCGGCACGTCAGTGTCGATGATCCGCGTCGTCTCCTCGTCCAGGCCGAGACGATCGTACTGTTTGTCCTGTTGCCAGTTTTCCAGCTTGATGACGAGGCTGATCTGCTTTTGGTTGCGGACGGCGCCTGCGCCGAACAGCGTCATGACGTTCAGGATGCCGAGACCCCGAATTTCGAGCAGATGCTGGATCAGTTCCGGGGGGCTGCCGTACAGGTAGTTGTCGGCCGTCTGGCGAATCTCCACCGCGTCGTCAGCAACCAGACGATGGCCGCGCTTCACGAGCTCGAGCGCGGTTTCGCTCTTGCCGATGCCGCTGCCGCCGGTGATCAGCATCCCGACGCCGTAGACGTCGACAAGGACGCCGTGAATCGTCGCCGTAGGGGCCAGTTTCTTCTCCAGAAAGTTCGTGATCCGGCTGAGCAGGATCGTCGTCGCCGTGCTGCTCCGCAGCACCGGGAAATTCCGCCCGCGGGCAACCTCGACCAGTTCCTCCGGCACGTCCAGCCCCCGCGTAATGATAATGCAGGGCGTATCTTCCGCACAGATCCGGGCCATCCGCTCGCGGCGCTCCTCCGATGTGAGCGTCTCGAGGAAGGCCAGCTCCGTCTTGCCGAGAATCTGCGCGCGTTCCGCCGGGTAATAGTCGTAATAGCCGGCCATCTCGAGGCCCGGCCGATTCAAGTCGTCCGTGACGATGGTCCGCCGCAAACCTTCTTCGCCGGCGACCACTTCCAGTTGAAATTGCTGCACGAGCTCGGATACTCTCACTTTTTTAGCCATCGTACAGCTCCCTCCAACGCTCCTGTTATCCTAATTATCGTATCGGAAATGAAGCCGGAAATCAATGTAAAAGCAGCCGTCTCTGGGCCCTATGACCCCCGGGGCATGAAAAAGCGCCCGGCCGGAATCGGCCAGACGCTTTGGGGTAAACGATGGGAAAGGGATTAAGCTTCCAGGATGTTCAGCTCGGAGTCTTTGTCGAAGACATGAACTTTGTTCATATCGATCGCGAGCTTAACGTTTTGGCCTTCTTGCAGGCCTGCACGACCGTCGACGCGGGCGATGATGTTGTCTTTGCCCAGGCCGTTCAGGTACAGGTACATCTCGTGACCGAGGTTCTCGGAAACTTCGATGCTCGCGTTGATGACCGAGTTCGGGGAAGCTTCGATGAATACCGGCTCTTCGTGCAGATCTTCCGGACGTACGCCCATGATGATCTCGCGGCCGATGTAGCCTTTGTCGCGCAGGACTTTGGCTTTGCCTTGCGGCACTTCAACGTTGACGCCCGTAGCCTTAAAGCGGACGGCGCCGCCTTCTTCGACCAGTTGGCCTGTGAGGAAGTTCATCGCAGGCGCGCCGATGAATCCGGCTACGAACAGGTTGATCGGATGGTTGTAGAGCTCTTCAGGCGTAGCCGCTTGCTGGATCAGACCGTCCTTCATGACGACGATGCGATCGCCCATCGTCATGGCTTCCGTCTGGTCATGGGTAACGTAGATGCAAGTCGTCTCGAGACGCTTCATCAGCTTGGAGATGTTCGCCCGCATCTGCGTACGCAGCTTGGCGTCCAAGTTGGAGAGCGGTTCGTCCATGAGGAAGACTTGCGGTTCGCGGACGATTGCGCGGCCCAGGGCGACGCGCTGACGCTGACCGCCGGAGAGCGCCTTCGGCTTACGATCGAGCAAGTGCTCGATTTCGAGCGTGCGAGCGGCTTCGCGAACGCGACGGTCGATTTCGTCCTTACGGAATTTGCGGAGCTTCAGGCCGAATGCCATGTTCTGATATACGTTCATGTGCGGGTACAGCGCGTAAGATTGGAATACCATCGCGATATCGCGATCTTTCGGAGCAACGTCGTTCACAACGCGGTCGCCGATGTACAGCTTGCCTTCGGAAATTTCTTCGAGGCCGGCGATCATCCGCAGCGTGGTCGATTTGCCGCAACCGGACGGGCCAACCAGCACGAGGAATTCTTTGTCTTGAATGTCGAGGTTAAAGTCGGTAACCGAGGCTTTGTCGGAACCGGGATATTTTTTAAATACATGCTCTAAACGTACGCCTGCCATTTGCAAGTTCCCCCTAACGCTTCGTTTAAGGTACAGTCCTATCTTACCGCACCGCCAGGCGACTGACTATGCACAATCCGTACAAAAAATTCATTTCCTTTTCGTAACTTTGTACAATAGCAGCATAATGCGGACCAGAACCGCGTCGTTAAAGGAACGAACGTCGAGGCCGGCTTCTTGCTTCAGCTTGTCGAGACGGTAGAGCAGCGTGTTTCGGTGGATGAAAAGGCGTTTCGCGGTTTCGCTTACATTGCAGTCCATAGCGAAAAACGCATCCAGGGTGGAGACTGTCTCCGGATCCGCGAACAGATCCTGCCGCCCGGCCATCTCTTCCATAAATCGGGTGCGCACGGGCTCCGGAATGCCGTTCAGCAGCCGTTCGAGATGTATCAGCCACGGCAAATGCACCTGCATGCCGACGTGGAATTTCCGTCCGAGCAGCATGGTTTCGCGCAGCATTCCTACCGTATAGACAAGGCTTTCCGTCGGAATGATGGGCTCCGCTACGGCGACGTGACATTCGCCGCCCCACTCCTCGGTGAGCATCTGGTGCAAACCGGTTGCGAGCGATTGGAGCGCTTCCTTCGTCTCCTCGCGTTCGACGAGCTCCTCCTCGGTCGTATCGACTTCGGCGAGCAGTCTGTCCGATCCCAGGATCAGCCACTCCCGTTCGCGGATCGGAATGAGGAGCATCTCGTCGGAGAGGTAGGATCGGAACGCCTTCTCCAACTCGGCATACGATGGATCGCGCCCGTCCGCTTGCTCGCGCAGCAGGAGAAACGGGATCATGCCGTCGAACAGCCGGTTGTGCAGCTCCAGCCGGTCCGGGATTTCCGCCCGCCAGTCTCCGGCCGCAATGGACTGCTGGATCCAGTCCCCGAGTCGTCTCGCCTGATTCTCGGCATCCGTAGCGGCGGACGTCAGCTTTCCGGAGCCGCCCTGCAGCGCCCATTTCAGTAATTCCCGTTCGAGCGGCGTTAGCTCTCCCTCGCTCTGCAGGAGCTGGACTTCGGACGCATCCACTTTGGTGGCCAGCCAAAACAAGCCGCCCCGCTGCAGATAGGCGCCGGGCTCCGGATGCTTCGCCCCGCCTTCCTGGGTCCATACCTTCTTCGGGACCTTCATCATCTCTACAGGGGCAGCCAACAACTGCTGCAATTGTTGGAGTCTCGATTTGTTCAAGTCGCAAGCCCCCCGTCGCATGGCGTTAGCCATATTGTATCATATACGCGGGGCTGCGGGTGCAGCGCGTCTGCAGAGCCGTTTCTTCCTATTTAATAAAGCATTAGCATCACGACGATCGACATCAGGCCGAACACCGCCGCGATCAGGTACAGGAACGACACGGTCTGAACCTGCGTCAGCCCCCATTTCATCAAACTGTGATGCGTGTGCAGGTTGTCGGCGCGGTGCAGCCCCTTGCCTTCGGCCAGCCGGCGAATGAAGACGATCGCGGTGTCCAGGATCGGCACCCCTAGCGCCAAGACCGGTACGAGGAGCGAAACGAAGGTTGCGCCCTTTAAGGTGCCCTCGATCGCCGTAACGGCCAGCGTATACCCAAGAAAAGTCGCGCCGGCATCGCCCATAAAGATCCGGGCCGGGTGGAAGTTGTACGTGAGAAACGCCATGCAGGCGCCGGCCAGCGCCACCGCGATCAGAGCCGTCACTTGCTGATAGCCGATAAGCGCGGCGATGAACAGCGTCAGCGAGGAAATGACGCAGATGCCCGACGCGAGCCCGTCGATGCCGTCGATGAAATTCACCATGTTAAGCAAAGCGAACACCCAAATGACGGTGAATACCAGGCTCCAGCCCGGCGTAAAAAGAATCATGGAGGAAGAGGATGGGGAAGAGATGCCCGCGATCCGGATGCCATACCAGACCGGAATCAGAGAGGCAAGCGTATAAAGGATCAGACGGGGCCAGACCGGGAATTCCCGATTGAACGCCTTGAAGGCGTCGTCTACGAGCCCCGTCGCCACAAGCAGGCCGCCGCCTACCGCAATTGCCCGGAACAGCGCGATGTCACGGACGAAGAGGTACGCCGTGAGCACGACCCCGATATAGATGGCAACGCCGCCGCTCAAAGGAACGGGCGCGGCATGGATTTTGCGGCGGGTCGGACGATCGACAAATCCGACGCGGAGCGCGAGCTTCCGGACGACCGGCACAAGCAAGACCACCACCAAGAACGAAAAGGCAAGCGCGTATAGGTACATCATGCGCGAATCCTCCGGGAAAACGGGATGCGCTTAGATTGCCCTTCGAGGGACCTTTCCCATTCGCTCCCGCCACCGGGAACGAACGCACAAAAAAACAGACGTTCGCACGTCTGTCTGGATGGAATACCTGGTGAGCCATGTAGGACTCGAACCTACGACACCCTGATTAAAAGTCAGGTGCTCTACCAACTGAGCTAATGGCTCGGGTAACTGGTGGAGGCTGATGGATTTGAACCACCGAACCCGAAGGAACAGATTTACAGTCTGCCGCGTTTGGCCACTTCGCTAAGCCTCCATGGAACCCGACCGGTAGGATGCGCACCAATTGGCTTGCTTATACCGGGTAAAACAAATGGTGGCTCGGGACGGAATCGAACCGCCGACACGAGGATTTTCAGTCCTCTGCTCTACCAACTGAGCTACCGAGCCAAAAAAATGGCGGAGCTGACGGGATTCGAACCCGCGGTCTCCTGCGTGACAGGCAGGCATGTTAGGCCTCTACACCACAGCTCCGAGTTGATTGTTACGGGGTCCCCGAAAAGGAATCGGAATGAACTTCGAAGACCTTCTTCCCTTTTTAGGGTGAAGTGGTGGAGGCTGAGGGGATCGAACCCCCGACCCTCTGCTTGTAAGGCAGATGCTC
>NZ_JAJFOW010000072.1 GCF_020731285.1 Cohnella baijiui
TTTATTGTAACAGGTCGCTACTACGGTGTGTCCACTTTCTAGTCTATCTGCAGCGTGGGGGAATAAGGAACAATTTGTTCCTTAATTCGGCGGAGTGACGGGGGCGTGGGAGAATAAGGAACAATTTGTTCCCTATTTCGGCGGAGTGGCGGGGGTGTGGGAGAATAAGGAACATTTTGTTCCTTAATTCGGCGGAGTGGCGGGGGCGCGACTCGTACCTGGTTGGAGCATTTTGCTCCAACTGGCGACGTCGCGGTTTCCATTCGCGTGAACGGGGAATATCCCGACGTTCAAACAAAAGGACCTCAGCCTCCAATAACAAGTGGAGGTTGAGGTCCTTTTTCTCGATGAAAATCGGTTCTGCGCGGGGGCCATAAAATGAACAGGATGACATTCGGGACAGCCCCTTCGCATGGGGAGCGGGAGATCGCCTCTCCGACCGGATCAGCTCCGTCAGAAGCGGCGGGCTCCATCCGTTATTGCGGCTCGTTCAGAATGTGCTCCACGAGTTCGTCGAGCGGAACCGTCGCCAGCGCGATGGCGGTGTCGGTTACGCCGTAATAGATGTACAGAAGCCCGTCCTTGACCACGTTTCCCGTCGGGAAGATGACGTTCGGAATTTGATAGCCGAACTTCTCGTAATACGTCTCCGGCTCCATGATGTAATTTCTCGTCCGGGCAATGACCTTCTCCGGGTTGTCCAGGTCGAGCAGCATGGCGCCGACGCGGTAGACGACCTGATCGTCCACCCCGTGATACAGCACGAGCCAGCCCTTGTCCGTCCGTACCGGCGGCGTCGAACCGCCGATCTTGCGCGATTCCCAAGCGGGGTTCCCCGCCTTGGCCAGCAGCTTCGGCTCTTCCCAATGAATCAGATCCTCGGAATAGGTGATCCACATCGCCGCGCTGTCGGTGCCGTACGCCTCTCCGATATATTCCTCGGGTCTGCGAAGCAGCACGAACTTGCCGTTGATCTTCTCCGGGAACAGGATGTTGTCGCGGTCGTTGATATGAAGCGGCGTCGTGTCCGCCACGAACGCCCAGTCGATCAGGTTCGTCGACTTCGCAATCGAGGAACGGGTCAGCCAGTGGCCCTCCTCCTCGCCCCAACCGTCCGGGTATTCGGGAAGCGAACGGCTCGGTACGCCCGCTCCCGTCGGATAGTAGTTCATGGCGCACGGACGCAGGGCGTAATTCATATAGAAGGTGCCGTCGATCTTGACGACCCGCGGGTCCTGGACGCTGCCGTAGGGAAAGCCCAGCATGTCCGGCGTCACGATCGGCTCGTCCTTGACATGGGTGAAGACGACGCCGTCGTCGCTTTCCAGCAGGCCCAGGAAGTTCTTGCAGGGCGTCAGCGAGCCGGCCGTTCGCTCAATCATGTAGAACTTGCCTTCGTCGATAATGACGGCCGGATTGAAGACGGTCACTTTACGCCATTCGTACTGTCCCGGAACGACGATCGGATTGCTTGCGTGTCTGGTGATTTTCATCGGGTCTGTCTCCTCCTGCTCGTGCGCTTGCAGCATGCTGTCAACCGATCAATCGGCCCTTTGACCGATCATAACGGTTGCAGCAGTTAGCTCTTTTTCCAGCGGTCGTAGGCCGTTTGATAGATTTCCGCCATGCGGTCGCCGCCCATTTTCTTGACCGTGCCCAGGTACTTATCCCAGTTTGCCAGCGGCTCGTTGCCGGTAATGAATTTCGCTTCCATCTGACGCACGAACGTATTCAGGTCGGCGCTCATCGTCGTGACCTCCGTTTGCTCCTCGGGGGTCAGGAACAGGGTCGGGAACGGAATCCGCGCCCCGTTGTCGGTCAGCTTGGTCTGCGTCTCGTTGGCGACCCACTCGTCGAATTCGCCGAGCAGCCCTTTCTGCGTCTCCGGCAAAGAGACGGTCGGCGCCGGGATGCCGTAGTTCGGCGTGATCGTCGCCCGGTACTCCTCGCGGTCGCCGCCGCCCGGAACCGGAAGATACTCTTTGGTCAGCGTAGCTTTGTCCGAATATTTCCAGAGCACGCCCTCCGGTCCCTTATTGAACAGCACGGCGCCTTCAGGGGAGTAGATGTAGTCCACCCAGAACATCGAGGCTTCCGGGGCGAGGTTCGTCTTCGAGATGGCGAAGGCGCCCGGCGTGATGCCTTTGTTTTTGGCGATGGCCGGCTTGTCCACTTTGTCGCTTTTTACGGGAAGGAACATCGGGTCGTCCATGCTCGGTTCGCCGCCCTTGGTCATATAGGCGTTCCAGTCGGAGAAGAGGGCCACCTGTTTATTCTGCGCTTTGGCCTTCTTCTGCTCGGCCGTCTGCGAGAAGCTCTCGTGATCCAGCAGGTCTTCGTTCCAGAGGCGGTTCATGAACGTCAGATAATCCTTGTAGCCTTCCTCCATCGGCGTGTAATGAACCTTGTCGTTGTCGTCGACATAGATTTCCTCTTCGTAGATGCCGAAGGCGCCGAGCAGCCAGGTGCGAATATCCCGCAGACTGTTGCCGTTGGAAGGCGAGGAAGAGAGCGGAATCTCGTCCTTCTTGCCGTTCCCGTTCGGATCTTCTTCCTTGACCCGCTTGAGGTACGTATACAGCTCCTCCGTCGTCTCCGGCAGCTTCGTAATGTGAAGCGCCTTCAGAAAATCGCCGTTATACCACATCGGGTTGCGGTACCAGGGTTGGTTGTTTTCAATGACCGGCAGCGCGTAGATGTGGCCATCCGGCGCGGTGATCGATTTGCGGATATCGGGATTGTCATCCAGAATCTTCTTGAAGTTCGGCGCATAGTTGTCGATCAGCCCTTCGAGCGGAACCAGAATGCCCTGTCCCCCGTAGTTCATTTGCTCGGCAGTCGTCAATCCGGCCGCATAGAAGATATCCGGGTAGTTGCCCGAAGCGAAGATCAGGTTCTTCTTCGTCTCGAAGCTTTCCTTCGGCGCATTCTGGAACTTAAGGTGAATGCCGGTCAGCTTCTCCATCTCTTGCAGCACCAGCATGTTGTCCCAGTTCTGAATGCCGACGTCGGGAGCGGTCAGGGTCAGCGTGACCGGCTCCTTGACGATCGGGAATCCTTCCTTGGCCACCTTGTCCGCCGTGCCGGAGCCGGAGCCGTTCGTTCCCTTCGCATCGTTGTTGCCCGTTGAGCCGCAGCCGCTTAGCAACGCTACGGCCATGGCGGCGGACAAAAGCAATGCCCCGCCCTTTTTGGTCTTGTTCATAGTGATCCTCCTTGTGTATCTTCCTATAATAATCGAAGAAGAGAGAACAAGCGCTCTGATCTTCGGTTATTAACGCATTCGCAGCCGCTGGGAGCGGCACTTAGCCTTTCACCGAACCGATCATGACCCCTTGAACGAAATAACGCTGCAGGAAGGGGTAGACGGCGATGACCGGCAGGGTGGAGATGATAATGACGGCGTACTTGACGAGCGCGGCGATCTCCGCCTTCGAATTCATCGCTTTGGCGATGTCCCCGCTGATGGCGGCGCCGGTCGTCTCGGCCGACATCTCCTGAAGGACGAGAATTTGCCTGAGCACCATCTGCAGCGGAAACTTGACCTCGTCGTTCAGATAGATCAAGGCGGGGAAGTAGCTGTTCCAGTGGGCGATGCCGTAGAACAGGGCCATGACCGCAATGATCGGCTTCGACAAAGGCAGAATGATGCCAAGGAACAGACGGAAGTGGTTGCAGCCGTCGATATAGGCCGCTTCCGTCAGCTCGCCCGGAATCGTGGAGCTGAAGAAGGTTCTCGCCACGATGATGTTGTACACCGAAGCCGCGACGGGCAAGATCAGCGCGCCCATCGTGTTGATCAGATGCAAATCTTTAACCACCAGGTAGGTGGGAACCAGACCGCCGCTGAAGAACATGGTGACGAGAAACATGCCCATCACGAACTTGCGGCCGGCCAGATCCCTTCGGCTCAGCGCATACGCCGCGGGCAGCGTCACGAACAGGTTCAGCAGCGTTCCGACGAAGGTATACAGGATCGTATTCCCGTAGCCGCGCCAGATCTTCGGGTTCTCGAACACCAGCGAAAAGCCGTCGAAGGTGAGGCCCCTGGGATACAACCACATTCGACCCGAGCTGACTTCGACGGGATCGCTGATCGACGCGCTGATGATGTAGAGGACGGGATACGCGACGACGATCAGCGCCACGGTGACGAACAGGTAGTTCAGGAACAGAAACAGCCGGTCGCTTTGGGACTCCTTGACTGCAGGCACCATGAAGCGCAACTCCTTTCCGAAATTCGTTTACCACAGACTGTTGTTCGAGGTGCGTTTGGCGATGAGATTGACCATGACGAGCATGAAAGCATTAACCACCGAGTTGAACAAGCCGACGGCCGTCGAGAAGCTGTACTGGCCGTTGATCAACGCCGACCGGTAGACAAAGGTGGAGATCACGTCGGAAGACTCCAGGTTAAGCGGATTTTGCAGCAGCAGGATCTTCTCGTACCCCACACCGAGAATATTCCCCATGTTCAGGATCAGCAGAATGACGATGGTCGGCGCGATAGCCGGCAGGTTGATGTGCCACATTCGCTTGAACCGGCTCGCTCCGTCCACAATGGCCGCTTCGTGCAGCTGAGGGTCCACGCCCGAGAGCGCCGCGAGATAAATGATGGCGCCCCAACCCGTGCTCTGCCATACCTCGGACAGCACGTAAACGGTCTTGAACCAGCGCGGGTCGGTCAGGAACGCTGCCGGCTCCATGCCGAGAAGCTCAATGATCCGTACGATCATCCCGCTTGACGGGGACAGGAACGTGATGATCATTCCGCACATGACGACCATGGAAATAAAGTGCGGCGCGTAGGTGACGGTTTGGACCGTCTTCTTGAAGGCTCCGTTGCGCACCTCGTTGAAGGCCAGCGCCAGAATGATGGGAAGCGGGAACCCGACGGCCAGCGCATAGAAGCTGATGCTGAGCGTATTCCACAACAGATCCCAGAAGTAATAGGAATGGAAAAACCGTTCGAAATGATCGAATCCCACCCAGGGGCTTCCGAGAAATCCTTTGGAAGGAACATAATTTTTGAATGCGATTTGAATCCCGTACATCGGCCAGTAATAGAATACGAGAAAGTAGGCAATCGCCGGCGCGAGAAAAACATACAGTTGCCAATTGCGCAGCAGTTGGCGCCCGAACGGCTTGCGATCGAGCGGTCTGCTGGCGATCCGTGACGCTTTGATCATCTCTATTCGGTCCTCTCCCTTCAAGCGGTTTTGCAAACCCTTACAGGTGATTCTAGGGAGAGTGCCGGACACCGTAAATATGTAGGATCTGCATTGTCATGCCGAAACCGCGCGCCGAAGCGCCTGATGTGTCGTCTTTGACCTCGGCGATGCTGTGCAAAATCTACATATTGTCGTGCTTTTGCCGCCATGTAAACTTGTAGGGAATCATTCTGATAGGAGGATTTGACGATGAAACTGCCCGATTCCATCCTTCGCGCGCTGGAGGACGCCGACGAGCGGCTCGCGCACCGTCCCAAGCTCCGCCAGCTGTACCGCAATTGCTTCCCCAATACGCTGAAGACGACGACCAAGCTGCTGGAGGACGGCACCACCTTCGTTTTTACCGGCGACATCCCCGCGATGTGGCTGCGCGATTCCGTGGAACAGGTGCGGCACTATCTCCCGTTCGCCAGAGAGGACGAGGACCTTCAGCGCATCATCGGCGGCCTGATCGCCCGGCAAATGATGTATATCAATCTCGATCCGTACACGAACGCCTTCAACGAGACGGCGAACGACAAGCATTATCGCGACACCGACGACTGCGACTTGAGCCCCTGGATGTGGGAGCGCAAGTACGAGCTGGATTCGCTGTGCTTCCCCGTTCAGCTCCTCTACGAATATTGGAAGACGACCGGACGGACCGACCGGTTCGACACGGCCTGTTATCAGGCGCTGACGCAAATTGTCCAGGTGATTCAGACCGAACAGCACCATGGGGAAAAGTCTCCGTACCGCTTCATCCGGCAGACGGACAAGGACACGGAGACGCTGTACAACGACGGCCGGGGGATGCCGGTCAACTATACCGGGATGAGCTGGTCCGGCTTCCGTTCGAGCGACGATGCCTGCGAATTCGGCTACAACATCCCGGCCAACATGTTCGCCGCGGTCATTCTGGGACACATTCGCGAGATCGCCGCCGACATCTACGACGACGCCAGGCTTGCCGACCGGGCCGCGAAGCTGCGCAAGGAGATCGACTTCGGCATCCGGACCTACGGAATCGTCAACCATCCGGTCTACGGCCGAATCTACGCCTACGAAACCGACGGCTTCGGCAACTATTCGCTGATGGACGACGCCGGGACGCCCGGTCTGATGTCCATCCCGTATCTCGGCTATGTCCCGGCGGACGATCCGATCTACCGGAATACGCGGCGGTTTGCGCTCAGCTTCGACAACCCGTTCTATTTCGAAGGCAAATTCGCCAAGGGCATCGGCAGCCCGCATACGCCGGGCGGCTACGTGTGGCACCTCGCCCTGTCCATGCAGGCGCTGACTTCGACGGACGAGGAAGAAGTCAAGGCGCTTATCGAGACGCTCGTTCAAACCGACGCCGGCACCGGCTACATGCACGAAGGCTTCCATCCGGACGATCCGTCCGACTTCTCCCGTCCCTGGTTCGCCTGGTCCAACAGCCTGTTCGCGGCCTTGATCCTGAAGGCTATGGAGAAGGATTGGGTGTAACAAGTAAAAACGGCTTTGCCGTGGTAAAACTTATACATTCTGTATGACCGAAAGAAAACCCGCAACGCTCATTTCGTCCGACGTGCTTCGCCCGCCGGAGGATCTCCCGAGGAGATCTTCCGGCGGGCGTTTTTTCCGTCCGTTTCTTCGTCCCGACTTGTCATTTTATAGTCTGGAAGGGTTGTATACTTCAGTAGACGCTCCTCATCGCCCCCTTCCGTTTTTCTCTTTTCTATCGGGAGTCCAAACCTAGTGATTGATGGCGATCCCTGTCAGATGATAGGATGGAAGCACTTCCAAATGGAAACGGAGACATTCTCTTGCGCAAAACGGTCAGTCTCGTCCTCGGCGTCGTCTGCGTCGTTCTATTATCCTTTACGCTCATCTCGGCCGACAAAGTGTTCCGAACAAGCTGGGAGCTGCCGCGCCCTCCGGTCGGGGAGCCCCCGCGGTATCGCCTCGTGCTCATTACCCAGGAGCAGGATACGCCTTTTTGGGACAAGGTGGCGGCCGGCGCCAGAAAAGCGGCGGCGCAGAACGGAGTCGCCATCGAAGTATGGGGCAGCTACGGCAAAGATCAGGAGGATTTTCTCAAAAAAATCGAAATCGCCATCGCCGCCAAAGTGGACGGCATCATTGCCCAGGGGCTGGACACCGAGGGCTTCAAGTATATGTCGAAGATTCAGGCCGCTTCCTACGGCATTCCGATCATCACGGTCGGGAGCGACGTGCCGATGGTCGACAGCTTGCGCAGAACGTACGTCGGTTCGGATCAATTCCTGGCCGGGCAAATGATCGCGCAAGAGCTGGTGACGGACATGGGCAAGTCGGGCACCGTCATTCTGCTGGGAGACGACAGCGAGGAGTATTACCAGCAGCAGCGGTTGGGCGGCATTCGCAACATGTTGGCGGCGTATCCCCGGATCAAGACGGAGTACGTCAAGACGCCCGTCGCCAGGGAGCGGATCATCGCCGCCACGCAGGATGCGATGAACCGGCTGCCCGACGTGAATGCCTTTGTCGCCGTCAACGCGAACATCGCCGACGCGATGGTCCAGGAGATCGGCCGCCGGTCCCGGGTCGAGCCCTTCCACATTTATTCGTTCGACGACAGTCCGGACACGCTCTCGCTGCTGAAGCAGGGGAAGCTGGACGGCATGATCGAACAGTCGCCCGAAGAGATGGGACGTATGAGCGTGGACTTGATGGTCCGGTGGCTGAATGGGGAGACGGTGCCGCTGAATAAGGACGGATACTTGACCGACATCCGCATGCTGAAGGCGGAGGACGTGCGATGAACACCATTCAGAAGAAAATATGGGCGCTCGTCGCCGTCGTCTTGTTCATCATGGTCGCGATCTGGATCGCGCTCACGTATTACAACCAGAAAACCCAGGATCAATACAACGGCATTCTCCAGCGGTACCTTCGGATGAACGAAGTGACCAACGCGAGCCAGCAGACGATCGCCTCGCTCAACAACTACCTGCTCTCCCCGAACGAGATCAACCTCACGCAGCTGGATTGGAGCAAAAGACAGCTCCGGAGCGCGCGCGTCGGCGTCCTCGACTTGCGGAACGGGGAGAACGATCTGACGGTTACCAGCTATATGAATCTCATCGACAGCCTGATCGAGACGACGGATCGCTCGGTGATGTTCCAGTCGGAGAAGGAGAGCGAGGACTCGACCAAGGCGTTCGCCGAGGCGACGCGCATCTCCAAATACATATCCGAAATGACGCTCACGCTGCTCGACACGGAGCTGAAGACGTACGACCGGTTCTATCGCAACATCATCGAGCAGTCGACTGATCTCAAGAAGTTCGGGATCTGGATGCTGCTGTCGATCACGCTGCTGTTGCTACTGTCGACGTACTGGTTCTCGCTCAGCATCACGCGGCCGGTGCTGAAGCTGACCCAAGCGGCAAGGGAGCTGTCGAGGGGCCGGTTCGACCTGCAGGTCGAGGTGTCTTCGAACGACGAGATCGCTTTTCTCGCGAAAATGTTCGAGCGCATGCGCGTCAATATCAACAATCTCATCCTCGAAATCCAACAGAAGGCGCAGCTCGAGCACGAGCTCCAACAAAGCAAGCTGCTTCTCCAAGAGAGCCAGCTTCGCAGCCTGCAAAGTCAGATCAACCCGCACTTTCTGTTCAATACCCTTGATACGCTGTCCAAAAAAGCGTACCTCGAAGGCGCCGAGGAGACGAGCGACCTGCTGGCGAACGTCGCGGGCCTGCTGCGCTATAACCTGAAGCGGCTCGACCGGTCGGTCACGCTTTACGAGGAAGTCAAGGTGCTGCGGCAGTACATGGAGATTCAGAGAACGCGGTATACCGACCGGCTGCGGTTCGAGACGGAGATCGACGAGACGTGTCTCGGGACGAGGATCCCCGGCCTCACCCTGCAGCCGATCATCGAGAACGCGGTCATCCACGCGGTCGAGCCCGAGGAGGACGGGGGCACCATCGTCTTCCGCATCCGGGACGAGGGAGAGCGGGTGGCAGTCGAGATCGCCGACGACGGACCGGGCATGCCGGAGCACAAGATCCGGCAAATTCTCGAGGAGCATGCGGTCGATTCCGAAGGACATTCGACGGGCATCGGCTTCAGCAACGTCGTCCGCCGGCTCCGCCTCTTCTACGGACGCGAAGACGTGATCGACATCGGGAGCGGTGCCGAACGGGGCACGAAGGTAATCTTGCGACTACCGAAGATGAGGAGGTTGGGGCTTGAAGACGAAGCTGCTGATCGTAGATGACGAGCAGATCGAGCGGGAGGGTCTGGAAGCGATTCTGCGCAAAGGCTATCCCGATCTGGATATCGCGCAGGCGAAAAACGGGAGGCAGGCGGTTCAGATGGCGGAAGCGTACAAGCCCGATCTGATCCTCATGGACATCAAAATGCCGGGACTGGACGGACTCGAAGCCGCGGAGATCATCGGCCGGGAGCACCCGGGCATCAAATTCGTAATGGTGACGGCTTACGACACGTTCGATTACGCGCGGACGGCGATCAAGCTGGGGGTAAAGGAATATCTCCTCAAACCGAGCAAAGCGAGCGAGATCGTGGCGACGGTCGGCAACGTGCTCCGGCAGATCGAGGAGGAGCGCGGCGCCCTCGAGGCGAGCGTGCAGCAGCGCGAGACGCTGCGGAAAGTGCTGCCCGTCGTCGAGACGGACATCGTCACGCAGCTGCTCTTCGACCACGTGCACGAGGTGCATCTGGACGAATTGGTCGGCCTGCTCGGCGTCGGCACGGACAACGAGAAGTTCGCGATGACCGTCCTGCTGCCGCCCGGCGCGGAAGGCGCCTACGGCGCGGTCAGAGACAAGGTGCGGCGGGCGGGAAGCGGCTGGGTCGGCGCCCTGTACGGCCGGCAGATCCCGATCATCGTCTTCCGGGATCCGACGCGGTCGTACCGATCCCAGGCGGTCGGCCTCGCCCGCGAGCTGCTGTCCGTTGCCGCCGCGGGCGAGGAGCCCGGATGGTTCGTCGGCATCGGGGGCGCTTGTCCGGCGTTCGCCCAGATCCGCCAGTCTTATCAGGAGGCGCTCGTCGCCTCCATGGATACGTCTCGGCCGGTTCGCTACCGGCTTTACGAAGACACGCCGCTCCTGGGAGGCCCGTCAGGAGGACCCGAGGTCAAGCGTACGGAACGCGACATGTTCGAGCGCATCCGTCTAGGGGAGTGGAGTCGGATCGGCAGCGACGTCCAGACCTTCGTACGGAGTTGCGAGCATCAGGGCGTCGACCTGCTGCAGGCGCAGCAGCGCGTGCTCGGGCTGCTCTGGCTTGCCTCGCGGGCGCTGCTCGAGATGGGAATCGAGCACGATTCGCCGCTCTTTTCCTTGCAGGCGCGGGACTACCGGCAGCTCCACGCCGAGTCGGCTCTTCTGCTGGAGCGGTTGCGGGAATCGTACGCCGCGCACGCGGACCGGATCGAGCCGGATACGGTCCGACAGATTCAGCAGTACATCGTGGCGCATGCGCACGAGGACATCTCGCTCGAAGGGATCGCCAAGCGGGTCGGGCTTAGCCCGTTTTACCTCAGCAAAGTGTTCAAAGAGCAGCTCGGCGTCAATTATATCGATTTTTTGACCGAATGCCGGATCGACCGGGCGAAGAAGCTGATGAGCGATCCGGACCGCAGCCTCAAGGAAATTACGTTCGAGGTGGGTTATCGCGATCCGAACTATTTTAGCAAGGTGTTCCGAAAAACGTGCGGCGTCTCGCCGACGGAGTACCGCAAGACGCTCCTCGGGAGAAAAGGAATGCAAGCCTGATTCGCGACGACAAGGGGGGCGATGCAGATGAGAAGGGGTATTAGGCGTTGGCGACCATTGCTGGCGCTTGCGCTGGGCTGGACGGTCGTCGTCGCGGCCTGCGACGATGCGGGCCGACCGAACGTCGCGTCCGCCCCGGCGGCGACGTCCGTCTCCAACCGGGCCGGGGAGACTACGCAGACGGTCCATCAGCGGAACGGCAAGATCAAGATCGGCTTTTCCATGGCGACGCTGCAGGAGGAGCGCTGGCGAAAGGACCGGGATATGTTCCGGGCGGCCGGGGAGGCGCTGGGCGCGGAAGTGATCATCATGGCGGCCAACAACGACGACGCCAATCAGATCTCCCAAGTCGAGACGATGATCAGCCAGGGCGTCGACATTCTCGTGGTCACCCCGCACAATGCGGAGGCGGCCGCGACGATCGTGAAGAAGGCCCACTCGGCCGGGATCAAGGTGCTCGCCTACGACCGCCTGATCAAAAACGCGGACATCGACCTGTACGTCTCCTTCGACAACGAGAAGGTCGGGGAGCTGCAAGCCAACGCGATCAAGGCGTTGGTGCCGCGGGGCAAGTACGTGTACATCGGCGGGGCGGACACGGATAACAATGCCCATTTGTTCAAAAAAGGGGTGTTCAACGTGCTCCAGCCGTACATCGATCGAGGCGATATTACGATCGTCTACGACCAATGGTCGAAGGATTGGACGCCCCGCAGCGCGCTGTCGAACATGCGGGAAGCTCTGCGCGCCAACGGCAACCGCATCGACGCCCTCATCGCCGCGAACGACGCCACGGCAGGGGGCGCGATCGAAGCGCTCGCGGAGCAAGGGCTCGCGGGCCGGATTCCGGTCGCGGGGCAGGATGCCGAGCTGGCGGCGATCCGGCGCATCGCGGGAGGCGGGCAGACAATGACCGTCTACAAGCCGATCAAGCTGCTGGCGGACAAGGCGGCGGAGCTGGCCGTCAAGCTCGCCATGGGGGAGACGGTGGAGACGAACCGCAAATTGAACAACGGCAAGATCGAAGTGCCCTCCGTGCTCCTTGATCCGATCGCCGTGGACAAGACCAACATCGACGACACGGTGATCGCCGACGGCTTTCACTCGCGAGAGGACGTGTACGGGAACGTGAAACCGAAGTAACGGTCCAAGCTGCGTGCGACCGCAATGGCGGCAAACGAGAAAAAACGATCTGCATAAGCCTCGTTTTCTAGACGATCGACGACATCATGCTGCGTGATTTCAATTTGGTAACCATCGATATTCCCGTTTACAGCGCTGGCCGACGGTTCGCCACTGGTGCATGCCAATGGGCCTTGTTTGCGCTCGGTTCGGGTCGCACAGTAAAGTTAGTTGCATTCGTACATCTAATTAGAGCCATTTCGGGAGGGGGGACCGGTTTACTTGTAAAAGTACATCTAATTTAACGGAAATCTGTCATATTAGTAAAAAATGGATTAATTAATTGTACGATTGCAACTAAATGACTGTTAAGCAGGAATATAGCAAAATTAGATGTACATTTGGTTACTACTTAGGTCACTGAATAAAACTTCCACATAAGGGGTAATGGAAATTACC
>NZ_JAJFOW010000073.1 GCF_020731285.1 Cohnella baijiui
TGCCAGCCCCCATTCCGGACTTTCACCGTAGAGATGACGCCCATGCTGGGCGTACGATAAAAAAGCCTGCAAGCGGCCAAGCCGCTTGCAGGCTGTCATCTGCAATCCTTAAATCTCGTCCGCAGGCTCGCGCTTGTCCACCCGGCGGGCGACGCGGTCCGCGTAGGCGGCGCTCACGACCGCTCGGCGGACGGACTCGACGACGTCCGCGTTGAAGACGCTGGGCACGATGTACTCCGGGTTCAGCTGCTGGTCGGTCACGACCGCGGCGATCGCCCGGGCGGCCGCCAGCTTCATCCCCTCGGTGATGCGGGAAGCGCGGCAGTCGAGCGCCCCGCGGAAAATACCTGGGAAGCAAAGGACGTTGTTGATCTGATTCGGATAGTCGGAGCGCCCCGTACCGACGACGGCGGCGATACCTTCGAGCAGCTCCGGACGGATCTCGGGCTCCGGGTTCGCCATCGCGAAGACGATCGGATCGGCCGCCATGCCGCGCACGTACTCCTGCTTCAGGACGCCCGGACCCGAGACGCCGATGAAGGCGTCCGCCCTGCGGAGCGCTTCCTCGAGGCCGCCCTCGATCCCTTCCGGATTCGTGTTCTCCGAGCACCACTGCCAGGCGACGTTGTCGTACGTCGTCTTGCGGGAGAGAATGCCCGCCCGGTCGACGGCCAGCACAACCGGCACGCCCGCGGTGTGCAGCATCTTGACGATGGCCATGCCGGCCGCCCCGATGCCGCAGACGACGACGCGCATGTCGGCGAGCTTCTTGCCGACGCACTTGGCCGCGTTCATGAGCGCGGCGATGAGCACGACCGCCGTCCCGTGCTGGTCGTCGTGGAAGACGGGGATGTCCAGCAGCTCCTGCAGGCGGCGCTCGATCTCGAAGCAGCGAGGCGAAGAGATGTCCTCCAGGTTAATGCCGCCGAACGCCGGAGCGAGAGCGCGGACGATTTCGACGATCGCGTCCGGATCCTGGGTATCGAGGCAGATCGGGAAAGCGTCGACGCCGGCCAGCTCCTTGAACAGCATCGCCTTGCCCTCCATGACGGGCATCGCGGCCGCGGGGCCGATGTTGCCGAGGCCGAGCACGGCCGTGCCGTCGCTGACGACGGCGACCGTGTTGCGCTTGATCGTCAGGGAAAATGCCGAAGCCGGATCTTCGTGGATGGCCATGCACACCTTGGCCACGCCTGGCGTATAGACGCGGGACAGATCGTCCCGGGTACGGATCTTGATCCGGGGCGTCACCTCGAGCTTCCCGCCCAGGTGCAGCAGCAGCGTCTGGTCCGAGACGTTGACGACGCGGACGCCGGGCACCTTGCGGATCGCTTCCACGATCGCCTCCATCGAGGCTTCCGCCCGAATCGTCAAGTCGCGGATGCTCCGCTGGCCCGCGCGAATCACGTCGATCGCCACGATATCGCCGCCGGCGGCGCCGACGGCCGTCGCGATCGTGCCGAAGAGCGCGCGGTCCGCTTCCATTTCCAGACGTACGATCAGATTGGATCCGTCCATCGCAATTCCTCCTGTATTCGCCAGATGCTCTTACCTTACCATGTCCGGCGGCTTCGTCGCCAGTTTCCCCTGTTCGGCGTTAAAGCGTTCCATTATAATAGAAAGCAAGCAGTCATTCGAGCAACGCCTTGATCCGTCCACGGAGAGGCACAGCCGCCAGGGGATTTCCCGTCCGGTTGTGCTTTTTTTGCGGGTCCGATTGCTATATACTGTGCTAAGATGTGTCCGCCCGCGAAGGCGGACAAGCAGGCGAACTTATCCGGAGGTGTATGTACGAATGAGCAAGTATCACCCGCTTAGCGAAGCGGAAGCCATCGAGATCGCCCGCTCGATCCGGCAAGTATTCCCCACGGACGAACCGCTTGTTTCCCGCGAGATCGGAGACGGGAACCTGAATCTGGTCTTCCACATTACGCAGCCGGCGACAGGCCGCAGCATCATCCTCAAGCAGGCGCTGCCCTATGCCAAGGTCGTAGGCGAATCCTGGCCGCTCAGCCTGGACCGCGCCCGGATCGAAGCCGAAGCGCTCGTCAAGCAGGGCGAGCTGGCTCCGGGACTCGTGCCGAAGGTGTACCAAACGGACAACGATCTCGCGCTGACCGTCATGGAAGACTTGAGCGATCACGTCATCATGCGCCGCGGGCTGATCGAGGGCGGCACCTATCCGTCCTTCGCGGAGCATCTCTCCGAATTCCTCGCGAACACGCTTTTCTTTACGTCCGACCTCGGCATGAACCAGCAGGAGAAGAAAAAGACGCTCGCGGGCTTCATCAACCCCGACCTCTGCAAAATCACGGAGGATCTGATTTTCGACGACCCCTACCGCGACGCGGATACGAACAACATCGAGGACGCGATCCGCGATGCCGCCGAAGCGATCTGGAACGACGAAGCCCTCCACCTGGAGGTAGCGCTGCTCCGCGAGAAGTTCCTGACGCACGCCCAGGCGCTGCTCCACGGGGATCTGCACACCGGCAGCATCTTCGTCACGCCGGCATCGACCAAAGTGATTGATCCCGAGTTCGCCTACTTCGGCCCGATGGGCTTCGATATCGGAGCTCCGATCGCCAACCTGCTTCTTCACTACGTCGCCCAAGAGCACTGGAGCGCCGACGAATCGACCCGCCGCGACCGCAGGGCTTACCTGCTGGAAACGATCCGCGAACTGTGGACCGGCTTCGAACGGAAGTTCCGCGCGCTGTGGAACGAGCGCGGCGTCGACCGCGTCGCCCGCGCCAAAGGCTATCAGGACGACTACATGCGCCGCTTGCTGCAGGACACGGTCGGCTTCGCCGGCGCCAAAGCGCTTCGCCGCATCTACGGCCTGGCCCACGTGGCGGATATCGACACGATTCCGGACGCGGCCGCCCGCGAGCGGGCACAGCGCCTCGCGCTTGCCATCGCGCGCGAGCTGATCCTGCAGCACCGCCGAGCGGAGTCCATCGAGGATCTCATCCGCATCGCCGAAGCCGCCGCGCACGGACGCTAAATACGATATTTGCAAAGGAGACTGTCATCATGAGCGAACAACCCTCCTCCTCCGGCGCCGCCTCGAAGGTGCTGCAGCCGATCCGCTGGGAAGACGGCGCCTTGTCGCTGCTGGATCAGCGGCTCCTCCCGGAAGAAACGGTCTACCTCCGTCTGGAGACGCCCCAGGACGTCTGGAACGCCATCCGCGAGCTGAAGGTCCGCGGAGCCCCCGCGATCGGCATTGCCGCCGCCTTCGGCATCGTGCTGGGCGTGCGGAACTTCGCCGGCGGCGTTCGGGAGCTGGCGGCCGAGGTCGGACGCCATGCCGAGCATCTGGCGACGTCCCGGCCGACGGCGGTGAACCTGTTCTGGGCGCTGGACCGGATGCGGGCGCGCGCGGACGCGCTGGCCGAACGCGGGGCAACGGCCGCCGAAGCGGTTGACGCGCTGCTTCGGGAAGCGCAGCGGATTCAGGCCGAGGACGAAGAGACAAACCGCAAGATCGGCGAGCATGCATTGACGCTTTTCCGGGACGGCATGGGCGTCCTGACGCACTGCAACGCCGGCGGGCTTGCTACGAGCAAATACGGGACGGCGCTGGCGCCGTTCTATCTGGCCCTGGAGCAGGGCATCGCGCTGAAGGTGTTCGCGGACGAAACCCGTCCGGTTCTGCAGGGCGCCCGGCTCACGGCGTTCGAGCTGCAGCAGGCGGGCGTCGATGTGACGCTGATCACCGACAACATGGCGGCCCACGTCATGTCCAAGGGGTGGGTCCAAGCCGTCATCGTCGGCACGGACCGGGTCGCCGCCAACGGCGACGTCGCCAACAAGATCGGAACCTACGGCGTCGCCGTGTTGGCCAAAGCCCACAACATCCCGTTCTACGTGGCTTGTCCGCTGTCGACGATCGACCTATCGACGCCTACCGGCGCCGACATTCCGATCGAAGAGCGCCACCCGGACGAGGTGACGCTGGGCTTCGGCCGGCGCACCGCGCCGGCGGACGTGAAGGTGTACAACCCGGCCTTCGACGTGACGCCGCACGACCTGGTCACCGCCATCATCACCGAACGCGGCATCGTCCGGGCGCCTTACGATAACGGGCTGCGTCAGCTGTTCGAAGATTAACGAAACCGGCAATCTGCGAATGCGGCTGTTCCCCGGCGTTACTCCCGCGGGGCAGCCGCATTCGTCGTTGCCAGAATCGCGACGGCGTCGCGCCCGATCGTGCCCGGCACGATGCCGAGCGCGCGGGCTTCGTCGGTAACGGACTCCATCGGCGCATCCAGCAATTGCTCGAGCGTCTTCACGCCGACCGCGCGGGCGGCGATAATCCGGCGTTCCCGGAGCCGGTCGTTCAGCAGGCCGACGTCCAGCGCGCCGCACATGATATAGCCGTCGCCGGCCGTGACGGCGAGCAGCGTCGTTTTCGGGAGCAGCACTTCAACGCCCAGCGCCGTGTGGCCCCCGATGTCGATTGGAACCAGTCGAATCACCCTTCTCACCTCCGCCGATTCAATGAAAACGGACTGCCGACGTTCCCCGCGGCGTATGCGGCCGATCGATGAACGCCGACCGAAAACCGGGACGTTCGACTCATTTCAATTGACCGAAACCGGACCGTTCCGTCCTTATCCCGTCTGGATCTTGCGATACATGATATGCGTCCACCCGACTAATCCGCGCGGGATGAACACCCATTTGGGACTATGTCGACCTTGCGATTCATGATATATTACTCCTAGACAGTCAACTGCAGCTTGGCTCCGAGAGGATGACGACATCCGATGGCAAACGCACCAAAGAAACAAGATGACGGCTCTTATCTTTTTCAAGTTGAAATACTCGTTCGTTCATCCACCAACGGCAACGCTCTGGAACGGCTGCTCCACGTGCTGAACCAGGCGGATTTCGCCGATTTCCGCATACAATCCGGCGTGCGTCTGGGCCAGTCGATCGACGAGGCTCTGGAACAAGCGACGGAGAAGACGCAAATCTTGACGGAAACGCTCGATGCCCGCATCCGCCAATACATCCAGACGAGCAAGCTGATCCGCGTCCAAGTCAACAAAGGCAAGGGCGTCAAGCTCAGCATGCCGTGCCGGGTGGTCAATTTCGATTCCGACAACGAGCTGCTCACCCTGTATCACGTAGACGAGAAGCGGGTCTACACCGTAGGATTGAACGAGATCGACGACTTCATCGCAGATTGAACCGCAAACGGACCCTCTATCCCTGCAAAAAAAAGCCGCAGCTCCGAGGAGCTGCGGCTTTTCGATGTGTACGCTTGTCAAAAGAGAGCTAGGAAGGCTAAAAGGGCTAGCTCGACAGGGAACGCAGCGACTCGCCGCTGCCGGAGGCGAGCAGACGCTCCGCCTCGTCCGATGGCACTGGCGGACTGCCGTAATAGCCTTGCATTTCGTCGCAGCGGTGGTGCTGCAAAAAGCGGACCTGCTCTTCCGTCTCCACCCCTTCGGCGATAACCTGCAGCTGCAGATTGTGGGCCATCGCGATGATGGCGGCGACGATCGCGCGGTCGTTGGGATCCTGCTGGATGTCCCGAACAAACGAGCGGTCGATCTTGAGGCTGCCGATCGGCAGCCGTTTCAAGTAGTGGAACGAGCTGTAGCCCGTTCCAAAGTCGTCGACGCTGATGCCGATGCCGAGCGCGGTCAGCGCCTTCAGATAAGCGAGCGCCCGCTCCACGTCCATCGTCATGCTTTCGGTGATCTCCAGCTTCAGATAGCGGGCGTCGAGCCCGGTCTCTTCGAGAATGGCGGCTACTTTGCCGACCAGGTCCAGCTGCGCGAACTGCCGGAACGACAGGTTCACCGAGACGGGGATGGCGGGCAGTCCCGCGTCCTGCCAGGCCCTGTTCTGCCGGCAAGCCTCCCGCAGCACCCAATCCCCGAGCGCCACGATCATGCCGCTGTCTTCGGCCGCGGGGATGAACTGCGCGGGCGGGACGAGTCCCCGCTCGGGGTGCCGCCAGCGGATGAGCGCCTCCAGACCGACGATCCTGCCGTCCGAGAGGCCGTACTGCGGCTGGTAATAGAGCAGGAACTGCTCCTGCTGCAGCGCCTCGATCAGCTCGTGCTGCAGCGTAAGCTTATGTAAGGCTGTGTTCTCGAATTCCGGAACGTAGCGGGTATAGTCGTTTCTGCCGTTCTCCTTGACCCGGTGCAGAGCCGTATCGGCCTTTTTCAGCAGCGTGCCCGCATCGTCGCCGGCCTCGACGTTCAGCGCGAAGCCGACGCTCACGGTCACATGCAGCGGAATGCCCCCGAGCTCGAACGGCTCGTCGAACTGCCGCATGAGCGCTTCGATCCGGGCGGACGCCTCGCCCGTGTCCCGCACCTCGAACAGTCCGACGAATTCGTCGCCCTCCATCCGGGCCAAATCCTCCTGTACGTCGAAGCAGCGGGTCAGCCGCTCGGCGATCTGCAGCAGGAGGATATCCCCCGTATCCCGGCCGTAGGAGGCGTTCACCAGCTTGAACCGGTCGACGTCGAGGTAGAAGACCGCCAGCAGCGTGCCCTCGGCGACCCCGCCGGATAGCCGTTTATGCAGGCGGTTCATGAAAAACCTGCGGTTCGGCAAGCCGGTCATGTCGTCGTAATAGGCCATGTAGCGGATGCGTTCCAGCGACCGCTTGCGCTCTCCGATGTCCTGGGTAAAGATGACGACCCCTTCAACCCGGCCTGCCCGGGCAAGCGGCGCCGTCTCGATCTGGAGATCGACGGCATGGCCCGACGCGTGAAGAATTTGCAGCTCGGCGGAGCAGCGCTCGCCCGCCAGCGTCTTCCGAAACAGCTGCAGCGCCTGTTCGCGAGAGGCTGCGGGCAGCAGGTCCTCCATCGGACGACCGATCAACTGATCCTTGGTCCGTCCGAGCGACGCCAGCGGATCTCGATTCATCCGTTCGAAACGGCCCGTAAGGCCGATCACGGCGAAAAACAAAGGGCTATCCTCCAGCGAGGCCAACAGCTCGGCGTCGTGCGAACGCTTGGCGTCTCTGGATTTGCGCCGTTCCCGAGCAAGGAACCAACCCAATGAAGCGGTGCTGAGGGCCAATACGCCGCTGACGGCCGACCAGGCGCGCCATAGGCTGTCGGTATGCCATCCGTTCACGAGTCGACTTCCTTTCTCCCGGTTTGGGGAAACCTGTCAGATCTTGTCTCTCCCATTATAAAACAAGTCGAGAAAACGCGACATCGCATTTTCAATATTTTTCCGCAATCTCTCCTCTTCGCCTCGCTTAGGAGCGCGGTTTCCGTGCCGCCAGCAGCAGGCAGAGCCATCCCGCCAGGAAAGCGACGCCCCCGATCGGCGTAATGGCGCCCAGCCACTTGGTCCCGGTAAGCGTCAGCGCGTACAGGCTGCCGGAGAACACCACCGTGCCGATCAGCAGCAGCCGCGCCGACCACAGCGCCAGCTTTCCGGAGGCGAGCCGCTCTCCCAGCAGCGCGACAAGCAGCAGGCCCAGGCCGTGGTACATCTGATAGCGGACGCCGGTTTCGAATACCGCGAGGTCGTCGGCCGACAGCGTTTCTTTCAGCGAATGCGCGCCGAACGCGCCGAACGCCACGGCCAAGCCGGCGACGGCGGCGCCGATTTTTACGTATTTCGTCATCATCGATAGGTCCTCCCTCGATCTTCTCTGTACCATCATAACCGACGCCGCCCGGACATGCCACGGGAGACGGGGAAGCGGATTTGACGAAGCGATGAACGATCGCCGCCGAAAGCTTGCTAAGCTTCTGCGGCGCTCTAATTTATTTTGCACAATAGAAACTTTTTGTTGTACAGGCAAATCTGTTGTTGTAGGATAATATTGTAGGCTTAGGTAAAAAGGAAGGCCTTCTTTTTTTGGCCTTTTTGTTTCCCTGAGGAAACTTATTTCGCCTCGAGAAACATATGGACCAAGCCTATCCATTACCGAAAAGGAGTGAAGCAAATGCTGTACCGCCTTGCCCGGCGCCTCCGGTTCTCCCGGATGCCGCTCGTGCTGGCCGCCGCGGGAATCGCCGCGGCGCTGACCGCTTGCGGCTCGAGCACGTTCGAGTCCGCGGACGACAAGATCAAGGTGACGACGACGATCGGCATGATTACGGACGTCGTGAACGAAATCGGCGGAGACCGCGTTGCGGTTGAAGGATTGATGAAGTCGAACGTGGATCCCCATCTGTATAAAGCTTCGCAGGGGGACATTAAAAAGCTGGACCATGCGGACGTCATTTTTTATAACGGCTTGCACCTGGAAGGAAAGATGGTCGAAATCTTCGAACGGATGGCCGGCAAGAAGCCGACCGTGGCCGTCTCCCGAAACCTCGCGGATGATCGGCTGCGCTTGGGCGATCCCGCCCAAGGGACCGAACACGATCCGCATATCTGGTTTGACGTGCGAAATTGGATGAGCGCTGCGGAGGTCATCCGGGATACGCTCGCCGAACGGGACCCCGCGCATGCGCAATCGTATCGGGACCGGGCGGACGCCTATTTGGAGAAGCTGGCGCAGCTTCATGAAGAGGTGCGGGAGCAGATCGCCTCGATTCCCGAATCCGGCCGCGTGCTCGTGACGGCGCACGACGCTTTCGGCTACTTCGGAGACGCCTACGGGATCAAGGTCATGGGTCTGCAAGGCATCAGCACCGCCTCCGAGGCGGGCACGAAGGACGTGGCCGATCTTCGCGACTACCTGGTCGAGAACCGGATCAAGGCCGTCTTTATCGAATCCAGCGTCCCCCGCAAAGCGATCGATGCCGTCATCCAGGGCGCGAAGGCCAAAGGGCACGACCTGGTCATCGGCGGCGAGCTGTTCTCCGACGCCATGGGCGCGGAAGGCACCGAGGAAGGCACCTACGTCGGCATGGTGCGCCACAACGTCCGGACGATCGTCGAAGCGCTGCGCTGATCGGGCGCCCTCGGAAGGCGATCGCCGCTCAACAAGGAGGAATCGAAATGCAAACTTCACCGCTTGTCGTACGCGGCCTTTCGGTCGCGTACCAGAAAAAGCCCGTGCTTCAGCAAGTATCCTTCGAAGCGCCGGAAGGCAAGCTGATCGGCATCGTCGGACCGAACGGCGCGGGCAAATCCACCCTCATCAAAGCGGCCCTCGGGCTGATCCCCCGCCTATCGGGCGAAGTGCTGATCTACGGTCGGCCTTATGCGGAGCAGCGCAAGCTGGTCGGCTACGTCCCGCAGCGGGAGTCGGTCGACTGGGATTTTCCGACGAGCGCCCTGGACGTCGTGACGATGGGACGTTACGGGCGCCTGGGCTGGTTCAGGCGTCCGGGCGCCGCGGAGCGGGAGATCGCCCTCGCCTGTCTCGCCAAAGTCGGAATGCGGGAGCTGGCCGGCCGCCAGATCAGCCAGCTGTCCGGGGGGCAGCAGCAGCGCGTATTCCTCGCCCGCGCGCTGGCGCAGGACGCCAAGCTTTATTTCATGGACGAACCCTTCGTCGGCGTCGACGCGGCCACGGAAAAGGCGATCGTCGCGCTGCTATCCGAACTGAAGGAACAAGGGAAGACCGTCATCGTCGTCCATCACGATTTGTCGACGGTGCGGGAGTACTTCGATTGGGTGCTGCTGCTGAACGAACGCGTCGTGGACTTCGGGCCGGCCGAGACGACGTTTACCGCCGACAAGCTGCAGACGACGTATGGGGGACGGCTCACGATGCTGGACCGCGAGCTCGGCTCCCCCGTCATCGCGAACGGGAGGTGAGGCGGACATGAGCGGATGGCTCGGCCTCTTCGGCGATCCGAACGTCCGATGGATCTTATTCGGCTGCATGCTGCTCGGACTCGGCAGCGGCGTCGTCGGCAGCTTCGCCTATTTGCGCAAGCAGTCGCTGATGGGCGACGCCTTGTCCCATGCTGCGCTGCCGGGCGTCTGCATCGCCTTCATGCTGACGGGCGTCAAGTCGCTGTTCGTCCTGCTGGCGGGCGCGGCCGCCGCGGGGCTCGTCGCAACGTTCGGCATCGGCTACATTACGCGGCATTCGCGGATCAAGCAGGACGCCGCGCTCGCCATCGTGCTGACCGTTTTTTTCGGCGTCGGCATCGTCCTGCTTACCCAGATCCAACACAGCGGCAGCGGCAACCAAAGCGGGCTCGACAAGTTTCTGTTCGGCCAGGCGGCCTCCATGGTCGGGACCGACGTGGCCGTGCTCGCCGTCATCTCCTGCGTGCTGGTTGCCGCGTGCGCGCTCCTGTTCAAAGAGTTCAAGCTGATCAGCTTCGATCCGGGGTTCGCCCGCGGGATGGGCTTCCCCGTCGCCGTGCTCGACCATCTGCTCATGCTGCTGTTCGTAATCGCCGTCGTCGTCGGCATCCAAGCGGTCGGCGTCGTTCTGATGGCGGCGCTGCTCATTACGCCGGCCGTCTCGGCGCGCTATTGGACGGAGAGGCTCGGCGTCATGGTCGCGCTGGCCGGGACGTTCGGCGCCCTCTCCGGCCTGGTCGGCACGGCGATCAGCGCAAGCGGCAACAACCTGCCGACGGGGCCGCTCTGCGTCCTGACCGCGACGGCGGTGTTTGCCGCCTCCGTGCTGTTCGCGCCCGGACGCGGCGTCCTGCCCAAGGCGCTGCGCCGCTTCTCGGCCCGCAGGCGGCTCGCCCGATCGCTCGCGGAGCCGGCCGAACCCGCCTTACGAAAGGAGCATGTCCAATGACGACTTTGTGGATCCTCCTGACGGGCATGCTCGTCGCGGCGAGCTGCAGCCTCGTCGGCTGCTTCCTCGTCCTGCGCAAGATGGCGATGATCGGGGACGCGATCAGCCACTCGGTGCTGCCCGGCATCGTTATCGCGTTTCTCGTCAGCGGCTCGCGGGACTCGCTGCCGATGCTGCTCGGCGCGGCGGCGATCGGTCTGGTCACCGTGTTTTTGATTCAACTGTTCCACCAGGGCGGCGTCCAGTCCGACGCGGCCATCGGGGTCGTCTTTACGGCGCTGTTCTCCGTCGGCATCGTCCTCGTCAGCGCGTACACCCAGCACATCGATCTCGATCTGGACTGCGTGCTGTACGGCGAGATCGCCTACGTCTCCTGGAACACGATCGAGATCGCCGGCATCGCGCTCGGCCCCAAGGCGGTGTGGGGCGTCGGCATCGCGCTGCTGCTCGGCGTCCTGTGCATCTCGCTCTTTTACAAGCAGTTCAAGCTGTGCGCGTTCGATCCCGCGCTCGCGGCGGCGATCGGCATCCCGGTCGCCCTGTTCCACTATTTGCTGATGAGCCTCGTCTCGATCACGACCGTCGCCTCCTTCGAGAGCGTCGGCGCGATTCTCGTCGTCGGCATGCTGGTCGTGCCGCCGAGCACCGCCTATCTGCTGACCGAACGGCTCGGCCGGATGATCGTCTACAGCATCGCCCTCGGCTGCGTCAGCGCGGTCGCCGGCTACTATGCCGCGAGCCTGCTCGACGCCTCCATCGCGGGCTGCATGATCGGCGTCGCCGGCGCGCTGTTCGTCCTGGCGCTGCTGTTCTCGCCTTCGCACGGCGTCGTCTGGCGCCGCTGGCGGCAGCGCCGTCTCGCCGAAGCGCACCGCCTCGAGGCGCATTGAAAAACAGGGCGTTCCGGTTCATCTCCCCGATGACCGGAACGCCCTGTTGCTGTTATGGCAAGCATGCGACCTTCCCTCAAGACAACCGCTCCAGCTTCAGCTTGCCCGTCGCCGGATCTTCGAGCACCAGCTTACCGTCGAAGGCTTCGCCCCGCTCGTCCTTGAACTTCAGCTTGCCCGTCTGGCCTTTGCCGATCAGGCTGACTACCATCGCGTCGGTCAGCGTCTTGCCGAAGCTGATCTTCCAGATGACGAAGCCACAGCCCGTCTTGTAATGGCTGCAGCCGTACCCTTTGCGTCCCATGAAGATCTGGCCGCCGCAGCCGGACCGCGGGCAGCGCCCGACGACCGCCGGCCCCGCGCTCGCAGCAGCGGAGGAGCCAGCCGCCCCTCTGTCCGGCGCGGACACCGCCGCCGTCGCGACGCTTGCCCGCCCGCGGCCGCTCTCCCCGCCTGACGGCGTCCGCGGCTTGCGCGCCGCTCTCCCGGCGGCCGGACCGCC
>NZ_JAJFOW010000074.1 GCF_020731285.1 Cohnella baijiui
TTCGGCGAAAAAGCGTGCGAAGGTCGGATGTAGGTAGTTTACATACGCACATTCGAAAACAGGCGCTGCATTTCTCCCCGCATCCCCGCCACTCCACCAAAATAAGTAACATGATGTTCCTATTCCCCCGCATCCCCGCCACGCCACCGAAATAGGTAGCAAAACGTCCCCTATTCCCCCGCGCCCCGTCACTCCGCCGCAATAGGGAACAAATTGTCCCTTATTTACCCACGCTCCCACCACAACGCTTCACCCAAATCGTCCCCGCCGACCGCTCCCCCATTCGCATGTCTTGATTTTGTAAAAACGCGACGCCTAAACAAAAAGACGGTACCCGGACGGGGGCGGTAAAATGGATTTGTTGCTGTAAGCGGATTCATCCTGAGATGGGAGATTAGAACATGGCATTGAAATCGAACACAATACTCCATCGAATCGTGGTGTACGCCCTGCTGCTGGCCGGGAGCGCCGCCTTTATCCTGCCGCTCGTGTGGCTGCTGTCGACTTCTCTCAAAGGGGATACCGGGCTGTTCGAGATTCCGCCCAAGTGGGTTCCCGACCCGATCCACTGGGACAACTACAAGAAAGCCGTCCAGTCGTTCCCGTTCCTCCGCTATACGTGGAATACGGTGCTCATCACCGTGCTGTGCATGATCGGCGCCATGCTGTCTTCGTCCGTCGTCGCCTATGCGTTCGCGAGGCTGAGATGGCCGGGACGTGACGCGTGGTTCGTGATCATGCTGGCGACGATGATGCTGCCCGCACAGGTGACGATGATCCCGCTGTTTATCCTGTTCAAGGAGCTCGGCTGGGTCAACACCTACTTGCCGCTGATCGTGCCGTTTTTCTTCGGCAGCGCGTTCTACATTTTCCTCATGCGCCAATTCTTCATGACGATCCCGAAAGAACTCAGCGAAGCGGCCAAAATCGACGGCTGCACCGAGCTGTACACCTGGTGGCGCATCTTCATGCCGCTTTCGAAGCCCGCGCTCGCGACGCTCGGCATCTTTACCTTCACCCTCGTCTGGAACGACTTCCAGGGACCGCTCATCTACCTCAACGACACCAACAAGTTCACGCTGATGCTCGGGCTGCGGAGCTTCCAGCAGCAGTACGGCACGCGGTGGAACGTCATGATGGCGGCCTCGCTGCTCGTCATGCTGCCGACGCTGGCGCTGTTCTTCTCCTTCCAGCGTTACTTCATCGAAGGCGTGACCCTGACCGGCGTCAAAGGCTAACACCCGCGGCGGAAGCCGCTTATGAGAGGGGGGATGCGGGCTTCGCGGACCGCGCGAGTCGGCTAGTCGTACCTCGATAATCACGAATCGCTTATTTTGGGAGGTCACATGGAAACGATGAAACAGAAAAAAGCCCTCATCCTCGTACTCACGACCGTCATGCTCGGCTCGATGCTGACGGCCTGCTCCGGCAACAAAGACAACAACGGCGCCGCAAGCCCTTCGGCCTCGTCCGGCGCGTCGGCTTCCGGTTCGGCATCGCCAAGCGGCTCCGCATCCGAAGAGCCGGTCACCATCTCCTACTGGCACATCTATACGGACGGTCCGATGAAGGATCTGACCGACCAGCTCCTCAAGGACTTTCACGATCAGCACCCGAACATCACGGTCGAGCAGCTCGGCGTGAACTTCTTCGACTACTGGACGAAGCTCTCCACGGCGATGGCGGCCGGCAGCGGCCCGGACCTCGCCCTGAACGACACGAGCACCGTGCCGTCCCGCGCCAAGACGGGCGCCATCCTGAGCACGGATGAGTTCATCCAACGCGACGGCGTCAACCTGGGCGACTACTTCCCCATTCTCGTCGACCGCATGAAGTACCAAGGCAAAATGTACGGCATGCCGAACGACACGGACGTCCGCGTCCTTTACTACAACAAGAAAATGTTCCAGGACGCCGGTCTCGATCCGAACACGCCGCCGAAAAACTGGGACGAGCTTGAGCAGTACGCCGACAAGCTGACCAAATGGAACGACAAAAAAATGCTCGACGTCATCGGCTTCTCCCCGGCGCTCGGCAACCTGCACCTGTGGACGCTCGCTTGGGCGAACGGCGGCGACTTCTGGGACGACGAAGGCAAGCCGACGTTTAACAAGCAAGAGAACCTCGAAGCGCTCCAATGGGAGAAAAAGATCCAGGACAAGTACGGCGTCAAGGCGATGTCCGCGTTCAACTCGCAGGCGAGCGCCCTCGGCTTCAGCCCGTTCATCGCGGGCAAGGCGGCCATGATCGTCGACGTCAACAATCTGTACGAGGAAATCAAAACGCGGGCGCCCGAGCTCGACTTCGGCGTCGCGCCGATCCCGTACACCAAGACGCCTACGAGCTGGTCGGCCGGCTTCGACCTCGAGCTCGTGAACAACAAGGACGACAAGCGCGCGGCCGCGGCTTGGGAACTCATGAAGTACCTGACGAGCACGGAAGTCCAGGTCAAAATCCACGAAGCGTCGGGCTCCCTCGTCTCCAACATGAAGGCGGCGCAGGATCCGAAGTTCATGGAAGATCCGAACTGGAAGATGATCGTCGATCAGATGCAGTACTCGCGCTTCATCGAGTATATCGAAGCGATGCCATCGTGGCACGGCAATCTGGATCCGGTCGAGCAAGCGGTACTGAACTCCGGCAAGGATCCGAAGGAGTTCCTCGACGGCGCCCAGAAAAACGCCGAGAACGCCGTCGCGAACTTCGGCAAGACGCAGTAAACGAGACCTTCCGCCTCATCCGTCCGCGCTCGCCGCGGACGGATGAGGCGCTCAGAAAGGGGTACGATTCGCCGTGCGCGGAAGACGACCGATGAAGTTAAGCACCCGAGAAGCACTGAACGGCTATATGTTCTTCTCGCCGGGATTGATCGGATTCCTCGTGTTCATGGGATTTCCGATCCTGTTCTCGCTCTATTTGAGCTTCACCTCTTACAACATCTACAGTCCGCCCAAGTGGATCGGTCTGGTCAACTACGAGTACATGTTCACGAAGGACCCGCTCTTCTTCAAGAGCCTGGGCAACACGCTGTACTACGTCGCGCTCAGCGTGCCGCTGAACACGATCCTCGGCGTGCTGGTCGCCATCCTGATGAATCAGAAGGTGCTCGGCATCCGGGTGTTCCGAACGATTTTCTTCCTGCCGAGCATCGTCTCCGGCGTCGCCGTGGCGCTGCTGTGGCAGTGGATCCTCGACGGCAACTTCGGCCTGATCAATACGTTCCTGGGCAACTTCGGCATCACGGGTCCCGGCTGGTTGACCGAGGAAACATGGTCCAAACCGTCGATGGTGCTCATGAACCTGTGGGCCGTCGGAGGCACGATGATCATCTACCTGGCAGGCCTCCAAGGCGTGCCGAGAAGCTTGTACGAAGCCGCCACCGTAGACGGGGCGGGCCGGCTCCGGCAGTTCTGGAACATCACGATTCCGATGCTGACGCCGACGATCTTTTTCAACGTCATCATGGGCGTGCTCGGCGGGTTCCAGGTGTTCATCCAGGCGTACATCATGACGGGCGGCGGTCCGAACAACTCGACGATGTTCTATGCGCTGTATCTGTACAACAAGGCGTTCAAGGATTTGCAGATGGGCTATGCGTCCGCGCTGGCCTGGGTACTGCTGGTCATCGCGATGGTGTTGACGCTGATCATCATGAAGACGAGCACGAAATGGGTCTATTACGAAGGCGCCGACCAAAGGTAGCCGATCGAAGCGAAAGCGCGCCAAGGGCGGAAATGGGGTTGCCCCGATGACAAAACGATGGCGATACATCCTGGCCGGAACGGCCGCGGCCGCGGTCGTACTGGCGGCCGTCGCCGCCGGACTGGCGACCGGCCTGTTGGGCGGACGCGGGCGGGCGGATGCCGCCGCTGCGGCCGGCTACGGCACGTATATTCCCGTCGCCGCCGTCGACGGCAAAGCCATGGCGCCTTGCAGCACGAACCGCGCGGTCGACCAGTCGGGCATGTCCGGCGCTGCGGCCAAGTCGCAGACGCACGGCAACGACGGCGGCACGATGTGGTGCGTGCGCACCGCCGCGGGCGAAGCCGCAGCCTTGACGTTCGATCTGGGGCGCGTGGAGCCTTTGGGCGAAATGTGGATCTGGAATTACAACGAGAAGGACAACAATTCGCCGGAAGCGGGACAGACGGACCGGGGACTGAGAGACGTGTCCGTCTACCTCTCGGCGGATGGAGATACATGGAAGGAATGGCGGGGCGACGGCTATCCGTTTCGCCTCGCCAAAGCGGACGGCTCCGACCGGCTCACCGCGACGAATCTGGACGACGGGGAGCGAAGTCCGATCCGCTTCGGCGGGACGCCGGCCCGCTACGTCAAGCTGACGGCGTCCGAGGCGCCGGGCAAAGGCAATTGGGCGACGCGGGGAGGCGCGGATGCGCGCGTTTTCGGGCTCGCCGAGGTGCGATTTTACCGCTACGCGCGCCAAGTGGTCTACGGAGGGCTCATCGACCCGATCGGGGCGAGCGATGCCGGCGGCGCGGCCGAGCCGGACGAAGGCGAAAAGGCGATCGAAGCTTCGCATCCGGAAAACGCCGTGAACGGCTACGGGCTGTCCGGCGTGTCCGGCCGGGACGCCGCCCACGGCAGCGATCCGCGCACGATGTGGCTGCTGCACGCGGAGAAGGCGGGCGAGGCTTCGCTGACGGTCGATCTGGGCGGCACCTACCCGCTCGCCGAGATGCAGGTGTGGAATTACAACGGCAAGGACGAGGCGGGACGGCCGCTAACCTCGCGCGGTCTGCGGGACGTCGGGATCGCCTACTCGATCGACGGGCAGACGTGGTCCGAGCTGCAGGGCAAGGGATATCCTTACCGTTTCGCCCAGGCAGACGGGAGCGACCGGTCCGCCGCGACCAATCTCGACGGTGGAGCGGGGCCCGTGGACTTCGGCGGCGCCTCGGCACGGTACGTGAAGCTGACCGCCCAAGGCGGCCCCGGCCAAGGAAATTGGGGCGCGAAGGAGGCGGGTCGGACGCTTTACGGAGTCAGCGCGCTGCGTTTCGTCGCGGGGGCCGGCGTCGCGGCCGAGCCGGCGCCCGAGTGGACCGGGCTGTTCAGCCGGTACGAGGGCTGGACCGGCGCCGACGGGATCTTCTCGATTCCGCTGAACGGGGCGTCCGATCAGCCGGGCTCCGCCGGCAGCGACACGAAGACGCTGTTTCTCTTCAGCGACACGTATGCGGGACAAGTGCAGCCGATCTCCCGGGCGAGAGAGTCGGGGGCGATCGTGAACAATTCGGTCGGCCTGCTGAGCGGAGCGCGGCCGGACCCGGCCGCCATCCGGTTCGACTGGGTGCCGAAGTCGGCCGATCTGACGCTGTTCGCGCCGCACACCGAAGCGGCCCGGTCGCTGCCGGGCAGCTGGTACTGGCTGCAGGACGGAATCGCGAAAGACGGGCAGCTGCACCTGTTCCCGCTGCTCATGGTGAAGGATCCGGTCCAGCCGCCGGGCTTCCAGTTCGCGATCCGCGGCGTGACGCATGTCTCGGTGCCGCTCAAGGACGGCGTGCCGGACTACGCGGCGCAGACGCAGGCGGATACGCCGCTGTACCGCAAGCTGCCGGACGGCAGCGAGCTCGTGTTCGGCGCGGGCATCCTCGACAATACCGCCGAGGCGGGCGCGCCGAATCCGGACGGCTACATTTACACGTACGGCTACAAGGTCGAGACCGACGGGAACAAGCGTCTCCTCGTGGCGCGGGCGCTTCCCGCCGACGTCGGAGCGCCTTCGCGGTGGACGTATGGGGACGGCGGGTCGTGGAGCGCGGACATCGAAGCCGCCGTCCCGCTCGCGGACGGGGTGTCCCCCGAGCTCAGCGTGACGCCGATGGCGTCGGGGCGCTGGCAGGGCAAATACCTGCTCGTCTGCGAAAAAGACTCGACCGGCGGGCTCGTGGCCTATGCCGTCGGCGACTCGCCGGCCGGTCCGTTCGGCCCGCTGACGCCGCTCTACCATACGCCCGAGCTGACGAACGGCCTGGGACAGGACGTCGTCACCTACAACGCCAAGGCGCATCCCCACCTCTCGCAGGCGGGCGAGCTTCTGGTCACCTACAACGTCAATTCGACGAGCTTGGCGGAAAATGCCGCCAACGCCGATATTTATCATCCCCGCTGGATTCGGATCCGCGAGCTCGGACCCGCGTCTTGACGGCGGACGCTACGGCATACGAACGAGAGAAAAGGGGGCACCTATGATGACCTACGACAACCAAGCGCATGCGCCCCGCCGGCCGGGAGATCCGATCCCGTTCCGCCGCCTGCCGGAGGCGGAGGGAGAGGGCGGCCGGCCAGGGACGATCTACGATTTCGGCGCGACGTATCCGATCGGCGAGATCCGCTGGACGGCGGAGAGCGCCGCGCGAATGCCGGCCGGTCCCGTGCGCGTCGAGCATTCCCTGGACGGGAAGGCTTGGAGCGCGGCCGAGGCGGTCGCTGCCGAAGCTGAAGGCGTCGTCCGGCCGGACGGCGTCATCCATGCGCGCTACATCCGTCTAGCGGGAGAGGCGAGCCGGTTCTCGGCGGGATGCGGCTATGCGGCCGAACCAGAGGAGGCGTGGACGCGGCTCTTTCACCGGCGGGAGGGCTGGACCGGCTCCGACGGCATTTACGCGATCCCGCTGAACGGCGTGGAAGCGCCCGGACGGGCGTCGGACGCCCGCACGCTGCTGCTCTTCGGAGATACGTTCATCGGCGGCGTGGACGAGACGACGGACGCGCGGATCGATGCCGTCATGATCAACAATTCCTACGCGCTGCTCGACGGAGACCGTCCGGACCCCGCGGCGATCTCCTTCCATTGGGGACTGGACGGGCAGACGCCCGAGAGCGCGATCATCCCGACGACCCCGCGCGCGCTGTCGCATGAGGGAACCTACTACTGGCTGCAGGACGGGACGTCGGTAGGCGGCCGGTTCCACTGCTTTCCGCTCATCATCGGGCCCAACCCGGACGGTCCGGAGGGATTCCAGTTCGCGGTGCACGGCATTACCCGGGTTTCCGCCCCTATGGGTGAACATGGACCGGCGCTGTCCGAGCAGGAGCAGGCGGATACGCCGCTTTACTTTACCTCGGCGAACGGACACGTCACCTACTTCGGCGCGGCGATCCTTCCCTTGACGGAGGAGGCGGGCGCACCGAACCCGGACGGGTTCGTCTACGTGTACGGCCTGCAAAACGACGGAGCGACCCGCTTGGTGGCGGCGCGCGTGCCGGCGGGCGAGCTGGAGAACATGGAGCGCTGGACGTATTGGGACGGCCGGGGCTGGACCGAGCGCAAGGAGGACTGCGCGCCGATCGTCCCCGAGGTGTCGTCGGAGCTGAGCGTGTCGCCGATGACAGGCGGTTTCCTGGACGGCCGATACGTCATCGTTTGCCAATTGGGCGGCATTTCGGGCAACCGCGTGGCGGTGTACGCGGGAGACAGCCCCGTCGGGCCGTTCGGCCCCGCGATCCCGCTGTACGCGCCGTCCGAGCCGGAGGCGGGGAACGGCATTTACTCGTACAACGCCAAAGCGCATCCGCATCTGTCGGAGCCTGGAGAACTGCTCGCAAGTTACAACGTCAATACAACCAGCTGGGATGCCCACGCGGCGTTCGGCGGCATCTACCGTCCCAGGTTCATCCGGATTCGGCAGATCGTTTAAGCGGATGGGAGAGCAGTCATGAGAAACTACGCAATCGTATTCGACGTCGGCGGACTGTTCATCAAATCCGCCGTCGTGAACGACCAGGGACGGCTCGTGCCTGGTACCTATATGATCTACCCCGCCAAGTCCAAGGAATCCAAGGAGCAGCTGCTCGGCCATCTCGTCGATCTGGTCAAGCAGCAGACGAATCGGATCATGGACCGGTCGTTCCGGGTGGAGGGCATCGGATACGCCTTTCCGGGGCCGTTCGACTACGAGCGGGGCATCAGCTACATCCGCGCCGTGGACAAGTTCGAAGCGATCTACGGGGTCAACCTGCGGGAGGAGCTGGCGCATCGTCTGGCGCAGGAGAGCGCCTTCGCCGCCAAGCGGTCGCCGGGATTCCACATCGTGTTCGAGAACGACGCCAACCTGTTCGCGCTCGGGGAATACGAAGCGGGCAAAGCCGGCCGCTACGCCAAGACGCTGTGCCTGACGATCGGCACCGGCGCGGGCTCGGCATTCCTCGAGCGGGGCGAGCTGGTGAAGGACCGCCCGGACGTGCCCGCGAACGGGTGGATCTACAACCAGCCGTTCCGGGATTCGGTGGTCGACGACTACGTCTCCAAGCGGGGCATCGTCCGGCTGCTGGAGGAGGCGGGCTTCGATGGGGACGATCTCGACGTGAAAAACGCAGCCGAGCGGGCCAAGGGGGGCGACGAGCGCGCCGCGGAAGTATTCCGGCGGTTCGGCGCCACGATCGGCGAGATGCTGCTGCCCTTTCTCCGGTCCTTCCGGCCCGAGGCGGTCGTCATCGGCGGCCAGATCGTCAAGAGCAAGGAACTGTTCCTGGACAGCGCGCGGGAAGCGGTGCGCGACTACCCCGTGGCGCTCGAGGTGTCCGACGAGACTTCGATCAGCACCTTCGCGGGCGTCTCCAGACTGCTGCAGCAACAGAAGAAAGTGACGAAGTGAGGGGAAGCGAACATGTCCAACATTCGGGAAATACTCGTCTACCAGCATAGCCATTTGGATGTCGGCTACACCCACCCGCAGCCGGTGCTCTGGGAGCTGCAGAAGTCTTATATCGATCAGGCTATCGAGCTGTGCGAGCAGACGGCCAACGACCCGGCGGACGATCGGTTCTACTGGACCTGCGAGGCGACGGCACCGGTGCTGCGCTGGCTGGAGACGGCGGACGAGCGGCGGATCGAACGGTTCGCCGCGCTCGTCCGCAGCGGGCAGATCTGCTTGACGGCCGTGAACATGCACGGCACGCCGCTCAGCTCGGCCGAAGAGATGATGCGGGCGCTCTATCCCGTCAAGGCGCTTCGGGAGCGCTTCGGCGTGCCGATCCGCACGGCGGTGAACCACGACATTAACGGCCAGCCGTGGACGTTCGCGCAGATTCTGCTGGACGCCGGCATCGAGCTGTATACGACAGGGATTAATACCCATTTCGGAGGTGTCCCGTTCAAGCGGCCGAGCGCTTTCCGCTGGTCGGCTCCGGATTGCGGAGAACTCATGACCTTCCACGGCGAGCACTATTCGCTGTTCACGCAGTTCGGCGAGTTGTGGGAGAACGATATGGCCAAGATGCAGGCGGGACTCGGCCGCTACCTCTCGCGCCTTTCGCGCGAAGGGTACCCGTACGACTTCGTCTACCTCTCGGCGACCAACTCCCCGATGCTCGACAATACGCCGCCCGACTGGGAGCTGCTGGAGATGATCCGGCGCTGGAACGCGGAGGGTCTCGGACCGAAGATCCGCATGGCCACGCCGGAGATGCTGCTGGATCGCCTGAAAGGTCTCCCGCAGGATCAGGTGACGGTCCATCCCGGCGACTGGACGGACTATTGGAACTTCGGCGCCGCCAGCTCGGCCGACGAGACGCGGCTTTCGCGACGGACGAAGACGGCGCTGCAGAGCGCGGAGTTCCTCTCCGCCTTCCGCGGCGGGCCGGCGGATGCGGCGGAGGAGCGCCTGTACGCCGACGCTTGGGAGCAAGTACAGTTGTACGACGAGCATACATGGGGAGCGAACATCTCGGTCACCGACCCCGACGCGGCATACACCAAGGTGCTGTGGGGGCACAAGGCGCATTTCGCCTATCAGGCCAACAGCCTGAGCGGCTATCTGCTCAACCGGGAGATGGAGCGGCTTGCCGGCAATCCGCCTCAGTCGGGCGCGCCTGACGGCGTTCTGCTCGTCAATCCGACGCCGGTAGAGCAAACGGTCGATGTGCGGCTGCCGGATTATTGGTACTTCGAAGGCCGGCACACGGCGGGAGGCCGGTTCCACGTCCACCGCAACAATCTGGATACGGATTGGACGCAGCCGTCGGCCGGCACCGTGACGCTGCCGGCATTCAGCTGGCGGAAGCTGCCCAAGCACGCGCTGACGCGCGCCGCGCAAAGACCGGAAGTGCAGGTCGATGCGCCGGCCGGGCGGATCGAAACGCCCTACTACCGGCTGCGCTACGAGCCGGAGACGGGGCGAATCGCGGAGCTGCACGACAAGCGCGCGGACCGGGCGCTCATCGCGCCGGGCAATCCGTGGACGTGGTTCCAGTACGTGCACGAGATGCCTGATCCGCTGGCGCATCGCCGCCACCGCGAGACGCTGTTCAAGCGCGAGATCGACAAATGCAACGACAGCATCAGCTGCTGGAACCGCGAGTGGACGGCCAGCCGGCACGGCGCCGAGCGGCTGTTGTCCTGCGCGGCGGCCGAGCACGACGGCGGAGTGACGCTCACGCTCGTCTGGGAGGCGCCGGGAGTTCGCCGGCTCGAGCAGCGCATCACGCTGTTCCGGGACCGCCCGAGCATCGAGCTGCAGGTCTCGCTGGACAAGACGGACGACCGGGCGCCCGAGTCGCTGTACTTTGCTTTTCCACTCCGCTTGGATGCGGGCTGGGAAGCGACGTTCGACACGGCGGGCACGCTCGTTCGGCTCGACGACGATCAGCTGCCCGGCGTCTGCCGGGACTGGGTCACGGTCGACCGGGCGGTGTCCGTGTACGACGGCAGCTACGGCGTGACGCTCGCTTGCCCGGACGCGCCGCTCGTGCAGATCGGCGGCTTCCACTTCGGACGGGAGCAGGCGGCGATTCCGCGGGAAGCCGATCCGACGCTGCTGGCTTGGCCGTTTAACAACTATTGGGACACGAACTTCCGCGCCAGCCAGCCGGGAGCCATTTCCCTCACGTACGTCGTCACGCCGTTCTCCGGCCCCTTCCGCTCGGAGGAGCAGCATCGGCTGGGCGTGGAGGCTTCGCACCCGGTGCAGCTGTTCCCGGCTTACAACTGCTCGGAGGCGGCGGGCGGCACGCTGCTGGACGTCTCCGGCGCGGGCGTCGCGGCGGTCTACGTGAAGCCGGCCGCGGACGGCGACGGGCTCATCATCCGGCTGCAGGATACGCGCGGCGTCCCCGAGCGGGCGTCCGGGGCCGTCGCCTACGAACTCCGGCTGCCGGGCTCCGCGATCGCCGGCGCCTGGCGCGCCAATGCGCTGGAGGAGAACGGCGCCTCGCTCGAAGTGAAGGACGCCGCGGTGCGCGGGTCGCTCGAGGCGGGCGGCTTGGCGACTGTACGCATACGTCTAGATAAGTGATGGGGACGGTCGGTCGCGCGGGGCCGGGGCAGGAGGGGCTGAAGTGGCAGGGTTTGAACGGTAAAAGCTGCATGAGTGGTGCGATTTAGCGCACATGTGCGAAGATACGAGGTTTTCGGCGCGTGAGAGGTGTGTTTTACCACACTTGCCCGTGGAAGTGGGGCTCGGTTAGGCATGAGTGGTACGATCTGCCGCACATGTGAGAAGATGCGAGGTTTTCGGCGCGTGAGAGGTATGTTTTACCACACTTGCTCGTGGAAGCGGG
>NZ_JAJFOW010000075.1 GCF_020731285.1 Cohnella baijiui
AGTAAACCGCTCCACCCTCCCGAAATGACCCTAAATAGATGTACGAATGCAACTATTTTACTGAACGACCCGAACCGAGCGCAAACAAGGCTATATGGCATATACCAGTGGCGAACCATCGGCCAGAATCCGACGAATTTTCACGAAGACCCAACTGATTCATTCGAAACCAGCCTAGCAGATTGCCAAGCGTCCGAGGCAGCCGTCCTACCGAACACCCGATTACTCGCCGAGGAAATGCTGCCGGAAGAACGTCAGCTGGTATTCCAAGCTCAGCGGATCGTTAAAGTAGAACGACTTGGCGTCGGCTTCGAAGACGCGATTGTTCTGAACGGCGGGAAGACTCTTGAAGGTCTGGGTGCTTTGGAAGGAGCTGTCCTCGTCCGCGTTTTTGCTGAAGATGATATAGTCGCCGGCATAGTCCTTCAGCACCTCGGTCGACAGGGCGAAGTAGCCGTCGGTACGAGTCGCTTCCTTGACCTTGGCCGGCATCGAGAGGCCGAACGGGCCGTAGAGGAGCTCGGTGCCGCGTCCGAAGTTTTCTCCGTACACGTAGAGCTGCTTGTTAAACGTCTCCATGACCGAAACGGTCGCATCCGCGCCGATTTTCGCCTTGATTTCTTCCCCGGCTTTTTGGGCTCTGGCCTGGAATTCGTCGACCCAAGCCTGCGCTTCCTGTTCCTTGTTCAGCAGCTTGCCGATCTCGAGCTGCTGCTTCAGGTAGTCGACTTTGCCGTAGGTGTACGTGACCGTCGGCGCGATCTGCTTGAGCTTGTCGACGTTTTGGATGTCGGATAAGCCGATGATGAGGTCCGGATTCAGCTCGATGATCTTCTCGAGGCTCTCGTCCGTCACGGCCGCCGCGTCTTTGAGCTGATCGGCGAACCGCGGATTTTCCTTGGACATCTCGTCCGCGCCGACGAGCGGCACGCCGAGCGCCATGACGTTGCCGGTCAAAAATCGGGTCAGCACGACGACGCGCTGCGGATGCGTCGGCACTTCGACCGGACCGGCTTCGGATTGGTAAGTAAATGTGGCGGCCTCCGCGGAAGCCTGTGCCGACGGCGAGGCGGACGGGCTGGCCGAAGAGCTGGCGGACGGTCCCGCATCCGCGCCGGCGTTCTTTTCTTTGCCTCCGCAAGCGCTCAGCAGCAGGGCAAGGGACAGGACGGCGGGGACGATAAGCTTTTTCATCTGGCAACTCTCTCTCCTTTGCATAGATGCGGACGATTTCATAGCGGATTGCATTCGAACTCGTTCATATGATAATGAGAATCATTATCGATTAAAGACTTTTCTCATTATAGGGATAAGAGAGAAGCCTGTCAATAGCTGGAACGGAGCGGAACGGAGCGGAAGACCTCTCTCCGCTCGGGCGACCTTGCCGGTAACGCGCCAAAGAGGCTGCCCCTTCGGGACAGCCTCTTGGCCTATCTTGCCGGCCGCCATGGCCGGGCGTATGGATGTTGGAAACGCGAGCGGCGCTCAGCCCACCGAGGAAGCCGCCGCGACTTCGTAGCGCTTGCGCTCGACCGGCGCGCCGATCTTGTGGATGTGCGGCATGTCGAACTCTTTCAGCGCGTTGCGCGTGTCGAGGATCGGGACGCCGAGTCCCGCCAGCTCCGCATAGTTGAACGCGTTGTGGTCCGTGATGAGGACGAAGCAGTCGTAGCCGCGGAAGCGGTTCGGCTCGTACGCCACCGAATGGACCGTATCGCCGTGCGCGTCGCGGAACGTAGCGGCCAGCGGGTCGTAGTAGTCGACGGTCGCGCCCTCCTCTTTGAACAGCTCGTACACCTCAAGTCCCGGCGACTCTCGCAGATCGTCGACGTTGGGCTTGTACGCCATGCCGAGGATGAGGATGCGCGAGCCGCGAACCGACTTGGACGAATGGTTCAAAATATGCGAAGTCTTGTTCACGACATAATACGGCATGTTCGTGTTGACCGATTGCGCCAGCTCGATAAAGCTGCTGTAGAACCGGTAGCCCTTCGCCTTCCAGGACAGATACATCGGATCGAGCGGGATGCAGTGGCCGCCGATGCCCGGTCCGGGGTAGAACGGCATGAACCCGAACGGCTTCGTGCTCGCCGCTTTGATGACCTCCCAGATGTCGATGGACATCCGTTCGCACATCATCGCCATCTCGTTGATGAAGGCGATATTGACGCTGCGGAACGTATTTTCCAGCAGCTTGGACATTTCCGCCACCTTCGGCGAGGAGACGGGCACGACGGTCTCTACGATGTTTTCGTAGAGCAGGCTGCCCAGCTTCGCGCATTCCGGCGTCGTGCCGCCCAGCACCTTGGGCGTATTGTACGTCGCGAACCGCTCGTTGGAAGGGTCCACCCGTTCCGGAGAAAAGCAGAGGAAGTAGTCCTGTCCGACCACCCAGCCTTCCCGCTCCAGCACGCGCTCGATGAGCTCCTCCGTCGTGCCGGGATAGGTCGTGCTCTCGAGGACGATAAGCCCGCCTTTTTTCATGTACCGTTTGATCTGCTCGACCACGTGGACGATATGGGACGTGTCCGGGTCCTGATTCGCGCTGAGCGGCGTCGGGACGCAGATCGATACGGCATCCAATTCGGACAGCGCGTCAAATTCCGTCGTCGGGCGGAACTTGCCGCTCTCCACGGCCTCCCACAGCTTGTCGTTCGGGACGTCCTGTACGTAGGAGATGCCGGCCTGCAGCTGCGCAACCTTGCGGCCGTCGAGATCGATCCCGTGAACCTCGAAGCCCTGGCGCACCATCTCCACCGCCAGCGGCAATCCGACATACCCGAGGCCGACGACGCCCAGCTTGGTGTTCTTCCGTTCGATCGTGCGTCTTAAACGCGTGTAGTTCGCATTCATGATGAAGTCCCCTTTCGGTCGTGTATGGATAGAGACAGGGTCAGAGCAGACGCTCGATGCGCGCTTCCAGCTCCACCGGGGAGAACGGCCGCGTAATATAGTCGGCGACACCCAGCTTGAAGCAGCGGCTGATCGTATCCTCCTCGCGGTTGTCCGTGAAGACGACGATCTTGCTCTTCGCGTCAGGATCTTCCCGATGCATCCGGATGAGGAAGTGGAAACCGTCGATGCCGCTCAGATTCAGGTCGGTAATGACCATGTCCGGATGCTCCTGCCGGAACAGATCGAGTCCCGCCTTGCCGTCGCCGGCCGCCAGCACCCGATAGCCCTTCATCTGCAGCCGAAGCTGCAAATACCGGCGCACCTCCTCGTCGCTGTCGACGAGCAGCACCGACTGCGTCTCGTTCGACTGGTACAGCTCGTGGAACAGGATGAGATTCGGATCGAGCGGCGCTTGCTCGAACAAGTCCGAGAGCGCCTCGAAAAACTGGGGATTGCGCTCCGCCTGCTCCGCAGCGCCTGCGAGCAGAATGCTGTACGCGCCGTCGGCCATCTTGGCGAGCAGCCGCTTGATCCGCAGCGCCGTATAGTGTGACCGGTTCCAGCTCGCGCCGAACAGCAGGAAGGCGGCGCGATGCCGGTCCGCCTCCGCGAATTCGCGCACGGCGACGCCGTCCTCCGGCTCGACGATCGCCCGGATCGCCTGCATCGTCTCGCCCCACGACCGTTCAATCCGGACGAGGATGATGCCGCAGTCCGTCCGTTCATTTTCTTCCGCGAGCCAATATTGCTCCACGTACGCTTGGTACATTTTCTCGTGCCACTTGCTTGCCTCCAACGGCTTGGTCACCGCGAAACGCCTCCTTTTTTCGTCATATGGAACCGCCTGAATGCTATGCGCTCGACTTGGTCGCCGAGTCTTCGTTCCAGCTCTGGCGCGTCATGACGCCCCATGTGTTGTTTTTGCGCAAAAACTCGATATGCCCTTGCAAGCGCCATAGGACGCCAAGCTGGTAATAGCCAAGAAACATGAGGACGGAGAAGCCCATCATCTTGAACAGATCGCGCATGCGCGGGTAGCGGCGAAAGCCGATCTCCTCGAGCACGAGCGAGCCGACGGCCATCAGGTAGCCGGTCAGAAAGTTGATGATCGCGTAGATGAGGAGCACCCGCCACTGCGTCATGTCCATCGCCACATAGCCGATGAGCGCGAGCAGGCCCGTGATTTTCACGTATGGGTTCAGCGTCTCGAAGATGACGTTGTACGGCATCGTTAGCATACCGAACTGCTTGTACTTAGGCCGGAAAATCATGTCCCAGTTCTCCAGCATGTTTTTGAGGTTGCCCCGCCCCCAGCGCTTGCGCTGGCTGCTCAGGATGCGGTACGTATCCGGCGCCTGCGTCCAGCAGACCGCATCCGGGCTGTAGGCGATTTTGTACGGCAGCTTGTTCTCCAGCATGTAGCGGTGCAGCTTGATGATGATGTTCATATCCTCGCCGGGGTAGCCGTCCCGGTAGCCGCCGACCTTGACGACCTCTTCCTTGCGGAACATGCCGAACGCGCCGGAGACGATGATCAGGCCGTTGATATGGCTCCAACCGATCCGTCCGCCGAGGAACGCCTTCAGATACTCCAGCGTCTGGAACATCGGCCACATCTTGCGAGGCAGGCGAACGTCCTTGACGACGCCGTCTTCGATCCTGCAGCCGTTCGCGATCCGCACGTTGCCCCCGACCGCGACGATGCGCCCGGGATCCTCCATGTACACCCGCGCCATGCGGATGAGCGCATCTTTCTCCAGCAGGGAGTCGGCATCGATCGAACAGATGAGCGGATAGTGGGAAAAATTGATGCCGGCGTTCAAGGAGTCGGCCTTGCCGCCGTTTTCCTTGTCGATGACGTACAGACGCGGATAAGCCGGATTGTGGTAGATGGCTTTGATCTCCGTACAGTCGATCTCATAGGTGACCGTCTCGCTCTCCAGAGGGGTCAGCTGGAAGGCTTCGATCAGCTTCTCCACCGTCCGGTCCTTGGAGCCGTCGTTGACGACGATGACTTCGTAAGTATGGTAGTTCAGCGTCAGCAGCGACTTGACGTTGTCGATGATCGTCAGCTCTTCGTTGAAGGCCGGAACGAGCAGCGAAACCGGCGGCACGTACGAAGAACCCGACAGCGAACGAAAGCGCGCGTAAGTTTCGCCCTTCAGCATCCCGTAAATGCCCCGATAGGAGAAAAACAAGATGCAAAAATAGATCAACGTAACCGCCGCGACGTAGAACGTCGCGGCCATCCCGTAGCCGTATAACCAATCTCTTAACAAGCGAGATCCCTCCTTACCTGTCGGCCGGCAGCTCGCGCCCGCGGCCGCCGAAGTGGTCCTCGAAAACGAATTGCCGCATGTTGCGCTCTGCCATTATTTCGATGCTTGCCTCGGCGGCCGCGCCCGTTCCCATCGCCTCTTGCAGAACGAGACGGGCGATGCTCGCGGGAAACTCCGCCTCCGGTCCTTTGGCCGCTTCGCACAAGGCGTTGAACCCTTCTTCGCCGAGCTGCGCGAGCGCTTTGCCGCTGTTGTAGCGGACCTTCCAATCGGCGTCCGCCAGCGCTTCCCGGAGCAGCGCGACGCTGTCCTTCATGCCTAGCGCGCCGAGGCTGCTGGCGACCGCTGCCCGAATGTCTCCGTCGCGATGCGCCATGAGCCTGCGGATCTGCTCCAGCGAGAGCTTGCCGCTGCCGCGGACGAGGAGGCCCGCCGCTTGGGCGCGGACGACTTTGTCCTCCGCGTCGACCAGGTGCGTGAGCGCCGCCGCGACCTCCGGCCGCGTGTGTGTTTTCAGCACCGCCAGCGCCAGCTTGACGAGGCTCGTCTCGCCGGACTGGAGGAACGTCTTCACGACGTTCGCCTCGTCCAGGTCGGACTCCGTCAAGATATCTGCGACAAGCAGATAAGCTTCCTTGTTCCGCGACAGCAGCAGGGCCGCCATATCCCGAAGCTCGCCGGGACGGCGCGCGCACCGGGCGATGGCCCGGGCCACGATAAAGGAGAGCGCGCCGGGCTTCGTCCCGGAGAGCAGCTTCATGAGCGCCGGGACGGCATCCGCGTCCCGCATGCAGCCGAGCCGATAGGCCGCGTCCAGCCGCACGCTCAGGAAGGAACTCTCCAGCCGGCCTCGCTCGCGGGCCGTCCACCCCATCTCCTCGCAGAGGCGGACGAGCTTGGCCTGCTGCGTGCCGCGCGTCTGCTCGATCCAGGGCAGGAGACGCTCCTGCACGGCCCGCCGCTCTCCGCCTCCCCGCAGATCGGGCGGAGGGCTGAGCGGCTCCTCGCCCTCCAGATTTGCGAGCACGTACGTGAACCAATCGTCATGCTTGGCGAGACCGCGGGCGAGCGTGCGGTTCCGATACGACTGGACGAGCTTCATCCCGACCAGGACGCAGAGGCCGGTCGCGATGACGGCGACCATGAGATAGATGAGATAGATGGCTGCTTGCTGACTGAGTAGCACGTTTTAACCTCCCGTCTTCGGTTGTGCGCCGATCGTCTTGTATATGTCTTGCATCGCGTAGTAGCTCGGTTTGAGCCGTTCCGCGAAGTTCACTTCGTCCCAGTCCGCCCACGTATACGGGGCCACCTGGCTGAGCGGATACGGACCCGCGCCGGACGCGCCTAGCCCTTTTACTTCCTTCGTCTCCCGGTCCTCGAACCAGGGCAGGAAACGGATGCCTTCGGTTTTCGTCAGCTTAAACGCCTTGTCCGGCATCTCGTAGCTGATCGCCTGATGCGTGCTGGGGTCAGCCAGGCCGAGCAGCATCCACGGGATGCGCATCTCGATGAAGTCGCCTTGGTACTGCCACATCGCGAGCGAATCGTAGGCCGGATCCTTGGGGTCGTTGGTTCCCCGCGGCAGCTTCCCGGTGTCCGCGTCTTCGAACGGATGGGCGTACTTCGTATCCGGCGGCTCCATCTTGAGGCTGACGGGCAGCTTCCACGGATTAAACAGGCCGGAGTCGTCCTTGATCTCCTTCTCGGACATGACGATCATGCCGTATACGTAACCGTACAGACGCTTCAGAAGATCGTAGTTGGCCGCGATCTTCACCTCGGACGCGTCGTCCTCGCCGATCGCGATGACCGTCTCGAGCCCTTCGTCCAGCGTCCGGTCGCCCAACTCCGCCCCGTGCTTGTTGCCGCCGGGCAGCGAGTCCGTGCCGATGTAGAGCTGCTCCTCGGCCGGATCGAAGTCGTGATCGAGCTTGATGCTCAAGTAGACGTACGCTTCGTCGTGGGCCGCCCACATCTCCCGGATGCCGGGAACGTCCACCGCAAGCTTCGTCTTCTCGGACTTTTTCAGCTTGCTCCAGTCCTTCGGATCGCCGTCGATGCGCAGCCGATCCTCGAGGCCCGAATACATGCCGAGGACGCCGAACTGCTTTTCATTCGTGAGCACGTTGAGCCAGTAGGCCCGCCGGTCTTCCGGCAGCTCCATCGGCACCGTGTTCCACGTCTTCTTAAACCATTCGTCCTGCCACATGAACAGAATGGCGCCGGCATAGCCCTCTTCATGGATGATGCGCGTGAGATCGGCGTCGATTTCGCCTTGCGCCTGCTCGTTGTGTCCCCCCTGCGAGCGGCCCAGCGGCGCCTGGTGCGAGATGCCCGCCGAAGACGGTACGCCGTATTCGGTGATCATGATCGGCATGCCTTTGTGATAGGCTTTGAGTCTTTTGAGATAAATCTCGTAAGTGTCTTGGTCGGTTTTCTTCGGCGACGCGGAGGCCGCAGAGGCGGCATCCTTGACCGTGCTGCCCGCAGTCTTGCTCTTGGTGTCAGTGCCGGTTTCGCTCGTTTTGGCGGTACCGGCATCCTTGCCCTTGGCGTTGCCGCTCGCGTCGGCACCCGCCGTCTTCGCAGCCGCGGAAGCGTCCTCGTACCGGAAAAAGTCGGGATAGTAGGGATACACGTGATAGGTCACGAGATAGCCCGCCTGCCAGTCGATCGGCTTCACGTGCGTCGCGTCGACGCTGACCATGTCCTCCGTAAAGAGCGGTTCGGACGGATGATCGAGCACGTCGGTCGTCACCCAGTTGGTGAACGACATCGGATGCTCCCAGCCGTAAGGCCGCTCGGTTTCGGCGGCGTGGTCGATCATCTCCGCAAGCCAAGCCTCAAATGGCGTCGCCTTCGCCGTCGTGGCGAAATGCGCGCCGGCGTAGGCAGACTTGTCCCGATGCTGCTTGTTCGTATTCGCGACCATTTCCGGATCCCATTCCGTCCCGATGCTCCAGGCGAGCAGGTACGGGCCGGCGTTCGCCTTGTACTTGCCCGAAGCCGCGCCCTGCGTTTCGGGCAGTGTCAAGTCGCCGTACACCGCATGGACCGCGCGGTTGATCTCCTCGCGGAACGAGTCGCGGATTTCCGGCAGATAGGCGTCCCGCTTCTCGATCAACTGCTCCTCCGGCGACCAGATGCCTTGAACGAAGAAAAGCGGATCGTCCGCGTGCTTGCGGTTGAAGTCGACGAGCGCGTCGTAGAACGCCGGCTTGTGGATCGTATAGATCCGAATGACGTTCGCGCCCATCTCCTTGATCTCGCCGAACCAACGCAAATAGTCTTTGCGCGTTAACGGGAGCTCTCCGGGAAAGTGTCCGGGCAGCGTCGCGCCCAGGTTGACGCCCTGAACGAACAAGGGCTGCCATTGTCCCTCCCGAAAGATCTCCACGGATTCGCCCTCGGTCTTGAACTTCAGCTGCGTGCCGTCTCCGGTGACCTGCATCTCGACGCTGGCCGTCGCGTAGTAATCCCGGGCGAAGAACCCGCCCGCGACGGCGGCGAGGATGACGATGCCGCAGGCGGCGCCTTTCCACCCGCGCCACCAAGGGCGTTTGGGCCTGTCGCTTAGGTATGTGTCCATGCGGTGACCACCTCTATTCGACCGTTACGCTTTTGGCCAGATTGCGAGGCTTGTCCACGTCGTGACCGAGCGTTACGGAGGCGTAATAAGCGAGGAGCTGCAGCGGGATGACGGCGAGCGCCGGCGCGAGCATCGGGTGCGTATCCGGAATGGTCAGCGTCCGCTGAACGTGCGCGGCCAGATCCGGCTGCCCATCGGAAGCGATGCCGAACACCTGCGCGCCTCGCGCGATCACTTCCTTGATGTTGCTGACGGTCTTCTCGTACAGCTCCGGCTGCGTCGCGAGCGCGACGACGGGCGTTCCTTCTTCGATAAGCGCCAGCGTGCCGTGCTTCAGCTCGCCGGCGGCGTAAGCTTCGGAATGAATATAGGAGATCTCCTTGAGCTTGAGCGAGCCCTCCATGGCGAGCGCATAGTCTGTGCCGCGGCCGATGAAGAACAAATGCTCCTGCCAGGCGATCGATTGCGCATAGGATATGACGCCGCTTGCGTCTTCCAGCAGGAACGCAGCCTGTTCCGGCAGCTTCGCGAGCGCTTCGACGATCGGACCGACCTCTTCGGCCGGAAGCGTTCCTCTGGCGCACGCCAGGTGCAGCGCGAACAAATACAGCACGAGCAGCTGCGTCGTATAAGCCTTCGTCGACGCGACGGAAATCTCAGGACCCGCGCAGGTGAACAGCACATCGTCCGCTTCTCGAGCCGCCGTGCTGCCGACGACGTTGGTGATGGCCAGGACGTGGGCGCCTTGGCGGCGCGCCTCTCGCATGGCGGCAAGCGTATCCGCCGTCTCGCCCGACTGGCTGACGATGATAACGAGCGTTTCCGGCGTGATCAGGGGCTGGCGATACCGGTATTCGGAAGCGACGTCCGTCAGGACGGGCAAACGCGCCCACCGCTCGATGGCGGCCTGACCGACGAGACCGGCGTGATAGGCCGTGCCGCAAGCGACGACATGGACGTTGCGGAACTGCCGGAGCCGCTCCGCGCTCAGTTTCAGCTCGGGCAGATACACCCACGGATAGCCGGTGAGCAGACGGCCGGCGAGCGCGCGCCGGTATGCTTCGGGCTGCTCGTGGATTTCCTTCAGCATGAAATGGTCGTAGCCGTCCTTCTCGGCGACGGCCAGATCCCAGTTGACGCGCAGCGGCGTCTTGGCGATCAGATTGCCTTCGATCGTCATGAGCGTGACGCCTTCTCTGGTCAGCACGGCCATCTCGCCGTCGTCGAGAATGTAAACGTCGCGCGTATGCTCCAGAATGGCGGGGATGTCGGAACCGACGAAGTGCTCGCCCTCGCCGAGCCCGATGATGAGCGGGCTGTGAAGCCGCACCGCGACCAGCTTGTCCGGCTCGTGCGCGGACAGCACCGCCAGCGCGTATGCTCCGCGCATCTTTTTCGTCGCGGCTTGCACGGCTTTGGCGATATCGCCCTCGTAGTGCGCGGCAATCAGGTGGGAGACGACCTCGGTGTCCGTCTCGGAGACGAATTGAGCGCCTTGGGCGATGAGCTCATCTTTCAATTCCAAATAGTTTTCGATGATGCCGTTATGCACGACGGAAAACTTCATGCCGTTGTCCGTATGCGGATGCGAATTCAGATCGGACGGTCGCCCGTGCGTTGCCCAACGGGTATGGCCGATGCCGATCGAGCCCGCGAGTATTTCGCCTTGGAGCCGGTCTTCCAGCTCACGGATGCGTCCTTGCGACTTGACGACCTTCAATCCTTGGTCCGAACAGACGGCGATGCCGGCCGAATCGTATCCGCGATACTCCAGCTTCTTCAAGCCGTTCAGCAAAATATGCTGGGACGGCTTGCCGCCGACATAGCCCATAATGCCACACACATGGATTCCCTCCTACGCCTATTCATCTTTTATTGTTGTATGGTTTCGTTGCATCTCTTTTGTTTGGATGGTTTCGCATTGTGGATCGTAACGTCGATGCGACGAACCGTACCAAGCCTTACTCACCCTCACACTATAAACCCCTCGGGGCATCCGATACTTTAGAATTCATTAACGACGCGAATGTAATTTTTAATGCAACCTGACATGGCGTGTCGAGGAGGCGACAGTTCGTAGCGAAAAAAAAGTTCTCTCGGAAAGCGTAGCCAATGTAGGAGGGAGTAGGATTGCCCGTAGCCAATCGTGTCCACTCCTGCGCATGAGAATGATGATAACAAGATGAGAAGTTTATCATTGAATTTCTAAGAATCGCTAAGAGGGAAGGATTTGGCTATTTTCAAGCGAGGCATTCGTGTGTAATTCGCAGCCTGCCATGATCTTGTGGGGGTAGGGGAGTACTTTTCTGAGCGGCGTTCCGGGAGGGCGGGAAGGAAGCTCGGCGGGGCAAGTCCGCCGCAACTGAAAGGGCGGGGAGCATCAACTTCTCGAAAGGGTCCGCCGGCCGGTCGGATATATATGTGCAGAAAATAATACTTCTCATGTCTCTCTAAGACTTCTCAGACGGCCAAGTACAGTAACATCTACCGCACTTGACTCATCCCAGCCACGCAAACGGCTATGAGCGAGAAGATATACTGCTCTTGGGCTTCCGGTGTCC
>NZ_JAJFOW010000076.1 GCF_020731285.1 Cohnella baijiui
TGCCTTCCAACTTGCCTGCCTTCCAACTTGCCTGCCTTCCAACTTGCCTGCCTTCTTACTTCCCCGCCCGCCGCCAAACCGCGTAGCCGTAAGCCGGCAGCGAAGCGTGCAGCTGGCCCGCCTTCACGGACGCGGCGGCGCCTGTGTACGCGTCCGTCCAGACGCCGCTGCCGCCGACGACGACCGCGACGGACGCATCCGCGTCGCCTGCGTTCAAGGCAACGACGAAGCGCTCGCCGTCCTCCGCGCCGCGGGCGTAGACGAGCAGGTCGCTGCCGCCGCCCGCCTGCAGGAACGCGATCTCCGCGCCGCGCAGCGCCTCGTGCGCTTTGCGCAAGGCGATCGTCTCGCTGTAGAAGCGCAGCAGCCCCGCGTTTTGCTCCTCCGGCTCCCACACCATGCACTTGCGGCAGTCGGGATCTCCCTCCCCGTTCATGCCGACCTCGTCCCCGTAGTAGATGCAAGGGACGCCCGGGAACGTCAGCTGCAGCAGCGCGGCGAGCCGCATCCGCCGTTCGTCGTCGCCGCACAGCGTGAGCAGGCGCGGCGTGTCGTGGCTGTCCAGCAGGTTAAACGCCGTCTCGGTCACGGTTTGCGGATAGGCCGCGAGCTGGCTGCCGATCGCGTTCGCGAAGCCGGCCGCGTCGAGTTTGCCCTTGGCGAAGAAGTCCAGCACCGCGTTGGTGAACGGATAGTTCATGACGGCGTCGAACTGGTCGCCCTGCAGCCACATTATGGAGTCGTGCCAGATTTCGCCGAGGATGTAGGCGTCCGGATTGGCGGCCTTCACCGTCTGGCGGAACTCGCGCCAAAACGCATGGTCGACTTCGTTGGCAACGTCGAGCCGCCAGCCGTCGATGCCGATCTCCTCGACCCAGTAGCGCGCCACTTCGAGCAAATATTTCTTCACCTCGGGATGTTCGGTGTTCAGCTTCGGCATGATCGGCTCGAAGGCAAACGTCTCGTACGTCGGAATGCCGTCCACGACGCGCAGCGGGAATTCACGCACGTGGAACCAATCCGCGAAAGGCGAGTCCGCCCCTTTTTCGAGGACATCGACGAAGGGTGCGAACGTCTTGCCCGCATGGTTGAAGACGGCGTCGAGCAGGACGCGGATGCCGCGTTTGTGGCAGGCGTCGACGAATTCCTTCAGCTGCTCGTTCGTGCCGAACTGCGGGTCCACCTTCATATAGTCGCGCGTATCGTACTTATGGTTGGTCGTCGCTTCGAACAGCGGGGTGAAGTAGATCGCGTTAACGCCGAGCTTTTCGATATGGTCAAGATGGTCGAGCACGCCCTTCAGGTCGCCGCCAAAAAAGTTGCCGGGCGTCGGCTTGCCGCCCCACGGCTCCACGCCTGCCGGGTCGAGCGACGGATCGCCGTTCGCATACCGTTCCGGGAAAATCTGATAGAACACGGCGTCCTTCACCCAACTCGGCGGCGCGAAGACGTCGGCGGGATTCAGGAATGGAAAGTCGAAGAATTCCAGGGAATGATCGGGCAGCGCGTCTTCGAACCCTTTTTCCGTCAGATAGAGATCTTCGTCCGTATTCCGAAAATGAAACGCATACCGCAGGCGCCGGTACGGAGGCACGACCGCCGTCTCCCAATAGTCGAACAGCGCGTCGGAGGCGAACTTGCGCATCGGCGCGGTCCAACGGGATTCCTCCCACGCGTACTTGTCGCCCACGATCGCGTTCACTTCCACGGCGTCGTCGCGCTTCGTGCGCACGCGGAGGTGGAGCGTCCGTTTGTCGGCGGCGTAAGCCCAGTTCAACTTCGGACGGTGATAAATCGCTTCTTTTAACATCATCGCTTGGAAACACTCCTTGTCTGAGATAGGATGCCGCAAGCAAGCGCAAAAAAGGCACAACCCCCGCTTGCTTGCCGAGGTTGTACCTTTCGGTAACATTGCCTTTTTGTTATGGCTACATTATACCGGATGACGCGGCGTTCCGCCAGAGGCAAAAGGGTCGGCGGCGAGTGGAGCATCGGCAAGATGTGCCGGGGAACCGAGACAAGCCGGCCGCGTTTGTGGTTTAATGGGATTAAGTACCTAAGACTCAGCCCTTGCATACGAGCAGACGGAGGAAACGGGATGAATGTGCTCCACACTCGCTATACCCGGCGCGCCGCGCTGGCGCTGACGCTGGCGGCGGGCATCGCTGCGTTGTCCGCTTGCGGCGGCTCGAAGCCGACCGTCGCGCCCGAGCCGTCGCAGACGTCTTCGGCCGAGCCGACGGGGACGGCCAGCGCGTCTCCGGATACGCCTGAAGCCGCCTTCCTTGCGCCGCTCACGGGCCTGCCCGTGGAGGAGGAAGTGACGAAGCGGCCGCTCGCGATCATGATCAACAACTTCAAAGCCGCGCGCCCGCAGTCCGGCTTGACCCACGCGGACACGGTGTGGGAGATTCTCGCCGAAGGGGGCATCACGCGGCTCGTGGGCATTTTCCAGAGCCAGACGTTCGACGAGCCGGTCGGTCCGATCCGCAGCATCCGGCCTTACTTGATCGACATCGGCGAATGGTACGGCGGCGTCCTCGTGCACGCCGGCGCGAGCAACGACGCGCTCGCGCTGCTGCAGCATTCCGGCAAAGCGGATCTCGACGAGATCAACAACGCGGGCGCATACTTCCACCGGGACAAATCGCGCAAAGCCCCGCACAACCTCTACTCGACGATCGCCAAGCTGAGAGAGGGGGCGGCCAAGCATAAGTACCCCGAGACGGCGCCGGTGCCGTTCGTCTCCTTTGATGCCAAGCCGGACGTGTCGGCTGAGCCTGCTGCCTCTGACGTCGAGATCATGTTTCAGATGAAGGACTACAAGGTTTCCTATCATTACGATGCTTCGACGGGGCTGTACGAACGGTCGATCAACGGCGAGCCGCATATCGATCTGAACAACAAAGAGCAGCTCACCGCGGCGAATCTGGTCGTCCTGTCGGCGAAACACAAAACGTACGACAGCTACGGCCGGCTCGAAATCGACCTGACGAGCGGCGGCGAAGCGGTCCTCATCCAGGAGGGACACGCCATCTCCTGCAGATGGGAGCGCAAGCCGGGCGACATCGTCCGGCTCGTGAAGGACGGCCGGGAGTTGAAATTCGTGCCGGGTATCACTTACTATCACGTCGTGCCGACGACGCCGGCTTTTTCGGAGCATGTGAAGTATAGTTGAAGGATCGGCCTTCCGGTCAGGCGAGTTCCCCGGGAGGTGGAGAGCGGGACTGGGGAAAGCGCCTGGAACGGACCAACCAGTTACCGCAACGGAGCAGCTTGACCTCCACCCGTTTTCCGGGATTTTTCCGTAAGAATCGCGTGAGGTTGCGGGGACGATATGGAAACACTTGGGTTGGAATTGAAAGTTTCACCGCGTTTTGTGGTAAAATGGCGTTGTATAGTTTGAGGTCCTGAAGAACAGGCCGTTCGCTCCGGTATCGTCCGGGCGGGCGGCTTATTTTTGTGCCAATGGAGGAGTGGGAAGATGGAGGAAGTCGATGCGGCATGGGAAACGGCTTACCAACGCATGCTGGAGCGCGCCGTTCGGGATAGTCGGGGAGAGCGCAAAAGGCGCCTATTGGAGAAGCACGGACATCTCGAGCAATTGTTCCTGTCGCAGGTTTGGTGGCCGGCGGTGGGCAGCTTGGCGTTTTTGCAGCCGGAGTATGAGTTTGTCGATTTGAACGGGAGGACGCGGTTTTGCGACTACGCCTATCTGCCGTCGAAGGGACTCCGCGTCGCGATCGAGGCGGACGGATTCGGCCCTCACGCGCGGGATGCGAACCGATGGCAACTCGACGACGACCGGGAGCGGCAAAATCAGATGCTGATCGACGGCTGGAAGCTGCTGCGGTTCACGAGCGACGGGATTAAGGAGAAGCCGGGCCGCTGTCAGCGCACGCTCCTCTTGGCGCTCGCCAAATGGGGCCGAACGACGGCGGCAGGCGACGGCTCCACAGCCCTTGGCGTGCATGAGCGCGCGATCCTGCATTTCAATCAGACGTTCGACGGGAGGATGCTGACGCCGCGGGTCGTGGCAGAGGCGTTGAATATCAACCCCCGAACGGCAATCGTGCACATGAGATCTCTGGAGGAGAAGGGATATTTGAGCGCCATGTTGTCCCCTACGGGAAGGAAGATGGGGTTTGTGCTGGCCGTTCCAGATCTAACGAGAAGGTAAGGTAACATCATGAAGGGGCAAGAACGGCAATGTGTGTATGTAACCTACCTACATCGGTGGGAAGTGGGCTTGTGCGGCGAATGTGCGTATGTAAACTACCTACATCGGCGGGGAGTGGGCTTGTGCGGTGAATGTGCGTATGTAAACTACCTACATTGGCGAAGAGCGGGCTCATGCGGCGAAAGTGCGTATGTAAACTACCTACATCGGCGGGGAGTGGGCTCATGCGGCGAAAGTGCGTATGTAAACCACCTACATCAGCGGGGAGTGGGCTCATGCGGCGAATGTGCGTATGTAAACTACCTACATTGGCGAAGAGCGGGCTCATGCGGCGAATGTGCGTATGTAGACTACCTACATCGGCGGGAAGTGGGCTCATGCGGCGAAAGTGCGTATGTAGACTACCTACATTGGCGGAAAGCGGGCTCATGCGTCGAATGTGCGTATGTAGACTACCTACATTGGTGGGAAATGGGCTCATGCGTCGAAAGTGCGTATGTAGACTACCTACATTGGTGGAAAGTGGGCTTGTGCGACGAATGTGCGTATGTAGACTACCTACATTGGTGAGAAATGGGCTCATGCGTCGAAAGTGCGTATGTAGACTACCTACATTGGCGGAAAGCGGGCTCATGCGTCGAATGTGCGTATGTAAACTATCTACATCGGCGGGGAGTGGGCTCATGCGGCGAATGTGCGTATGTAAACTACCTACATCGGCGGGGAGTGGGCCAGTGCAAGAGCAGCCCCTTCGTCAAGTCGACGAGGGGCTGCGCCAACCCATCAATAAGGATTCGCCTTTACCCGCAGCGCCTCGGCCAGGAAGGCGAGGCCTTGGCCCCAGCCTTGGATGCGCTTGTCCGGCACACTGTGGTAGCCGTTGGCGTCGGCCATGAGGGCGGTGCCGGCGGAGACGCCGGTGACGGTGCCGTGGCGGCGATTGTGGCGAGGACGCCGTCGATGGCGCGCTGGGCGTACTTGTTGTACAGCCGCCCCTTGGTCAGCACGGCTGTCGCGATGCCGGCGGAGCCGGACGTCTCGAGCGGCGACGATGGGTCCTCCAGAATCGTGTGCCACAGGCCCGACTTCTCGTTCTGCAGCCGGACGAGCGCGCTAAGCTGGTCGCGCAGCGAGCCTTCGATGACCATGAAGAACGGATGCGTGACCGGCACGATTTCGATTGCGCGCGCCATCGTGAGCGCCGCCCAGGCGTTGCCCCGGCACCAATGTGCCGCCCCATGTAGGAGTCCTGGACTCCTTCTTTCGCTCATTTGGCCCGTCTTCGCCGATTGTCCGATTTCTACGCACGCGCGCGATACGCCCCCGCGTTTCAACTCTTCAGATACATCGCCAGCGGCCAAAGGACGAGCTCCCGAACCCGGCCGACGACCAGCTCCGCCAACGCGAGCGCGCCGCGCTCCTGGAAATGCTTGTTGTCCTGGATGCCTTCGGGGAAATGCAGGAACTCGCCCGGCGCGCTCCACATGAAGACATCCTTCGTCTCTTCGGGCCCCAGCTTCTCGAACAAAGACCGGCTCATATCCGCCAAGTCGATCAGCGGCACCTCCTCGCGCGCGGCGAGCTCCCGCACCGCCTCGAGGTAGGGACCGTGCGTGTCGCGCAGCGTCCCGTCCCCGGCGAAGTAGCGGCGGTGGACGGAGGTGAGCAGCACGGGATGGGCGCCGCGGGCGCGGGTGCCGTCCAAATAGCGCTTCAGATAGTCCCGGTACGTCGACTCCGCCTCGGTATGGCGCGCTTCGTCGGGTTTTTGGTCGTTGTGCCCGAACTGGACGAACAGATAGCCGTCCGGCCGGATCTCGCGGAGGATCGCGTCCAGCCGGCCTTCCTCGACGAAGCTTTTGGCGCTGCGTCCCGACCGGGCATGGTTGGCCACCGCCACATCGTGTTTAAAGAAGGAGGAAAGCACTTGTCCCCAGCCGGCATAGGGGAAGCCCTCCGCCGGCTGGTCCGCGACCGTCGAGTCTCCGGCGAGATGGAGGGTGATCAGGTCCGGCGCCGGCTCGATCTCGAGCACGTTCGCGCGGGGGGCCGGGCCCGAGAAGGTAAGCCGGAGCCCCTCGTCTTCCACGCGAACGGCGAACGTCTCGCGCGCGAATTGGCCCGCGGGCACGTGGCGATGGCGGAAGGCGAGCCGTCCGGCGCCGGTCTTCAACGTCGTGCAGACGGGGGCGATCCAATCGCCCATAAGCAGGGAGACGATGTAGCTGTCGTTCGGGACGTCCAAGCGAAATGTCGCGTCGACCGGGATGCCGAAGTCGCGCTTCGGCGCGTCAGGCTCGCCCCTATCCCGGAAGGCGACCCGGTCCGGCGCGATGAAGCCGTATCCGGTCCGGGGATCGTAGGCGCAGCCGGGCCGGACCTTGATATAGCCGGGAGACGGCTCGGCAGGACCGAAGTCGAACCGCCGGATGGCGTCGGACATGCGCGATTTCCTCCTTTTGTCGGGGTCATCCTTTTCAGTATAAGAGGGGCTAAGCCGGGGAGGAATTCAAAATTCCGGTAACTTCGTGCAATAATCCGAGTCGATCGGGCGCAAACTTTAAGAAAATGCCACGGCGAAATGTCACGGGCCCCTATACCATGCCTGTCCTTGCTGTGATAAGATATGTGGTGGCTAACTTTTGTAAAGTTCGTCAATCCAACGTCAAGGCAGCGTAAAATTTACTTTGCGGGAAAGAGGGCTATGCGTGTTTCGGAAAAAGGATATCTTTTTTAAAACGCTGGAGGACATGTCCGATCTGATCCTGGAAACGGTCGAGCGGTTTGCCGCCGCCATGAACGGGGAACTGAACGATGTCGCCGCATTCTCCAAGGAAATGAAGGAGTTCGAGCATCGCGGGGATCAGTACGCGCATCTTATCCTGACGGAGCTCAACAAGACGTTCATCACCCCGATCGACCGGGAAGACATCATGGAACTGACCAAACTGCTGGACGACGTCTTGGACGGCATTGAAGCAAGCGCATCCCGCTTCGATATGTACCAAATCTCCAAACCCGACACGTTTATCCGCAAATTCGGCGACGTTCTCCACCGCAGCGCGGTCGAGATCAAATCGGCGATCTATTTGCTGAGCCAAAAAAAGCTGCTTGCCATCCAAACGCACTGCGTCAAATTGAACGAGCTTGAGAATGAAGGCGACGATCTCCTGCGGCAAAGCGTCAAGTCGCTGTTCCAGAACGTCACAGACCCGATCGAGCTGATCAAGCATAAAGAAATTTACGAACGGCTGGAAGAGACGACGGACGCTTGCGAAGACGTCGCCAATACCCTTCAGTCGATTATCATGCGCAATTCGTAATTGCGCGTTAGACGGGGAATGAAAAACCAGCATGGATCATTTGACATGGATCGTCGTATTAATCGTTATCTTAGCGCTCGGCTTCGACTTCATTAACGGGTTCCACGACACGGCCAACGCGATCGCGACTTCTGTCTCTACCCGCGCGTTGACGCCGCGCGTCGCCATTATCCTGGCTGCGGTCATGAATCTCGTGGGCGCCCTCATGTATACCGGCGTGGCCAAGACGATCGGCGGCAAGGTGACCGATCCGTTCAAGCTCGAGCACGGGCTTACCGTCGTTATCGCCACCCTCATCGCCGCCATCATCTGGAACCTCATCACGTGGTGGAAGGGCATCCCCTCTTCCTCGTCGCACGCGCTTATCGGCGCGCTCGCCGGCGCCGCCGTCGCCTCGGAAGGCTGGAACGGCATCAACTATGGCGGTTTCTCGACGATTGTGCTCGCCCTGGTCCTTTCGCCAATCATCGCGTTCATAATGGGGTACATAATTATGTTCGTGCTGAAGCACGTCTTCGCGAATGCCAGTCCGCGCTACGTGAACAAGGGCTTCCGGACCGGGCAGATCCTGACGGCCGCGCTCCAGTCGTTCACGCACGGGACGAACGACGCGCAGAAGGCGATGGGCATCATTACGCTGGCGCTCGTCTCCGCCGGCATCCAGGATCATCTCGAGGTGCCCCTATGGGTCAAAGTGTCCGCGGCCCTCGCGATGGCGCTCGGCACGTCCGTCGGCGGCTGGAAGATCATCAAGACGATGGGCACGAAGATCTTCAAGATCGAGCCGATCAACGGCTTCTCCGCGGACCTCGGTTCCGCGGCCGTCATCTTCTCCGCTACGCTGACGCATCTGCCGGTCAGCACGACGCACGCGATCACCTCGTCGATTCTCGGCGTAGGCGCGGCCAAGCGGTTCTCCAGCGTGCGCTGGGATACGGCCGGCCGGATCGTCGTCGCCTGGGTCGTCACGATCCCGATCGCGGCGGTGCTGGCAGCATTGATTTATGCGGTCCTTAGCCTCTTTCACTAAAAATGGGCCCTTGCGCATTGGTCATCTTTGCCGTTTCCACATTACAATATAGAAGCGATACGTTTGCTCTTGACGGGACGGAGTTTGGAGGAATTCACGCTCATGCAAGCATCCGCACAACAAGCCAAGTCATGCGTGGAACTGCTGAAGGAGTTCCGGCTCAAATGCGTCGATTGCCGCGGCGAGAAGCTCATCTTCACCGGCGTCGGCAAACGGGACGTCTACAATATAACGGCTCCCTTCCTTGACGAAGGGGAGTGGACCATCGCGGGGCGGGTCGAAGACCGGACCAGCGAGCGGTCCGTCGTCATGTTTTTTGTCGAACGCCACGGAAAGTGGGTTCCCCGCGAAGGGGCGCCCGTCTTCGAACTGCAGGATCCGTTCGTCGCGTTCATCCGCGGCGAGCTCGTCTTCGGCGGGGTGGAGGTTTACTTTGACGGAGACGATCCGCACTATGTCACGTCGTGGCGCACCGTCTTCTACCGAGGCTCCCGCATCCGCGATCTCGTGCCTTTCGCCAAAGGCCCGCTGACGATGAAGGATATCCGCCTCGTCGATCTGGCGAATGGCCGCATCGGCGTCTTCACCCGCCCGATGCCGGTCGGAGACGCGAGAGCGATGATCGGCTATACCGAGGTCGGCGAGCTCGACGAGCTGACCGAACAGGTAATGGCGGAGGCGGAAGTGCTTGAGCATCAGTTCCTGAAGGTCGAATGGGGCGGCGCCAACGAGGCGCACCTGCTTAGCAACGGCAAGATCGGCGTGCTCGGCCACATCGCCTGGATGGATGACGGCAATATCCGGCATTATTATCCGATGACCTTTATGCTCGATCCCGAGACGAGGGAGCATACGCCGATCAAGTTGATCGCCACGCGCAACTTGTTCCCCGAAGGCCCGGCCAAGCGACCCGACCTAGAGGATGTCCTCTTCAGCGGAGGCTTGATGCGGGAGGACGACGGCAAGGCTACGCTGTATACCGGCGTCAGCGATGCCGAAGCGCACCTGGTCGTCATCGACGATCCGTTCGAGGATTACGAAGCGTAATCATATAGCGCCGAGGCGTGATGCTTCGGCGCCTTTTGCGCGGCTGGCGGTGCATCGTGCTAACGCGCGAAAGCCCGAAGCCGCCGCGTCGCGGCGGGGGCTATAGGCCTGCATCGGGGCGATCGCGACGAAAAGACGCAAAATGAGGAAATAAAAGCGTTGGAAAAAGCAGGAATCGGCCTTTGCGGAGCGAAAAAGTAGGGGAAAGCGGCAAGCGCGCACGAGCAGCCGGGCGGCTGCGAACATGCCCGCATCCCCGCCAGGCCCATGGTGCCGGACCGCGGCCTGGCGGGGAGAGAGGTTAGCGCCGGCGTCTGCGCCGCGCGTAGCGCTTGCGTCCCGACGATGGGGAGCGCCGGCGGGAGCTGCGGCGGCGTCTGCGGCGTCTCGGCCGGTATTCGACCTCGTCGTCATCTTTCGATTTGTCTTTTTTCAGGAGCAGCTTGATGAATGGGGCGACCTGTTGGACCGACGACATGACCTTCTGGATTTTGCCGATATTCGAGAGGATGCCGTCGAGACCGCCCATCCGGTCGATGAGGTTTTTCACGTCGTTCAGGTTTTTGAAGTTGAGCAGACCGGACAGACCCTTGGCTGGCGTGGCAGCGGCAGCCTGCGTGGGCAGCACCGTCGTCGTCCCGGTCGGAACCTGCCCGAACAAGGCGGGCGGGCCTGAGACCGTTTCGATCCCGGGAAAACCGCCGGCAGCCGGACTCCCGAATCCGGCCTGCCCTCCGAATCCGCCGTTAAAGTTGCGCGATTGCGGAAGTTGCGGTTCGTTCATGTTGTCACACCCTTTGGCTGAAGAATCGCCGGCGCCTGCCCAGCTCATTGGGCATGGCGTGCCTATGCCGGCGTTCGATGCTATAGGGTATGTATCACGGTGGAGATCCGAATGGACGCCTGCCCGCCCATTTTACCGATTTTACCTCTGTGAAGCGTGAATACGGTGACGCTTGAAGTACCTTTTGAAACTTAGTACAATGAAAGAGACGGCTTTACAAGCGATGAACCGAGGTGCCTATTAGATGCAGCTGAAGAAGCTGAATGACAAGTCGATCGACCAATTGTTCGAAGCCATTCTGACACTGAAGTCCGTGGAGGAATGTTACGTATTCTTCGACGATCTGTGCACGGTCAACGAGATTCAATCGCTGTCGCAGCGGCTTGAAGTGGCGCGGATGCTGGGCAAAGGGCAGACCTACAACCAGATCGAAGCGGAGACGGGGGCCAGCACGGCGACGATCTCCCGCGTGAAGCGGTGCCTCAACTATGGCAATGACGGCTACAAGATGACCCTCGACCGGCTCGGCCGGTTCGGCAAAGAATCGGAAGCGGAGTGAGTGAAGCTTCATCCTCCGTTTCGCACGCCAGCACGGCATGAAACAGCAGCCTATCCGTCCGCGGGAGGCTGCTTTTTAATTTTCTTTCGCTGATATGGGGGAATGAGCGAAGAGGGAGTCGTGGACTCCTACATGGGCGGTGGAGCGGGGAAATTGGGCGAAGAGGGAGTCGTGGACTCCTACATGGGCGGCGGAGCGGGGGAATTGGGGAAAGAGGGAGTCGAGGACTCCTACATTCGCCGAAAGTGCCGCCCCGGCGCCAATGTGCGTATGTAAACTACCTACATTCGCCGAAAGTGCCGCTCGAGCGCTAATGTGCGT
>NZ_JAJFOW010000077.1 GCF_020731285.1 Cohnella baijiui
TAGGCTTCGTCAGCAAATTCAATCAGGAATCATATACTCCCCTCGCCTCCACCATAAAAACACTGACCGCATGAGGTCAGTGTTTTTTTGTGGGCGAGGGGGTGTTGCCCCGAATCCGAAGGAGGACAGGGGTTCGACCGCGCGCAGGGAGCGACAGATGGGGACCCCGCAAAGTATTCGGAATAAGCTTCGGAGCTTGTGGTCTCTTTGTGGGGAATAGCAACGAGCACGGCATCTGATTCTTCCGCTGCGCTCTGCTTCGTCGAGTAAGCCTCGTCAGCAAGTTCAATCGAGAATCATATACTCCCCTCGCCTCCACCATGTAAAACCCCGACCGCATGAGGTCGGGGTTTTTGCATGGTTGGCGAGTCGGGAGTTTCCCTGTCTCCGATTCCGCACGGACGGAGCAAGAGACTCCCTCCCTCCCCCGCCCTTTTCATTTAATAGGATGATAAAGCAAAGGTATAATAGTGGAAAGATAGCGGATGGAGGCGTTCATCATGACTCTCGTCCAGATCGATTATGCTCGTGTCGAGTACCGCATTGAAGGGACAGGACCGGTGGTTGTCGTATTAAACGGCGGTCATTGCAGCAGAGAGACAAGGCTCTCCCACGAGAAGTTAAAGGACTATGGCTTTACCGTATTAACCCCTTCAAGGCCCGGTTACGACGATACTTCCGACGAAGCTGGCCGGAGCGCCGAGGAATCGGCCGACACATTGGCTAAGTTATTGGATAAGCTTCATATCGATCAAGTCGATCTCATCGCCATCTCTGCCGCCGGTCCAACCGGCCTGGCATTCGCTTATCAATATCCCGATCGTGTCAAGAAGCTGATCATGGAAAACGCAGTAGCCATCGAGTGGGACGATAAGCTTAAAAAAGGAGCCAAAAAGCTGTTCGGTTCGGCTGAAAAGGTCACATGGCGGGTCACCAAAGGACTATTGGCAACATTTCCGAATTTCATGGTCAGAACGATGATGAAACAATTGACTAAGCTCCCGGTTTATCAAGTCTTGCAAAGAATGAGCCGGGAAGACATTGAATTCGTGAAGAACATGATTCGGACATCGCAATCGGGCACGGGATTCATCAATGATCTGGATCACAAAATCGTCGATTTAAGCAAAATCTCTACGCCCGTTTTAGGCTTCTACACGAGAAATGACAAAGTGGTGACGTTCGAACATGCCGATAGACTTGCCAAAGAACTGCCGAATTTCGAGTTGTTCGAAAGCCCGGCGGACAGTCATCTCATTTGGATCGGGTCGTTCGCCAATGAGATTTGGAAGAAAAGGCTTGAATTTCTGAGAAGTTAACACGGATTATGAGGTTAGCCAGCTTATACCTGGTTAACTTCTTTTGCTTTAAGATTGCTGTAGCCGGGAACGGAGATAGGTACGCTCGTTCGCCTCCCCTCGCCTCCACCAACATGAAAGCCAGCCGCTTTGTTGAATAACCTTCTCTCGCCATTATAAGCATCTTGGGGTTCTGGTGCGTGGGGTTTGGTATCTAGCAACACCGTACAACTTGTGGACGAGATTATTGATGCTTACTTGGACAACAATTTTGAACTTCCTTATTTTCTGTACTTGCAAACCGGGATCCGAACAAGCCTGGATTTCGGGAGGAGCTAATAAACCTATAACCCTTATCCAAACTACAAAGGAAAGGCGGTAATGACTGAAATGGCCAAGTCGTCGCATTACGGCATAAATCCTTTATTAATAGCCGCATTAACCGGATAAGCTATGATTGATATTCCGCCGAGCCCTGATTTATCTTTACTTCCGGGAAAGCTGACCAAGTCTATTATCAAGTACAAGAAAAGAATTGATCTTCCAGCAGCCTCCCGCCGCGAGAATCTGATCTGCGGACATTGCGGGTGCCAAGGTAAATATGATCTGGGCCTTATAGCCTTCAATATGGAACGCTGGATGAAGGAAAAGAACGCAACGTCGACGAACGAACTGAACTACCAAGTAGCCTTGAACTACGTCCAATCAACAGGCTATTTTCGGTGCAAGGTTTGCAACGGTGCAGGAGAGTGGGAGTTTAAGGATCCGTTTTTTATCTTTGGATTATTAACGAGGCTTCTTGATGAAGGAAAGAATAAGCGAACAGGTTATATAGAAGGAGAAATCCGATTATATGACGGCTCACTGCCCAAATGGGCAACGCATGCCGAGGATGCTCTCTTAGCCAAACTAATGGACAACGGCAACAATGGATTGTTGTGGAACAAGCTGGGCAATCTTTATCAAAGTGGAGGGAGGCCCGAACTTGCTGCTGCGGCGTTCGAGAAGTCCCTACAGATGGATCCGTCTCAAGTGGAGTCTCATTATTCCTTGGGAAGTTTGCTGTATCAAATCGGGGATTTGGAAAATTCCGCATACCACAGCAGAATGGCGCTCGTTCATGCAGATCGATACGAAGAAATGACGGCGCTCAAGCTAAGAGAGATGTTATCAGCGTGCTTGCAGGACCTGTTCGAGATCCATATGGTTTCTAATAAAAATATACCGTTTTTACCGACAAGGGAAGAGTTGGCTTTGCTTCCTGCCTTCAAGGAAACAGCCTCGTCCAAGGAAAATCATCTAATAGAGTCGCGGGATTTGGAGATTTTTCCGGAGGATCGGGAATCGTTCTATCCGTTGGCAGAAATGTACATGCAGCACAGGAAGAATGAGCTTCCGAAAGAGGAGAGAACGCAGAATACAGCGTTGAAAGAACATAGAAATCGGATATCGTCGGGAAATGCAAAGGCGGGATCCATCTCGATTGATCATCTTGTACAAATTCGAGCTGAGTCGGAGGAGAGAGCTGCGAGATTGACCAAGGTATGCGAAAGATTCCAGATTCCTTGCTCGATTGAAATTGGATATCCCGAGGATTTAGACAACCTGGAGGAGGCGTTATTTGGCAAGCTCAGCCTATCCAATGTATACGCTCTCTGCCCATGCGGCAGCGGAAATAAATTTAAATTCTGCTGTGCGCAAAAGGCGAAAAACTTGGATGTTGAACTCTTTATTGACGAGTTTGGATCCGTGACATAATGATAGTAATTTGTTAAGCCGCGTTCTCGCTTGCCGCTGAATCAGGCGATGGATAGAGGAAGTCTTCGACATGTTACCCTGTATATCCACATACACCTACACGCGGAGAATTTACAACCGGAAGAAGCATTTCCTCTCCGCATTCATGCGCTTCCGAACAAGCTTCGCACAACCATCCAGACTTGTCATACTGGCACTCTGAACACACGTTTTCCGCAACTGCAGTACCGCATTCGTCGCAGTAGATAACAGGAGCCGAGTTGCGGGCGAGAAGTTCGATTGCGGGAGCAGCGCGATTGGCCCCAAGCCTTTCCTCGACTACCTTCAGCTTCAGTTCGGTTGTCGACCCCATATCGTACTCGTGCCGGAAGGACATGCCTTTATACAGCAAGTCGCGCAGTTTGACTCGCATGCTTTTGTCGCCATAAGATTGGTCCGGGTCGGAGGAAAAAGTTTGATTTTCGATGATGAACAAGCTCATGTGACCGCAGCATTCCAACCAAATGTCCCTCAGAAAGTGATCCAGCTGCTTTAACGTCGAGTCAGCGCTTGCCTCGAGATAAAGCCAGTACTCCGGCGAACGGCTCTGTACACTGATCAGGAATAATCGTTCGTTCCCGTCATCCCTGGACCGTTCCGGGCAGTTTTTCAAATGCTTCGCGACGGTCATCTTGCTAAGTTCTTTCTCACAGCTTATACAAATTCCGGTGCTAGTTCTGCCCATGGATACCCCTCCATTCGATCATTTATTATGTTCATTATACCAAGACAATTGATATATTGTGGAATGAAATACATGCCCGGCGCGGCGGAAGGGAATAAACAAACGAATGAAACGAAGGATTCCATTATTGCCGGAGCCTGAAATACGGGTCATTCTTCGGGCCGCCGACGATATCATCGCAACTGGCGGACGGACGCTTCTGTCGAAGATTTTGAAAGGTTCGAAGGATCGCAAGCTGCTCGAGCTGGGATTGGATCGGAATCCTTCATACGGATTCTACAAGGATCTTGCCTTGGCAGAGATTATGGACAAAGTGAATCGAATGATTGCTACAGGTTATTTGGATACAGAAAAGCGGGGCAAACTGCCCATGATTGTATTTTCTCCGCTCGGATGGGTGATCGAAAGGGAGCGGCATGCGGAAGAATTTTTGCAGGAGTGGGATCGCTGGATCGAGAGCGAAATCACTCCGATCAGCATGGAGTATTTGAAGGAACGCAACCGGGGCATGATCCTCTTATTCTTGTACAAAATATTATGCACCGGGAATACGAAGTACATTCCGTTTTTGACTTTATGGGAAGGCATCGATTTTAAGAAAGTGCAGGCGGAGATCCGAAAGGTGATTGATGCGCTTAATCGTCGCCGTCTAATGGATGATTCAGATTGGGAGCGGCTCAAGCGCGAGCGGGCACAATCGCTGTTGATCAGGGTACAGGATCCGATATTTTTGGCTTGCCGGAAGTGTGGCTATCCTTATTTGTTCGATGAAACGAATCCAGATCATTATTCGAGTGAAGGATTGCGATTTCCGGAAAGGTGTCCGCGTTGCACGGATAACGGCCAAATTTAAACGATAGAATAAGGTTGTTGGATTGGCAGGAGGCTCACTTTTGGGGAAGAAGAAAAAGAAGAAGCCGAACACACCGCGGGCCAAGCGAATGAACCGGCAAGGCCGGCTGCAATCGGCGGTGAGCTGGCTCAAAAAATATAATGGCAAGCAGTACATACGTGGTTACAGCAAGCATTATGGGGTTGACACGGGAACGGCAATTGTGGAGCTGCGCATGTTGGGCATATCCTTATCCGATGAAGTCGTTCGCAGAGCGCTAGCAAGTGCGGCAGCTTCTTTAAAAGCCAGAAAAGATCGCAAAAAGAAAAGACAGCTGCGGCTTCAAGAGCAGGAACCATTCAGCCGTTTAGAATCCGATGAGACATTTGCAGTCATTGTCGGATACACAAACTGGGGATTTCCGTACGGCATTACTTGGGAGGAAATGGAGCTGTTCGCCGATCGGGATAGTCTCTACAATACAGTTCCACCCCAGACCCCATTACAGTATTATACCTCGGTGGATGAGAAGGGCCGGCCCTATGTTGATGAGCGGGAGGCGGAAGAAGTTCCGTTCGATTTTGAAACGTTTATTCAGTATTTTGCCGAGCTTGCATGATTGGAGAAAAGCAAACATTTGTACGATTCTATCGAAAGGAAGGCGATGATCGGATGAATGCGGGCAAGGTCGTACAAATTCCCGTTTAGTCTGTCGGCTAAATAATTCTTGTAGAAACGAGTCGAACATTTCCGGTAGGATAGGGGTAATAGAATAACGGGGGTGGCATGATGAACAGCCGATCGATCGGCGCCTCATTGCGCAGCGTACCGGAGCTCAGCTACTTGAATGCGGACAATGTGGCCCGGTATCGCGCCGTCATGCGTTTTATGTATCAAGAATACCAGCGGCTGCGTTACTGGCTGCGCCCGGAGGACGTGCATGCGGGAGTGGCGGCTTGGGACGTACTGGACGGCTATACGCTGGAGCAGTGCCAGCAGGACTTGGAGCGGCTGAAGGAGTGGGGCAATCTCGCGTCCCGTCATGACGGAGGGCGCGCGCTCACGCTTGAAGAATATATGCGGAAGAAAAGCCAGTACCTGCTCACTCCCTATGCGATCGAAATCGAGCGGATGCTGGAGACGCTGGAGAAGATCAAAGGTTACGGCGGTTCCTTGGAGACGACGTACTTCGATACGATCGCGGAATGCCTGCAGCAGATCCGGCTAAACGTGGATCGCTTCGAGCCCGGCGAGGCGCTCGCCTGCTGGGACAGGCTGCAGCATGCCTTCAAGACGATGCACGAAAACGCGGCCGACTTCATCGCGAGCATGCATTCGATTCAAGCGGAAGAGATGATGGCGACGGACGCGTTCCTGGCGATGAAGGAGACGCTGACGGACTACCTGCAGCACTTCGTCAAAAGCCTGCAGCGAAGCGCCTACCTGATCGAAGGAAGGCTGCAGCAGATCACCGATTCGGTCCGCGAGCTATACCTGGAGGAAGTCATGCGGGACGAGCTGCGCAAGCCGCGTATCGAGGAGGGCCACTCGCCCGAGGAGATCGCGGAGCACCAGTTGCAAAGCTGGGCCAATCTGTACCGCTGGTTTATCGGCGATACGCGCGAGCCGAGCGAGCTCGTGCTGCTCGAGCGGGCGACGAAGGAGACGATCGCCAAGGTCGTCCGCAGCGCGATCCGGCTGCAGGAGCGCCGCCGCTCCGGACTGAGCCGGCGCAAGGATCTGGAGACGCTCGGCGGGTGGTTCGCCCAGCTTGATGATATTCGGGACGCGCATCGGCTCGCGGCGTATGCGTTCGGCTTGTTCCCGAGCCGTCATTTGCAGGGAGAAGACGAGCGGGAAACGGACCGGGCCGATCGGTCCATGTGGCAGGAGCCGCAGAACCTGCGAGCCATTCGCAGCCGCAGCCGGCGGCGAGTGGAGAAGACCGGCATCGAGCCGGTCCGGCGTTCGGACGAGAAGCGGCAAGCCTATCGCGAGCAGGTGGCTCGCCAATTGGAGGAAGAGGCGGTCTTTCTGGAACAGCTGGCGGGGCAGGGCGAGATTCGCATTGGCGAGCTCGGCGTTCTGACCGCCAAGAAGCGGCTGCAGCTACTGCAGTGGATTGGCCGTTGTACGGCGAGCGCGAGCCGGTCGTTCATTGCCGCGGACGGCACGGAAGTTCGGCTGGAGCAGCCGCGCAAAGAAGAGCCCGAAGCGCTGCTGCTCTGCGAAGACGGGGAGCTGGCGCTTCCGAATTATCGGCTTGCGTTCATTCGTGAGGGGACGATGCAGTATGTCTAGAGGAGGAGCGAAGTCATGGGCGATCCGCCGGATGCGGCAGCAGGGCCGCACCGACGCGGCGTTGTGGGACGAGCGCCGTCGTCTCTGCGCTCAGGTGCTTCTTAACCGTCCCTGGGTGACGAAGGAAGACAACGCGGAGCTGTTCTACTGGATCAAGGACCAGTACGCGGAGTTGCGCGATTGGTTTGCGGAATACGCGGGCTTTTCGCTGCTGCTTACCCGGACGATGGCCAAGCTGGACAAGGCGCCGCTCAAGGCCGAGCCGTGGATGGGTTTCCGCGAGTTCCGGGAGACGCGGGACTATGCTTTTTTCGCCTACGGGCTGTGGTTCCTGGAGAGCAAAACGGAGATGGACCAATTCCTACTCACAGACATGGTAACGCAGATCCGTGAGCAGATGCTCGGAGCGAGCATTGCCGTGGCCTGGGACAACTATTATCATCGGCTATCCATGGTGCGGGCACTCAAAAAAATGAAGCAGCTCGGCGTGCTGATTGCGGTGGACGGAGACGAAGGCGACTGGGCGAGCGACGAGAGCCGCAACGTGCTGTATGAATGTTCGCCCTTTGCGCGCTACGTTCTAAGGCAATTTCCCGACGAACTGCGCCGCAGCGAGCGGTTTGAAGGAATGAGCGAGCTGGTCGCTTATGCCGACACCGAAGAAGGCAGGCTTCGCCGCCTGCGGCATCGGGTGTACCGGCGATTGCTGCTTGAGCCGGTCGTGCACGACCGGCATTGGGACGCCGAGGAGCTGCGGTACGTGCAGACGCAACGCCGCTCGCTCACGGATCAATTGCAGAGGATGTTCGGACTCGAAGGGACGAGATACCGGGAAGGGCTGCTATTCTTCTACCCTGAGTTGTCGTTTGAAGGGGAGTTGTTCCCAACGCCGGCGGCGATTTCGGATCTCGTGCTGCTGCTGGCGGGGGAGCTTCGGCGCAAGCAGCAGCGGGAGCATGCCGGCTACGTGCTGGAAGACGACGGAACGATCGTGTTGACGCGAAGTGACCTGGAGCAGGCGCTGCTGGAGCTGAAGTCTGACTATCAGGACTATTGGAGCAAGGAGCATCGCGAACTGTCGGCATCCCAGCTCGCGGATGAACTGGCGGCACATATGGAAGAATGGAGCCTCGGCGGCTGGCGCGATGATAGCCGGTTCGTCGTGTATCCGATCGTCTCGAGGTGGAACGGATATTATCAGGAAAGCATGGACGGGGGGTAAGCGCGAGTGAGGGAACAGGCCGAAAAAACGAAAACGAGATGGGAAATGGCGCGAGCGGGGCTGTTCAACTTCTGGTGTTACGAGAACGAGGAATTCGAGCTGGAGGCGGGACGCCTCATTCTGCGCGGCACGAACGGAGCCGGCAAGTCGGTGACAATGCAGAGCTTCTTGCCGCTTGTGCTGGACGGGGACAAGCGCCCGCATCGGCTGGATCCGTTCGGCTCCCGAGACCGGAAGATCGAATATTACTTGCTCGGCGAAGGGGAACATGCTGGGAGAATCGCTTATGTCTGGCTGGAATTCTATCACGCCGAGAAACGGCTGCATAAGACGATAGGCATTGGTCTTCGCGCGCAGAAGGGTGCTTCGTCGGTCCAGTTCTGGGGCTTCGCGCTGGAGGACGGCCGACGGGTGAATCGCGACTTCTGGCTGTACGACCGCGAGGCGTATGTGGGAAAAGTGCTGTATTAGAGGCTATTGGTGTCTTGAGTTCTGCTATTTCTGATAAAGTTGATGATTCAATTCTAAATAACAAAGGCGTGAGGTTAGGCACACCTTCTCTATACAAATCATCGTTTAAAGATCAGGAAAGGATTCCTTTAAATATTGAGTTTGAAGTTGGAGTGCTGATCAAGTTAACTGGCAATATAAAGTGAATTTAAATAATCCTATAGAAAAACCGAAGCCATCTTGGGAGTACCATTCCGAAATCTTGAAGAAAAATAATAGAAAGGTTTTCGGGAGGTCAAGGGCTTCTAAATACAAACTAGATAATTTTCCGGAAATAGAGATAGATGCATATAAAGGGCTTCTCTCTTTTTTACAAGGAATTAGGACTAAGAATGGTCAAGGATATGCCAATGATTTATACGAAGTTTTTAAAGACTATTGCATATTCACTCCGAATACAACTACTTTAAGGGGAATTCAACTTGATCCATTTCAAAGGGAGCCTGTTGGATTGTTAGGTGGCAGACTTTCTGATGCTGTAAACGAATTAATTAATTTGGAAGAGGAAACCTTCGGGACTTTAGATCTTGAAGATTTATTTGATCTATTGCATTGGGTGAATCAGGTAGAAGTGGGTAAACCTACAAAAGAAATGCTTTCATCTAGTGTCCCCGTTACAGCTAAGACGATACGATTTACAGATCGGTTTATGCGAGAAGGTAGAAATGAACTAACGGCATATGATGCTAGCGAAGGATCTTTGTATGTTCTGTTTCTCTTGTCTTTAGTGATGCATAAGGCCTCACCTCCAATGTTTGCAATTGATAATTTTGATCAAGCTCTTAACCCCAGACTGGCAAGAGCTGTTACAACAAAATTTTGTGAGCAAGCAATAAAGAACAATAAAATTTGCTTCGTTACAACACATAATCCATTAGTCTTAGATGGACTAGATTTAAATGATGATCGAATTAGATTATTTAGTGTCGATAGAAACAGTAAGGGACATACCCAGATAAACAGAATTAATATAACCGATGACCTTCTTGCCAAGGGAAAGGAAGGCAACAGTTTATCGAGATTATGGACATCAGGATGGCTGGGTGGTGTTCCTAATATATGAGGGATATTACATTTGGTTTAGTGACCGAAGGCCCAACTGATTTTGAGCTTATAACTCAACTCATTCAAAAGATTGTGCCAGGTGAGCATCGATTTCTTCCATTACAACCTGATCTTTCTGCGACCGAGGGGTTTGGGGTGCATGGAGGAGGTTGGAAAGGAGTATTCTCGTGGTGTGAGAAATTCGGTGCTGATCCCGGTATTTTCTTTTATATGAACAATATGACACCTGCAATTGATGTACTAATCATACATATAGATGCTGATATTTCTAGAGATCAAGAGATTAATTGTGCAAGACCTTGTCCTGAAGCAGAAGCAACGGTTATTGAGCTCGAAAATAAACTTAATTTAGCGTTGAATGTACAAGATCTAATGGGTCGTATTATATTTTGCATTCCAAGTGACAATACTGAAGGTTGGATACTTGCAGTATTTGATTCATCGCACCATAACCCTCCATCACAATATATTGAATGTATTCAACAACCTGAGTATATAATTTCAAGTCCTCAATATAAGTTGATAAAGAGAAAAGAAGGCAAGCCAAAGAAAAATCAGTCAACATATAGAGAAAAATTAATACCGGAAGTACTTCAAAAATGAGATGAATTACGAAGTATTTGTACACAAGCAGAGAAGTTACATCAAAATCTTCAGCAATTATAGAATATTTGAATCAGAATGCGATAACAAGCTGTACGGGGATAGTTCGAGCATGGGTTGCGGGTAGTGGGGACGCGTCCGCTTCATCAA
>NZ_JAJFOW010000078.1 GCF_020731285.1 Cohnella baijiui
CCCGTGATACAGGAATCGGTCGAATTTGCTTCTATGGCGGAGAGAGTGGGATTCGAACCCACGTGGGCTTGCACCCTAACGGTTTTCAAGACCGCCCCGTTATGACCGCTTCGGTATCTCTCCAAGATGACGGGCAGTCTCCATGCTCCCGGGGGAGCCGGACCTGCTCCGTAATCATATCACACGCTCAAAACAATGATCAACCCCTGCGCGGCGCGATCCGTTCGACTCCGCCCATGTACGGGCGCAGCGCTTCCGGCACGACGACCGTGCCGTCGGCTTGCTGGTAATTCTCGAGAATGGCGGCCACGGTGCGGCCGAGGGCGAGGCCGGACCCGTTCAGCGTATGAACGTGCTCGGGCTTCGCGCCGGGCTCCCGGCGGAAGCGGATGCCGGCACGGCGAGCCTGGAAGTCCTCGAAGTTGGTGCAGGACGAAATCTCCCGGTACGCGTCAGCACTAGGCAGCCAGACCTCGAGGTCGTACGTCTTCGCCGAAGCGAAGCCCATGTCGCCCGTGCACAGCGCGAGCACGCGGTACGGCAGGCCAAGCACCTGCAGCACGCGCTCGGCGTGGCCGGTCAGCGCTTCGAGCGTCTCGTAGGACGTCGCGGGGTCGACAAGCTGCACGAGCTCCACCTTGTTGAACTGGTGCTGGCGAATCAACCCGCGGGTATCCCGGCCGGCCGCGCCCGCCTCGGAGCGGAAGCACGCACTAAAGGCGACGAGCTTGCGCGGCAAGTTCTCAGGGCTCAGAATTTCCTCGCGGTGCAGGTTTGTCACCGGCACTTCGGCGGTCGGGATGAGATAGTATTCGGTGTTCGCGACCTTGAACAGATCCTCCTCGAACTTTGGCAGCTGGCCGGTACCGACGAGGCTGTCCCGGTTGACGATGTACGGCGGCAGGATCTCTTCGTAGCCGTGCTCGTCCGCATGCAGGTCCATCATCAGGTTGATCAGCGCGCGCTCGAGGCGGGCGCCGAGTCCTTTGTAGAAAACAAAGCGCGAGCCGGTAACCTTGGCCGCCGCTTCGAAGTCGAGAATATCGAGCTCGGCGGCGATGTCGTAGTGCGCCTTCGCTTCGAAGGCAAACGAAGGCTGTACACCGACCCGTCGCAGCTCGATGTTATCTTCCTCGGAAGCGCCGACCGGCACGCTCTCGTGCGGCACGTTCGGAATGGCGAGCAGCAGGGCGTCGATCTCGACCTCGAGCTCGCGCAGCTCCTCGTCGAGGGCCTTGATCCGGTCGCCGACCGTCTTCATTTCCGCGATGAGCTCGTCCGCATTGCCGCCGTTCTTCTTCAGCTTGGCGACCTCTTGGGAGACGACGTTGCGGCGGTTCTTCAGGTTATCGCTCTCCGTCTGCAGCTCCCGCCGCTTGTTGTCGAGAGCCGGGAAGGAAGCGATCAGCTCCTCCGGGGCGTTGCGGTTGCGCAGCGCCTGCGCGACCTTGTCATAGTCGTTGCGTAACACTCTAACGTCGATCATGGTTACGGTTGAACCCCTTTCCCATTGAAGGGTGATATGGTCCTCATGCCCCGGCGGCTTCGCGGGCCATGTCCAGGAACAGGCCGTGCAGACGGTAGTCGTCCGTCAGCTCGGGATGGTAGGAAGAGGCGAGCAGGTTGCCCTGCCGCGCGGTGACGATCTCGTCCTTGTAGAAGGACAGGACGTCCACTTGGTCTCCGACTTGCGTGATGAGCGGCGCGCGGATGAACACGGCCCGCAGCGGCGTTTCGATCCCTTTCACGTCGAGGTCCGTCTCGAAGCTTTCCCGCTGACGGCCGAACGCATTGCGCGCCACCGTCATGTCCATGAGGCCCAGATGCGGTTCCTCTCCGCTCTCCAGCCGCTCGGCCAGCACGATGAGGCCCGCGCAGGTGCCGAATACCGCCTTGCCGGACGCCGCGAATTCGCGAATCGCCTCGATGAAGCCGTATTTGCGCATCAGCTTGCCGATGGTCGTGCTCTCGCCGCCCGGTATGATGAGGCCGCCGATCTCGGCCAGCTCTTCTACGCGTTTGATGGCCACGCCCTCGCCGCCGGCCAATTCGATGCTGCGGATATGCTCCGCTACCGCCCCTTGCAGGGCCAGCACTCCGATTTTCATCGCTTTCCCGTCCTTTGCTTTCCCGGCTGCCGCCGGCTTCGATTCCCTCCGATGAGGGTAAGAGGGGATAATCCGATCCCCGACTGAAACCAATCGGGGCGGCTCCGCAGGCGGCTCTGTAAGCCGTCGCGAAGCCGCCCGATCCGTGACCCCTTACGCGGGGAAGACGCGTCTTAGATGCCGCGCTCCTGCATGCGCTGGGATGGGTCCAGCTTGGAGATCTCGATGCCCTTCATCGGCGTGCCGAGGTTCTTGGACACGCGGGCGATCAGCTCGTAGTCTTGGTAGTGAGTCGTCGCTTCGACGATGGCGCGAGCGAACTTCTCCGGGCTATCGGACTTGAAGATCCCGGAGCCGACGAAGACGCCGTCCGAGCCCAGATGCATCATCAGCGCCGCGTCGGAAGGCGTCGCTACGCCGCCGGCCGCGAAGTTGACGACCGGCAGGCGGCCCGTCTCGTGAACGCCGAGCAGCAGGTCGTACGGCACGCCCAGCGTCTTGGCTTCATGATACAGCTCGTCCTTCGACAGGTTTTGCACTTTGCGGATTTGGCCCGTTATGAGGCGCATATGGCGGACGGCTTCGACGATGTTGCCCGTGCCCGGTTCGCCCTTCGTGCGGAGCATGGATGCGCCCTCCTGGATGCGGCGCAGCGCTTCACCGAGGTCCTTGGCGCCGCAGACGAACGGTACCGTGAACTCGGACTTGCTGATATGGAACACGTCGTCCGCCGGCGTCAGCACTTCGCTCTCGTCGATGTAGTCGACGCCGAGCGATTCGAGCACCTTCGCTTCGACGTAGTGTCCGATCCGGGCTTTGGCCATGACCGGGATGCTGACGACCTTCATGACCTCTTCGACGATGGTCGGGTCGGCCATGCGGGCGACGCCGCCTGCGGCGCGAATATCGGAAGGCACGCGCTCCAGCGCCATGACGGCGGTGGCGCCTGCCGCTTCTGCAATTTTGGCTTGCTCGGCGTTCATGACGTCCATGATGACGCCGCCTTTTTGCATCTCGGCCATGCCGCGCTTAACTCTCGAAGTACCTGTCTCCATTTTCATACGCCTCCAATACATTCTAACCATTTATTTTACAGGAACGTTGCCGAATAGACAACCCGAAAGCTCGGAATTCCGCGGCCTGCGGGCGTTTGCGCAAGCAGTTTAGAACAGGTTGACGATGCCTTTGAACAGGCCGCTGAAGAAGTTGCCGATCGCCCGCAGGAACAGCGTGAACCAGCCGGCTTTCTTGACGTCTTCCGCCGCGATCAGATCGACCGTCGCGAGCTTTTCTTCCTGCGTAGCCGGGTCCTTGTATTTGTAGGTGACGGTCCCGACCTTGTCGCCCTGCTTCACCGGAGCGAGCAGCGGATCGGAAGCCGGCTTGACCTCGGATACGGTAGTCTCGATGTTCTGGCCCTTCGGCACCAGGACGGTGATGTCGGTTGCGGTAACGACCGGCAGCTTCGTCTTGCCGCCCTTCTTCACTTTCAGCGTCTCGTGCTCCGGTACGGTGCTTTTAGCGGCGATAATGGTCTTTTTCTCGAAGTTATTGAAGCCGTAGTCGAACAGCTTGGCCGTCTCGAGGAACCGCTTGCCGTCGTTGACGCCCCCAGGCACGCCCATGACGACCGCGATCAGGCGCGTGCCGTTCCGCAGCGAGGTGCCCGTAAAGCAGTTGCCCGCCTTGGACGTGTGGCCCGTCTTCAAGCCGTCGACGCCGGGGTAGGCGAATTTCTTGAAGTTCGTGACGTCCTTGTTCGTCTCGAGCATCCAGTTCCAGTTGATGACCGGGTCCTTGTCCGTCTTGCGGAACTTGAAGCTCGGGATCTTGGAATGCTCGAGGAATTCCGGATAATCGTTAATGATATGATACGCCAAAATCGCCGAATCTCTCGCCGACATGACGGTTTCGCCTTCGATCGACGTCGGCCGGTACGCCGCAGGCATATCCGCGCGGTCGAGACCGGTCGAGTTGATGAAGTGGGAATCCTTCATGCCCAGCTCTTGGGCCGTCTTGTTCATCAATTGGGCAAACGCTTCTTCAGACCCGGCGACCGTCTCCGCGAGCTGCACCGTCGCGTCGTTCGCCGAGCCAACCGCCATCGCGATGTACAGCTCTTCGACCGTATGCTTGTCCCCGACGGCGAGGAATACGCGGCTGCCGATTTGCTTGGCGGCGTTCTCCTGAATGGTGATCGTCTCATCCCATTTCAGCTTGCCTTCCTTGACCGCCTTGGATACGAGGTATTCGGTCATCATCTTGGTCATACTGGCGGGGGGGAGCGCTTCCGAAGCGTTGTTTTGATAGAGGATCTGGCCGGTGGCGGCATCCATCAAAATCGCCGACTTGCCGAGGAGCTGCAGGCCGCTGGCATCCGGAGCCGCAGAGGCGGGACGGGACGTAAAGGCGGCTAGCAAAAACACCAGGGCAAGGAAGGCGGCCAGGTATCGTTTGGGTGACAAGAGCGGCGAACGGAGGAAGATCGAATGAGGTCGATTCAACGCGCGGTCTCTCCTTTATATCTATCAATTGTTATCGTTCGTCAGGGAACTCCGTCTGTTATTGTAACATAACCCGGAGGCAAGTAAAATGCGGCTTCGGCACCCTTCCGGAGCCGATGCGACGGCGGCCTGGAAGATTGCCGAGGACGCGAAAAAAGAAAAGCCGCAGGGCAGCACGTTCTGCCCTGCAGCTTCGTCTCGTGGCGATCGGTCACATCGAGTAGTTCGGCGCTTCCTTCGTAATCTGCACGTCGTGCGGATGGCTCTCGCGCAGCCCCGCGCCCGTGATCCGGACGAACGCCGTGTCGTTGCGCAGCTGTTCGAGCGTTTCGGTACCGCAATAGCCCATGCCAGAGCGGAGACCGCCGAGAAGCTGGTGAAGCGTGTCCTTAAGCGGTCCTTTGTAAGGAAGACGGCCTTCAATGCCTTCAGGAACGAGCTTGGAGTCGTCCTCCTGGAAGTAGCGGTCCTTGCTGCCTTCCTTCATCGCGCCGATCGAACCCATGCCCCGGTACGATTTGTACCGGCGGCCTTGGTAAATTTCGGACTCGCCCGGACTTTCCTCGGTGCCCGCGAACAGGCTGCCGAGCATGACGGCGTTCGCGCCGGCCGCGATCGCTTTGGTGATCTCCCCGGAGTACTTGATGCCCCCGTCCGCGATGATCGGCACATTGTACTCCCGCGCGACGGTCGCGCAGTCGTAGATCGCCGTGATCTGCGGCACCCCGATGCCCGCGATGACCCGCGTCGTGCAGATGGAACCCGGGCCGATGCCGACCTTGACCACCGACGCCCCGGCTTCGATCAGGTCGCGCGTCGCTTCGCCGGTCGCCACGTTGCCCGCGACGATCGTCAGATCGGCGTACCGCTCGCGGAGCTTGCGGACCATCGTGACGATGTCGATATGATGGCCGTGCGCGGAATCGACGACAAGGAGGTCGACGCCGGCCTTGACCAGCGCGTCCGCCCGATCGAACGTATCCTTCGAGACGCCGACCGCGGCGCCTGCCAGCAGGCGGCCTTGCGCGTCCTTGGCCGCATTCGGGAACTGGATCGCTTTTTCGATATCCTTGATCGTGATAAGGCCCTTCAGCGTGTTCGACTCGTCGACGAGCGGAAGCTTCTCGATCTTGTGCTTCTGGAGGATGACCTCCGCTTCCTGCAGCGTCGTGCCGACCGGAGCCGTCACGAGATTGTCGCGCGTCATGACTTCATGGATCTTGATGGAGTAGTCGTGTACAAAACGAAGATCCCGGTTCGTCAAAATGCCGACCAGCTTGCCTTCGCCGTCGACGATCGGAACGCCGGAGATGCGGTATTTGCCCATCAGCTCCTCGGCATCGTACACATGATGATCCGGCGTGAGGGAAAAGGGGTTCGTGATGACGCCGCTCTCCGAGCGCTTCACCCGGTCGACCTCTTCCGCCTGCTGCGCCACGGACATGTTTTTATGAATGATGCCGATTCCGCCTTCACGGGCGATTGAGATCGCCAAGGCTGCTTCCGTGACCGTGTCCATGCCTGCGCTGATCAACGGAATATTCAGCTTGACCGAAGGGCTCAGCGTTGTCGAAACGTTGACGTCCCGGGGCAGGACCGACGACTTGCGCGGCACGAGCAGCACGTCGTCAAACGTAAGACCTTCCTTGGCGAATTTGTTTTGCCACACGACGAATTTCCTCCCTTGAATGGTTTGATTGCGGGGTGCTCCAAAATTGAATTATAGGCAATCTTAGCAGAGGCTTTGGGGGCTGTCAAGGCGCGCAGAATACCGAAAAAGCAGCCCGTCCGGCCAGGGTGGAAAAGCCCTCCATGTAAGCGTTTGTGCGCTCTGAGCGCTCAGGCCGAAAGGAGCGGATAGCGGCTCGCGGCGTTCCAGAGCATATAGCTGTCGATCCCCGCTCGCCGGGCTGCGCGGACTTGCTCGCGGATCTGGGCCGGACCGTAACGCTGGTGCGGATGCACCCATCCGGCCGTGAAGCTCTGCAGCCACGGGCGTACCTGCGCCGTCTGAATCCCGGCCGCTTGCAGTTTGCGGTTTTGCTTGGTCGCGTCCTGAAGCGCGTGTGCGACGACGGCACCCGGCACGAGATCGGGCTTCGCGATGCCCCACATGCCCGGATCGTAGTGGGAAGGATAAATCATCGGCGAGATGACGTCCACTTCCGTCGCGACCGTTCGCCAGCTCTGCCCAATTCCGCTGTCGGGTCCGGGAGTGGCTACAAGGCCGAAAACGTCGGCGGAAACGAAAGCGCCCGCCCGGTGCACGCGCGCCGCGGCCACGTGCAGGAAACGCCTGATGATTTCGTTTTTGCTTAGGCCTTCGGGGTTGCGAAAGCGGACTTCGCGATTGACGCGGGCTTCGTTCTCGGGAAAACGCACGTAATCGAACTGGATCTCGTCGAACCCCATCCGCGCCGCGAATTCGGCGACCGCGAGCGGATACGGCCACGCATCCTGCCGGTACGGATCGATCCAAGCCGAACCGGATCGGTCCTTCCAGACGCCGCCGGTTTTCGACTGAAGCGCCAGAGACGGCTTGAGCGCCGCCAGGCCGGGATCCTTAAACGTCACGACGCGCGCGATGACATAAATATGGCGCTGCTTGAGCCGCTGGACAAGCTGCTGCAGCTTCGGCGCGGACCGCGTCTCTACGACGCGGATGCGGCCCGCGGCGTCCTTGGATTTGCCGAAGGCGCCGGCGACGTCGATAACCATCGCATTCAGCTCCGTCTGCTCGACGAGCGAAATGAGCCTGTCCATGCGGCTGCTCCTTGCGACGTTGGCCGTTACGTAGATGGCCCTGACCGGCTTCCGAGGGTGTTTGATCTGCGCAGGCTGGGACAGCGCCGCTTGACTCTCGTCCGAGAGACGCTCCTCGGCTGCGGAACGGCTTTCCGCTCTGATGCCGTCCGGCCGTGGAGCGGAAGGACGGGCTTCCTGCGGATGGACCGCGCATCCGGTCTGCATCAGCGAGGCGATTCCGATCAGGAGAAGTAAAATGGCTTTGGAGTAACGTAGACGAAACGGGTTCACGGCAGCTCCCTCCTTCGCTCGTTTGCGTAGGTAGTATCTGCCGCCCTTGCCGGATCGTTGAGTTGGAAGTTATGGAAGCCTTCCCTGCTCAAGCCACGGCTCCCGCGTTCTCACCGGATCCATCTTCCCAAGCTCGGATCCCCCGGTTATTCGCCTTGTTCCTCGCTGCCTCCGTCACGGCCCGAGACGCTGTCCTCGGCTTGCGCCTCCTGGCCGGGTTTACCGGCGCGGACGATCCAGCTCGCTTGCAAGTCGGCTTTCTTGCCGCTGGCGGCAAGCACCGACGCGGCGAGTCTCCATTGCTCCGCTTGAAAGGACGAGGACGATGTCGAAGCATGCGCGCCGTTGGCCCAGGCCGAACCGCCGACCGTGAGCATCAAAACCAGCGTGCTGGCCGCCATTACCCTTGCTTTGGTCGCGTTTTTCATTGATTTCATAGGGGTCACGCCTTCCGAGTTGATCGCTTGTTTACCTGATCTTAGCCCATCGAACTTAGGATTACTTTAACCCTGGCTTAAAGAACGGTTAAAAATGGCGACCATGGAAACGAGGATTGATAAAGGTGGGGGGAGGAGAAGAGCACGGGTGCGGCACGGGTGCGCGTGCAGGGCGGGTACGAGCACAGTTGCGGATGTAGGCACAGGTACGGGTGCGGTACGGATGCGAGCGCAGGTGCGGATGTAAGCACAGGTACGGGTGCGGGTACGAGTGCAGGTGCGGAGGTAGGCACAGGTATGGATGCGGGTACGAGTGCAGGTGCGGAGGTAGGCACAGGTATAGGTGCGGGTACGAGTGCAGGTGCGGAGGTAGGCACAGGTACGGGTGCGGGTACGAGTGCAGGTGCGGAGGTAGGCACAGGTATAGGCGCGGGTACGAGTGCAAGTGCGGAGGTAGGCACAGGTATAGGTGCGGGTGCGGGTACGTGTGCAGGTGCGGAGGTAGGCACAGGTACGGGTACGGGTACGGATGCGAGTGCGGGTACGAGTGCAGGTGCGGTTGTTGGCACCGGTTCGGGTGCGGTACGGATGCGTTACAGATACGGTACGGCGCATCGGCTGCAAATTGCCTCGTCGGGAGCTCAAAATTGATTTAGTTGCATTCGTACCACTAATCCAGTGCCATAATGGCTCAGAGAACGGAATAGATGCAAAAATACCACAAATTCATGCGAAACCTGCCTGAAACGCCAAAAACGGCCCATTTAGTTGCACGTTTGCAACTAAAGGGCCGTTTGGCGGCTGTTCGAGCGGAAATAGAGGTAGATTTGCAACTAACCTTGCCCGGACAACAAAAAAAGGGCTTGCGCCCTGAAAACCGGATGCGAAACGAAGCTGAAACATCTTCACCTGTGACTTGCCTTGGCTTGAGCCTTTGCTTGCAGGAGACAT
>NZ_JAJFOW010000079.1 GCF_020731285.1 Cohnella baijiui
TATGTAAACTACCTACATTGACCGGAAGTGGGCTCGTGCGGCAAAAGTGCGTATGCAAACTACCTACATCGGCCGGAAATGGGCTCGTGCGGCAAAAGTGCGTATGCAAACTACCTACATTAGCCGGAAACGGGCTCTTGCGGCGAAAGTGCGTATGCAAACTACCTACATCGACCGGAAGTGGGCTCATGCGGCGAAAGTGCGTATGTAAACTACCTACATGAGCCGGAAACGGGCTCTTGCGGCGAAAGTGCGTATGCAAACTACCTACATCGGCGAGAATCAGGCTCGAGCGTATGTTTGGTTTCTTTGAAGTAAAGGGCAGTTCAAATTAGCGACTTTTTTCGTGAACGCTGATAAATCCGTTAAATAAATACTTTTCATTTCTCACATAAACGATATAAATACCGTACGCCCTTCTTTTGGAGTAGATTCATACGCTGAGGAGCTGTCTCACGGCAGCTACACACTATCGCATCCCGATATCTCAGTGTTCAAATCCTATTCTGGAATTACAAATTAGCCCATATAATCGGCAATTTTACAGTACCAGACCATGTGTACAGAACCCGGGCCCCAGTAATCTTGCACAGTTGTATAAGGCTGACCGAATTTATGCAGCCATTTGGCTTGGGCATGCCGGTAACCGCTATCCAGGCAAAAACGATCAATTCCTCGTTCAGCGAGTTGGCTAGCCATCGCTTTAATTAAAGCGGAGCCGATTCCCCGCCCCTGATATTCCGGCAGCACATAGATGCTACCCAGTTCACCAACGTTCTTCAGTCGGTCATGGGTACATTTGATAATATCATCATTGCAGGGCCCGAATGAAATGACGCCGACAATCTTACCGTCCATACGGGCAACAAGAAATCGGATCGCTGTGCCCACAGTAAACAAAGCATCATGCAGCATACGTCTTTTGCTTTCGATCTCTTGCCGGATCTCTTCTGCGAGCTCTACCAATCCTTCTTGCTCAAAGGCAACGGGGATGGATCGCCTGAACAACTCGTAAGCTGCGTCCATATCGGATAGCGCTAATTCATTGATCTCGATCACTTTGTTCTTTTCAACTCACTTCACAATAGCTTTTTATATTCTTGTTTGAAATTATCGGCTTGTCCTCAAAATATCGATGGAGCTGTCTATACGGTCATCCTGATTTTCATCATCGTAATCTTTGCTTAGAGTTATAGATTAATAGATTCGATCTTGAAATACTACCTACATCGGCCGGAATCTACCGTTATCGACACACTTCCGCACGCGATCCCAAATCTTGCATCCCGCCGCCCCGCCCTTTATGCTATTCAATAGACGACGGCGTATAGATAAGAGATTCTCAAGGAGGTAGGCAGCATGCCGAAGATCGTCGCGACGAAGGAAGATTGGATCGAAAAAGGCGTCGCCTATTTCGCGTCGGGCGGCGTGGAAGCGCTGGCGATCGAGCGGATGGCGAGGGAGCTGGGGTGCAGCAAGAGCAGCTTCTACTGGTACTTCGGCAACCGGGAGGAATTCATCGAAAGCATCATTTACGACTGGGCGGTGCGGACGACGGAGCGCGTCATCTCGCAATCCGTGACCGAGGAGCCCATCGACGACCAGATCAAGCAGGCGCTGCACGCGCTGTTCGCGGATGCGGGCGACGACGACTTCCGCCTTCATCTGCGCAAGCTCGGCCGCGAAGTGCCGCCCTATGCCACGCTGCTGACGGCACTCGAGGCCAAGCAGATGGACTTTATCCGCTCCCTGCTGCAGGAGCGGGGCGAATCTGCCGCCATTGCGCGGCACAAAGCCAGCGTCATTTATCATTTCTACCTCGGCTGGCATGAGCGCTACAAGTATAGGGCCGATTCCGGCGTCGCCGCGGAAGACCCGATCGAGACGCTCCTGCTTACGGTCGTCGGCCTGCGGGAGCCGCTTTACCGCGCGTAGGCCGCGGGCGGGCGAAAGCCGCGAGATTGTTTTCGCCGCCGTACCGACAGGCTATAATAAAGGTCGGAGAGGGGCGAACGAACGTGGAACACCGCTTGGAGATTCAGTTTAGGCCGCTGGACGAGTTGATCTGCAGCCTTCATACGTATATTTGCCGCAAGTCCTACAAGAAGATCGACCTCGGCGCCGCATGGGCCGAGCGAACCCGACAGCGGCTCGCGCCGGAGCTTGCCGACCTGCTGGACCGTTCGGAAATCGACCACCTCTGGAAGCTGACCTATCTGCTGGTTCAGCTTTGCCCGGCGGAGGAGGGCGAAGGCTTCGTCGATTGGCTTGATCAACGGTCCGCCGGCGACCTGTACGAGCTGCTGGCTCCATACACGCAGCACTTTCCGGAAAGCATGGGGGCCTTTCGGGACAAGACGTTGAAGATGTTCTCCCGGTGGCAGGAGCAGTACTTCCGTGACATCGATCCCGCCATCCTCTCCTCGCTCCGCGACGAAGCCCGCGGTCGCAGTGACGAGCAGAGCGAGATGGCGCCGAAGGCGTTCGTCGACCGCGCGACGAACGGGCTCGTTTTTGAGCCCGCACCGGGATTCGAGCGGCTCGTCTTGATTCCGCAGTATCATTTTCAACCCGTGAACGTGATCTACACCTTCGGCGGCACGACCATGTGCCATTACAGCGCCATGATCACTCTGGACGACGAGGACGCTTTGTCCACGCATGCTTACCGCATGATCCGCAGTCTCGCCGAGAAAAGCCGGCTGAAGATTTTGCGATATCTCCACCAGGGGCCTCGCAGCTTCATCGAGATTCACCGGCATCTGCAGCTGTCCAAAGGCATCACCCACGACCACATCTCCAAGCTTCGGATGGCCGGCATGATCCACGCGCATTTCGAAGGGGAGAACCTGACGGTCTACAGCCTGCGGGACGGCGCGCTCGACCAGATGCAGCGCAGCCTGGCGGCGTATATCTACCAAAACTAACCGACGCATCGAGAGGAGCCAGCCGCTCAGGCTGGCTTTTTTGCCGTGCCGCATTCCCCTTCTATCTTCACCGATTTGTCAACTTATCCCCCGCCGTATAGCTCGTTTGGGGCATCTGGGATCGTCCTCGCCCCAGGTAAGATAAAGAGGTCGGTTCCTGACGCGGACCCGAAAGGAGGAGGGCGCGACGTGAGCGGTTCATCTTGCTGCAAGGCGCTGTTGGTCGATCGGGACGAAGCGGCTCGGGGGCGCTGGCGGTCGCTGCTGGAGTTGGAGGAAGGAATCCGGATCGTCGGCGAAGCGGACAACGGGAAGGCTGCCGTCAACTTGGCGCGGACGCGCGAGCCGGAGCTCGTCTTGCTCCATCTGAATCTGCCGGACATGAGCGGTCTGACCGCGCTGCGGTTGATGAGGGAGCGGCTGCCGTCGCTCAAAGCCGTCATGCTGTCGGAAACCGCCGACCTCGCCGGGCTGTTCGAAGCCATGAAGACGGGCGCGCAGGGCTTTTTGCCGAGCGGCATGCATCCGGCTTCCGGGCACGAATACTTGCGCTCGGTCGTCCGGGAAGAAGCGACGTTGTCCAAAGAGCTGCTGTTTCACTTTTTGAACGCCTTCATGGGCGCATATTGTCGGGAGAGGATCTGAATGAAGAAGGCATTTCGCCGGCCCGGCGGCGGTTGGCGGAGAACGGCGCGCGCGATCGGCCTGGTCGGATTTCTGTTCGCGGCTTGCGCGCCGGGGACGCAAGGGAGCGCAGCCGAGGAAGCGATTCCGCTCCAGCCGCTCATCGACGGCACCCCGTCCGGCGGAACGCTCGTGCTGGCCGGCGATCGTCCGTACGCGGGACCGGCCGTCATCGACAAACCGATCTCCGTCCGCTCGGACGGGGAGGCGCGCATCGTCAACGACGAGGACGAGCCGGCGCTTACGCTGCGCGCGGACGGAATCCGCCTCGACCGTTTGTCCGTGACGGACAGAAGGGCCGATCCGAAAAAACCGGCCATCCTCGTCCAGTCCGACCGCAATCGCTTGGAGGATTTGCGCGTCGAGACCCGGGGGGGCGGGATCTACCTGCGCGAGGCGAACGACAACGACATTCTGAACAGCCGCATCGAGGGATTGCGCATGAACGGGGCAAACACGGCGTATTCCAAGCGCGGCAACGGCATCGACCTGATGAAGGCGAACCGCAACCGGATCGAAGGGAACACGCTGTCTTACGTTCATGACGGCGTCTACGTCGAGAGCAGCAACGAGGCCGTCGTGCAGAACAACCAAGCGTTCGATTCCCGGTACGGCTACCACTTCATGTTTTCCGGCAAGCCGCTGCTGCGAAACAACACGGGCTCGCGGAACGTCACCGGAGGAATGATCATGGGCGTAGAGGGCGCCATGGTCGAAGGCAACCGGTTCGACAAGCAAAACGAAAACGTGCATTCGCAGGGCATTCTGCTGTTCGACGTGCATCGCTCCGAAATCGTCCGAAACCGCGTGGAGGGCAACCGAGTCGGGATCTATATGGAAGGGGCGACGGAGAACGCATTGGCGGAGAACGAGGTCGTGCGCAATTTTATCGGGATGCAGATGATCCGCTCCGCCGGGAATACGTTCCGGGACGGCGCCTTCGTCGCCAACGTCATCCAAGCGCAGTCCGTGGACAGCAAGGACAACGCGCTGGAAGGAAACTACTGGGACGATTTTCGGGGGCTCGATACGGATGGAGACGGATTCAGCGATTTGACGTACGAGATCGATCCTTTTTTTCTGGGGCTGACCGAGGATATCGAAGCCTATCAGGCGTTCTTTCAGTCGCCCGGCCTGCCTTTTCTGGCCCAGATGTTCCGCGCCGATACGACGAATTGGCTGAAAGACACGCGGCCGCTGCTGGCCTCGCCTTTCGCGCCCGATGAACGGCAGCCCGAGGGCAACCGCTGGTTCATGCTGGCGGCGTGCGCCGCGCTGTTCGCTTCGTCGCTAGCGATCATTTACCGATGGGGGTATCGAAAATCATGAGAAAAACGACGTTGTGGATGATCTTGATCTTGGCTGCTATACTGATGCTCGCGGGATGCGGCAAAACCGTTTACGAGCCCGTCGCGATCGACGAAGCCGTAGACAAGTGCCCGGTCTGCAACATGGCGGTTGCGGACGACCAGTTCGCGGTGGAAATCATCCTCAAAAACAAAAAAGCGCTCAAGTTCGACGATCTGGGAGATCTGTTCGTCTGGCGCGGCCAGAACGGCACCAAGGACATCGGAGAACAGTTCGTCCGCGATTACCGGACCAAGGAATGGGTAAAGCTCGGCGAAGCGACGTACGTGTACGACAAGTCGATCCGCACGCCGATGGCGTTTAACGTCATCTCGTTCAAAGAAAAGAAAGCGGCCGAAGACTTCATCGCCCAGGAAGGAAAAGGGCAGCTCCTGACCGCCAAAGACCTTGAGAGCCGCAAATGGGAGCCGAACGAGGACATGATGAAGGCGGTGATGGAGGGGCATGCCGACAAGATGAAAGGAATGGACGGCATGGGCGAGGACGGCCACGGAACCCAAGACGACGGCGGCATGAAGATGGATGCCGGCTCGAAATAAGGAGGGAAGGCGATGCGTCAAACACGGACGATCGCGCTGCGGGAGCTGAAGCTCGGCTTCCGCAATCCCTGGGCTTACTCGTTTATGGCTTTGTTCGCCGTATTCAGTCTCGCTCTCGTCTTGATCCAATCCCAAGAAGGCCTGTCCGGCTATACGAGCACGACCGGGACGATGATCAATCTGATGTTGTATTTGCTGCCGCTGATGACGCTGCTGTTGGGGTCCTTCTCGCTCACCGCGGAAAAGGAGGAAGGCGGATGGCAGCTGCTGTCCTCCTACGCCTTGAGCACGAGCGCTTTCCTCTCTGGCAAGTATCTGGGACTGGCCGGCGTGCTGATCTTGATCGTCGCGTTCGGCTTCGGCTTGTCGGGCGCGATCGGGGCCGTCTTCGGCCATGCATTCCCGCCTGCGTCCTTCGGACTCTTTCTCGTCTTTGCGGTGCTGCTGATCTTGCTTTTTCTCGGGATTGCCGCGATCCTGGGCGCGATCTGCCGCAACCGCTGGCAGGCGCTGACCTATGGGGTCGCGATCTGGTTTTTTCTCGTGCTGGGGTGGCCGACGCTGCTGATCGCCCTGCTCGGATTTCTGCCATATCTCTGGATCAAGCCGGCGTTGATCGGGCTGATCTTCGCGAATCCGGCAGAGCTGAACCGGCTGTTCCTCATCGTGAAAATGGGGGGAGGCTCCATCCTCGGCCCGGAGTACTACCATTGGGTCGGTTGGATCGAGCGGCCGACGGGCAGTCTTGTATTTGCGGCCGTATGCGTCCTATGGATCGCCGCATCCCTAGGGCTGGCCATCTGGGTTTGGGAAAGGGGGCGTGCGCGTGGCTGAACCGTTGCTCATCGTTAGCGAGGTTTCCAAGTCGATCGGACGAAGCGTGCTGCTTCACCCATGCTCGCTTCAGGCGGCCCAAGGAGAAGTCGTCGCCCTTTGCGGCGGCAACGGAGCCGGCAAAAGCACGCTGATCCGAATGCTCGCGGGCATCTCCCGGCCCACGAGCGGCAGCGTGCGGATCGGCGGCCGGAGCTGGTTCGAAGATCGGGCCGCCTATGCCGACAGCATCGGCTATATGCCGGACGAATTTCAATTCGGCTCGGCGCTGACTGCGGCGGAGACGCTGCGGTTTTATGCGTCGCTGCGGCGGGTGCCGGACGCCCGCGTCTCGGAGCTGCTGGAGAAGGTCGGTCTGAGCGACGTACGGGACCGCAAAGCGTCCACGTATTCCAAAGGGATGCGCCAGCGGCTTCTGCTCGCGCAGGCCATGCTGGCCCATCCGCCGCTGCTGCTGCTCGACGAGCCGACCAACGGGCTCGACCCGTACTGGATGGAGGCGTTCGGGCGGCTCGTTCGGCGGGCGGCGGAGGCGGGGCAGACCGTGGTCTTTTCCACGCATCAGCTGCATATTGCCGAAGCCTATGCCGACCGCGCGCTGTTCATGGCGTCCGGGCATGTCCGATATGCGGGAGACGTCGGCGCCTTGAAGGAGCAATACCGGCAGGACGGCGGTCTATACGGCGCGTTCCGCGCGCTGATCGCGGACTCGGCCGGAGCATAAAAGAAAGGAGGGGATGGAGGATGCGCAATCGGATACAGCCGAGAAAAGGGTTTGCGATGCGAATCGTCCTGATCCTGGGCATCGTCTGTCTGCTGGCCGGGTGCGCGCAGTCGGGCAAGCCCGGCAAGCTGGCTTTCGGAGAGGTCGTGCTGGCGAGCGAGCCCTCGGAGCTTCATGCCAATCAAGCCGCGAAGCTGATCGTAACGGTAAACAACGAACGCTATGCCAATCAGGAAGCGGAAGTGCAGCTGCAGATCAACGCCAAGAGCGCGCTGCCGCAATTGATCGACGCGGTCCGGGAAGGCGATGCTTATACGGCTGCCTATACGTTTCCCTCGGCGGATGACTACACGATCACGGTGCATATGAGCTTCGAGGAGGAGCATTATGCCTTCGCCAAGCAGCTGCATGTAGGCGCGTAGAGGCAGCGATGGACATCGGACCGTGCAACGGTTCGGCGGCGAGGGCAAGTGAAGAGGAGGGCGGACCGCGACGCGGTTCGCCTTTTTCGACGAGTTATGCTTACCGCACATCTGGCTGAGCGGGAGCCTAGAGGGGCCATGAACGGTAAAGCTTACCGTACTTCCAGCTGAGCGGGCGCTTGGATGGGCATGAGCGGTAAAGCTTACCGCACATCTGGCTGAGCGGGAGCCTAGAGGTGCCATGAGCGGTAAAGCTTACCGTACTTCCGGCTGAGCGGGCGCTTGGATGGGCATGAGCGGTAAAGCTTACCGCACATCCGGCTGAGCGGGCTCTTGGAGTGGCATGAGCGGTAAAGCTTACCGTACATCCGGCTGAGCGGCGCCTGTAGGGGCCATGAGCGGTAAAGCTTACCGCACATCCGGCTGAGCGGGCGCCTGGACAGGCCATGAGCGGTAAATCTTACTGTACATCCGGCTGAGCGGACGCCTGGACGGGCCATGAGCGGTAAAGCTTACCGCACATCTGGCTGAGCCGGCGCCTGGGAGGCCCATGAGCGGAAAAGCTTACTGTACATCTGGCCGAGCGGGCGCCTGGACAGTCATGAGCGGTAAAGCTTACCGCACATCCGGCTGAGCGGACGCCTGGACGGGCCATGAGCGGTAAAGCTTACCGCACATCCGGATGAACGGACGCCTGGACGGGCCATGAGCGGTAAAGCTTACCGCACATCTGGCCGAGCGGGATGGCTCCCACTCTCCCAGCCGAAGGTTCCCTTCCCGATCACGTGTCGTCTCACCTGGCTGCACCGTTCGCTCCCGATTAGTCGCATTCGTACAACTAATTTCCTTACAATAGGGGCTTAACGGCCAAATAGTTGCGTTCGTGCATCTAATGTTGGCATTTGATCCGGTTTTGCGTCTTTTCGTGCTTTTTAGTTGTACTTTTGCAATTAATGAAGGGTTGAGAGGTAATTTCGTTGAAATTAGTTGATCATTTGCATTAAACCGGTCCAGCGTGCCTCAATCGAGCCTATTGTGATTCACATACTGCCGTAAGATTACTCCCCGCGCACTACCGCCAACTACAATGCCACGAACATACTTCCCTACAGTACCGCCACCAACACACCGTCACCAACACACCGTCACCAACACACCGTCACCAACA
>NZ_JAJFOW010000008.1 GCF_020731285.1 Cohnella baijiui
GACGCAGTTGCAGGAGAACAAGCAAAGGATGTCACTTTGTTTGCAAAATTTCTGCTCAATTGGCACGAAAACTGGCTTATTCGCAGGATTTCAAGATTGCACGGAGTACCGGATTGCATTGAACAAGAGGGCCCAAACCCGTACCGTTAGGATTACCGGCCTCCATGTTTTATTCATGTCTACAATCGGTCGCGATGGTGCGCAGGTTACATATTTCCCCGTGCTTGCCGGTATTCGTCGTGCGCAACTGCGAGCTGCCGACGATTGGTGCATCGTCTGGTTCCACTCGGAGAGCCGTCAGTAATTGGAAGACATTCTTGGCCGCTATCGGCAATCGGAACATATTCTTGTCATCCGACACTCAAAGAATAAGGGATCCTCTGACTGCCGCTACAGCCGGAGAATCCCTATTAAAGTAACGTGCCCTTTAGGCCGCTGGGTCAACTAAGCTGGAACGTAGGTCAACCTGATAACCTGCTCGCCAATTCGATCGCTTGCCACGAGGCGCAGCGGCGGCCGCGGACCGGCGAAGAACGGCTTGCCGTGACCCAGCACGACTGGATGGAGATAGAGTCGATACTCATCAACGAGACCGAGCTCCGTTAGACTGTGCGCCAACTCCGGCCCGGCAACTTCAATCTCCCCTTCACGCTGAGCCTTCAGCCCACGTATGGCTGCTGCGAGGTCGCCCTCGATCAGAGAAGCGTTCGGACCGACGGACTTTAACGTCCTCGACACCACCCACTTCGGTTTGCTTTGCCACGCCGCTGCGAATTCCCCCTCCGGCGTATCCCATTCAAAATGGTCTCCATCCCAAACCCGCATGGTCTCGTACATGCGGCGCCCGTACAAGCTGCCCGCCATGCCGCGCACGTCGTCGATGAAATGACGGAATAGCACGGGGTCGGGCTGAAATGCCGGGTGGTCGTGGTCGACGAACCCGTCCAGAGACTGGTTCAATGCGAAAACGATCTTTGCCATGCGACTCACTCTCCTCTCTGGTTTTCTCGCACATTCATCATCAGGAGTACACGTCCCATATGCATCCTCCTTTATGTCTACATTTTATCTTCCAACAGCATGCCCGGTTTCTCATGGATTGCTAATGTGCACAGTCCTGGCCCGACCGAATACAACTTTTGTTTACCGAAGGATGGTAAATTAAACAATTCTCCCGGTAGTTCAACGAGCTGCCGAAGAAGCACGGCTGCTTCACTTTTTCTCTCCTTTTACCGTTTTTTCAGTTATTGGAACTTTTCAAACTCTTGTTTTAACCAGATCTCTCATCATAATTTTCCACAAATTACATAAGATCGTCAACGAAACTTGTAAATTAATATTTTATAGTATTTTATACATATATCAGTGATGAAGGGGAATATCCCTTTGGGCTATTGCCGACTTGCTCGACGAGCTGCTAACCCGTGGCCGCGAGACTAAGAAAACCTTATGGACTTGATGAGTAACTCGTTGAACATGCGGTCTTGGAATGACGACGTAACAAGCAACGAGCAGAAATCAAAAAACATTTTAAAAAGGGGCGTAGCTTATTTGGTCTCGCCCCCTCTTCTCCTCCAAGTAGGATTTGAACTTTTGTCCTTTCATCGCTATCAAAATCGAATTTAATCGGCTAAAAAATGCGTGCTTCACTGGGCATGCCAAATAAAAAAACCTTGGCCGTCAAGGCTTAAGGCTCCCGATCCAGCGCCGGGTCGACTACAACTACAAAACAAAAACTCCGCGCTGTGCGCGGAGTCAAATCAGTGTAAATTCTTTTCCTCGACGGATATCGATAATACTAGTGTTTCAAGTGGGCACATCGTCTTCTCATTGTGCCATGTCAATTTGACTGTCATGTCAGGGAGTAGCTGGATTGAAATGTCGCACCATCATTTAAGAATTTACTTTATAAACCAATTAGTTTATTATAGAATTGTACATGATGATAGACAATTATTGAAAGGAGGAAAATACTTAATATGTATGTCCAATGACATCTTTTCAGCGTTGGCTGTTTCGGCAAGACGAAAAATTATGGAATTGTTAGCCGCTCACAAGAAATAAAAAGAACCTTCGGAAGACATGCCGCAACGTCATTGGGGAATGCAGCGCGATATGAAATCCAAAGATTTATTACTGAAGAACTATGGCACATGAAGTCAAAAATTCCAATATGAAAAGAGGATAAATGAATGGGGAAAATAATTGTATCGGTACACAGTACATTGGATGGTGTTTTCACAGAACCACATGGAGACGAAAACAATTTTACAAGCTGGGCTATGCCTGGCATTACAGATTCGTGGAATGACATTCTGACTATGGTCCAGCAGGCAGAAGCCATCTTGATGGGTCGGGTCACCTATGAAGGTTTATCACAAGCTTGGCCGTATATGGAGGGAGATTTTGCTGATGCCATGAACAATACGCCCAAGTATGTAGCAACCCGCAATATGAATATACGGGAAGTGTACTGGGGGGATTATAGCAGTACTATTTCCCTGCTTGCCGGTGACTTGAGCCAGAATATTGCTAAGCTCAAAAATAAAATCCAAGGCGATATCATGGTTACGGCGAGTTCCAGTCTTGTACAGAGTCTGATTAATGCCAAGTTGGCGGATGAGATCAGCATGATAATCCATCCTGTTATCCTTGGCAGCGGCAAGCGCTACCTTGATAACATTACCGCTAGGAACGACTTGAAACTCTTAAATACTCAAATATATGAAACAAGTGGTTCAATGAAACTGGATTACGAGGTTATGGGCACCGTTTCGGGTTTGTAACAAACCTGCAAACATTCCGGGAACAAAACAAAAACTCCCCGCACAGCTAGGGAAGCTGTACGGGGAATTCTCGAAACGTATGCTTATTTCAATTTAGCAACACCAGTTGCGATTTGCTCAATTTGAGCTTTAGTTAGGCTGTTATCCGCCGAGCTGATTGTTACATAACGATCGTCAATTTGGAAGCTCAGCATTGCAGTATCGCTTGGTGTAAACCATTTTGCTTTCACACCGTTTGACAGCGTTACATTAGTGCTATCATAACCAACTGAGTAATCACGCGGCGAGATTTGTACGTTCATGTGCTTGAAAGAGAAACTCACGGAGTCACCGCTCGCTACTTTTTGGAACGCATCGTCTTTAGCCATTTTTGTAGGAGCATAGGCAGTTGTGAAGCCGTCAAACTTGGCAAATTCGTCTTTGATCGCTTTTGTTTGAGCTGCTGTGTACGTTACAGTTGCCAGATCGGATTGTACTGCGCCAACTTTAGCTACGCTAACCACCACTTTCTCCACTTGGGCTTTGCTCAGCGATTTGTTCGGGGAGCTTACCGTTACATAACGGTCATCCACTTTGACGGTCAACATGGATGTATCACCAATGGTGTACCATTTCGCATTTGCACCGTTCGATAAAGTTACGGTTGTACCATCATAATCGCTAGAGTAATCACGCGGCGATACATTCACCGTCATATTTTTGAAGAGCAGGTTCACGCCGTCTTCAGTAGCAGCTACCTTTTGCAGGGCGTCGCCTTTGATCATCATTTGTGGTGCATATGCAGCTTCGAATCCGTCAAAGCCGGCAAAAGCTTTCTTGATTTCATCAAGCTGATCTGCTGTGTAATTTGTCAGTACCCATTGGTCTGTTGTGCTTGCACCAATGTAGATCGTATTTGTTTTGCTGTCATACTGGATTGGTGTGTTCAATGCGTTAGAAAGGGCGCGAACCGGCAGGTAAGTGGTGTCATGATAAGTAATTGGAGCCAGCTTATTGCCATTCTCGTCTTTAGGAATATAAGTGCTGCCGTCGATTTTGAAGCCGATGCTGTAGTTCAGGAACGCATTGATCTTCTGCATATTTGTTCCGGCATATACCCCAGCCGCTCCCGAAACCGTCATCCCTGCGATCATCATTGTTGCTACTGTTCTTTTAATGTTTTTGTTCATTTTATTATCTCCTTTTTGAGTTGGTTTTTTTGTTTTTTAACTTCTAACCTTTTTTTCTCTCTGACTTCTTTCTATGTTTGTTTGAAGCTCCCTTACAGACTTCAGTATATAGAGGTGATATCTCCAAAAAAATTCGAACTTGTAACGAACCTGTAAACATTTCGTCTTCAACTAACTCCCTAAGACCGGGAAATTAGCGCTGACCGTCAGCCCCATGCGGACAAATTCCCGTTGCATGGCAAGCATAATCTCTGGCGATTTATGCGCAAATGACAGAAAAATCGGCAACCCCTTCTCCCTCTATAATGCCTGCATGCCGCGTGACACGAACAACCCCATTCCCTGAAGCGTATAGGGCGGATCTGCAGCAGCAGACAAATAGACTCACTCACCAGGTCATCATCGCCGACACATAATATCTTCTTTCCGATCCATGCATGCTGCTTCAAACAAGGGGTAGGGAGTAGCGTTTTGCGTGCTAACTCTTTCGTTGAAATCCCCGGGTTCAAGTAGCATTCGAGTAGTAGCTGCTCGATCACCTGAGGCCCTTCTTGCAGCCGGATATGCTGACTTGCTTGTTCAATGTACGTATTCACTCAATCCCTCCTAAAAACTGTAATTTCACCCTTTTGAAAATACAAAAAGGGCAGGAATGAACATACGTCATCCCTGCCCTTTATGGACACTTCCAAGCTAAACACCGCTCAAAGACAGATTGATTATTGGCTGCCTTCTTGTTGCTATTCAACTATTGTGTCCCGTTAGAACACCTTGTACGGCTATTTCTCCAACTCATGGCGGGCCGCGATAATGCCCGACTTGAGCGTTCGGCTGGACAGCAGCTTGAGCCTGATTTTCTCGCCGTCGCCGTCGAATACCGATTTTCCGCCGCCCAGGACGACCGGACAAATTGTAAGCAGGAATTCGTCGATCAGGCCGAGCTTAAGCAGCGTCTTCGCCGCTCCCGGGCTGCCGAAGATAACGAGATTTTTGCCGGGCTGCTCCTTGAGTACTTTGATTTCCTCTGCGATATTGTCCTTGATCAGCATCGTATTGTTCCATTCCACCTTGTCCATCGTGCCGGAAATGACGATCTTCTTAACATCCTGCAGCCATTTGGCATGCTCGATACCGTGCCTCGACGCATTCGGATTATCCAGCACCGTGGGCCAGTAGCTCTCCATCATGCGATACGTCGTGCGTCCGTAAACGGGAGCTCCGACTTCAGATACGATCTCCTCGGCGTATTTCTCTAATTCCTCATCGTACGGAATCCAATCGAGTCCTCCGTTCGAATCCGACGCATACCCGTCCAGCGACACATGCATGAACAATACGAGTTTTCTCATGTCTATTTCTCCTCTGATTTCGATTTATGGCCGTTGGCCCGCGTTTCATCTTGCTGTTACATTCACTATAAATCATTACGTCACGTAAGGCTCAAGTGGAAATCTGAATCCCCCTGTTTCGTTTTTTCAGTTAATGGAACTTTTCAAACTCTTTGATAAAAGACCTGATAAGTCGTACACATTCAAGATCATGGGTCTCTAAAAGGAAATGCCCTCCATCTAAAATATGAATCTCGCAACGTTCTAACTCTTCATTGTAGCAAAGCACTTCTTTAACGTTAAAAAAAGGGTCATGACGTCCCCAAAGAACGATACGTGGCGGTTGATATTTAAGATGGAATTCACGAATCAGAGGAAAACGCTCAACATGGTATTTATAGTCTTCAAACAGCTGCCATTGTGCCTCTATATTGCCCTTCCTTGTCATTCGTTCCCAATCCAAGTGCCAACATTCCGGAGGTGTCAGATGTTGAAGTCTTTCCGGCAGACTTCCTAAATATTGTGCTTTCGTCCCTTCAAAATGAAGCCAAGAGGGAATTTTCTGCTTATTCTCCAAAGTTGGATTCGCCCAATATTCTAATGTCGTTTTCCACGTTTCACCAAGTCCGACCCTATGTGCATTTCCGTTTTGAATGATGAGTCCCCGTATCCTCTCCGGCTCCCATAGCGCCAAAAAATAGCCAACTGGGCAACCGAAATCATGCAAGTACACATAAAACTGTTCTACTCTAATGTGATTAAGCAGTTGCTGCACTGCTTTAGCCATATTCTCAAAAGTATAGGAGTAGTCAGAAGGAAGCGGCGAGTCCGAGAAACCAAAACCCGGAAGATCCGGAGCTATGACATATGCGCCTTCGGCCAACGGTCTCATGACTTGTCTGAAAGTATGGGAGGAACTGGGAAACCCATGAAGCAAAAGTATTGCAGGATTCAGAGGCGAACCAGCCTCCCGATAAAACAGTTTTATACCCTCGAGGGAAACTATGTTGTGGGTTACATTTCCAATTGCCATAATCAACATCCTTTCAATGAATTTTAGCGTCCGTGAAGCTTCGTTCATTGATTTGGTATCGCAACCGGTATAGATATTTACCCGATTTACTTCGGGAATTCGCACTTACCCGTTCCTTGCTGCCTTGCCGGACTTGCCTCGTTATTACTTTCTGTTGTTCCGTGATTTGGTGCATTCCTGAAGCATCGGGCATTTGGCACGGTGAGCCAGATCCGATTTGTACTGCCTATATCTCTCACGGTCCGTCAAACTATATTTCAGCTCATTTGTCATCAAACAGAAATAGGAACATATTCTGGTCATCCGACACTTAGTTTCTCTGTTGCCGGTTTATTTTCAATCCAATCCCAAAAAAGCCAAGAATCGCTGCAAGCTCGATCCTTGGCTCCCTATTTGCTAAACTTTTCCCAATTAGGACATCTTCATTTTTGCGTAGCTGGATAGAATCAGCTTGAAGCGGAAACGTCCGTCATCCTCGTACCACATCGGAAAGTTCGTTCCCCATGTGTTGTTGTAGAGCAGAAAGTGGAACCCGCCCTCCAGCGGCGCGAACGCATTCGTGTGCTGCAGCAGCTTCGGCTCGCCCGGCGCCACCAGCGGCGCATCGAGCGTGCGGACTACGGCCGTGCCGTCCGCGCCTTCGTAATATAGCCCGCTGTCGACCGCATGAAGCGAGCGGTTCCCGCCCTTGACCACCTCCAACGGCGAGATTCGATCTCCCAACTTGTCCAGCTTCCACAGGTTCGGATTGTCCACCTTCGGCGCGAACGACAGCCAGAGCGCTTCCGGCTGCCGATTGGCCGGTTTGCCGGTCCAATTCACGTCCACCTCCACCTCGTCGTCCGACCGCGCCAACCGATACTCCAACAGCACCTCCGCAGGAGCACCCATCAAGCGCACGGTCTCCTCCGGCATCGCCAGCTTGACGAAGATTCGCTCCAGTCCCGCTTCGCTCTGCCGCGCCATTCGAACGAGCGAAGGCGAGTACCGTCGGTGAACCGGCTTTGGATCGGCAAACTCCAAGCCCGGCTTGCCGAAGTCCGCTTCCGACCAAGCTTGGGTCTGCCGCCGATGCTCCAAATACTGCTCCAGCCACGCGCTATACGCCTGCTCCCCGAACGATTCATAACGGAATGCGCCGAGGCGATGCCGATCGTCCGCCCAATGCTTGCCTCGCCGATCCGTCAGTTCTATCAGGGAGCCATCGGCGCCGAAACATACCGTAAAGGCGCCAAGTGTATAACGAACTCCCGGACGAATGTCCGCCGCCCCTTCCGGAATCGCCGTCGTCGGCGCAAGCGCAGCCAACGCCGCCCGCGCCTCCTCCCCCAGCGAGGGTGGAAGCGCGGCGACGGCCCGGTCCGCGTAGCTTCGCTGTTCCTCCCATGACTGCTCCATGCTGCGGAACGATCCCCTCTTCGGCTCCTCGTTGGCGGACTCGTCCACGCATGCGACGGCATGGTCCTCCGCGTGATGGTCATTCAGCATGGCGAACGCGCCGAAATGTCGGTATTTGGCGGGAACGGCATCGCTCCCTACGAAGTCGGCCGCGCGCGCGCGTTCGAAGTCGCGGCGGGCATAATTCATGTAGTCGGATAGATGCGTCTTCTCATCCAGCCCCCACGTATGCTCCGCCGTCAGGAGCAGATTATCGGACAACGCGTCGTGCGCCTTGCTCTCCGGGTCCAGACGGCCTTCCGCCAGCCACTTACGGCGCAGCCGCGACAGCGCCCGGTAAATCGCCACCTTCCGCGGATCCGAACCCGTTCCGTGAATCCAGGTGTCCCCGATCTCCTCCCGGACGACCGGCAGGCGGTCCTCGTGTTCAAGCAGCCGCCGGGCGAACGCGTCCATCGTCGAAGCCTGAATGACCGCGCCGGGGTATCGTTCCCGCAACCGGGCAAAATCCGCCCGGATTCGCTCGCAGGACGGGGGACCCAGATTGTCCCCCGTATGGGCGAAGACGAGCACTTCATGGAAATCGTCGAGCTCCAGCGCAGCGCCGTATTCCTTGGCATAATTGACGAGCAGCCGCGAACCGTCCGCTCCTTGCCAAACGAACAATTCGGGCACATCGGGCACCTTGGATGCAGGGTTCACGCCGATGTGCAAATAACGGATTCCCTGTTCGGCCATTAGCGGGACGATGCCCCGCGTATGGCCCGGCACGTCGGTCATCTTGGCCGCGATCGTCTTCCTGCCGAACTGCCGGTCGAGCCGGGAGGCGATGGACAAGCCGTAAGCAAACAGCGACGGATCGATCAGTTCCGTGTGCGTCGTGAACGGAAGCCCGTGCCAGGCGATATGCCCCTTGTGAATCGCTTTTTCCATTCGAGCATGATCCGTATCGGCACGATTGAAATATTCATGGATCAGCCAGGAGCCGGTGGTCCATAGGAACCTATCCGCTCCTCCCTCCGCTTCTAACTGCTCCGCAAGTGTCAATGCCTGCGGAATAAACAAGCGCATGTAGCGATCGACCACGCGCTCCGCCAGATCGGTAAAGCCGATATCTAGATGCGTCTTGAATACGACATGAACGCGTTCCACTTTCCTCATAAGGATTCACCTGTCTTCAATCTCGATTGATCTAACACTCCATCTGCGATCGAACCGTTATCCTTTCCTACTTGCTCGGGAACCGAACCGTCTCCGACAGCAGCTTCTTGCCGTCCGCGCCGCTGCTGACGTACAGCTCGATTCGACTCCGGCTTCAGATCCATCGCCTGGAAGCTGGCCGTCGACCAATTGACCGTAGCCAGCTCCGCGCCATCGCGGTAAACCTTAAAGTACGAAGCGTTCGAGGCGGCCGTCCAGTTCAACGTTGCGCTCGATTCCGTCACGTCCGTTGCGGTCAGATTACCGGATGCCGGCCAAGAGGCGTTCTGCATCAGCGCATCGTACAGAGCGGTAAAGGACTCTGTCGGGTACCCTCGATTCTCCCATTTCGGCGAGGCGGTGTAATCCGAGGATGTGAAGATGCCCTTAGGCAACTGGAAGAAATACCAACTGGGCTCTAATTGAACGAATGAAGCCCCCTGGCCCAGCCCGCTCAACGCCCAGTCTATCATATACGAGGCAGGGCAATCCTCCTCGTCGCTTGACTCGCAATTCCACGATTGATCGGACAAGCCGTATCCCGCGGCGCCTTGATCGACGAAGCTTTGGACCGCAGTCTGCCAATTGCCGATTCTGTCATCCGGCTTGCCTACTTCGTTGTTGGCATAGGTGACGGTCACCATCCCCGGATACTTGGCTGTCCAATCCGACAATTGCCGTTCGTTCTCTGCTTGCGGCCCGTCCCAAGAATGAAGCGCATACCAATGCGCGTCGGACCATTGGACGAACATGCCGTTCTGCTTGGCGAACGCCAAGTAGGGTTCGATTATGCTCGACTGGAAGAAGCGGCCGTCCGGAATCTTCCAGCAATGCAGCGCCCAGTCCGGGTCGGTCGTCTTGACCGCCCGAATCGTGAAATCCTGACCGAACACCTCGAAGATGCGCAGCCCGGCAAATTCGTCTCCGTATTTGCTCTTGTACCCGGCCAATTCGTCTACCGAAGCGGCGACTCCATGATACGGGTCCGCGGGTGCGTTGAACGTATCCATTGTGCAACTGCCCAACGTTTCGACGTCGGAGGATACCGCATCCAACAGGAACGGCATGTCATTGGCAGCCAGCGTATCCAATACCGCCTGGAGGTTCTCCTTGTTTTTCACCATCGGGTTCAAGACGACTAGCACTCGATAGCGAGTCTTCAACGGCTTGATCGCATCCAAGATGCGCTGCAACCCGACCTGGTCGTTGTTCACGACGATCCCGTTGCCGAAGCCTTGGTCGATGTTGAACACCAGCGTCTTTTTCGAGGCGTCCGGTACTTCGTGCTCTTCACCGTCAGTTATCAGCGCTCCGAAAAACTTCAGGCCGCCGAAGATAAGCAACGCGAGCAGCACCAGCATCGTGAGACCGATCAGCAGCGATTTTTTCTTTCGTATTCTCATGATCCTCCCCTGCCCGAATCAAGGTCCCAACAGAGCGTTTTTCAGCGCCGTGAAGTTGCTTGTCGCGTATCCCCGATTCACCCAGTCCGGCGAAGTCGTGTAGTTGTCATAGCTGAAGGAGCCTCTGGGCAACTGGAAGAAATACCAGATCGGTTCGAACTGCACGTACGACGCGCCCTGGCTTAACCCGCTCCGTGCCCAATCGATAATCGTCGAAGCCGGACAAGTCACCTCGCTCGATCCGCATTCCCAGGACTGGTCGGATAGACCGTATCCCGAAGCTCCCTGATCGACAAAGCCTTGAATCGCATTCGCCCAGTCGTAAATCCGGCTCGCCGGCGCGCCTATCTCATTATTGGCATAGGTGACGATCACGCGTCCCGGATAGGTGTTCAACAAGTTCGCCAACTGCTGCTCGCTCGTTGCTTGCGGCGCATCCCAAGTCCGGTTCCGATACCAGTCCGGATCGGACCATTGAACGAACATATTGTGCTGATCCGCGAAAGCTACATACGGCGCAAGCAGATTGATCTGGAAGAAGCTGTCGCTCGGAATCTTCCAGCAGGGCAGCGCCCAGTCCGGATCGGTCGTCTTGACCGCGCGAATCGTGAAGTCCTGGCCGAACATCTCGAAGATGCGCAATCCGGCGAAATAGTTGCCGTATCGCGTTTTGTACCCGGTCAATTCGCTGATCGAAGCGGCAATTCCGTGATACGGATCGGCGGGCGCGTTAAAGGTGTCCGTACAACTCCCTAACGTCTCGACATCGGAAGACGCCGCTTCAAGCAGGAATGACATGCCGTTCGCCGCCAACGTGTCCAATACCGCTTTCAGATTCGTCTTGTTTTGCACCATCGGATTCAGGACGAAGATGACGTTGTACTTGGTTTGCAATGGCTGCACGGCGTCGATGATGCGCTGCAACGCGACCTGGTCGTTGTTCACGACGATCCCGTTGCCGAAGCCTTGGTCCAGATTGAACACCAGCGTACTGCGGGCATTCGGCGGAGGGACTGTCGATAAGACGCGCATCTCGTTCATGGCGAAGTGATTCCAGACCAAATAAGCGCCGTTTATTTTCAACCGAACGCCCTTCTTGTTCGTCACCGGAGAGAAATTGAGCGTCCTGCTCTCCAGCGTGGAGTCGTTGGTCGACCAGGCCACATCGCCGGAGGAAGCGACGGTCGTCCAATTCGTCGCGCCGTCATCGGACACTTGAATGTCCCAATTTTTCGGCAACTGACCGAGGGCATTCCATCCCGAGATGCGAACGCTGTTGAATTTTTGCCCGCTCGGCCAGGTCAGGGTTACATATTGCGGAAACGACGGATTGTCCGCGCTTACATAACTGGTCGACACGATGCCGTCATTCAGATGGCTCACCGGGTTGCTCGGGTTCACACTGGTGGCGGAAGCCGTCGCGGTTAGCGCCAGATTCGTCGAATCTGCGGCCGCCTTGGAAGGCGCCCACCCGCCAAACGTCATTCCCGCAACACCGACGGCCAGAAGCAAAGCTGCCCAGAAGCGAAGCCGTTCGAATCCATACATAACCTCATCCCTCCGCATCGTTTGATAGACAAGAATAGACGGTATTTTTCAAGCGTGGATGCACATAAGATTCCTGGTTGTTCAACAACTGTTGGGCGTACATGACCGTCAGCCGGGAAGCAGGATCGCAGACGGCCAAGCATCCGGCGGCGCCGCTCCAGCCGAATTCGCCAATCGAGCTTAGAAGCCCGCTTTGCGATGGAGAGAGATGCGTACGAACGCCCAGCCCATAGCCGTAGCCGACGAACGGCACCCAAGGAAAAGCATGAAAATCCTCTCGCATTCGCGCGGTCAAATGATCGGTCCGCATCAGCTCCACCATAGCCGGCGACAGAATGCGCACGCCACTCGGAGCCGTTCCCAAGTTGGTGAGCGCATTCAGGAACAGCGCATAGTCGCTCACCGTCGACAGCAACCCCGCCCCGCCGCTCTCAAACTGCGAGCCGAGGCGGAACGAGTTCCCGTCCTTGCGAACGGCTCTGCCCGCTTCGTCGTGATAGGCGTACTGCGGCGCCAGCCGGCCTTGTTGCTCATCCGTGAGATCGAAGCCGGTGTCGCTCATGCCGAGGGGCTCCGTAATCTCATCCCGCACGTATATGCCGAATCGTCTGCCGTCCACCGCCTCGATTAAGGCAGCCAATACGTCGTGACCGAAGCCATAGCTCCACCTTGTGCCAGGTTCGAACAGCAGCGGCTCCTTAGCCAGCGCAGCTGCAAAGGAACGGGTCGGCGCGCGGCCATTCGTGCTTCTTGCCATTTCCCGGATCGCAGGCGCCTCAAGATCGTAGGAGAAGCCGGCCGTCATCGTGAACAGATCGCGAACCGTAATCGGCCGCTCCGCCTTCTCCACCGCCTGTCGACCGTCCGGCAACGTCTTCCGAACATTCATCTCGACATATTCCGGCAAATAATCCGCGAGCGGATCGCCGAGCAGCATCGCCCCCCTCTCCACCAGTTGCAGCGCCGCCGTGCACGTCATCAGCTTCGTGAGCGAATAGAGATGGACGATCTGCCGTTCCGCAATCGGCGTCCTTCGCTCCAGGTCGGCATAGCCGTTGCGATAATGAAAAACCGTCTCATTGCGGAGGATGACCATCACCTCCGCCCACGGGATGCGCCAGGCGGTGATGCGGTCTATCAATCGGGCCAGCGGCTGGAAGTCCATCGTTCATCCTCCCGGAGATATGCGCTCCTCGCGAAAATAGAAACCGGCTTGACGGCCGTACGCTATTCTTTCACCGATCCCAGCACGATCCCATGCACGAAGTACTTTTGGAGGAACGGGTAAACAAGCAGGATCGGAATCATTGCGACGACCAGCTTGGCCGAATTTAGCGTCTTGTTCGATACCTTCATCATCTGGATTAACTGATCCGTCGACAAATTTTGCATCTGCTGCGGATCGATGACGATGACCAATTGCTGGATATACGTCTGCAACGGATAATTGTCGGGCTTGCTCATATAGATCAGGCCGTCGAAGAACGAATTCCAGTGCCCGACGATGCTGAACAGCGTCACCGTCGCAAGCCCCGGCAGCGATAACGGGAGATTGATGCGTAGAAGCGTATACCAGGGGCCGGCTCCGTCGACGTAAGCGGCTTCGTGCAACTCTTTCGGCAGGTTGCGGAAGAAATTCATAATGAGGATCACGTTAAAGATCGGAACCGCTCCCGGAATGACCAGCGCCCAGATGCTGTTCTGCAAGCCGAGCGACGTCACGACGACGTAAGAGGGAATCAGTCCGCCGGAGAACAGCATGCAAAACACCATGTACCACATGTAGGTGTGGCGGCCGGGGAACGCCTTCGACAAAGGATAGGCCATCAGCACCGTTAGGATCAGGTTGATCGCCCCGCCGAGCAGCACTCTTTTGACCGAAACGCCGAATGCGCGGAAAAATTGTGCATCCTCCAGAATGATCCGATAGGACGACAGGTTGAAGCCGACCGGCCAGAAACGGACAAAACCGGCATTCGCGGCCGCCTTATCGCTGAAGGAAAGCATAATCGTGTACCATAACGGATACAAGCAAAGCAGAGCGGCAACGGTCAGCACCACGAAGATGCTTGTATCCGCAAGGCGGGCGCCAACACTTTGCGACCTTACCATGATGGATCTCCTTTCCGCCTAGAAAATTCGATAATTCGCAAACTTGTACGCCAACCGGTAGGAGATCACGATCAAAACAATCGCGATAACGGATTTGAACAGCCCGATCGCCGTCGCCAATCCGTATTGCATCTGAATCAAGCCGAGGCGGTACACATACGTATCGATAATGTCGCCCGTCGAGTACACCAGCGGGTTATACAGGGTAAAGATTTGATCGAAGCCCGCGTTCAGGACGTTGCCTAGACTCAGCGTCGACAAGAGGACGACCGTCGTCGTAATGCCGGGCAGCGTAATATACCGCAATTTCTGCAGGCGGCTCGCCCCGTCGATCTCGGCCGCTTCGTATAACGCCGGATTGATCCCCGTCAGGGCGGCCAAATAAATGATCGTGCCGAAGCCGAACTCTTTCCATGTATCGCACGCCACGACAATCGGCCGGAACCACGTATTGCTGGCCATGAACATGATCGGCTTCGCCCCGAACAGCGTGACGACCTGATTGACGATCCCGTCGAGCGAGAACATCGTCAGAATAATCCCCGACAGAATGACCCAGGACATGAAGTGGGGCAAATAGACGATCGTCTGCACCCAGCGTTTGAACCAACGCGTGCGCACCTCGTGCAGCAGCAGGGCAAACGTGACCGGAATGACAATGCCCGCGACAATCTTGAGCGAGGCGATGACCAAGGTGTTCATAAAAATTTGGCGGCTGTCGGGAATTTGCAGCATAAATTCAAAGTTGGCCAGACCGGCCCATCTCTGCTTCCAGAACAGCTTGCCCGGAACGAAATCCTGAAACGCGATTGCGATGCCGAACATCGGGACGATATTGAAAATAAACAGCAGAATCGCTCCCGGCAGCAGCATGAGATGGTAGTGCATCCACAAGCCCTTGTTTTTCATGAACGATCACCTTCCATCCTAAGCAACAAGACGAGGCGCCGGTACACTTACCTAGCGCCTGTCCGGCGGCTTACGGTTATGGCTTGACGGCTGCCGCCACTTCTTGCGTAATTTGATCGCCGCCGAGCCGCTTCCAGTCTTTGACGAAGTCATCGAACTTGTCGACCGGCTCATCGCCGACGATGATTTTCAGGAAAGTCTCGTTCTCAAGCTTCTGAAGCGTCGCCCACTTCAGATCCATCGATTTGGTCTGACCGAAGAAGACGTTGCGCTCGATGTTCAGGTTATCCGGTTTGGTCTGAGGAGCGGCAAGAAATCTCGCCGTCGAGTCCGCCCAAGCGGCAATGTCCTTTTTCGGATTTTCATTGTTTTTCATTATGGCGTCGTACCATCCCTTCATCTCGCCGGGAAGCGACGAAGGGTCTTTGGCATCGACCGCCTTCTTGAGCGTAACGTAGGTATCGTATACGACATTCTCGTAGTCGATCTGCAGCGTGAACGGCCAGTTTGCCCAGTTGACGTTCAAACCTTTATAAATGTCCTTGGAATCCGGGTCCAACTGGCGAATTCCTTGATATTCCACGTTCAACACTTTAGCGATCGCTTCCGGATGAGCATACCCCTTCTTGACCACCAGGAACTGGGCAGTCGGATTCTGATCGTAGATGTTGAACTTCCCTTTCTCGTCGAACGGGACGGAGAGCGGCTTCCATTCCGCTTTCGGATCATTCTTGATCGAATCCGAGAAGACGCCGTACGGAATCCACCACGGCGCGAATACAATGCCAGCTTTGCCACTGGCTACCTGGTCGTTCTGGTCGCTCCGGATCGCGAACTGCTTGTCCAGAATGCCGTCCTGGTAGTAATCATGAAGCTTGCCGAGCGCCGTCTTCATCTCCGGAAGAATCGAGCTGTAGGAGATATTGCCCGATGCGTCGCGTAGCCATTGCCCCCTATAGGCATGCAATGCGCCGAAGATCGGGTCGAAGCCCCAGAACGTCCCCCACCCGGATAGCGCGGCAGAGCCCAGGAACCCGTACGTATCCTTCTGATTGTTGCCGTCCGGATCGTTGTCGACGAACGCCTTGGCGACGGCCGCCAGTTCGTCCAACGTCTTCGGTTCCTGCAGATTCAGCTTATCGAGCCAATCCTGCCGAATCCACGTCAGAATCTGCTGACCCCCGATCTGCGTATTCGGGAATGCCATCAGCTTTCCGTCGATCGTCGCCCTGCTGAGCACCCGGTCGCCGTACGATTCGTAGTATCCTTTGATCTGCGGACTGGCGTAATCTTTGTATACATCGGTAAGGTCTTCGATCAGCCCGGCATCTGCCAGTTGATGAAGCTGCTTCTCGTCGACGATGATCGCGTCCGGGAGCTGCCTGCTGGCAATGGAGACAGACAGCTTCTGCGCGTAGGCTTCCGGATTCTCCACTCGCCATTCATTTGTCACTTTCACGTTCAATTTCTTCTCCACATAGCGGTAATACTCGTTATCGTCGGCCGTATCTCCGCTTGGCAGATTGGAGCCCTGCGTGCTGACCATCTTCCCGATTGCCAGCGATACCGGCTGATCGTACCGGCTGAACGCCCCCGATTGGACGGTATTGCCTGAAGGGCTGCTGCCGCCGTCGGTTGAAGCGGCCGAGGATGATGGCGAACTCGTCTCCTGCTGTCCGCCGTTATTGCTGCACGCAGTCATAAAAGCGACCGCGGTTGCCAGTGTGAATGCCAACTTCGTTGCTTTCATTTGTTCTCCCCCAATATCTGATTTGCTTGCATGGCCATCATAGCGCGGATACCGCTTGAACCGGGTGGGAAAACGGGCGCGGATAGGGAGAAAACGATACGAAAATCGGTAAGCTTGGGACAATCGAAGGCAAATTGACTTTTTTCACCCGTTGACTGACGGTTTTCCGCCTATCGGATCATGCCGGATTCACAGGAACCCGCAACGTAATCGTCGTGCCTTGCCCGATCTCCGAGTCGATATGAATGTCGCTCGCTTCTCCGTAATGCGCCTTGATGACGCGATACACATAGTTCAAACCGATCCCGAGGCCGGCTTTGCGGCTCTCGTCCCGCTCCGCCGCGAATAACTGCGCCGCCGCCTCCTTCGTCATCCCCGCCCCGTTGTCGGCAACCTGAATAACCAGTTCCTCCGCTTGCTTGTCGATACGCAAGTCGATGGAGCCGTCCCGATCACCCAAGCCGTGATACAAGGCATTCTCAATCAGCGGCTGCAAAATAAAACGCGGAATTCGGACCACGTCTAGCAGGCCTTCGTCTATCTGAAAATGAACGATAAACGGATGGTCATACCGAATTTGCTGTAACGCCACGTAGTCCTTAAGCGCCTCCACTTCGTCGCGCAGAGGAACGATGCCGCCCTCCTTGGCGAGGTTGTAATGGAGGATGCGGGTAAAGATCGAGACCAGGCGATCGATCTCCCGCTCCCCGTTCATCCGCGCGATCCATTGAACCGTATTGAGCGTATTGTGAATGAAGTGCGGGTTGATCTGGTGCATGAGCTTCTCCAGCCCCAATTGCGCTTTCTCCCGTTCCTTCTGCTCGATCTCTCCGAACAAGCGATAGATGCGATTCGTCGTCTGATCGAACTCGACAAGCACCCGATCGAATTCATGAATCCCCGTCCAATTCGGCTTTCTCCTGGACTCGTCGGTGGCCATGAAATGAATTTCTCTCTGAATCTTCGTGATCGGCCGATAGACGGAGCGCCACACCAGCAGCGCCAGCAGCATGCTGGCGAACAAGCAGAGGAAGCCGATGGCACCGTAGGTAAGCAGCCATTCGTAGAATCCGCTGTAAAAATCCTGCTTCGTGATCGCAACCGCGAGGCTCCAGCCTTGATCGCTCCGATCCTCGAACACGTAGTAACCGCTTTCACTAATCTTGCCGCTTGTCCCGGAAGCTAGCGTCTGCCCGCTGCCGACCGGAAATTGCTGCGGATTCCCGCTGTAATACACTTTCCCTTCCGAGTTCAACAACAGGTGTGATGCCTTCATTCCGTACACGTTCGGATTCAGCAGCTTCTCGAACAGCTTCGCGTTCGTCTCGATATACACGTAGATATCGTCGCGGCCGTACCCTTCAATCTCGATTGGTCTGGCAAGCGAGAAAACTGTATTCGTGCCATAGCGATACGCTGTCTGATGCGGTCCGTAGAAGGATTCGCCCTTCACACTCGACAGCAGAGGGAGATTCTGCAGATTGAAGTTTGGGGAGACCATCATGCTCGAAAATCTTGCTTCATGGGTGTGGGGGAAATAATAGACGAGCAGCCCGAGGTTGGGATTGGAGAAATTGACGACGTTGATCGTTCGGATGATTTCGTCGGAAATGCGAACTTGCTCCGCTACGCTGGACGAATTCAGAAACCGCTGCAACTTCTCTCCGATACTGCCATCGGTCGATAGCTGCAAAGAGACGTATTCCATGCTGTTAAACGTATTTTCCAACCCGATCTTCGTTTGTCTTAGCGCGTCGCGGATACCGCTGTCGATTTTATTCTCGAAGATCGATTGGATGAACGAGTAGGAGACCGTTCCGAGCAGCAGCAAGGGGAGGAGCGTATTCAGCAGCAACACGACGACCAATCTCGCTCTCAGAGAAGCGAACAGCGAGCGAAAGAAAAGGTTAATCACGGTGCGGAATCTCTCCCCTTCATCGCCTTGCGGTATTCCGCAGGCGCGGCTCCCCTGTAGCTGCGGAACATTTTGCTGAAATACTTCTCGTCTTTAAAGCCGATCCGCTCGGCAATCGTGTAGATGGGTAGGTTCGTGCGAACAAGCAGGTCTTGCGCTCGGATCATCTTGCGTTCCCGCAAATAATGCCCGAACGACTGTCCGACAATCTCCTTGAAGCATTGGCTGAAGTATCCTTGGCTTAGGTTGAACTTCGCGGCCGCTTCGTCGCGGCTGATCTCGAAGTCATCCGTCTGATTGATATAGTGAATCGCATGTAGGATGCCGACGACAATGTCGGGGAAATAAGGATATTTTCGCATGCACGACCGCATGAACTTGCGAATTTCTTCGAGCTGCTCTACATCCCTATGCCAATGCTTTTGCATGGACAGGGACTGAAGATACGAATTCAATTTTTCCTCGCTCGTCAAAACGATGCAGCGCCCCAGGCCGACAGCGATCTCGCAGCGAAGCTGCTCAACGTCCGGTCTCAGAATGACCGTTGCGTGGCAAAGAGCCTCGAATTGAGCGTCGTCATACAGCCAATGCAGCGACTGCCATTGCTCCAGAAGCGCTTGCTGCTCCCGCGCCCGTTTGCCTATATCGACCTGGGCAAGCGTCGGGAAACTTAGTTCGTATTCGTGACGGCGAGCTTCATAGACGTAGTAAAGATATGTGGGAAGATGCTTGCGCAATGTGCGGATAATCGTCGCCGGCGAAACCCCTTGGGTCTCGTCCACTTTGATCAGGGTCCACTCCTTGTCAAACGACACCGGAGGCAAGGGCGGCATCTCCTGCCGGTCGCCGCTCCACGGCAGCAACCAGGCGGATGGATCGACTTCCATCAGCTCGCCGTCGCAGGCGCTCTGCAGCCGGGCGACCGCACCCGCCTCCGGCGTACCTTGGAGATGAACGAGCAGCCAGCCCCCGACAATCGTCTTCTCCTGCTTCGCGGGAGTGGCCGGCTGCTTGGCCGTGATTTCGTAGTGAATTCTGCCGACGATGCGCGTCAGCACCTCGTCCATGCTGTCTACTTCAAGCTGAGTCTTCACGATAAAATCGATCGCGCCCATGCGCAAAGCTTCCTGAACGTAACCGAAATCCTGATGGCAGGTCAAAACGACGATCCAGGTATAAGGGTAACGCGCGCGCATCTCGCTCATCAATTCGAACCCGTTCATGACCGGCATCGTAAGGTCTACGAACACCAGATCCACTTGATTCTGCTCCATCCATTCAAGCGCCTTCTTCCCGTTGCCCGCTTCCCCGACGACGCAAATATCGAATTTCTCCCAAGGCATCACGGAGATGAAGCCCATGCGCACTAATTTCTCATCATCCACGATAAGCGCTTTCATCATTGCGGCTTTCCCCCTGTCGAATATTTGGTTCCAGTATATTCAAATCGTGAACGGCTGTCGAGGAAGTGTATCGGATGCTGGCGTTGCGATCTGTAGAAACTGTGCCAAGAATAACAATCCAAAGCCGATAACACTTCCGGGCTATTCCAGCCAGCGCTGTTGCTGCGAATAAGTCCCCATGCAAGCCCGAGGGAGCCGACTGTCGCAAGCGATAGGCCCCGAAAGTCAAGAACGGTGTTCGAACGGATTAATAGAGGTTCAAAATTTTGAACAAATAGATCATGCTTACGGGAATCAAGAAAAGGTTCTTGTAGGCAAGCATGGCAGCAGTTCGGACTGCTGAAACTTCGAAACGCTTAATGCCTACATGATCCATCAACTTTTGCACGATGGATGGCTTGAGAATCGCAAACAACAGAGCGTTGTATAGACCGAATACGACTATGAATCCGAGCAAGTCCCACAAAAACGGAATCCAATCCAATTGCCGAATTCCGGCAAACATCGTCTTCCACGATCCTGGCGAAAATAACGATCCTAGGGGAGTATTAGTGCCATAAGCGATGAACAATATATATTGTACGATTCTTAACAGCTCCACTGCGATTTCCGTTGAAACCAATACGGACCTTTTGATCTCCTTCTGGTATAAGGCTTGATACGTGCGTACGACGGTAATGGGCAACGAGATGCCGAAACAAAGCACGGACGCGAAATAAAACGCGTAAGACGTACCCAACGTTTCCAAAGCCGTGACGAAAAACAATCTTACCCCTCCTACTGTTTTGATTTTTGTGTTATAATGAACACTGATAATAACTCCAAAATAGAGATTGTCTAAATTTTAGTATATCTAAATTAGATTATCTCTATAATAGAGATAATAAAGCGGAGGTGATCGGTTTGTCAAGCGAATTTGAGCAGGTGCAATCTGCAAGCAATCAATTAGGCCAACAGTTTAGCTTGGCGCTCATCATGTTTCACCAAAGCCTCGCAGATAAAGTGGGACTTAATCTGACGGATTACAAAGTGCTTGGCATTATCGGGGAAGGGGTTACAGCGGGCAAAATAGCTGAAATCACGGGGCTTTCCAGCGGAATGGTTACAACCGTAGTCGATAGGCTTGAGAAGAAAGATTATGTTTTCCGCGACAAAGACGCGCAAGATCGGCGCAAAGTCATCATTAAACTAAATTCGGATAAGGTTGCTTCCGAGCTTGCTCCTCTATTCCAATCGTTCGGACAAGTCATGGGGACGTTGTTTTCGAAATACAATGCCCAAGAGTTCGCCATTCTCGAAGACTTTATGCGCAACAGCATAGATATCTTTCAGAAAGAAACGATCAAAATACGGGAGTAGCTTGCACTGGCTTGGACATGCCGTGCTATCGATGAGACTTTACGTTTGTTGACGAACGAATAAACGTCCCAGGGATCAGGGCGGCCTGCGACTCCAATGAAAAACGAAACCAGCTCCCACGACAGGGGGGCTGGTTTCTTAACGTACTCGTTACGCGCTCTTAAAACAGAGTTGGTGATGAAACCGAGTCCGGCCAGCAGTAAGCCCGCTCCAATGGCCAGCAAAACCGCATATCCTTCCTTGCGGCTGTTTTTGAGGCTACGTTGTCTCTCACTGAAAGTTTGCGGAAAGCGGGGAGAGTCAGCAAGACAGCCAAGCCAATGAATGGAAGCACCAGCCAAAAAACAAATCTCCAGGACAAGTGCTCCGCTAAAAGCCCTGCGATATAAGGGCCGATTAAAGCAGGTAATATATACGCGCTTGAAAACATGACAAGTATTTTTGTTCTCAGCTTATCAGGGTAGCCTAAAGTAATGCTGCCATCCTTTCTATTTCAACTCGAATGAATCCCTTTGATAGAACAACACGCAGGTTATCACTCCTGTATTTCTCCAAAGCATAAACGCTGGTCAAGCAATTCTTGCGCATGTTTGAGGTCATCTTCACTTTGTATGACGTATGTGAAATCGTCTATCCCCTGTTTATTTATCAAATTATCCATTTCGATTCCCAACCAATCCATTCGCTCAAGGAATTGTTCTTTGGTTGTTTCTTTAGATTCAAGCATCCTGGTTATTTTATCTGCGCAATTTTTACGATAAAGGCCGTGAAGAGGAAACAGATGTTTTTGCGTAATTGGAATAAGGGCGTCATACTTTTCTGCTCGGTTTTGGATCAAACGGCGAGTAACCTCCGTAGAGATAAACGGCATATCACATCCGACAATCCAAACGAATGGATGCCGTGCTAGATTCAATGCCGCATGTATCCCTCCCACAGGGCCGCATTCCGTAAAATAATCTGTGATCAAGCGGACCTTTGGATCGAGATTGTCCATCAATTGCAATGGATTGTCGGTGACGACAATAATCTCCGAACAAATCTCTCTCATAATTCGGACTTGTCGGTCAATGAGGGAGCCATTTCCCACTCGCAATCCGGATTTTGCTTTTCCGAAGATTAAAGAATTGGGCCCGCCGGACAGTATCGCTCCAGTTATCGTGGATGAAGTCATGGTGTTAATTCCTCCTTTTTCAGCCCGTCACTTCATGCGGCTGTCTATCTAATCTATTTCACAATCAGATCGCATTTTCTTTCTGGCCGCAACCGAGGTCTTATTCTTTGCCGAAGTCACATGCAGAAAATATATTATTGCGCCAAGCGAATCGCCAAATTGTATAATTCCATATTGAAGTCCTTCTTGGTGGTAACGACTTGTTCGATATCCGTCGTGACCAATTCGCCTTTGATCGTGCCGCAGGCTTTGCCGGAATCGCCTTCTATCAGCTTCTGCACGGCAAAGTCGCCAAGACGGCTCGCCAGAATCCGGTCGTTGTGCGTCGGCGCGCCGCCGCGCTGAATATGTCCAAGCACGGTTACGCGCGCGTCAATGCCGCTGTATTCTTGTAATTGTCTGGCGATGTTGTCGCCCCGGCCCACACCTTCAGCGACGATGATGATACTGTGCCGCTTTCCTTTCTGGAAGTTCTCCTTCATGCGCCCAGAGATCTCTCGGACGTCGAACGGTACTTCCGGCACGAGAATCGACTCGGCGCCGCTGGCCAGACCAGCGTACAAAGCGATGTCTCCGCAATGCCGACCCATGACTTCAACGATCGAGGAACGCTCGTGAGAAGACATCGTATCTCGCAGTTTATTAATGGCGTCAACGACGATACTGACCGCCGTATCGAAACCGATAGTGAAGTCGGTGAATGAGATGTCGTTGTCGATCGTTCCCGGCAGACCCATCGTCTTGATGCCCAGCTTGCTCAGATCGTTGGCTCCCCGGTAAGATCCGTCGCCGCCTATGACGACCAAACCGTCGATGCCATTTTTGCGAAGACAATCGGCACCGCGCCTCTGGCCTTCCGGCGTATGGAACTCCTTGCAACGAGCAGTCTGAAGAATGGTGCCTCCGCGTTGGATAATGTCTCCAACGCTACGCAAGTCCATCGGATGCAAGTCTTCGTTAAGAAGGCCCTGATACCCATGTTGAATCCCGTAAACCTCAATCCCTCGAAACAACGCGCTGCGCACGACGGCGCGTACCGCGGCATTCATCCCTTGTGAATCTCCTCCGCTGGTCAATAAAGCAATCTTGTTTACGGAACGCATATATAATTCTCCCTTCATCTTAAATTCGCTTGCCCAAGTCCGCTATCATCCTGCATCCTTATTCCGTATTGTTTGAGTCCATGTTAGAGCATGCTCGCACTGCGTTCTGTGAAAAACATCACGTTTAGGTAGAGTCGACACTAAGCTGTTACATCGAGGAAAAGACAAAACGAAAACAACTCGGCATCAAGCCGAGCGGAAATCCATGTATGCAAAGGTTGTAATCCTGCGAAACGCCCGTATGGGTTCGATGCTTGAGGCCGTGAAGACCAGCAAAATCAGGGCGAATCGCAGGTTCAGCATCCATGTGTCGTAAAGTGGTTCCTTTTCCCGGGTCAAACCTATCCCCTCAATATCCCATCAGACCGATATGTTCAAATCCCTCTCTCGATAAGGCGAGATCAGCCAATAAATCGTGCCGAGGAACAACCCGCCGCCTACAATATTCCCGAGGGTGACCGGTATCATATTGTGCAGCCAACCGGCGATGGTGATCGTGTCGGGATGGGGCAACAGCAGTGCGAGACCGAATATCGTCATATTGGCGACGCTGTGTTCATAACCCGAAGCAATGAAGGCATACAGCATCCACCAGATCAGAATGAGCTTTGCCGCGTCATTTGTGACGCGTTTGGAAGTCCAGATGGCCAGACAGACAAGCCAGTTACATAAGATGCCGCGGAAGAACAGCTGCGAGGTTCCGAGCGTCATTTTTTTCTTGGCTGCCTCCATCAGAACATGATCCGCGGTAATGCCGTGGAAAATGTCTGCCCTCACGACGATGAACGCAAGCACCATCGCACCCGCCAAGTTGCCGATGAACACGAGGCCCCAATTCTTCAGCATATCCTTCCAGGTCGTAGCCTTTGCGAGCGTACTGAGCGTAAAGTACATATTGTTGCCGGTAAACAACTCGGAACCCGCAATGATGACAAGCGTCAAGGCAATCCCGAAGGAGGCGCCCATCACGATGCTTGTAGCGGGAGAATGGATGGCATAAAAAGGCGCTCCCACATTCATGATGAGCACGATGCCGATCCCGACATAAGCGCCGGCTAGCATGGCGGAAAGAAAGTAACGGAGCGGGCTGCGGTCCATCAGATCTTTCTTCTGCTTGGCAGCATGCACCATTTCCCGGATCGTATCCTGGAACATATTGTTTCCCCCTCAGTGGTGAAGCTTACAGCCTCGGCAGAACAACGTTGACGATGTCGTTAGTTGTGCGCACTTCGAACGTATGGGCAAGGCCGGTGTCCGGAGCCTGAGCCTCTCCCGTCTCCAAGCAGATTTTCAAATCCCTAATCGGACAATAGATGTAATGACCGCTGAGGATCGCTTCCGCGAGCGTTCCTCCTTTGGCGTGCGGAGTGCGGTTCTCCAGCGCGAACAGCCGGCCATCCGTCGTTCGGAATACGGCCAGGCCGCCAATACCGCACGTCCATCGGCATCGTCGACAACGGTCTGACGCACCGTCTCAAGGCCAATCCGTTCTACGAAATCCGACGTGCGTTCGGCGTGTTGAGCGTTCTCTCGGTAATATTGGATGAAGGCGGAGCAGATCTCGACCAGTTCTTCATCCGTCTTCACCTTGCAGCCCATCGAATCCTGCGTACCGAATCGGCAGAATTGCGATCTTCGCGTAACCGTAACCCGACGGCATGCCGAGATCCGCCCAGATCGCCGGAAGATCCTCTTTCTTCACGCCGAGCAGGTCCAGCCGCTGGCCGCCCGTCACCTTCACGGTTTTGACGTCGTATTTCTCGGCCACATCTGCGATTTTCCGTAGCTCCCCCGGCGACGTAACGCCGCCGTACATGCGGGGAATGACGCTGAACGTGCCGTCCTGTAAATGAATTTCTCCGTCGTGTCGATGCACTTAATTCGGGTTCCGGTATGCAGTTCGATGCCATTCTCCCGATACCACGATCTGTCGTTCAGGATGATTTCATCGATCTGTTTGGAGCCCTCCAGCATGTAGGACAGCTGGATGCGGTTATAATTAGGGTACGGTTCTTCACCGTATACCGAAATATCGAAAGACCGGGTAAGCTTTAAGATTTGTTCCAGCGCCCCCACGCCAGCCATTCCGTTGCCGACGAGGACCAGTTTGCGTCGTCCGTACGTTGTTTGTGTCATCGGATAACCTCCATTGCCGTATGTCTTGATGTCATTGTAATGGAACCCCGATGCGTCGAATGTGACGGTTGTCACTTGTGCCGGTCCAATGTCTGCAAATAGGATTGCGGGCCTGGAATCGAAACTTAGTTGGTGACAACGAATAGGTACCTGACGTTTATCCCGTCAGGTACCTATTATTGTCCTCATGGCAAGGAGGGTCGCCCTATTGGGCGCCTGACGCCATGCTGCGGCCCTGTTCGATAAGCCGGTACGCACGCTGTACTTCTTCCGGTCCCGGCTCCTTAACCCCGACTAGCGTGTAAGGAATTCCGAGCTGCTGCCATTTGTACACTCCCATTCGGTGATACGGGAGCACTTCCACCTTCTCCACCCCGTATAACTCTCCGATAAAGCTTCCCAGATCGATCAGGTCCTCCGGCCGGTCCGTGAAGCCCGGCACCAAGACGCGACGGACCCACATTCGGTTCCCCCTCTGCGACAGGCGCTTGGCGAATGCGATCGTCCGATCGTTCGGCTGCGTCGTAAGATCGACGTGTCCTCTCTGGTCCATCAATTTCAGGTCGAGCAACACGAGATCGGTGACGCTCAGCAGCGCTTCGGCGTGCGACGGCTCGCAAAATCCGGAGGAATCTAGCGCGGTATGAAGATTCCAACGATCCTTGCACGCCCGGAACAGTTCGGCGACGAACGGCGCCTGTAAGGTCGGCTCCCCTCCGGAGACGGTAATCCCTCCGCCGGACCGTTTGTAATAATCGACGTATGATTCGATTTCGGCCAATATCTCGTCAACCGTTCGCAGCTTGCCTCCCTCCGTATCCCAAGAATCGGGATTATGACAGTATCGGCATTTCAGCGCGCAGCCTTGAAGGAAGAGTACGAACCGGATTCCCGGACCGTCGACCGTGCCGAACGTCTCGATGGAGTGTATTCTGCCTGTATGTTTCATGTCTTTTTCTCCTCTCCCGACATTCGACACGCGGCCGAATCCGTTGTCCGCAGGCGTTAGATGGCACCGTGGAAGGTCCGGCTGATGACGTCCATCTGCTGCTCTCTCGTCAGTTTGATGAAGTTGACCGCATACCCCGATACGCGAATCGTAAGCTGCGGATATTGCTCCGGGTGTTCCATGGCATCCAGCAGCTGTTCCCGGTTGAAGACGTTCACGTTGAGATGATGGCCCTTCTTCGCCGCATAACCGTCAAGTAGCGAGACGAGGTTCATGACACGGGTGTCCGCCTCGCGTCCGAGAGCCTTGGGAACCAGCGAGAACGTGTTCGAGATGCCGTCCAGGCTGCTCTCGTACGGAAGCTTGGCGACCGAGCTCAGCGATGCGAGGGCTCCCTTGCGGTCGCGTCCGTGCATCGGGTTGGCTCCCGGCGCGAACGGCTGGCCGGCTTTACGACCGTCCGGCGTGCTGCCCGTTTTCTTGCCGTATACGACGTTCGAAGTGATCGTGAGCACCGACTGTGTCGGGATGGCGTCACGGTATGCCTGATGCTTGCGGAGCTTATCCATGAACGCCTCCGTCAATTTCACCGCAATGCCGTCCACTCGATCGTCATTGTTTCCGTATTGCGGATATTCGCCTTCAATCTCGAAGTCTACGGCCAGCCCTTGTTCATTTCGGATCGGACGGACCTTAGCGTATTTGATGGCGCTGAGCGAATCGGCGACGACCGACAAGCCGGCAATCCCGCAAGCCATTGTTCGGATGCTCTCCTTATCGTGAAGCGCCATCTCCAGACGCTCGTAGCAATATTTGTCATGCATATAATGGATGACGTTCAAAGTGTTCATGTACAGACGCGCGAGCCATTCCAGCATGTCGTCGTATCGGCGCATTACTTCTTCATAATCCAGCGTCTCGCCGGTCAACGGTGCAATGGCCGGCCCGACCTGATCGCCGAGCTTTTCGTCTTTACCCCCGTTTATCGCGTAGAGCAGGGCTTTGGCCAGGTTCGCCCGTGCCCCGAAGAACTGCATTTGCTTGCCGATCCGCATCGCCGATACGCAGCAGGCGATGCCGTAGTCGTCTCCGTATATGGGGCGCATAAGGTCGTCATTCTCGTACTGGATCGAGCTGGTGTCTATCGACACTTTGGCGCAATAATTTTTGAAGCCCTCCGGCAGTCGGGTCGACCACAGCACCGTCAAGTTCGGCTCCGGTGCCGGACCCAGGTTGTATAAGGTGTGAAGGAATCGGAACGACGAACGGGTCACGCGAGTTCGGCCGTCGTTTCCCATGCCGCCGATCGACTCGGTTACCCATGTCGGGTCGCCGCTGAACAGCTCATTGTAATCGGTCGTTCTTAAGAATTTGACCAAGCGAAGCTTCATGACGAAATGGTCCACAAGCTCTTGAGCTTCTTCTTCGCTCAGCGTTCCTTCCTTCTTGTCGCGTTCGATATAAATGTCGAGGAAGCTGGATATCCGTCCCAAGCTCATCGCCGCGCCGTTCTGTTCCTTGATGGCTGCCAGGTAGCCGAAGTACAGCCACTGAATCGCCTCCGCCGCCGTCGCGGCCGGACGGCTGATGTCGTAGCCGTAGGTTTTCGCCATAACCTTCAGCTCGCCCAGCGCGCGAATTTGCTCGGACAGTTCTTCCCTTGCCCGTATCGTGCTTTCATTCATTACATCCGTTTCAAGCTGGAGCAGGTCTTCCTTCTTCTCTGCAACTAGACGGTCGATGCCGTACAGAGCCACTCGACGATAATCGCCAATAATTCGGCCACGGCCGTAAGCATCCGGAAGACCTGTGATGATGCCGGCTTTGCGGGCCGTTCTCATTTCCGTCGTATAGGCGTCGAACACGCCTTGGTTATGTGTCTTTCGAAGATCGGTGAACGTACGGATCATCTCTTCCGGCAGCTCATACCCGTAAGCTTTGCAGGCATCGATGACCATCCGGATGCCGCCGAAGGGCTGAACGGACCTCTTAAGCGGAGCATCCGTCTGCAGTCCGACGATCTTCTCCAGCGAACGGTCGATGTAGCCCGGTGCATGCGAGGTGATCGTGGACACGTTGTCCGTGTCCACATCCAGAACGCCCCCGTTATCGCGCTCCTTCTTCATTAGCAGCAGTATCGCATCCCAAAGCTTCCGGGTCGCTTCCGTCGGTCCCGCAAGGAAGGATTCATCCCCTTCGTACGGAGTCAGATTCATAGTAAGAAAGTCGTTCACGTCAATATGACGCTGCCATCTGCCGGAGCGGAACGTTCTCCAGCCTTCGAATTGCACAGGTTCCGTTGTGGAGCGCAGTTCTTGTTCATTTGCGGACATGTAAGATCCCTCCTGATTTGTCGCTTAGGATGTTTTAAAATTTGCCGTAAAACGCGCTGCGGTAGACGTCGGCGAGCTCCGTCACTAGCGGCATCCGAGGGTTGGCGGTCGTGCATTGATCCTCGAACGCCCGGTCCGCCAAATAATCGACCTTGGATTCGAAATCGGCGGCATCGAAACCGAGCGCCTGGAACGATTCCGGAATGTCGAGCGACCGATTGAGGCCGCGAATAGCATCAATCAGGCTGTTCACGCCTTCCTCTGTGGTGCGTGCCGGCAGTCCGAGCAGCCGGGCCAGATCCGCGTAGCGTTTGTCCGCCACGAAGTGGTCGTACTTCGGGAACGAAGCGAATTTCGTCGGCTGCTGCGCATTGTACCGGATGACATGCGGCATGAGGATCGCATTGGTTCGGCCATGTGCCGTATGGTACGCACCGCCCCATTTGTGCGCCAAGCTATGATTGATGCCTAGGAAGGCATTGGCGAACGCCATTCCGGCAATGGTCGAAGCGTTGTGCATTTTCTCCCGAGCTTTCGGGTCGGCGCGGTGATAGGACGCTTCAATGTTCTCGAAGACAAGTTGAACGGCTTTAAGCGCGAGTCCGTCGGTGAAGTCGCTCGCCATTACGGAGACGTAAGCCTCGATCGCATGGGTTAGCACGTCCATGCCCGTATCGGCGACCGCCGTCTTCGGCAGGCTGTACACATAGTCCGGGTCGATGATTGCAACGTCCGGAGTCAATTCATAGTCGGCCAACGGATATTTCGTGTGGCCCTTATGCTTGTCGGTGATCACCGCGAACGAGGTGACCTCCGATCCGGTACCCGACGTCGTTGGAATGGCCACGAATCGTGCTTTCTGGCCAAGCCGTGGATATTTATAGATCCGCTTGCGAATATCCATGAACTTCTGCTTGAGCGAATCAAAACTGGTGTCCGGATATTCGTAGAACAACCACATCGCTTTTGCCGCATCCATTGGGGATCCGCCGCCTAAGGCGATAATGCAGTCAGGCTTGAATTGGGCCATCAGCTGCGTGCCCCGTGTTACGGTGTCCACGGAAGGGTCGGGCTCGACATCCGAGAATACTTCGATGGCGACAGGCATTCTGCGCTTCCGAAGATAGTATTCGACCTTCTCCGCGTATCCCAGCTTCACCATGGCGGCGTCGGTAACGATCATGACCCGGCTGATGTCCGGCATTTTCTCCAAATACTGCGTGGCTCCTCGCTCGAAATAGATTTTCGGTGGTACCTTGAACCATTGCATGTTCAGCGTGCGATACGCCACACGCTTGACGTTAATCAAGTTGACTGCGGTCACGTTAGAGGTCGTCGAATTGCTTCCGTAGGAGCCGCAGCCAAGCGTGAGCGACGGCAGGTTTGTATTGTAAATGTCTCCGATTGCGCCATGGGTGGAAGGCGCATTGACGATAATGCGACCGGTTTGCAGCCGTGCAGAAAACGCGGTGATGAACGATTGGTCCTTCGTATGGATGACGGAGGAGTGGCCCATTCCGCCGTAGGCAACTACCTGAGCAGCGCGCTCAATTCCCTGCTCCGCGGTTTTCACTTTGTAACAAGCTAGCACGGGGCTCAGTTTCTCAGCGGACAGCGGGTACTTCTCTCCGACGCCCGTTAGCTCCGCGACGAGGATTTTCGTGTTCTCAGGCACCTTAAAGCCCGCCATTTCGGCGATTTTGACGGCGGGCTGTCCGACGATAACGGCGTTAACCGCGCATTTCTCCGGGTTGATGACCAAGCGAGAGACCGCTTCGGTTTCTTCCTTATTGAGGAAGTAACAACCGTTCGCCTCCATCAGCTTTTTCGCGGCTGCATAGATCGGCTCGTCGAGGATGACCGCCTGCTCCGAGGCGCAAATCATACCGTTATCGAATGTCTTGGAGAGAATGAGATCGGTCACGGCCTGTTCGAGGTCTGCGGTACGCTCGATGAAGCAAGGCACGTTTCCGGGGCCGACGCCGAGGGCGGGTTTGCCAGTGCTGTAAGCGGCTTTTACCATCGCGGAGCCTCCTGTTGCCAAGACGAGCGATACGCCCGGGTGATTCATGAGCAGCTGCGTCGCTTCGACAGAAGGATGTTCGATCCACTGGATGCAGTGCTCCGGCGCGCCTGCCGTGACTGCGGCGTCAAGAAGAGTCTTGGCGGCTTCTCGGCTGGACCGCTGAGCGGACGGGTGGAAGGTGAATATGATCGGGTTGCGCGTCTTGACTGCAATGAGTGCTTTGAACATCGTGGTCGAGGTCGGATTGGTGACGGGCGTGATGCCGGCAATCACGCCGACAGGCTCCGCCACCTTGCGATAGTTCTCATACCCGTTTTCTTCGATGATGCCGACCGTCTTCTCGTTCTTGATGCTGTGGTAAATATACTCTGTTGCGAATAGATTCTTCGTAATCTTGTCTTCGTAGACCCCGCGTCCGGTCTCCTCGAACGCCAACTTCGCGAGAGGCATATGACGGTCGAGTCCCGCAAGCGCCATCGCTTGAACGATCCGGTCGACTTGTTCCTGATCCAGCTCCATGTAAGCTTCGAGAGCTTGTCGTGCTCTCGCAGCTAGAGTGTTTACTTCTTCCTGAGCCCCGACAATCATTTCTTGCGTCTTTTCCTTCATGGACATTTCATCTGCCTCCTAGGTTAAGAGCCGCTGTACGCGATATGATCCATCAACTTTCCCGGCAAACGGCAATCTCGTTTCGTCTTCCATTCGGAGCTTAGCAACATAATTGCGGCAGCCGTATACGCTCATTATGGTGGTCCGTTTCTTTTTCGGATGTGCGGTTCGTCACAGAAATCGAAATGAATTGTGAATGTTTTCACATTAACTGTTATTAAAAATGAAAGCGGTTCGAGTGGTCCTCCAACGCAGTCAGAATATCCTCTTCCTCTTTAAATTTGATTTTCAAAAATGCGTATGCTTGTAACAAATACGAAGCCATCCTTCGTGCAGTCTTTTGGCTGACCGGAACGGTCGTCCTGTTCAACGTCTGCAGGAAAGCGTGAATATAGAGCTCCGCCATCTTATGATCTTGCTCCATGTAGTCGAACAACTGGGGATCCTCTCCAAAGTACCACACCGCGTATGGATAGAGATCAGTTTCCTCCCACTCGTTGTGATTACACCAATCTCGCAGGAAATGTTTTAACGTCTGGTTTAATTCATGAAGTTCCTGATTTAAACGATTGATATTTTCATCCTTGCGAACGATGCATGCTTTATCGTATACCTCGATCAACTCTTTCTTCAGCGTCTCGAGATCCAGTCTGGCCCGAACGACGGCCTTTTCCAGCAACAGCAGTTTCGTATCCTCCGAAATCAATCGTTTATCTGTCGCATCGTGCACCACCATGGTGGATTCCTCGCTTTCATTAAAGTATACAACTTATAACCAACCGAAATCATGTGAAATTATTCACAAAATAATTCATTTTGATCATCGAATGTCCTCCTTTAAGATCAATCTATGTTCAGAATAAGGTGTATTTCTTGCTCACACTGTGATATTTATCATGAATTATAGTCCGTCATCAAATGTTCATATCAAAAAAAAAGCCACTCTATGCAGCATAATAGCTGCAATCCGGAGCGGTTTTCGTATAAAGCTCGTTTTAGTCTTCTTCGACGCTGGCCGGACGGACCGGTAAAGTTAGCTTCACTACGGTACCTTGATCGGGTGAAGAGCGGATCTCCAATTCGCCGGCGGCAGCTTTAGCGCGTTCCTCCATACTGAAGAGACCTACGCCGCGTCTTAACTCTTCGGGATCGAAGCCGGTTCCGTGGTCCTCGACGACCGCTTCCACTGTATCCCCCATGTCTCTCAACGTCACATTTGCCTCGGAAACGCTAGCGTATTTCCCGGCATTGGTCAAAGCTTCAGTGACAATCCGGTAAATGGTGGTCTCAATCAGTAAATTCAACCGTTTGTTTAGGTTGCTGTCAAAGCGGATTCGCATTCCGTAATGGCTTTCGTGATTTCCGATATACGTCCGAAGGGCGGGGACAACACCCAGATCGTCCAGCACAGAAGGGCGCAGCTCCCATGCCAATCCCCTTACCTCCGCCATTAGCAGAGAAATTTCCTCTCCGAGCTGACGTAGACGTTGGTCGCCTCCCTCGGAGATCATGCGGTCGATCGAAATTTTGAGCGAAAACAGGCTCTGTCCGATGCCGTCATGAAGATCTCGCGAAAAACGTCTGCGCTCTTCCTCCTGGATTTGCATCATTTGGGACAACGTCGACTGCAGCGCTTCCTCCGTATTTTTGAGCTGGGTGACCTCATGCCGGATCGCCAAGTACTGGTAGGGCATGCCCTCTGCGTCCACGAATGGCACGATGGTCGTATCAACCCAATAATAAGCCCCGTTCTTGGCCCGGTTTTTAATTTCCCCATGCCAGACCTTTCCGGAAGAGATCGTATTCCATAGCTGGCGAAAAAAATCTTTATGGTGATAGCCGGAATTAATCAGCCGGTGATCCTGTCCGAGCAGTTCTTTCTTTGCGTAACCGGATATTTGGCAAAATTTATCGTTAACGTACAGAATGCGGCCTTTCCGGTCGGTCACGGCCACTATAGAAGCCTCGTCGAGGGCGAATTTCACGTCTGCCAACTGCTTAAGCGATCGTTGCAGTTCACTAAGCAATGCGGGATCATCGATGTACCAATTGAAATCGGGGGTATCATTCAAAGTTTAACATCCCCTTTTTCATCGCATATTTAACAAGGTCCGGTCGAGTTTTCAATTTCAGTTTCTCCATCAGGTTGCTTTTATGGGATTCGACCGTTTTTACACTGATGAAGAGTTGCTCTGCAATCTCCTTGTTGGAGTACCCTTGCGCAATCTTGGCCAAAATCTCTTTTTCGCGGTCTGAAAGTAACTCGAACGCACTACCATTCTCACCATTTTTCATTTTCTCCAAGTAATCGCTCATAAGCCGCTTTGTTGCATCCGGGTATAAATATGCGCTTCCTGTGGAAATCAGACGGATGGCGGAGAGCAGCTCTTCATGCGGGGCACTCTTGAGGATATAGCCAGATGCTCCGGCTTGAATGGCCCGGAGCAGGTACTCCTCGTCGTCATGCATCGTTAGAATCAAAACGGCAGTATCCGGCAAAAGCTTCTTCAGTTCTGCAGTTGCGGTTAAGCCATCCTTTCCGTGGGGCATACTCAAATCCATCAGCACGACATCGGGCTTTAGTTCTTTCGCCTTGGCGAGAGCTTCGTCTCCGTCTGCAGCTTCACCCACGATCGACATGTCGTTTTTCCCGTCCAATAGCATCATCAAACCGGATCTGACGACGGCATGGTCATCCACTACCATGATGCGGACCAATTGATTCTCTCCTCTCGGACGTCGAGCATTTAAACCATTTTATCATAATCTCAGTGTTAAAAGTTTTAGTAACGTTGGGAAGCCTGCATATTACGATCGCATTGCGGCAAGTGATTCTGCAACGCACTCGCCCGCCGAAGCAGCGCGAATTCTGTCCTCCGGTTGGAAAACCCGGTTGCTACGGTTGCCAATAAGCAACACGCCAACGACTTGATGTCCTTCCATGATCGGTACCGCATATGCCGATCGCAGGTGCTCGGACATCAATATCGGATATTCTTGCATTTGCCTGTTGGCAACCAGTTCCGCCATTTGGAAGGCCATGGCCCGACCGATCTTGATTACGGACTTATGGAATCCCCTTCCTGGTTTCTCTGAGATTTGTTGGTACCGATCGCTCATGTTGCCGACTGCCAATTTCCAAGTTAGAATTCTGCTTTTCGTATCGAGAATACCTACCGAACAGAAGTCGCAACCTAGATCGGAAAGCAGAAGCTTCATCTCCTGTTCCCACTCGTGTTCGAGGCTCATCGTCATTCCTTCTTTCTCCTCGGTTCGATCAAACTCTATTTCAAGTGTAGCCTGTGGGACCAAGAAAGTCATTCGGGGAACTCCCTGAGTTAATTTCAATTATGTGCAACAACGATCCCCTTTTCCCTGAGAAAGTTAAGGGATTTCTCCTCTTCCTTTCAGGTGATTCCCCTATAACTTTTGGTTGCCGGAGACGATATGATGAGTTCATCGATAAGAAGGAGTTGGGAACATGGCAAACGCGGCAGGATCGCTGAAAAAGAGGAGCGAGAATGAGGGAACAAATAATAATCCTTTGGGGATACGCAACTTTTTTTCGGGAGAGCAGTTCGATCGTGTTGTGGAGCTGATGTACCCCAAAACCGCGGAAGCCGGCAGCTATTTGTTCTGGGAAGGCGAGCCGACTGGCAAGCTTTATTACATTAAATCAGGAAAAGTGAAGCTGCGGAAATCAACGGAGGACGGCAAAGATTTTATTCTTTCGATCCTGCAAGCCGGGGATATGCTCTGCGAACCGGGGGATGGGTTGAATGCGGTACGCAGCTTCAGCGCAGAAGTCATGGAGGACACAGAGCTTGGGGTCATCCAATGGAGGGATTTGGAGATCCTGCTTTACCGACACGGTGATTTCGCCGTTCGGTTTATGAGCTGGATGGCGCTTATGCACAAGGTAACGGAATCGAAATTCCGGGATCTCTTGTTGTTCGGCAAACCAGGTGCTTTGGCATCAACGCTGATTCGGCTTGCAAACTCTTATGGCGTTTTAGGCGCGGAGGGGATTAAGATCAGCCTCAAGCTAACAAACGCCGAGTTGGCCGAATTCATTGGAACAACACGTGAAAGTGTGAATCGGATGTTGAACGGATTACGAGAGGAAGGCGTAATCGATATCCGTAAAGGTCGTTTAATCATTCAGAATCTCAATGCTTTAAAATCGATTTGTCATTGTCCTGCCTGCCCGGCTTGCCCAAAGGAAGTTTGCCGTATTTAAAAGCGATGATTCTGATTCCAATGCTTATCCGACCTCGTACGAAGCGCAATACCATCAATAATCCTGTCCCTCAAGTGTAAACTGATCCGCTACGTAAGACGTGATCGGGATGCCAAGTACCATGCCCAGACTGTCCCCCAACCGTCTGCGAAACGTGCGGCGGCCGCAGGTTCAAAGAGGAAGTGCCCCTCTTCTGGGATTAGCGTTTCATCGTTACCTACTATCAAATCTCTCCTACGGAATAGAGCTGCTAAACTACTAGATTATCTAGTCTAGCGGCTTCTTTTCGACAACATAAACTGAACCCAAACAGGACACCCAATCGGAAGCGTTTATGTGACAAAATATGATCGCAAAGAAACGCAAAGACGGACTCAACTTTTGAGTCCGTCCTTCGTACAATGCTTGAGACAAAACCGGTAGGAGTCTTTAGACTATCAATGTTTGCATGTATCCAGATTGGTGATTATTACTTTCCCTTAAACTTTGAGACGGTATCCTACCCCCCATACAGTCTCAATATATTGCGGATTGGAAGGATCCGGCTCAATCTTTTCTCGAAGTCTGCTTATATGCACAGTGACGGTGGCGATATCGCCCAGCGAGTCCATCCCCCATATTTTCATGAACAATTCGTCCTTACTGAATACATGATTGGGATTTTGCATCAAAAAAAGAAGCAGATCGTACTCCTTAGAGGTTAAAAACGCTTCAGTTCCATTAACGAACACTTGTCTGGAGCGTTTGTCAATGTGAATTGCCTCGGTTCGAATTTCGTCTTTTTGGGGGACATCGGATTGAGTCAGCCGTTCATAACGGGCAAGATGCGCCTTTACTCTTGCCACTAATTCACCCATATTAAACGGCTTCGTCACATAATCGTCCGCACCGAGACCGAAACCGCGGATTTTATCGATTTCCTCTATCTTGGAAGAGACGATGAGTACCGGAATGTTCTTACTCTTGCGAACTTGCTTGCAAATTTCGAATCCGTCGGTTTCCGGAAGCAATAAATCTAGAATGATCAAGTCATACTCTTCGTGAATGGCTTTCTGCAAACCGATGTCTCCGCTTTGCGCGATTTCGACCGAAAATCCGCTTGCCTCAAAATAATCTTTTTCCACTTCCGCAATGATATCCTCATCCTCGATGATCAGTATCCGCTTCATGGCCGTCCAATCCGCTCCCTTTGGGTAATGTGAAGAAAATGGCGGTTCCTTCCCCTAATGCGCTTTGCGCCCAAACTTTTCCGCCATGCTCCTCTACGATATGTTTCACGATCGCAAGTCCCAAACCGCTGCCTCCGGTCTTTTTATTTCTCGAATGTTCCACCCGGTAAAATCGATCAAAGATGTGAGCAAGCGCGTCCTCGGAAATTCCCATCCCGTTGTCTCGTACGCTTACCGTTACTTCTTGTTCTTGATCAACAAGTTCGATTCGGATTTCTTTAGGTTCTCTGGTCGTATATTTTATACCGTTATCTACTATATTTGCCATAACTCTGCGCAGCTTCTCCATGTCTACCAGCACATAAACCGGATGGCTTCCCTCGCAGCGAAAATCGATCAACACACCCTGCTTCTGCGGGTCATGCCTAAGATCTTCTACAAAGTCACGTAAATAATCCGAAATATCGATCTTCATGAAATGGAAAGGAAGTCGTTTCAGATCAAGCTTGGAAAACAAAAATAATTCATCGATTAATTGGTCCATATCAGTCGCTTTCTTGTATACCATCCTCAAATACTTATTGCGCTTTTGATCCGTATCGGCGATTCCGTCGAAAATACCGTCAATACAAGCCTTAATTCCGGTGATCGGCGTTTTCAAATCATGTGAAATGTTGGAAATCAACTCTTTGCGGTTTTCCTCGTACTGATTCTGCAGTTGAATGGATGCCTTCAATCGTCGTCTCATCTCTTCGAATGCATCGCCCAACTTGCCAATTTCATCTCTCCTTCCCATCTTCACCTCATGTTCAAGATCTCCTTCTTGAATATGTTCGGCGGCTTGTTTCAACGCATATAACGGTTTGATGATGCTTCGGGAAACAAAGAATGTAAGCAGCCCGTTCGTGAGAATGATCGCGACTAACAGAGACAGGAAAATGGAAGGGAAAAATTTTGAAATAAATCCGAAAAACTGCTTAAAATCCGTCAGGATATAGACGGTTCCGGAACGATCATCGCTGAAATGAAAATCAATCCGTTCCACTGAATAGGTGTTGTTTATATTTTGTCCCCAACGGTTCGTGTCAAGGTGCTGAAGCTCCTCCTTCAAATCGATTCCATCCGCGAGTTTGGAGGCAAACGTTACACGATCATCAGTTACGATGACAAGCCCTTCTCGCAGATTCCTCAATTGCTCATCTGTTTTCGTTAAAAATATATTGTCAGCCAATCGGTCGGGATCGTATTTTGCCAAAAATCGGATTCCGCCGACCAGCTCATTCTTTTTATCGAAATAATCGCTAACGATTTGAAACCAGGGCTTCCCGGCATTATTGGATGAGGCGTCCTCAAGCGACTTGATGTCTTTGTAAAATACGGCAATAAGAAAAGCGGAAAATAACACGAAAATCATGATAGGGACCATAAACATGGCGATGTAGGAGAGCAAAAGTCTCAATTTTATGGACATCATGTATTCTCCTTGCATGAGATTGAATGCTACCGGATCTTTCTTAGCAAATCATCCAAAAGATACACTACTGCTTCCCATTAGGCAACCAAAAAGTGGATAGCCGGGAACCTGTCACAGTTCCCGGCGGCTTCTGAAAGCGAAGCTTCTAGTTAGATTCTAGATATTACTTGTATGAGCTACTCGTTGCTGACGTGAAGACTTCCGGAAAAAGAGAAGTTCATAGATACACGGCACGATAACGAGCGTCAGCAGCGTAGCAACGGACAAGCCTCCAATTACAACGATCGCAAGGCTTTGCGAAACGATGCTTCCGCTTTCCGATGCACCGAATACAAGCGGCAGCATCGCGCAGACAGTGGCGACCGCGGTCATCAATATCGGTCTTATCCGTGTTCCGGCCGCTTCCAGAATCGCTTCTCGGATCGACATCGATTCTTCATTATGCCGCACGCGGTCGATCAAGACGATGGCGTTCGTTACGACTATGCCGACTAGCATAATGACACCGAAAATCGCGGTGTAATCGGGAGTGATCCCGGAGATCAGAATACCGAGAACGGCACCGATCGGTACGAACAACAGCGAAGAGAGAACCGCAATCGGAGCGCGGAGGGTTTTGAACGTGAAGACCATGATGAGATATACGATACCAATGGAAACGAGCATCATCATGAATAGACTGGTGAAATCGCCCGCCTGATTGGCCGATGCTCCCCCAACGTTCAACTCGACGCCTTCAGGAGGCGTAATCTTCTTCATTTCGTCCGCTATTTTCGCCCCGACAATGGACAACTGGCTTGGCTCCACCGTTGCGGTGACGCGGACATAGTTCTTGCCGTCTCTGTGGAAGTACTTCGTCGCTTTTTCTGCTTTTACCCACTTGGCGACACTCGATACCGCCTGCGGTCCTTGTTCCGTCATCACCGTTAGTCCCGAAAGGTCGTTTTCGGTTGCCGGAGCAAATGCGGGCTCGAGAATGACGGGCTGTGACTGGCCGTTACCATTCAACTCGCCGATCGGTACCGGGTTGAGCATTCCTTGCAATTGCTGAGCGATGTCTCCGCCCTTAGCCAGGGACGGGTCGACTTCGAGCGTGTAGACGGTTTTTTTCTGCTCCTGATTGCTCCCAACTTTAAGTACATCCTGGATCAGCTTGATTTTCTCCATCACTTGCCCGGCTGTTTTCGTGATTTGATCCATGTTGTCGCCCGTGATGTCGACAAACACTTGCGTCGAACTGCTTTCACCGAAAAGATTGCCTTTGCCGGCATTCAAGTTGGCATTCGGAAAATGAATTCGTTCCTCTTTGACGGCTTCGATCAATTTCTCCGCATCGGCGCCTTTTTTCATGCCAAGCGTATACGTGACTAACGTCGGAGATGTGACATTGCCCCATTTGGCCGCATCGGAACTATTGCCGATCAACATTCTCACCCATTCTTGACCTTCCTGTTTAAGCAGGAACGATTCAAGCTTCTTACCGTTTGCGGTTACTTGATCAACCGGCGTGTCCGGATCGTATTCGAGCGTGATGATCAAATTTTCAGCATTCGAGGAATCGATTACGCCTTTGGGCATCGAAAAGTACGTTCCGATGGATCCGACTAGCAGGACGAACGCGATTAAAATAGGAATCCATTTGAAGCGCAAATTCCAATGAAGGAATGAGGTGAACCGTTTGGAAGGCGCATGCTCTTTTATTTTGGCGTTTTTCAGAACGCCGGCGCTAAGAAGCGGAACGATCGCCAAAGCGACGAGCAGCGAGGAAATCAATGAATACGTTACCGTCAATGCGAACGGGAGCAGGAACGATTGCAGTGAGCCGCGCAGCAGGCCCATCGGCAGGAACACCGCAACTGTCGTCAAAGTGGAAGCCGTAATGGCGCGGGACACTTCCAGCGTTGCTTGGATGATGAGCTCCACCGAAAATTTCTCTTTCTGCAAGCGGCGGAAAATATTCTCGATGACGACGATACTATCGTCCACCAAGCGTCCGACTGCGACCGCCACACCCCCGAGCGTCAAAATATTAAGTGTGATTCCTGATAAATCCAGCAAGTATAGCGTCACCGCAAGCGAAAGAGGGATCGATACGACTGTCACCAATGTGCCCCGGATGTTCCGCATGAAAATCAGGATGACGAATGTAGCGAATAACGCGCCGATCAAAACTTCTTGTAACATACTATTAACGGAGTGAACGATCTGATCGGAGGTATTCATGATGATGTTTAGCTTGACGTCCTTGCTTTCATCATTCCATTTCTCAACCGTTTCCTTGATCCCTTCTCCGACTCGGACAGCGTTAGCGTTGGAGGCTTTGGAAACGATCAGTGAGAGGGATGGCTTTCCGTTGAAATGATTGATGCTCTCATCGTCTGGAACAAGCCTGACATCGGCCACATCTCCAAGCGTCACTTCGTTTGCTACCGGCAGCTTCTTAAGCGCTTCTAGATCGTTCAATTCGGCAAAAACATTCAAATTGACGTTCGTGCCGCCGATCTTTTGCTCGCCGATTGAAGCGAATGCCTCGCGACCTTGAAGAACTCCGTAAAATGCCTGGAATGGAACGCCATTGGCTTTCAATTTTACGGGATCCGGTATGATACTCACCTTGGACTTGATCTCGCCGGACAACTGAACGCTGCCAACGCCGTCAATCGCTTGGAATGAATCAATGACGCGCTGTTCCAATTGTTCTTTCTTCGCATCAGATAAATTGTCGCTCGCATACGTCAACGTGATGAAAGATATCGGAATCATGGAAGTATTGTATTGAATGACATATGGCAACGATACTCTCTCCGGCAGTTTTACGGCGGCAACGGCACGTTCTACCTCCGTTTTCGCTTCTTTCATGTCCGTGTTCGAATCAAAATGGATATTGACTTGCGAGAAACCATCGCCCGATGTGGAGAATACGTTCGTTTTTCCTTTAACGGCCGCCACCGACTGCTCAAGCGGATTCGTCACTCTTTGCTCTATGATCGCAGCGTCATAGCCTGGCCCAATCGCCGTCACTGTCACTTGCGTATTATCCGCCTCCGGCAAAAACTCCATTGGCAGCTTCAAGTAGCTGAATACCCCTAATCCGAGTACCATGACGATCAGAAGTATCATCGCCGCTTTGTTTTTGAAAACTCCTTGAATGAAAGATTGCATTACCATTCCCCTTTCAAGTTTGTTATTTCAGTTCCTATTCGTACTTCAGCATAATTGCTGTCTCTAAACCCCCACTAACGAAAATGTAACAAAAGAATAAAATCACGTTGTGCCTAACTTGGCTAGGCGCGCTAATTAAAAAAGCCCGCGATTTACGCGGGCTTCATTCGGTCAATATTCGAGTAATACAAACATCAAATATTAATTGTTACCTTGACTCACGTTTTCAAGGGGGCCTTACTGAAACTCCCTCCGTCCATGCTTCAGCCATTTAAAGCCATCGAGAGCCGGCGCGCCGGCTCAATGAATGATCAACCCTTGACTCCGCCCGAGGCGACGCCGTCCAAAATCTTTTCGGAGAAAATCATGAAGAGGACCAAAATCGGTACCGTGGCGATAACCGAAGCTACCATCGCTTTGTCCATCGACAGCATGAGATTGCTCGTGTACTTCATGACGATCAGCGGCACGGTCTTGTGCGAGTCGTTCTGAAGGAAAATAAGCGGCATGAAAAACTGGTTCCAGATCTGTACGGACATGACGATGCAAATGCTGAAAATGACCGGGCTCGCCAGCGGGAACATGATTCGATAGAACGTTTTCCATTCGGACGCCCCGTCCAAAATGGCCGATTCATAGATCTCACCCGGCATCTTGGCGAAGAAATCCGTCAACAGCAGCACCGGCATGGAGATGCCCGCCGACAAGACCAGAATGACGGATGCATACGAATTCAGCAGATGCAGGTCTTTCATGAGCAAGAAGAGCGGGAGCACGCCCAGCGATGCGGGGAACATGAGTCCTAGCAGAAAATAAACCTGCAGCACGTTCTTGAACTTGAATTTGTACCGTCCGAGCGCGTAGGAGACCATGGACGCAAAAATGACGATGAGCACCAGCGTCGCGCCAAGGATGAGCGTGCTGTTGAGGAAGTAACGGTGAAACTTCTGCTCCGTGAACATCTTGATATACGTATCGAAACCGAGCGATTTCGGAATGCCGAACGTATTCGTCAGCAATTCGCTTTTGGGCCTTAAGGAATGATAAACCATATACCCGAGCACGAACACGGTAAAGCACGAGTAGATCCACAGCAGGACGGAAGCTGCGGTTGCCGACTTCTTCTTTTCGGAAACGCCGATCATGTCAGACCTCCTCCCTGCGGCGATATGTCAACCAGACCTGGAGCATGGACATGACGAAAATCAAGAGAAACAATACGCATGCAACCGTGGATCCGAGCCCCATTGAATTCTCGCTGATGTTGCCTCCGAGAGGATTTCTGGATTCGCCGAACGCGATCCGATAGAACAGCAGCGCCATCACGTCCACGTCGTGGTCGACCCCCCCGGAGACGCCTCCCAGAATATAGTTGAAGTCGAATACGGTCATGGAGACAATGTACGTAATCAAAATCATATTCAGAATCGTAATTTTCATCTGGGGCAGGATGATGCTGAACAGCCGCTTCCAGAATCCGGCCCCGTCCAGGTACCCTGCCTCCAGAGACTCCTTCGAGATCATCTTCATGGCTCCGAGGAAGAAAATCATGCCGACGCCGAAGCCGGACCAAGACATCATCAGCCACACGATGTTCATGCCGTATCCGGGCAAACCCAGCCACGGCCGGACGTATTCGCCCAGACCGATCCATTCCAGCAATTTGTTGAAGACGCCCACGTTGCTGTCCAGCAACAGCATAAAAATAAAGACGATTACCGGCGTCGATATAAATTGGGGCGAAAAAACGGCCACCCGAAAAAACTTGTACCCTTTCACCTGGTTATAAATTAAGTAGGCGGCGATGATCTGTAAGGGAATGAGAATCAAAACCGTCAGGACGAAAATCCGAAGACTGTTCAGCAAGGCGTTCGAAAATTGCGACATCATCTCCGAGCTCGTGAACAATTCAATGTAGTTGTCCAGACCGACGAACGTCTTCGGGCCGATGCCATTCCAGCGGAAAAAGCTTATGCTTGCGGCTGCCACGATGGGGTAGACGACGAACAGCGAGTAGATGATAAATCCGGGCAACAGAAACAGCAAAAACGGTCTTTTTGCAAGAAAGGACATGCCTGACCCCACTTTCCTCGGGTAACAAGTAAAAACGGCTTCGCCGTCCTCTTTAGAGGACGAATCGTTAGCGAAAAGCCGTCATGCTTTCAGTAGACCCTACGGACGGCATGACGGCTTCCAAGACCTCTATTTTTTGGCTAGTTCTTGCTGCAGAATTTGCGTCGCTTCCGCTCCGGTTATCTTCTTCAACATCAGCTTCGGCAATATTTCCGTGAGCAACAGGTCCTGCGGTTTCGACTTCTCATTCGCTGCGGCCGAGAAGGCGTGATAGATGTTTTTGCCGACTTTGTCGAATGCGGAGAATTCGGCTACGATTTCGCCTTTCGGCTTGATGTCTTTCACGATCGGCACGTGTCCGTTTGCATCCTCGACAATTTGTGCCGCTTCGAGGCTGCTGAGGAATTTCACGTATTCCGCCGCTTCTTTCGGGTGTTTGCTGGTCGCAGCCACCGCATAGGTCGTGAGGTTGTTCATGCCTTCCTGGGCGTACCGGACGCCGTCCTTGCCGGGCATCGCGAACCGTCCGATGTTCAGCGACGTTTGCTCATAGATCGTGTTGTTCCAGGTTCCGTCGAAGATCATCGCCGTCTTGCCGTTCGTGAAGGCAAGCTGCGCGGCTTTGCCGTCCATCGCGACGAAATCTTTACCGTAATAACCTTTATCTACGAACATGCGGTAGGCGTCGAAAAGCTCGGTCATGCGTGCTTCGTCGATCGGTTTCCCTTCGTACAGGTTGATCATGTCTTCATTGATGAAGGCGGGGGCCATCTCCTGAATCGGCCAATAACGGTCGAAGTCTCCGTTACCGCCTACCGCGATCGGCGTTACCCCGTTCGCGACGAGGGTATCCAGCGTTTTGAGGAAGTCATCCCACGTCTTCGGCGCCTCCAAGCTGTATTTCGCAAAGATGTCTTTGTTGTAGTAGATCATGGCATAGTCGAAGAAAGACGGAAGAGAACTGTACATCTTCCCGTCAACCAACGTGTAGTTAATCGCTTCTTCCGGGAATCTGCTGCTGTCAATTTTGTATTCGTCGAGCGGAATGATCTGCCCGGCTTTCGCCATCTCTTTCATTTTGGTAGATTTGTTGCCTTGAACGAAGAAGGCATCCGGCAACGTATTTGCCTGCAGGGCGACGTTGAGCGAATCTTCGTTCTGGGCGAACTCGTAGTCGATCTTGATGTTCGGATGTTTGGCCATGAAGGCTTCGTTGATCTTCTTGAACGGCTCCTCCGCGATGGCTTGGTTGATTAAGTCCCCCCATACCTTCAAGGTGACCTTCTCAGCGGAAGCCGCGATGCTTGCCGCCGGACTGGAAGCGCTGTCAGAGTTAGCCGGATTAACGTTCTCTTTTTCTTTGGAGCAGCCTGCGGCAAAAACAATAGTCGCGAGTAATGCTAGGAGAGCCCCTCTACGTTTGGCCATTTCATTCCATCCCCTCAGTTATGTAAGCGTTCTAATTCGTTGTCATTATAGCCCAGCAAAATTAAAGCAGTCTTTGCAGTATGGCGCCACGGATTGATAAATTGAAGACATTACTCCCTTCTCCCAGTCGGATCATTTCATTCCACCTTTCTCCATTTGTTGGCATTCAAACCATGCAAAGATAGGCTTAATGGGGCAGAAAAAGGGCGCTGTCACCTGTTCCGGAAGATGAGGAAAAGCGGTATTTGAATCGCATGAACATGCTCCGGGCATACCCGGCGATTTGGTCGGTGGGCTTGATCGACGTCGGATAAAAGAATGGATTGTCGCTCAAAGAAGCCGCCCTGAAGAGTGGCTTGCTGACGGAAGAGCAGTTCGGTGCCGTCGTACGTCCGGAGCTGTCCGATCAGATGGTTAATGGCATTAATCGACACTCGACGACAATAAAAAAGCCTTTGCAGCCGCCGATGGCGAGCAAAGACTTTTTTCGAAGACGACTAGCCGAGACTCTTATCTGCTCTAAGAAGTCCTCTAGCAGTACAATTCTATCCGTCGCGACCCAAAGGTCGCTTGAGGGTATTTTGGCCAATCCCTTTCCTAAGGCAGCAGCGAATAGATACTATACCGGTACTCGTTCCATGCCACCGACGTGTCGACATACGCTACTTTGACGCGAATCCGATCCTTCCCCTTCGTTAAAGCTGACGGAATCGGGAAATCATCGTCCCGCCAGCTATGGGTACCATTGCTTCCTGCCCTGTACCATATTCCTGCGTACGCATCATCCACATAGATCTTGGCCGATTGGTTCTCAATGGTCTGATCGAAGCGCCTGCGCAGCAGCGCTCCCTCGTTGTCAGGGTTCAGATCCAACGTAAAGGTACTGTAGCCCGTAAAAGCACGACCGCGATCCGTGATCAATTCATTCACCTTTACGCCTTCATACTGATAGGCGCTCGTTCCGTTCCAGTAGGGCTTCGTCATTTCATAAGCATGGTCCTGTTCGCTTGCCGCGTCCCCTACATCAAGCGTATCCGTCAATACGGCTCGGCTCCGAGGTTGATGATAGTAATAAGCCAGAAGCCAGACCTGCTCGGTTACGTCATTCGCCGCCCCATGCTCAATCCACACGCGTATCCCGTTTAAAAAAGGAACGGTATCCTGCAGCATGAAGCGATACATGGCGGTAGAGTCCACATCATCGTCGATCCGGAAGGCGGTGTACCCGGCCAGCGGCTGCGTAAACAGCCCCTTATTGAAATACCAGCCTCCGTTATAGAAATCTTCCGTTCCGGTTCCGTGGATCGCCGGGCTTAGGCTATCGTTGACGAATATTTTCTCATCGCCTTCCAAATGCCACCGGTCAGCCGGGCCCTGGTTCAATTCCGAACGGAGGGACTGAACCACCCCGACAAATTGCCCTGCTCCCTGTTCGTCCAACACGAGCAGATCCTTCTGGTCATACGCTTCCGCCGCGAGTTCGGTGAAGCGGGTTTTGAAGTAACCGACATCGCGGAACGAATCCTCGAATGGCACATGACGTATTTCATAAGAAATATCCCCCACCGCCCCGGCCCCGGTATTGACCAGCTTCACTCTTGTCTCCCGTTCGAAGGGCATCGGAAAATAAGCATACATCGTACCCGAATCGTCCATCCCGACCGGCAGGGCTCTCGTTCCATAAGGTCCGAATTGCCCCATTGCAAAAAAAGCGCCTAACGGTGCATCTACCGCCGGTTCGGATTCTCCGTCCCAATACATGCGCAGACGGATGCTGTTCAGAACCTCCGACTGTCCCGTATCAGGGGCCAGCCCCGGGATGCGCAGCTTCAAGGATAAAATCTCACCGGGACCGGCTATGTTGAGAAGGTCCGCCTCCGAACCGCTGTCCGGCAAACGAACCGTTCCCGATTCAAGCTCCGTTCCCTCTTCACTGAACGGACTCGTGCCCGCTGCTTCCCAGATCTTTCGCGCTTCTCCGCTGTCTTCACTGCCATCCCAAGTCTTTACCGCCGTATCGGGAGAATACATATGATAACCGATGTTGTAGAAAAAGCTGTCCCCCATCCCATTCGTTGTAATTTTCACCGACTTCGCGAACGAGAGCGGCAAATAACTGACAAAGCCGCCGCTGGAGTCCGCATCACCCACCACAAGCGGGGCAAGGAATGGCTCGTTCGCCCCGTTCAGCATCTCCTGTAACTTCATGCTCACGCGGGGCGTCGGCTCTCCGTCGAAATAAATCTTAATGTCGGCCGACATGGAATCGAAACCGGTAAACCACATCCGGTATATCGTCCCCGGTCCCTTCAGGTCGAGCATGACTTGTTCACCGTTCTCGTCCTGATACAGAAAATTGCTTGCTCCGAAGCCGTCGGCATTGCCTTCGCTCCGGTCATAGCTGGACGCTCCGCCGGCATAGGTATACGGCTGCACATAAGGCAATCGGTCAAGCCTCTCCATCGCTTCCAAGCCGTAAGGCTCGATTTGCGTCGAAGCGCTACTTCCCTGCATGCCTTCCTCCCTGACATACCATGCAAGCGCTCCGAGGAGCGCAGTCAAGGCAAAGGCAAGGCTGAATAACCGCATTTGACGAGGGGGAATCCGCTGCATTCGATCTGCCCCCCTCTCCGCGAAAACCGCCGGTTTCGGAAAAGTCCGCTGCCGCCAGTCCTAACGCTTGCCATGAAATATTGGCCCAGGCATCTCTCCATTGCTGGGAACGGCCCCCTCTACGGATGGCCAGCCGTCCTTCCAAACCAGCTTATCGATCATCAAAGGGCGTCTTGTCACCCCATGGCCGAATTTCGGATAGTTGATGTCGATCGCATGGTAGACAATCCAGTCTGTCCCCTCATCGTCCGCGATCACCGAATTATGGCCCGGCCCGACAAAGGGGTGCTCCGCATCTGCGGGAAAATAACCGCCCAGAATCGTGCTGCCTTCCGAATAGCGAATATCCTCGCCGGCCTGATTCAGGTACGGGCCATGAAGCGACTCCGCTCTGGCAACGCCAACGCGGTAAGTGCTGTCCGCACCTTCACAGCAGGCGCCGGCTGAGCCGAAGAAGTAATAATACTTTCCCCGTTTGATTATATACGGTGCCTCATATCCGGTTCCGGAGATTTGAAACTTCTCCCCGGCAACGGATCGTCCGTCAGCGGACAACGGTACGCCGAAGATGCCTGAGGTAATGCCGCCGAAGAACAAATACGGCTGACCTTCATCTACAATAAACATCGGATCGATCGAATACGCTTCCATCTCGTCGCTGCTAAGGATCTTGCCTTGATCGGCAAAAGGTCCTTGCGGCGAATCCGCAATGGCCAGCCCGATGCCTGGATTTTGATCGCCCCACAACGACATCGTGTAATACATATAATATTTGCCCTGAAACTGAGCGACGTCCGGCGCCCACACTCCGCCGTCCATCCAATCGGGCTTCTGCTCAAAGGCTTCCCCGACATAGTCCCACCGGGTCATATCTTTCGATCGAAGCACAGGTACGATGCGCGATCCTTTCCCGTCCCCCCAATCGTCCTCCGTACCATAGGCATAAACATATCCATCGTCACCTCGAATCACGGAAGGATCCGCGAATACAGGTTCAAATACAGGATTTGTATAATTCACTCTTTTGCCCTCCTCAGGCCGTTCTCGAAGATTCATCCATATCGCAACCGCGGCAACGAGAACAATAGCAACTGTAACAGCGATTGCATACCCTCTTATCCTGCCGGACTTCTTCATACCAACACACCTTCTTTACGGTTCGATCGTTCGCTAGCCTTTCATCCCTGTCATCGCAATGCCTTCAATAAAATATTTCTGCGCGAAAAAGAACAGGATAATCGTCGGTATAAGCGCAATCACCGAACCGGCCATAATCAGCGTCCATTCGGCGTTGTAATTGTCTTGGAACGTGGCGAGCACGAGCTGCAGCGTATACTTCTCGGGGGAATTCAAGTAAATGAGCGGACCCATATAGTCGTTGTAACCGCCAAGAAAACCGAATATCGCCTGAGTGGCCAGGGCCGGCTTGGATAATGGAACCATGATGCGCAGGAAAATGCCGAGCGGTGTCAAGCCGTCTATTTTGGCGGCATCCTCCAGTTCGCTTGGGATCGTCTTAAAAAACTGCCGCAGGAAAAAAACGGTTCCGGCCGCACCGAACATACCGGGAATGATCAGCGGCTTCCAGCTGTCGATCCAGCCCAAATACTTGTATATGATAAAGGAAGGCACCATTAACACGACCCCGGGAATCATCATGGTCGCCAGCAGCGCGAGAAACAGCACATTTTTGCCTGGGAATTGCATGCGTCCGAATGCATAGGCCGCAAGCGCGCTTGCGAATAGTCCTACAAAAGTGGGCGGCAAGGTAACCGCCAGTGTATTTAAGAACCCGTTAAGCAGATTTGACTCCATCAGCACCAGTCTGTAATTGTCCCAGATGATCGTTTCCGGAATCCACTTCGGAGGCACTTCAAAGACGACGCCGGGCTCCTTCAGCGAAGTCGATAGCATCCACAGAAAAGGAACCGCCATCACCAGTGAACCGGATATCAGAAAAACGTATGCCGCGGTCTTTTTGAAAAACCCGATATTCTCGCGTCTACCGGAAGGCATAGAGAATGCTTTGGCAACCGTCATGATGCTCCCCCTCATTCGTAATGCACCCAACGTCTGGACAGGACGAAATTAAGCAGCGTGATAATCATAATTACGATTCCCAGCCCCCAGGCCATCGCGGAGGCAAAGCCCATATTCATGTAGCGGAAGGCATTCTCGAACAAATAGTAAACAGTGGTCATCGTCGAGAAATTAGGCCCGCCGCCCGTCATGATCCGGAACCTCACGAAATCCTGCAATGCACCGATAATGGACGTGACGATGATAAAAAACGTGGTCGGTGAAATTCCCGGAATCGTAATATGGCGAAGCTTCTGTAAGCCTCCGGCGCCGTCCATTTCGGCTGCTTCATATAGGGAGGACGGCACGCCTTGAAGTGCAGCCAGGTACAGCACCATGTTGAACCCAAGCCCTCCCCAGACACCTTGAATAATCATCGCAGGCATGGCCCAGGCTTCTTCATTCAGCCAGGCGGGACCATGGATGCCGAAGTATCCGAGCAGTTGATTCAGGATGCCGAAATCCGAATTGAATACCCACTTCCAGAGCAACGTCAGCGCGACGACCGAACTGATGGCCGGCAAGAAGAAAGCGGTTCGGAAGAAGTTGATCCCGGCTATCTTCTGGTTCAGGGCAATGGCAATGCCAAGCGAAAGAGCCATCCCAATCGGTATGCCCAGGGCCGCATAACAGGTGTTGAGCGCCGTTTTTCGAATCAAAGGATCTTTAAACAGTTCCTGATAATTGTCCAACGCGTTAAATTCCGGTGAAGAAAAGCCGTCGAACTGGGTGAAGCTGATATAAACGGAGTAACAGATCGGAATAAAGCCAAATATCATGAACCCGATGATCGGGGCCGCAATAAACAGATATGCCCAAAGATATTCCTTCTTGAAACGTCGTGCTTTGCCGGGGGCAGCAGAATGCAGTTTACGGTGGCTATAGCTTTGGCTGTTCGCCATGACGATCCCCTCTTTTCATGAAGAGAGAGGGGGAATCCCCCTCCCCCGTGAATACTCACTGAAACAATTCCGGGTTCCCTTCCTTAATCGCTTTCTCTACTTCCGGCTTAATGCTGTCCATCAATTCCTTGGCTGTTTTTTTACCTTCCCACATCTGCCCGAGATTCTGGTTCACGATATCCCACCATTTATTGTTAGGCACATATGTCCAAGGTCCCGCCTGCTCATGCTCCACCGCTTGGAGGAAGACTTCGCTATGCTCCGGCTTGGCGCCCGGCGTCAGAAAGACTTCTGAGTTGGCCATTGCTTTGTAAACCGGCATCGTCAAGCCCTGTTCGCTGCGAATTTTGTTGGCTTCCTCTCCTGCCAGGAAAGCAGCGAATTTGAACGCCTGATCCGGATATTTCGTTTTCTCATATACGGCATACCCCGTAGACGCGCTCCATCCACTCCATTCGCCATTAGCCGGAATCGGAGCCACGTCCCAATCGAATTTCAATTTCCGGAATACAGGTACGGACCATCTTCCGCCGATCATCATGGCAAGTTTCCCCGTTTCAAACATTTGCCCGTCATTCATCGCCTGCAGCGCTCTCGCATCCGGGCTGATGCGATGAACATTGCGCATATCCGCCGCGAATTGGAGCGCTTCGACGGATTTGTCCTCGTTAAGCATGAATTCCTTGCGGTCGTCGCTTAAAATCTTGCCTCCATTGCCCCATACGAATCCCTCCCACCAAGCCGGTCCCATGCCGTATTGATCCGGCTTGCCGTCACCATTGCTGTCCTTCGTCAGTTTCTTGCCGACTTCAACCAACTGCTCGAAGGTCATCGGCGTTTCCGCGCTTGGATATGGAACGTTCGCCTCATCAAACAACTGCTTATTGTAATAAAGCACAGTGCCGGCCACATCCATTGGAAGCGCATACAAATCACCACTGCCCATTTTCGCGCCGTCATAACGGTAACGGGAAACTGCAGAATCAAACATGCCGCTGAGATCAAAGCCTGTTGCATCGACCTGCTGTTGGATGTTTTTGATGACTCCCAGCTTAATCCAACGGGCGATATCGCCGTCGCCGGCATAGAATACGTCTGGCGCGTTGCCGCCTGCTAGAACGGTATTCATTTTCCCCGCATAATCGGCCGGAATATGAATGTACTGCACTTTGATGTCAGGATTCTCGCTCTCAAATTGCTTGATCAAGTCCTCGTACAGCTTCTTCTCGTTGGGCTCGCCCCAGCCGGAAAATTTGATCGTCGTTACCTTGCCGTCTACTTTCGTCTCAGCCTTGCCCGTCTGGGATGCCCCTCCGTTCTCCGTCGCTCCTTGCCCGCTGTTGCCCCCGTTGCCGGAACAACCGGTAAGCAGACCTTGGACAAGCAGAATGCTTAGCAGCAGTTGAATTCCTCTTTGGCTGGATAATCTCATTTTGGTATCCTCCCTAATTGTAAGCGCTATATTGCCATGTTTTCTCCGGCTAAGCTTTGGTGCTTCATGCGGCTTAGTACCGATTTTAGAATAAATAAATCTGGAATCACATATCCATCTTGACTAACTTTTTAACCAAAATTGCTCTCTTCATTCGTCCAACCGGATCCTCATTTATGCTATATTTGGCACAGGAGGGATTCACATGGATATGAACGTTCTATCACCCTATGTACGCGTAGCCTGGGACAGTATCATTGATCCTCCCTTCGTTATCACGGAGCGGGTCATCTATGATTACGAGCTGTTATATGTCAAAGACGGCGAGATTAAGGTTACGGTGGAGGACCAGGTCTACAACGGGATACCCGGCGACATCTTCCTGTTCAAGCCGATGCAAACGCACTCCATCTTGCTGCTCAACAACCAGAGGCTTCACCAGCCGCACGTCCACTTCGATTTGTTCTATCAGCCCGATAGCCCGGCGGTTAAAGTATCCTACAAGCCTTTGAAAGCGATGACGGAACAGGAGCGCGCAAGCTTCCGCGAGGATATCACGCCTCATCTCGAGTCCCCGCTTCCAAACCATATCCGGCTAAACCGCCCGATCGTAATCGAGAAGCTGATCTACGATATCATTTTCGAGTTGGAGCAGAAATTTCCTTATCGCGACATTGCGGCCAAAGGTCTGTTTGTCCAGTTGTGGATTCAACTGCTTCGGGAAATCCATTGGCAAAACAATGCTCACCTCTTATCCAAATGGGAGCAGCTCGACCGTGTCAAGAACTACATCAGCCATCATACAGATCACGAAATCACGCTGGATGAATTGTCCGACCTCGCCAATTTAAGCAAATATTACTTGTGCAGACTTTTCAAAAAAGCCTACGGCATGACGCCGATCCAATACCATGTCACGATCCGTCTGGAAAAGGCCAAGCAAATGATTCAGTTCACGAATCTCCCCTTATCCCATATTGCAGAAAGCATTGGCTTCCAAAGCCTCTATGCCTTCAGCAGGGCTTTCCGAAAAGTGGAGAACGTTCCTCCCTCCTATTACAGGAAAAAAAACTGATGCTTAATGCCAATCAAGATTAACCGTGAAGAAGGATGAATACGATCATATGCTGGTAACGCTGATTTGGATGCTGACATACAGGAAGCTGCTGAATGAAGATCCAGTAGCAAGCTGAGGCTATGATGGCGGAATTACGTCTTAGAATTAATATCTAGCTGTATACACGTAAAAAGCTCTTTGGACGTAAATTCCGTCGCAAAGAGCTTTTAGGGGCTCACAAAAACGTTGATTGATGGTTTTTTCACAATCATTAAAAAAGCTGCGATACATGTTCTTCCGAAACCCGAACCGTCGCCATAACCATAACTATGAAACGTATGTTCGCATAAAAGCAACCCCTCATCCATTCAGGCTCCACCAATTACATTTCCGCGAATGCCGTTTCGGGCGCTTCCGCCAGCCCGGCTTTTTTCGCAAGCCGAGCCCGGCGGATTTTGAAGAACAGAACGAGAGTCAAAACAACGACCAGGATCGCCACGGCAATCCGCGAATAAGTCGAGATCAGATGTAACAGCTTCTCAAACTGCGCTCCGAACAACCGTCCAATCGATACATAAGCGATGACCCACATAAGCGCGCCTAAATGGTTGAACAACAAGAAGGTGCGGAATCGAATGCGAAGCACGCCCGACATATATCCCGTAAAATGACGGAAGCCCGGAATGAAATAGCTGATCAGCAAAATTTTGCTTCCGTATTTGCCGAACCAATCGGCCAGCATGGTGAAACGCTGCTTGTTCAGAAATATATATTTACCATATTTCTCAATAAACGGCGTACCGAGTTTGCGGCCCAACGCATACGTAATGGTCGTGCCGATCGTCGCGCCAAGAAAAGCATACATCATATCTAGCCAATAGTTCGAATTTCCGAAATACGCCAAATGGCCGGCGATCGCCATAGCCAGTTCGCCGGGGAACGGCAGCGCCAGCGATTCCGCAAACAATCCGAAAAACAGCAAACCGTACCCGTACTGCTCGAACAGTGCGTTCATCCATTCCATATATTCTAGCTCCTTGGCAGGCGATTTATGACCTTGTCTTAAGTCTTCGTCAGTATAACCCACCGTCTTGCAGTCGATGAACAGACCCGGGGACAGTTATTTCTTGGACAATAGTCGGGGTCGATGTTTGGCACAAATGACAAGGCTTAATCCCATAATTAAAAAAAGCCGCAATTATCGCGGCTTTTAATGGGATAATGTTTTTGGCATCCGACACACTACACGCAAGTTAGTCAAGTCGAGCAACATGAGCGCTTAACTTGTTTAAAGAACTTTTGTGAAAGAGTAAGCAACCTTTTCATAACCCATCTTCGTTTCATAGAACCTATGAGCATCCACACGGGATAACCCAGACTCCAAAGCTATAATTCCACATCCATTATCTTTAGCGTATTGATGGATATGCGCAAGTAGTTCTTCACCATATCCCTTAGAACGCTCTGACGATTTGGTAACTAAGTCATATACGAATACATGCTTTCCAAAATAAAAAGTGGTTAGCATGATTATGCCAGTTAATGCAACGATTTGTTCATTGTCATATAATGCAAACAGTTTATATCCTTCTTTCCTCATACTTTGAAGAAAATCAAGATATGTACTTTGGTTTAGATTAGTTCTTAGTTCTTTCATAATTGCAAATGCTTCAATCCATTCTTTTTCGTGCACTAATTCTTTAATCATTTCATGCTCTCCTAATCATTAATATTTGTACCCAAAGCGTAATGAAACAGTGATTATCTATTAGGGGCGACCTCTATATAACGATATTAACGGAAAGTATTGATTTAATTTCCTCCGCCAAAAACAATTATATAACCGTCCAAATCCCTCACCGCGAATTCTTTCCACTGTCTTTCTCCCATATCTTCGACGATCGGATCGTAAGCAATCATTGCACCTTTTGCCCGAAACTCTTCATACAACGCTTGAACGCCATCAAAATCTGAGTAAGCATACGTATCCCAACTGGTAGGTGGACCCTGCCAATCGCCAAGTTCCATTTTCGATGGCTTGACGTTTGGCCTTACATCCTCCTTCCTCTCCGCTTGCTGAAGCAGAAATCCCACCCCTTCCCGCTCTGTGTGCCCCCAACCGTCCACGGTAAATCCCAATACATTGATATAATAATCCTTGGCTTTGCTCATATCTAAAACTAGCCTAACTTGAAGTGCGTTTTTGATGCGCGCCTTGACTTTACGGACGAATTCTTCGCCAAGTTTATTCTCCTGTGTACTTTCCATTAAGTGAATCAGCTCCTTTTTTAATAAAATTTTTGATCTTTTGAGACGGCTCTCAATCGTTCCTATCGGTACTTCCAACACCTTGGCGATTTCTCTCGCATTCATTCCGCTCATGTAATACAACAGCGTGGTCGTGCGATACTTCTCGTCCAGAACGGTAAGCGCCGACCACAAGGCATGAGAGTCGGCTCGCTGAACAATAAATTCATCTAGAGATACCGCGTTTGGAATTTCTGCAGCTTCTGCTAGAGGCTCTTCAGCTAACTTGCGTTTTCTAAATCGATCATGACAGATTCTTCTTGCTATACTTGCCATCCAGCTTCCAAACTTTTCATAATCCTGCAACCGTTCGAGCCCGAACCAAGCCTTAACAAACGTCTCCTGGGCTACGTCTTGCGCAGCATGAAAGTCACCTAATAAACTGTAAGCCGTTCCGTAAATGTAATTAGAGTATCTCCGCACCAACTCGGCGAATGCTTCGCGATCCCCGAACGAGGATTTTCTCACCAGTTCAACATCCGATTTTTCAGCCAATTGATCACCTCTATAATTAAAGACGCAATTATCGAATAAAACCGTTCATTAACAATCAGCGAGATTCTTATTCAATAATATTGCATTCATTAATAAATTCCAGCTGTTTAGATAATGTTTTTTTGACTGGACAGTTCACTACCCTTTTCAGTACCTCCTCTCTGGTTTCTTTATCGATGGATCCGGAAATATCAATTAGATACTTAAAAATAGTCTTTTCTTCATTGCTTCTATCTAGTTCAACTTTAACAGTAACCCCGTCATAAGATAAATTCATAGAATCCAACACCATTCTCGTTGTAATATTCAAACATGAAGCATAGCCGGATTCGATCAGATCATGTGGTCTGAAATATTTACCACTTCCCCCCTTCTCTTCGGTAACATCTGAATCATTTTTCGAAGTGCCATTAAAAAGCTCGGTCATATAAGCTTCACTTCCACTAGTTGAGATAACCAATCTATTCCCTCCAGCTATATAGTTTTTCACTTATAACGAGGATAACTCTTTATAGCGATATTAGTGAAATATATCAAAGTAATACACTCAATAGATATTACCTATAATAAATCATAATATTTTGATCAGCTTTGCTACCAAGTTGCGCCGTACTGTCTATGCTAAAGGAGGTAGTACAATGGCCACCTTCATTAAAACAAAAAAGGTGTCACCACATTCTTTGGGAACACTAGTATTCTTTTACAAGTCTGAGGATGGGTAATCAAAGCCTGGCAACGATAAGGACAAAACTAATCAACGGGAATGTCGTTAGTCAAAAGGCGTCTTTTGGAAAAAAACGGTTATTAGTGGACTCATAAATGGAGAACGGATAAAGACGTTTACTCCAGAATGTAAATGTAAACGATGCAGCTGCAGTTCAGAATCCATACAGTTACAAAATGGTACGAAACTCAATTTCACGATAAATATGAAGCTAGAATGCGCTTTAAAACGGCTTTTTGCGAAGTTTAAGTTGGATATTGCTGCAGCAATAAAAAGATCGGAACCTCTAACCCTACATGTCTAGAGGAATGCAACCCCAACCGTTAGACACCATCTAACAGTTGGAGGTGCAGTTTAGTATCTGCCAGCTGCCTTCCCATGCTGGCTTCAACCTAGCTGAATTCGTATTTCATTATAAAGCTACTCAATCCAGAATTTTAGAAAACCGCTCCGTAATTTGGATGCCTCTATGCCAATCCATTCCGCCATCTTCAATTGTCCAGATCGCTTCAAGCACTCCTCGCGCCACGCCCCACATTGAAATCCGGCGACGATCCAAGCCAAGGCGGTCGACCATCATCGCAATCCGATTCCGAAGCACTTGATCACAGTCACCGCCTCGATCTTCGTAATTAAGCAGATACTGGATCGTATCAAAATGAATGTCTCCGATTATGCCTTTGGGGTCAATGACAGCCCATTTCTCTTCGCCATGGCTAAGGATGTTCCCATGGTGCAGGTCGCCATGCAATAGGAAATTTTCACTGGTAGTCGCGATCAGATACGACAGACATTCCTCAGCATTTTCTACCCAACTCTCAGGTAATGGCGCGGCAATGTTCACGTCGTCAAATCGCTCGCGGTATCGTTCAATGGCAGCGAAGTGTTGCTTTATGGAAGGGTACGGACTGCTGGGCGTTGCTGGAAGATGAAGACGGCGAAATACATCGCAAAAGATTGCCGTCGCACGCGAATCATCCTCTACAATCGACAACGGCGTGCCAGGGTTAGCACTCTCCAGCAAGATCACACCACCTTCCTCGTCTGCGTCAAGCACACGAACTGCTCCACAGCCTTCATAGGCGCGAAGCGCACTTACTTCCCTAGAAAGCTCGTCCTTCATAAAGGACGATTTAAAGACAGCTGGCTTACCGTCTCTACACTTTACTCGAAGAACAAAGTTATAAGACAAATTGGAGTATGGGGCCTCCGGGTGAAATTCAAAGCGGCTTGCATATTCGGCAATCAGCCCGGGCAGCGCCTTAGTCCATGCCACGCCTTCCTCACCGTAGAGCTGGTTCATGCGATTAATAAATTCATCAGGGATAACAATCATGCACCTTTTCTCCTTTTAAAGGGCAACCTGCCCAAGAGTTGCACAACGCCGCCAAGTCCTTGCTATAATAGAAAAGACCGCTGAATAATGGGATCTTTCGCAGTAGATTTATTATGCTATTTCCGGGCTTTCACGATTAGAAAATGGGGATTTGTTGTAAGTCGATCAAACCATCGCTTATACCAATCAATAGCGTCCGGATGGCACCAGATCCGCGGTCAACTCCGCGGGAGAGGCTTTCGAAACTTGTTTATTTTATCGCTGTTTTCATAATCATGATAATCCCCGGCTATACCCTCTACCGAATTTTTGCCGGAGGCGTTAAGCGGTTCGATAGAAACGATCCTGACATGTATGCTGAGGACTTAGATGTTCTGTGTATACCACCGCAATTGCAGCATTCGTTTCCGTAAGAAAGCGGCTAGATCGGTCATTTTTTTCAGAATCCGGTATCTTCGCTCATTATTTTTCCTTCCATCTGACCTTCCGATCGATATACCCGATCCGTAAACTCGGCTAATTTCGCCTCACACAGATCCAATTGGCTTTTCGCCCTGTTTTCTAACGAGCTTTGGAAGAAATCCCTTTTCATGATTTTTCTGAACCATCTTTTAAGTTTGCCTAAATCCGCTTCATTTTCTTCCACTTCATGAAACGTGAAATTCCCTTTCTGCGTTTCATGTTCAATTTCTTTCCATAATACCCCGCATCCATCCAGAAATTCTTCATATTCTTTGGTGCGTTGTTGATTGAATAACTGAATCAACTGTTCTTCAGAAATGGAAGAAAATTTAGTGACTTCAAGTAACAGGGTTTCTCCCCCGCCCGAATCTATCGTTTTCTTGATTTGCTGTATTTTTTTACGGATTTCAGGTGTGTCGGGAGCAACGCAGACGGATTGTTGAATATACACGACTCCCAATGATTTCAGCTGTCTCCAAATACGGACGCGTAAGGTCGACGGCTCTGAGGGAACTTTATAGGATAGGACGAACCAGGAATAGTGACTCATAGCCAACTCCCTCTCTCCTTCTTGGCTGATCCATATTTTTGCCACCGAACCCATTTTCCGATCTCGATCCATGCCGTAGTCGCCAAGGAACACACCAAAATGGCAAACCAATCGATGACATGCAGTGATGTCAGATGCAGCAGAGCTTGTAGATAAGGCACATAAACAGCTGCCAAAAGAAAAACGATAGCCGATGCGATCCAGAGCAGCATGATCCGATTAGATAATAGTCCGAGTTTGACGAGAGGTTCTCTTTCAGAACGCATGAACAAGGCCAGAACCAAGTGACCCACCATCCAGGTTGCAAAGGCTACTGATTGCGCCTGAATGGGAACGGCTCCCGTCGACAAAGCCCACAAATAAGCAGCTAACACAGCGAGTCCGAGGGAAAACCCTCCCGAAAAGATACCTAAAACCATGGCGCGATCCAAAAAGCGCAGTGACGTACTTCTAGGACCACGCCTCATCACATCGGCTTCCGGCCGCTCAGCAGGAAAGCTGGTTGCAGCCCCCAAATCCATAAACAGTTCCATCAAAATGATCTGAATCGGCGCAAAAGGAAGGGAAAGGCCGGCTGCGACAGAAATTAACGTGCTGAAAATCAAAGCGACTTTGGCCGCCAAATAATAACGGACTGCCTTTTGCAAATTGGCAAACAGTTTTCTACCCTCGCCTATAGCGATCGTCACCGTTCCGAAATGATCGTCGGCAAGCACCAGATCTGCCGACTCTTTGGCCACATTGGTTCCCGATTTTCCCATGGCGATTCCAACGGCGGCTTCCTTTAGCGCAGGACCGTCATTTACTCCATCACCGGTTACCGCCACTACTTCGCCATGCTGTTGCAGGGCGCGAACAATACGAAGCTTATGCTCGGCTGTCGTTCTTGCGCAGATGGAAGCATCCCGCAGCCGCATTGCAAGCTCTGAATCGGACATCGATTCGATATCGCGACCCAGTAGGATGCGGGAGGATTCCAACCCGACATGAGCGGCGATCGAACCGGCCGTTGCCGCGTGATCGCCGGTCACCATCATGACTCTCACCCCTGCTTGCTGCAATGTTTCCACTGCCGCGGCGACTTCCGTACGCGGAGGGTCGTATAACGCGGCCAAACCCAAAAAGACAAGATCGGACTCGGCATGTTCGCGCGTTGTCATGGCATGGTCTAGAGGCATTTCTTTGCAAGCAAGACCGATGACCCGATAACCTTCCGTTGCGAGCTTTTCCGCATTCTCGATCATTCTAGCATGAACTTCGGAAGTTAACGGCACGATCTCATCATGCCAGACGATGGTTTTGCAAACATCCAGCAATTCCTCGGTTGCCCCTTTGGAAAGTGTATAAAGGTTTTGCCCATACATAGCGGTTACGGTAATCCGTTTTGTCGCATTATCGAACGGAAATTGTTCCCGTACGCGAAATTGCTTTCTGATCGTTTCAACATCATATCCCAGGTCTTCAGCTGCATGTAAAAATGCAGTGTCTGTCGGATCACCTTCAAATACCGGCTTTCCTTCTTGTTGTCCCGAAACAAAGCCATCGTTTGCAAGGCAACCGACATGAACGATCATGTTCGTCCATTCGGACCGCTGCCACTTTTCTTTATCGCATAGCTGATCATGGATGAACCAATGGCTGATCTGCATCCGGTTTTCAGTAAGCGTTCCCGTTTTATCAGTCGCAATGACGGTTACATTTCCCAGTATTTCGGCCGTGCGCAACCGACGAACGATCGCCTTCTGCTTCGAAAGTCGGTAAGCCCCCAATCCGAGGACCATGGCAATCAAGATGGGAAGTTCTTCAGGTATGGTTGCAAACGCAAGCGTCAGTCCGTCGAATACCGTTTCTCTCCAACCTGACCCTTGAAGCCATCCCGCAATCGCCACCAATGCGCTAAACCCGAGTGCTATCCAGACCATCCAACGAGTCAATTCTTTCATATGAAGCTGCAGAGGTGTCCGGGGTTCGCGCGCTTCTTTTACCAAACCAACCATTTTGCCAAGTTCCGTCGCCATCCCTGTACGGATAACGACCCCGATTCCCTTTCCTGCTGTGACCAATGTTCCGGAATAAGCAAGATTACGCCGATCTCCCAATTCAGCCTCTTCGTCCAGTATAACCTCCGCGTTCTTCAACACCGGAACGGATTCGCCCGTAAGACTGGATTCATCGACGTGAAGGCTGATCGATTCCAACAAACGCAGATCTGCCGGTATACGCTCACCAGGCTGTAGAATGACAATATCCCCCGGTACCAATTCGGACGGAAGACATTCCTGATAGCTTGCATCACGAATAACAGGTGTGCGGATGGCAGAAAATTTCGATAAAGCTTTTATTGCCCCTTTTGCCCTGCTTTCATTTCCAATTTCGATGGCAAGAACGGCAATAATAATAACGATGATTGTAATCGCATCTCGAAGTTCACCAAGCAAACCATATAACACACCGACCAGAAACAGGAGCAGAATCATCGGTTCGGTGAGCTCCTCTATGATTTCCTTCCACCATGGCTTCCCTGGAGCCGTGGCTAAATGGTTAAAACCAACGCTCCCCCTTCTTCTCTCCACCTCCTCAGTGGATAATCCTGCGTCCAAATGGGATTCCAGTATTTGAATCGTTTGTTCTCGGGATGTTGCATGCCACATGATTAACTCTGCCCATTTTTTTGCACTCATAAATGGACTCCTTCTCATCGATACGTTCTGGTTCATGCCGCCCTGCTTATGTGTCTTTAGCCTATCATCACGACCGCAAATATGCAACGTTCGTTTCATTTATTGGTGAAACGGATTTTGTTTAGCAGCGTTACCGACCTGTTATTAACAAGTCTTTGACCAAAAGAAAAACCGCCCCATGGGCGGTTCAGGCAAGACGGTTTTTAGCGGAAGAATTGTCTAAATGGAAGTACTAATCCCAGATGAGAGATGATAATAAAAACAACTTGATGGATAATATGATCATTCCCTGACGGCAGTCCGCCCACCAAATGTACTCGGTAAAGATTATCCAACACTTCGGTTCCCTACGGATCGATCATCCATCTTCAGAATTTTGAATACCTCAAAATCTTTCTATACATGGATTTGTCTTTAATCGTGTTAAAAATACTCTTATCTGGACCCGTATTAATCTCTAGAATCCATGGCTTCCAATTTGAATCAATTGCAATATCAACGCCGAAAGCTTTTTTTCTTCTATAACTTTCTCGAAGAACAAGACTCGCATCTCTCCCTAAAGCTTCCATCTTCTTTATAAAGTTTGCCCTCGCGGATCTACTGAGATGAGATTGGAGTAAAGTATCTATGGGCAATGGTGTACCTCCACTGTGAAAATTAGTCACGATCTTGCCCGGTTTAGCTAACCGCCCAATGATCCCTGTTGTTTCGAGTTGTCCTTTTCTGTTCTTTTGCACCATGACCCTTATATCAAACGAGCGTCCATCATGCTTCAACAGATGAATCCCTTTTTGAACAACATATTTCTTTTTATATAGGAACTTGCCGAGAGAACTGCATAGTGCATCAAATGTATGATATTTTCTTGAAGTAGTGCCACTTCTTAGAACGAATCCATTATTGGTTTTCGTTATCTTATATATGCCATGACCTCCGGTTCCCTCGTCAGGTTTTAAGTAAAGGGAGTCATATTTCATGATCATTTTATAGATATTTGATATTGTTGCTGCTTGCGTATCAGGCAATAACGTTTTAATGTTGCTGTATTTTCGCATGAAATTATATTTACCTAATTTACCCATTTTGTATGTTGCTTTTTTCAATGTATCTGCCTCCTGCATAAGGGCTATCTCCACATTTACCATGTGTTTATTGTATATTGGCGGAAGAAAAAAGGAGCGGCTTCTGCCTACGTCATCTCCAATATAGGTATCCGCATAGTCCACAAGAAAAACAAAAATCGGCCCTTTCGCAAACTTGCGAACAGTAGCCGATTTTTGAGTTCTATTGTTCGGTCAAAATAATTGGGCCATCCGCAGTAATGGCGATCGTATGCTCATACTGTGCGGAAAGCGAGCCGTCAACGGTTCTGGCGGTCCATCCGTCGGCATCAACCTTCATGAACGCTTTACCGGCATTTAGCATCGGCTCGATCGTAAAAACCATCCCTTCCTTCAAACGGAATCCTTTGCCCGGATACCCGACGTGGGGGTAATTAGGTTCCTCGTGCATCTCCCTTCCTACGCCATGACCGAGCAGATCGCGCACCACCGAATATCCGTTTTGCTCGGCATGGGTTTGAACCGCGTGCATCACATCGCCGATCCGGTTTCCGACGACAGCTTTTTCGATTCCAAGATACAAGCATTCCTTCGTTACCCGCATCAGATTGCGGGCTTCTTCCGACACCTCGCCGACCGCATAGCACCAAGCTGAATCGCCGATCCAGCCATCCGCTTCCGCGACGATGTCGATTTTGACGATATCGCCTTCCTGGAGCGGCTTCCGGTTCGGAAAACCATGCGCAATGACGTCGTTGACAGATGCACATGTCGCAAAAGGATAGCCGTTGTAGCCTACCGTATAAGCCTTGGCGCCATTCTCCTTCAGGAACCGCACCGCGAACGACTCGATATCGAGCGTCGTGACACCCGGCCGGATCATGCTTGCGATTGCTTGATGAAAAGCAGCGACTATTTGGCCGGCTTTTCTCATTTCATCGATTTCTGCTCTCGATTTCAGGATGACCATTCCATTCATTTCTCCTTTGACTGTATGCCTGAAAAAATCATATCGACGATCCCGTCCACATCCAACTCGTTACGCATATTGTGGTGGATGTTCAATGTTGTGCAGCCAACAAGCGAGCCATAGATTAGATTAGCTGTTTTCTCCGGTGATTTGGAACTGATATCTTCACGAATCATTTTCACAAACGGCAAATAGATCCGTTCCTGAAATTCGGCAAACAACTTGTTGAACCGGTTTCCCGGGAAGTGATGAAAATTATCCGCAACCGTTTTAAGCAAAATAAATACGGAAGGATCCTGGATGCACTTCCGCAGGAGCAGCCTGGAGAACGACTCTGCTTGAAGCAAACTGCCGCCGTCTCCCGTCAAAGCGGGCAGTACTGCCGACTCCATTCGATTCAGGGCATCCCACAGCAAATCTTCCAAGAGCATGATCTTATTTTTGTAGTAATGATACACGGTTCCGTAGCCGAGCTCTGCCTTAACAGCAACATCGCGTATTTCCAATTGAATGCCCTTTTCCAAATATACTTCCGTAGCCGCTTGCATGATTTGGTTCATCCGCAGCTCCCGGATCGCGTCATTCTGTTCTTTGGTACGTGGGGACATGGCTCCTCCTTTTTTAGACCTGCGGTAATGTCAATGTAAAAACAATATACATCCTTTGGAGGTAAGGATCAAGTACTTCGATTCGCTTGTTTTTTTGGATGCACCAGCGATCCTCCGGCCTGTGCGTCAATGCACGTTCCAAGCAGCTTGACATGACCATACAGAAGGAACCTTGACTGCCCCCTCCTCGTCGAATAGTTCCTCTCAGGAGACATTTGTTCACAAGATGCCTATGGCGGCATAGGCCAAGTCCCACCGACAGACCTCGGCGGAGGATGCGACGTCCTCTCCACCGCAGTCCTCGTCGGCTTCGGTATCGGATGTCCGAACGGGACGCCGGACGTCGCAGCGACGTTCGTGCCGGCTACGGCCGACTGTCGTCATCAAGGCAGACTTAATTACCTGTTAGCACTCACAAGACTTATACCACACAAACATATTGCCAAGTAATTGGAACCCTGCCTTGTAATACACCCGCATTGCGTCATCAGGCTCTGGATGTAGGTTCCATAAACCACCATGATTGATGTAAAGCTTTGAAAGGCCCTTCTCTCGCAAGAGGTACATGCATTCATAAAGCAAGTTCGTGGCCAAACCCTTTCTTCGGTAGCTTGGTACTGTTCCGAACGGTTCAATAAGAGCTATATGATTTACAGTGTCATGCCACACGTTAGCAAACCCAACAACCTGATCGTCCTCATCAACAACCACGAAATCCAGTTCCCGATTATACGTCGGGCTACTCATCAGTCGCTGGTATACATCCATGTTCGGTGCTGTCAGCCCCGCTGAATCTCCCATGATATTTACTTTTTGCTCTATATCGCTATCTGCGAGCGGTCGAACCCGGAAGCCTTTTGGAAATTGCGGTGTTGGTATTTCGGAATCGAGATCAATCACGCCAGAGTACATGTACCAGGTATGTTTGGTGTACCCCCGTGCTTCCAAGATCTCCATACGCACCGAATCTTCTTCATAAGCCCAAATATACACTTCAGTCGCTGTACGATCCTCTAATAACGACGGTGCGCAATACTGCTGCTCGGCCCAGGCTAGTATTTCATCTTCATATCCAACATAATCAGGCCCTGTAACGCAATAAAGAATTCGATAATGCCCTGGCCAAATGGCCCCTATTATTGTACCGTCTATTAATTCACATATTGTCACTTTTCTTGTGAATTCCTCGTCGAAAGAACGGATATAATCCAAATCTCCAAGGCTGGGGTAAAACCGCTTCTTTGGGTTCACAAACTTTTTGGCAATTAGAGCGCGAAGTGCTGAGTAATCCTGTTCATTAAAAAATGACCGAAATTGTACATTCTTTTCTTGTTCCATGATCCTTCAGCAACTGAGTCGAACCGGTTCAAAGATACACCTTCTGTTTGGAGCTGATTTTCTAATTTTTCAATAAGCTGCAGCACGGCTAATCGCAGCGGTTCAAAGTCTGTTGGATCCAAAAGCGCGACAAGATCCGGAAAAGCCGAAGTGTATCTGCAGTCAGTTTCTCGCACGCCGACATAATCTCATCCGCAGTATGGCTGAACATCATGGTATCTAGGTATTGATCCAGTCGGTCTGGCTTTATCGGGAGATTTCTGACTTGCTCGCGATAGTGGCCCCACATGCGCTTATAGTAAATTTGGTTCAAGAAGCCTAGCGACTTAAAAATGTTTACTGCGATTTCTTTAGCCTGGGTTCGACAATAGGACAACTCCTTGGAATTACGGATAAGCCGCATTTTAGCCATATGGATCAGGCAATCCTTTAATGCAGATTCGGCTTTGCCAATCAAATCAGGTGCTTTGGATTCACTGCCCATGTTGGATATGTCTCACGAAGCTCCATGAACCTTGCCAGATCATCTTCTGATCGGACATATAACAGCTCGCAGTCCGCTATAATCGTCGTGCTCCACTCCTCAGAGGTTGCCATTCTCTCCGCACGATCATATCCGATTGGCCAGAAATCAAAACTGATGCCGTCGATGATAAATTGGCACTCCACTTGTCTTCCTCGCGAAAACATCAACCATTCAAATAACCTCCTTTGTATATAAAGCTTAAGTAGTGATCCTGTAGAAGGGAAAGGAAAAGATGATTAAAAACAAATGGGTCTGGACGGTCACGACTCATCGACACCTATTTGGTTACTAAAAGCGCCGCTCTGATTCCTAAGCGGCGCTTGGTGTGCGTATATGGTGTTCCTGCGAGTTGAAAATCGTCCGTTACCCGCGATGGTTGTCGAGCTGCTTCTCCAAGAGCAGCTCCGCAGCATTCCGGAAATACGCCGGATCCAAATCGGACTTGTCCAGGTATCTCTTCATGACGAATCCGTCATACAACATTCTCAGCTGCGCAGTAAACTCATCGGGCTGACGTGCCCCGCATTCCGCTGCAAGCTCTTGAACGCGAGACCAGAAGCTCCTCTGAATGTACAGCAATTTGATGTGGGCGGGGTGATTCGGATCCGGGAATTCGACCGCTGCGTTCAAGAACGGACACCCCCTGTAATCCCGCATCCCCATCTGTTCGGTCACATCGTGAATGAGGGTGACGAGCTGTTTCTTAGGGGAGCTCGGATACATCTGCCGCAATCTTTCCAGTTTTTCCACCTTTAGTTCATCTCTGGACTCCAGATAAGCAACCGTCAGATCGTCTTTTGTCGCGAAGCTTCGATAGAAGCTAGCCTTGGCAACGCCGGATTCCTTAATAATCCGATCGATGCCAACCGCCCGTATGCCCTCCATGTAGAACAATTCGGAGGCGACTCGCAGTATGCGATCTTTAGCCGATTCTTTATTCATCCTCGACCCCACCTCTATCGGTTTGGAAAAAAGAGTATTGACTTGAGACAGATCTGTCTGTATCATTTCACCGAGAAGAGACAGACCTGTCTACTCCATTGTATGAAATGCTCTCGCCTCCTGTCAATCGGACGAGTAGTGAGAAAGGGGAACTTTCTATGTCCAATACACTTTCGGATGCTTCCGCCCAATTGGAGCGGACTCGCGACCCCGTCTCCAACGGAGACGGACGCGGATCGCGTCTGATGCTGCCGGCTCTGCTTTTGCCTGTATTTATGGCAGTATCTAACGTGTTCATCGTGAACGTAGCCACGCCTTCGATCCAGAAAGGGCTCGGGGCCAGCTTCGCCGATGTACAATTCATGCTTACCGGGTATACGCTTACGTTCGCCGTTCTGCTGATTATGGGCGCCCGGCTGGGCGATCGGTTTGGACGCCGGAGAATGTTGTTCATCGGAGTGGCCTTATTCACGATCGCTTCTCTGTTGTGCGGCTTATCTGCCCAAGTCACGATGCTTATTGCGTCGCGCGTTTTGCAAGGTGTCGGCGCCGCTTTGTTCATGCCGCAGGTTTTGTCCCTCATTCAAGCCAATTATTCTCCGGAACGTCGAGGTGCGATCTTTGGCATGTACGGAGCGACCCAGGGAATCGCGGCGACGGCCGGGCAGATCATCGGCGGGCTGCTTCTCCGTATGAATTTGTGGGATCTGGATTGGAGAGCGGTGTTCCTGATCAGCGTCTTGCTCGGGGCTCTAATATTGGTCCTGGTTCCGTTTATTCCGGAATCCGGCTCGCCGGACCGCGCCGGACTGGATTGGATTGGAGCCGCACTCGCAGCTGCCGGCTTGCTGATGCTCGTCTATCCGCTCGTGCAGGGACATCGTGTAGGATGGCCAGCCGGCCTCGTCGTCAGTTTGCTCTTGTCGGCCCCTGTGTTGGTTTTGTTCGCGTGGTACGAACGGCGACTGCTGCGCCGCGGTCGGCTCCCGTTTATGAATGTCGATCTCTTTAGACATCGGGTGTTCGCGTTCGGCATTCTCGTCGTGCTGCTGTTGATGTCGTCGCAAGGGGCCTTCTTCCTGGTCGCCGCCTACATGCTTCAGCTTGGACTTCATTTCTCGGCTCTGCAAGCAGGTCTTGTAATCGGGTCGATGGGAATGGGCTATTTCCTCGCATCGCTGTTCTCTTCCCGAGTCGCTGCGAAGCTTGGAGCCCACGTGCTGACCGTCGGTTCTATCTTGACGACAGCAGGGTACCTGCTGCTTAGCTGGGCGGTCCAAACGACCGGGGTTTCATCCGATATCGGCGTGTGGATCCCGGCTCTAGCTGCGCTCGGCATCGGTCAAGGTTTCGTTGCCGCGCCACTGACGAATATCGTTTTGGCGAAAATCCGCACAACGGACATCGGCTCCGCATCCGGTGTTATGACGACCAGCATACAGATCGCCTCAACGATTGGAATCGCCCTGATCGGCATTGTTTGGCTTAGCGCTCTTGAAGCCCATACCGGCTCGGCCAACGCCTATCCCGATGCATTTAAAATATGCCTATATGTGCTGGCCGCCGCCGCTGCCCTCATCCTGCCGCTAGCATTGATGCTGGCGGGGCGAAACGGAGCCCGTCGATCGTGAAATAAAAAGAAGCCCTCCGCGCAACGAGGTCACTGAATAACTTGTTTTATCTTGTCATCAGTCGCGAATTGGCAATCAACTTGGTAGTTTGGCAAACGTTTCACCGCAACATAAACGGACCGCCGCATCCGGACAATCGCGGCGGTCCATCTTTTTCGCGCAGCCCCGGTTTAAGACGGCTGCGCTTCTTCCTCAGCGAATAGTCCAATGCCATTTGAGCGCTGCTCTTTCGATTTTTTTAACAAATTCGTCTTTGCCGTCACCGTAGCTTTCAATGTCGGTTGGATATTTGTCAGCCAATTTGCTTTTTAATTCCCCGTACGCTTTGCATATTTCAGGATTTTCGCAAAGATAATCTCTGAACGACAAATGCCTTTCGATTTCTTGAATAGAATCGTATTGAAAGGCATGGATTTGATGAGTGCGATCATCTCCGCCTTTGCGGAAGTACCTCCTTCCTTTCATTCCGAATTCGCCCATCACTTCATAGCCAAAGTTTTCAAATGGAGCAGTGTACTGATCCAATTTTCCGATATCGTTGACTACGAGCAAAATATCAATGATCGGTTTTGCTTTTAAATTCGGAACGGAAGTACTCCCGATATGGAAACTTTTCACCAGTTCATCTTGAAGAATTCCCTTAATGGCTTGTTCTTCTTTCAGATACTCTGTTTTCCAATTTGGATCGTATTCTACAACTTTGATATTCATTTCATTTCCTCCTCGCTTATTTATCTTTCCGACTTCATTACGACCTTTGTAGGGCATTGTAACAACATATAAAATTCGGAAACCTATGTCAATATTTTTCAAGGCCAATTCGTCATTGGCATCTGAAAAGAGCGACTTCCGCGTGAAGCAGTAAGTCGCTTTTTGGGTTACAGATCAGCGGTGTTTAGTCCTTAGATGTCGCTTACTCGACTTTCTGATACGTAAGGACGACAACGCCGGAATTGAACGATTTCGTTTCTACGAGCTTCAACGTTTTCTTATCGAGCCTTTCCTCGAAAAGACGCTTGCCCTTGCCCAGCACAACCGGAAAAACCATGAGCCGGTATTCGTCGACGAGGTCGAGCTGAGTCAACGCCTGCACAAGAGCGCAACTACCGAATACGAGAATATCTTTACCCGGTTGTTGCTTCAGCTTGGCGATTTCTTCCTTGAGATCACCCTTGATCAGAGAAGAATTATTCCATTCCACTTGATCGAGCGTCGTCGAGACGACATGTTTCGGATATCCGTTCATCCATTGCCCATACTCACCGGTTTGTTCGATCATATTCGGCCATGCTGCCGCAAAACCTTCATACGTGACACGGCCAAGCAGAAGAGCGTCGCTTGCCTTCAGTTCTTCGAACTTGAACTGCTGCTGCTCATCGCTTCCGAAGGCAAATGTCCATTGCGGATCCTCCATCACGCCGTCCAACGTTACGAACTCAGATACCACTACTTTTCTCATAAACATTCTCCCTCGTTTTGGATTTATATGTTAAGTCTGGATGCATGATATGAATATACTTCATTCGGAATATACCAATTAAGGTATAATAAAAATTTATTTTCCTTTTTCGTCCCTCAAATGACTTTGATCATCCGAAGAAGAAACATAATATACATGGGGATAACGAAAATGTTTTTCAATACGAACAACACCGATTTCGCCAATGCTTGCACGTCAATAGCCGAAACATGAAGCAGCCGGACGATCACACCCATCACCTCTTCGCTGCCGATCCATTCCGTAACCAGCTTGATTCCCGGGATAATCGCATAGAGGAACCATACATATTGCCATAATGCAGTTACGATCAATTCCAGCGCTGCGGGGACGGTGATCTGCTTCCAATTGATTCTGTCGCGCTCTTTCCAGCCGATCCTGGCGATAGCCGCGAATAACGCGATTCGCATCACCCAAAGAATAATCTCAAGCGACTCCGGGGTATGGCCCGTGTACATCTGATAACCGCGAATCATCGAGGGAACTAGCGCCAAGATGATCAGCACCGTATGTGAAAAATAGAATCTGAACCCCCAGGATATCAGCTCAAACGGTGCCCATATGAACCGCCGAAGCGTCTGTTGAACCGCCATCTTACTGCTCCTCTCCTTTGGTCTGGGCAAGATGAAATCCTCCGGACTCCGTCGTAACTTGAATCCGTTGTCCGCCGGAGCCCAACTGCCCGATTATGCGGTTGTCGGTCTGTTTCACATACTGTAGGCCGGTCCAATCAACACGGCCTTTCCCCTTCGCGCTTTTGAAATCCAGCTGCATCGATACGGGAATGCTTTCAAAACGAATGCTGACGTCCCCTTTCGTCGTCTCCACCGCATAATCGCCAGTAAGTTCGTAGCCTGTAATCCGAACATCCCCCGTCTCTGTGCGAACGTCGGTGCGCTTGCCGTCGATGCCGTTCAGTTTGACGTCCGCCAGTTTCGTAGTAATGTCGATGGACTCATACAGTTTGCGGGGTATACGAATCTCGATCCGCTCCCGATAGAACAGAACGCCGATATTGAACTTGTACGGGTCTTTCCTCTTCACATCCACCTTAAGCTGCCCGCCGTCGGCCGAAACCTCGACGCGATACAGCTGGCTGCGGCTTCCTTTGCTTACTTGCAGATCCACCGTAACGGCATCCTGCTCCGCCGGCTTCACGAAGACGTCCGCATCCGGAGAATGAATCTTGACGGATCGAATCAATTGGCCGGAATCGAGCTGCCTGCTCCAAACGGAATGAAGCTCATTAACGCCGGTAATCGTTAACGTATAAATCATCCCGCTTATCCCGATAACAAAAAGCACCAATGCCCCGTATATCCATTTTTTCATCATCGCTGGTCCCCTTTTACGCTTTCAAGCTGGCTTTTGGTCAAGCTCAATGCCCATCCGGCCAGCTTCCTACCGGCAGAATACAAGCCCGCTCCCATCAGCACGCCTAGGCTGAACGTCGTGATCGATAGAAAAAGGTAAAGCAACACGTCGGTACGGTCGTAAAAAGGCATCGTTCTAAGCAGCGTCAAAGGCGACAGTATAAATAGAATCGGTACTACGCATAGGAGCAAAAACCCGCAGATCGCCGCTAATACCGGAAACAGCCCAACTACCGCGCCTATCCCGATTCCCGTCGTTGCTGTCACTGCGCGCACCGCGCTGGAGAACGACCTGTCGCGTTCCGCCGCCGCAATCCGGTATTCCGCCACCAATTCCTTAGCGATCGTGCCAGGGTCGCCGAGCTTGCGGCTGATCTCTTGCTCCGACAATCCTTTCTCGAGTCCGGTCGCATAATGCTCCTCGAAATCGCTAATGATATCCTGCCGTTCGCTCTCCGGCAGCCGTTTCAATCCCGCTTCCAGACGAAGCAGATAATCCCTTTTATCCATTCGTCATTTCCCCTTCGATAAGACGGTTGATCGCTCCGGAAAATTGCTTCCACTCCTCCAACAACTCCTCCATATACGTCCTCCCTTTTTCGGTCATTGAATAATATTTGCGTGACGGCCCTTCTGTCGACTCCACATGATAAGTCGATAAATAGTCCTGTTCCTTCAATCGGCGCAGCAACGGATATAGCGAGCCCTCGGCAATGTCGATTCGCCTGGAGATGCTCTCCGCCAACTCGAAGCCGTAGCGGTCTTTCTTGGCTAGCATAACGAGTACGCACAGCTCAAGTACGCCTTTCTTAAATTGCACATTCAAAGATACTCACCTCACCTGCACATCATTCACTACTGAATATTATTCACTACCGGACATTATTCTGCAACTGGACCTTGGTCGAGTTCATTTATCCAAGCGGATTCCATCAAGTAATCTCGAAGAGGCGGTCAACCTGGCAGTTTAGCAACGTTTCGCCGCAACATAAACAGACCGCCGCATCCGGATGACCGCGGCGGTCCATATTTTTCGCGCGGCCCCGGTTTAAGACGGCTGCGCTTCTTCCCTTCTCAGCACCCGGATTGCGTAGTCGCGGCCGAACTGCGGCGAGAGCGCGGTCCAGAACGAAAAGAGCGCCTTTTCGATCTCGCCCATCACTTCTGCACCGCCAGCGTCCACCATGTCGAATCCGGCTTCTGCGCCCAGCCGAAGGACGGTCATCTTGGCTTCTTCGTCCTCGCCATTCATGAAGAGCGTGGCGTTCGCACCGCCGAACCGCGGGTTCGCGAGCGCCTCCCACGTCGACGTATGGAACGCCCGCACGACGCGCGCGCCAATCGCAAGCCTCCTCACTACCGCGTCCGCTGACCGCCCGTCGAACAATATCGTCGCATTGACGACGATTTTCCGCTGCAGGTCTCCCATCTCTTCCAGTACTCGCTCGATTTCCGTGCCGGGAACGGCCAATACGACGATTTCGCCGGACGCGGACGCTTCCTTAACGGACGCCGCCGCGGCGTTCGGGCCGATCGACTCGAGCAGCGCTTGCATCCGTTCGCTTTGCGGATCCCGCGAGCCGAACATCACCCTGTGACCTTTCGTCGCCCACGCTTTTCCCAACGTACCGCCGATGTGTCCTGACCCGATTATCGCAATGTTCACGCGCTCATCTCCTCAACAAGTGTTTTTGCTTGAACGCCGGAACATTCGTAAAATTTACGGCGTCCCGTCCAACAGCTCGTTGTACAGGCGGATGTTGTTTTTCGTCCGATTGATCAGCTCATCGAGTTCGCGGCGCTGCATCTCCATCCGGGCCAAGTGATCCGTCAGCAGGCCGATTCGATCCCGGAGAACGGCTTCGTCTCCTTCGCTCATTGATGAGCGTTCAGTCATGCAGCGGTTCGAAATCGTGAACGACTTGATTTCCTCCAACGACAACCCCATCCGTTTCAAACATTTCAGTCCGAATAGCAGTCGGAGATCGTCGTCGCTAAACACGCGCGCGCCGCCCGGCCGTTTGCGCTGCGGCTTGAGCAGCCCCATTTTCTCGTAAAACCTGAGCGTATCGTGTCCGAACCCCGTCATCTCTGCGGCTTGACCGATCGTGTACAACGAGCTCGCCTCCCTTCATACCGCATTCTACAAGCTGGAGATAACTCCAGGTCAACTCCTTTGAAGCAAAATCGCTGGCAGCGTCGGCGCTGAATAAGCTTAAAGGTTATATCCCCCTCCCCTGTACGAGAACCTCCCTAGCTGCTTCAATGAAAGATAACATGATTGGTGAAAGCCACTTGTCTTTATGCCATAACATTTGCGTATATACGTGCAAATCCGGAATTTGCCAAGGAAGAGCAACTAGTTCGCCCCGTTCAACTTCGGCTTTTGTTACGATCTCAGGAAGGAATGCAATACCGATTCCCGTAATTGCACATTGTTTGATCGCTTCGGCATTTTGAAACTCTAAATACGTAATACTATCAATACCTTCTTTCTCGAATGACCGGTCAAACATGGTTCGATAAGTACAGCCTTTTTCATTCGTCAGGAACACTTCTCCGTGAAAATCTTCCAGCTGTAGTTCAGTTCGATTCGCGAGAGGATGGTCTGGAGCAGCGAAAAGGCAGAAAGTTTCCTCCAGTAGCGGTTCTACTGCAAGTCCCGTTGAGCGAATGGGTTCGTCCAACATAAAGACGACATCCGCAGCTCCTTCAAAGAGCGTTTGCTTGAGTTGCTGATTGGGAACGGAGCGGAAGATGAGACGAACCCTCGGTTGGCGCAAGCGGAATAGGCGAAAAACAACTGGAAGCCGATAGGCGCAAAGAACCTCGTTAGCACTGATCGTTAGGGTGCCGTTTAGATTTTCATTGTCATGAACGACGCTGCGAGCCTCGTCCAATTTGTCTAGAACGCTTTGGATATGAGTTAAAAAGCGCTTACCCTCCGGTGTAAGAGCGAGCTGCTTGCCCAAGCGGTCAAAGAGACGAACACCAAGCTCATCCTCCAACGCTTTTATTTGCATCGTGACGTTGGAAGGGACGTAACTCAGAGCCTCCGCAGCACGACTGAAATTTAAAGTGGATGCAACCGTGCGGAATGTATTCAGTTGGCGTAATTCCATCATTCGACACCCCTCTTGCTTTCAATATTATTGAAACTTATTTCGATTTTCAATCACTTTCATTGAAAGTATCACAACCTTATACTAAGCACAAGAAATACATTCTAAATGGTTGGATTCATTTTGAAGGGAGCGATAATACGATGGATTATGAAGTTTTTGATTTGGGTAACGTAACCTTGCAATCAGGAGTGACGTTGCCGAGCGCTTTTCTTGCTTATCAAACTTATGGAAAATTAAATGAAAAGAAAGATAATGTCATCGTCTATCCGACTGCTTTTGGCGACCAGCATGTTCAGAATGAATGGTTGATTGGAAACGGCATGGCACTGGATCCGCAGAAATATTTCATTATCGTGCCAAATCTGCTGGGCAACGGATTATCTTCGTCTCCCAGCAACACGCCTCCCCCATTCGACCGGGCTCATTTTCCGCAGGTAACGATCTATGACAACGTTCAATTCCAGCATCGCTTGTTGACCGAGAAATTCGGCATTCAGAAGATCGCTCTCGTGGTTGGATGGTCAATGGGAGGCATTCAGTCCTACCAATGGGGGGCAAGTTATCCCGACATGGTGGAACGAATCGCACCTTTCGCCGGAATTGCCAAGACTTGGCCTCATACGTATGTGGTCCTGGACGGAATGAAAGCTGCGCTAATGGCTGCAGTGGGCTTCGATTCAAGTAGACTAAACGAGTTGACTGCTTCAGATATGCGTGCCGTTGGTCGTACCTATGCAGGATGGGGCTTATCGCAAGCGTTTTACAGAGAGGAACTTTATCGTGAGCTGGGATTTAACGCTTTGGAAGATTTTATAGCCGGCGTCTGGGAAGATAGCTTTAGGAAGATGGATCCGCACAATGTCCTGGCCATGTTATGGACAGGCCAATATGCAGATATTAGTGCAAACCCAACCTATAACGGTGATTTCAATAAAGCCCTCAGAAGCATTGAAGCGCTCGCCTATATTATGCCGGGGAGCACGGATCTCTTCTGTACGGCGGACGATAACAAATACGAGGCTAAACGTATGCCTAATGCTGATCTTAATCCAATCGAGTCGATCTGGGGCCATTTTGCCGGTCGCGGAATAAACAGGGCCGATAATCAATTTATTGATGACAACCTAAAACGATTGTTGGCGCTTCGTACAAATAAATAGATCACCATTGCCTTTAAATAAACAAAAAGAAGGCGTCGCTTCATTGAAGCTTCTCCTTCTTTTTGCCACGGCACATCAAAATACTTGACGCAATTCAATCTGGCCTTCGCCATGTCCCTGCGGGTCCGGCATCCGCATGGCCCACTCGATGGCTTCTTCCCTCGACTTCACTTCAATCAGAATGAACCCGGCAATCAATTCTTTCGTTTCCGTAAATGGGCCATCCGTAACCACCGGCTTTTCCCCCGGATTCGGAAACGTAAAGCGAATTCCGTTTGAGCTTGGATGAAGTCCTTTAGCCATAACCCGCACGCCTGCCTTCACTAATTCCTCATTGTACCTCGCCATGGCTTCAATGAGCTCCGAGCTCGGGAGATTTCCGGCTTCCGAATTGTTCGAGGCTTTGACAATCAACATAAATAGCATCCATCTTCCTCCTTTTTTTGAGTCAGGTTCCATTACCATTCATAATCGGCTGCTATATCAATACAACGAACAAGAAAAAGCAAAATCGACACTGCAAATCGATTTAATTCCTTTTTCTAAGTTCAACAAATAAATAACCGTTCCTCTTAGGGGAACGGCTCGTTATCTGAAGTGCCTTAGAATCAAGGAATTTCTTCCTGAAACTTAAGACTAGACCCACTCGTGGATGCGTTCTTACGGGCTAGGCTTATCATTTCAGGGGTCAATTGGAACCGCAGTTAACTCATCATTTGAGTACCCAGTAGTTTTCTCAAAGGGCCAACTATGCTTATTAACTCATGCTGCGACTGCAAATGCCCCAACAAGATATCGATTAAAATCCGCTTCGGCTGATCTTTCTCTACTTCCTCCTGAAGCAGCTGGACAGCTCCGTTCAATTCCTCTTTTCGCGTATTCTGCACCGTTAGTTCCTGTATGGCTGAGGTTAGGGAATCAAATAAATTTCTTTTTTGTTTGGCATCGGGGATCGATACTCCTTGCAATCCGCTTTGTACGTATTCGTTCATTACCAAGGACTGCATAAGTTCGGGACCTCCGTTTTTTATCACGCTTGCCGCAATATCGTCCATCCGGTCGACAATAAATACTGCGGCGTTTTCCAGGTTCAATGGTTGGTTCATCACGTTCGCGAAATGCGTTAATTCTTTCATGATTCCGAGATAGACGGCAATGACATCCCATATATGCCCTTCCAACTGCTGTCCATACGTCGAGATCAAGCACTCCTTATAATAATTCAACTGACGGGCTCTCAGTCGGGAGCAGAAGGGAATCAACTTCCCGCTTTCTTGCGTGGGAAGGTCCTTAAATTGTTCGAGGCTGAAATTCAATTCGGCAAAATACCGCAGTTGAAGCAAAGTGCCGTGGATAAGTCTGTCTCTTGGCGGTCGAGTTTGATCTGCTAGAATCGCCTCGGCTTTGTCATACATGTCCCGGAATCGTGTATCATAGACCTCGATCAGCAGCTCTTCTTTCGATGCGAAAAATTTGTACAACGATCCCTTAGCGACCCCGCAATCATTCGCAATATCCTGCATGGAAGTCGACATGTATCCTTTCTCTGAGAAAAACCGCATAGCGGACTCCATAATTTTCTGCTTTAGTAAACTCACCAATAAACCTCTTTTCAAAATGGTAATTAACGCTTCAACCTGGATCATATCACGGATTTCCCTCTTCGTCCGCCTTGAATGGAGCCGAAAGCCACGTACCGATTCGACGGGCAGCCATAAAACTGGACCAGGATAGGACATTGAGAAGATGTATGCCTTCTCGATGCACGGATTGAAATTCATGGATCAGTTCGTCGTCGATTTGATAGGGCGCAATGGCGGTCAGCAGTGCGAGTCGGGCTGCGGTTCTGGATCCTCCGGATAGCGATGATACCGCTTTCTCGGCCCATTGACGACTAATGCCAGGTTCTTCGCCTGTCCAAGCATCAATATGTTGCTTGACAACCGTGCGAGAATCTTCCGTCAATGATTGTTCCCCCGCCCGATTCACGGCATCGGCAAAAGCAGCGAGCGCAAAACGGATATACGGGTGATGTTCCGCCCACCAAAAGTCGTTTGGAAGCTCGGATTCGGTCGTAAACACCAGCGACGCTCCTTGATTTCTGCTTTTTCGGACGGAGGAAGCAAAAACGAGAGCCACTGCCCGCTGCAACAGCTTTTTCAAAAATGCGTTTCTGACAGGTATCGGCGATTGATTCGACAAAAGTACGTCGATCATTCGCGTAATATAATGGTTCGTTACAGCTGTCCCGATGATCTCAGGCGCTTCCAGATTGGTGAAGGGCGGATTCAGCAACAAGGACGAGCCGGGCGACCGTGTGGCTAACGCCCATTGCACGACCGATCTCATCTTCTCATCCGGGATCAGTTCCGCCTGATCGCTATTAATTCTTTGGACAACCTGATTGTTTCCGGTAGCCATAAGCATCATACTGTGCGCGTCCACGCAAAAGGGACACTGATTGGATTTGGCTACCGCGACAGCCACTGCCTCTTTGATGCTTCTCGGTACTTTGCCGACCATTTCCGTTTCTCTCATGGATGACCATAAACCCGCCAGCAACGAAGGCGAGAGGGAGTGGATGGTGAAAATATCCCCTACAAAGCCAAAGTCGTTCCGAATTTGTCCATACATTTCGTGCAGCATCCCATTGGCTGCAGAGACTGGGGGCGGTTGGATGTATTTTATCATTTCCCTTCCCTCCTTCTACGAATACAAATGCATGTACTAACGTCATTCGCGCTCGAAATGACCATGTGGTTCATTGTAAAACCAATCGGTCAAAAATGCAATGAAACAATTTGATCGAATGCTGTGGATGTCCCCTCACCCCCTAAAATTATTTTCAGGAAGGTATTGACAAAGCGCTCTTGCGTCACACATACTTGCCATGTGACCAATGAGTTCGCAAAAAAACTTATAAGTCATTCTGTGCAAAAAATAGGATGAAAGGAAGGTTAGAATACATGTCGTCCCAACAAGCAGTGCCGTCCGCTTCCGACTCGCCCTTCTCCATAAGATCGATCCTCGCGCCGCTAATAACCGTGATCATTGGAATGTTCATGGTCATTTTAGACAGCACGCTCGTGAACGTCGCTTTGCACGAATTGGAACAAGAATTGAGAAGCTCATTGTCCACCATTCAATGGACAGTTACCGGTTATACGCTCGCGCTGTCTGCCGTTATTCCGATCGCCGGCTGGATGATGGATAAGTTCGGAACCAAACGTATTTTCCTGTTCACGATCGCGTTGTTTACAATCGGATCGGCCCTTTGCGCAACGGCCCAATCGATCGAGCAACTCATTATTTACCGGATCATTCAAGGTCTCGGCGGCGGGATGGTCATACCGATCGGAATGGCGATCATATTCCGACTTGCGCCTCCTGAAAGACGTGGGGCTGTGATGGCCATGATTGGGATACCGATGCTCGTCGCTCCTGCGCTTGGTCCGGTCCTCTCCGGTTGGCTGATCGGATTTGCATCATGGCATTGGTTATTCTGGATTAACGTGCCGATTGGGGTCATTGGCGTGCTGATCGGAATCAAGCACTTGCCGATGTTCGAGCAGAATAAAGCACTTGCATTGGATATACCCGGCATGATTCTTGCCCCGGTCGCATTCACAATGTTAGCATTCAGCGTCAGCGAAGGCGGGAGAACAGGCTGGACGTCCAATCTGGCGTTATCCGGACTCCTTATCGGCGGAATAGCCCTTCTGCTCTTCATTTTCGTCGAGCTTCGCCACAAGCAGCCGTTGCTTGAACTGCGCGTGTTCCGATCTTCCGGTTTTACGCGCGGCATCCTGTTGATGTGGATTGCTCAAATTTGTTTATTCTCTGTGACGATTCTTGTTCCGCTCTTTTTGCAATCCGTTAAACATTTCACACCTTTGCAGACAGGCTTGACCGTTCTGCCACAGGCTATCGCCGCGATGATTTTCATGTCGATCGGAGGTACCTTGTACGATAAATTCGGTGCGCGTCCGCTCACGATATCCGGGTTTTCGATTGTAGCTGGTGCATTGTTTTTATTTTCGTTAATCGATCTGGATACCCCTATCATCATGGTCCTTGTGCCATTATTTATGATGGGGACAGGAATGGGACTAACGGTTATGACGTTGGAAACCTATGTGCTCAGTTCAGCCCCTCCTACTCTCGTCAACCGTGTCACACCACTGACAACGGCTACGCTGCAAGTAGCAACCTCGTTTGCGGTGGCGGGACTAACCGGTTTTCTCACATTCAGAACGGGGGAGCATGCAATGAATGCTGGACCGAACAATCATACGCTACAAGCGGCAATAGCAGCCTATGGAGATACCTTCCTGCTGTCGGCTGGTCTAGCCATTGTCGGGGTGGTAATCAGCATCATTCTTCGCAAACCCAAAGTAGAAGCCAAGGATGAATTATTAGCGGAGGGACACACGATATGAATATCGCATTATGGATCGTGCAAGGACTTTTAGCATTCATTTTTATTTTAGCAGGCTCGATGAAAGCATTTCAGTATGAAAGAGCTGAAGCTGCATTGCCTTGGGTAAAAGATACATCGAAAGGATTAGTCACGTTTATCGGAGTATCAGAACTGCTAGGCGGATTAGCTTTAATTATAGCTTATGCCATGGGAATTCTGCCTATATTGACGCCGATTGCCGCGGTCGCTCTTGCAATCGTCATGTTATTTGCTGCCTTATTTCACGTGAAGAGAAAAGAATACCAGGGTGCCGGGGTAAACGTCATTTTATTAGCGTTAGCTTTATTTGTTGCGATCGGACGCTTTTAAGCGAGCGTGAATATATAGTTCGTGTCGGATTCAAGCCGGAATGCAAGATAGAATCACTTCATGCGATATGAAATGAGAAGCATCGCGGCCCAAAGGAGCCGCGATGCTTCTCATTTCAATGCGATCCGCTGACTATTCGTAAATATGCGGGTTCTGACGGCGGCATTCTTCCATGACCCACAACTGCTGGCGAACCTGCTGCGGGGTAATCTCCAACTCGCCGCCGCACAGCGCGCGATGCAGCATCATGTACAAGCTCTCCGTCATGAACTCGAACGCCGTCCGGTCCTCGGGAACCGAGATCGCCCATTGACCGGTATGCCAGGTCAGCGACTCCTTGCAATACGCCGGCATCCCTTTGTTGTCAAACAGCGGTTCCGTCGTCAGCTTCTGATCCGGCGCTTCTTCGGGCTTGAAGTATTTCCATTCCAGCCGATCCGCCGTTCCGTGCAGCCCGCCGTTCGTCCCCTGCACTTTGAACTGCGCGTGCGGAAAGGCGTCGCAGGACGAAATCTCCAGATCGATCGTCGGCAGGCCGGGCTTTCTCAGAATCAGCTTCACGTAATCTTCGGCATCGCCGAACGTATTCGCCCGTTCCATGATGCAGGTCACATCGGGCAACTCATCGGTGCCGAGCAGTTGCAGCGCCTGATCCAGCGGATGCGGCCCCGTGTTCATCAGATTGCCGCCGTTATTGCTCTGCAGCGTCTGCCAGTCCCAGCGGCGGGCAAACCCGCTCATGGTCAGATCGATCTGCACGATGCGCCCGAGCACGCCGGATTCGATCACTTTCCGGATCTGAACGTAAGCAGGCTGATACCGCGAATTTTGGAAGATGGCCAGCTTCTTGCCCGAACGGTTCGCCGCTTCGATCAGGTCGTCCACTTCCCGGGTCGTCTTCGCCAGCGGTTTCTCGCACAGCACATGCAGTCCCCGATTCAATAACGCCAGCGTGATCGGATAATGCTGATGGCTCGGGGAAGCGTTGACGACCAGGTCAAGCTCCTCACCGTTCAACATGTCCTCCCAGGTAGCATAAGCCCTGCAGCCGTACTCCTTCTCCGCAAGCCGCTGCCGCTCCGGCATCGAATCCGCGACGGCCGCGATGGTGTAGTATTCCCCGAGCTTCGCGAGTAATTGGGCATGAATGTCGCGTCCGCTGCGGCCTTGGCCAATGATGCCTACCTTCAAATTTCGCACACGCACGTCCCCTTTCTTTCCAGTAATGTCAGTCATTTTCCAAACGTTTTCTTGTACTCCGTCGGCGTAATCCCGCATCGCTTCTTGAACGTCCGGATAAAATGGCTCAGATGGCGAAAGCCCACCAAGAATCCGATGCTCGTAATCGTGTGAGTGCCGCGGCGGATGAGCTCCATCGCTCTCTCGATTCGCACTTCGTTTACGAAATCGACGAAGTTCTGGCCGGTTTCCTTCTTGAATTGGTGGCTGAAATACGCCGGCGCCATATTCGCGATGTACACCGCCTGCTCGAGTGGAATATCTCCGCTGTAATTGTCGTAAATATAACGCTTTACCGCTTCGATCGGGCTGGTTCCCGCACCGGGTGCTTGACGGGCAGACGTTCGCTTTATCTTCCGGCTATGGCGGTCGATCAGAATGAGAAGCCTCGCCAAATTCAGCAGGATGGACGACCTGTAGCCGACCTCCCGATGCTCGTACTCCTCCTGCATATCCTGAAGAATAAGCTCCACGAAAGCCTGCTTCTCCTTGCTCAGGTGAATCCAGGACTGGTATTCGGGGGACAACGGCTCGTCAAGGTCGATCGGCTCCAGCAGTGGATGGAGAGTGTCCGTATAAGGCCGCAGGTACTCCCTCACCATAGACGGCATGAAGTCGATTACCGCTACTTCAAAATCCGTTCCTTCAATCGCGCGCAAGCTATGCTCCGTATGTTGGGCGATGATGAACAAATCGCCCCGGCTCACCTTCAGCAGCTTGCCTCGCATTTGATGGTGACACACGCCGCGCAGAACATAAACGAACTGAATGTAATTGTGAACGTGCATCGGTTGGTTCAACTGTTGGCTGGAGTAGCGCAAAATGGCGAACGGAAACGACGGATCCTGTTGGGCTTCGCTGTAAAACTCGGGAAATGGGTTCATGATCGGCCGCCGGCGAGCTGCCGGACATATTGAAAATCATGCTTCAGACGTTCGAACCCGGATTCCGGCGTATGGCATTCCAACGTCACCCAGTTCTCGTATCCGGTCTCCCGCAACGCCTGAAACAACGGTCCGTGATCCGCCTCGCCCTCGCCCAACAGACAGGGCACGAACGTCCCGACCCCCTTGCGGGTTCTGTTCGTGAAAGCGCCCGGCGCGCTGGCGTCCGAGGTTCTGCGTTCGTCCTTGACATGCACGTGCTTCAAATGCTTGCCCAGCTTCTTCACCGATTCGGAGCCGTAATCGGTACCCGTAATGAACATGTTGCCGGCATCGTGAATGAAGCCGATCCGCTCGCTGTTCACGAGCTTGATAAGCTTTAGCGCATCGTCCGCCGTCTCGACGAGGGATTCGTTATGCAGCTCCACCAGCACATCCACGTGATGGGCCTCCGCTTCTTCGGCGCAACGATCCAGCCAATAGGCGATCTTCGAATAATGATAATCGTGCGCGAGGAATGCGTTCGGCCCTCCCGTCAATACCCGCATCATGGAAGCGCCCAGTTGGCCGGCCGCCTCCAGCAGCCGCCGGAAGTCGTCGAAAGTCGCCGAGGCTTCCTGATCGCTGATCGATGAGAATCTGCCCGTATAGGTGGCCAGGACAGGGATGGCAAGCTGCAGCTCTTCGGACAATGTGCGCAATTCCTTGAGTCGGGTTTTGCTCGTCGTTGGCGACAAATGATGTTCGCGGGCGGCGATCTCGATTCCGTCGAGGCCCAATTGCTTCGTGAGCCGCATCGCCTCTTGCATGCTGTGATCGATTAACACGCCGCTGAACGCTGCGAATTTCAATGGTAGGACTCCTTCCCGAATACAAGGGTACCGGCTTTGTAAACTCGTTCCATCTCGATGTCATGCCGTTCCCTGCGAAATAGGACGAGATCGGCAGGGGCTCCCGGGGCAAGTCCGGCTGAGCTCGGCAGCTTCATGAAGCCGGCCGGCCGGACCGAGGCCATGTCCCAAGCTTCCTCCAGGGAAGCGAGTCCGCGTTCCGCCAGCCGTTCGACCCCCCGCAGCTGCATCTGCGCCGAGCCTGCAAGAAGGTTCTCATCTGCCGCCAGATGCAGCTTGCCTGCCTTCGTCAATACGACTTCTCCGCCGATTGGCGACGTATAGGCGCCCGGCGGCATTCCGCTAAGCGCAACGGCGTCGCTGACCAGCATCGCGCGGGGCCCCTTCATGCGCATCACCACCTTCAGCACGGCATCCGGCAGATGGAAGCCGTCCGCAATGACGCAGCTCCACAATTCATCCTGCGCGAGCTGCTCCCACAGGTAGTTGGGATGCCTGGGCAGCATCAGATGCGCTCCGTTGCCCAGATGCGTAGACATGCGGGCCCCCGCCCGGACCGCCTCGCGGATTTGCTCCGGCGAAGCGGACGTATGGCCGATCGATACCGTCACGCCGCTGTCCGCGCACTTGGAGATAAAATCCGCGCTGCCGGGCCACTCGGGAGACAGCGTGAGGATCCGAATGCGGCCTTCCGCCGCCTCCTGCCAGCGGCAGAACAGCGTCCAGTCCGGCGGTCTGATGCATGATCTGGGATGGGCTCCGCGGGCGCCGTCCTCCGGGGACAGGAACGGACCTTCCAGGTGGATGCCGGCTATTGCCCGGTCCGACGCCGGATCTCTCCGGCAAGCTTGCGCGATCGAGGCTAGCGCTTCCGTTAGATGGGACTCGGTCTGCGTAATAACGGTCGGGAAGTAAGTCGTTACGCCATCCGCCCACAACCCACGGGTCACGTCGGCAACGAGGTCTTCCGAATAAGGCAATTGATTGAAGTCGTTTCCGCGATAGCCGTTAATTTGCAAATCGACCAATCCGGGCGCAGCAACGCAAAGTCCGCTCCTATCCGCGTTGCCGGTACCGGGGCGGTTTGTCTCTTCGACCTGCCGAATGATGCCGTCCGCGATCCGAATGTCGACCGGCTTGCCTGTTGCATAATGCAGCGCTGTCAATTGCAGCATGCTACGGTTCCCCAAAAGCATCGCGATCCACGTACAGCGTGCAATCCGGATGGGTGCGCAGAATGGTCGAAGGACATGCGGCGCCAATCGGATCTTGGAGCGTTGCGGTTACCGCCTGCCGTTTCGAGGGTCCCGGCACGACGCAGAACAGATGAGACGCCGATAGCAGCGTCGGAATCGTCAGCGTGATCGCATGCGTCGGCACCTCCTGCAGCCGGGCGAAGCAGCCGTCGTTCACCTGCTGTCTGCGGCAGACTTCGTCCAGTTCGACGACTTTGACGGATGCCGGATCGCGGAAGTCGGCAACCGGCGGGTCGTTAAACGCCAAATGCCCGTTCTCCCCGATGCCGAGGCATACGATATCGATCGGGGCTTCCCGCAGCAGGCCGCCGTATCGGTCGCACTCCCTCCGACGATCGTTTGAAGGATCGATCGTATGCACGTCGCGGAAATTCACCCGATCGAACAGTCGCTCGCGAAGGAATCGGCTGAACGATTGCGGCGCGTCGGCCGGCAGACCGATGTATTCGTCCATATGAAAAGCTGTAACCCGCGACCAATCGATGGTCCAGTCTCGGACCAGTTGGTCAAGCAGTTCGTTCTGCGAAGGCGCTGCGGCGAATATCATGCGGACATGCGCTTGTTGTCCCAGCAAATCTTGGATACGGGCCGCCACGGCCCGCCCCGCCGCTTGGCCAAGCGCCTCGCGGTTCTCGTAAATCTCGATCTGAAGTCGATCGACTGTTAATTTCCGAATGGCGGAACCATCCGTCATCGGTTCATCTCCCTTCGATTCAATTCAACTGGTTCAACCCAGCCTTACCTCTGTCCCGCCGGCGGAGCTCTCGTAGATCGCTTCGACCAGCCGGACCGCCTTAAGGCCGTCTTCTCCGGTGACCAGCGGCTCCGTCCCGGTATCGATGGCGGTGATCATATCGATGATCTGGCTCTGATGGAAGTCGCAAACGATGCTGCGGGGATCGGATACGCCTCCGTATGCAGGCTCCTGGTCCCACTTCGGCTCCTGCACGCCGGGAACCTCCCAATGGACGATGGACGAGCCTTCCAGCTTGATCGTACCTTTGTCCCCGTACAGATACAAAGAAGCGGGAAAGCCCGGACGAATGCTGGTGGAGGCGGTTATCGTGCCGAAGGCTCCGCTCTTGAATCGGACAATCGCGAGGCCCAAGTCCTCCGCCTCCATCCGATGCGTCTGCGTCGCCGTCTTCCCGAACACGGTATCGATCTCGCCGGCGAACCACAGCAGCAGATCGAGACTGTGAATGCCCTGGTTCATCAGTACCCCGCCGTCTTCGGCAAGCGTTCCGCGCCATTCGGCGGAATCGTAATAGTCTTGCGATCGATAGAAGGGCAAGGATACTTCCGCAAGCAGCAGCTTGCCGAGCGCGCCTTCCTCAAGCACCCGCTTGACCGCTTGGTGCTGAGCCTCGAAGCGCCGCTGCGAGACGACGGACAGCGCCACTCCCCGCTCCCTGGCCGTCCTTACAAGCGTCGCCGCATCCCGGCTGTTCATCGCCATCGGCTTCTCCAGCAGCAGGTGCTTTCCCGCTTCCAGCACATCCATCCCGATTCGGAAATGGCTGCCGCTTGAAGTCGTCACGCATACGATTTCCACTTCGGGGCTGAGGAGCAGCGTTTGATAATCGGTCGTCCATGCGCAGCTTTCCCGTTCCGCAACCCCTTTCGCTTTTGCCTCGTTGCGGCTGGATACATAAGCGAGCCGTGCGTCTTCGATGCCGCGCAAGGCGGCGATATGGAAATCGGCAACCGAACCGCATCCGATGATGCCGAACTTTTTGATCGTCATTCCTTGTCTCACACCTCTCTTAGCAGCGCGCGCAGCGCATCGAGCGACATGCGCGTTCCCGTCGCCCGACTGCCGCCCTCCGGCCGGAAGTGCGTCTCGATCGTGAAGAGGCCTTCATAACCGTCCTCCGCCAGTGCCCTGAGCTGGGCTATGACCGGCACATTACCTGATCCGAGCGGCACGCACCTGGGGTTGCCTTCCGCATTTAGATAAGCATCCTTCAAATGGACGTGCGACATCAGCTCTTTCATGTAGTTATAGCCGGCCGGGAACGATTCGCGACCGCCGTAAGCCTCGTTCCCGGGATCCCATAATCCTCGCAGCGCAGGGGAATCGACGGCACGAACGATAGCGGCGACTTCTTCCGAAAATCCGCCGTTGCAAGAAGGTTCGTTCTCCAGCAGAAGCTGGACGCCGACCCGCTGCGCGATCCGGGCCGCCTCTTTCAGATGGCGTACGATTTCTTCCCGATAGGTCAGCGGCTCCGCTTCGCGCCAGAACGAGAAAATGCGGATGCGTGTCGTTCCCAGCAGCTTCGTCAAATGAATGACGCGATCCAGCTTGGCAAAATGCTCCTCGACCGTCTCTTCGGTTTGCCCGAACGTATCCCCCGCTGCGACACGCCTGCCCGGATCGAGCGCGCATTTGAACAATGGCGAGGCGACTGTTGATACAAACAGCCCCCGGGCTTCGACTCGACGCCGGATGTCCATCGCTTGTTCGTCGCTCAGCGCCGTGACGTTTAACCCATCGACGACGCGGAGCTCCACGTGCTTTAAGCCCTGCTCCTTCGTCCAATCCAGCGCTTCATCGAGGCGCTCGGACACTTCGTCGGTCAGAACGCCCAATCTGTCCAATACGGAATTTGCGCTTGCCATTTTGATCCCCTCCCTTCTGTTGCCCCCATTATAGCAATTCCCGGTAGGGTATCGTTGACGCTTCTTTCGAACTGCTTTAACATTTTTTTCGTTATCGGTAAGTTTATTTAGTTGACGTCCAGTTTGATATTTTGTATGCGCCGATAGGCTTCTCGATACGTCGCGAGCAGCTTGTCAACGCCGAGGTTGTTCATTTCCTTTACGTATTGATCCCATTCGTCCAAGCTTCTCGATCCCGTCACGAATTTGGCGAAGCTTTCGTCCCGATGCTTTTTGATCGCCTGACCGGTCAGCGCAACCACTTCGGTCTCTTGCTCCGAAAAGGCCGGACGCGGCTGCATCGCCGGCGGATCGTATTTGGTCGCTTCCTTGAACGCATATTTGAGGTTGTCGGAGGACAGCGACAGATCGGAATCGAAATCGATCCACGTATACGTGCCGCTTGTCTTCAGGCCGGTTGCCTTGCGCAGCTCAATGATGTCCGTGTAGTTCGTCTTGAACTTGAGCGTACCGCCATCCTTTTCGTACGTCTCGCCTTCCTTCCCCCAGCTGACAAGCGTGCGGCCTTCCTCTGAATAGAAGAAATCCATATACTTCATGATGTCGTTAATATGTTTGGAAGTGGAAGCCACCGTCAATCCGCTTATGAGATAGTGGAGATACGGATTATGCTGCTTGCCGCCCGGAATGCCGGCCGGAGGGGCCATGAACTGCATGTTGAACGCCGGATTCTCCTTCTGCATGGCGTTGTTGTAGAAGTCGATTCGGCTGATGTAATCGATCGTAATGAACGATTTTCCGGTGGACAGCATGTCCTGCCATTGTTTCGTCTGGAGCGAGAGGAAATCCGGCGGAATGAGACCGTCGTCATACAACTTTTTCCATGCCGCGACCATCGCCTTGTAATGATCTTCAGTCGGGCCGAAGCGCCATTCCTCCTTGTCGAAATCGTAATACCCATCTTCCCCCGTTTCGAAATCCACGGTCATATTCGCAAGCATCTCGTCCGGAATTTCGCCGAAGCGGATGGTTAGCGGATAGGTGCCGGGATATTTGGCTTTCAGCGTTTTCAGCGTCTCGTACAACTCATCGAAAGTCGAGGGGGCTTTAAGCCCTTCTTTGTCGAAGACGTCTTTCCGATACATCCAAATCGTCCGGTTGGTCTCGCCGAAGCCCTGATTCGGGAACATGTACATCTTGCCGTCCGAGGACAAGGCGGCCCGCGCTTCTTCCGGATATTTCTCCATCCACGACTTCAGATTCGGCATATCGTCGATGTATTCCAAAATATCCACAAGCGCACCCTGCTGACCGAACTTGTTGGACTCCTCGCGATTGGGCATGTACATCAAGTCGGGCATCTCTTTGGAAGCGACGGCCAGATTCAAAGATTCCCCCAGATTGCCGGACGGGGTTTGAACTTCGAGCGTGACGCCCGTTTTCTCCTTGATCCATTTCCAGATCGGCCAATCCTTCGAGTACGGAAAGGTCGGGTTGTTGTCGAGCAGCGCCGTAAACTTCAAGCTCGGCAGCCCGGACGTTTCTCCGCCTCCCGCGGAGGAAGCCTTAGGGCTTGCTCCGGCAGAAGCGCCGTCTTTGGAAGCGTTTCCGCTGCAGGCGGAAAGCATCGTTGCCGTCATGGCGGCGAGCAACAGCAGAACAGCGTGCTTTTTCAGAACGTTCAACAAAATCGATCAGCTCCTCTTTGTTCGTTTGTACAGCAACGTCGTTTGTTTACGTCTTCACGCAAACCGTATGCAGGCCGGACGCAGCTCGGCCCGATCGGGCTCAGCCCTTGACTGCCCCGATCATGGCCCCCTTGACAAAGTACTTCTGCACGAAAGGATACACGATCAGAATCGGAAGTGTAGACACCATGATCGTGGCGTACTTCAATGATTCTTCGACGATAAGGTTATCACCTCCGATCCGGGTCACGTCGCCCGAGCTCGCGGTGCCGGCGAGAATGAGATTGCGCAGCAGAACCTGCAGCGGGAACAAATCCGGCGAACGCAAGTACAATAGCGGAAGCTGAAAGTTATTCCACATGCTCACCGCGTAGAAGAGGGCGATAGTGGCGAAGGAGGCCTTCGAAAGCGGTACCATGATTCGAAAGAAGATACCGATGTCGTTCAGCCCGTCCAAGCGGCCGGACTCCTCCAGCTCCTTCGGGATGCCGGCGAAGAAAGTACGCATCAGAATCAGATTCCAGGTGCTGACCGCGCCGGGAAGCGCCATTCCCCAGATCGTGTCCACCAACTCCAGCGACCGGACGACCAGATACGTGGGGATCATTCCCCCGCCGAAAAACATCGTAAAAACGATAAGCATCGTAAGCGATTTTCGAAACGCCATTTGGCTCCGCGAGAGCGCGTAAGCCCCCATCGAAGTGACCGCAAGCGAAATGGCGGTTCCCAGCGCGGTATATAAGATCGTATTTCGAAATGCCGTCCAGATTTTAGGGTCCCCGAGAACAAGATTATACATGTTGACATTGAACCCTTTCGGCCAAACGGTGATCTCGTTCTTGATCACATAAACGTCTCCGCTGAGTGAGACGGCAATCATATGCACGAACGGATACAGCGTCGCTACCACAACGATCGTCAGGATGACGGCACTGACAACCGGGAATAGTCCCAGCTTCGGTGATTTGATCATCGAACGGCTCCTTTCACCATAGGCTGGTTTCGCTGACGCGCCGACTGATCCAGTTGGCACCGTAAATGAAGATTAAGCTGATGATGCCCATGAAGAGATCGATCGCCGATCCGTAACTGAAGTTGCCCTGCAACAACCCGATCCGGTAGACGTAAGTGCTGATAATATCCGCCGTATCGTAGATGGCCGGGTTTTGCATCAAGTACACTTTCTCGAATCCGATCTCCAGCACTTGGCCGATATTGAGAATTAGCGTAATGACGATGGCGGAGGAAATGCCGGGAAGCGTAACGTGCCAAATTTTGCGAAGTCTGCTGGCTCCGTCGATGCTGGCCGCTTCGTAAAGCTGGGGGTCGACGGCGGTCAACGCCGCCAAGTAAATGATCGTTTCCCAGCCGATATGCTGCCAGATTTCCGAGAGCACGTAGATTCCCCGAAACATCTCCGGTTTGTTCATAAAATGGATCGGCTCGAAGCCGAGCCCCGATAGAATGTTGTTAACAAGCCCTCCTGTCGGAGACAGAAACATAATGACCATGCTGGCGACGATGACGTTGGAAATAAAGTGAGGAAGGTAACTGACCGTTTGCACGAACCGCTTGAACGCCGCCTTTCTCAGCTCATTGAGCAGCAACGCCAATATAATCGGAGCAGGGAATCCGAATATGAGCCTATAAAGACCGAGCAGGAACGTGTTTCTCATCAGCGGCCAAAAATCCGGATTGTTTAGAAACAACCGGTAATACTTGAGGCCCACCCAATCGCTGTTCCAAACCCCCTTGAACAGGTTATAGTTTTTGAACGTAATCACCAACCCGAACATGGGGGCATAACGAAACACGAGATAATAGATCAGGCAAGGTAAAAAAAGCAGCCACAGGTATTTGTTGTTTTGCCAGAGCCGCTTGAACCGGTGCGCCTTCGGCGCGGATATCGGCTTCCCCTTCCCGATCGGGCGAGGAGTCGCACTTGCTTGTGCCATTCGCATGTCCCCTTGAAGTCATTTGAAAGTCAGGATGCAGATCGCGGTGCCTTTGATCGTTGTACCCGCATTATAGCCGGCCTAGTCAGGGGAAATATATCTCCACGTGTTCCATTCGATCGTCACTTTTGCGGAAAGCAAAGGAAATGAATACGAAAATGGAAAAGTGCATATTGTTCGCGTCGGATTCAAACCGGTATGATACGATTATCGAAATGTAAAACGGGGACCGCGAGGCTGTATACCGGGGGGAAACGTTGAATGAATAGACGGGCCGGACTCAAGCTTGCTTTCAATACATTGTTTGTGAAGTTGATGGTCAGTTTCTTGTGCGTCATTATCTTGCTTGTTTCCTGCAATCTGTTCGCCTATATCTATTTAAGCCAAAAGCTATACAACGAAATCGTCCGCTACAACGAGCTGGGGATGAAGCAGACGGTCGAGAGCTACGAGAATCAATTCCGGATGACGCAGACGATGTTGATCTCCCTTATGCGATCTGACAGATGGAACGTCAAACTCGAAATTCTGAATCGCGTGAAAGAGAACAAGCGCTATGACATCATTCCCGAAGTCAAAGAGGACTTGAGCGCACTGTACTCGAATCCGTTTCTTCATTTAAACAACTTCATCCTCGTCTTCCGGAAGGCCGGCTACGTATTGGAAAAGGACGGGACCAGCAGCATCGAAGACATGTTCGACAAGTATTACTCCAGCAATGTTTACCCGCCTCATTACTGGATCGAGGCATCCATCGGCCACTCCTTTATGCAAGTATTGCCGGTTGCCGAATTTTACGAGAAAACGATGGGTCAGGCTCGTCCGATGGGACCCTTGATGCCGATTCTGTTCAAAGCGGCGCCCTATGGGGACGTATACGGCCTCCTGCTGGTGAATCCGCAGCAGCTGTATTCCGCCTTTGGCCGATCGGGGGATTCGTCGTTCTACATGATGGATCAGAATGGGAACATTCTGTTCGCGTCCGCGCCATCCAAAGAAATGCGGGTGCCCGCTTCTCTCCAGGAAGAAACGTTTCATGAACGGAACGGTAATTTTTATTATTTCTATAAAAAAGGAGCAGACACCGGCTTCACTTATGTACGCGTCGTCCCCATTGCCAGCATCTCTTCCGAAATGATGAAGCTAAACGTGCTGCTGGTTTCGTTGCTATCTGCCGCTGTCGTGGTCGGCGTCGTCACTTCGGTTCTGTTCAGCCTGAGGCTCAACAATCCACTGCGCCGAATCATTGAGATGCTGGAGCGCAATTCCGCCTCGACGCTGCCGACAAGCAGCATCCGAGAGTACGCCATTCTGAGCGACCGGATGAGCCGCATCCTGCAAATGAACGAGCTCATTCGAACGGATCTCGATCGAAAGAACACGCTCGTGCAGCAGTTCGCTTATACCAACAAGGTGAAGAACATTCCGATGAACCCGAATCTCGCCGATAGGGAAGAACTCGTTCAATCTGACAGACCCTATGTCGCCGTCCTTTATGAAATCGCCTTCAAAAATCCCGAACGGGAATACGAGGCAGAAATGCTGCTGCTCCGCAAACTCATTCACAATCTGATCTCTTCCAGAGACGGAGTTACGCTGCAAATCGAGCAGAACCGTTTCATGTCGTTCATTTTCGATCCGGGCTCTCGAAGCGAAATTTTGCATACGCTCGATACGCTGAAGCAGCTGCTGCGCGCCGACGACTATCTTTACCTGACGATTGCCGCCAGTCCTGTTTATACGGCAAAAACTTCGTTTACCGAGGCTTACGGGCAATTGTCCTCTATGCTCAAGGAGCGAAGACTAAACGGAGATACGCAAATCATCACGGGACCTGGGGCTTCGCTGCCGAATTCGTACCGTTTGAAGCTGACGACTGGAGAGGATCTGCTCACGCTTCTTCTGACCGGCAACGAGAATGCCGTATTCGAGTGGATCGACCGGCATCTCGAATTATTAAAGCGCAAGGATGCGGCCGTCGGAGAGTTTCAGGCATTTGCCCGGGGGGCTGCGGATCAAGTGGAGAAAACATTCGCGAAGCTGAACATGCTTGCGTTGACGGAAAAGCTGCTCCCCTCTTCCTTCGATGCCCTGAGCCGCTTTTATTCCGTGAAGCAGTACCAGGACTGGTTCCGGGAGCTGATCCGCCCCGCCCTTGCCGCCATTGCGGAGAAAAACGAAACGAAGGATCCGATCGCCTCCTTTGTCCTCGAGTACATGGAAGCCCATTTCTGCGAGGATATGAATCTCGATTCCATCGCCGACAAATTAAATCTGACGCCCGGTTATCTGTCAGGCTATTTTAAGGAAAAAACAGGAATCAACTTTAGCGATCATCTGAACGAGCTGAGAATCCATCGGGCCAAGGAACTGCTCATGAATTTGGAGCTGCGCATTCAGGATGTGGCCAGTTACGTCGGCTATCAGAACGTCAACTCCTTCATCCGCATGTTCAAGCGTTGCTCAGGCGTCACTCCGGGCGAGTATCGCAAGCGTTTGCCGGCTTCAGCAAGGGGGTCAAGCGCAACCAATCTACTAACCTAAAGCGCCCATAACCGCAACGAAGGCAGCCGAACTTTTTGGCCCGGCTGCCTTCCTGCCTAGGAACCTCTGTCTTTGCCTGGGGTCCCCCCTTCGACTTCCTTTCGGTACTCTTCCCCCGTGTCGACCACCCTCGTCATCCGTTCCAGCCGGTAATACTCGACCTCTCCGGACTGCTCGCATAAGGCGATGAGGTAGACCCCGCTCGCTTGGGAATACGTGCGAAAAGGATGCACCACCACTTCATACTCCTCTTCCTCGTCCACGTATGCGATGCGGAGCTTATGGCTCTGACGGATGGCTTTGTCCACCTCATGCTTCCGGTCGGCAAGCGCGGGATCCGCATGGAATACCGGCAATTTGGTCATGTTCTCCGGTTGATACGGTACGAATCGTTTCAGCGTCTGTACGACGCGGTCGAGGCCTTCGACGTATCCTATGGATTCCGCGGCTTCCTCGTATTTGTAGATGAGGAAGCTTAAGATCCGAAGATCGGTCTCGGACAGAAAAACGGACGGCAAAATGTAGGCTTCATTCGAGTATTCATACCCACGCTCTTTGGCATTGTAGCTCATCGGGGTGAGTAAGGAGTTCTGCATATATTCGATATCCCGACCGGCCTGTCGGACCGAGATCTCGAACCGTTCCGACAGCGATCGGGCATTCGGATAACGGTGGCTGCGAATTTGTTCGTCAAACCAAAGAATGCGATGCATGTTGCTCATGGAGAGTCACCACCAACCCGGCGTCTTGAAATCATAAGGCGTAATCTTGGGAGTGCGGCGTACCGCCTCTTGAATGACTTGTTCCGCATCCTCGGCATGAACGAGCCTGTCGAAGGTCTCGTTGTGATGGAAGGCGGGAATGTAGTTGGGGTACTGGTACGCGCCGTCTCGACCGTATTGCAGTTCGTTGTAGAAAATGGCATACATGGCGTCCGCCTTGTGGCCGCTTTGCTCCGCCGTCTTCCGATTTGCCGCCAGGTTCAGAACGGTCCACAGCTTGTCGACGTCTTCCCCCGGAAGAGCCAGCTTGCGGAGAAAAGCCCAGGCAAGTTCGCGATTGCGGCAAGTCGTAGAGATGCCATACCCATACACTTGGAAGATGTTTGATTTAGGCTGCTTCTTGCCGCCAGGGAAACCCACGACTCCGAACTTTTCCTTCTGTTCTTTAGACATGGGTTTGATCGCCCAGTTGGCATCCAGATACATAGACATTTTCTCATGAATGAAGCAAGCGATCCAGGAATCCTGCCCCACCTCCATCCTCGGCGACACGTCCTCGTCGATCAGGGACAAGTATTGCCGGAACCCTTCGATGGTCGAAGGATGGTTTAAATACCCTTCCAGTTCGACGCCGTCTTCCGATAGGAAAGATCCACCGCAATTCCAGACAACCGGTTCGACGTAGAGCATATATCCGAAGCTCGTAAAGGCACCGTGCCGGATCACGTTTCCACCCTCATCCCGTACCGTCAACTTCCTCGCCGTATCCATGAAGTCCTCCCACGTCCATCCGTCTTGCGGATACGGCAACCCCGCTTCGTCAAAATGCCGCTTGTTGTAGAAGACCCCGAGCGTCTCGGTCATGACCGGCAGCGCCCCGATCCGTCCGTTCGATTCGACGGACTGGGCGATGCGGGGAAAATAGTCGCGCATGTCGACCTTGTCTCGTTGGATAAACTCCCGCAGATCGGACAAGATCCCGGCGTCCAAGCATTGCCCCATGTTGGTGCCTTCCCATTCCACAATGTCCGGGCCTTCCCCGCTCGTGATTCTGCGAATCAACTCCGCTTTATTCGGTACGAGTTCCAGTACCACAGATACGTCCGGGTTCATCTTGCGGAATTGCTTGACCGCTTCCTGAATGACCGCCATCCGTTGATCGTCATGCGTACTGATGGTAAGCTTCATTCCTATCGCCTCCTGAAGGTGTCTTGCCATTCCAGTATAGGATAGGTCCCCTGACATATCGTGTCCGACCGGAAAAATTAGCGAGTGAAAATGACGGACACAAGCCGTTTGGCCGCATGGTCTACAATAATCACGCATAAGGCAATGAAGTAGTAACCAAATATATTTGATTTAAGGAAGATCTTCATATGTTTCTTCATAGGGGTTGCGGAAGGAATTCTACATGATTCAATATGAGGTATTGAATATATAATAAAATACTTATATAATGATCCCGACTAAGGATCTGGATGTTCTGAAGGGAGCGAACACAATGGTTACTACCACGATTTCCATTGATGAAATGGCGGAAACCTTAAAATTGCTCGCCCACCCCATGAGGCTGACCATAATGGCGTTGTTAAAGGAAAAGGAAATGTGCGTATGCGATATCGTAGATATCCTTGAGACGACACAGCCAAATGCCAGTCAGCATCTGAAAAAACTAAAAGGCGGGGGCTTGATCAATGAGACTCGGCGCAGTCAATGGATTTTTTATTCTTTAAGCGTGGAAGATAAGCCTTATTTAAAAGAAATCATCGAACAACTCCCTTCCATGCGGGGGAAAATACAGTCACTTCATTGTAATGATTGCTGTTAACTAGGAGGCAGTTATGCTCGCGGTCGCTTCGCTCATCTTTATAGTTACGCTTGTATTTGTCATTTGGCAGCCCAAGGGACTTAACATTGGGTGGTCCGCATGCGGCGGAGCAATCATTGCTTTAATCTGTGGTGTGGTGAATTTTAACGACGTTTGGGATGTCACCCAGATCGTGTGGAACGCGACGCTCGCATTCGTCGCTGTTATTCTGATCTCTCTGATTTTGGACGAAATCGGATTTTTCGAATGGGCGGCGCTGCATATGGCGCGGTTTGCAAAAGGGAATGGCAATCTAATGTTCGTATATGTCATTCTGCTCGGAGCTGCGGTTGCCGCGTTCTTCGCGAATGATGGAGCAGCCTTGATTCTAACGCCAATCGTATTGGCAATGGTCCGTGCTCTGAAGTTCGATGAACGCATGATTCTTCCGTTTATTATGGCGAGTGGATTCATCTCGGACACAGCCTCCCTGCCTTTGGTCGTTAGTAACCTGGTCAACATCGTTTCGTCGGACTTTTTCGGCGTCGGGTTCGTGGAATATGCGAGCCGCATGATCATCCCTACCCTCTTCTCAATCGCTGCAAGCTTGCTGGTGCTCATCATGTTCTTCAAACGAAGTATTCCTAAGCAGATCAACTTAAGTCAGCTCAAAACGCCTAGAGCGGCCATCAAGGATATGCGGTTGTTTAAGATCGCTTGGTTCGTATTAGGCGTATTATTCGCCGCATATCTGTTAAGCGAGTTCATCCATGTTCCGGTTTCCATTATTGCCGGCGTTGCTGCCCTTGCGTTTCTTTTGCTGGCCCGTCAAAGCAGTGAGATTCACACCTGGAAGCTTGTTAAAGGGGCTCCTTGGGCGGTCGTGACCTTCTCCATTGGGATGTACGTTGTCGTTTACGGACTACGGAATGTGGGCCTTACAAACGAACTGGGAGCGGTGTATAAGTGGCTTGGAGAGCAAGGTTTGTTCGTGGCTACGATAGGTTCCGGTTTTGTCGCTGCGATCCTCTCCTCCATCATGAACAACATGCCGACGGTTATGATCAACGCGCTGGCGATCGACGGGACCAACCCCACCGGCGTCATCCGCGAAGCGCTGATCTATGCCAACGTCATCGGGTCGGATCTGGGACCGAAGATTACACCAATCGGTTCGCTCGCTACGCTGCTTTGGCTGCATGTCTTATCCAGCAAAGGCGTAAAGATCACCTGGGGTGCTTATTTCAAAACGGGTATCGTTCTTACGGTCCCTGTCTTGTTCATTACGCTCGCGGGATTGTTTTTATGGCTTAAAGTCGTCGGTTAAAACGATATTTCAAAGGAGCTAACTATCATGGAAAACAAACCACTCGTCTATTTCTTGTGCACCGGCAACTCTTGCCGCAGTCAAATCGCGGATGGATTCTTAAAAGCACTAGGCGGAGAGAAGTACGAAGTCAAAAGCGCTGGACTCGAGGCGCATGGCTTGAATCCGCGTGCCGTTCAAGTGATGAAAGAAGTCGGCGTTGATATAAGCCACAACTCTTCGGATGTGATTGATCCCGAAACCTTGAATCGTGCTGCGTACGTCATTACATTGTGCGGTCATGCAGATGAACACTGCCCGGTCATCATGAATCCGAACGTCATCAAATGGCATTGGGGCTTTGGGGATCCGGCCAAGGCATCGGGCACTGAAGAGGAAATAATGGAGCAATTTCGTGCAGTTCGCGACGCCATTAAGGTACGGATCGAGCAGTTCGTTTATAAGGGGAAATAACAATGGCCGTGATAAATAAATCCGTTGGGCTTATTCCCTTACCTGAGCGCATTGTTGCGTTTTGAGGTGAAATGAGGAGAGAAAATTGAGTTTCAGAGAGCAATTAGAAAAGAATCAAGTATGGCTTTATGCATGCGTACTCCCTTTTGCTGCTGGTATAGGTTTGTTATGGCCCAATGCCACCGCAAATTTAGATCCCTTTATTTCGTTCGTACTTGCCATTCTCATGTATGGGATGTTTGCACAAATACCGTTTTTTCGCTTAAGAGAAGCACGATCCAACCGAAAGTTTATTTATGCGCTTCTCATTGTGAATTACATAGCCGTCCCGATTATCGTTTGGGGGCTAACGCGCTTTCTTCCAGCCGATCCGGCCTTATTATTAGGTGTTTTTCTGGTTTTGCTTACGCCGTGCATTGATTACGTCATTGTCTTTACACATCTGGGCCGTGGTGATGCAAAACTCGTCTTAATTTCAACTCCATTACTCTTTGTTACCCAGATGCTTTTACTACCGTTTTATTTATGGGCTTTTATGGGGAAGCAAGCAGCAGAAATCATGAGTGTCAAACCGTTTCTTGAAGCATTTATTGAACTCATTGTGCTTCCGCTGCTACTTGCTCTACTAACTCAATTGTGGGCGAAACGGCAACCACTCGGCACGCGTATCCTTGATACCACTTCCTGGCTTCCAGTACCTTTTATGGCATTAACTCTTTTTGTGATCGTTGCATCACAAATTTCTAAACTGTATACCTCATTTGAATTCATTAGCCGTGTGATCCCGATTTATGCAGCGTATATGGTAATTGCACCGGTTGTTGCACGCATCGTTTCCCGTCTTTTCCGTTTAGAAATCGGAGCTGGGCGAGCCTTAATCTTCAGCGCTGGTACACGCAACTCTCTTGCCGTTCTCCCTTTTGCGTTGGCTTTACCTGAACCGATAAACGGATTAGTGTCAGCTGTTATTGTAACGCAAACAGTCATTGAACTGATTGGGGAACTAATTTATATTCGTTTGGTACCGAATGTATTAATGAAAGAAACCTGATTTGTTCAGTTCAACAACCCGCACAGCATTCCTTGCTTTCCAATGCTGCAGGATTTTGATACTCACCCCGGACATTAATGCTCGATACTCCGAATGAATGAAGTGACATCGCAACCCCCGACTATGGCACATTATGTAAGGGCCATGTTAACCGCATACAACCCCTGAGCAAGTTCGAATATGATGTTCCAATAAATTCCCCGAAAGGAGGCGACTTGTCCACTGAACATGAAAATAAAGAAAATGATCCGTGGCAAAAGGATCGTCGGTGTAGGTGCCAGGAGAGTGGTTTATGATCTTGGGAATGGCTATGTTCTAAAAAAATCGAAATCAAGATATGGGGTTAAAAGTAATAAAAGAGAAGTGATGATGTTCAAATTTGCGCATCCGAGGATCAAAAAACATCTAGGTCGGATTCAGAAATATGACAAAAGGTATAGTTGGTTGAAAATGAAATATTATACTTACCATTTCAAGAAAACAAAAAAAATATGCGGAAACTCTATCAAATGAAATCAAAATTCAGAAGATTCGGGGTTATCCCGTACGAAGTTACAAGAAACAATGGAATACCCAACTATGGGAATATACGTAAGAAGCGCAGTCGAATTGTTGTCATTGACTACGGGAATTTTAGATGGCGCTAAGTAACCCACGAATCCTGCGAATTCATAATCCCTCGACAAACCCGGCCAGATCGGCCGGGTTCGCGTTTATTTCAATAGGTTGGTTATTTCATGAAGATGATCGGCAAAGCCGACAAATACCTTTTCTCCGATCACTAATGTGGGAACGACTTGTTTTCCCGTCAAGTTCCAAACCTCTTCTGCATACTTCACATCTTCTTCACAGTTGAAATCCGTGAAGGGGATCTGATGTTCTTTGAAATAGCGTTTGGCAAAGTTGCAGTCGCTGCAGGATGGGATCGTATAAATTTTAACCTGTTCCTTCATGTTAAGTACGCTCCTTTGCTCACTCAGACTCCTTAACCTGCGATTTGCTGCAGCTGTTCAAGCGAAACCCGCTCCACGAATTTGCTAAACTTTTCTTTGCCATTCGCATGTTCTTTATAGTAATCGATAATGGCGGTAATGGCAGGAACGAGTCGGTCTTCCGTAACTCCGGATACAAGCAACTGGGCAAAGGCTGTTTTAAGCCCTTTCGGTTCCCCGCCGACATAGATATCAAACCGCTCGCGCATTTTGACAACGCCGATATCCTTAATTAACGGTTCGCTGGTGCCTAGCGCGCATCCCGCGTAACCAATCTTCAGCGGTGTAGGCGTTTCAATGCCGGCGATTGCTTGGTTTAACGATTTTGCCGTTTCGAGTCCCGCTATGTCTGCCCCTTTACAAAAATTGCAAGCAATCAGACTCTTGGTCGCGAAACCCGCCGGATACACTTCCAGACCGTTACGCTCAAGTTCATCTTTGATGGCCTCTAGCTCTTCTGCGGAAACGGCTGCGTAGAGTTGTTTGAATGAGGTCATTTCGATTTTGGCATCGGCACCAACAACGGATCCGATTTTCACTAGCTGATCCGGCGTGAATAAGCTGCCGCCAAGTTGAATCGAGGGGCTTATGGCTATTTTTAATGTTTCCCCCATGGGTATCCTCCTCAAATTGAATAAACGTACTTTGGCCGGAGAAGTAGCGAATCTACATGGCGACGGTTCCGCTTTGCTCTTCTGGTTTTGGCGAACGGATAAACAGGAGAGCTAAAATTGCTCCTGCAAGGGCAACGATTCCGGACCAGAAAAAGGCTTTATGGAAACCGGCATTTAATGCGATTAAGGAGTCGACACCGATTTGGGTTGCCGTCACTCGCGAAGCGATCGCCACCATGATGGCCAGACTAATGGCCGATCCGATCTGATAGCTCGTATTGGCAAGTCCGGAAGCCAGCCCCGCCTCTTCCGGTTTGGCCCCTGACATGGCTGCCATCGTTGCCGGGATATAGGCAAGCGCCATTCCCAAGGCCCCTAATAAGGATGCCGGGAGTACATGGCTAACGAAGGTTCCATTAACAGGCGTATTTCCGGAGAAGATGAGCATCGATGCCCCAAGCGCAAAGAGTCCCATGACCAAATTCGCTTTCATACCAAATTTGCCAATTAATTTTCCCGTTATGAACATCATAAAGACGGCAATGAGAATGGTCATGGGAAGCAAGGCGACACCACCCGCGAACGCGGAAAATTTCAGGACTTGCTGCATGTAAAGATTGAGGAAATACCAAAGCGGTATCCAGCCTCCGGATAGCAGCATAAGCGCGATATTGCCGGCTGCCAGATTGTGGGCTTTAAAAATTCGAAGCGGGACAAGCGGTTCTTTTTTAACGGTTTGAATGATAAGGAAAAGGATGAAAAGAGCCGCACCCAATATGATTGTCCCTAAAGTGGATGCCGATCCCCACCCATTGTGTTCCGCCGTTACAATGCCGTAGACAACCAGGACCAAAGCTGTTGTAACGAAAATAGCCCCCACGACGTCGATGCTCCCTTTTCTGCGTATTCCTTTCGACAATAATGCGGGAGCCAGGAGGAGTGCCAATCCTCCGACGGGCACATTGATTAAAAACGTCCATTTCCAACTCAGCCACTCGGTAATCACGCCGCCGAGAAACACGCCGGCTGATCCTCCGGCTGCAGCGGAAGCTCCCCAGAAACCCAAAGCCTTGCCCAATTCCTTCGGGTTTCCGCTAAACAACATCATGACGATCGTTAGTGCCGACGGCGCGATCAAGGCGGAACCGAAACCCTGCAATGCGCGGCCTATATTCAGTGCCATATCACTCCAAGCCAGACCTGCAAGCAAGGAAGCTAAAGTCAGGATGGCAAACCCCCACATGAAGATGCTGCGTTGACCGAATATATCGGACAATCTTCCACCGAGCAGCAGCAGTCCGCCAAAGAAAATGACATAAGCATTAAATACCCACTGCAAATTTTCCTGCGTATAGCCAAGCGCTTCTTTAATGGCCGGCAAGGCGACCCCGATAATCGAGGTATCCATAATCACCATAAAATTGGCAAGACACAGCAGCGCCAAGGCTCGCCAACGTCTTGGATCGGTTTGTGGTAAAGCCCGAGAATGAGCAGACATGTTAAATCCTCCACCTTATCAAAGTTCTCCGTAGGATTTCACCAGGTGTTATATGCTCGTGACGGCCGTCATTAAACGAGCTTGCTAAGAAGTCAATGATTTCCGGAGCGTGCCTTGATTATAGTATAGCCCCCCACCCTATTGTCAAGTTGTTTATTCCCATGGACACTCGTTAAAGTTAGGGTCCATAGGCACGTATCGAAATAGATACAAAAAAGCGACGCCAGGTTCCGACGTCACTTTGATGCCCGTTCGTTTGAAGTGATTCGATTTAGGAGCTCGCATCGGTCGTAGGCTTCTTTCGGCTACGAAGCTTATACAACCACTGTGTGATTGTCCCAAGCGAATATACCATGATGAGCAGCAGCACAAGCCACCCGATGAACGGAATGTTCGCGAATGCCGTAAGTAGCGACGCTCCGATAACCAATCTAACCCACTCATTAGGAGTCCACTTCTCCTGTAACAGGCCTCCGATCTGATAACTCAAGGAAGTAATCCCCATGACGAAGGCGGCAAACAAGATCAAAATAACAATTAGCAGCAGCGGGATACCGATTAGCGTCACAATGCACAGTAAGCCGAACGCAATCAGGGTTGTGCCGCTCAGAGCTCCCAAATACAACTGTTTGCGCCAGGACGATTCCGGCTGTCGCTTCACCCACCCTGCAGCTTTGCGCCATCCGATTAAGCGAACCAGGACCGGTATTACAATCAGCAAAAGACTGCCTGCAAGTTGAACTGACCATAATCCGGCAACCAATCCGCCTCCGATGAGAAGGCTATTCTGCGTTGCGGTATCGAACGTAATATTATATATATTGTCACCGATTCGCGCGCCCTCATCCTGCGTAATCCGCCCGCCAATCACGACAATGGCTCCGTCAACCTGCGCGGCTGCGCCAAGGTGTAAGTTCCCGTTCATGACAACAACAGCCCCTGTTGCATGACCAAGAATATCGGCATCTCCCCCGACAACATATACGTCGTCAACCGTTTGTTCCGCGGGGACTACCGTCTGCGAATGTTCAAACAAGCTGCGAGCGGATACGTCTTGAGGCAAAAGAAGCAGCATGGCTGCGGCAAGCAATCCAATAAGTAAATCGTATTTTTTCATGTTCCCGCTCCCTCTCACACGGCCGTCGATCGCAACAACCGGCGAAGTGACAGGATGGAAGCAATAAGAATGATCAGCGAGATCATCACCGCAACACCCGAGAAGAGCGGCATATCAACGACTGCAAACGAAATCGTGTACACCAGTGCCCTGCCGATAGCCAATACGCCCTGCATGAGATGGAGTACGAGCGGTCCGAATGCGAGAGCTAGCAGTCCGAAAAGCATCGCTGCAAGCATCGGTACAACAAGCCATAGCATCCCCAGATTCCGTACCCTATTCTCACGTGCAATTGCCTGAGCGACCCGGCTCTCAAAGCCGTCAGGCTCGTTAATCGCGAACATTGCGGACGAAAATGTCTCTTTGAGCTCCATCAATTGTTCCAGCAACGATTGGCAGGACGAGCAGTCTTCCAAGTGCGCATCGATCCGAGCCCGCTCATCTCGGCTAAGTTCCCCGTCAAGGTAAGCCGACAATTCGTCATCGGGGTGCATGTTATTCCCCCTCCCCTTTGTTCCAGATCTTCCGAAGCGACATCCTTGCCGAGAATAAACGAGATTTCACGGTTCCCATCGGGATTCCCGTCAATTCGGCAATCTCTTCATAGCGAAAGCCCCGCACATCATGCAAAAGCAGAATTTCCCTGTGATCGACCGAAAGCCGTGCCAGCGCTTCTTGCATCGAAATCTTTAACGAAGGATCTCCGGCATGAAGGTCCGGAATCGAATCTTTCGGCATATCTTCGGTCTCCACAACCTTGGTACGCTGTTTCAATTTATCCTTGCATAGATTCGATACAATTCGCATGAGCCAACTGGAGAACGCATGAACATCACCAAGGCTGCGAATAGCAAGATACGCTTTGATGAAGGTTTCCTGCGCAGCGTCCTCCGCTTCTCCGCGATCGCCCAGCATACCGTATGCATGGCGAAAGACATGGCCTTTATAGCGGACAACGAGCTCTGCGAACGCATTCTGGTCGCCTTGTCTTGCCCGATCTATGATCCGGCTAAGCTCCTCATCCACCACGCTTTTTCAACTCCTGCCAAGAAGGAAGCTTTCCCCATCATGCCATACGCTTATGCTTCCGTAAATGTTCGGCTTTGAGAATTAGTTGATTTGCCAAGACTGTCATGATTATAACTGCGATCGCCACGGCCCGCCATTTGTTTATGATAATGCGTGCGTTCAGTTCGGGAATTAGCGCGTCCTTACCTCCCAACGGTTCGTAACTTTCGGAGAATCTCCAAAAGCATCACATGGAGACTGACCCATACGCCGCCGAACACATACCCTGCGAAGACGTCGCTAGGATATTGCATATGGAAATAAACCCTGCTTAGGCCTACTGCCAGGCAGATCAGGATGACACCCAAACTGACGGGCACACGGATATAACGAAATTGGTAATAGCGCAGCAACTGGTAAGCCGAAAACCCGCATACCGTAAGCGAGATCAACGTTTCCTCGCTTGGAAAGGTATTGAACAGTTGTACACCGGCCGCAACCGGTCCCGGACGATGAAACACTCGGCGCAAAATCTCGTCAACCAATTCCCCGCCGGCAACAACCCACACGAGAAAGGTAAGGTCCAACCTTCGTTCTTTGCTGTGCAGGACGATCCAGAGCGCCGTCAGCGCAAGGACGGGACCGTAGAGATAAAGCGTGCCAAGCTCCGTGAAGGCATGCATCCATCCGCGCCATTCGGGACCGAATAGGGTTGCAACCAGATAGAATGCGATTTCGTCAAATTGCCCGAATTCCTGCGCCAGAAAGTCCTGGATCACGCCGAGCATGAGCGAGAAAAAGAGAACGAATACGGTGAATGAAGCCAACAGCAGAAACCGAACCTTGCCGAAAGAGTTAAAGCGGCGGACACCCTGCGTGAGCAGTTGCATAAGCGCCTCAACGACCTGCCGTTTGTACTTGCGGTACACAAAGATCACTGCTGTCAGGAGTCCCGAAGCGATGCCAAAAATGATCATGTACCGATTGACAGTCGAATGATATTGCTCCCATTTGGGACCGAGCACTTTGCCCAAGGTGATGAACAAGATCACCCAAAAAATCGCGCCGGTATAGGCAAATCGCGCGTATCGCCGGAACGGCATACGCGTAACGCCGCAAAAATAACCCGTAATATGTCGGACGCCCGGGATAAAATAAGCCACGAAAAGCAGCTTGTCTCCGTATTTCTCAAACCAAAGGGTCAGCTTGTTTACCCGTTCTTCCGTCAGATGAACACGATGCCCATATCGCGCGATGAAAGGCCTTCCCAGTCGATAGCCGATCCAATAGGAGAGCGTTACGCCGATCAAGACGCCTGAGCCGGCAGACATTATACTGAACAGCCAGCTCAGCTTGTGTTCATAAACGAATAGACCGATATAACTCATCATCATCTCGCCGGGAAGCGGCAATGCAAGCATTTCCAGACCCATAAACAGGAACATAAGGCCATATCCGTAATGCGTTAGCAAGTTTGTCAAGATGTCCAAGGGATCGCCTCCGGATGCAAAGAAAGGCGGACTGGAGAATCTGCAATCCGCCCTATTCTGTTGGATTATACCGAGGCGCCTTGACCCGTGATGCCGGCTTCCCGGAACTTCTTGCGGTTCATCGCTTCATACAAAATCGGAATGACTACAAAGCTGTTCAGCGTTGAAGTGATCATGCCGCCGATGACGACGGCGCCCAGCACCTTGGAGATGACTGTACCGTCATCCCCGGACAGAGCCAGCGGGATCAGCGTCAGCACGGTTGTGGCGGCTGTCATCAAGATCGGACGCACCCGGGACAAGCTGCCCTGCATGACGGCTTCCCGCAAAATCAACCCCTCGCGGCGGTTGCGCTCGATTTTGTCAATCAGCACGATACCGTTCGTAACCACGATGCCCGTCAACATTAACACGCCGATCAGCGCAGCGAGATTCCACTGCCCATGCTCCGCATAGAGGGCAAGAACCACCCCGGAGAGCGCGAGCGGAATACTGATGAGGACGGCGATAGGAGCGCGCCAGCCGCGGAACACGAAGCTGGTAATGAGCAATACCAGCAGTATGGATACGACAACGGCAATTGTCATCTCAACGATCATCTCGGTCACCTGCTGCGTAATGCCGCCGAGCGAATAGGTCACGCCAGCCGGAAGTTCCGTAGTTTGAAGCGACTTATCCACCGCTTTCGATACGCCGCTGATATCGTTGGCAACGATTCGTGCCTGCACGACCATATAAGGTTTGCCATCTCGCTCTTGAATAGAGGGCACGGCATCGCTTCTTTGAATCGTTCCGAGCTGATCGAGCCGGTATCCCGTTCCGTCCGCCCCCTTCACGGTTTCAGCCGCGAGCGAAGCCAGCACCTGGTCCGGCGTATAGACGGGAAGCGAGCCGTCACCCTGCGTTTGCCCCGTCTTCACCGGATCGAGATAGACGTCGACAGGAATGATGCCTGTTCCGCTGGAGACCGACACATCAAAATCTTTTCCCTTGGTCGTATAACGGGCGAGCACCTTATTGATATCATTCCTGCTCACGCCGGCTTTTAACACTTTTCCCCGATCCAGCGCAATCGAAAACTTGGGAATGCCGTTGGTCAGATCCGGTTTCCCCGCCACACTCAAACTGTCGATTCCCGCGAGCTTGGCACGGACGGAGGATGCCGCCCGATCCAGCGTCTTTGCATCTGCGCCGCTAAGCATGATATTGATGGTGGAATCATCGCCCGCGATGTTCTGGTTGGTGATCGTCACCGCCGCCGCACCCTGCTGGCTGCCCAATCTTTCCTGCAGTGAAGTGATATAGTCGCTCACCTGCTTCTTATTCTTGAGGGATACAGACAAGTTCGCGATATTCGGCTGCTGGATGTAGCCGCCGCCCTGGTCGAATACGTCGTCCGCCTGCGGCGTAAACGAGGACCCGAACGTCGCCGAGAATGAGGCGACCTGCGGATCTTGCTTCAGTACCGATTCCACACCTTGCACCGCTTTATCCACCTCGGATAGCGGCGTGCCTTTCGGAAGCTCCAACTGAACGGCAACCTGACCGCTGGTCATGCTCGGCAACAAGCTGAACGGCAGTTGCGAAGCAAACAGCGCCGCGCCGATAAAGATGATCAGCGATACGCCCAGTACGGTTTTCCGATGTTTGAGCGCAGCCGTCAGAAAAGGCTTCATGGCCGGTTCAAGCGTTAGCGCTTTGCCGCCCGGCTTGTGCCAGCCCATATAGGCGAACGCCGGAATGACAAGCATGGCGACGAGAAACGAAACGGCGAGCGCGATGACGACCGACCAGGCAAAGCCGGAATACGAAGCTCCGATCATGCCGCCGACCAGTGCGATAGGCGCATATACTGCGACGGTTGTCGCCGTGGAGCCGAAGATGGCCGGAAGCATCTCTACCACGGACGAAGCGAGCACATGAAGCGTGCTCTCCTTCCCTTTTTCCTGCATCTTCCTGTGCATGTTGTCCAAAATAACAATGGCGTCGTCCACAATCCGGCCCATTGCCACGATGAGACCGGAGACGGTCAAAATATTGAGCGTGACACCCATGGCCTTCAGGATCGCCGTCGTCGCCAGCAGCGAAATCGGCAGCGACACGGCGATCAGCAGCGTCGAACGAACGTTTCGGAAGAAGATCAGTACGCACAGCATGGAGAATGCGCAGCCCAGAAGGCCTTCACGAACAAGACCCATCAGGGATGCATTCAAATCATGAGCGCGGTCTGCGATAAGCGCCATGGCAACATCGCCGCTCTGAGCGGCAGGCAGGGCGGCTACACGCGCTTTAACCTGGTTTGCGACGTCCGTAATGTTGGCGCCCGGCGTTTTGATCACGTGAAGGAGAACGCTGGCCCTGCCGTCCGTACGAGATATCGTTTGTACGTCGTTGAGCGCACGGGAAACGGAAGCTACGGCTGACAACGGCACGCTGACGCCGTCGCTGTTCTTGATGGCGATGTTGTTTAGGTCTTGCTCCGTCATATCCCAGCCTTCCACCCGAAAAGGGAAAGGCGATTTCACATTCTGTATATTCCCCTGCAGGGTCGGTACAGCAGCCGTTACCGACTTGTTGAAATCGTCCGGCGACATCCCGGCTGCAGCAAGGTCCTTGGTGCGGACCAGGACCACGTAGCCGCTCTTTGCACCCCCAACGGTCTGAACGTCTGCAACGCCAGGCACGGATTTTAGCTGGTTCGCGATATCGGTCTGAACCGTCGAACGCAAGGTATTATCATCGACGTTCCCGTTTTTGGCCGTCAAGCTGTAGCTGAGAATCGGGAACGTGCTGGTTGTGAGCCTCGTCACGGTCGGCGCGTTGACGCCGGCCGGCAGATCGGCGTCACCCAGTGCCATCCGAATGTCCTGCTCGGCTTTGACCATGCTGTAGTTCATCGGGTAATACAGATTCATCAGCAGACCGCCGTCATAGGATGTCGTTTCGAGATGGACGATCCCGTCCGTTTTGCGGATGGCCTGCTCAAGCGGCGTTGTCATATCGCGTTTCACCTGATCCGCCTGGTAGGATGATGCGCGCAGCGATACCATAAGCGTCGTGTTGTTGATGCCCGGCAAATAATCCCGCTGCATTTGGACCGCGGCATACGCTCCCCATGCCAGCAGCAGTACAACAACGATGCTCAGGATGGCCGCGCGCTGCATGACGGCTTCGATCAACTTCTTCATCGCAAACATCTCCTCTTTTCTAAGGAACTATGATTACCTGGATCGGATCGACTTTGTATTTCACGGCCAAACGTTCCGTGTATGAATGAAAAGACCGCAGTTGCGAAGAAATTGTTCATTTCAGTTTTAAAAGATTTTTATAACGTTGAGATTTCAGCGTTTTTAGTCGACTTTTAGGTACACGGTCAAGATGGGTATACTCTGTGTACGACATACATTTGGGGAGAACAGGGATGGCAGAAATAAAAAGGGAGCGTCCGCGCCTAAATGCGCTTAAGCTCCTGTCCACGCTGTATCGCTTAAAAATCGTACAAATTTTGATTCCCATCGCCATCATCGCGCTGATCATTTGGGAAGGCCATGCCGAGTTTCGCCGAATGGACTGGACAGCCACGCTGCATACGCTGCGGCATCTCGAACCGTCAAGGCTTCTCCTGCTCATGGCCCTGTCCCTTCTCGCAGTCGCGTCGGTTAGCGGCTATGAATTCGTGCTTCGGCGCCATTTCCGGCTGCCGATCGGGATCTGGACGACGTTCCGCTTTGCGTGGATTGCAAATACATCAAACAATGTCATTGGATTCGCCGGCATTGCGGGAGCCGCGCTGCGTACTTACCTGTATCGGAGCCGCGGGATTTCAGTTCCGACCATAACGGCTTCCATCGCTTTTCTATCCACCATTACGATTTCGGGGATTTCGTTGCTGGCTTGGGGAGATCTCGTTGGGCTTTTTCCGATCGATGCCGTGATTCGATCTCATCGCTGGACGTTATATGCCGTTTGGGCGATCGCGCTTTACCTTCCCTGCTACATGCTTTTTCAGCGGACGCCCTTTTATGCCAAATGGCTGAACCGCAACCTTCCGCAAATGAATGTCTCTACGATCGCTGCATCCGTAGGAGTCTCTGTCGTGGAATGGGCGCTGTCCGGCATGGCCTTCTGGATGATCGCGTCCACCCTGCTTCCGGATCTTCCGGTCAGATCGGCATTGGGCATTTACACGGTCGCGGCCGCAGCCGGCCTTGTAAGCCTGGCGCCCGGCGGAATCGGCGGCTTTGATCTGATTGCGTTGCTGGGCCTTCAGGCGCTGGGCTACCCGCCTGAAAAAACAGCCGCGGTGCTTGTATTATTTCGTTTGATGTATTATCTGGTCCCTTGGATCATCGGACTGGGTATGGGCGCCTTCGAGTTTACGCAGGACCGTCGCAAAGACACGGAGACAGATACAGAGACCGATACAGAGACCGTTGATAAGTCGCTAAACGGTTGGCAGCGATTCTGGGAATTTCCCGGCCAGTATGCCTGGATCACCGAATTCGGCGCATGGGCGCTCGGTAAACTGGTGTTCCTCAGCGGAGTAGTCCTGCTTATATCCGCCGCGACTCCCGGCCTTCTTCATCGGCTGCGTTTCGCCGAGGAGCTGCTATCCGCGCCGCTCATGCGCTTGTCCCATCAATTGAGCGTCATTATCGGCCTTATGCTGATCGTGCTATCGTGGGGCATCTCCCGCCGGATCAAACGGGCATACCACTGGACGTTGGGTCTGCTGTGCGCCGGCGCCTTGTTTACATTCACCAAAGCTTTTGATTTCGAAGAAGGGATCTTTCTGCTCCTTGTCGCCGTTTTGCTTTATTTATCGCGGGCGCGTTTTTACCGATTAGGGGCGAGGTTCAACCGCGAACGCATTGCCGCTTGGGCCGCGACCACCCTTGTTATTGCTTATATCTACGATGTCATTGCCGCCGGCACCGTGCCCCCATTTTTGCATCGCCTTCCGGCAAATCGCCATCTTCACCTTTTCTTGAACCCGACTGAACATACCGTTGCAGTTGCAACGGGACTCGGTGTGACTTGGCTCCTATTATCGCTCGCTCTCTTGCTTCGGCCGAACAGGCTTGTTGTACGCGGAGCTTCGGCAGACGACCTGGATCAAGTACGCGGCTTTTTGAAAACACAACACGGGAATTTGCTGACGCACATGCTATTTGCCGGCGACAAAAGCTTTTTCTGGGCTTGCGACAAGCGAGTCCTCTTTCCCTATTCGGTGATCCGTAACAAGTTTGTGGTGCTTGGCGATCCGATCGGCGATCCAACGCTAATTAGCGACGGTATTCAGGAGTGCCAGCGCAAGGCCGATTTATACGATCTGGAGGTCGTGTTCTACCAAGTATCTCCGGCGCATCTTCCGATTTATCACGAAAACGGCTACCGGTTTTTCAAGCTGGGGGAAGAAGCGCTCGTGAACCTGTCGACCTTTACGCTATCCGGAAAACCCAATACCAGTCTTCGCAATGTCAAAAATCGCTTTGAACGCGACGGCTATCGGTTTGAGGTCCTTCAGCCTCCGCATGACATGCCAATTCTCGATCGTCTGCGCCGAATCTCGAATGATTGGCTTAAGATGCGGCGGGAAAAAGGGTTTTCGCTGGGATGGTTTGAGCCGGCTTATTTGCAGGAATCCCCGATTGCGGTTCTTCTTGCTCCTGACGGTCAAGAGGTCGCATTCGCTTCGCTTGCGCCCGGTTATGACGACTGCCGCACCATGTCTGTCGACCTTATGCGCCATTTGGCCGGTACCCCGAACGGAACGATGGATTTTCTGTTCGTTCGTTTGTTGGAATGGTCGCGCGACCAGGGATATTCCGTCTTTAATCTGGGGATGGCCCCGCTATCCAGCGTCGGCGAGGCACGGTCTGCCATGCGTGAGGAAAAGTTGGCGAACCGTGTCTATGAATACGGAGGGCAGTGGTATGGCTTTAAAGGTCTTCGTAAATATAAAGATAAATACCATCCGACATGGGAGCCTCGTTACCTGGCATATCCCAGGCGCGTGGCGCTCCCCATTCTTCTTGTGGAATTAATCCTGTTGATTGCCCGGCGGCCATCCAAAGGCCGCGAAGCCAAGCGAAGGAAAAGAAGTGATGTCTAGATTGAATTACAATTTGGAGTGACTAAAAAACAGGTCGCAAATGGCGCAAAATGCCATTCGCGGCCTGTTGATTTAACTACCTAAACCCGCCAGCTTATCCGGGTTACGCAGGGCATACATTCTCGCAAGCTTACCGCGCCGGAGTTGCATGAACAAAACAGCTACCGTTTCGTTCCCCGAACGGATTAATTCGGAATTAGTCCAATGGTCCAGATACAAAGACCGAACGGCAGTCGATTGCCGTTGCTGAGCTTCACCGCCCCTTCTTCCGCCTGCATCACTTTACGATTGTACAGTACTTACGGGTCATAACCCCCAGTCCATTGTGGCGATAGCTAAATAGCGATTGATTACGGGTCTTAACCCTAGTCCATTGTGTCGATAGCTAAATAATGATTGATCAAGTCAGTCGATATAACTAAAGTGCATCCCATAGAATGGACATTGGAAAGCCCCCTAGAGCGATCCGGTGCATGCTAAGAGACATCTATTTCATGCGATTAAGGATTCCGACGCAGTGGAGATATCGTGTTCGCTTCGCTGAGAACGGCGCATGATCCGACCCAATTGTTAACGGCATTAATCGACAAAGGGAACGTCATCTTGTTATATCAACGGGAGGCTCCGTTTTCTTTGGAGAAGAACTGGACGCAACGGTCAATCGCATAATATTTCGGTGCTTGCCCGGGCCGTAATAATCAGGTTCCGTTCGATTCATTTCGAATCCGGCCGACCGCAAGGCGCTAATGGAAGCCGTATTCGTTGCATTGACCGTAACGAGTACCTGCTCTAGGGTTTGAAATTGCTGAAGAACTTGCAGACGGGCTTGGATCAGCATTTTGCCGATGCCCCGGCCTCTGTATTCCTCGATTACATTGCTGAACAGCAGCCAGCCCGTCGTTTGATGCATGTCGATTCCCGCGCAGCTGAAACCTACTAGTCGATTGCGATGTGTGGCTTTAAAGATGAGGTCGGGGAACAGCTCAAAATACTTTTTCAATTCGTGCAAATTCATGCGGTCGGGCATCGTGAGATCCGCCAATTCGATCATTTGAAGAAAATCTTCCCGATCGGCTGCTTCGATTTTGATATCCATGGAGCGTTCCCCCTCAAGCTGCATCAGTCTACGATTCAATCTATCATAGATTTATAAATGGCACGTTTGAGGGAGTTTCGCAGTTTTGTAAAATGTAGTTGGACAGCCGTATACTCATTCTGAACCGATAAGTCCATAATATCTAATCATAAAAAATGCCATTCCGCTCCAGGGCGGGATTGGCATTTTTTAACTTTCAGTTGTCTTCGTTCCACCTGTTTATTTTTATGAACAACTCAAGCCTGCTTCAAGCAAGATCTTCGATCTTCAAGTAATGCGAGAGCTTCGACAGAGGTATCTGGCCGACTTCCGTCAAATCACAAACGGTCTTTTGAAGAATCATAAGCCGCCAAAAGTCATGCCTTCTGCTGACTCCGCGACCAAACGACAACCGGAATCAAAAGCAAGGACAAGAACCCTCCGACCAGAGAGAGCGTGGAATAACTGGATTGGGCCACGACCATGCCGGACAACGCGCCACCGGAGGCACCAGCCAAAGCGATTAGCACATCTACCGTGCCTTGCGTCTTCGCCCGGAGTTGCGGCGGCGCCGCATCGACGATGGCCGCTGTCCCGCTAATAAAGCCGAAATTCCAGCCCAAACCAAGCAGAGTCAGCGCCAAAATGAGCAGAACCATTGAATCGCCAGGAGCAAATGCGGCCAATAAGCCTGCCAAGAGCAAGGTAACGCCGGAGGCGTAGGACATCATCATTTGCCCGAATTTATCGACGAGAGCGCCGGTAACGAGTGAGGGCAAATACATCGCGGCAACATGGATGCCGATTACGATGCCCACATCGCCTAGGCCATGCCCGTGATGCTTCATATGAACCGGCGTCATGGTCATAATGGCAACCATGACGATTTGGGTTAACACCATGACAGTTGCGCCTACGATGATTCCTGGCTTGTGGACGCGCAGATCAGCCTCATGCGTCCCCGCGCCGCTGCTTTGCCCTTCCTTAGCCCGCGTTGCATCTGCAATAGCCTTGGCGACCACGAGCGGATCGGGACGGAGAAACAAGAGAATCACCATTCCCGCCAAAATAAAGGCTGTCGCAGCCAGCATAAATGGACCCGACAGCGCAGGAGCGCCCATGGAAACCGCAGCAACACCTGTGACTTTGACTAGATTCGGTCCGGCTACCGCACCAAAGGTCGTGAAGACCATGGCAGCACTAATTGCTTTTGCCCGCTGCGTAGGCAGCGCCAGATCCGTACCGGCATATCGCGCCTGCAAGCTTGTTGACGTACCTGCACCGTAGACGATCAAGGAAATAAAGAGAAGTGGTACGCTATGAAGGAGAGCTGCCAGGACGACACCTGCAGCACCGATCCCCCCCGCCAAAAAACCGGCAGCAAGCCCCGTCCGTCGTCCCAAACGCTGGGAAAGGCGACCGACGAATAACGCTGCGGCAGCGGAGCCTAACGTAAACAGAGCGGAAGGAACTCCGGCATAGTTGTCCGTGCCGAGCATCTCTTGGGCAAGCAGCGCACCCACCGTAATTCCCGCAGCCAAGCCCGCCCCGCCAAAAATTTGCGAAACCATGACGATTATCATCGTTCTCTTGTACAACTGCCGTTGCTTCTCGGGGTTCGCCGCGTACTCCTCTATCGGATCGGGGAGGAATTTCGATTGATGTGCGAGCGGCAAGGGTTCTTCTGCCATAAGGATTCTCCTTTAATGAAACGAATCATTCGCTGAATTTCTTCCATTGACGTGTACCGGTCCAACTTCATGACCGCTGCGTTTGATACGCCCGCCATTCAAACACTCCTTCTTCCATATGAAAAGCTGTAAATCCCTCTCTCCGCAACGTCTCCACCGCCTCAGCCGCATAGACGCAATAGGGTCCGCGGCAGTAAGCGGCAATCTGAATTCCTTTGGGGAGACGATCCATGCAATGATGCAATTCCTCCATCGGGACGGAAATGGCTCCCGGGATATGACCCGCCTCATATTCATCGGCCGGGCGCACATCCAGCAAAATAATACTTCCCTCCTCCATTTTGCTTAGCACTTCATCCATAGAAAGCGTCTGTAAATCCTCGAATTGACTTAAAAAGTCGTTTTTGATTCGCGTTACGTCACCAAGCTGCATTTCGCAAATTCGCCATAGGGAATTCAAAAAGCCCTCAATAATTGGGCTGGCCAAAGAGTAGATGACATACGTTCCCTTCTTGTTAAACTTCACCAGGTTGGCATCCAGCATGATTTGAAGATGACGCGAAACGTTAGCCACGCTCATTCCTGTGGCCTCGGCCATTTTCTCCACGGATTTCGGCCCTTGGGATAACAAATCCATGAGTTCCAATCGTTTATCGCTGGACAAGCATTTCCCTATCCGGGCAAACTGCCGATACACGCCGTCTTTAAAATCGCGAACGGGAAGTTCTTGCTTCATGTCCCCCACCCTTTCTTGACTATTCAATGTATTGCTTGAATTATAATCAGGATCACTTCGTTTCGTCAATACTTATTCAATTCATTAATTGAATATACATTTAATTAAAAGCCCCAAATCTGATCCATCGATTTGGGGCTTTGAACATTGGATGCATTTACTTTACAAGATCTCGATATACCCTTCCGTTCCATTCACGCGAATGCGCTGCCCGTCTTTAATCAGCTTGGTAGCATTCTCCACTCCGACTACGGCCGGCAAGCCATATTCACGAGCAATAACGGCTCCATGGGTCATCAGCCCGCCAACTTCGGTGACTAAGCCTTTGATGGATACAAACAACGGTGTCCAGCTAGGGTCAGTAAACGAGGTGACTAAAATATCTCCTTCTTCGAGATCGGCATCTTCCATATTTAAGATGACACGTGCTCGCCCCTCGATCATTCCGGAGGAAACAGGCAGACCTACAATAGCCTCAGCTGGGAGATTTTCTCGTTTGTACTTGCCTGCAATGATTTCGCCATCCGACGTGATAACACGTGGTGGAGTTAGTTTTTCATACAACTTGTACTCGTCCTTTCGTTTGCCGATAATCTTGTCATCCAATTTATTGGTGCGTACGGCTTCGTGAAGCTCTTCAAAAGTGAGGTAATAGATATCTTCTTTTTCACGAACAACGCCCGCTTGTACGAGTTGTTCGGCTTCTTTCAGCAACGCCTTCTTATAAACGAAGTAGCGATTAATATAACCGTATTTGGGATATTCCCGATATCCAATGAGATTCCGGACCAGGTCGATCATTCGTTTTGTCTCTTTGGCTTTTTGTTCGCCATCCGGTAATTGCTTCAATCGATCTAATAACTCTTGTTCTTTTTTCAAAGCTTCCTGTCGCCCTTGCTCAAATTTCCGCTTTCCGGCATGAGGTTCAAAGTTTTTGATGTTACCCAGAATCATGGGGACAAGTGTAATTGGTTTTTCGCTCCAACGGGTTCTGGTAATATCGATTTCTCCGGCGCATCGCATTCCGTATTTGTTGAGATAAGCACGGATCGCGTCTCGGGTTTCCTGTCCGCCGTCGAATGTAACCAATTCATCCAAAAAGCGATCGTCTTTTACATGTTGTAAATAATGAATGACTTCCGGATAAGGACGTATCACATCTGCGACATCCATTAGAGCCAGACCCATTTCCGAAGTGATATTGTTTGGTACGGATTGAGACAGCGTATCTGCTGCGTTTTTTTCACCCAACCACTCCATCATTTTTTCATTGATCCATGACGAAGCATTCATAGCAGTCATAATCACACCAAAGCTTCGTGGATCCGATACGCTCTTCCTCTCCCTTAATTCCTGGATATCTTCCAGAATAAAATCAAATAGATCGGCTCCTGATTTCGTTTGGATCTTATATTTTAACTCCTCGATCGATGATTCACTTCGCTTAATCAAATCGGAAACGATTGTCGGATCGTAATCGTTTAGTGTTTGATAATCCGCAGGCGCCGGACCTTGATTGTCTTTACCGTAACTCTGTTCTTTCTTATCATCCGGTACCGACTTTATAAAATTCCCCCGCTCGATGACGGTCGTCAATGCGTCTTTGATGAGCGGATCGTTTTTTCCCAGGACATTTATTAAAGTTTCCCTGCCGGAAGGTGAAGCCAGCATAAGTGAAACATCAACAAACAACCTTCCGCCGGCTTTACGCATGGGCGCAGGAGTTAGCAACAGGTAAAAAGACAATCCCAATGGTTTCATGGGGTCTGTCATCATTTGCTGGTGACCGACAGATACGTAAACGTGATTTTCCTGATCATTCGCTTCTGGGATCGGGTATAAAGTCGTGATGGGACGGCTCTGGACAATATAAAATGTATCATCAGCCAAGCACCATTCGATATCTTGCGGCTGGCCGAAATAAGTTTCGATCTGTCTTCCGATACCCGCCAATTGTAAAATTTGCTCATCCGCAAGGGTTTGCGTCTTTTGCTGATCAGGATTGATTTGCCGGGTCTCCGTTCCGCCTTCTTCCCTTCCATAGATCGCCAATGTTTTGGTGGCTATCCGCTTATCGACGATTTCCCCTTCCCGCACTTTATAACCATCGGCAGATACCAAGCCGGAGACCAGCGCTTCTCCAAGTCCAAAACTGGCATCGATGGAAAGCAGCTTTCGGCTTCCGGTCATCGGATCGGCGGTAAATAAAATCCCCGAAGCCTGCGGGAAAACCATCCTTTGAACGATGACGGATAAATAAACTTGGCTGTGGTCGAATCCGTTTTGCATACGGTAGATGACCGCTCGATCCGTAAATAGAGAAGCCCAACATTTGCGGATATGCTGCAAAATCGCTTCTTTGCCGATGATATTTAAATAGGTGTCTTGTTGACCGGCAAAAGAGGCATGCGGCAAATCTTCGGCAGTCGCGCTGGAACGCACGGCATAAGCATGTTCCTCGCCATACTGGGAAAGATAGCGAGTAACTGCTTTCGCCACATCGGAAGAGATTTCTGCTTCCATAAGGACTTGTCGGATCTTCCCGCTGATTTCGCCAATTAGATCTCGATCCGTTGCTTTAAGCATGGTTAACCGATCTAGCAGCGCATGATACGTTTCGTTTTGTTCAATGGCTTTTTGAAAGCCTACGATTGTCACACAAAATCCTTCGGGCACATGCACGCTTTCCATTTTTGATAATTCCCCTAGATTTGCCCCTTTTCCGCCGACAAGCGAAATCTGCGTTTGTTCCATTTCCTGAAAACCGAGAACCAAATCGCCCATGCCATCTCTCTCCTCACCAAATAAATTGAGAAAAACATTTGACAAGATTCCGCCTGCATGGTACACTTAAAGTGTAAGATAAGATATTTATGTCCATGAAATTGCGACAGTCGTAATCCGATTGTATCATTCTCTCTGTCGATATGCAATACAAAGAACCTGAGTACATTGCTCAGGTTCTTTTTGATTCTACGCTTCTGCTCTTCTTGCGCAGCTCAGAACAGTTGTCCGGCCCGCTCCGATCGGGACATGCGCCGGTCGCCGTCTAACGCGACGTTTATCTTCCTGGGCGACAAGCTGACTGCCCTTGTTCTCATATAGGACTGCGATCCCGTACATCGCGTCTCCTTTTTCCCCGGTTTCCGTTACGATCGAACCTTGGTAATTGTCCTTTTGGGAACACCGAAAAGCCGACCCTACTAGCAGGGTCGGCTTTTGTTCAGCGATTTCTTTTGAACCTTACGAGCAATTCAAAATGACGTTACGGACTGTCCGGGCTCGCATCGGCACCGGCATCCGGAGACGAGCCGTCGGCTGCGCCGCTTTCGTCCGCCGTGCCGCTTCCGTCTTCGTCCGCGCTTCCCGATGCGGCGCCGTCCTGCGACGCTCCCGGATCGACCGAATCGTCTCCGCCCGCAGCCGGAGTCGCAGGCGCATCTCCTTGTATGTTATCCGCGCTCGTACCGTCTCCAGCAGGCGTATTTCCGGTATTGCTGGAACATCCGGCAGCGAACAGCAGTAGGACGCTAAGCGCCATTGCGAGCATAATCGAATATTTTCGTTTCATGTGTAGAAACCTCCTTAAGCGATTTGAATAATGTTCTCCCCTTACAGGGTCTCTCTCCTCCCTTCTTAGGTTCCTAAATTACGCATCGAGGCTGAACGTTAGCTTAAACGAACCTTAAAGGAAGCTTAAATGAGAGGATGTTCACGTTTCTCATGAACGGACTGGGTTCGAATAGATTTGCACCAAAAATCCAATTCCTGTAATATTCATGCTAGAGCCCGCATGCGAGAGATCCATTCCGACAGGAAGTTTCCATCATGGAATCGCTCGCTTTGAAAGCGGATTCACGAAATGCCATTCATACTTCATCTCATTCTGGAGGAATCGGGCAATGGAAAAACTGGTTCGTCTGCCAAGAACGACGCCGGAGGCGCAAGGGATTTCGTCCAAAGCTGTCATCGAATTCCTGGACGCCGTCCGGGAGCGACAATTGGAATTGCACAGCTTTATGCTGCTTCGGTTTGGTCAGGTTGCAGCCGAAGGCTGGTGGGCACCGTATCGCCCGGAATACCCGCATATGCTGTTTTCGTTAAGCAAAAGCTTCACGTCGACCGCGATCGGCTTCGCGGTGGCGGAAGGGCTGCTGTCCGTGAACGATCCGGTCATTGGCTTCTTTCCGGAGGATGTCCCCGAGACGATATCCGACAACCTGGCCGCGATGCAGATCCGGCATCTTCTCATGATGGGAACCGGGCATGCCGCCGACGTGACCGACAGCGTGCAAAAAGAAGACAACTGGGTCAAGGGGTTTCTAAGCGAGTCGGTCGAGCATGCCCCGGGCACGCACTTCGCCTATAACAGCGCTGCGACGTATATGCTTGCCGCCATTCTTCAGCGGGTTACCGGCGAGTCTCTGCTTGCCTATTTAAAGCCGCGTCTGTTCGCTCCGCTCGGTCTGTCGGAAGCCACGTGGGAAACGTGTCCGCGCGGGATCGCGACCGGCGGCTGGGGTCTGAATTTGACGACCGAGGATATCGCCAAGTTTGGCCAACTGTATTTGCAGCGCGGGCAATGGGAAGGCGAGCAGATTCTTCCGGCCGCTTGGGTCGAAGAGGCGACGAGCTTTCAGATCGACAACGACGACGGCAGGGCGAACGATTGGACGCAGGGCTACGGCTATCAGTTCTGGCGCTGCCGTCACGGCGCGTACCGAGGCGACGGGGCATTCGGCCAGTATTGCATCGTCATGCCGGAGCAGGAGGCGGTGTTGGCCATCACTTCCGGCGTAGCCGACATGCAGGCCGTGTTGGATATCGTATGGAGCAAGCTGCTGCCGGCCTTTTCAATCGGTAAGTTGGAACAGGACGAGGCAGCCCGGATGGAGCTTGCCGAGCGCCTGGATGACCTTCGGATCGATCCGCCGCAGGATGATCCCTCCTCTCCGAATGAGGCGAAGATGCAAGGCAAGACCTTCCGTATGGATTCCAATGAAATAGATCTCTCGTCGTTTGCGGTACGCTTCGCGGACCAGAGCGCCGAGCTTGTGCTCGGCAACGACCGCCTCGGAGATCAGGTCGTTCAATTGGGTCGCGGCGCGTGGAAATCCGATCGGATTCGCATCGATAGCGTCAAGGGAGGCGTTTCGCAGCGATTGGAAGGCTGCTTTACGTGGAAGGACCGTGATAAGCTCCTCATTCGGCTGATGCTTGTGGAAACGCCTTTCACCTATGATTTTGTGTGCCGGTTGGACGGGGAAGCGCTCGAGCTGCAGTTCTCGGCCAATGTCGCGTGGGAGCCCGGTCAGGTGTTGACGATCCGCGGTCAAGCGGCAGCGCTTGCCTGAGCGGACGGCGAGGCTGCTCAATCTCCATCCATCGTGATTGGCAAACTCCCTGAACGGGAGCGGAACAGGTCCCAGACTTTCCGATAGAACAACGAGGCTGCCGATCGTGATCGGCAGCCTCGTCTTTGTCGCATGGGATTCAAACAACCTCGCTAGGTTTTTCGATAAATGTAAGATCAGTGTCTATATCGGTGTTGCGCCGCCCGGGCCAGAAAGCCCACTTGCCCAAGACCAGCGTAAGGGCCGGCACGAGGAATGGACGCACAACGAACGTATCGAGCAGAATTCCGAGCGAGACGATGACTCCCATTTGCATCATCAACTGAACCGGCATCGTGATCAGAACAGCGAACGTACCCGCAAGAATGAGGCCTGCCGAGGTAATGACGGATCCCGTCTCCCCCACGCCTTCCAAGACCGCTTGTTTGAGCGGCATGCGCTTGCTCTTCTGCCATATGGCAGAGATCACGAAAATGTTGTAATCCTCGCCCAGCGCGATCAAAAATACAAACGAATATAGCGGTACCGTCCCTTGAATCACATCCATGCCCATGAAGTTGTGCAAGACGAGCCACCCTAATCCCAAAGCCGACAAATAAGAGAGCAACACGGTTAAAATAAGATAAGCCGCGGCGACCAAAGAACGTAGATACACGATCAGGAGCGTTGCGATCATGATAATGATCAGCGGCAATATGATGCTCATATCCCGTACGTTTGTTTCTTTCGTGTCATATTGCTCCGCTGTCTCTCCGGAAATCCATACATGGTTCGCAGCGTTCGTGTCGCCTGACTGAATCAGCGCGCCTTCGATCGATTGGCGGAGTTCCGGAATCAAATTCATCGCTTCCATGGAATAAGGATTCAGGTTTAGGCGTACGTCATACGCCATCATTGCAGGGTTCATCTTCCCTGCCTGCGGCTCGGATACTTGCGACACGTATGGAAGCGCGGCCAAAGTCTGTGCAACGTCCCGATCCTTCCCGTCGGTATCTACGATCACTTTAACGGGAGCGAGATCGCCGGGCGTGAACTGCTCGCCGAGGACGGAGAATCCTTCTATGGATGGCATCGTCTTCGGGAACATGGCCAGCTTATCGAACGTGAACTTCACCTGAGTTGAGAATACGGCAAATCCGCCAAGCACGATGCAGGTCAGGATGATAATGAGCAAAGGTCGGCTTACAACAAGAGAACCGATCACATTGCGCGAGCGCTTGTTGGAAGCCGGGGCCGCACGTCCCTTGCGCATGGCTCGTTCGGCCAGCATGTCCGGCGTCCTCGGAATGAACGGCCAGAAGGAAGCGCGCCCCATAATGGCGAGCAAGGCAGGTACAAGCGTCAAACTGGCCAGTCCTATTATGAAGATGGAAATCCCAAACGGCGCGGCGAGCAATCGAAACGAACCGTACTCCGCTGCGAGCATCGTAAGGAGTGAGAGAATAACGGTTAGACCGCTCATCGCGATCGCACCTGAGGATCCGGTAATGGCGCCGCGAAGGGCCTTGCCCTTGTCCGGTTCGGTCTTGAGCAATTGACGGAACCGGTAAATGAGGAACAAGCAATAATCCGTGCCGGCGCCGAACAATAATACCGTCATGATATTGGTTCCTTGCTTTTCCACCGTTATCATGCCGCTGTGCACCATCCAGCCCAAAATCGGACTGATTACGAAGTATGCGATGCCTACGGCAACCAGCGGGAGCATAGCCAGAATCGGCGAGCGGTAAATGAGCAGCAGCAGCACGAGCACAAGTAGTACGGTGCCAAAGAGCAATGTTTTGTCGGCCTGTCCGAATACGCCGGTTGCGTCGATCTGTATGCCGACCGGACCTGTAACTCTTGCGTTCAAGTCCGTCGGGGAATCGATGGCGACGGCGAACGGATCTGAACCGAATAGCGCTGCAGCTTCATCTTTCGCTTGATCTACGCCTTCCTTCCACTCATTCGATTGCGCGCTTTTGCTGAAGAATACCGGCGAGACGATGGTGCTCCCGTTCTCCGACAGTCTCGTTTTCAAATCCTGTAGCGGCATTTGATGCAATGGCGGTACGGATGTCTGATACGGTACCGGATGCGTCGATAATCGTTCGGTAAATTGTTGGATGCGCTGCAGATCGGTGTCGGTAAGTCCTCCCTGGCGGTGCCATACGAACAGCGCGGAGGCATCTTCCGCATTCGGATATTCTCTCGTAACCAATTCGCGAGCTTGCACGGATGGTTTGGTGTCGGCCAAGGGCTGCGCATTATTGACGACTTCATTGCCAATGGACGGCGCCAGCACGTTTAACAGCCATGAGGCGACTAACCAAATCAGCAGCGTAACCCATCTGGTTGTTCGGCCCGCCACCCATTTTTCAATGCCCCATCGAGCTTTCATTCCCGATCCTCCTTTTGAATCGAATCTCTTACGCCTATCCATTTTTCGGAGGCTCGAAGAGTTCGATAGGGTTGCCTGCCGGGTCATCCAGCAAGATCTGCTTGCCGCCAAAACCTGTTACGATTTCGTTGCGGAATCGTAGTCCTTCAATACGCATGGTCTCGACAACGGCGCCTAGGTCATCGACTTCGATTTGAATTCGATTCCAGCCGCCGGGCTCCGGTTTTCGTCCGTCCGGCATCGCTTGGGCGGCTCCGCCCGGCCCATTTTGGGCATTCACAAGAAGATGCAAGTCACCTCGCTGCAAAACGGCAAAGCCGGGTGCAGGATGTGCTTTGACAATGAAGTCCAGATGCTTGGTGTAGAATGCGATTGCCGCATCTACATCGTCGACAATGTATCGTACCCTGATCGGGGACATGGTTTCTCCTCCTTTGTGCAGTTAACTAATAGATTAGGACTGCCTCACCAACCCTGTTGCGCATGGTGATCAAGATTTCATCACAACTTGCTCCGTTGATTCTTGCTGCTTGGCTTCGATGGTGGCATTGGTTTTCCGAGCGTTTGACACGGCTCCCATAAACAACATCAGCGCGATTACCGGATGAAGAGCCGACAAATAACCGATGGAAGACGCCATTTTAGCGCTGACAAACATCAGAATAATCAAGACGATCAAACCTGCGCTAGACAGACGTCGGGACAGTGGCAGCTTGGCAAAGAAGGAAGTAATCAGCATCAGGACCGGGGGAATCATCAGAAATTTGGCAAATCCCGTGTGGCTCGCCCATTGGGCCGAATCCCAAAACAAGGCAAGACCCGCGAAAAACACTTGCAGCACAATGCAAACCGCAAAAAGCCAAGCCAGCAACTTAAAGACGAAACGTGCTTTCAGAACCGTGTTACTCATCTTTGAATCCTCCTCAGTGCTTTTCATCAATCGTTTCCTCCCGAGCTCGTTGTTCTTCCGCCTTCTCTCTTTCCCCGTCAGTGTACAAAATAAATGTCGAGAACTTATGCAGATCTTCCTCTCTTTGCATCGATTTCCTCGTCGACCTATATAAATCGAGCTATAATGGGGTTAATTAAAAATGCGGAAAGGAGCGAGCGAGGAGATGGAGACGAAATTGTTGCTTGTGGAGGATGAACCCGGCATGCTGGAGGAAATGCAGTCATTTCTGCAACGCGAAGGGTTCCGGGTATTGTCCGCCCGAACCGGCATGGAAGCGCTCGCGATTGCCCGCTCGGAACAGCCAGATCTCGTCGTGCTCGATTGGATGCTCCCCGAGAAAAGCGGCATTGAAGTATGCCGTGAATTAAGGCAAACCTCGCAATGCGGAATTATTATGGTTACGGCCAGATCGGACGAATCGGATAAAATCGTAGGCTTAGAGATCGGTGCCGACGATTATTTGACGAAGCCGTTCAGTTTACGCGAGCTCGCTTCTCGGATTAGAGCCGTTCTTCGCCGCTTTCGGGGACCGGATGATCAACCGAAGGTGTTGGAGCGGGATAACCTCTCCATCTTTGAAGCTAAATGCCAGGTGTTCAAGGACGGCCGAGAAATCCAATTGACGCCGACTGAATTCAAAATCCTGTTCACGCTGGCATCTCGACCGGGAATTGTCTTCAGCCGATTGCAGTTGTTAAAGGCGGCTCTTGAAGACGAATACGCGGGCTACGATCGGACGATGGATTCCCATATTCGAAATCTCCGCCGAAAACTGGAAGACGATGCAGTGAACCCCCGTTATATCCAAACGGTTTATGGCTTTGGGTATCGCTTCGGTGAACAGTCATGACCGTCCGCCTGAAAATTTTCATCTTTATGGGGCTGCTTCTGATCATTGGTTTTTCTCACGCCATCACGAATCAGATGTACATGGACTCTCTATTCAATGAATTTCGCAACAAGGAAATCGACGCTTCCTATTTGAACGCCTCGCCCGGGGAGCAAATCGAGATTTTGAAGACGTACGTAACGGGAAGAATGAAGCCGATTGGGATTGGTAACGGCGTCTTTTTCCTCATTCTCGGTCTTCTCTTCAGTTTGTGGATTTCGGGGATGCTGACGCTCCCGCTTCGAAAACTCGTTGCCGCCATCGAACGCGTGGCGCAAGGCGATCGAGATGTGAAAGTTCCGGTGAACACCAATGATGAATACGGCAAGGTGAGCCAAACCTTCAATGAAATGACGCTTCGACTGCGGGAGGCCGAAGACGCCCGCAAACGCTTGGTTGCCGATGTCGCTCACGAGCTCCGTACGCCTCTGGCCATCATGCAACTGAAATTGGAAAATTCGCAACACGCCGGTCAACAGGCTTCTCCGGAAACGCTGCTCCGACTGCATGACGAAGTCATCCGTTTGAACCTGCTGGTCGAGGATCTTCATGTCTTGTCGCTCGCCGAGGCTGGGCGGCTTTCGTTGGATCTGAAACCGCTGGATCTGAATATGCACGTAGAACACATTGTTGAGGATGTGAAATTCGAGGCGGAGGAAAATGGGCTCGAGGTTTGCCTGGTTTCGGCCTCCATGCCGGTCTTGGTGCGGGCCGATGCGAGACGAATCACGCAGGTTTTCTTTAATTTGCTGACCAACGCCATTCGTTACACGCCGAGTGGAGGAACGATCTCCTTGATCATAGAAGACCATGTCGTCGATCAGGGCAAGTCTTATGCATGCGTATCCGTTAAAGACACCGGGATTGGCATACCTGAGGAAGATCTTGCTCATCTCTTCGATCGTTTCTATCGGGTGGAAGAAGCCCGATCCCGGCATTCGGGGGGGACGGGATTGGGCCTTTCCATTGCCCATCACTTCGTCAAAGCTCACGGAGGATTCATTCGTGTTCAAAGCAGGCCGAATGCGGGCACGACCTTTACCGTTTATTTGCCTCTATTTCCGGAGTCTTAGAGAGGAATTCGTCAAGTCAACGATAGATGGAATCGAGCCCCGGACTGTCTATAAGAAGTTGTAAAGCATACGGGTCCCATGGTTTTATACGTTAAGATGACTATCCTGCGGAAGCTCGGAGGGAACGATCAGGCCGCGGACGTCCAGTCCGAGCTCCTCCCTTCTTTTCAAATCCCTTAAGAAATCCGCAAAGCCGACTCGAGGCTGCCAACCGATCACGTCTTTGGCTTCCGACAGGTCATGCTGCTCCACTCGTTCGGGCAGCGCGATCTCGTATTTATCGAGCAAGGCCATGGCCCCGGGCACTTGTCTCTCGCACCATTCGGGTCCCAGGCGGGCAAAGTCGCCGACTACAGGCTCCGGCATCCCATGATCGGTATGCACGATCGTCCGGAAGAGCTTAAACGCTTGCCTGTCCGCTGCAACAAGCGCCTTAACGGTCGCGGAAGCGACGTCCCTGCGGTCGACGCCGTTACGCAGCAGACGGGCGCCGAACTCGAGATAAGGTCGCGGGATGAATTCATGATAGCGAAGCATCGCGATAGACGCCCCTGTCATCTCCTGGTAGGCTCTGCATAGCTCTTCGCCGATCACCTTGCTGACGCCATACACGGAACCCCATCCGCAAGCCATGGACGAGGCGTAAACGATCGACCGGATCCCTTCCTGTCGGCAAGCTTCGAGCACGTTGTAGGTGCCGTCTACGTTGACGGCGAAGATCGTGTCGTCGCTAACCGGCGGTTGATGGGCGCAATGCCAGGCCGCAAGATGAATAACGCCATCCATCCCTTGAACGGCTCGACGCACGTCCGAGACCGTACGCGTATCGCACCGGACGAACTCGGCTTCGACGAACTCCGCCGTCTCCGTCCGCACGACATCCGCCATACGAACGTTATGGCCCGCTTGCAGCAGCGCGCGGCTCACCGCTTGACCGCCATTTCCGAATGCTCCCGTTACTAGAACGTTCATTCTTCCATGCCTCCTTTTCTGTAAAACCAGGATCTGCTGCTATCATAATGGATTTGGAGAGAGACCGGGAGTAGGCACTTTATCGATGGTTTGTTACCTTTTCTTTCATGGAAAGAAACGATTCGTCGAGCTAAAAAGCTCCATTAACGGCATTAGCTCCAAATCGCTTACGGAAACGCTGCGGCATTTAGAGGATCATGAAGTCGTGCGTCGGGAAGTTCTCGCAACCGTCCCCCTACCATTGAATACGAGCTGACGCCTAAGGGCGGCCGAGGAACCATGATTTTCGGGACCACACAGCCGCCGACCGTCGCCAATTTTGATTCATATCCTTCCTCCTTTCTCTCACAGGAAATGTAGAAGAACATATGTAGTTGAAATAATGGACTGCCGCCCCATTCCGACAGCCTCGTCCTCTCTAATGCACCCCGCGTTTCGGTGAGTCGTCTACGTCTCTAAGACCAAAAATAAGGCTTTATCTCTTGGGGTACCCAAGGATAAAGCCTCTGAGAAGTGCAATACCTCAAAGCCATGTCATCTGATTAGATGAAGGCAGTGCTAGCCAGGATGATAACCAGCAGAATGAACAGTACCAGGACAAATGCTGCGGAGCTGCCGCCGCCGTAGCCTGCACAGCTACCTCCTACACCGTATCCCATCGTTTTCTCACTCCTCATGTGGTATTGAGTTACGTCACAATGTATGCGTCTAACCGCCAATGCTCCTGTACAATCGTCCTAATCCGGCAAAAATAGGGACATGTGCGAAGTCGGCATTCGCCATGAGGCGGCGATATTATCCCATCGATTGTGCGACTTTTCCCCGAACCTCGTACGCCAATCGAGAAGCTCGGACAGTCGCATCCCAAATCATGGGATCTACCGCCGATTGACAAATGCACAATGCTTGTTGGGTGGATGGCACCATTTGTCTTAAGGTGGTTTCCGCTTGGTCAATGACGGCTGCGTAACGAGGACCTGCGGCACGCTTCGATTGGCAATGGCTTCAGGAAAGCCTTGCCATAACCGAATGATGGAAAGCATGCAGCCGACTGCCAACGGAAAATGGGAGAATCGACCTTGACCGGTGGCCAAAAGCTCTGCAGCCCCCAAGGGACATTCGCCCATATGTTACTTGGGACTCAAATGCGCTCTGAACCAGTGCAAAATATGATCGAACCGGATCACCCGATGCCAAGGTTTCCCTTCGCGCGAAAGTTCATGCGTTTCCGAAAGGAAACGAACCATGCGGACCTTGCGACGCAAAAACTTCAAAGCGGTATAGAATTGTTCCCCTTGTTCGATGGGAACCCGGAAATCGCGGTCGCTATGAATGAGCAGCATCGGGGTTTGTACCCGGTCGACGAAACTGATCGGAGACCGCCCAAGATAACTCATCGGAAGTTCCCAGGGCGCACCCCCGTATTCCTCCGCATGCAGGAATCCGCTGTCAGAGGTGCCGAAGAAACTGTACAGATTGCTGATTCCCCGCATCGAGACCGCTGCCTTGAATCGATTGGTTTGGGAAACGATCCAATTGGTCATGTAGCCGCCATAGCTTCCGCCTGCCACGCCTAGTCGTCCCGGATCCAACGTGCCCTGCGACAAGGCAGCGTCTACTGCCGCCATGAGATCGGCATAGTCATGATTCCCCCAATCCCCGCGAATCGCACTGGCAAACGCCTCGCCGTAACCCCTGCTGCCCCGCGGATTCGAATAAAGGACAGCGAACCCGTTCGCCGCGAGCAATTGAAATTCAAAGAAGAATACATAGCCGTACATCACAGTCGGGCCCCCGTGAATTTCCAAGATAGCCGGAGGTTTATCTGTCTTTGAAAAGGTTGGAGGGAGAATCCATCCTTCCTCTTCCGGACCGCCGCGCGAACGAAAGGTAAATCGATTCGGCTGCGAGAGCGCAACTTGTCCCAACCATTCGCGATTCACGTTTGTAAGCCGACGTTCGTGAACGGCCTCCCCGGCGATCTCTCCCGCCCAGATATCGTTAGGCAGCGTTGGACTAGTCACAGCCATCGCTATCCATCGCGATCCGGGATGGATATTCAAGTTGTAGATCACCAGCGAACCGAACGTTAATTGGCTCGCACGCCCGTCCGGAACGGAAAAGCGCCACAGATGAACAGCCCCCATCGCGCTGACGTTCATATAAATCGATCTCCCGTCCAGGGACCAATGCGGCGTTACGTCCGGTTGCTCAAACCCGAGGAAATCTTTGATCGCAAAATCGCCTACCGGATATTTGAATCCGGCCGTCAGTTCCCAAGGCTCCCCCCCAGCAGTCGGAACGATCCAAATGCCTTGATTGGTATAATAGCCCGATCTTCGATTGTGACCCGTATAAGCGACAAAGCGCCCGTCCGGCGACCAAGACGGAAGCGTGGCTGGCCCCGCACTTCGGGTTATTCGGTGCGGCTCCCCTCCGGCAGAAGGTACGATCCAAATATCGTTGATCAGCTCCAAGTCCGTCCTCTCCCCAATCCGGTTGCCGGATACCGCGATGTACTGGCCGTTTGGCGACCAGGCCGGCGAAGAGAAGTTGTAATTGCCGAAGGTCAATTGGCGGAACGCGCCTCTCTCCGGACCGGCGACCTGAATCGAGAACAAATGCCAATTTTGATTCACGAGAAATCCTACGCTATCAAGCTTGTATCTGAGTTGGTCGATGACGAGCACATCTTTGGAAAATCGTTCTTGGGGGCTTGGTTCTTGTTCCGCTTCCCATTCGTTGTCGTCCGAACGCAGCCGAACGATACAGGCGATCGCCCTTCCATCGGGACTCCATACCGGACCGCCGGAAAAGTGATGAACGCGGGACAGCTGCTGCGGCTCTCCTCCGGTTCCCGGCATGAGCCACAATTGGCGCGATCCCGATCTGGTGGAAATGAAAGCCAACCATTGTCCGTCGGGCGACCATCGCGGCGCAAAGTTTAACTCCGAATCCGAAGTTAGGGGGCGCGGTTTCTCTTGTCCAGTGGTGGAAACAAGCCAAATGCGGCTATTGTATTGGTTCGTCGTCTGGTCCATGGTCGTCTCTACATAGACAACGCTCGACCCGTCAGGCGAAATTTGCGGATCGCTTACTGCCTTCAAGGCGAAGAGATCTTCCGACTTCAACGGCCTTCCATCTCTCATAAGCGCTCTCATCCTCGTCGTTTTTTTCGATTTTATTCAGCATATCGCGCGCCGAATCATTTCATGCCGCCTTCCGCGTTCTAGTGAACGCGATGCACGAATATATTTTGCAAATATTGTAGGGCTCGCAGGAGGGACGATGGATCTCGTCATTTCCCTGAAAGACGTTTGCTTACGTTTCTCTTCGAGTCGGGATTGGTCGCTTCGAGATATGGCATTCCAAAATGCAGAAAATCAAATTGTCGGGATGACCGTACACGAAGATACGGCGTTCGGCTTATTCCATATCGGCGTTGCCCCGGAACCGATAAGCAAAGCGATGACCTAAAAGCGTTCAGGAACGGGGAGGCGGCAGACATGAAGGAGTATATCCCGAACGGCATGGTTCAAAAGCAATATCGTTGGGAGTGGGTGAATGGTTATCTGTACCAACACCTTCAGCGGATCAATCCGTTTCCCAAACTACATGACGTAATAGCCGGTCTGTTGAACGATCAACAAGCGCAACTGACTATCCTGCAAAAGCTTGCCGCTGCTCAAGAGATCAGCATCCCTTCGGCAACGTTCAAAGTGGAATTGAGAAATAGGCTTGATTGTGTCAAAGAGCTGTATGACCGGGAATATCAATTGCTGCAAGAGTATCTGAGCTACAAAGCGTATTTTATGCCCGTATCGGCTCAGCGCCTTGGGATCGAAAAACTGATCGATCTTCAAATCGATCAAGTTAATACGCTTGTAGAGTTGAAGCAAATCTTCTCCGAAAAGTCGGAGGAAGATCAAAAAGAAAAACATAGCTACGCATTGGAAAAAGGGTATCGCTTAGAACGGGTCGCCGCGGGATTATCCTTTCCCACCGTGATGGCATTCGATTCGAATGGCACGATCTACATCGCGGAAGCGGGCTTCGCTTACGGTACCGAACCGGGAAAAGGCCGCGTATTGCGTCTCGAGAACGACGGTTCGTTAACCGAATATGCCGGCGGTTTCGGCGGCCCCGTAACGGGTATGGCTTGGCATAAGGGTGATCTGTATATCGCTGCAGGTGCACTTGGGGAAGAGCATGGACAGGGTTGCGGTCAAATCATTCGCATTTCGAGAGACGGCATTAGAGAAACGATCGTAAGCGGTCTTCGAACATGCGGAGATCACTATACCGGTGATATCCTGTTCGGTCTGGACGGTAAACTTTATTTCTCGGTTGGGACGGCGACCAATTCTGCCGTCGTCGGTCATGATAATACGCTCATTTTGAAATACCATCCGGCATTTCACGATATGCCGTCCCGCGACATGGTACTGAAAGGCACGAACTTTATTACGCGAAATCCTTCGGCCGAGCAATCGGATGTGGCGGTTACCGGCGCATACAAGCCCTATGGAAAAGCAAGTCATGATGGCGAGATCGTTCGCGGCCAACTGTCGGCCAACGGTGTCGTCTATTGCTGCAATCCGGATGGATCTCAGCTGCAAATCGTCGCCGATGGGTTCCGGAATACGTTCGGATTAAAGTTTTCGCCGTTCAACGGAAAGCTGGTTGTCATCGATCACGGAGCAGACCCGCGAGGAAGCCGTCAAATTCGGTTGGATTGGGATAAAATGTGGGAGGTGACGCCAGGCGGTTGGTATGGATTTCCGGATTTTTTTAGCGGCCTGCCCGCTACCCTTCCCCACTTTCATGTATCGGAGCAAGCAAAACCGACCTTTTTGCTTCGGGATCATCCCCCGCTCGCCTGTCAACCGATGGTACGATTTCAGCCGCACAGCGCTTCGATGAAATTCGATTTCTGTACGAATGCCGACTTCGGTCATGCCGGAGAAATATTCGTCGCTCAATTCGGAGAAACCGGATTCGAGAAAACGGAAGAACTGCCCGGTTTCAAAGTCGTCAGGGTAAAGCCGGATTCGGGGCAAATCTCCAACTTCCTGGTGAACCCTAATGGAGCGTCCGCTGCCGAAGGACCGTTTCGTCCCATAGACGTGAAATTCAGCTCGGACGGGAAAACGCTCTATGTGGTTGATTTAGGGATGATGGGCAGCCCCCGCACAGGAAAGAAGCCTCAACCCCACACGGGCAGCCTGTGGAAAATCGTGCGCACGTAAAGTGGGCTTAGGGTCAAGCACACAAGCATCTCTTAACCATACACTGTGGAAAAGGACGTCACTTCACCCCGTCAAAAGGAGATGCTTATGGATATCCCAATCACAGGTCTTCTCTATGAATCCGATGATCAGGACGGCAATCACTCTCATATGTTGTACATTACTTCTTGGGATGGCAGAGCCGTTCATGCGCATGCGCACGCGTTTGCCGGAATTACTTCTTTCGATGTCGGTCATTCCCATGAATATGCAGGCGTTACCGCGCCGGCGCCGACAGGCGTTCCGCACGTGCATGAATATCAGGCGGAAACGACTTTTAACGACGGACATACGCATTTCATCCGCGGGACCACCGGCGGAGCGGTCGATCTTCCGGGGGGCGGTCATATTCATTATTTTGAAGGTTATACGACGGTTAACGGAAGGCACCCGCATTCTCATGCATACCATGGAAGGACCGGCAATGAACTGTTTTAAATCATCCAATTGAACGGTATACGGGCAGGCCGGATTGAACGGTATGCCTGCATCAGGGGCCGCTTTGGAGCGGCCCCTTTTCGAGTCATACAGATTCTATAAGTTTTCACGTCTTTCCATTTCTGTATGACCGACGATAAAAACGTGTCGCCGTCTAGGAAGACGGCAAAGCCGTTTTTACTTGTCAGTCGTCCATTTCTTTTCCATCGAGGATATGCGGCAAATACTTTTCAACCCTGGACGTTCGAGTTTTGGATTGCTTGGGTGCGGAGAAATATAGAATGTATGCTCTTTGCCGTCCAGGCGTTAAGGCTTCGAAGGCCGATTTCAAGTCAGGGATTTCCATGAATTTGTCTTGCAATTCCTCCGGAATGACGTATTCCTTATCCTTTTTAAAGTTCACTTGCAAACCTGCTTTTTCAACTTCAATGGCTTCATCGATATAGGTTTTGATCATAAGCTGCATCTCTTCAATTTCTTGAACGTTGGTGAACCGAATCTGACGTGCCGCCTGCACATTCTCCGTCTGTTGGATGAGAATCCCATGAGGATCCTTCAACAAGGCGCCTTTGTGGAACAGAAGCGCGCAGTACTCTTTAAATCCATGGATTAAAACGACGTTTTTATTCTGAAACGTGTAACAAGGATGCATCCACTTGAATTCTTCGTTCAACTCGCAGTCCAGAACGATTTCTCTTAACTTCTCGAATTCTCCCTTCCACTTTTTGGACCTGCTAAAATACGGGTCTATCTTGGGGTTTCTATTCTCTATGGTCATCAACGTACACCTCTTCGGATTTGACAATCTTTCAAATGTATCTCATTATAATCGACTTTTTAGAAGCAGAAAATACTTGCCGGCCATTTTCAAATCGAAAAAAGCCTCGGCTATGCCGAGGCTTTACCCGAATCGGATCAAGTTTTCCGAATCACTTTTTGAATAGCTGAGGAAAGTAATCGTTAGCGAACGGCTGGCCGTTGTATGGGCGCGGGCCGAGCAGCCGGATGTTGTCATGCCGCTGCACGCCGGCCCGGTAGCTCGTGCCGCCCGGCATGAGATGGGCGACCACGGACAGACGCGGCTCGCTCGTCCGGTTTGCCCCGGAACCGTGGAACGTAAGTCCGTGATGGAAGCTGGCTTGGCCCGCTTTCAGGATACACGGCTCCTCCACCCAATCGCGTCCCCCCGCATACTTGCTCTTAAGCTCCTCCATATTTGGATTGAAGAAGGTATTGCTGTCGGGAATAAGCCCCCACTTGTGAGAGCCCAGGATCGTCATCATGCCGCCGTTCGTAAGATCCGTATCCTGCAGCGCGATCCAAACCGTGACCATATCGGGATTGTCGGAGCACTGCCAATAGCCGTAATCCTGGTGCCAGCCGACGTTGCCGGACTTCGTTTCTTTGTCGCCGACTCCCGGCTTGTAGATGACCTGATCGTGCCAAAGGCGAATTTCGCTCGCCCCGAGCAAATCGGCGGCGAGCTCCCCGATATGGGGATCGGTCACGACGCTGCGAATCTCGTCGTTGATCCACCACCCGTTATCGAGCTTCCGCAACGCATCCGGGTTCGGATTCGGCCGATATTCGTACATCGTCAAGCCGTCTCCGTCATAATCGCCCGACCAGACGCGTTCGTGCGCTTGTCGAAGCCGCTCGATTTGATCGTCGTCGATCAGCTTCGGCGAAATCCAATAGCCGTCCCGATCGAAAATCTCCTTGTCTTGCTGCGTAATTTTGTATTGACGTTGTGCGTCTACCTTCATTCCTGATGACCTCCTCGGTTAGATTGGTTTCATCATAATCGATCGCCGATACCGTTGACGATCATCCGAGTGCAGAGTAGTATCAGAAACAAATGGTATGAATCCATACATCAAGGTGAGCGGGATGACGGAGAAGCAGCAAATTAGATGGACGTTCGATTGCAATCGAGATGGCATCATCGACGGCGTGTCGGAGCTGCTGGTCGTCGGATTCGACGAACCGCGTACGGCATTGCCGCTGCCTTATCATGAGCATAACGGTTTTGAATTCGTACTGGTCGAGCGCGGCCGCGTCGGCTGGGAGCTGGGCGGAAGCCTTTATGAGACCGGTGCCGGCGACGTGTTCCATACCGCGCCAGGGGAGCTCCATCGCGCCGGCTACAATGCGATCGAGCCGAGCCGCTTCTGGTGGCTCATCGTCACGCCCCCCGAGAAGGACCATTGGCTGCGCCTGCCGCCGAAAGAGATCAAGCAGTTCTCGCGCGCCTTTGCCGCTCTGCCTCGGGTCGTTCATACCGGCCTGGACCCGGTTGTCTCCTTCGGGGAATTGCGCCGTTCGCTGATGTCTGCGACGCTCCTCCAATCGACGATGATTAGAAACGCCCTGCTGGGGCTGCTGCTGCAAATCGTACATCCGAAGCAGCTGGCTGCCGGCATCGCCGACGACCTGCGTCAGCCGCTGTCCGCGCTGATTCAGCGTATCGAAGCGGAGCCGGAGTGGCGCCCCTCCGTCGATGAGATGGCCGCTTGCATCCGGATCAGCCCGTCGCACTTTTTCCGATGCTTTCAGGACTACACCGGGTTCAGTCCGATGGCGTACCTGGAACGCTCGCGCGTGAAGAAAGCGTGCGAGCGGCTCGTAGGCACGGACGATTCGGTCACCGTCATATCGGGCGAATTGGGCTATGCATCCAGCCAGCATTTTGCTACGGCGTTCAAGCGTCTCACCGGCATGACGCCACTGCAGTGGCGCAAATCGCAGGGCGCTACGACCCGGTAAACGCCTTTCTTGCCTATCTTTTGCAAAATGCGGGTGGGCACACGGGACATTTCCACCACATCCGTGATTCCTTTTGCGTTTTTCACCAACGTTAACCTCAAGATGGTGCCTCGCAGTCTTGCGGTATGCCGGGGGAGTTCGGTGGATACGAAATTTCCAAGCGAAGACGCCGCTACCCGATTTCGAATCTGGCCGTCGACATCCTTCACCTTAAACATTCGTATCGGATGCAGCACGTGGGGATGCGCCCCCAGCACTACATTTACGCCATGATGGAACAACAGCTGCATGAACCGGATTTGGTTGCGGTCGGGAGAGGTTCGAAATTCCTTCCCGAAATGCAGGCAAGCGATGATAAAATCCGATTTGCTCTTCATGCTGCGCACGTCCGCTATCACTTTTTTTCGGTTTAGACGGTTGACTGACCACGGCTCCGGTACGGGGATCCCGTTCGTTCCTTTCGTATAAGCCAATATTCCGATTTTGATTCCCTTTACGTTTACGATCAGTTGCCGGCGGGCTTCCCGGGCGGTACGATACGTCCCCGTATGTCGCAGGCCGTGTCGATCGAGGACGTTTAAAGTCCGTTTCAATCCGGACTTTTTCCCGTCCATGCAGTGGTTGTTGGCCGTGCTTAATACATCGAAGCCCAGATTCCGGATCGTGGCCGCGAATTTGTCCGGGGCGCTGAACAACAGTTTTCCGGGTTTCTCGCGAAAATGGCTGCCGGAAAAGGTCGTCTCCAAATTGCCTATCGTTAAATCGGGTTTGCGCAGATAGGGTTTCACTTTGGCGAAAATAGGGGCGAATCCGCCTTCCCGTGCGGCCGAAGCGATCATCTTCTTTTTCATCAACAAATCCCCGACTGCAGCGATGGTGATTTTCGTCAACCCATCCACTCCTTTCACGATACTTTATTCGATCGAAAAGCGGATGGTTTGCAAGTTGGGTCCCCTCGATGCGGTCAGAAGAGTCATAACCACCGGCTTAGCCGGTGGCTTCCATCAGCCCTATAAGGGCATGTTACAAGCAAGCGCCTAAAAGGCGCACTGAAGATCTGCCAACCGCGTGTTGCCACGGGCGAGCCCCTGAAAAGGGGCCTCGTTACCTGCCCTTTTTCGCCGACTCACCCGTAAACGGGTCGATCAGTTCTTTCATCGTTAGTTGTTCATAATTTTTGTCCTCGACCATCTGGTTACGGATATACTCTTCTATTACCTTTTTATTTCGCCCCACTGTATCTACGAAGTATCCTCTACACCAAAATTGTCGGCTCCCATATCGATATTTCATATTGGCGAATTTATCAAAAATCATTAGTGAGCTTTTGCCTTTCAGATAGCCCATAAATTCCGACACGCTCAATTTTGGCGGAATGCTCACCAACATATGGATGTGATCGGGACATGCTTCAGCTTCGATGATTTCAACACCTTTTCGCTCACACAACTCCCGAAGTATCTTTCCGATTTCTCTCTTTAACTTTCCGTATATCACTTGTCTTCGATACTTTGGTGCAAATACGACGTGATATTTGCAGTTCCATTTGGTGTGTGCTAGACTGCTCTTGTCCATTCCCTTGTCCTCCTTGACTGATGTAGCGGTTGGCAGACCGGCTATCATCTTAGCATGGAGTTCAAGGGATTTTTACTCATAGCTATAAGCTTTTGGAACCCCCAGTCGAACTGGGGGTTTTCGTATACAAAAAGCCCAAGCCTGAAACGGCTTGGGCGGTGACTCCTTCGAAACCGGGAACCGGTTATTGCTCGACGACGACATCATATTTCTCGGCGACGGTATGAAAGAGGTAATTCTCGATATTCTCGAAATCCCCAAGCTTGTCGCTGGAGATGACGATCGGCTCCTCCATCCCTCTGACGGAGACCTTGATCCCTTCTACCTCGACCGTCCGCAGCAGTTTTCTTACCGGTTCCTTCACCTTCTCCAACCGGTCGATCTTCATATACTCGATCTTTCTGGGCGACTTTTCCTTCTCCAACATGAGCACCATTTCTGTCGCATCCAAGTTGACATCCACCGCTCTTTGCATAAATGAATGTCCTCCTTTGATTATCCCCATTGAGGGGACAGAATTGACGTGCTTACCCTCTATTAAACACGAGGGCGAAGTTTGAAACAGTTTTATTTTTGGCAATGTGGCGCGTCTTCGGTTATCTTGGAGAAGGAGGGTGATCGCGTGGGACGAACCATTCTTATCGTCGAAGACGACATTCATATCTCGAAAATGATCAAGATGAACTTGAATATCGTGGGCTACGAAACCGAAGAAGCATACGACGGGCTGACCGGACTCGACGCCGTCCGGCAGCGCAAATTCGATCTCGTCCTGCTCGACGCGATGATTCCCGGTCTGGACGGCTTCGCGCTCATGGAGAAGATCCGGCCGCTCGGCATCCCCGTCATCTTCCTCACCGCGAAGAACGCCGTCACCGACAAGGTGAACGGGCTGAAGCTCGGTGCCGACGACTACATGGTCAAGCCGTTCGAAGCGATCGAGCTGCTGGCACGGATCGAGACGGTGCTCCGCCGCTACGGCAAGGAAGAGAACGTCCTCGCCTTTCAGGACGTTCGGGTGTCGCTCGACAAGCGCGAGGCGACGCTATACGGCTCGCCGGTAGATCTGACGCCTAAGGAATTCGATCTGCTCGTCGTGCTGCTGAAGAACAAGAACATCGCCCTCTCGCGCGAGCAGTTCCTCGACAAGGTGTGGGGCGCGGACTATTACGGCGAGACGAGAACGGTGGACATGCATATCAAGTCGCTCCGCAAAAAGCTCAACTGGCAGGAGCAAATCAAGACGATCTACAAGATTGGCTACCGGCTGGAGGATTAACGACATGAAGTTCTGGCAGAAGATCTGTCTATTCTCGATCCTCGCGTTCGTCATCGTCTTCAATGCCGCCTCCATCATGGTCATCGAACGGAATCACAGCAAGCTGCTGCAGCAAGTGATCGACAATACGCTGAGCGAGCACCTGAACATCCTCTCCGGCGTGGACGCGGTCGTGCCTGTGCTCCGGATCTACGACTCCCTGGACTACGAGAAGACGGTGCTCTCCAACATCGCGAGCACCTTCGTCGCGCGGAGCGGCGACGCGGCCAACTATCTGGAGATCGCGAACGCCGCTCAAGGCGTCGTCTACAGCAACCTCGACTTCGCGATGCCGAAGGATCGGGCTGAATTAACCGGGTTAACGACCGACGAGACAAAGTACATTCTACGGGATCTCGGCCATCGGACACTGCTTTTCACGACGAACAAGAAGACCGTGAACGACAAGGACTATGTCTTCACCTATATCAAGGACGTGACCTCCTTGTACGCGGAACGGGTAGATCAGTATCAATTTTTCGTCAAGGTGGATATCGGCGCCTGCCTCCTCTTCGTACTGGCGATGTACTTCATCAGCCGCGGCTTGACCAAGCCCATCGATCATATGGTCGGCACGGCCCGGGTCATCGCCAAGGGCGGCTTCTCCGAACGCGTCGCCCTGAAGTCGAAGGACGAGCTCGGCGTGCTCGCCAGCAACTTTAATGAGATGGCTGCCGTCGTGGAGGGCAAAATCAACGAGCTGGAATGGAACAACAACGAGAAACAGCGGTTCATCAACAACATCGCGCACGAGCTGAAGACGCCGCTGACCTCGATTATCGGCTATTCCAGCTATTTGCGACTGACCAAGTACGACGAGGCAACTTTCCTCGACGGCCTGGAAGTCATCTATTCGGAGGCCAAGCGATTGGAGTCCCTGTCGACCAAGCTCATGGATCTGGTCCTGCTGCGCCGCGACGAGTTCCCGTTGGCGCCGGGCCGACTCGCCGCCGTTCTGGACGAAATGGAGCCCGCCTTGGCGATGAGGGCGAAGGAGAAGCGGATACAGGTCTTGATCACCGCCGAAGACGGCGAGCTCCCGATGGACGAGGACCTGATCAAGATTCTCGTCTTCAATTTGGCGGACAACGCGATCAAGGCTTCGCCCGAAGGTGGACGCATCGAGATTTGCGCCTATCGGGACGGCGCTACTCACGTATTGGAAGTGCGCGATGAAGGCGCCGGCATCGCTCAGGAGCATCTGGAACGGATCTTCGAGCCCTTCTATATGGCGGACAAGTCCAGGACCAGAAGCCGCGAAGGGGCAGGGCTCGGGCTGTCGATCTGCAAGAGCATCGCGGAGATCCACCATGCCGCGCTGAAGGCGGTCAGCACCGAAAACGAGGGGACGACGATCAGAGTCGTATTCGAGGGAGTTCTGCAATCCCGACAGGAGGTGGAAGCGTGACGAAGACTATGCTGAAAATCATGTTGCTCGCCTGCTGCGCTACGCTGACACTTCTATCGGCGGGCTGCGGTGCCTTCTACCAGCCGATCGAGAAGGACACGGTCATGGCGCGCAAGATCAACAAGCAGCAGCCGAATCCGCCCGCCGCTTACGAAGGCATCCTTTCGACGGAGGCGGCCAAAAATGTTAGCGTCAACGCGATGGCGAAGTATCTGGACTTGCATGCGGAGAAAGAGGCGCTCTCGTTCGAGGTGCTGTCCGTCGACGCGCCGTCCATCAATCAAGCGATGGCGAATTTGAACGGCCTGCAAGACGACGCGAGAACAAAGTTCGCGGCTCGCGGCGAGGGGGCGGAATCGCTCATGAAAAGTCCCGTGTACTTCGTTACCATCAACTACAAGGAGCATGACACCGAGCGGATCACCGTGATTCTGCAGGCCGAGACGGGCGAAGTGCTCGGGATCGCCTTGCACGATTCCCAGGCAAGCGTCATTCAGGCGCCGTCCAAGCTGAGCGAGACGCAGATCAAGCAGATCGCCGACGATTATCTGAGAAATATCGGCTATGACATGTCCAAGCTCGAGACGGATGACGTTTACGCCTACTACGGGACGATATCGGGATTTTTTTACCGGGCCAAGGATAGCAAGCACATCGTGGTCAACCTGCTTGTGGATTTGCGGTCGCAGAAGGTCATCAGCTTCATGAAGGACGAAATGGTTGGCTTGCAGTTCTACAATCCATACTTGAAGAAATAAATACGCGAATGACGCGGACGCGCTCCGTCACAATCGGACGCGTATAGGCGCGCGCACGACGAAGTGTCTCGAAGAGGGAGTTCGAGACTCCCGCTTTGGCGTTCGCGCGATAATTCGCCTCGAAGAGGGAGTCCTGGACTCCCTCTTTGGCGTTTGCGCACGTTCGCGCGGCGATGTAGCACCATGTGTCGTGCGGTGCACGATGCTTTGGCCACACACTCGCTCCCCCTCCCCACCTTTTACAACTTCGTTACAACTCGATCGCACTTCCTATATATCCTTATCCTACACTTGAATCTATCAATTCCATTCGATTCGAAGATAAGGAGTCCTAGCCTTGCCTAAACGCATTCATACTTTCATCGGCCTCATGGCCCTCTCCCTCAGTCTATCCGCCTGCACCCCGCTGCTAGAAACCCGGGCCGCCGCGAACATGGCGTCTCCCTCCGCTTCCGGTCAAGCGATTCCCGCTTCTCCGTCCAAGCCGCCCCTATCGTCAGATGATCCTGCGTCCGATCCATCGATTCGCATCCTCGTCAACAAGATGAGGAGCCTCGACGCCGACTATGCGCCCGACGATCTCGTCCGGGTCGACGTTCCGACCGTGCTGAAGAACGAGGAAGTGAACCAGTTGCGAAAGGAAGCGGCCGATGCGCTCAAGGCGCTGTTTGCCGGAGCGGAAATCGCCGGCTTCAAGCTGTACGCTCGCTCGGGGTACCGATCGTACCAGACGCAGACCGCGCTCTTCGCGGGCTACGTAAAAAATCACGGGGAGAAGGAAGCGAACCGCTTCAGCGCCAAGGCTGGCCAGAGCGAGCACCAGACTGGCCTCGCCATGGATATCACGAGCGACAGTGTCTCGCTCCAGCTCTCCGAGGACTTCGACGACACCCAAGAAGGCCAATGGGTGCGCGAGCACGCCCCCGAGTATGGATTTATCATCCGCTATCCGAAGGACAAGGAGGATGTTACGGGTTACATGTATGAGCCTTGGCACCTTCGCTACCTCGGCGCGAAACTCGCGACTGACGTCGCCCGGAGCGGCCTGACCTACGACGAATACGTGGCCAAGACCGAAAATGGAGGGAATCCGGCATGAGCGCGAGAAAGAGAAGTCGAAGCAGCCGACGCGTCGCCATCGTCCTATTCCTGGTCGCCGTCTGTGCCGGATGGGCCGTTTTCGCATGGAACGAGGGTCTGGGAGACGCCTCTCCCGACGCGAAGCATCCGCTCGAGCAGCCTCCTTCCCCCTCGTCTGCCAGCGAGGACTATACGGAGATTACGCTGGCGGCCGCGGGCGACATCATGTTCCACGACACCGAGCTGAAGAGCGGGTACGACAAGACGACCAAGCGTTACGACTTCCGTTCATTCTTCGCCGACGTGAAGCCCATCCTGAGCGCGGCGGACCTCGCGATCGCCAACTTCGAGACGACGACGGGCGGCCTGGAAGCGATGCCCTACATGGGTTATCCGCGCTTCAACTCGCCCGACGAGACGATCGACGCCGTCCGGGACGCCGGGTTCGACGTGTTGACGACCGCGAACAATCACGCCCTGGATACCGGAAGCCAAGGGATTGTCCGCACGCTGGAACAGATTCACAAGCGCGGCATCGACACGGTCGGCACCTACGCCAAACGGCCGGATACGCGCGTGTTGATGAAGGACGTACAAGGCATCAAGCTCGCCTTCCTCTCCTACACCGAGAGTACGAACGGCCTCGAAAACACCCTGACGCCGGAAGAACTCGATACGATGATCAACGTGGTCGACGAGCGCAAGATCAAAGAAGATATCGCGTACGCCAAAGCCCAAAAGGCGGACCTCATCATCGCCGTCATGCACTGGGGCAACGAATACGAGCGCGAACCCGCCGCCAGGCAGCAGAATCTCGCCAAGCAGCTTGTGGGCGAAGGTGTCGATCTCATCCTCGGCAGCCATCCGCACGTCATTCAGAAGTCCGAGCGCTCGTCGGCGGGCGGACACGAGGGCTTCGTCATTTACTCCATGGGGAACTTCATCTCCAATCAGCGGCTTGAGACGCTGGACAATGCGTACACCGAAGACGGCATCATCCTAAACTTCCGCATCCGGAAAAACAAAGCCTCGAACGAAACGACGATCCGGAAGGTCGACTATGTGCCAACCTGGGTGTATAGAGACAAGGAGCAAGGCCAAAGCACGTATGCGTACAAGATTCTGCCGATCACCGACTTCCTTGAGAACGATGAGTTGTCCGCGGCTTATAAGCAGCGAATGCAGCGGTCATACCAGGATACGATGGCGCAAATGGACGGGGGATCCAGCGATGAGCGATAGATGGACACAAGACCCTGCTCACCGCCCCCGCCTTCGGAATCGCTCCCGGATCCGTTCCCGCCGTCTCCTCTTCCTCCTCGCAGCTGTCGCGCTTGTCGCGTTGATTTGGTCTTTCTCCAACCGGGTGCTGCCGACCACGTCGGCCAGCGAGTCCCGGGCCTTGCTGCCGGGGGGCTCGGCGGATCGGCCTGACGGCTCGGCCTTGCCGGCCACAGGAACCGGCCGCTACAAGATCGTCGTGGACGCCGGCCACGGCGGATTCGATCCCGGCGCGGAAGGCGCTAGCGGAGACGAAGAAAAGGACTTCACGCTGAATTTGGCGACGAAGGTGGCCGACCTGCTCCGCCGGGAACCGGAGCTGTTCGAGGTCCACATGACCCGAACGGACGACACGTACATCGAGTTGGAAGACCGCTCCGGCATGGCCAACGCGATCGATGCGGATGCTTTCATCTCCATTCACGGCAACACCTTCGTCGAAGACCCGAAGGTATCCGGAACGGAGAGTTATTATTACGATAGCGGGAGCCAGGCGCTGGCCCAAGCGATCCATGGCCCCCTGCTGGAAGCGCTCGGATTCCGCGACCGGGGCGTCAAGAAGGAAGGATGGAAGGTGCTCACGACCAGCCAAGTACCTGCGACCCTGCTGGAAATCGGCTTCCTGACGAATCCGGCCGAGGAGGCGAAGCTGCTGGAGCCCAAGACGCAGGATCAAGCCGCCCAAGCCATCGTGAACGGGTTAAAGCAATTTCTGCAAACGGCCGGCAAGCCGCAATGAATCGGAAGCGAAACGACACGAAAAATAGAGACGGTCACGTTAATTGGAGATTTCCACGACGGCTCGATAGGTCGCCTCGTCCGGAATCGATTTGATCATGTAGTCGGCCAAATCCGCCCGCGTAATGCCCTGCGCTTTGGTTAGATGTTGATGAATCGCGGTCCGGTACGCCCCCGTCTTCTGTCCGTTCGTCAGCCGCGGAGGGCGAACGACGGTCCAGTCCAGCCCTGAACGCCGCAATTGCGCCTCCATTCGGGCCATGTCGATAACGCCCTTCGCTAAACGCCGGCAAACGGTAACATCACGATCAGATTGCGTATGGAGAACACGCAAGCATCTAATCATGATCAAAACAGAGATATCATGTCCGCCTTGTCCTCTTCCGAATACTAGCCACAAACCCGGCTTCAGCCCTATCGCTTAGCCGGGTTTCGGATTGCGCGTTTATTCCGTCGGGGGATCGATATGCAGGTCTTGGTCCGGCGCGGTGAAGTCCCAGCGGGTAAAGGTGACTTCAAAGCCCTCCCGGGTAGGCGAGCAAGCATAAGGACCGGCTTGATTGCCCGAAGGGTACGGAAACCGCGCGACCCGAATTGTCCGCCACACATGTCGTCCGCTCCGGGCTCGAATAATCACGGCATCCTTCATGATCGAAGCGCGCAGGGTGACTTCCTCCCCCGCCCACTCCGGTACGGCCGCAAGCGACCAGTCGGAATAACCGTCCGTCACGACCGCGGCAAGTTGGGGCATGCCGTCGTTGATTTCGATGCCGGCTTTAATCCAATGCTCCGGACCGTGATACAACAGCAAGCCCGCCTGATCGTACAGCTCTGTAAAGGATCCGAGCCGAAAAGACACCTCGACTGCCGTGTCGCGGTCCCACTGCGCCAACAACGCCGGCCCGTCTTCGAATTCAAAGCCGTATAACGTCCTTTTCCAGAAATCTCTGCCTTTCTCTGGCACTATCTTCAGCGTATCGCCTTCCTCCCGGGAAATCTGCGGGGGATTGAGCCATACGCCTGCGTTCCAGTCCATTCGCTTTCTGCCCTGCCTTGCCATCATAACGGCCTCCTTCGAATGTGAAGCTGCGATGAAGCGGCATAATTAAAACGATAAGAAATGACGATGCCGGATGTCAAGTCGAATCCCGGCGCGACCTGAAGCAAACCAAAGAAGGATCTCCTGGACCGGAGATCCTTCTTTCTTACCTTAAATTAAAAAGACCCTTTCCAGTCTTCATATCGATTGGTAAAGATGAATGTTCATGAGTGATAAGCCAGGAATCATTTTCTTTTCTTAAACCAAATGTGAAACGATTGGTCATTTGACGAAGCTTCTCTCCTGATTCTATATCGTGTGCAGCAAAGGTAACGGCACAATGAACAAATGCAAGATTCAAGTTTTCTTTTACTACGAAGTCATTGAAATCAACATGAAGCGAAACGCCTTCTGCCCTTAATCCGTTAAACCACTCTTCAACATTTGCCTTCCAGGGAGAGATACCCTCGCTCTCCCAGTTCCCCCAGCAATCATAAATATGTATTTCGGGTGCATAGGACGATAAGAATCCTTCAACATTTTTATCGTAAACGGAAGACTTGTAATTTTCTAGCACGTCCTGAACTTTTATAAAATGGACCTTCATCAAACTCATCCCCTTTACTTACTTTCGATTTCCGCGTTTTGTTGGCGGGACTCCGGTTTGAAATGAAGCAGCTTCCCTTTCGGCTGGCCGCGAACCCGCGGAACGGGAATGCCGAATGTTAGACGGACATCTTCTGCAGTTGCGCTTCGAGCCGGTCCAGATTTTGCTCGTTGGCCGAAGTCGCGAATTTCCGGACGGAGTTGAACACGGCGGCCGATTCGAAGCGCTGGCGCCAAGTCAGCCTCGTTTTGCCGCCAAGATCCTCGAAAGTTGCCGTTAGCTGGAAATAGGGAGCGCATGTGTGCCGCAGCACGATCCTTTCAGGGCTGACTTCGACGAATTCGCTTTTGTTGGGATAATCGACCCCGTCCGGACCATGCATCACGAATTCCCATACCCCACCCGGCCGCAAATCAAATTGTTGAAAGGTGTTCGTAAACCCGCTCGGACCCCACCACTGCGCCAAATGCTCGGGGTTTGTCCAGGCTTCATAAACGAGAGCAGGTGTTGCATGGATCTCGCGCGTCGCGACAAATTCGTTTGCTTCTGCCGCGCCGATTTCGTTGTTTGTCCCGATGTTTTCCGACATATCCGATCCTTCCTCCTTTACCTATCCAAGTGAGTCCATTATAAAGCATGACGCCACGTCATGCACAAGCGTTAATAGGTATTGGCCATGCGGACACCTCCTTTTCGGAAATAAAAAAGAGCCCTGCGTAAGGGGCTCTTCGAAGAAGCAGCGTGCGCAACGCGAACATATCTTTCTTCTTACCTTAAATATTTTCCCGTAATCGACTGCTCGGCATGGATAATCTGCGTCGGTGTGCCCTCGAACACGACCTGGCCGCCTTTGCTGCCGCCATCCGGCCCCATATCGACGATCCAATCCGCTTGGCTGATCACTTCGAGGTTGTGCTCGATGACGATCACCGTATTGCCGGCGTCTACGAGACGGTTCATGATCGCAAGAAGGTGGCCGATATCCGACATATGCAGCCCGGTCGTCGGTTCGTCCATCACGTAGATGCTGCCGTTCTTGTGCAGCTCGCTAGCCAGTTTGATGCGCTGGCATTCCCCGCCCGAGAGGGTACTGAGCGGTTGGCCGAGCGTGATATAGTTCAACCCTACGTCGCTCATCGCCTGGAGCTTGCGCACGACTTCTTTGAGCTCGAAGAATTTCAATGCCTGCTCCACCGTCATCTCCAGCACCTCGGCAATGGACTTGCCGTTCAGCTTGTACGCAAGCACTTCTTCCTTGAACCGTTTGCCTCCGCAAACTTCGCAGGGCAGCTTCACGCTGTCGAGGTACGCAAGATCCGTATACACGACGCCCAGTCCTTGGCAGTTCTCGCAAGCCCCTTTGGAGTTGAAGCTGAACAAGCCTTGGTTCACCTTGTTCGCGGAAGCAAAAGCTTTGCGCACATCATCCATGATGCCCGTATAGGTCGCGGGATTCGAGCGTGTGGATACGCCTACCGCCGATTGGTCGATCACGATCGCGTCCGGATGCTGGTTGAGAAATACATCGTTGATCAGCGTACTTTTGCCCGAGCCGGCGACCCCGGTAACGGCCGTAAGCACACCGGTCGGAAGATCTACGCTAACGTTCCGCAAGTTGTGCAAGGTGGCATCCCGTATGGACAGCTTGCCGGACGGCTGCCTGCAATCGTGCTTCAATACGAGCGGCCGCTTCATATGGGTGCCGGTCAGCGTATCGGCCGCAAGCAGGCCTTGGAAGCTTCCTTCGAACACGATGTTGCCGCCGCGGCTGCCGGCGTAAGGCCCGACATCGACGATATGGTCCGCCACCTTGATCACATCGGGATCATGCTCGACGACAATGACGGTGTTGCCTTTGTCGCGCAGCTTCTGCAGCAATTCGTTTAACCGGTGCACATCTCGGGGATGCAAGCCGACGCTGGGCTCGTCGAAGATGTACGTGACGTCCACCAGACTGCCGCTCAGGTGCTTGACCATCTTGACGCGCTGCGACTCGCCGCCGGACAACGTATCCGTTTCGCGATCCAGCGTCAAGTAATCGAGTCCGATGTCCACCAGATGCTGCAACCGTTCCGTCAGCGTCCGGACGATCGGGGCGGCGATGGGGTCGTCGATCTCCCGAATGACCCGGATCAGTTGTCCGACCTCCATGGAGGACAGCTCCGCAATATTGCGCCCCTGGATTTTGCAATGGAGAGCGGCCTGGCAGAGTCTTGCCCCACGACAGCTGGAGCAGGGGCCCTCAGTGATGTATGGAGCAACGGATTGTTGCGTGCGCTCGGACATCGTTTTCAAATCCCGCTTGATGTATTTATTGGTGAACTTTTCGATGAAGCCTTCCACCGTTATGTTGATGGTTTTCCCGCCGAACTGCGTCCCCACTTTTTTCGCTTTTCCGTACAGCAGCTGTTCCAATTCTTCCTCCGAATAATCGCTCAGCTTCTTGTCGGGATCGAAAGGTCCAGATTGCACGATCATCGTCCAATCGAAGCCGTCCGCACCGTAGCCTGGCAGCATGATGGCCCCTTCGTTTAACGACTTCGACAGGTCCACCGCCTTGCTCATGTCGACCCCCAGACTGCGCCCGATCCCGTTGCACTCGGGGCACATGCCTTGAGGATCGTTAAACGAGAACATATTGACTTGTCCGATATGGGGGTGACCCACACGGGAGAAGAGCAGACGGAGAATGGGAGAAATATCGGTAATCGTGCCCATTGTGGAATGCGAGCCCCCGCCCAACCGTTTCTGATCCACGATCACGGCCATGCTCAGGTTCTCGATCGCGTCTGCGTCCGGCTGCGGAAAACGCGGCAGAAAGTTGCGGACGAACATACTGAAGTTTTCGTTCAGCAAACGTTGGGATTCGGAGGCGATCGTATCGAACACGATCGAAGATTTGCCGGATCCCGATACGCCGGTAAAGATCGTTATCTTCCGCTTGGGAATGCGCAAAGAGACGTTTTTGAGATTGTTCTCCCTTGCGCCCGAGATGACGATGTACTCCTGATTCGCTTCGCTCATGCATGACATCCTTCCGATTATGATCTATTCGAAACGGTTAGCGCTTGGCAGACGGATCGAAGACGGCATAAACCGGCTGCATGAAGATGCAGCCGGTTTGGTTCAAGCAGGGCAACCGAGGTTCGCACGCGGTTATTGTTCCAACGCTTTTTCAAGCCCGCCGCACCATTTCGTCCAGCCGAACTTGGCTCCGCCAAGCGCCTGCTCGTTCGAGATGCCGGTTTGTTCGAGATGAAGGTTTACTTTCCCGCCCCCTAGATCCTGCAGCGTCCAGGTGACTGTATGCTGCTCTCCGCTGGCCCACGTATAGGACAACCGGTTCGGTTCCTCCACAATCAGCACTTCGCCTTCGATAATGCCGTTCCACCATTCGGTCGGCTGCGCGCGAAACTGAAAACGATGTCCGACGACTGGCTTGAAATCATTTTCCATCGCCTGACCGGTGTGATTGTCGACCACCCACTTGGACAGCTTGTTCGAATCGGTGATGGCGGACCAAAGCTTCTCGATCGTGGTCTTGTACTGAAAATCCAGGTTTAAAGTCAAACTCATTCTTCTTCCTCCTCCAAAAGTTGGTTCAGGCGCAGCATATTCGTACTCCAGAACTTGCTGTAGAACGCGATCCAATCTTGCACTTCTCTGAGCGGAGCGGCGTTTAGCCTGAATCGCGTTTCCCTGCCGACTTTTCGATCCAGAACCAGTCCGGCTTCTTTCAAGATGGTCAGATGCTTGGAAACCGCCGTACGACCCATGGAAAACTGTTCCGTCAATTCATGAAGCGGGATTTCCTCTGCCTGCGACAACAGATGAATCAGTCGGCGCCTGGTTGGATCCGCAATCGCGTCAAACACGTCCCGCAACGGGTTGTTCTCGCTCACAGCACCCTCTCCTAAGGATTAACAGGGGGCGGCATTTTTTCCCGTCACCTCATCCATGGTTTGTTGATTAGACACCATTTAGTGACACTTTGATTATAGGTCACCATTTGGTGTCATGTCAACCGGAAATGGAACTCCCTCTTGTCCATTCGAAAATCTCGTCGACGGCTTGCCGATACCCGCCCGATTGGCGAAAGGAATCGCTCATTCTTTCGGCAGCATTCTTGTAGGAGGATTGGCTTAGCACCAGGTCTGCGGCCTCTCGCAGTTGATGGGCGGTCAAGCTGTGCATTTGCAGTTCGAGGCCAGCACCGAGTTCGGCGACTTGTCTCGCGATGAGCGGCTGATCCGCGCTTTGAGGAATGACAAGGAGCGGAGCTCCGTAATAGAGGCCTTCGTGGGTACTGTTCATCCCGCCATGCGTAATGAATAACTTGGCGAACTTCAGCACTTCGGTTTGCGGAACGTAAGATTGGACGATGAAGTTGTCGGGAACTTCCCCTAACTCGGAAAGCTGGACTTTGTTTCCAATCGACAGGACAATCGTATGATCGGTGTTCCCGAATGCTTCAAAACAAAGCTTATAGAAATGGGCGGCACGGTTAAAGACGGTTCCCAGCGAAATGTAAATCGGGTGTTTCCCATGGATGGCCGAAAAGTCGAAGCTTCCCGGCGCGTGGCGCGAAGAAATGGATGGGCCTACGAATTTATAGGTACGGTCGAAGGCTTCTCCGTCGGGTTGGAATTCCCTCGTCGTATAAACGATCGTCAGCGGCGCGGGATTGCAAAACGCTTCGTAGGGAGAACGGACATCCGCACCGTATTTTTCCTTCACCGATTTCGCCAGGCTCTCATATTGATCGTGAATGGGCTTCGCGATTTCTGCCGGAACATTCGAATAGAAGGCATTCAACATGTCGTCGAACGATGCTTGAGTCTGCGCAAAAGAAGTACAGGAACTGATGGCGGGAATCTTCAAAATTTGCGCAAGCAAACGTCCGCAGCCGAACATGGAGTCATGGATGATGTAATCGAAACGATTGCCTTGGATCTGCTCCAGCACGTCGGGGATGACGATGTCGGCCGTGAGCAATAGACCGTTGATTCTTTGGAGGACATGCTCTCTCCCGCCCGAAATAAACGCTTTTATCAATTTTTGATCGTCAAAGGTGCGTACGGTAGCCCCTGTCTGCTCCATCCGCTCCCGAAATGCTTCGATACAAAAGTAAACGACCTCTTCACCGCGCGAAATCAGCTCTTGCACGACGCCGACCGTGGGGTTGAGATGTCCTTCGGATCCGCCATTGATAAATAAAACGCGCGCCATTGAAACTACTCCTTCGAATGCGGTTTACAAGCTATCAAATTCATCATAGTACAATCCTTGGAAATTGCAAAACAAGTCGCCCGCTTCGCCCGCCGGCTTCCCGGACCCAAGCCCGTCAAGCATGGGATGGCGGTATGGACAGCAGGGATGGAAACGCAGCAAACGGCAGCCGGTCGTGATGACCGGCTGCCGTCGCGTGCGATTCCGTCACGATTCATTCGCGCAGAAATCCCGAATCGTTTGCTCCTTGATCTCCTTCAGCGGATAACCGGGATAGATTGATTTCAACAGCATGATGCCATGGAGCACGGAGGAAAAATATAAGGAGCGAAGTTCTGGGTTTTCGTTTCCCATACGCTTGAACGTTTCGCACTGGACTTCGAACTGTTTGGACATCTCTCGATTTAACATTTCGCTATACTTGGCTAAAACAACATCTTCATCGGGCTGGGTCTGCAGGTGAAGGAAGAAGCGATATGCCCTGGGATTCCGTTCAACAAGTCCCAGCGCTCCATCGACGATCCCCCTAAGTTGATCTTCTGCTGACGGCAGCAAGGATGCGGCCTCGACGACCTCGGCGATCTCGTTCATTCGACCGCGAACGATTTCTGCCAACAGCCCTTCTTTCCCTTTGAAGTAATGATAAATCAATCCTTTGGCCACGTTGGCCCGCTTGGCAATGTCTTCGATCGTAGAAGCATGATAACCGCGTTCCAGAAAGATTTCCATGGCTGCTGCGCCTATATTGGTCATCGTCAATTGGCGAATACGTTCGTTCTCTTCGCGGCTGCGAGGCATGAAAAGATCACTCCTGTTGATACGCTGCTGAATGGGTAAAATGGTCGTGTAAAAAAGAATGAATGTGCGAAGAAAGCTCCTTAAAATGCGTCAAAGGAATCATGTGGTCCGCGCCTTCAAGCTTCGCAAAAGAGATTTTGGGGACACGCTTGAATTCCGCCGCGATATCGGACATATCGCTCCATTCATCCGACCCGTATACGAATAGTGTAGGCACTTTAATGTTTTCCAGACGTTCAATCGCCGGAGGCTGCGGCCAGATGACTTCGAAACTGCGCCACTCCGTAAAGACGCGCTTAAAGTACTGCGTGTGCATGTCTATAAAAAGATCTCGATAGTCGCTCGCCATAACGTTTTTGTAGATGGCTGCATCCAATGAAAACCGTGTCATTTTCTCGATATCCGGAGCGAATGAATTTAATTCCTGCATCCAACCCGTATACGTGTCCGAAAAGGAAAAACCCGTCAATGCAGGGGCGACAACGATCAAACGATCGACCCTTTCCGGGTAGGACAATGTTAAGTTCGTGGCGAGCTCCCCGCCCATGGAATGGCCGACGAGCGTAACCCGATCCAGCTTCAGATGATCCAACAACTCGAGCACGTCTTTTACGGGTTGCATTGGTTCTTGCGGGGCAGGAGAACGACCGGTTCCGCGAGCGTCAAAGATCACGACTTGGTGGGTCTTTGCAAGCAACGGCACAAGACCTTGCCATTCTCTCGAATCAACGCCGCCGGGGTGGATTAAAACGATAACAGGGCCGCTTCCATAAGTCGTATAGCTCAAATTCATCCATCATCTGCTCCCTTCTCGTGTTTCATTGTTTTGCTTCTCCTGTATCATACTTTATGACTGAACGTACGGTCAATGATAAATTTCGATTTTGGACAAAACAAAAGAAGCTTGATTTCTCAAGCTTCTCGTCGCTTTGTACGCATTGGAAGATCGCTTTCCACTGTATGGTCATGAGCCCAATGTTGAAGATCTAGATCAAATCGGCGCGGCGTACCGGCTGCCGTGCAGCACGCTCCTTAACTTACCGCCCTGCTGCTGCAGTACCTCAAGCGAGTAGCCTTCGGCTCCGCTCCACTCGTAAGCGAAGCTGTAACCTTGCTTGGACTCGGTTACAAACAAAATGCGGAACATGTCCGGCGTGATCGTGCCGCCGTCGTCCACCCGCCAGGTGGAATTCGGATCGTCGTTGCCGACGAAATCGAGCAGCAGGGGCCCCTTTTTTGTCGAAAGAACGAGGCTGGCCAGCGGCTTCTGCCCTTTCGCCTTCACATATTCGACGAGCCCGATCGACACGTCCGGTTTAACTTGCCCGATCAGCCCTTGCTTCGCGACCTTGCGCTTTTTCTGCTTCTCGATTTGCGTAATGACTGATTTGGAGAAGGTACCTTTGGATACGGGCTTGTAGCTCAGAAAGACGTGGTCTTCAAAAGCGTCTTTCTCGGCCAGCAGCACCGAATCGTTTGGCGCGACCTTGCCTTTGGCGATCGAATACAGCTCTCCTTCGTCATCGTCGAAGTTCCACGCCGTTTGCCGGCCGTTGCTCTTGTCGCTCTCCTTCTGGTGTTTCACATACTTCGTGTCGAGTGTTGTGCCCGGGGCGAATACCGCCTTGACGAACCGCTTCGGCTTCGAGCTCTCAAACCCGAGCAGCCGCTGTCCGGTTAGATCCGCATAGGCGAAAGTAAGCTTGCTCGCTTTCAGATCCCCCGAGGCCACGGCAGGCGACGCCGCTTCGGCAGCCTGATCCGGGACGGAAATGAAGCCGATGGCGAGAATCGCAAGCATCGCGATAACCAAACTTCTTTTCATACATTCACCTGCTCATCTTAGAGAGAATTTCGCGAACATGCAGGCGAAACGACGCTGCAAGAATCGCAATGGAATCAGCATACAAGATCAGGGATTTTGTGGCAAGATTATGGGCGTCCCTCCAAAAGAAAAACCCGCGATCAGTGCGCGGGTCGGATCCTGTTCTCGTTTTCATGATTTTGATACTTTGATCTTGATTTGCTTCTGCACGCCATTGAACGTAATTTTCACATTGGCAACGCCAGGAGATATCGCTGTTACCCTCCCTTCGGCATCCACGCTTGCAACGGCGGGATTGGAGGAGCGATAGGCAGAACGACTCGTCACATCCTCCCAACGTCCATCGCTATAGTCCGCATAGACCACAAGGTTTCGCGACTGCCCTACCGTCAGCTTCCACTTCTCGCCGAGCGTGAACAGTTCCTTCACGTAGCCGCCGGGAGCTACTACGTTCACGGTCAGCGCTGCTGAAGCACGCTCGAAGGAGGCATGGATGATCGCAGTACCCGTCGCAACGCCCTTCACTTCGTTCCCCGCCGCAGACAGGACTGCAATTGAAGCGTCGGAAGAGGTTAGTTCAGATTCGGCAGTCACTTCCCTCTCCGTTCCGTCGCTGTATTTCGCAAACAACTGGAACGGTTTTGTTAAGCCGACTTCGGTCTGGAGTTCGCTTGGCGTGAAGTGCAAGCTCTCCACGGCAGGAGCGGCATTCTCAACCTGGACCGCTACCTTTACTTCTTTCCCTCCATAGGATGCGGTGATCTGAGCGGTACCGGCCGCCACGCCTTTGACGAGTCCTCCCGGACCGACAGTGCAAACCGTTGGATCGGAAGATAGATACCCGCTGCTTTCCGTGACCTCCATCACCTGGCCGCCTGCGGAATGAGCCGTAATGGCAAGCTGCCGTTCTTCGCCCGCCAGCAGTCGAAGCTCGCCAGGATCAGCCGTCAACGCTTCGATCGAGGGCTCTTCCTCGGACAGTTGATATACGCCGGTATCCGTCGAAAACCACCAGGCATCATTCAGCCATCTTGCTTCGCCTGTCGGAAGTTCCGTTTCGACTCGCGCTCCTCTCTCCTCGTCCGCGCGGTTCAGGAAATAGTGGGTCGACCCGGCTTGCGTCAGACTGTAGACCACATCCCCGGCAGGAGACAGCGCTTGCAGTTTGTACCCGGCGCTGCCTGAACCGATCTGTTTTTCTTCGCCTTCCGGAGAGCGAAGCCAGAGCGTAACCTGCCGATCTTCGTCCAATCGCGGAAATGCGGCCCAACCTCCTGCGATAGCCAGATTCTGCTGGCGAAGGACATCCGCATATTTACCGAAGAGGTCTGAATAAGGGCCGGATAATGTGATGGGCTCCGAATCGGTGAGGAGTTGAATGACAGGGTCGGGATTCAAGTTCAAATATAGTATCGATTGGCCATCCGACGCGATTTTGTTGTCGTCCGTCTCCATCTCGTTTAGAGAGGCGGGCTTTTCCGTCAAGGCCGAACTCTCGCCAGCCCGGTAACGGAACAATTGCTCCACGAAGGAATATAGAACGGTTCCATCATCCAGAATCATTGCCTCTCCAAGCGGCCAATAATGATTAATGGGGTTAACAATTGTCTCCACCGTATCGCCGTGGCGCAGCCGAAGTCCGTTCGTCCCCGGCCCGTCCATAGAGCCGTTCGTACCGGAGCTGTCATAATAGGCCACATATGGACCGTTTACCGTCCAATAATACGCTTGCAGCCTCTGAAGCGTACCGTTGCGATACTCGATCGATTCCCCCTTCACTCCCGGCAGGTGAAAAATAGCTCCCTCCGTCGTAAGTGCAGCCTGATCCGGTTTCGTTTCAATCCCTGTTGCAATCTCAAACGCTGTGCTCCCGTCCAACGGCTCGATCAGGACTTGCTGAGTTTGCGGCTTGTAAACGAGCGCCTTTTCCGTGTTGAAGTCAAGTATCTGCCCATCGGTGCGATAAACCTCCTTCAAACGAGCCTGTGGTGCGCCATCATCGGCATAAGCGATCGCCGGAACCATGAAGCACGTCGTGAAACAAAGGAACAACCACGCCGCCTTGCGAAACGCCAGTTTCATCATCGTTCCCCTCCTGTGCGACAGATCGCCGCAATACTGGTTGGCGCCCCTAATGTAACACAGGAGAATTCTGGAAAGAAATGAGCATTTTCGCCTGATTCAATGAAGAATTCGATGCACTTTTACTTCATTTTGTATTTCCACCTAGTTCCAAATGATCAAATCAATGTATAAGGTCGCAGATGGGGAATCTAGAAGGTTCACTTCACGAAAAGAACCTCCGCCCAAAGACGCTGTGTTTTATTGAGGAGATACGATAAGCCCCATGAGCATATCGATCGAAGGAATCCGGTAGCCTCCGATTTCTTGCACGTAACGCCCCCCCATAATTGTTCGCGATGCAAGTTCAACATCACCCCCCCCTCCCGCACGCTCGCCCTCTACCCCGAGTCCAACCCGGAGGTACGGTTTCGATGATTGATTAATACAATCAACCAAATCTTAAAAAGTGCGAAACGAATAGTCAAAACGGTATGAAAGCGCGGCTTCCAAAACGTCTTTCCAACTTTTCAAATCGTCTTTCATCGCCTTGGCGCCGTCTTCTTCGACAAGTCTGAATTATCAATGAAATTGTATATTTAATCTCATTAACTTTCTAATTCGGATGGATTATGGAGTGCTCGTTAACAAACGGCATCCAACTTAAACTTCATCAAAATGGGTAATCTAATTCAGACGATGCATCGAAGGAGGATATCAAACATGCGAAAATGGATCGTACCCAGCCTTTTGACAGCCTGCTGTCTGTTCGCCGTCCTACTGATGTACAACTCCCTCCGAAAAGACGAAACGCCTTCCGTTCCGCACGAACCCGCCCCCTCAGCGACAGCTTCCGGCGAAGCTGCACCGGGGGTCAATACCGAAGCGGCGACGGCAATCTACAAAAGCAATTGTCTGTCTTGCCACGGCGATCAGTTACAGGGAGCGATGGGGCCGGCTCTCACAAAGGTCGGTTCGATGATGTCCGAAGATGACATTCGCAAGCAGATTAGCAACGGAGGCGGCGGCATGCCCGCTTTCAAGGGGACACTGACTGACGAACAGATTAACACGGTCGTCTCCTGGTTAGCCGCCAAAAAATAACCGGACCCAAAGCTATCCAGTCTATGGATAGCTTTGTTCGTAAATGTGACACGATTCCTTCATGTTGTTCCTTCCTGCCGAACCACATGAACCTGAACAGTGAGCTTGCTGTCAACCGTTGCCAAAATGATGCGATTGATTTCATGGGGACGTATTTCCGTTTCCAGCCACGTTCGGTCCTTGCCGAGCTCGCGCAGCAGCGCATGCGCCATGTGGCCGTCCGTAATGATCGGTTTCGTTAGATTGAAGGGGGGTGTGTTCAGCTTCAAGTCAGCTGGAGTTACAGGCTGATAAGCTGTATTTAGGATCACGGATAGTTTACCGCCCGGTTCCCATGCTGCATAGGCGACTTTCGAGATGTCTTCTACATTCGATTTTCGTAGTTCGGAATATAAGAATTCAATGGACAGCTTTGCTTTCGATAGGTTCCGATAATCAAGCTTTCCGTCCAGAACAAGGGTTATCGCCGGCGGATCAAATAAATGTTTGAGCAGCGGGATTTTCAGACTGAACCAGATGGCGGCTATGTATAGAATAACAAGCGAAAAGGTCGAAATGATGGAGCCCTTTAACCCTAGATGCTGGTCTGAGAGCGGATGGGCGATAATATTGCCGAGCGTAAGCGCGATAATGAAATCAAGAAATCGAAGTTGAGAGATGGAACGCTGACCCATCAGTTTGGCAGCGATGATCAGAAATCCAAATCCGACAACGCTTCGTATCACCCATTCTATTGCCGTTAATGTGTCTTGGCCTTTGAAAAAATCCACGATCGAATTCCCTCCGTCGCTATATTGCCATCCCTTAAGTTTCCCCACCTTCATCTGCACCATACGAATAGCGGCGGCCGACGGCAAAAAGCCTGAATCCAAACAAGCTGGAACCAGGCTTTCAAACGCTAATATTCAATAGAAAGGTTCATCATCGTTTATCTATATTCCCAAAGCTGCATCGCCGCCCCGATCATCCCGCCGTAATTTCCGTGGCTCGGAAGCACGATCCGCACCCCGTCATAAAACGACGGCATCGTCCGCTTACGCGTCTCCTCACGGATTCGACTAAGCAGGGGCTCCCCAACGTCCGCGAGTCCTCCCCCGATCACGACCAGCTCGGGATTGAAGACGTGCAGCAAACCGGAAATGGCCGATCCGAGCGCTTCGATCGCTTCATCCATGACAGCCGTCGCCAGCGGATCGCCTGCCTGCCATCGGTCGACGGTAGCCCGCGTATCAAGCGGGCCGCCTAGAGAATCCGCGCCGGCCTCCGCCAACCGTTCGTTCATCCGCTTGGCGATCGATGTGCCCGAAGCGTATGCTTCCAGACAGCCTCTTCCGCCGCAAATGCACGGGAGACCGCGGTAATCGACGCTCAGATGCCCGATTTCGCCGGCGCCTCCCCACACGCCGTGTACGATCTTGCCGTCGTTGACGAGGACGCCGCCGACTCCGGTTCCGAGCGCGAGACAGATCATCTGCTTCGCGCCTTTCCCGATGCCGGCATGCTTTTCGGCCAGCGACAGCACGTTTACGTCGTTATCGACGACGACCGGCAAGCCGAATCGTTTTTCCATGTCGGACTTTAACGGCGTACCGGTGTACCCGGGCAACAGATCGGACGCATATCGGATCGCTCCCGTCCGCCAGTCGACTTGGCCGGCCGTTCCGATGCCGATCCCCCTGATGGACATTTCCTTGCCCTTGCGCTCGATTTCCCCTTGCTCCCGCACCCAGTCCAGCAGACGCTGGACGGCGACGGCGATCCGATCGCCGACCGTGCTCGATCCGGCTTTCGTCGGCAGACTGACCGATAACAGCGTTTCGCCGTTGCTGCCCACGATGCCGGCGTTGATTTTCGTGCCCCCGACGTCGATGCCGATCGCGTAATCGGCGCCCGGGTCGTATATGGAAGTCCTCATCGCCGGATCCCTCCTAGCCGAGCTTCTGCCGAATCGCCCTTACATATCGGGCGGCGATGAGCTGCGGTCGGGTAATGGCGCTGCCGACGACAACGTAATCGGCGCCGGCGTTCAGCGCGGCAACCGCTTCTTCCGGCGTCCAGATGCGGCCTTCCGCGACGAGCGGCACGCTTAACTCGGTGCTCAGACGACGAATCAATTCCAGGTCCGGTCCTTCCTGTTGTGCGCTGTAGGACGTATACCCCGAGAGGGTCGTTCCGACGAAGTCGGCGCCCAGCCGGGCGGCCGCCACGCCTTCCTCGAATGTGGACACGTCGGCCATGACCGCCATGCCGCGCCCATGCGCGATCGCGAACAGTTCCCGTACCTTCTCGAGACGGCCTTCGCGGTCCGTCACGTCCATCGCGACGATCTCCGCTCCCGCGTCCGCGATCGCGGCCACTTCGTCCGCCGTCGGCGTAATGAAGACGTCCGACCCCGGAATGACTCTCTTGATCAAGCCGATGACCGGCAAGTCCACCGCTTCCTTGATCGCGCGGATATCATGAACGCCGTTCGTCCGGATCCCGATCGCCCCGGCCGCTTTCGCGGCTATCGCCATTTTCGCCATCGCGTCCCCGCCGTGCAGCGGCTCGTCCTCGAGCGCCTGCGCGGAGACGATCAAGCCCCGGTCCGGAAAAAGAGATGTGGATTGGTTCATCGTTGATTCCTCCCGTTTCATTATTTCACGGCTCCCATCGTCATGCCCTTTACGAGGTGCTTCTGCACGAAAATGCCGAAGACGAGCATCGGGAGCATAATAAACGTGCCTGCGGCGGAGAGCGGTCCCCACTCCGTGCCTTGGAACGTCATGAACGAGGTCACGAGCACCGGCAGCGTCTGCGTCATTTTGCCCGTCATGACGAGCCCGATCAGAAACTCGTTCCACGCCAGCACCATCGACAGAATAAACGTGGCCGCCAGCCCGCCCCGGGCCAGCGGGAGAATCACTTTGAAAAACGTCCTCGTCTCCGAGCAGCCGTCTACGAACGCCGCCTCGCGAATTTCCGACGGGATATCCTCAAAATACGTGACTAGCATCAAAACGGCGAACGGCAGGTTCATCAGCATATACATGAAAATGAGCAGTGCGTACGAATCGTTGACGCCGAGCTGCACGGAGATGAAATAGACCGGAAGCAGCATCAGGATCGGCGGCGCGACTCTGGAGCTCAAAATGAACGTCATGATTTTGGACTTTCTGGGAAACTGAAAATACGCAAGCGCGTAGGCCGTCACCGCGGCCAGACACAGGCATAGCAGCGTGGAGACGAGCGAAACGAACACGCTGTTGCCGAACGCCTTGAAAAAGTCCGAACGGTCGAACACGTTCGCGTAATTGTCCAGCGTCGGTTGGAACAACCATTTGGGCGGAATCGCGAACGCGTCCCGGCTGTTTTTGAACGAAGTGGATATCAACCAAACCAGCGGCACCATGAAAAAGACTAGCAGACAGGCGACGCCAGCGTAAAACAAAGCCGATCTCGCGGCATTCCTCTTTCTCATCGCCACCCTCACCTTCTCGCCTTCGACAGCCGCGCGTACAACGTCGTGAATAGAAACGTAATGATCACCGTAATCGTCAGGTTGATGACCGTCGCGTAGCTGATGTTGAAATTGTTGAAGCCTTGGATGTAGGCGTACATGTTCGTCGTTTCCGTCGCGAGCGACGGACCTCCGCGGGTCATGACGTAGATGATGTCGAACGTCTTGACGCTATCGATGATCCGCAGCAGGAACGCGATCATCAGCGACGGCGCGAGCAGCGGAAGCACAACGTGGTAGAATCGCTGGAAGGACGAGGCGCCGTCGACTTCCGCGGCTTCCAGCGGCTCACTCGGCATCGCGTCGAGGCCGGCCGCCAGAATGAGGAACACGAACGGCGTCCATTGCCACACATCCGCGATGATGACGGACACCATGGCCAGATCCGTGCTGCCCAGCCAATTATGCTTGTCGCCGAGTCCCAGTTGGCCCAAGTAATAGTTCACGATGCCGTTGTTCGGATCGTAAAAGACGCGCCAGATCAGGCCGGAGACGACCGGCGTCATGATCATGGGAATGAGCAGCAGAGTCCGGACTAGCTTGCGCCCGAAAAAGGGACGGTTCAGATACAGCGCCAGTCCGAGGCCGAACAGCAGCTCGACCGCGGTTGCCGACACGGAGAACACGACCGTTCGGCTCAGTGACCCCCAGGCTCTGGCGTCCTGAAAGAGGGCCGAGAAGTTGTCGGCGCCGACGAAAGAGCTGGCCGACTTGATCAAATTGATGTCCCGCACGGCCATATAAATCGAATATCCCATGACGATCGCCGACATGACGCCAAGCACGAGCATCGTCGGCAGGATCCAGGCTTGGGATCTATTTACCAGTTGCCGAATCATCCGTTCACCCCTCAAGAGAACCGGGCTTCCGGCGCGGGCCACGTGGGCGCCCGCCGGAGGCCCGGCCCGTTTTTCCCGCTCCCGTCCGCCTTACTTCGCGGACAGCAGCTTGTTATTCAATCCGTTGGCTTCCTTCAGCGCGTCCGCCGGCGATTTGTTGTTGAGCAGCGCCTTGGAGATGGCGACGCCCGTGTTGTTGATGATTTCGTTCGATTGCGGAATTTGCGGCAAATATTGCGTGTTGCCGTTCGCGATCGCTTCCAGCATCGTGTCCTTAAACGCGCCGAACTTGGTCAGGAACGCTTCGTCCTTCATCGCGGCCAAGGATGACACGCCGGAGTTCGGGTCGATCGACATCGATTGAATCTGCTGTTCCTTGGCGGTCGCCCATGTCATGAACAACCAGGCCGCTTCTTTGTTCTGACTTTCCTTGGACAAATACATGCCGTGGACGGCCAGCGAGGAAGCGCCGCCCTTCGGATGGTCGGTCTGCGTCGGCACGGGCGCGTATCCGACCTTGCCGACGATCGAGGATTCCTTCGGATCTTCGTTGTACGCGCCGTTTACCGTCGCGTCGATCGTCATCGCCGCTTTGCCTTGCTGGAACAACAGGCGGTTTTCCTGCCAGCCGAAGTTCGCCACGCCGGTCGGGCCGTACTGGTTGAGAATGTCCTTGTAGAATTGGAGCGCCTTGACCGCTTCCGGCGATTCGAGATCCGTCATCCCCTGCTCGTTCAGCCACTGGCCGCCGAAGCCCCACAGGAACGTCGCCCATACGTAGACGTTTTGAATGCCTTGCTCTCCCCGAAGGGTGATGCCTGCGATTTCCCCGTTCGACTTTTCCTTGACCGTCTTCGCGGCTTCCATCAGGTCGTCGAACGTCTTCGGCACTTGAATGCCGTATTGCTCGAACAGGTCTTTGCGGTACATGAGGAAGGTGCTCTCGCCGTAGACCGGGAGTCCGTACAGCTTGTCGTCGATCTTCATCGCGTTCAAGTATTCCGGAACAAAGTCTGCTTGGTCAAAGTCCCCGCTGATCGATGCGTTCGAAGCGAGCGAATCCAGCGGTTCGACATATCCCCCATTAACGTATCCGTAGCCATGCACGATATCGTCCATGACGATGTCGTATCGTCCGGACCGGCTCGAGAAGTTGATCAGCGCCTTGGAGGTCAGGTCGCTGTAGGGGACGATTTCCAAATTGACCTTGATGCCCGTCTTCTTTTCGAAATCCGGCAATAATTTCTGGATCGCGTTGCTCGTCGAATGTCCTTCGAGCAGCACGGTGATTTCTTTCCCCTTGTACGGCATATCCCCGCCGGCAGCGGAACCGCTCGCGCTGGCCCCGGCATTCCCGCCTGAATTGCTTCCGTTGCTTCCGCAGCCCCCGACCAGCACCGAAACCGCCAGCAGCGAGAACGCTCCCCATTTTGCCCCTTTATTCATCTATTGCTCCCCCTCTTGGAATGAATCGTTGGATGCCGGCACGGCGACCGGAAGCCCGGTCGACAGCGATCGTTCCATGCAGGCCGCGATTTGCACCGCGCGGTACGCTTCCCTGGCGGAGATCGGCAGCGGCGCGTCTTCGGCCACCGCGAGCACGAAGGAGGTCAACTCCTCTTTCATGATGCCTGTCAGCCTGCCGTACATTTCCATGCCGTACATCGTGTCGGGGTAGGAAAACCGCCCGTCCGCGTGGCGCTGTACGTTTTGACCCGTGATGTCGATGTTGATTGCGCCGGCCGTTCCGATGATGTCCAGCTTCGCGTCCAGCTCGTAATAATGATCCGGCATGACCCAGCTCGTCTCGTAGCTGCCGACGGCGCCGGAAGCCATCTTGAATGTCGTGATCGCGGCATCGCCCACCTGAAACTCTTTCAAGCGGTTGCGAACCTCCGCCGTGTAGACCTCGACGATGCGGTCCCCGGTCACCCACTCGATCGCGTCGATGTCGTGCACGCCGAGGAACATGAGCACGGAGGTTCGGCCTTTCAGTCTGAGCCCGTTCTGGTACGAATTGTTCCGTCTCGCATAGAGGTGAAGCGGGCTGCCGACTTTGCCGGACGCCACCGTTTCGCGGGCGTGGTAATATCGCGGGTCCCAACGAAGCGTATGTCCGACCATGAGCTTAATCCCGGAAGCCTCCGCCTGCTCGACGATCGCTTTCGCTTCGTCCAAGTCGGTCGCGAGCGGCTTCTCCATCAGCACGTGCTTGCCGTGTTTGCAGGCGAGCATCGCGAGCTCGTAATGCTGGTCATCCGACGTGCAGATGCTTACCGCGTCCAGCTCCGCCATTCCGAACAAGGCATCCAGGCTGTCCGCCGCCCAGGCGCCGTACTTCTTCGCCGTCTCTTCCGCGTGCGGCCTGTAAATGTCGTACACCGCCGCCAGCTCCGCGCCGGCCATTTCCGAATAGATCCGCGCGTGCGTCTGGCCCATCACGCCCAGGCCGATAACCGCTACTTTGATCTTTCCCACTATCGTCTGCCTCGCTCTCTCGACTGAATGTCAGCGATTGATGTAACGCTTACATCCTCAGTATAGGAAGCCCGGATGGACAGAAACAGGAACGCTATTCCGAACAACCACCACGATTCCTTGATGCTAGGAGCGTTATGTTCACGATTTTTAGACGTTGATTCACAATCATGCGTTTTCAGAAAAAAACCTCCTATTCCGTAGGAATGGAGGTCGCCGATCCGATCGTATAGTTCGCTCGATATCGCTTCGGGCTCATGCCTTTTACTTTCTTGAAAATGCGGCCGAAATAGTTGATATTGTCGTAACCGACCCGCTCCGCGATCGCATAGCTCGGCAGATGCGTATCTCTGAGCAGCTGGGCGGCCCGTTCGATCCGAAGTTCGTTCAAAAACTCGACAAAGCCCGTGCCGGTTTCTTTCTTGAACACAAAGCTCAAGTACCCTTCGCTCATTCTCGTCATCGTCGCCGCCTGTTTTAAGGTGAAACTCTCGGCATAATGTTCCCTCATATAGGCGACGAGCGACTGAATTTCTTCCCGTCCCCGGTCGCGCGATAGGGAACGAACCGCCTGCAGGCTGCCGGAGACGTAACGGTCGAACCAGCGCTCGGCTTGCGAAACTTTCGAGAAACCGATAATCGCCCTATAGTCGGGCCTTTCGACTTCGAATTTCGGATCTTCCCCGGAAACGCCGAGCTTGCGAAAATGGCCCTTCAGCGCGTAGTAAAGATCCAAGCACGCTTGGATCGCTTGGGCTACCGGAGGCTTCATGGCCTTCAGGTTCGCGAAGAACGTCCCGACGAGACGGGCGATGTCCCTCTCGTCCAATCGCTCGACGGCGAGCGCGAGTTCCTTCTCCTGCGTCTTGGAAAGCGAAAGACGGACCCCGGCGTCGGCGACCGGCTCCGGTATGCCGAAGACGAACACCCGGTCGCCTCCGCCATAAAAGCCGCCCTCCAACGCTTGCACGGCCTGCGCGTACCCTCTCGCCAGCTCCCCCGCTTCCCGGCAGTGCCCGCCGAAGCCGACTTCGATCGTGGCGCCGGCGAATCGGGCAGCCGCGATCGCCAAGTCTGAGCCGATCTCGGCGAATCTGTCCCGCGGTTGTTGCTCGGTGAACCAGAGGACGAGCGCGACCTCGCGTTCCGAAGCTTTCACCGAAGAAGCCTGTGCCCATTTGCGGGCATTCAGTTCGAGCACGTGAACCAGCGTCTCCAGCGCCGCCGGAGATGACGCCCATTCGTCTCCATGTCCATTTCCCGTCCAGGCTTCGTCATCCGCGATTCGCGCGACCGTCACGTACGCGAACCGCCCGGAAAAGGCCTCTGCCAGCGAAGGCAGGTTGCGTTCATCCGGCTCCAGCCGCCCTTCGATGGCGCGAAGCATCAACGCCTCCGACGCAAGGACTTGAGGCGCCGACTGCGTACGGCTTTCTCCTCCGGATGTCGCAGCAACTGACACCGACTCCAAATGGCGCTCCGGCTTCAGCTTGCCCGCCGCTTCGCGCAGCAGCCGGATCAGCTTGTCCGGGTCGACCGACGCCTTCAATACATAATCGTCGGCTCCCAGCTTCATCGCGTTTTTCACATAGTCGAATTCGTCGTGGCTGCTCAGCACGAGAATCCGGACGCCCGGTTTGCTTCGCTTGACGGTTTCGATCAATTCGATCCCGTTCATGTTCGGCATTTTGATGTCCGTCAACAGAATGTCCGGGTTCACCGCGTCGAGTATGGCTAGCGCTTCCAAGCCGTCGCTCGCTTCTCCCGCGTATCGGAATCCGTTTCCTTCCCAATCGATGACGGATTTCATGCCGATGCGGACGATCAACTCGTCGTCGACCACCATGACGTTAATCGGCACCGTATGTCCCCTCCTTCCCGTCGAGAAGCGGCAGCCGATAAACGACCGTCGTTCCTTCGCCGGCGGCGCTGTCGATCGACAGACCGAAGCCGTCGCCGTACTGCAGCCTGATGCGATCGTGCACGTTGCTGAGCCCGATTCGTTTCGCTGTACCTTCCAGATCGGCTTTCTTCTCGTCCTCCGACAACCACCATCGGACTTCCTCCAAGCGCCGTTCGTCGATCCCCACGCCATTGTCCATCACCGTCAGCACAAGCAAACCTGCTTCCTGTGTCGCCTTGATCTCGATCCTGCCTTTGCCCGGCGCCTTTTCCAAGCCATGCTCGATGCTGTTCTCCACGATCGGCTGCAGCATGAACTTGATCGTCTCGGCTTGCAGCAGCTCATCCGGCACGTCGAATACGGCTTGCAGCTTTTCCCCCGACTTCAGCTTCATCAGGGTTACATAGTTCCGGACGTATTCCACTTCCTCCCCGAGCGTGTTCATGCTGCTTTCCCGTACGATGCTGCCTTCCATCAGTCCCGCGAGGCTCGACAGCATTTGGCCGACTTCCTTCTCGCCTCTGATGTAGGCGGTCCACTTGATGTTGTTCAGCGTGTTCAGGAGAAAGTGCGGGTTGATCTGGGCCTGCAGCGCGCGAAAACGCATCTCCTCCTTTTGCTTGTATTCGTCCTTCACGCGATGCAGCAAATCTTTGAGCTGCCCGAGCATCTGATTGTACGTCATTTGAAGCACGGAAATTTCTTTGGGCCCGTTGACGGTGATCGGACTGTTGAACTGATTGTTCTCCATGCTGGTCATCTTCTTGACCATCACGACGAGAGGCCGCGAAATGCCGTTGGCGATCGCGACGGTGAGCAGGACGAACAAGGCGACGATCACGCCGGACACCGCGAAATTGCTTTTGCGAAGATCGTAAATTTCTTTGAACACCGTATTGTAAGGAATGATCTGCACGATCGTCCAGCCGGTCTGGCTCACTCTGTAATAGTTGATGATTTTCTTGTCCGCGCCTTCTCCGACCGTCGCTTGTCCGCGGGAAACGTCCTGCCGGTCCATGATCGCATACGCGTTCGGCAAGTTGGAGCCCAGCTTCGTTTTGTCGCCGCCGGAAATGATCGTGCCGGAAGCATCGGTCAGGTACACCTCCCCTTCCAGCCCGGTCATGTAGCTGTACACGTCCTCTTCCGCTTTGCTGTAGAGCAGCACGCCCAGCTTGCGGTGCGTCTGCGGTTCCCGGATGATCTGCGCGAGGGAGATCGTCGGGCGCTTGTCGGCGAACGAATAATTCGAGCTGCGGTACACCCATAGCAGCAAATCCGGCGACTCGTTCAATCGCGCCATCCAGTCGCTCCGCATGATATCCGCGTAGACGCGCGGATCCGTATACCTCGACGTCGTCATGCCGCCATTGTAATCCAGTACCGCGACGTAGGACGTATGGTTGGATCTCGATACTTTATTCAACTCGGTATGCTGCAGCACATAGACGTCATAAGGCGTAAGCGCTTCCGGTTCTTGCAACAATTGAAGGACGCGCGGGCTTTGGACGATCTCGTTGGAAGCCGCGAACATCTCTTCCGTCGCGTATTCGATGTTTCGGCCCGCCAGCGTGAGCGCTTCCTGGGCGGAAGTGCCGATCTTCGTTTTGATCGTCTTCTCCAAGGGCTTGTCCAAAAAATAGAACGTGAATAAAAACGGTAGAATCAAAATGAGCGTGATGAGGAAAATGATTTGGTTTCGAATCGAGATCTTTCGGGAGAGGATGCCTAAGCGGATGTTCATTGCCACTTCTCCTGTCGGTCGAATTTCCATCCAAGTGTAAACCCGTCGAACGCATTCTGTAAAGGGAATCCGTTTTTTTCCGCGCGGCGCTTGTGGACATGCGACAAACCGCCCCGGACAGTTTACGTGGAAGGAAATGGATTCGTTTCATTAACAATATGCACTGTCTTATTGAGAGAGGAAGGCGAGCCAAGCGCAGCCAATTCCTCCTCGAAGCCAGGAAACAGATTTTCCGTAATCATCTTGTTGTGATTTACGTCCGCCATTACGCGAGCAATCATCAAACCTGCCATACTGCCTTCAATTACAATTGCCTTTCCCAATTGAAGATGGTTTTCCACAAAATAACTTTCTTTCTTTATGATCGATTAAATCAGTCGATGATCTTGCGTTTGTTGGTGATCAGTTTAAGGTTGGCAAGTCGATGAAGCCCTCGCCCGGGTACAGCCGTTCATGAACACAACGAATCACTTTTCCGCCGCACCGAGCAACAATTCCAGCATGTACATTTCGACCGCCTCGTAATTGCGCGCCTGCACAAGCTCCCCCACGCGGACGCTGTCTATTTTCCTGACCTTGTCTTCCAGCAGCTTCACCATGCGCAGACTGTTCTCCAGATGTTGGTAGGAGTGCTCCAAGGTTTGGGTTCTCATCGCTTTGACGTCTAATCCGACATATTCCCCGGCGCCTCCATAGCCGTTCTCCATCAGCACTTTGACCTGATTGAAGGCGGAACGGAGATTTTCGGCGCCGAACGATTTATCCTGATCGTATCGCAAGCCGTTTTGATCATTCAGATGGACGCCCCACAGCTTGCCGTGAGCCAGAGAAAACGCCATTTCGAACGCGGGATCCAATCCGGCGAGCACGGCATGAGCGGATTCGATCAGAACCCCTACCCTGGATGGGTCAGTCGTGCCGCTCGCGAATCCCAATACGTGCCCGGCGGTCGGGACGAAGCTGCGATCGATGGGCTCGTTGGGCTTGGGCTCGATCAAGATCCGGATTTCCGGATCGTAGGCCAGCATGGCGTTTACCGCCTCTCGCAGCCTTCCCAGAGCTTCGACAGGATCCTTGCTTTCCGCGCAAAGCGTGCCTTCGCGCGCCAACCACAAGACGATGCGGTTCGTACCGAGGCGTTTGGCGATATCGATCGAGCGCAGCGAGCGCCATAGGGCAAATTCCCGGTCTTCCCGGGAATTGGACGTGAAGCCCCCGGCTGCCGTTCTTGGATCCATCCAAAGCCGAGGGGCGACGAATTCCGCCTCGAGTCCCAGCCCGTCGAGATGCGCTTTGAGTTCGTCTGCGCTGGCGATGATTTGGTCTTCCGACAAATCGTTCATCTCCGGCACCGCATCGTCATCATGAAATTGAATGCCCGAGAAGCCGATCTCCTTAAACCTTAATAGCTTAGATTCCAACGTCAATGATGACCGGATCTCGGGTCCGAAAGCATCCGCACCTTCATGAACATTCCAGGGACCAACGGAAAACTTAAAGGTTGACATCGATGATCTTCTCCTTTTTACACCATTGTCGGATGGTAGAATGTACGGCAGTCGTTCAGCTTATTCTACGTTCTGCGTACTTCCTTTCGAACCGGAATATTCGGCTTACCGACAACAATAAGCCACCCCAGCGTAGGAGTGACTTTGATTGGTCGTTGAATTAACGTTGAAAAACCTTCTTAAATCAAAGCTAATTTACTGATGACGCTATTGGGGCCCGTAAAAATGGAACCTCCATCTTGCACGGTTTCGCGAATCAGACCGATTATCTTTGCACGATCGGCATTCACGATCGAAATCCAATCCTGCGGCGCGTCAGTCTCCGGATCGTGCTTTGCCCCCCACCCGGCCATTTCAAGCAAAATCGGGATGACGTCGAGTCCTTTCTCGGACAGGAAGTAAACCTCTTTCCGTTTATCGGATTCGTGAGGTTTTTTGACAAGAATGCCTTTCTGCTCCAAAAGAAGAAGCCGACTGGCAAGAATGTTTGACGAAATGCCTTCTTCGGATTCCATAAACTCTCCATACGTTTTCTTGCCAAAATAGACGATGTCCCGGACGATCAACAGTGACCAAGTATCGCCAAAGGTCTCCAAAGAAAAGTTAATCGGGCAATGTGATTTATTGTCTGAACGTTTCATGACCACAGCATATCATGCTTGCATGATAAAAGCAATTTAACTTGCATTACAAAAGTGATAGTGTTATGCTGTGGTCGTCTCAGATGGTATTTGATCCAGCACTTACAATCGATTGGAGGAGAAAGAAATGACGACGGATCAAACGGCGCTTCCGCCAGTCGTTCCAGAAGACGAATGGCGGAATGCCCTCGAAAAGCTGCTTGTCAAAGAAAAGGAGCTCACACGAGCGTTAGACTCGCTTGCCGCTGAGCGTAGAAGACTTCCAATGGTCCGCTTCGACAACGGATACGCCTTCGAGGGTCCAAACGGTACCGAGGACCTTTTGGATCTTTTTGACGGACGCCGCCAACTCATCGTCTATCACTTCATGATGGATCCCGGCTCCGATCACCGTTGCCGCGGCTGCTCATCCTTCGTCGACAACATCGGCCATCTCGCCCATCTGCACGCCCGTGATACCACCTTCGTTCTTGTCTCCCCCGCGCCGCTGTCGCAAATCGAACCGTACAAGAAACGCATGGGCTGGAGTGTGCCTTGGTTTTCATCGAACGGCTACGATTTCAACTTAGCCTGCGGTGTCGGCAAAGGATTTGGCCTTAGTGTCTTCCTTCGCGACAACGACAGAATCTTTCGTACTTATTTTACGACGTCGCGCGGCGTCGACAGACTCAGAGTCGATTTCAATTTCCTGGACCTTACCCCCTTCGGCCGCCAAGAGGACTGGGAAGATTCCCCTGAAGGTTGGCCTCAAACCCCGCCGTACACGTGGTGGCGCCTACACGACGAGTACGAAGAATAACAGAGGGCTATTTGACACGTTTAATCGGAAAGGGGGAACCGTCATGACCAAAACGTTGATCGTGGGAGCTACGGGGCTGCTTGGGAATGAATTGCTAAGAGCGAGTAAGAAGTATGGGAACGAGGTTCATGCGTTGGTACGATCGAAGACACGTCTGAACGCGGAGAAGATGAAGACTTTGGAAGCAGTCGGCGCAACGATCCACGTGGGCGATCTAGACGATTACGATAGTCTTCTAAAGGCGTGCAAGGCGGTCGATTGCGTCATTTCATCGGTGAATTGGCAGTCCGGTGACGAGAGGACACTCATTCAAGCGGCCAAGGACGCTGGCGTGAAACGCTTCATACCTTCTGCGTTCGGATTGGATTTTACCGTGGCGACTCCGGGTTCAAGTTTGATTATCGACAACTTTTCAGCCGTGTACTCATCCTTACTAGCAGCGGGTCTTCCATACACACTCATACACACAGGCGGTTTCTTTACTTACTGGGTAGCTACATTAGGGGACATGACGAAGCTCGGAAGCCCGCTTCCGCCCGAGGAAGTCAACTTGTACGGCGATGGGAAGGTTAAAGGCTCGTTTGTGAGCGAATCGGACGTCGCAACCGTTACCGTCCGTGCACTGAACGATCCGAAAATGGAGAATCAGGCGATCCATATCGGTGCGAACACGATCACTCAGAACGAAATGATCGAGATGTGGGAGAAGATGAGCGGCCGATCGGTAAGAAAGATTTCGGTGATGTCCGACGATATTGAGAACATCATTGCAAGCTCCGTCTCTCAAGACCAGAAGGTTATTCTCAGCGTCGCCCAACTCAAAAGGTCGTACTGGATTCGCGGCGAGTCGGTCAAGCACTCCACCCGTTCGAAAGCGGCTGAGGAACTTTATCCGGATCTGCCATTTCAAACGGTCCAAGAGGGACTGACTCGATTGCTTCATCACTAGAATTGAACCGTTCAGTCGATGACAGTCCACTACCAATAAAACTTGCCGCTACTTTTGACACGGTTCACAGTGCTGTCTGTAGCGGCAAGTTATGAATATGGCCATCCAGCGACGGATGGCCATAGATTTTTATTCGCCTTGCTCGGTCATACTTTGGGCGGAGTGCAGATAAGCAACATATTGCCGTCAGGGTCGTAGATATGGCAACCCCGCATCCCATCCGGAAACGGCTGAATTCCGTCTGTTTTTACGCCTTTTTGCGTTAATTCCTGAAAAGCCTGTTCAACATCAGATGTTTCGAAGAAAAATACGGAATACGGCAGTGGTGTAATGTCCTTGTGATGCGACTGTAGTAAAATCAGACCTGAGCCCTCCATCTTGAACTCAAGAAAGTCATCGCCCTCTGCCGATACCTCGAATGGAAACACCATCTTGTACCATTCTTTACCTTTCTTTAAGTCTTTCAAATGAATGAAACAGGTGTTGATTCGATTTTTGATGTTCATCCGCCAAACTCCCTTCCATTTTGATCTTCCACTTCATACACGAATGAACTTGAACAAATGATACAGCAGGGAAATAAAAAATTTGGACTAATTAGCCAATACCGAAAAGGCATTTCCTTCAGGATCATGAAATGTAAAATACAGCTTGCCTTGCAGCGAATGACGCACTACCTGAATCCCGGCCTGGATCAGGAGACGGTACGCTCCGGCAATTGCCATGGGCTGTTGCATTCGAAACGCTTCCAAAAACCGTTGAATCAATGAATCTTGTTCTTCTGTATTTTTATGATTAGAGTATGTATCTCTCAAATCCACATCTTGCGCGAGAGCATTTAATCGCTTGCGCGCTCGGTGAAGCGCGGCTTTCACCGCTCCTTCCGTGGTGTCCAGCATGTCTGCAATTTCCCGGGAACGATAACCGAAAACATCGGCTAATAAAACACTGGCTGCTTGGAATGGCGGAATTGCGGAAACCAAGAGATTCAGAGAATCCTTGATATCAAGCAAATATTCATCGGAATTTGAAGAGAATGTCTCGTAACCTTCCGGCAGACCCACATCTGCCTTTCTTTTTCGGCATTCGTCAATCCAGGCATTCGAAGCGACTCGAAACAAGAACGCCCTTGGCGATGGGTGCTGATAAAGCTTTTCCCTTGCTTTAAACGCTTTCAGTAAAGTATCTTGGAATAAATCGTCGGTGTCCCACGGTGTTCCGGTTAGCATCCGGCAATAGCTGCGCAATTCGCTTTCAAATTTCGCGACCAAATGTTCGAACATTCCGCCAACCTCGCTTGCTGTTTCGCTTTTCTCTATAAAATTTGGCCTCGGTAACAAAACTCCTTGTCGCCACGAGTAAATTTCTGTCAAATACTTGCCGTTACTTGTGGCACGGCTCACCGTCCCCACATACCGCCCTTTGATCTCAGGGCCTGAAACCCGTTTTCTCACAGATGCTTTGAATCTTCTCGGCTGGAAATGGCGTATCTCTGCTCTTCTCGACCAGACTCATGTAGAACTCATTCATGACCATGGCGATGGGAGCATACCTCTTGATGATGGCCGTTGCGGATTCAATTATTTCCGGGGACTTCGCACCATCCGCATATTGGCGTATGAAGTCTATCACTTCTGTTTGCTTCGTCGCGCCACCTAAAACCCTTGCCATCCAGTTCACCAACTCTGTTACCACATAACACCCATCATGCGTTTTGTTCCATTCGAGAAACGCCAATTCACGATCTGACAACTCAAACCGAGAAGATGTTGCAAGACCGAAGTCCGAAATATAAACACGATTTCCGTCGGTTAGTATATTTCTAAAGTGAGCATCGAAATGCTGCAACTCGTTCGCATTCATAAAGGAGACAGCGGATCGCAGGTTGGACTCCACCATGGCGAACGCCGAGGTGGCTGCATCCTCACCGATCTGGACCTGTTCGATAAGCCATTCATGAAGGTTATAGGGGAAGTACTCACAAAAAAGTACGACACAATCCACGGATTGCTTCATTTTCTCGAGACGATCCCGCACTGCATCGGAACCCCAAAACGCAATCATCTGGGGATCATCCATGGTCGAAGATCTCTTCATCCTTGGCAACACCCGCCAGTGATACATGAACGGAAAGCTCTCGCACTTTTTTGCTAACACCCAATTGGTGGTTATGGTATGGGCGGCAACCTCGCGCCACACGCCAAAACCCACTGAACCTATGCCATAGTGAAAAAATGGAGGAAGCTCGAATACATTTCGAGTGGACATCATGTTCTCTTTGCGTCTTTCTAACTCCGCAATCGGTATCATCTTTACGAATATGGACGTGTTATCAAGCTGCAACAATGCCGTTGTACCACCGATGTCCGTACCAAGGACCGTAGCATCATCCACTCGTTCTCGAAGCTGTTCATCACTTAATAAAGATAAGGCAGTTGACACGTCCGCATAGCGGGAAAGTCGAGTTTCGTGTGACACATCAAGCCCATGCAGAGATGATCTCATCTATCAATCACCATCCTTTCACAAATCACTTTCTCTTATTTAGGGTGCGGTTCCCCGCGTCGAAAATGTTTGAATAGGTCCATCCCAGTCGGCTTCTCTACCTTCTTGATAGTTGTTATTTGTATATTTCCCAATGGTCTTTCTCCAAAAAAGTTGAGCTGGTTTATTTTCTTCGATTTGAGCAACTTTCCAAACGCCGCTGAATCGATTAAATAATTCATAAGCTGCGCCTTGACCTACTCCAAGTTGTCTGTATTTCTTCATAACAAAGAACTCAGCAACTGAATAAATGGATTTGCTGTCTCCAGTAGACTCAAGCTTTCTTACTAAAGCAAATCCAGCTAGTTTTCCGTTTACGCGAATAAAAAATGGGTGTCTCCCCTCTTCCGTCCAATAGTGATCCAAATACTGATAATCATACAAGCCATTTTCATTTACATCCTCAGGATCAAACTCAGTGAAATCATATTTATAGAGCTCTAGGAGATTTCTTAAGGTCGATTTTCGATCATATTCGATTTCTTGAATTGTCACCATATTGCATAGCCTCCTTTCGCGATAAGTTATTGATTTTGTCAAATCCAATCGTGCGATTAAACATGCCTTTGAACCTTGACCTTACATTCGTTGGTTGACGGAGTCACATACTCCAAATAATTCACCGCAACGTTAAAATTCAACACCGGGATATACCCAACCATCATCATGCGCTTTTACCAAAAGGATATTTCCGTTTCCATCCTCTACAATTCCGCCTGCAGATACGATATGTGTTGGAAATGCCATTTCAAAACCTCCACTTTATCGGATTAACTTCTTTTTCGAGTTTATTCCTGTAATTTCCTGCTCAAAAAAAGAATGCATTTATTGAACCGAAACCGCCGTATACATCTTGCCGTTCTTCTCGTAGCGGATGCCCTTTTCGTCCTCTTGGTACGACGTCAGCTTTTCCTTGGTTCCCTCCTTGATCCGGAAAAGGTTGGCATCGGTGATATAACCATCGTTGCCGTCGGGGGCTTTGCTGATCGTTACGACGTCGCCCTCCTGCGGCTCAATCCCCATCTCAAACAAAAATCCGCCGCTTGAATGAAAATCCAGCAGGTGCCTGGCTTGGGTCGGTGCGTCCAGTCCCAGTGCCCACAGCTGCTCGCGTTCGGGCTGGTTCATCCCCGGTTGCCTCGAATAGGTCGAATAAACGATATCGTCTCCGGCTTGATAAAGCCCGCTTAAAAACACGTCAGATTTTCCGTCTTTCAGGGGAAGCGTATAGAGCTTCACGGCGTTTTCGGCCGTCAAAGCGCCGCCCTTCTTCTCGCTCAAATAGAGCGTATACGGTTCGGTGGGGTGGATGGATAGATCCTGGTCCACGCCCCCGAGCGGCGGCGCAGGCGCCCATACGATGCCTTTGTCGGTCTCGGCCGCGTATATATAATATTCAGCGTCTTGGTTCGGATAAGAGATCGTATAGGTTTGACCGCTGAAGACAAATGATCGCGTAAGCGCCTGGGTGCCGGAATCTCCGCCCGCGTCGCCCGCCTTGGCCGCAGGCGTCTGAACCAGCGCCTTCTCCGCTAAGTTCAAGTCGAAGATCCGGTCTTGGGGACCTTCGGCGGTTTCTCCGCCAGGCCCTTCGCTGGATGGCAAAACGAGCTGTCCGTCACGAATCGCGGGCTGCTGACCCGGCGGATAATACGAGGTCTCGGATTCCGTGCCGTCCGCCATTCGGAACGTAAGCGGGAAGGCTTCTCCGTTCTTTTTGTCGACGGCATAGGCATAAAAGGAAAGGCCATGACAATCGGCATACTGCGGCACGAGCAGAAAAACATCGGCGTCGGCAAACGATAGCTTCGTCATTCGGACCGTGTCCGCCGAGGGCTGAATGAAGGTCAGATCCGGCAATTCGGCGATGACGGTTCCGTTCTCGCCCTCTTTCGCGTAGACGACCTGATAGCTGCCTTGAAATTCAAAATCGGTTTCTTGGCCTACGCAGCTCGCGGCGCCGAGCGTTTCCTGCTTTTCACCGTTCGGGGCCACGACCTGCAGTTTGCCCGCCTCGGATGTTCCTTCCGCCCGTAGGACGGCAACGTGATTGCCGATATCTCCGATTCCGGGGCTGACAATCGGTTGGCTCCCCCCGGGGCCTTTGAAAGGCATCGCATCTTGAAGCCGAGCGACGATCAAGACGGCGAGCAGCACCGTTGCCGCTCCGACAAGCCAGGTCGCCGCAACGCTCGTTCGTCTTCCCGAATCGCGTTTGCCGGCGGTTTTCTGCTTAATGGCCTGCCGCAGGCGCTCGTCGAAAGGATCGCTGGCAAAAGGTCCTTTGCGGGCGCGTTCGTACCACGACGGTTTGTCTCGATTCATGAGAGCACCTCCTTCAGGCTTTGCTCGACTTTTTCCCGGGCGCGGTGCAGCCGGGATTTCACCGTTCCCGGAGCAACGTTCAGCAGCTTCGCCATCTCTTCCGTCGACAGCTCGTACCGGATATCGAGCACCAATGCTTCCCGGTATTTGTCAGGCAGCTTCATAATCACATCCCAGATATCGTCTACGTAACGGGTTTCCATATATTCGCTCTCCGCCGATCGGCCGGTTTGGGCGGACGTTATCGATGCGAACAAGTTCACCTTGCGGAAAAAGGCGGAGCGCTTGTAGCTGAACGCGGTGTTTCTCGTAATCGTCAGCAGCCAGGTTTTCAACGAAGATTGTCCCCGGAACGATTCGATGCGATAGTAGGCTTTGATAAACACATCCTGCGTGATATCGTCCGCAAGCTCCCTGTTCTTGGTCAGAAAATAGGCGTAATTCCAAATATCGCTGCCAAATTCATTCATCACGTGCTGCAAGGACGCCTCGTCCATCGTCGTGACGTTTTTTAGAAATTCGTGCTCCACCACGTTCACCTCGAACAATTAGACTCAAGCGGCCAACGTTTGGTTCCCAATTTCACCATATTTGTTTTAGAAATGATTGCAATCCCCGGAAAGGGCCAAATAAAGAGAGCCTGCATGGCGCAGGCTCTCTCTTCATTGGAGAATATAGTCCGGGGTTACTTTTCATCGCGCGAACGTTCATAAAGGCTTCGGAACTCGTCCTCCAATATCGCCATCAAGATCATATCGTGAAACTTTCCTTCCGAATAAAGGGCGTCTCGCTGTACCCCTTCTCTTAGAAATCCGATCTTCTCGTAAACGTGGATCGCGCGCGGATTAAAGGCATACACGCCCAATTCGATGCGATGCAGCTTCAGCTCTTCAAAGCCGTACCGAAGCATCTCGATAAGCGCTTGCGTTCCATAGCCCTTCCCGCGGTGATTCGTTCCCTGGATGCCGATGCGGATATTCGCTCTGCGGTTGATTGGGTCGATTTCGTTTAATACGACTTCGCCCAGCAGCTCGTTCGTTTGTTTCAGCACGATCAAAAAATCGACGCGATCGCGGCTTGGAACGCCGATTTTGCGAATCCATGCTTCGATTTCATCGCGGGTAAATTCGTTTTGCGACCCTGTCAGCCGTATCATCTCGGGGTCTTGCAAAAAGGCAAAGTAATCATCCAGATCGGAGTCTCGAGGGAATCTCAACAATAAATCCCGGCTCTCGAATTGCATAGCGGCGGATAGTTCCGGCCCAGGGTTGGTCATCTTCGGTTTCTCCTTTAAAAAACTACGGCGCTTAGGCGTGCTCCTGTTTGGCTTGCCGCTCTTTGAAAATCATTTTGAGCAAAAACGGCGTAATCAAAGTCGTCAAGATCACCACGATTACCAATACCGTAAAATACTTTTGGTGCAGAAGTCCGCTTTCCAGGCCGATGGTCGCGATGATCAAGGCTACCTCCCCGCGAGACACCATTCCCGATCCGATCCCGATCGAGGATCGCATTGAAAACCCCGTCAGTTTGGCTCCCAATCCCGCGCCTACCAATTTGGTTACGACCGCTACGACGGTCAGAACGGCGATGAGCCCTACATGCTCTCCCAACCCTTCGAAGGATACGGAGAAGCCGACGCTAACGAAAAAAATCGGCACGAAAATGGCATAGGCGATCGGTTCCAGCTTATGCTCCACTTCCAGTTTATACGAGGTTTGCGAAATCGCCAAGCCTGCTGCAAACGCGCCGATGATGCCCGCGACGCCAAACTCTTCGGCGACGAAGGCCAGAAAAAAGCAAACGATCAAGCCGGCGCTGATGACCGACTCCGTCACCCGAAGCGGCGCCAGCCATTTCATGAGCCACTTTGCGCCTTTCCAGATCATGAACCCGGCGATCACGAAGAAGATGAATTTCTTGCTGATGACTAACGCCAAATTGACTTCTTCCCCGCCGAACAGGCTGACGACGAACGCAAGCAGAACGACCACGAGAATGTCGTCGAGGATTGCCGCGCCTAGAATAGTCGTGCTCTCTCGGCTTTTCAACATATTCAATTCCTTTAGCGATTGCACGGAAATGCTGACGGACGTGGCGGACAGCAGCAAACCCAAAAAGATGGCGTGCGAGGTCTCCATTCCGATGGCTGCACCGACCAAATATCCGCCCAAAAAGGGGAGGATTATGCCCCCTAAAGCGACGGCGGTCGAAGATTTGAACGAGCGTCTGAGTTCGTTGATGTCGGTCTCCAGTCCGGCCATAAACATCAACAGCAATACGCCGATTTGGCTCAGCTCCTCCATGATTTCCGAGCTGCCGATCCAGCCCAGCATAGCCGGACCGATCACAACCCCGACGATCAGTTTGCCGACGACGGCAGGTTGTCCCAAACGGACGGAGAGATCTCCGGCAAGCTTGGTTGCAAGCAAAATAATGAGAATTGACAAAAAAAACATAGAGTACCTCCTTTTAGGTGGGAAAATAACGATGTAGATGAAGCCTAAAAAAGACAAAAAGGAGCCTGCGGTGTGCAGGCTCCTCCGGTAACAACAGTTTATCCAATTGTTTGGCTCTTCATTCCATTATCATATATTCGGCAAGCTTTCGCAAGTTGCGCGATACAAGGTTCGCTCATCATGATACAGATCCCTTGACCGTTTTTACCGATCCGGAAAAATAAATGCTTTCAAGAGGAGAAACCGGCTTTGGCCGTTCTTCCTCAGACCTGTCCTCTTGTCCTTTAACCGAACATTCTTCGCGGTATCTTCCTTCTTCGAGCTTCAAGTCGATGAAATCGACGACCTGCTGAAACGAGGCGATTTGGCGGACGACATTTTCGCGTTCGAAGCAAGGACGCGAGATGCATTATGAACTGATGACGGTCGTTCCGTATTTCGTACTCATGGAAATCAAGGATCTTTTAAAAAGCGGCCGCTTCAAAACGGTGATCAACACCTCGTCTTCGGCTCTCAAATTCACGAAAACGTTGAGTATTGAAACGCTGAAGCGGCCCCAAACGTTCCGCAAGCTGCTTGGCCCTTTCGCGGCCTCGAAGCTGGCGCTTTCGCTTTGGACGCAGGCCATCGCGCCGCAGCTTGCCGAAGAAGGCATTCGGATCCGAAGTGTGGATCCGGGCGGCAACAATACGCTTCGAAAAGGAAAACGAAGCGGTCTTCCCCCCTTGATCAAATTGTTGATGATGCTGGTTCGCAAATATGCATTGACACGTATATTCCGTATGAGGTATATTAAATCAAGCAGCAGGACGCGCGCCTGTACGCAAACTAAAGGACGAGGTGACCTCATTCATGGCTTACCAATCGACGCATACGTTTTTCAACTTGCCGGTAAAAGATTTGAACCGCACGAAGCAATTCTTTGACAGCATCGGCTTCGAATTCAATCCCCAATTCTCCGACGAGAAATCGGCCTGCATGGTGATCAACGACAATACGTTTGTTCAACTGCACACGGAGTCGTATTTCCAGACGTTCATTAACAAGCCGGTAGCCGATGTCGCCAGCGCCGCAAGCGGCATTATCGCGCTCTCGGCCGACAGCAGAGCGCATGTGGACGAACTCGCCGACAAGGCGTTGGCTGCGGGAGGCAAGACGTCCAAAGAACCGGCCGACCATGGCTTCATGTACGTCAGAAGCTTCGAGGATCTGAACGGGCATTTGTGGGAAATTGCCTATATGGATATGAGCGCAATGCCGCAGGCGTAAGCTTGAACGCCAAAGCTATTGATTTGATTCCGAGAACGGCGACAGCCATGGACGAGAAGTTCATGGCTGTCGCCGTTTTTCTTCCAGACGGTGATCAGGCTTACGGATATACGGTGACAATAATGCCATCCCTGTTGTCTCCCGATACGTCGTAATGGCGGCCGCTCGGCACTTCGACTTCCGCGTTGCCGGAAAACTGGAAGTAAGTCGTCTCGTGAGGATGCCATCATACCGTTTCCGAAATCGTTTTTTGCGTCTTTCCATCTTTTCACAAAATCTCAAAATAGTCGACCGAGACCGCGTTTAGGTTGCGCTGGTGATTATTCTCCTTCTCGAAGACGGGTTCGCGGTTCGTCGAATTCTCGGATATACCACGCGTCGCATGCATAATGTTCGGAGCCGCCCAGCGGCGCTTCCAACCGCCGAAAGCCGTTTTTCGCATAGAATCGGTTCGCCGCTTGCATCGTTTGCAAGGTTTCGAGGTAGCAAGCTTGATAACGCCGTTGCGCAAACCGAAGCGCCGTCCGCAGCAGCTCGGCCGCGATACCCCGCCCCCTTGCTTCCGGAAGCAGATACATCTTTTGCAGCTCGCAAATCTTCTCCACAGGGGAACCGAATTCCGCGATCCCGCATCCGCCATGCAGTTTGCCACTTTCGTCGAAAGCCACCCAATAGGCCCTGCCCGGCACGCTATAAAAATCGGATAGACGGCTTAAGCTTGCGTCCTCCCATGCCAATCCCGGGCGATCGCCCCCGAACTCGATCAAGATTTGCCGAATGATCGCTTCCATGCCGCGGTTATCTTCGGCTTGAATGGTCCTTAGGTTGATCTGCATCTTCGTCTCCTTCCGACTCCGTATATCCTGTATTCGATCCTACCAGATCAGTGGAGCCGAATAAAACCCCTAGCGTCAAGTCGCTAGGGGTTCGGGGCATCACTTTTTCTTGGCGTTAAAGTCGATCGGCGCCATGCCTTCCGCGCGCCATACCGTACCTCTTTTCTCGTACTCGAACAGGTTTTCGACCGCGTTCGCGATCGGCGCCCCCAATTCCCGCTCCACCAAATACAAGGAAACGTCCAGCCCCGAGGTAACGCCGCCCCCGGTCACCAAACGAGGTTGATCTTCGACGACTCTGGCAGGGACCGTTTTGGCGCCCATCGCTTTGAGCGCGTCCATGCCGATCTGATTGGTAACGGCATACCGATCTTTCAGCAGCCCCTTCATCCCCAGCAGCAAGGAACCGCCGCAAACGGTGGCCACCGTGACTTTCTCGTTGCTCATGGCTTTTTGGATCATGTCCGGCAAGCCCGTCTTCATGGTTCGCGCCAAAATATTCGGAATGGCGTCCGCCGAATCGCCACCCGGCTTGCCCGAAGCTCCGGGCACGACGATGATTCCCGGTCGATTCGGGTCCAAGACGGCTTGCGCATCGAGCGCGGGCCCGTTCAAACCGCTCGGGACGGAGCGCTTGCCTTCCGCGGATACCAATTCCACCGTCAAGGCGCCTCCCGAATACATGCCTGCGGCCGCGAATACTTCGTACGGCGCCAACGCGTCCAGCAGATCGAAGCCGTCAAACAATACGATTTGCACGTGCGTCGGTTGGCTTTCAGGCGTCTTTTGCTTCGGGTCGGCTTCTTTCGTTTTCGCGCTTACCGTAGGGACGACTAGCGTAAGTATGAGTGCGAGCGACATGAACAATTTGAGAAGTCGATTCATTTGGATCTCATTTCCTTTCCCTTGTTGTGATGAGAACGCAAGCCTGCCTGTGCCTCCCTTCTCGCTTCCGCGGTCCGTATTCGCCTTCGATCTTATCAAAGGAAAATCTCGAATCTCGCTGTAAAAGCATCACAATCGGAGCAACAACTTGTCACAAAACAAAATCCGGCGCAGAAGGTATAATAGAGGGAACCTTCGCGTGCGCGGAAAGGCGGTGCGGCCATGAGAACGTGGAACGACATCGATCCGGAACCTGGACTGACCGTGGAAGAATGGACGCCCCAGCCCTATCCCGAGCCTTTCCATTGGCATGCGGAACTGGAGATCGGCTGCTGTTTGTCGGGCAAGGGGCTGTTTCATTTCGGGGACAAAACCTTCGAGGTCGGTCCGGGAGACATATTCGTCGTCAACAATCTCGAGCGCCATATCGCGCAGTCGGACGAGCATGATCCCAGCCGGTATGCCTTTGTGTTCTTCGATCCGGCCATGCTGCTGAAAGAAAACCGGGACCTGCTGCTTCCGTTTCTGTATCATCCGCCCCGTTTTACGAACCGGATTCCGGCTTCGGATACGGCGGCGTCCCGGATTGGCAAGCTCGTCATCGCGCTGCTTGAAGAGCAGAACGAACGGAAACCGGGCTACTTGACGATGATGCGCAGCCTTTTGGTCGAGATTTGCGTACTGCTTTTTCGTCACTATGGCGACGCCTTGCCAACGGCCGATCTGACGGGGGCTTACGCGCGCTACGAGCGGATTCAGCCCGCGCTTGCTTACATGAAGCGGCATTTCAGAGAAGATCTGCAGGTGGCGGACATCGCCTCGATCATGCGTCTCAGCCCTTCCCGGGCGGCGCACGTGTTCGCGGAATCCGTCGGAGAAGGCTTCAAGGAGCATTTGCTTCAGCTCAGAATCAACGAAGCGAAACGGCTGCTCGCCCAAACGCGGCTCTCCGTCATCGAGGTATGCCTGCAGAGCGGCTTTCAAAGCGTCACGCCGTTCTACCGCGCATTTCGCCGGATTGTCGGTCATACGCCGCAAGCGTACCGGGAGATGACCGGCATTCTCGGAATCGCCCACTCGGAATAGCCGATTTTGGCAATCGGCGAGCGGATAATGGCAAGACGGGCCGATGGCGTCCGGTTAAGATGGGGATGCGGTTCCTCGCCTGGCTAACCGGACGGAGAAACGACGCCCATCGAAGAAAAGGAGTGCCAAGCCGGCATGAAGATCGCCAATCATGCATGGTTCCGGTATACGCCGGACCTGTACATCGAGCTTCTGCAAGCGGGTGACGAAGGGAAAAACGTGGAGGGCTTGGAGCGGCGGATCGCCGACATCGCCGCCTTGGACGAGCGGGAACGGCTGGCGGCGGAGCTGCTGGACGACACGGAGCGGCTGCCGGTTCGGGACGGCTACGCGTACGACGAGCCGTCCGATCTGGACGGCATCCGGCTGGCACGGCCTGCCGACAGGACCGCGCCTCTCCCCTATGCAACCGGTCGCGCGGCCGTTTACGACAGCATGTACGGCGCATGGCTCGGACGCTGCGCCGGCTGTCTGCTCGGACAACCCGTCGAAGGCTGGAAACGGGAGCGGCTGACCGGCTTCCTGCGGGATTCGAACAATTACCCGATCGAGCGCTACTTGTCTTCCGACCAGCCCCAAGCGATCATCGATCGCTACGAGATCACGAATGACGGACAAGTGTATGGCAGCCCGCACCTCAATTGGATCAACAATGTCAGTCATATGGTCGAGGACGACGACACGAACTATACGATCATCGGGCTTGCGATACTCGAAAAGTACGGCTTCGATTTTTCTCCGGAAGACGTAGCGGAGTCTTGGTTGATGAATTTGCCGATTCTGCATGTCTGCACGGCGGAACGGGTGGCGTACCGGAATCTCGTCCAACTCGTCGAGCCGCCGCGTTCCGCATCGTTCCGGAATGTATACCGGGAATGGATCGGGGCGCAGATCCGCGCGGACCTGTTCGGCTACGCGAATCCCGGCCATCCGGAGAAAGCTGCCGAGATGGCCTGGCGCGACGCTTCGATCTCCCACGTCAAGAACGGCATCTACGGCGAGATGTGGGTCGCGGCCATGCTGGCTTCCGCCGCCGTCCATTCGGACATCGAGCGGATCATTCAGGACGGGCTGAACGAAATTCCCGCGCGCAGCCGGTTGGCCGAGGCGATCAGGGATGTCGTCGGCTGGCGCCGAGAAGGCATCTCCTGGGAGGAAGGCATCGCTCGCATACACGAGCGGTACGACGAATACAGCAGCCATCATTGGTGCCATACGATCTCCAACGCGATGATCGTGGCGCTGGCACTGCTCTTCGGCGAGACCGACCTCGAACGCACGATCGGCATCGCCGTGGCCGCGGCCTTCGATACGGACTGCAACGGCGCGACCGCCGGCTCGATCGTCGGCATGATCCGGGGCGCGAAGGCGCTGCCGGAAAAGTGGACCGCCCCGCTAAACGATCTCATCAAATCCGGTGTGGACGGCTTCGGTCTCGTGCGGATTTCCGAGCTTGCCGAACGCACGGTGGCGATCATCGAGCGCAACCCCTATCTGAATCGCGAATAGTTCGAAAAAGACCGCCAAGCGTCGGCCGGATAACGGCAGCTTGGCGGTCTTCGACTTCATCCGTAAATCGTCGAGCGCTTCATAACCGTCGCATGCCGTCGATGACGGATCCTACGATGGTCGTGACGTTTCCGCGCCTGATTACAGGGATGGCATCCTTTGCTTTTCCGCGGTCATCCGCATCCTCAGAACAAACACGGCCAACATCGCCAGGAGAACGCCGCTCATGCCGACCCACGTAATCGACGAGATCGACGCTTGATCGATGACGACTCCGCCGATCCCCGCCCCGGCCGCCATGGACAATTGCATCATGGATTGGTTGAGGCTGAGCATGATTCCCGAATAGTTCGGTTCGATCCGAACCATATTATATTGTTGGGTAGGGCCGGAAGACCAAGCCGCAAACGACCATAACACCAGCAGCCCAACGACGGGCAGCCACGAATGAGTGAAAGAAACGGCAATGGACAAGAGGATTAAAGCGGCAACATGCAGCAACATTCCCCCTGTCAATGTTCGGAACACGCCCCATTTATCCGTACTATACCCGCCCCATTTGGATCCGATTAGGCTGGCGATGCCGAACGCCAATAAGGCGGCGCTTATCATCTCCTCCTTCATGCCGGCGACATCGAGAAGATAGGGCGAAATATAAGTGTAGGCAATGGAATAACCGCCCAACCAGAAAAACGTAATGGCAAGCCCGATCGCCACTTTGCCGTTTCTCAAAAAGGCAAGCTGCTTGGATAACGGAACGGGTTCGTCTCGATTGACGCGAGGCAACGCCGAATAGAGGACGAACATGGCCAGCAATCCCGCCAGCGCCAGAAATTCGAACACCGATCTCCATCCGAACTCGGCTGCCGCGATGCGTCCAAGAGGAACGCCGATAATGAGGGAAGCTGTGAATCCCATCACGACCGTTGCGATGGCGCTTGCCTGTTTGCCCGGCACGGCGATTTTGGCGGCATAATCCAAGGCGGTGACGACCACCATCCCCGCGCCTAAAGCCATGATGACGCGAGCGGCCACAAACAGCGGAAACCCGGGCAAGACAAAGGACAATACGTTCCCCAGCATAAACAGGCCCAGCGCGGCAACCAGCAGCTTCTTTCTCTCCATCTTGGCCGTCAACGCCATGAGTACCGGCGTGCAGATGGCATATACGAATGAAAAGATCGTCACGAGCTGACCGGCCATCGTCACGGAAATATCGAGCGTCTTCGAAAGCTGATCCAGAATGCCGGAAATGACGTATTCCGATGTGCCGACCAAAAAACTGACCAGAGCCAAAAAGTAAATCTTCCACGTTGCCGACAATGAAATCACAACCCTTTCATTATTATTACATATCGCGATATGTCGATATTAAATGGAAAATAAAAGCCGAATACGTTTGAGGTATTCGGTTTCCGTTAAAGTTCACGATCGAAAAAAGCGGCCATTTCGCGTATTTTCTCTTCGTCTCTTTTAAAATACGTAAATTTTCCGATCCTTTCGGTTTGGATCAGACCGGACCGTTGAAGGATGGACAAATACTGGGAAGCCGTCGATTGCGTCATATTCAGCTTCTCTGTGACTTGACTTACGCAAACCCCGATTTTTCTCATATCAATCCCTTCGTGGGGCACAAAATGTTTTTCCGGTTCCTTTAACCACTGCAAGATCTGGAGCCTCGCCTCGTTCGACAATGCCTTGAACACTTCAATGGGTTCCATATCTCTTATTATATCGATCATTCGCGATATGTCAAATGGTTGACGGCAAGTGCGGCTAGCGATAAAACTGCCAAATGATCAGCAGCGAAATCCAAATGATCATGACGGCGATGCTTAAGATGGTACATAGCGCTTGTCTAGGCGAAAATCCGATTTTCTTCCACAAGATGAGCGCAAAACCAATTATGGCGACAGCCAGTCCGGTCAGTATATCGTTCAGGAGAATATGAACATAAATCTCTGAATAAGCACGCTCATTGTTGCTTAGCATCCGAAGAGCCAAAACCAAATTGTTCACGACCATAGCCGCACCTGACAAGGTCATCCAGAAAACGGCCTTGTTCAGGCGAGGCTGTCGATTAGCGGCCGTTCTCTGCCTTTTCGCCAGCAGGTATGCCCGAATCGGCAAGACCAACGGTACAAGAAGCAAATACAACATGGCAAAGGCCGCCAGCATGGCGCTGCTGATCAGAATGGGCATCGATTTCCCCGCAGGCAATGGCAAGTAATCTCCATATGCGGCCGATATTTGAGCGACCTTGCCCTGCTCCATTCGGAAATACAGGACGGGAAAGGAATCGAGCGCAGCATTGCCGTTCGCTTTCTCGTACAGGTAGGGCTTCGTCTGCACGTAATCCGCTGTCATGCCGGCCAGCGAAACCCGGATTTGATTGTCCGATACGGGCAGGATCTTGCACAACATCAGATAAGGATACACGCTCATAAACCCGTAATGGGGACGCCGAGCCGCGACGTAGCTTCCCTCGAGCTCCTTCGCGCTGGGCATGTCACCCTCGCCGGCTGCAATCTTTCGTTTTCCTGCCAGAGCGGTCCGAAGGCCATACACGATATCGGTTTCCGACGCTTGATTGGTCATGATAACGACGGCAAACCGATCTTCCGGAACGATCAACACGTTGCTGGAAAAAGCGATTGTATTTCCGCCATGTCCGATGCCTTTCTGTTCCCCGGCAAATTCCCAAAACCCATGCGCGACGCCAGGCATGTCGGCATTCGCCGAATAGCTTGTCGCGAGCATTTCGTTCAGCGTGTCCGGCCGATTGAACAAGAGAGACGGCTGACCCGGAGCCGCCAGGAAGGCCAAGGCAAACTTGGCTAAGTCTGCCGCGGTGCCATTGATTCCTCCGCTCGGATACATCGACATGTAGTTCCATGAGGATGGGCTAAAGGACGATTCCCCCGCGTATACGTACCCTTTCGCCTTTCTCGCGATCAGGTCCGGACGGTCCGCGAGGGAGGATTGAGCCGTGGTTTCACTCATGCCTAGCTTGGCGAAAATGTGTTCCGAGGCATAGGAATCGAAACTTTGTCCAGCCAATCGCTCCACGATATAGGCGGCAAGCGACGTAGAGTAATTCGAGTAGGCTACGACCTCTCCCGGCTTGTATACCTGCGCGGGTTCGGCAAGCTTCAACCCCTCTTCCAGGGAGCGGATTTTTCGAGGGGATTCGTAGGACATATCGAACATATATTCTTCAAAGCCCGCATTATGGTTCATCAAATTCAACATCGTAATCGGTTCGTCATATTTCAGCTTCGTTAGGAAGCGTGCCGGCAAATACGTTTGAATATCGGCGTTCAGATCGATTTTCCCCTGCTCCGCCAATTGCATAACGGCCGTCCAGACCGTAAGCTTGCTGATGGACCCCCACTCGAATACGGTGGACTGCGGGTCCGCAGGCACCTTGTTCTCCAAGTCGGCATAGCCGTAACCTTTCGATAAAACGACCTTTTGATCTTGGACAATCATGACCGACGCGCCTACCGTTTTGGTTCCGATAAAGTCGTTCATATAACCATCCACAAACGATTCCAATTCCGCAAGGGGAACGCCCGAAGGCGTACGTTCCTTTGTCCCATCGGAGATCGCGCTCTCGGCAAAAAGAGGCGCGGGCATCGGCAAACAAAAGATTGCGACGAACAAAATGACAATTGCTTTTTTGAGCATGATATTCCCCTTTAGGCTGCATTCGGTTCCCGTTCTTCGAGCGGGCCATATGACCTTTTATCGGTTGCGGACAAAGCTATTGTGAATGGAATCCGCAATCGTCAAATCAGCACGCTTTGTTCCAGCTTTCTCTTTAGTTCATGCTTTGGAAATTGTTCACCCATAAAAACGGCAACATCCTGAACGCGGCCCTGCGGCTGAATCCGAAGAATCTCCAACTGCCGGTAGGCGAATTGGAACATCATCCGCTCACCAGTCTCCGCTGCCGTAAAAATGCCTTTTGCCCGATATACGCCATCTGGCAGTTCGCTTATGATCTGTTCGAATCGGCTGCTATCCATCGGTTGCTGAAAGTAGTGCGTATAAACCATAACATGGTCGTAAGAATGATGATGTTTAGGATGATTGCGGTCATGGCTATGCTCATCTTCATGGTGATGATGATTGCATGCGGAATGCTGACCCTGTTCGTCTTGATTAGCATCCTCGAAAGAAATTCGCTCTTGCTCTTGAAGCATCCTATTGAACAGCGCATCGTCTATTTCACAATGAACGGTAGTATGAATCGAAGCCTTTGAATTCACCGTTTCCAGGATCCTTTTCGTCTCGTTCAGCTCCGAAGTGTTCATGAGATCCGATTTATTCAGCAGGAGCAGCGATGAGCACCGGATTTGATCTTCCAGTAAACGATACGTCTTGCTTTTCCCTCTTCGATGCCGCTGAAGAAATTGTCCCGCGTCCACCACCGTAATCATCGCATGAATATCGATATGAACATGCAGGGCCGCCTCCGTTACCGCGTCGAAAATGTCCATCGGGTTCGCGACGCCAGTTGCTTCAATGATGATCAGATCGGGTGACGATTCGTTAATAAGCTGCCCAATCTCCATGCCCAAATCGCCGCGAATCGTGCAGCAGATGCAGCCGCTCAACATTTCTCGCATCGGGATCGTCTCGTTCACAAGCTGACCGTCCAAATTGACATCGCCAACCTCATTCATGATGACAGCAGGGCGCACTCCTTTTGTCGTATAGTAATCCAGCATTTGGGCGAGCAGCGTTGTTTTCCCGCTTCCCAGAAACCCGGACAGAATCACAATCGGAACCTTTTTCATCAACATTCAAAACCTCGCTTCGATAACAGTTAAGGCATTAGCGCGGCGCTTTATCTGTTCCTGCCACCGAAAGACCGGAAGCGATGAATTGGCGATCAAACGAATAAACCATGTGTTCTTCCAGCCGATCTCCTGAAAGGTGTTTGCGAACGACCGCCCTTCCAAGCTCAGGGGTGATGTCTTTGTACCAAATCCCATCCGGATAGGCGATCACGACACAGGCGTCCACGCATCGGCCATTGCAGCGGGTACGTGTCGTATGAATCTCCTTATCTGCCCCAAGTGTCGCAATTTCCTCCCGGATCGCTTGCGTCACTTCATCGGCTTGCCGCATCATGCAGCTGCCGCCATTGCAAATGAGCAGATGACAGCGGGTCTCCTGCAAATTCCACGTCGTCATAGCATGTCTCCTTTCCATGGGAACTAAAGAGGCGATTGAACTCGTTAGCTCTTATATGTAATAATTACGATTATATATCATAAACCATACTGCGTTCAATCCATATTGTTGTATGTAATCCCCAATCCATTTGGTTGCCATCAGAACAGAGGTTTCGAAAGTGCCGTTTGACAAAGGAATTTCCGAGATCTATACTTGATATAATTGTAAATATTACTATTTAAAAAAGAAGGAGTGTTCATGTATGCCAAACTTACAGGCCGACACCCGTATTCCCGTCTCGGTGCTGACAGGCTTTCTTGGTGCTGGGAAAACGACTTTGCTGAACCATGTACTTACAGCCGATCATGGCGAAAAAATAGCGGTCATCGTCAATGAGTTCGGGGAAGTCGGCATCGACAATCAGCTTGTCGTCGGAGCGGACGAAGAAGTCTTCGAGATGAACAACGGTTGTATTTGTTGTACGGTGCGAGGCGACTTGATTCGTATTCTCGGACAACTCATGGAGGCGAAACTCGGCAAAGGCAGCCGCCGCAAAGCCGATTTTGACCGCGTGCTCATCGAAACGACCGGCCTCGCTGATCCGGCTCCGGTTGCCCAAACGTTCTTTGTCGATCCAGAAATAGCTGCATTCTATAAGCTTGATGCCATCGTCACGGTCGTGGACGCGAAGCATGCCGGGCAACATCTGGACGATGGCCATGAAGCGCAGGAACAAGTCGCCTTCGCGGATGTTCTTCTGCTCAATAAAACGGATCTTGCTTCCGGAGACGAGCTTCAGAAGCTGGAGCTGCGCCTGCGCGCGATGAATCCGGCCGCCAAGCTTTACCACACCCAGCAGTCCCGAATCGACATCAATCAAATTCTTGGAATCGGCGCTTTCGATCTGGAGAAAAAGCTGGAGATCGAACCGGGGTTTCTCGAAGATGATGACCATGAACATGACGATGAAGTCACCTCGGTCTTTCTCCGCGAAACGCGTCCGCTCGACCTGAACAAAGTGGAACGTTTCATCAACGAATGGCTGATGGATCATGGGGTGGATACCTTCCGCTACAAAGGCGTTCTGAATATCAAGGGCATGAAGAAGCGCGTCGTTTTCCAAGGTATTCACATGCTGTTCAGCTCGTATCCGGACCGGGACTGGAAGCAAGATGATGTGCCGACCAGCGAATTTGTCGTCGTCGGCCGTAATTTGGATGAGGACTGGTTCCGCGAACAGTTTGCCGGTTGCGTAGCCAGCTAAATCATATCTGCAAACGGAAAAAGACCTCGCATTCCGAACGAACGTTCCGGATACGAGGTCTTTGATATGGCAGGTTGATACTGACGCTGATCGCTAAGGCCGTAATTTTCGAATCGATGACTCCATTACAACACCATGCTCCTTCGTTCCGAAAGTGCAAAACCAAGCGCACCTTTATCCCGATTACCTACCAGAATCATTCGCCTTGACTGGCGAGCGTCATAATCGTCCCCGTCATAGCTTCCATACACATTGTCCACGGCAAGACCCGCCTCATTCAGCAGAGCGGCCATCGTTTCGAGCGAATAAAGCTTGACGCGTTCGGTATAACGCCGCGCCGGCCGATTCGGTTCTCGAACGACGATCTCCTTCACAACAAATCCGCTCTCGATATGACGAGTTTCCGAAATGACCGCTCCTTGCTCTTCCCGTTCCGAATACGGCACTAGATGGTACGCCGTGTACCTGGCATTCAAAACATCGATGACGAACCGCCCTCCTGGCTTCAGCGCCTTTCTTATTTGCCGCAATACTTTCAACTGCTCGGTGTCCTCCTCAAAATAGCCGAAGGAGGTAAACAAATTCACGACAGCGTCAAAATGTTCCGTAAACGATTTATCGTCCGGCAAAGCGCGCATATCGCTTTCGACCCACCGGACGCGTTTGTCAGAATCGGCTGCTCTCGCTTCCCGCAGCAACACGGAAGACAGATCCACGCCCGTGACGCGGTAGCCTGCATCCGCAAGCGTCAAGGCGTGTCTTCCCATGCCGCAGCAAAGGTCGAGGATATGGCTTTGGCCCGGAAGCTGCAACCACTCCGTCATTTTATGGACTTCGCCTGCAGCCTCTTGCCTGTTCCGGTGTCGATAGACGAGCAAATAGTCCTCGCCAAAGCTTTCTTCGTACCATTCGAACACGATCTGTTCCATCTGATGTTCCTCCTCGCTATCCGTCCCCGATACCATCCGGGAGCAACGCATCCAGCAGCTTGCGGGAGGCAGGATGACGCAATCCCTCAAGCTCGCGCGGTATGTCCGTATGCTCCACGACGCAGCCGCGGTCCATGACGATCAGCCGATCCGCCAGGAACACGGCTGCCCGGATGTCGTGTGTAATAAATAAGTAAGAAAGGCCGAGCCGGATCTTCAGATCGTGCAGAAGCTCCAGCAGGCGAAGTTGAATCGCCGGATCTTGGCTGCTGACGACCTCGTCCAGGACGATCAGCTTCGGGGAGAGCGCCAGCGCTCTTGCGATATTGAGGCGCTGCTGTTGGCCTCCGCTGAATTGATGGGGATATTTGCCGCTACCTTTCGGGGATAACCCTACACTGCACAAAAGATCATGTTGCCGCTGACGCATTTCGGCCGAGTCCAACCGCTCGTAATTGCGCAGCGGTTCCGTCACGATCTTGCCGGCTGTCATCCGCGGATTAAGCGCGTCGCCGCTGTTCTGAAACACGCCTTGCAGCTGCCTGCGAATGGCGTGAATCTGCCGCCGGGAAGCGGTGTGCATATCGATACCCATGAACCGAATACGGCCTTCATCCGGCGCTTCCAGTCCGAGAATGAGCTTCGCCAGCGTGCTCTTGCCCGACCCGCTCTCCCCGACAATGGCAAGGCACTCGCCCTCCTTCATAGACAACGAGACAGACCGGAGCACTCGAACGGGGACCGCCTTTCCTCGAAACGGCCGCCTGCCTGCGTAACTTTTCGAGACATTCTCGACCATAAGCAAACGATCCAACTTGCGCTCACGTCCCCCGTGCCGCCATCTGCCGCGCCGAGCGTTTCAGTTGAATTCTTGATTCGAGCAGCCTGCGCGTGTATTCGTGCTGAGGATGATGAAAAAACTTCTTTACCGGCGCCGTCTCCACGATTTCTCCCCCGTACATGACCGCCACGAAGTCCGCAACTTCCGCTACAACGCCTAAATCATGCGTGATGAGAAGCAGCCCGGCCCCGGACTCTTTTCGAACATCATGCAAGAGCTGCAGAACGCGCTTCTGGTTGCTCGCATCCAGCGCCGTTGTCGGTTCGTCTGCGATCAGCACCTGCGGGGAAGTCGACATCGCCAGCGCGATCATGATCCGCTGCAGTTGTCCTCCGCTAAACTGGAACGGATAACGGTCGAGCATCCCCGCAGGATCGGACAAGGCGACCCGTCTCATCCTCTCTTCGGCGACCTGGCGTGCCTCCTTGCGCGACAATCCTTGGTGGATCCTTAGCGTCTCTGCAAAATGCGCGCCGATCGTCCGCATGGGATGAAAGCAGGCCATCGGATTTTGCATAATCATCGAGACGGTCCCGCCGCGAATTCCCCGCATGATCCGCTCGCAACCCGGAACGATTTGCGCGGTTCCGAGCTTGACGCAGCCCCCGGCGACGCGCGCTCCGGCCGGTAGCTGTCCCATGCAAGCCATGGCCGTCATCGTTTTGCCGCTGCCGCTTTCCCCGACGAGACAGAGCACCGAATCCGGCTTCACTTCCAGATTGACGCCGCGAACGACTTCCATGGTTTGCATGCCGGAGTCCAAAGCAACCGACAGGTTGTGCACGGATAGAGCCGGATTACAGCCGCTCACCTCGAATCACCCCTTCTTTACGAAACGCGGATCGCACGCTACCGCTTTTTCGTATCGGATCGAATTTCGGGTCCAGTTCGTCGCGCAGCGACTCCCCCAATCGATTAAAAGCGATAACGGTTGCCATGATCATCAAGCTGGGGTAAACCATGAGTGATGGATGTCCCGTCCAATAAGGACGGCTGTCGTTTACCATCGCTCCCCACTCCACCGCAGGCGATTCGAATCCGAGCCCGAGAAAAGACAATCCCGACAAAAACAAAATGACCGCTCCTACATCAAGCGAGGCAGCCACCAGCAGCTCGGGCCCGAAATTGGGCAGCAGGTGACGCGTTAACAGCTTGCTGCCCCGGGTGCCGGACAACTTCGCCGCTTGCATATACGTTTTATCTTTCAATTGAAGGACGAGTCCTCTGACCAGCTTGGCGTATGGGGCCCAGAACGCCATCACCATCGAACCGATAATCACCATCGGACTTCTGCCGAAAATGCCGATGAGCGCCAAGCCCAGCACGAGACTCGGCACGGCCAGAAACAGGTCGCACAGCCGCATGATCGCGGTATCCGCCCATCCCATCATCCATCCGGCAACCGAGCCCGCCAGTACGCCGATGGCCAGCGACATTCCAAGCACCGCGTAGGCCGCCGATAACGAAGTGGAAGCTCCGAGCATAAGCCGGGAAATGACCGATCTTCCCAGATGATCGGTCCCAAGCGGGTACTGCCACGAAGGCCCCTCCAGCTTGGCCGTCAAGGCGACGTCGTTGCTGCCGGCTGCGACGAGCAGGGGGGCGATGGCCGCAAGGATCGTGAAGACGAGCACGATCGCACCGCTTAACGTCAACGCCTTGCGCTGACGTATCCATCGGAACAGGTCGGATGAAGCATCGTATCTCGTGCGCCTTTCTGCCCTAAGCTTCATCCTTTTTCCCCCCTTCGTCCCACCGGATAACCGGATTCAACCCGCAATACAGCAAATCCACGATCAGACCAATCCCTGCATACACGGCCGCGAACAACAGCACGCACATCTGGATGACCGGATAATCCCGGTTCGCGACGGCCGCGACGAAATATTTTCCAATGCCCGGCCAGGCGAACACATTTTCCACAATGATCGAACCGCTCAGCATGCTTCCCAAACAAAGTCCCGCAGCCGTGACCATCGGCAGGATTGCCGGCTTCAGCAAATGACCGGCGAACAACCTCGCGCCGAATACGCCTCGAATCCTTGCATACCGCACATAAGGCTGATCGGCCTGCTCTAGCAGGCTCGCCCGAAACAATCGGGAGAGGCTTCCGATATAGATCGCGGACAGCGTCAAGGAAGGCAACACATCATGCGCAGCCGACCCTTTGCCGAGCATCGGAAACCAGTTCAGCCTGTACGAGAAAAGGTACAGAAGAACGTAGCCCAACAAAAAGCCGGGTATGGCGGCGCCGAAGGAAGCGAACAGCTTCCCCGCGCGGTCCAGCGTCCTTCCTTGATGAAGGAACGAGACCGTTCCCAGCGTCAGGCCCAGCACCATAGCGGTGACAAAGGAAGAAAGCGCAAGCTGCAGCGTATTTGGAAAATAGCTTGCGATCTCCTCCGCGATGGCCTGTTTCGATGTGAAAGAGGTGCCGAAATCCCCTTGCAGCGCGGCGGACAGCCAGCGCAAATATTGGCCGGCAAGCGGCTGATCGAGCCCCATCTCCGTCCGCAGCGCCGCGGCCGCCTCCAGCGAAGCCGAATGGTGAGAAGCCCGAAGATAAGCTTCGGCCGGATCCCCCGGCATCAGCCGGACAATCCCGAAACCTGCCAGCGTCACAGCGACAAGTGTAAAGACGGAAGCCGCGACTCGGCGGATCAGCCATCCGAACATTACCGCGCGACCTCAAGACCGGCGAGCGGCAGTTCATACTGCGTGGGAGGGAAGGCGAAACCGTTGACCTTGTTCTGAAGCACCGCGATATTCGCCTCATAGGAAATCGGGATATAGACCGCCTGTTCTTGCAGCGTAGCAAAGACGTTTTTATACAGGGCGGCCCGTTGCTGTTCATCGGTACTGATCATGATTTGGCCGATCTGTTGATCCAACTGCTGTTTCATCGGCAGTCCTTGCTGGGCGGCGTAGCTGGAGCTGGAATGATCCGCGCTGCGCATCGCCGATACGTAGGAATGCGGGTCATATGGCGCCCCCCACGTTTCGTCGATGACAAGATCGAACTTGCCGGCGAACGCGTCGTCCCAGAAGCTCTGTTCTTCCAGTCCCATCAGTTTGATGTTAACGCCGGCTTTCTTGAACTCGCCCTGTACGACCTCCGCCAGCGATTTCTGCACGCTGTCCGCGCTGATGTATTTCAGTTCGAGCGTCAGCTCCTTGCCATCCTTCGTTCGATAGTCGCTTCCCGCTTTCTTCATCCATCCAGCCTGTTCCAGCCCTTCCGAAGATTTGCTCATGTTATAGGCATAAGGCGCAAGACCGGACCCGCTGTTCGGGAAATTGTCCGAAATGAGCGATTCGGCCGGCCGTTCGACCCCGCCAAACACATGCTCGGAGATCGCCTTCTTATCGAGCGCCTGTTCTAATGCTTGGCGCACCTTCAGGTCTTTCGTGATCGGTCCGGCCGTATTTATCACAAGCACGCGAGTGGCGGTCGGTTTGGAAACCGAGGTGCTGTACCGTCCGGAAGCTTTCAAGCCGGCGAACTCGTCCAGGCTGATCAGGCCGGTGCCGTAGATCATATCGAGATCGCCCTTCTGAAACGCCAGCACACGCGACTCGCTGTCCGGAATGATTTTGACGATCACCTTCTGCAGCTTCGGCTTGTCGCCCCAGTAACGCTCGTTTCTCGTAAAGACAGCCTGCTGGTCTTTCGTATATGCCGACAGCACCCACGGACCGGTTCCAATCGGCTTCAGGATGCCTTTCGCTGTGTTATTGTCTTGTGGGAACCCGGCATCTCCCAGAAAGCGAAGCGGACGAATGATCGTCAATTCCTGAAGAGCCGGGTAATATGGATGCTTTAATCGCAGAACGAACGTGTAATCATCCTTCGCCTCTGCTCCGTCTATCTGGTTGATCAATTCCAGCCAGCCGTGCTCCTTCTTGTTCATCAGTACGGCGTCAAAGTTCCTCTTCACATTGGCGGCGGTAAACGGGCTTCCATCCGAGAAGGTAACGCCATGCCGCAAATGGAACGTAATCCGTTTCCCGTCCTCCGAAATGTTCCAACTCTCTGCAAGCGAAGGCTCAATTTTGCCGCCTTCCCCGTAATTCACCAGACCTTCATATACCATGGCCTGAGCGAAAAATTGGTTGGGCACATACATGTGCGGGTTCAGGTTTCCGATATCTTTGTTCCAAGAAATCTTCAAGGTTTGAAGGGCGCCCTCTTCGGACACAGGAGCCGGCGTTGAGTTTTGTTCGCCCGAAGCTGTCGTTGCGTTCGGGTTGCCGCTCTTGCACCCCGTTGCGATGATCGCGAGGAGGCTTAGCAATAGACAGATCGCAATGGCGTATTTTGCTTTCAACTTCATGATCGGAAATTCCCCCGACGTATTATATGTAATTATTACGATTAAAATGGATGAATGAGACCGGATCGACTTCGCCCGGTCCCAATTCGTATGAAGGGCTGTCCTTTATCTGGTCTCCCGGTGCTGCGTCTCCCGCTTCAGACGCGGGTCATATTTGCAAAGTTCCAATCGCTGCGGATGCGTTCTTTTCTCATGCAGATCACCTCCCCTTTCAGTGAACGGTTTGTGTGGCTTCCGTCTGCTCCACAGCCGCATTCGGCAGTTCGTCCGGAAAAAGCACCATTCCAGCTGTATTTCGTTATCGGTCAACATGCACGCGTCAAGGCTGGAAACAAGGCCGGTCCGTCGCTCCCTTTCCTGATATAACCGTTTGACATAACGAATTCGAACTCCTTTAATTGTAATAATTACGTTTAAACAAGACTATCACCAAATGATCACTACGTCAATCCATTCAACATCACTTAACTGCCTCTTTGGGAATTCCTATAGAAAAGACCCGCGATGATCGCGGGTCCGAATTGGGGCAGACGAAAAATGAATCCCTTCCGGCTATGGCTGCAAGTTTACGGTGAGGGCAAGCTCCTCTAAGTAATTAACGTCATTAAATTGCGGGGTGCAGATTGAAATGGAGTCGATCTTGCTCACGTTGGAAAACGTGATTTGATACTGATTACTGCCGTGCATCCGAATCGGCGTGCCGTCCGGATAGTAGGCCATCCCCTTGCTGTCCTCGATCCAGATCGAATTCGCTTGCTCGAAGATGCGCGCTCCCGCCACTTCGTAGGTCAGCGTTAATTTGTCGTTTTTCCAGCCGTTCGTCTAGCACCGTGACGGACCCCGCTTTCCCTTGGGAGAGCGTGACGGGCGCCCCCTTAAAAGCGGGCGGAAAATCTAATGGTTGTGAGCGACGCTATTTGAGTAAAAATAGGGTTTATAAACTGTAACGGTTGCCAGCGAGCCTATTTCCCGTTTTTTCGCAGGCAGTGTACCTAAGTCAAGAAAGTGGACACAACTTTTACGCAACCCGCTGCTGGTAAT
>NZ_JAJFOW010000080.1 GCF_020731285.1 Cohnella baijiui
TCCGTTGTAAGCTTACGCTCGATGTTCAGTTTTCAAGGAGCAATCTTGTCTTCGCCTTCCGTCTCGCTCTCGCTTGACCTCTTGGCGGCGACTTGAATAATGTATCATATTCGCCTAACTCATTGCAACCTGTAATTTCTGGAAGATCTCTGCGATCCGCTTGTTTGCTTCCGCTTTGATTACTCCGCCTCACAGGCGCGAAGATTAATTTAACACATCCGCCTATCCGCGTCAACGCCTTTTCAAAAAGTTTTCGGCTTCAAGCCAACAGAAGATGCTGAAGCCCGAGCACGAGCGCTACACCCGGTAGTCCCAGCACCGTCACGGTGCCGATCGTCGCCGGATTCAGCGGCACGTACCACCCGGTGATCCACCCGGAAAAGTTCAGCGCGTAGATCGCAAAAGCCGCCAACGCCAAGTGAGTCCCGAACCGCACGAACCATCCTTTGGCGACTTGGCGGCGCAGAACCATGAGCAGCAGCGCGGCCGAAGAAACGATCAGAACGACGAGCCAGACCGTCCTCATGCGCCCTCTCCCCTGACGGTCCGGCCATTCGCCAGCATCGCGATCGGCTCCTGCTCCGGATGCTTATGCCAAAACAGCTTCGCATTGCGAAGCGCCATATCTAGCTTCTTCTCCGCTGCCTCCAGTGCGTAGATCGCGTAATCGACCTGATCGATGCCAAGCGCGTTGTCGAACCGCCGCTGTGCCGCCGTATACTCCTGCTCGGCCAGCAGCACGTCTTCCTTCAATTGCTCGCGCTCGGCCAACAGCCGCGCATCCGCTTCTCGTTCCTGTTTGGACTTTCTCATTCGCCCGCCCTCTCCCTTCCCGTGATCGGCTTGGCGTTGCCCCCGGGACAACCCGTTACCATTTATATGTCACAGAAGAGAGATTCAGAATCACGCCAAAAGAAGAAAGACGCCCGTGGGCGTCCTCATTCATTCATTACGATAGGATGGCGAGAGACCTCGGCCTCGGCCGCTAGTTCAGCTCGCGCCGGCCCTCCAACGCTTTCGATAGCGTCACTTCGTCGGCGTACTCGAGATCGCCGCCGACGGGTAAGCCGTGCGCGATGCGGGTCACCTTGATGCCGAAAGGCTTGACGAGCCGAGACAAATACATCGCGGTCGCCTCGCCTTCGATATTTGCGTTGGTCGCGAGGATCAGCTCCTGCACGCGTTCGTCGCTAAGCCTGCGAACAAGCTCCGCGATGCGGATGTCGTCGGGCCCTACGCCGTCCATCGGCGAGATCGCGCCGTGCAGAACATGGTACATGCCGTTGAACTCCTTGGTCCGCTCCATCGCAACCAAGTCCTTGGGCTCCTGTACGACGCAGATCGCGGAGACGTCCCGCGTCTTGTCGGAGCAAATGCGGCATGGATCAATATCGGTAATATTGCAGCAAATGGAGCAATAAGTCAGATTGCGTTTGACGTTCACGAGCGCCTTGGCGAAGTCGATGACGTCTTCTTCCTTCATGCGAAGCACGTGAAACGCCAGCCGGGCGGCCGTCTTCGGCCCGACGCCCGGCAGGCGGGAGAACGCTTCGATCAGCTTGGCGATCGGTTCGGGATAGAACAAGGATGTTAGGCTCCTTTGGGCTTAGAACAAGCCCGGAATCTTCAGACCGCCGGTGTATTTGCCCATGTCGTTGTTGGCCAATTCGTCGGCTTTGCCGAGCGCGTCGTTCACCGCGGTGAGGACGAGGTCCTGCAGCATCTCGACGTCTTCCGGATCGACCGCTTCGGGCTTGATGGAGATGCTCAGCACTTTTTTGTGGCCGTTGACGCTGACGGTGACGACGCCGCCGCCGGCCGTGCCTTCGATCGTCTTGGTGCCGAGCTCTTCTTGCGCCTTCAGCATTTGCTCTTGCATTTTCTTCACTTGCTTCATCATTTGGTTCATGTTGTTCATGTTGGAGATCCTCCCTAATCGTCTTTGATGACTACCAATTCTTCCCCGAAAAGGCGCAGCGCCTCTTCGACGAGCGGTTCGCGCGCCGGCTCACCTTCCCCTTCGGGCACGAGCGTCAGCTCCTCGCCGGCTTCGGCCCCGCCCGGGCCGCCTGCGGCGACCGCCTCCTGCCATTCCTTCTGCAGCAGCGTCGCCAGTTGGGTCGGCTTGCCGTATACCGCGGACAGAACGCCCTCGATGACCTGCCGGTTGGCGGGCTTCTCGGTCGTTTCGCGGTGGATGGAGTTGCGGAAGGCGACGAGCACCGTCTCGTCGGCGTACGAAACGGGCTCGCCGTCCACGAGCCAGGCATGGACGGTAACGCGCTCCTCCTTGATGCGCTGCAGCGCCTGAGGCCACTTGCCCATCGCTTGCAGCGCCGGAGGCGTCCCTTTCGCCGCGAGGAACGGCTCGAGCTTCAGCCTCGGCCGCAGCGTCTTGGCCGGGCCGCCTCCGCTGCCGGCGGCGCCACCGCGCGCCGACGATGGTCCGCCCCGGCCGCCGGCCGAACCGCCCGCAGCCGAGCCCGAACCGCCGGGACTTCCGGCGCCGGACGCTGCCGCCCCGCCTCGGGCGAGCTCGCCGAGCCGGCGCTCCAGCGCAGCAACCTGCTGCTGCAGGCGCTGCACGTCCGCACCGCTCGCGCCGCCCTCGGCGGCGCCGGCGCGAGTCTGCCCGGCATCGGGCGGGGCATCCGTGTCCGATGCGGAGATCAGCTTCAGCAGCGCGATCTCGAACATCGTCTGCGGGTGCGCCGCATACTTCATCTCGGTCTGATAGCGGTTCAAGAGGTCGACGATTGCGAACAGCCGCTCCCGCCGGAATCCGCCCGCCATCTCGGCGAGCGCGGACGGATCGGCGACCCTTCCGGACGAGTCCGCAGCCTCCGGCGCCAACTGCGCGAGAAGCAAATCCCGGAAGTAATGCATCAGCTGCTCCAGACACTTGTCCGCGCTCTTGCCGGCCCGCATCATCTCGTCCACTTCGCGCAGTACCGCGCCCGCGTCGCCATCCCGCACCGCTGCGGCGAGTCGAGCGAATTGCTCCGCAGGCAGGCCGCCCGTCGCTTCGACCGCATCGCTCAGCGACACCCGACCGCCCGTGAAGGACGAGATCTGGTCAAGCAGGCTGACCGCATCGCGCATCCCGCCGTCGGACAGGCGCGCGATGTAGGCAAGCGCATCCTCCTCGATCTCGATCTGCTCTTCCCCGCTGATCTCCCGGAGCCGTGCCGTCTGCTCCGCCAGGGAAACCCGGCGGAACTCGAAGCGCTGGCAGCGGGAGATGATCGTCGGCGGCAGCCGGTGCGGCTCCGTCGTCGCGAGCACGAACATGACGTGCGCCGGCGGCTCCTCCAGCGTCTTGAGCAAGGCGTTGAAGGCTTCCGTTGTCAGCATGTGCACTTCGTCGATGATGTACACCTTGCGGCGCACCTCGGTCGGCGCGTACATCACTTTGTCGCGGATGTCGCGGATCTCCTCTACGCCGCGGTTGGAAGCGGCGTCGATCTCCACGACGTCCATGACGGCGCCGGACGTGATGCGCCGGCAGGCGTCGCATTCATTGCAAGGCTCCGGCGCGGGACCGCGCTCGCAGTTGACGGCCTTGGCCAATATTTTCGCAGCGGTGGTCTTCCCCGTCCCCCGGGGACCGCTGAACAAATAGGCGTGAGACAGACGATCTTCGCGAATGGCGTTTTGCAGCGTCTGCACGATATGTTGTTGCCCGACCATGTCCTGGAACGTCTGCGGACGCCATGCCCGGTATAGTGCCATATGGGCCATTCGAAGTCGCTCCCGTCGGATGTGGTATACATATGATTATACATCATCGAGCGGAAGCGCTCCACCGCCGGATGCCATCCCCGCGCTCTGCAGGCCGACGAAGGGGACGGATACGGTAAAGACGGTGCCTTCGGACGAAGAAGTCACGTCGATGTGCCCGCCCAGATCGTGCACGATCCGCTGGCAAATGGACAGCCCGAGTCCCGTCCCCTGCTCCTTCGTCGTGAAGAAAGGGTCGAAGACCCGGTCCACGAGCTCAGGCGGAATGCCGGTCCCCGTGTCGCAGATGTCGACCGACACTTGTCCGTGCCGCACGTCTCCGCGCCGTTCGCGAATTATCAAGCTCCCTCCTTTGCCCATCGCTTCGATCGCGTTTTTTCCCAAGTTCAGAAAGACCTGCTTCAGCATCTCCTTGTCCGCAAGGACAAGCGGAAGATCCGGCCTCGGCTCGTACCGCAGCGCGATATCGTGCAGCATCGCCTCGTTGCGCAGCATTGGCAGCATCTCCTGCAGGATGCGTCCGATCCGGATCGGCTCGAGCCGCGTCTCCTTCGACTTGCTGAGCAGCAGAAACTCGTTCACCAACTCGTGCACGCGGTCCAGCTCGGACAGCACGATCGCGACGAACTCCTGCTCGCGCCCCATGCACCTCTCGGTCAGCGACTTCAGCAGCAGCTGCATGAAGCCTTTGATCGCCGTCAGCGGATTGCGGATCTCGTGGGCCGTGCCCGCCGCGATCTGCCCGATCATCTTCAGGCGGTCGGCACGGCGAACCTGCTCCTCGAGCACCATCAGCTCCGACACGTCGCGGAACAGCACATAGGCTCCGATCGTCTCCGCATCGTCGCGGAGCACATCCCCGTCGAGCATCAGCTCCCGCGTTCGGTCTCCTTCGCCCCACACCATCCTCCGGTTGCGGAACGCTTCGCCGGAAAGGAGCGAGCGGCCGAAAGGCGGCGGCACCGAACAAAGCTCGAACAAAGCCTCTACGGTCATCCCGATCAGATCCGACCGCGCGCTGTCGAAGACGCAGCACACCATCGGATTCGCTTCGACGATGCGGAAATCGGCATCGAGAAGCAGCACGCCCGTCCCCTCGTCCGCAAGCATCCGCTCCGCGAACCGCTTTGCGTACTTGTCCTGCCTGTTGCGCGTGTCGGCGGTACGGCCCGTCCCCGACCTGCGCGCCAAGGTCTCTTCCGTCATATGTCCCCACCTCCGGTCCTGTGCCGCCATGCCGCGTCGCTATTCTTGCCGCCCCATTCGATTTTCGCCAAGTAAAAACGGCTTCGCCGTCTTCCAGGACGGCGGTACGTTTTTATCGGAGGTCATACAGAGATGGATAGGGGTACAACTTTTACATGCTGTATGACCAAAAAAAACGCACCTCTGCGCAGTTCATGTCTACGCAGAGGTGCCTTCGGCTCCCGCAGGAGCAAGATTCAGTTAACGTTCGGTCGCGCATATATCGCATCATGTCTATTCCAATAATGGATGTTCGTTTCAATCAAGTAAGGACCGTGCACCTGTCCTCGATCGTTATCATCCAGCCGGACACGATCGCAAACGCTCCCGAAGGGCTACCCTTCCACACAAGAACGTGACCACTTACGGCTGCTTCCTTCCGGACCTGACCGGGTTCATGGGCGTCCCTTGCGAAGGACCCTGCGATCAACACGCTGCGACCGCGCCGGAACCTGCGTGATAAGACCTCAAACAGGAATTCGATCTCGCTATAGCGGATTGCGAGTGACAGGGCACCGCTACCTCCCCATCTAGCACGGCATGACTTAGTATAACGAATTCCGACGTCGGAAGCAACCGATGGGACCGTTTTCCACCTCCGGCCCTCGCCAGGCTTCGCGCCCGCCTCGATTACGGCGCCGATTGGACGTGAATATTGTAGCGTGGAAAATTAAACCGCAGCACGGATGCGACCTGTCGCTCCACCGTGGGGATTTCGTTCGCCTTCAGTCCTTGAGCCGTCTTGACGGTCACGTACGCGTCCGCGCCGTTAAAGGTCACGTTGGCTCCGACGACGCCCGGCACGCCCCGGATCGCATTCGTCATCAGCTTGTAGTCGTTGTCGTAGTTCAGCGCCATGTGCCGGCCGGGAATTTTCGGGTAGCTGTTCGTACGTCCGAGGAATCCGTCGTCCCCGTAGCTCTGCGTTTTCACCTTTTGGGCGGCGTTATGGCCCATATTGCCGCAGCCGGCGGCGACGAGCGTCAGAGACAGCGAAGCGGCCAGCGCGAGCGCGGCGAACGTTTTGGACTTCGTTGGCATGAAAAAAACCTCCCTTTTATCCGGTAGGATGCTAAGGGAGGTTTGTCTCTATACGTCGGTTCGATCTTACAGGCCGTATTTTTTCTTGAACTTGTCAACACGACCGCCGGCATCAACGAATTTCTGTTTGCCGGTGAAGAACGGATGGCAGGCGGAGCAAATTTCGACGCGGATGTTCGGGCGAACCGAACCCGTCTCGAACGTATTCCCGCAAGCGCAGGTAGCCGTCGTCACATGATATTGCGGATGGATGGCTTGTTTCAACGTGTTCACCTTCTTCCTGCCCTGGACCTCAGGCGGATCCAGAGTGAATGGACATACAAACGGATTATAGCACGGAGCAAGCCGGCTGGCAAGGCGCTTGCCGGGCGTGCGAACGGGCCCGGCAAGCGCCGCATTTGACCGGCAGCGTCAGATCTGTACGGCGCGGTTCCGCCTCGACGGCGGCACGTGCGTGTACGAGCCGATCACGACGTCCGGGAGCTCCTCGCGGAAGATCTCGAGCAGTGTCTTCATGCCATAGATCTCGCCCTGCGCCTTCGGGATCAGATCGAGATAGGCGTCCGGATCGATGTTCAGGTTGCGCATCTGGATCAGCTTGAGGCCCGTGCGTTTGGCGAAGCCGATCATCGCTTCGATCTCTTCCTCGCGGTCGGTCACACCCGGGAACACGAGGTAGTTGATCGACGTGTACACGCCTTTGTCGGCCGCGTAGCGCAGCGACTTCTCGACATTGGCGAGCGTGTAGCCGCGGGGGCGGTAATAAGCGTTGTAGTGGTCGTCCAGCGCACTGATCGTGCTGACACGCATCAGATCAAGACCCGCGTCGACGATGGCCCGCATATGATCGCTGAGGCCCGCATTCGTATTGATGTTGATGTAGCCGAGCGAAGTTTGCTCGCGCACGCGCCGTATCGCTTCGATAATCGTCTTGGCCTGCGTCGAGGGCTCGCCCTCGCAGCCTTGGCCGAAGCTGATGATCGATTCGGGCGCGCGCAGGTGCTCGAGCATAATCTCGACCACTTCGTCGACGGTCGGCTTGAACTGGAGGCGTGTCTGCGGCGCCACGAAGCCGCTGTCCTCCGGCTGCTCGGAGATGCAGCCGAAGCAGCCGGCGTTGCAGGCGAAGGAGACCGGCACCGCGCCCTCCCAGCGCTGCAGGAACGTATTCGACGAGGTGAGGCATTCGTAGCCGAGGGCGCAATGGGACAGGTGCTTGTACAGCCGATTGTCCGGGTACGCCTTCAGCAGCCGATCGACTTCGCCTTCGAGCACGTTGCGGTCGCAATTTTCCGGATTCCACGGCTCGGGATCGTCGCTTCGGCAGCCCGCCACGTAGAAGCCGTTGTCCTTCCAAACGACGGCGGTGTAGCCGAAGAGCGGGAAAATCTGCGTCTTGTCGGTCTTGGTGTAGCCCGGCACGTAAAACCGGGTGAAGCCCTGGGGAAGCAGCGCACCCACGGCCTGATGCCCCTGGGGAAGCAGCTTCATCTCGCCGGTGGCGGGATCCATCCCGACCGCCCGCGTATGCGGCAGACCGACGAGCGTGGCGCCGGCCGGCAGCGGGATCAGCTCTTCGTCGAGCAGCTCGACCAGCCGGTCGCCGCTGCGGGCGACGCCGTACAGGTCGGGATGGTCGAAGACGTTCCCTTTATCGTCAGCATATACCAGATGCATGGTTTCCTTGCCCCTTTCTAACTCCGGACGCTCGGCTATTCGGCCGAGCTGCTCCGGGAGCGGCGCGCCGGCTTGGGCGCGGCGGCTTCCTCCGCCGAGGGCGGAGCAGCTTCGCCCGACGCTTCGGCGTCGGCCTTGGCGGCGGGCTTGGTCGCCCGTGCGCCTGCCGTCTTGGAGGCGGCGGCACGGGTGCCCGTGCCGGACGCCGCGCGCGTGCGCGCCGCCGGCTTCTTGGCGGCCGGCGCCGTCGCTTCCGGCGC
>NZ_JAJFOW010000081.1 GCF_020731285.1 Cohnella baijiui
CGACAGGGTCCGTTGTAAGCTTACGCTCGATGTTCAGTTTTCAAGGAGCAATCGCTAGGCCCGAAGGGCTTCGCTACTGTGTCGCTTTCGGAGCCGACAGCAATAAATACTATCAGCTTCACCGGAGCTTGTCAACCATCTTATTGACGATCGCGTTTGTTTCGTTCTCCGGCCGCCCTTCTCTCGGAGGGGCGAGATCTAATATACCAAGCTGGACAACCGATTGCAACAGGTAATAAATGACATTGCAATCGGGCAAGTGCTTTTATATATAGGAAAGTCTATCGTATACGCATCACTCCATTGACTTTGTTATCCCGATGAGATAAGTTGGGTTTAAAACCAACCATCTGTCCGGGAGGCGTTGCGCATGCGCGAGATTCCCCTGCCTTATATCAAGTCTAATCAAGCCGGCATCGTCCTGTTCGTCGTGCTTTCCTTCGTTCTCTCCCAGCCCTGGCTGCTTGCCGCGCTCTGGCTCGTGCAGGTCGTCGGCTTGCTGACCCAGGGGCGGGGCAACGTATTCGTCCTGATCGCCAAGCCTTTCCTGAACCCGGAAGGCAAAGAGACGCAAGCCGCCGAGCTGACCCGATTCAACAATTCGCTCGCCGTCCTGTTCCTGACGCTGTCGCTGCTCGCCTTCGCCCTCGGCTGGAACGTCGTCGGCTACATCTTCGCAGCGATGCTGATCGCAGCCGCCGGCGCCGCGCTGCTCGGCTACTGCGTGGGCTGTACGATCTACTTCCAATACAAGCAATTCAAGGCGCGCCGTCGCATCACCCCGTCCTAATCCTCCTGTGGCTCTCGGCGACTTGCAAAACACCCCCGGCCCTTAACGATCGGGGGTGTTTTGCGTTTCGGCTCGCCATCGCGTTCGTCACGGCGCCCAGAACAACGAGAACCTTCCTTCCGGATCTCCCTTCCTTTTTGGACAGGAAATCTCGATCGCGGCATCCGAATGTTCGCCGCACGGACCATTCCGTCAATCCAGCCGCGCGAACGTGCCGTTGGAGGAACCTGCATACAGGCTGCCGTCCAGCACGGTCAACAGCCCGTAAGCTTGCCGTTGCGGAGGAAAGTCGTAGCTTCCGATCCGGATGCCCCCGAATCGATACAGGACTTTCCCGTTCGTTTTGTCGACTGCGATCACGTCCGGCATGCTCTCGACGACCAGTATGCCACTATGCGGCACCATTTTCCCGCTAATTCCGTATTCGGACGCCCAGCGGACGTCGCCGGTTCGCAAATCGACCTTAACCAACTTGCCGTCCATGCGCACATACAAATCCCCGCCGTCAATCAGTCCGTCCGCCGCCAAGCCAGGCATCGACCATAGCGAACGGCCGGATGGCAGATCGAGCAAGGCGGTCGATCCTTCCTCGCTGGCATACCAGGTTTTTCCGTCTTGCGGCACGGCGAGCAGCGCGTACCGGTCGTTCAGGATCGTGAGACGAGATTGGGCCGGGGATGCCAGGCTCACTTTCGGTCGTCCCGTCGCCTTGTCTGCTAGGATAAGATCGTCCTGCTGCCGCGTCCAATAGCCGCCCGGTCCGGCCGTAAGGTTCCGCGGGTCGAATTGGATCGCGCCGTCGTCGAACGTATCGATCGGCGCCCGCTCGTTCAGCCGCCACATCCGCCTTCCGTCCTCCGCCCGAAACGCGGTCAGCGTTCCCTGAGCCGCACCGGTGGCGCCGAGCCCGACGACGAAATACGGCATTCTGCCGTCCTGCAGGACCAGACCGCCTTCTCCGTCCAGTTCCTGCCCCCATAGCCGATTGCCCGTGTCCAGCTGCCTTGCCTCCAGATACGTCGTCACCTTCCTCGACTCGCCTTCCCCTTCGAAAACCGTATAGGAGAGGCCGAGCTTCGATCCCGCCGCGGTTAGCCGGACATCCCCGACCGCCCCTTGGAACTTCAAATCCCGGCTCCAGCGCACATCGCCGTTTGAAGGATTCAGAGCGTAGAGCCGGTACGTCGCCCCCGTCCCCTCCGGTTCCTCCGCGATCCGTTTGGCGAACGCGATCGTGCGTCCATCCCCCGACAAGGCGTACAGATGCTCGGCATAACCAAACGAATGCTGCCACAACATCCGCCCCGTCTCGCGATCGAGCCCATACAGCCGCGAATCCTCGTGCATGCCGCTGAAGCCTCCGTCCTCGCCCGCCACGAGCAGCGTCGAGCCGGCTAGACCGATCAAATAGTTGTAGGGAAGCGGCAGCGCCGTCCGCCACCGGGCTTCGGTTTGCCGGGTGTCGGCAAACGGATGGGGGGCGGACGCTTCCGCCTGCAGCCGCTCCGCCTTCGGCACTTGTCCCTCCGGCAACGCCGCCCATTCGTCGTTGCCGAAGTCCTTGTAGCCCGTCCAATCTCGGAAACGCTCGTTGCGCAGCGTGCCGTCCTCGGCCCAAGTCAGCTCCAGCAGCGCCTCTTCATTCTCGTAGCGCCACGTTTCCAGCGTCTGCAGCTGCCCGGGCATGGCAACGTTGCCCGAGCGCTCGACGGCCGTCGGCGGTCCGAGAAGCGCTTCCGTCCGCTCCCGCTTGGCGCCGATTCCCAGCGCGCTCCGCACATAGGCCGCGGCTTCGTCCGCTGCCGCCGGAAGGCTCGGTTCGAACGATGCGGACACCCCGTGCACCTCACGAAGCCGGTCGGCCCGCACCCAAAGCAGGCCGTAGCCGCCGTCAGAAACGCGGTCCGGTACGGCAACGCCGAGCCAGTCTGCATAAACTTGCACGGCATAAACACGGTCGCCGGCGGAAAGGCTAGCGACTGCATCGACGGCTCCCGGGTACCATACGGCGGTCGCGCCTTCCTCCCCGACCTGCAAAAGCCGCGGCGCGATCTCGTGGACTTGTCCCGATTCGCCGGTCAAATACCAGACCGGAATCCAGCTTCGGAATCCGTCGTCGTCCACCTCGGCCATCTCCCGGGTCAACGCGACCAGCGTGACCGGGCGCCCCGGCAACGCCATATAGTTGTAGATCGGCTTAGCGCCCGCGCGCATGTCGTAGCCGACCGTCGCGACCGTGGCCGATACCCGTTGGCCGATGCGAAGCTTCGCCTGCCGGGCGGGCGCGTTTTCTTCCGAGGACGAAGCTTCCTTCTGCGCACCCATCGCCGGCACGTACGAACTGCGCTCCCCTTCGGGCGTACGTCCGTAGAAAATCGCGTCCCGAAGCTGCGGCCGGCCCTCCTTCGACCAGAGCAGCTCCAGCCGTCCGCTCTCCGTCTCGTACGTCCATCTGTCGACGGTGACCAGCTTCGAAGCCCGGTACCAGGCCGCCTCCTGCATCTCGTCGGGCTGACCCATGGCGGACCGCGCCTCGTCCGGGGTCCATCCCGCGCGGAACGACACGTCGAACTGCTCCGGCGTCCAGTCGAGGCGGGGCGGTACGAACGCTTCGGCGGGGCCGGCCGTCTGCACGGGATCCGCGGTCGCCGAGGATGAGGGGGACGGCAGGCCTGACAGAACTGGGTCGGACGAATCGCATCCGGCCAGCAACAGCAGAATCGCACCCCTCGCGGCCAGCCGGCTCGCGCGGCTTTTGAATGATTTCATACGAAGGTTCCTCCGCTCCGCTTCTTTGGAACATTAGACGATGGCCGATCTTAGAAGTTGCAGGTAATGGGAAGAGACGGCCCTTCTCGCGCCATCGAAAAAGGCTTCCGCCGCCCGCGTCCCGGCGGGGGTGGAAGCCTGATCGTCTGTCTTGCCTTACAGTCCGAGCAGCCGCACCAGCTCGGCTTCGTCCTCGAGCACCGGCACGCCCAGATCGCGCGCCTTGGCCAGCTTGCTGCCCGCGCTCTCGCCCGCGATGACGAGGTCCGTCTTTTTGGAGACGCTCCCCGACACCTTCGCCCCGAGCGCTTCCAGGCGCTTGGACGCTTCGTCGCGCGTCAGCAGCGTCAGCGTGCCCGTCAGCACGACCGTCTTGCCGTAGAACGGATGGCTCTCGTCGGCGGCTGCCGCCGCCGGCTGTTCCGCTTCGGCGCGCACCCCCAGCGACCGCATCCGCGCGATGCTTTCTTGAATGAGCGGGTCGCGGAAGAAGCCCGCGATGCTCTCGGCGACGATGCCGCCGACATCCGGCAGCGTCACCAGCTCCTCCGCTTCTGCAGCCATCACCCGGTCCAGGTCGCGATAATGGTCGGCCAGCATTTTCGTCGTCGCTTTGCCCGTATTCGGGATGCCCAGCGCGTTCAAGAACGCCGCCAGGTCGCGGGACTTGGACTTCTCGATCGAAGCCAGCAGGTTGCTCGCCTTCTTCTCGCCGAACCGCTGCAGCCCGACGAGATTCTCGAATTGCAGCGCATAAAGGTCGGACGGATCGCGAACGTTCAGCTCCTCGAACAGCTGCTCGGCCGTCTTGCCGCTGAACGTCTCGATATCCATGCAGTCCCGCGAAGCGAAGTGGGTGATCCGGCCGACGATCTGCGGCTTGCAGCCGAGCCGGTTCGGGCAGTACAGGTGGGCGCCCCGCATCTCAAGCGGCGTGCCGCAGCCCGGGCAGACGTCCGGGACCGCGATCGGTTCGCCCGGCTCATCGTCGGCCTTGCCGAGAATTTCGGGGATGACGTCGTTCGAACGGCGAATAAAGACGCGCGTGCCCAAGGCGTGGGTCAAGTTTTTCCGCTCGATGTCGCCGATGTTGTTCAACGTGCAATTCTGGACCGTGACGCCCGCGAGCTCGACCGCTTCCACGCGGGCCAGCGGCGTCACCTTGCCCGTGCGGCCCAGTTCCCAGGATACCGATTCGAGCACGGTCGTCGTCTCTTCCGCTTCGAACTTGAAGGCGACGGACCAGCGCGGGAACTTGTCCGTGTAGCCGAGCGCCTCGCGCGTCCGCATGTCCGTCAGCTTGACGACCGCTCCGTCGATGAGGTAGTCCAACTCGTGCCGGAACGTCACGATCGCGGTCAATTCCTCGGCCACGTCTTCGATATTCGTATAGTACCGGGCGAACGAATTGACGGGGAAGCCGTTGTCCCGCAAAAACTGCAGCATCTCCTGCTGGGTGGCGAACGTCACGCCGCCGTCGGTGTAGCCTACATTATAGAAGAAAGCGTCGAGCTTGCGGGAGGCGGTCACGCGCGGGTTCAAGTTACGCAGGGCGCCGGCCGCGGCGTTGCGCGCGTTTTTGAGCGGCTCCGCCGCCGTTTGGTTGTACGCCTCGAGAACGGACAGGCGCATGATGCCTTCGCCCTGCACTTCGATCGTGCCGTCGCGGTATGGAATCGTGAGCGGCAGCGAACGGATCGTCCGCACCTGCGCCAGGATGCCCTCGCCGACGACGCCGTTGCCGCGGGTCGAAGCTTGCGCCAGCTCGCCGTCGGTATACGTCAGGTTCAGCGTCAGCCCGTCGAATTTCAGCTCGATCCCATACTCCGGCGCGGGCAGCGGATCCTCCGGATGCTTCGCGTTGAAATCGGCGATCAGCTTGTTCGCCCGTTGGGCCCACGCCTTCAAATCTTCGAGATTTTGCGCTTTGTCGAGGCTCCACAGGCGGGAGAGGTGGCGGTGAGGCTCAAAGCCCTTCAAAACCTCCCCGCCGACGCGGTGCGTAGGCGAATCCGGCAGAACGACGCCCGTCTCCGCTTCGAGTCGGACGAGCTCGTCGTAGAGCGCGTCGTACTCCTTGTCGCTGATCGTCGGCTTGTCTTCCGTGTAATAGCGATGGGCGTGCACATTCAGCTCGCTCACGAGCTCGCGAATCCGCTGCAGCGGTTCCGTCATGGGAGGATCTGCCTCTCTTGTCCCGGTAGCCGGGTTGATGGTCGAACGGTCCGAGTTGATTCAAGAACCCGGTCGTTCGTGTAAAAAAGTGACAAGGACTCCGGCTTGCCTTCCCGGAGAAAGCGAGCCGTCCAACGTCCGATACGATTCGGCCCGGGGAGTCGGGACTCCTCCTCCTCCCTGCCGAGTCCTTCGCGAAAAGGGAGGGGATATGCATGGATCGACCTTCGGACAAGCCGGGCGACAACCTGTCCGCCGATCGTCAGGACGAACGTCAAAACGAAAAACAGCTCTATTATGTATCCGTCTCCGCGGGAACCGTGAGCCGCCACGAGTCGCAAGTGTCGGACCAGCTCATGGTCCTGGCCACGGAGAGGGAGAAGGATCAGCTCGAGACGCTGCTCGCCATCAAGGAGGATCAGACGGAGCGAACGTTCCTCCGCGGAATGATCCCTTACAAGTCGGCGGATCACGATCCCGCGACCGATCAATATAACGAGCGGATGCTCGACCTCTATCGCACGATCTTCCGGCTAGGCACGGAGGAGACGAGACGACATCTCATTCATATGGATATTCTCAACGTCCTGAAGGATCCGGATACCCACCTGCCCGGCTATCATTAGCCGGCCGGGGCCAAAGCCGCCGCGCCGCAAAGCGCGGCGGCTTTGGCCGTCAGGCGGATAGGAGCGGACAGGCCGCTCCCCGACCGCCGATCAGATCTTCGTCACCGGCGCGAACGCCGCGAGCAGTCGTTTGACCCCGACCGGCGCCGGGAAAGCGATCTGCAGCTCCGTATCGTTGCCGGAGCCCTTCACGGCCACCACGGTGCCCACGCCCCACTTGGCGTGCTGCACCTTGTCGCCCGCGGCGACGGCGAGCCCTTGGCCGGCCGCCGCCGCGGGCCTCGGCGCCTGCGGCGATCCGGCGGCCGGGCGCGCC
>NZ_JAJFOW010000082.1 GCF_020731285.1 Cohnella baijiui
AGCAGAGGACTGAAAATCCTCGTGTCGGCGGTTCGATTCCGTCCCGAGCCACCATCTGATTGGTTCCTAAGCCGTTGTAGCTCAATTGGTAGAGCAACTGACTTGTAATCAGTAGGTTGGGGGTTCAAGTCCTCTCGACGGCACCATTTGTTTTACAGTCATGGAGGATTAGCGAAGTGGCCAAACGCGGCAGACTGTAAATCTGTTCCCTCTGGGTTCGGTGGTTCAAATCCATCATCCTCCACCACATTTTTTACCTTTTATAGGGGCATAGTTTAAAGGTAGAACAGCGGTCTCCAAAACCGTTAGTGTGGGTTCAATTCCTGCTGCCCCTGCCAAAGCAAACTCGAATCGAATATGGCGGTCGTGGCGAAGGGGTTAACGCACCGGATTGTGGCTCCGGCATTCGTGGGTTCAAGTCCCATCGATCGCCCCATTATTCACCTGAAGCTTTGGGGATTAGCCAAGCGGTAAGGCAACGGACTTTGACTCCGTCATTCCTAGGTTCGAATCCTAGATCCCCAGCCATGCTTTGCGCGGAAATAGCTCAGTGGTAGAGCATCTCGTTGCCAACGAGAAGGTCGCGGGTTCGAGCCCCGTTTTCCGCTCCATATGTTCTTGGCGCCATAGCCAAGTGGTAAGGCAGAGCTCTGCAAAAGCTCTACCCCCAGTTCGAGTCTGGGTGGCGCCTCCAACTTCATAACGCGCGCCCTTAGCTCAGCTGGATAGAGCGTTAGACTACGAATCTAAAGGCCAGGAGTTCGAATCTCTTAGGGCGCGCCATTTTTTATGCTGGTGTGGCGGAATGGCAGACGCGGCGGACTCAAAATCCGCTTCCGGCGACGGAGTGGGGGTTCAAGTCCCTTCACCAGCATGAATCGAACCATACAGACTCTCAAGATCCGCACGGCGGACTGGGGAGTTTTTTTATTTGGCTCTTTTTCATCCGAGTACAAAGCAACAGGCTGCTCCCATCAACGGAACAGCCTGTTTGCATTTGGTTAGCATTTGGACGAGTTGCACATTTGCGCGAGTTCACAGGCGAAGGGGAGACTCGGATGCATTCTCGACAGAGAACGCGCGCAACAGGCGGCGCCATTCGGCATATCGCTCAAGCGGCTGTCCGGAGTCGAGCAGCGACTTGCAGGCATAGAGTCCCTCCTCGATGGAGCCGACCTTGCCGATCAGCTGAAGGCGTACGGCGCCATTCAACAGCACCTGCTGGGTGAAAGCAAGCTCTCCATCGCCTTGCAGCACCGCTTCGATCATCCTCAACTGGGATACGGGCGTCCAGTCGACCACCGGGACCGGCAGATCCAGGCTCCACGCTTCGGGATCGATGACTTGCAGCGCGGCCTCGCCGTTCTCGATCCGTTAGGTGCGCGTCGGACGATCGATGAACAGATCTTCCGAACCTTCGACTCCCTGTACGATGAGCGCTCTGCGGTATTCAAGCTTCGTGAGCAGCCTCGCCATCCGGTCGAATACGGTATTGTGATACACGCCAAAGGCGATATACGGCGACTGGGCATAGTCGATCAGTTTTTCCGCCGTATTCAGCACCGTACGCATCCCGAGCTCCTCGCGAATCACGCGCAGCGACCGAAGCGGCGGGCACCACTGCTCGGCCGACGCATAGAGGACGCCGGTCCGACGAGCGGCTTCCAGCGCCTGTTCCGGCGTTAATCGCTCCGACGCGATGCCGGCGACGCCGAGCAGATCGTGCAGCGTGATGCCCCATTTCGGGGGGAGCGAAGGCGATCCGTGAAGGGTAACCGGGACATCTGCCGCAGCCAGCACGAACGCGGTCGGCAGGGTGGCGTAGGCGCGCGGCTGTTCTCCTTGATCAAGAGCGGGGAATCGATCAAAGGCAAGGAGAAGGAGATGCTCGGCTTTGGCGCCGTCGGGACCGCCGCATCTCCCGAAACGCGGTTCGAAGCGATGGCGGAGGACGAAATCGTCTGCGGGTGCAACGGGGTGCCGAAGGGCGCGATCGTGGACGCGATCCGGACCAAGGGATGCGCTACCGTCAACGCGATCAAAGGGTGCACGAAAGCTTCGGCTTCGTGCGGCGGGTGCAAGCCGCTCGTCGAAGGGCTGCTGAAAGTTTACGCGGATGGAGATGCGGCGGAGGCCGTGAAGGAAGGCATCTGCGGATGCACGCCGCTCGGTCGCGACGAGATCGTGGCGGAGATCAAGCGAATGAGACCCAAGACGATCAAGGAGGTCATGAGCGTCCTCGAATGGCGGAACGAAGAAGGTTGCTCGAAGTGCCGCCCTTCCCTGAATTACTATCTGGGCATGCTGTGGCCCGGCGAATACGAGGACGTCAAGGAGTCCCGGTTCACGAACGAGCGTGATCATGCGAATATCCAAAAGGACGGCACCTATTCGGTCGTTCCGCGGATCTACGGCGGCGTGACTTCGCCGGCCGAGCTGAAGAAGATCGCGGAGGTGGCCGAGCGATTCGACGTCCCGATGGTGAAGTTTACGGGCGGCCAACGCCTAGACCTGCTGGGGGTCAAGAAGGAGGATCTCCCACTCATGTGGGAAGCGCTCGATATGCCGTCCGGCCATGCGTACGGCAAGATGCTTCGAACGGTCAAGACGTGCGTGGGGTCTACCTTCTGCCGCTTCGGCACGCAGGATTCGATCGGGATGGGCATTCGGCTGGAAAAGGAGTTCGAGCGGCTGAATACGCCCGCCAAAGTCAAGCTGGCCGTCTCCGGCTGCCCGCGGAACAGCGCGGAGGCGACGATCAAGGACTTCGGCGTGGTCGCCATCGACGGCGGGTGGGAGCTGCACGTCGGGGGGAACGGAGGCGTGCACGTCCGGGCGACCGATCTGCTGTGCGTCGTCAAGACAGAGGACGAAGTGGTGGAGTATGCGGGCGCGTTCCTTCAATATTACCGCGAGAACGCGAACTGGAACGAGCGGACGTCCAACTGGATCGAACGGGTCGGGCTGGAGCCGGTAAAACGCGCGCTGGAGATTGCGGAGGAGCGGGCTACCCTGTTCGCCGGGGCGGCACGCGATGACGCAGGAGCGGATCAACGAGACGTTGGCCGCTTATGCGCTGGCGGGCAAGGATGTCGTCCGGCTGAAAGGCGGAGATCCGTTCGTCTTCGGCCGGGGAGGCGGTCGCGATCCTGGAACGTGGGATGGCGCGCACGGTGGCGGGCACGCTGGGCTTGATGGCCAAGATGGCCGCTTCGGTGCGGATCGACAACCCGGCGCTCATCGTCATCGGGGAAGTCGTGAAGGTGCGGGAGAGGCTGCTCTGGCTGGCGGAAGAGGCCAAGATGCGGATCGGATAGGGGAAAAGCGGCGTCCGGCCGTTCGCCATGGGGCGGGGGGCCTCCATCGGCGCGGCCGTCAGGTGTTCGCGGAAGGGGGGATCGGTTTCCCTCCTTTTTTCTTTTTGAAGAACGGGACTTCGGGCGCGAATTTTTTGCAGTTCGGCTTGGTTTTGCCCTCCTCGTCGAACGCCAGCGTCGCGTTGATTTCTCCGCCCATCACGATGATGATGCCGCTTATGTACAGCCAGGTAAGCAGGACGATGATGCCGCCGAGGCTGCCGTAGGTTTTCGTGTAATTGCCGAAGTTGTTCACGTAAAAGGCGAACAGGGCCGAAGCCAAGATCCAGCCGAGCGTCGCGAACAGGGCGCCGGGCAGAACGGAGCGAAACGTCAGATGACGGTTTGGCACGTACCGATACATGAATAAGAAGACGAGCGCGATAATGACGACCGGGATGACGAATTGGCCCACGGCCCAGACGTTGTCGAAAAAGGCGGGCGGGCTGAACCATCCGGTCAGGCGTTCGCCCAGCCAACGGCCGAAGATGAGCAGCGCCAGGCTGAGGAAGATGACGACGGTGAGGATGACCGTACAGAGCAGCGACAGACCTTTGACTTTCCAGAAGGGTCGAGTCTCCGGCTCGTCGTATGCTTTGTTCAGCGCCTTGATAATGGCGTTGACGCCGCTCGAAGCGGACCAGAGCGTGCCGATCATGCCGATGGAGAGCAGCGTGTGGCTGCGGTTGTTCTGTATGCCCTCGATCGTGTCCGCCAGCACCTGATTGGACAGGTCGGGCAGCAGTCTGGAGACGGCATCCATCATATCCGCCGTCGTGAAGGGCGTATAGCCGATCAAGGCCACGAGAAAGATGAGAAAAGGAAAGACGGACAGAATGAGGTAATAGGTCAATTGAGCGCCCATGGCGGGCACTTCGTCGTCTTGGAATCGGCAGTACAATTTCTCCGCAAAACGGAGCGTGCGCTGTTTGCTCACGATGCGCCCTCCCTTCCATCGAATCGGACATCCGCCGGAGGCCGGCGAATGTCCGGTTGGAACCATGCTTGCGCGGCCATTTTCGAATCCGATGGATCGAACGGTTCGCCGTCCGCCTACGCGTCGCTTCGTCCCGCCAGCCGCACCAGCATATGCGCGAGCTTGTGGCGCTCGTCCGGGTCGCCGACCTTCCACAGCTCCCTCAGCAGCTTTTCCTCGGCGTTTCGCGGTTCCTCGTGTTCGGCGAGGTAGTCGCCCACCTTCTCGGCGACTTGCGCCAGCTGCTCTTCGCCAAGGCCGAGGGATTGTCCGATCGCGATCCGCTTGCCGAGATATTCGCGGAAGGCGTCAAAATCCCGGAGGATTTCTTCCTTCTTGGGAGCGCCGATTCGGGAGATCGCTTCTCCCGCCCGGGAAGCGTCCAACTCGCTGTCTTTGCGGATCAGATGCTGCTGCTCGTTCATGGTCGTTTCCTCCTCGTATAGTATCTTTTGAAAGCTCTTTTGCGCCCGTTTCCAGCCC
>NZ_JAJFOW010000083.1 GCF_020731285.1 Cohnella baijiui
AGTACCGTACATACCGTGTGTGGGGGGCTCGGAAGACAGATGTACTGTAAAAAGTTCCGTACATACCGTGGCGGACGCACTGCCGGCGCCGCGGCCCGCGGCCCGTCGGAATGGACCAAGCGCTCGAAGCGGACGTGGTCGTCCCAGCCTTGTGGTACCGCGACCTGCTGCCTTGAGCGCAAATACACGCGCGAGACTCGCGGGCAAAATCGTCGTCGACATCGCCAATCCATTCAACGCGGACTTCTCGGTTCTGACGCTGCCTTGGGGAGCTTCCGCCGCCGAGCGGCTGCAGGATTCGCGCAACGTCGGCGCGGCAGCTACCCCTATGTCAGCAACCGCTTGTTCGGATTGGAAAGAGGGAACGGGAGGAAAAAGTAACCTTCGCGAGGGCGGGCGATATGGTATAATTACCGGCATGAAGAGGAGATCGGAGGGACACGATTCATGTCTTATTCCCGCACTCGATCGCGGCAGAAGTCGCGACGGCGTGCCCGAAGATGGTTGTACGTCAACTTGATGCTGCTGATCGCCGTCCTCGTCGCGGGCGGGTGGTACGTCGCCGACGCGATGCGGTCGGACGGCCAACGGCCCGGATCCGGTCCGGGGAGCGCAGGCGCATCGCCTACGCACTCCGCCCAGCCGAGCGCGCCGCAGCCGTCGGCTACGGGCAAGTCGGAGCAGGAGCCGGCGCCGTCGGATGAACCGGACGCCATGCCGGGTGAAGGAACGCCCGCGCCGGGCGATGCGACCGTGTCGCTTGCCTTCGTCGGCGATATTTTGCCCGCGGCCCGTGTCGGAGAGCTGATGGAGAAAAAGGGAGTCGACTATCCGTTCGCCCTGGCGAAGGACGTGCTCCGGGAAGCGGATCTCGTCGCAGGCAATCTGGAGGCGCCCATCACGATGCGAGGCACGCCGGCCGAAAACAAGCAGTTCGTCTTCAAAGGCAAACCCGCTTACCTGAAAGGCGTTAAAAATGCCGGCTTTCACGTCTTGAGCCTCGCGAACAATCATACGCTGGATCAGGGATGGGAAGGGCTGCGCGACACGATGGACGCGTTGGACGACGTCGGATTGCAGCATATGGGCTCCGGTGCGGATGATACCGAAGCGTTCACACCGGCCATCCTGGAGCATGGGGGCTTCCGGGTCGCGTACATCGGCGTCTCGAACGTCGTGCCGGAAGTCTCCTGGAAGGCGGACCGCAATCATCCCGGCGTAGCCGAAACGTACGATACGACCCGGACGGTCGCGGCGATCAAAGCTGCGAAGGAAGTGGCCGACCTCGTCGTCGTCATGGTCCATTGGGGTAAGGAAAGAGAGGATCGGCCGATCGCCAAGCAGACGAGCGTGGGACATACGCTGATCGACGCCGGCGCCGACCTGGTCATCGGGAGCCATCCGCACGTCCTTCAAGGCTTCGAGGCGTACAAAGGCAAGTGGATCGCCTACAGCCTCGGCAACTTCATTTTCACGACGCCCGTCCAGCCGTCCAAGACGCAGGAGACCGGCGTGCTGACGGCGAAGTGCACGGCCAAAGGCGCCTGCGCGCTGCATTTCGTTCCGATGTATTCGACCGACTCCCAGCCGGCGCCGATGGAGCCGGTGAGCGCGAAGCTGCTGCTGTCCAGACTGTCCGAGCTGTCCTATGGGGCCAAAATCGACGAGAACGGCGTCATCTCCGTCGCGAGGTGACGACAGAGACAAAGCCAAGGGGAATGGAGGGAACGAGTGATGACGACGACTGCTTCTCCCGCGCAGTTGCACCCGTGCGTTGCGCATCGCGGCTGGTCCGGCGGAGCGCCCGAGAATACGCTGGCCGCGTTTAAGCTGGCGATGACCGAGCCCGCCGTCCAATGGATCGAACTGGACGTTCATCTCTCGAAGGACGAGGTGCCCGTGGTCATCCACGACGCCACCCTGAACCGCACGACCAATGCCAAAGGAAAGGTGCGCGATTTGACCGCGCGTGAGCTGGGCTGCCTGGATGCGGGCAGTTGGTTCCACCGCGTCTATGCCGGCGAGCCCGTCCCGACACTGGCACAGGTGCTGGAGATTACAGCGGGGCGGTGCCGGCTCAACATCGAAATGAAGGAGGGCACGCCGGACCCGGACCTGTTCGCCGTACGCGTCGCTTCGCTGCTGCGGGCGTACGGTCGGGAGCGCAATTCCATCATCACTTCGTTCGAGACGAAATATTTGACCGCAGTCAAGCGGCACGCCCCCGAAATCAGCACGGGGCTCATCATCGACAAGCGCCCGAGCAGCCTGATCGCGACGTTAAAGTCGCTGGAGGCCGACGTCCTCTCCATCGGCTTCGGACACGTCGTTCCTTCTCTTCTGAACGAGACGGAGGCAGCCGGCATCCGCGTGATGGCTTGGACGCCGAATCATCCCCGCGATCTGGCTCGGCTGGCGGCGATGCCGCAGCCGTTCCTGATCTGCACCAACTACCCGGATCGCTGGCTGGCGGCCGTGACGAAAGGAATTCCCGCTCGATGACATTTACGCAATCGGACTATCGCAACATCTTATGCGTCGGCCGCAACTACCGGCTGCACGCCGCCGAGCTCGGCAACGCGGTCCCCGAATCGCCGATGATTTTCTCCAAGCCTACGCATGCCGCCGTCGCCCTGGACGGCTCGGCGATCGCGCTGCCGGCCGGCGAAGGCGCCATTCATTACGAGACCGAGCTCGTGTTTCTCGCCGGCCGGCGGTTCGAGCCCGGCATCGCGCTGCACGAGCTCTACACCCACTTCGCCGTGGGACTGGACCTCACCTTGCGCGACGTGCAGGAAGGCCTGAAGGCCAAAGGTTACCCGTGGCTGGCGGCCAAAGGCTTCCGCCATTCGGCGCCGCTTGGCCGTTGGCTGATCTTTGGCGCGGAGACGAACCTGGCGGCAGATTTCAGCTTCCACTTGAACGGGGAAGAGGTGCAGCGCGGCAACGTGCGCGATATGGTGTTCGGCCTGCGCGAGCTGACGGACCACGTCGGCGCGCGCTACGGGATCGGGCCGGGCGACCTGCTGTTCACCGGGACGCCGGCCGGCGTCGGCGCGCTCCGGGACGGGGACCGAGCCGAGCTCTTCTGGAACGAGCAGCCCGTGGGCGAAGGCACGTTCCGCATCTGACGCGATTGGAAATGAGAAGGGCTGACGCCAGCTTAGGCGAGCTTGGTGTCAGCCCTGTTCGGCATGGAGGACGACCGGCGCAATCCGACCGGCGCAATCCCGACCGCGGAGCGTCGGCCCGCCCGGACCTCGAAATGGGGTCTGCTTTGGCGGTCGGCAAACGCTAAACGGTTGTAATGGCGCTTATTTAGCTCGATTTGTTCCGATTCGATTGCTAACGGTTGCTGACGAGCTTATTTGTCGGAATTTCGTTTAAAACTCCTTAGTTTGCATGAAATAACGATGCTCAGATCCGTTAGAATTTTTTAAAGCGATTCATTCCAGTGATAAGCTCAGTGACAACTGTTAGCACCATTCGCAGCATTCGCAGCATTCGCACCATTCGCACCAATCGCACCAAACGCAACACGCCAATCGCCCCAACTGACCCAACTGCACCAATCGCACGTTATCCAGTACATTCTCGTAAGTCAGTAAGACCGATATCTGCTTTCCATAGCCCACTTGCCCGCCACGCTTGCCCGCCACGCTTGCCCGCCACGCTTGCCCGCCACGCTT
>NZ_JAJFOW010000084.1 GCF_020731285.1 Cohnella baijiui
ATTCACCGAAATGGCCGAGCGAGCACCAATGTGCGTATGTAAACTACCTACATTCGGCGATGGAGCCAATCCGGCGTCCCTAGTCTCTTCTACTCCTTTCCCTCGTTCGAAAACAAGCGGGTTGGCAGCCGGGCCAAAAGGGTTGATAATGAGAGTGACTTTTTCAATCCGGGAGGCTTGGGAGATGAAAGATACGGAGTTGACGAGCAGCGTGCCGGAGCGGGAGGGCGTGTCTTCGCGGGCGCTGGCGGCATTTGCGGAAGCGCTTCGCGATGACGGCCCGGAGATCGACGCCTTTGTGCTGCTGCGGCACGGCCGCAAAATCGCCGAAGGAGGCTGGCGCCCGTATACGACGACGCTGCCCCGGCTGAGCAACTCGGTGAGCAAAAGCTTCACGTCCACGGCCATCGGCATGGCGGTGGACGAAGGCCTGCTTACGGTAGAGGATCGGGTGATCGACTTCTTCCCGACCGAGACGCCGGCCGAACCGGGCGAGCATCTTCGCGCGATGCGCGTGAAGCACCTGCTCACGATGTCGACCGGTCACCGGGCGGATACGATCGCTTTGTTCATCACCGCCCGCTCCCAGATGCTGGACTGGGTGAGCGCCTTTTTGCAGGCGCCGGTCGAGGACGCCCCGGGATCGGGCTTTCTTTATAACAGCGGCGCGACGTATATGTTGTCGGCGATCTTGCAACGCGTGACGGGGACGACGCTGTTCGACTACCTGAAGCCGCGCCTATTCGAACCTCTCGGCATTCGAGAGGTTTCCTGGGAGGCTTGTCCCCGCGGAATCACGACGGGCGGCTGGGGGCTGAGCGTCTCCGCGGAGAGCTATGCCAAGTTCGGCCAGCTGTATCTGGATCGAGGCGTTTGGAACGGCCGGCGTTTGCTGTCCGAGGAATGGGTCGCCGAAGCTTCGCGCGCCCAGATCGCCAATGCGGCGCAGCCGGACGATACCAACGATTGGACGCAGGGCTACGGCTACCAGTTCTGGCGCTGCCGGCACGGCGCCTATCGGGCGGACGGCGCCTTCGGCCAGTTTATCGTCGTCTTGCCGGAGCAGGACGCCGTATTGGCGATCCACGCCGCCACCTACGACATGCAGCCTGTTCTGGACATCGTCTGGACGCATCTGCTACCGGCGCTCGGCGGACGGGAGGCGCTGCCGCCCGACCCGGCCGGCGAGGAGCGTCTTTGCGAGACATTGGCGGCCCTGCACGTGGCGGCTCCGAGTGCGTCGGACGCGTCCGAGCTGGCGACCGCGATCGATGGCGGCCGCTATCGCTTCACCGAGAACGAGCTCGGCTTGCGGGAGGCGTCTCTGCGTTTCGGGTCGGACGAAGCCCGGCTCGTCATGGAAGGCGAGCGCGGCGAGGCGGTCCATCGCTTCGGCATCGGCGCCTGGATCGTAAACGAAGATTGCCCCTTGCGGGCGGCCAGCGCGACCTGGACGGCCGCCGATCTCCTTCAGCTGACGATCCGGCAGCTGGAGACGGCGTATGTCGACACGTTCGAGATTCGATTCGACGGCACGCAGACCGTACGAATAACGCATCGGCGGGACTACGACGTATTTGCGCCATCATGGGGGACGTTGGTAGGGCAGGCTATCGAATAAACGCCTCCGCACCTGCTAGAGGACAAGAGGAAGTAACGAACGAACGGCCCATCGGCACGCTGCCTTCCGCAGCATCCGATGGGCCGTTCCCGTTCTCGTGCTCGTTGCCGATTGCCGGTTGCGACTTGCCGGGCCGGCGCAGCTGGGCGCTCGGACCGCTAGCGCTTTTTCTTGCGCACGGGAATGCGCCCGAGCGCACGGGCGTAGCGCAGCACCTTGCGGTGCGTGCTCCGGTCCGGGAGAAACCGGAACAGATAAGGATCCGGACTCGTGTTGAGCTCGATGATCCAAGGCTTGCATTCGGCGTCCAGGCCGATATCCGTCCCGACCATGTCGACACGCGGATAGACGCGGCTCAGCGCGATCGCGGAGTCTTTGCCCACCCGGGCGAGCTTGCGTTCGATCGCGACGATTCGACGGGCGCCGAATTTCGGCTTCAGCAGCGTCCGTATACTCATCGGCGTGCCGCCGTTGTGGTAATTCGTCACGATTTTGGCGGGGTGGGAGAGCCGTCCGATGATGCCGGTCGTCTCCCAGGCGCGCTTGGAATTTCGTTGAACCATGACGCGAATGTCGAACCGTCTCCCGCGATACGTGAGCAGGGAAATTCCTTTTTGCACGAGATAGGTTCCCTTGCGCTTGTGCCGGACGATCGAGGCGTATAGGTCCGCGAAGTCGCGGAACTCCCTGCGCTTGGTTCCGTACTGATAGCGGTATGTCGTCCCGCCGCTTGGCGCGGACCGGCGTTCCACCCGCATGACACCTTTGCCGAATGTGCCCGAATTCGGCTTGACGTACACCATCCGATAACGGGAAATCATGTCGCGAAGCGTCGCTGCCGTCATTTTTCGGGTATCCGGGACATAAGCGCGAACGTTCGCGCTGTGCTGAATCGCCTTCGTTTTGAGCCATTTGCTGTAAATCGTCTTGACCGCCGAGCGGCTCACCCGTATCACCTCCCGCCGTATTATATTCCGGTATCCGGCATTGAGGCGCTAGGCATCCGAGGAACCTCGGGGCTCCGGTTCTATTTCAGACGCGAGTTATACGGTTTTTCCGATTAACTCCGACCGCCAACGGTACCTCCAGCTCGAGTTATGCGGT
>NZ_JAJFOW010000085.1 GCF_020731285.1 Cohnella baijiui
CCTTGTATGCTAAGAGCAGCTCCTGATTTAGGGGTTGCTCTTACGAATTTTGTACCTTGAAAACGGAATGATGTTGTCCTGGTGGGGGACGCAGCCCAAGCGAAGCGCGGGAGCGGCCCGAAGGGACGAATTTAGGTGTTTACGATCCTGGGCTGTCCTTGGGAAAATGCCAATAGGTGCTACCGACGGGAATGTTCCTATTTCCTCCTGTAGACTCCTCATGCGGGTTCTACCATTTGAGATTGTTCCCTTGGCCTCTTCCGTATTTTCCTACACGCTGACTGTATCCCGCGCGTCGCCATCCCTTCCGCATCGCAGAGGAAGGTTCGTGCACCGATGGGCCGCGGTGTATGCCAATAGCTCGCAAGGCTGTAAGCGGAGAGCTTTCCCAAGGACATCCCAGGACCGTAGCGCCGAGTCCATTACAAAGGAGGTGATTCCTATGTCCCACATCTTGTTTGTCGGGATCGATGTAAGCAGCAAGAATAACGTAGTTTGTTGCCTTCCCGAAGGCGACAGCGCCAAATCGCTAAGCCGCTTCACCGTAACCAACGACGAGCCCGGCGTGCTCGCTCTTCAAGAGCGGATCCTTGCCCTCATGCAGAAGCACGAGCTGTCTTCTATTCGCTTCGGCCTTGAGGCAACCGGCTGTTACTCCAGCCATCTCGCTCGCTACTTGGAACACGTACTGAGCTTCATGCCCTATGAGCACAGCGTCTATGTGTTTAATCCCAGTCTCATCAAGGTGTTCAAGAAGTCTCACTTCCTTGACGCCCCAAAAAACGACAGGGTAGACGCCTGGTTCATCGCCGCTAAGCTCCGATCCGGTCATCTACCCCGTGCCTTCACGTGGAGCGAGACCAACGCTGCGTTGCAGCGCCTCTGCCGGACTCGGTTCCACGTTACTCAATGTTTGACACGGGAGACCAATTTCCTGCTGACCAATTTGTTCCTGAAGTTCAGCAGCTATTCGGTCGGGCCGTTCGGCAAGAAAACGTCCGCGACGAGCCTTGCGGTGATGGAGCACTTCGCCAGCGTCGAGACGCTCATCGACATGCCGGTGGAGGACCTCGTAGCGTTCGTTGCTGGGTGCGGCAAAAACCGCTTTGAGAACCCACAGGAAGTTGCTCAGGCTCTGCAGAAAGCCGCTCGCGCTTCCTACCGCTTACCCAAGGCGATGGCCGATGCCGTGAATCTGGCGATGGCGTCCAACATCCGAGTCATCCGCTCGCTTCAGGAACAAGCCAAGTCGCTGCAGAAAGCGATTGAAGAGCATCTGGCCACTATCCCGCAGACGCTGACGTCTGTGCCCGGAATCGGCCCGATCTTTGCTGCCGGCCTCATCTCGGAGATTGGCGACATCCAGCGCTTCCCGAACCAAATGGCGCTTGCCAAGTACGCAGGCCTCGCTTGGACGGAAAGCCAATCTGGTGATTTCAAAGGCGTTGAATCCCGGCTTATTAAATCCGGCAACCGCTATCTGAAGTATTACTTCACCGAAGCCGCAAAGAGTGTCCAGGTGCACGACACTGTCTTTGCCCAGTACTTCAGTCTCAAAGCGGCCGAGCCGGCCAAATATGCCGAAAAACGTGCCCTTGCGCTTACAGCTCGAAAATTGGTGCGGTTGGTCGACTACCTGCTACGAACCAACCGACTTTACGAACCCAGAGAGGTGATCCGACAACACGGGTGACATAAATCCATAAACTTACCGCCTATTTCCCGGTATATAAGGAAATATCTGAAAAACCGGGTAGGGCAGGTTTAGTTTGAGTTTGCCTTTTTCCGGGTCACCCCCTGAAAAGAGTGCGCTTCATTCAAATATGTCTGATTTAAGGTCTTGACATCGTACCGCTGCTCTCT
>NZ_JAJFOW010000087.1 GCF_020731285.1 Cohnella baijiui
TGTACCTAAGTCAAGAAAGTGGACACAACTTTTACGCAACCCGCTGCTGGTAATACCTTTTTTCGCATTCGTGCGGAGTGAGGTAATTAATCGCAGAATGGATACGGATACGGTTGTACTCTAGTTCGATGTACTCGTAAATCGCTTCGTACGCCTGCTTTCGCGTCTTGAACTTCGTTTGGTAAATGAGCTCCTTCTTGAGGACGCTGTGGAAGGCTTCGATGCAGGCGTTGTCGTAGCAGTTACCTTTGCGACTCATGCTTCCGGTCATCTCCATCGTAGCTATGCGCTCCCGGTAGTCTTTGGAGGCGTACTGCGCTCCTCGGTCAGAGTGGTGTATTAATTCTTTTGGCGGCTTCTGGCGTATGCAGGCCTTATCAAACGCCTCAAGCACAAGTTCTTTCGTCATTCGGTCGCTAAGCGCCCAGCCGACGATCTTCCGGGAATACAGATCCATAACGCTCGCTAAATACACCCAGCCCTGCTGCGTCGCAATATACGTAATATCAGACACCCAGGCACGGTTTGGCGCTTCAGGCTTAAACTGACGGTCAAGCACGTTGTCATAGACCGGCAATTTATGTTTGGAGTTCGTCGTGGCCTTGTACTTCTTCACCGTAATTGAGCGTAACCCCATTTCTTTCATAAGACGGCTCACCGTTTTGGCTGAGACAACCAAGCCTTCTTGACGCAGCTTTTCAGTTACCTTCAAGCTGCCGTAGCGCTTTTTGAAGGCGTAGTAGTGGTGCTGGATCCGTTTTTTGAGCTTCTGGCGTCGCTTCTCTTGCGTGCTTGGCTTACGCTTAACCCATTTGTAGTATCCGCTTCGGGAAACTTGCATGACCTTGCACATCTTCTCAACACGAAACTGGAAGCGGTGTTTGTGAATAAACGAATAAATCAGTCTCGGTTTTTCGTGAAGAAGTGCATGGCCTTTTTTAGGATCTCGTTCTCCTCCTGCAGTTCACGGTTCATGTCTTCGAGTTGTTTAAGTCTGTCGTAATCAACGAATAATTGGTTCTTCTCACCGGTGTTCGAAAACTGTTTTCTCCACGCTCTAATGCTGCTTACAGGAATGTCCAACTCCTTCGATATTTCGGATGGAGACTTCCCGCTCTCTTGCATGTGCTTTACGGTTTGACGTTTAAACTCGTCGTCAAAATGTTGACGGATATCGCCCATGACACACCTCGACCTTTTTGTTG
>NZ_JAJFOW010000088.1 GCF_020731285.1 Cohnella baijiui
AGGCCCAAGCGACTGTTTAGCAAAAACACAGGTCTGTGCGAAGCCGTAAGGCGAAGTATACGGGCTGACGCCTGCCCGGTGCTGGAAGGTTAAGGGGAGCGGTTAGGGGCAACCCGAAGCTGTGAACCGAAGCCCCAGTAAACGGCGGCCGTAACTATAACGGTCCTAAGGTAGCGAAATTCCTTGTCAGGTAAATTCTGACCCGCACGAATGGCGTAACGACTTGGGCGCTGTCTCAACGAGAGATCCGGTGAAATTTTAGTACCTGTGAAGATGCAGGTTACCCGCGACGTGACGGAAAGACCCCATGGAGCTTTACTGTAGCTTGATATTGAACTTTGGTACGGTCTGTACAGGATAGGTGGGAGCCGTTGAAGCCTGAGCGCAAGCTTAGGTGGAGGCGCCGTTGGGATACCACCCTGATCGTATCGGAGTTCTAACCTGTCACCGTGAATCCGGTGAAGGGACCGTGTCAGGCGGACAGTTTGACTGGGGCGGTCGCCTCCTAAAGCGTAACGGAGGCGCCCCAAGGTTCCCTCAGAATGGTTGGAAATCATTCGAAGAGTGCAAAGGCATAAGGGAGCTTGACTGCGAGACCTACAAGTCGAGCAGGGACGAAAGTCGGGCTTAGTGATCCGGTGGTACCGAATGGAAGGGCCATCGCTCAACGGATAAAAGCTACCCTGGGGATAACAGGCTTATCTCCCCCAAGAGTCCACATCGACGGGGAGGTTTGGCACCTCGATGTCGGCTCATCGCATCCTGGGGCTGAAGTAGGTCCCAAGGGTTGGGCTGTTCGCCCATTAAAGCGGTACGCGAGCTGGGTTCAGAACGTCGTGAGACAGTTCGGTCCCTATCTGTCGCGGGCGTAGGAAATTTGAGAGGGGCTGTCCTTAGTACGAGAGGACCGGGATGGACGCACCGCTGGTGTACCAGTTGTTCCGCCAGGAGCATCGCTGGGTAGCCAAGTGCGGGAGGGATAAGCGCTGAAAGCATCTAAGCGCGAAGCCCGCCTCAAGATGAGATTTCCCAATTCGTAAGACCCCTGGAAGAACACCAGGTTGATAGGCTCGGGGTGTAAGCACGGCAACGTGTGCAGCTGACGAGTACTAATCGGTCGAGGGCTTATCCTACAGCTTCGGGAGCATGTCTCCTGCAAGCAAAGGCTCAAGCCAAGGCAAGTCACAGGTGAAGATGTTTC
>NZ_JAJFOW010000009.1 GCF_020731285.1 Cohnella baijiui
GCGCTTCATTCAAATATGTCTGATTTAAGGTCTTGACATCGTACCGCTGCTCTCTTGTTCGCTCACATTGCGAAGTACGGTTTTCAACAGGCCCAACAGCACGTCATACTCTTCGTCGGCCATGCCCCTGCGAATTTTGTTTTTGATGCGCCCCAGCGCTTCCTGCACCTTCGGTACCACCTCGCGTCCCTCTTCCGTCAAATACAGCAGGTGATAGCGGTTGTCGGCCGGATCGGCTTCTCTTCGCACGTATCCCTCGGATTCGAGCTTGGCGATCGCCTTGGCCGTCGTGGTCTTGTCGATGAGCAGCTTCTCGTTCAGCGCCTTCTGCGTCATGGGTTCTCCGAACGCGATCGCCATCAGATACATGTACTGGCCGCTTCCGATGCGATAGGGCGCCAGTTCACCTGAGATCAAGACCTGCATATGGCGGTAGATCGCCGAAACGTATTGGCCCAGCGATTCCGTAGCGCTCTTGCCGCTGGGTCTCCAATGCTGACTCAGATCAACCCCTCCTTAAATAGGATGCTATTGCAACTAATTGGAGTGTAAATCGAATAGGATGGTATTGCAACTATTATTTTTCAAAAACTTGTGCCTAACAAAAACACCGCCGCAGCTCGGGGCTACTGTGGCGGTGTTTCTCTTCTTGTATTCTAAGTTTTAAAACCATTCGGCGATGGTGATGGTATTGCCGTCCGGATCCACCACGTCGAAATATTTGGAGCAGGGGGCATTATCGTATCGCTCGCCTACTTGCACGCCTTCCGCTTTTAACTGGGCATAGAAGGATTCGATATCGTCCGTCTTCAATTCGAAGAGCGAGGCAGGCGCTCCGTTGCGGGTAAAATGCAGCGGCGTTCTTTCCGCTTCCTCATGCAAGAAAACATTCGGGCCGTTTTCCCCCAATTGGATGATGGCATTGGCGCCGTCCGCCGTACGGATTGGCTCGCGAACCAATCGGCAGCCCAGATGTTCCGCATACCATTGCGCCGAAATATCCACGTTCTTTACGGGGAAGTTGATGCAGGAAATACCGACGACCCTCTTTACGACCTTCTGCTCGAACGCCTCGCCCAATTTGTTCTTGCCCATGGTCTTCGCCGCCAATTCGAACAACTCCTTCTGCAATTTGTCTTTGGCCCTTCTGAGCCGGCCGACAGCTGCCCGAAAGAGCGGGCCTGCCGGCCTTCCACGCGTCGCATAAGCGGGAGAACAACGCCTAATCTTCGACCGGCGGCAACCGGATCGACAGGAACGTTCCTTCGTTCGGCTTGCTGATCACGCTCAAGTCTCCGCCATGCGCTTCGATAAGCTGCCGGGCAATGGACATGCCCAAGCCCAAGCGTCCGGAAGATGCCGCAGCGCCGCTCGGAACGGGCTTCGCGCTGAACCCCACGCCGTTATCTTCGATTCGAATCTCCGCCGACCGGTCGTGGAGACGGGAAATGCGAACCGAAATTTCGGTCCCTTCCGGATTATGGACGACCGCGTTCACGAGCAAATTGCGAACGGCCCTCGTCAGCAGCTTCGGATCGCAGCAGACGATCAGAGAATCCGGCTCCGCGTCCATCCCGAACGGGTAACCGGCCGCCCAAGGCGCGCTGCCGACATCCGCCACCGTCCGGCGCACCAGTTCGACGAGATCCGTTTCCTCCTTCTTGAGCGGGACCTGCCCTTGCAGCGATTCATTGAGATCGAGGACAAGCTCCTGCAGATGAGCCGCCTTCTGCTGGATGACGGACAGAAACTCCCTCCGCTCCGCATCGCTCCAGCGATACTCCGGGTTCAGCAGCATGGTCGAGTAGCCGGAGATGTAGGTTAACGGCGTCTTCAAATCGTGCGAGATCCCGCGAATCCATTCTTGCTTCGCCCGTTCCGACTGCTGCAGCTCCTTCTTGTTGTTTTCCAGCGTAGCCGCAAGCTTCCCGACGTGCTCGAGCAGCTCCCGGTACACCGCGTACTGAATCTTTAACGTTCCGCCTTTGCGGGAGCGGATCTGATCCCAGCGCTCGGGAAGCTCATATTGGCCGCTTGTCAAACGCCTGATCCAAACCATAATGAAATACACCGGCTTCCCCAAGTACCAGCCGATCAAGAGCAAAGTCAGCAAAAAAAGGACGCCGCACAAAGCCAGCACAAAAATCTCGAAGTGCGCCAGACTGATCTCGTTCGTGGTGGCCTGCGGCCAAAAAAAACGGACCGTTACGATCGCGATCGCTTGAATGATCGCGAACAGGAGCAAAAAAGCCGCCAGCAGCCGCAGCGCTACGCGAAGGATAAAGTTCATGGCCTTATCCTCCCGCAGGCGGCACGAACTTGTACCCGATTCCTCTTAGGGTCACGATCAGCTTCGGGTCGGACGGATCGGCCTCCAGCTTTTTCCGAAGTCTGGAAATATGGATGACGACCGTTTTCTCGTCTCCCTCCACCATCGCGCCCCACACTTGCTCGTATAATTGCTGGGCGGTGAACACCCGGTTCGGATGCCTGCAAAAATAGAGCAGCAGCTCCAGTTCTTTCGCCGGACACGGCATCTCCGTCTCGTTGACGATCAGCTGCCCGGTCGTCCGATTGACCGTAAACGTCCCATAACGGTACAGCTCCTCCGCACCCAAAGCATCCGACGCATACAGAGCGCTCCGCCTCAAATGAGCCTGTATCCGCGCGACGACCTCCATCGGATTGAAAGGCTTGGTAACATAGTCGTCCCCGCCCAAGTACAAGCCCTGCAATTTATCCAAATCGCTGGAACGGGCGGTAAGGAACAATACGGGCGTGTTGACGGTTTTGCGCAATTCCGTGCATAGGGTGAAGCCGTCCATATCCGGCAGCATCACATCCAGCACGATCATGTCGAAGCGCGTCGTTCGCACGGCCATAAGCGCTTCCGCGGCGGTTCCGGCTTTTACGATGCGGGAATAGCCTTCTTTTCGAAGAAGGTTGTCCAGCATGTTCAGAATGCCCGCCTCGTCGTCCACCAGCAAAATCGCTTCATTCCGCACGATGTCGATCCTCCCGTCGAACCATAAACATATCGCTTTCTTAAAACAATACTATAATAGCCCCTACAAACAAAGGCGCCAAGATCGCGACGAAACCGAGGAACAGAACGGCGCTTCGTTTGATAACGGAGGGTGGAATATCGGAGGCTTGCGCATAATGCAAGGCCGTAAGGCCAGCGAGTGCGCCCATGACGATAAACCACGGCTCGTAAAACAGCATATCCCAGAGGAAGAGACGTTGGACATCGACAACCTTCCATCCCTGCAGATGAATCGTCATGAACCCGGACAGACTAAGCGCTTTGGTGATCACTCCGCTGATTCCGTGCGCCATGGCGAAAGCACTGCAGAGAAGGGTAGGGACCAACAGAATGCCGGGCCGGATTTTTCTCCCGCCGATCCGCGGCACCCGCGAAGGAACGACCCTGCTCCAAGGCTTGACGAGCGCGATCAGGACAAAGCCGGCCAACAGGATCAATACGCCGGCGACGTAGCTGGCCATGGAAAATCCTGCGGGGTGTTCGGGCTGGGCCGGCAATCCGATCTTCCCTCCCGCCGCTTGGTAAAATCGAACGAAAACTGCGTATACCATCGCCCAGAGAAACCCGACATAACCCGTCCAAGCGGGTATCGTTCTTAGGGTTGGGGCCTGCTGTCGGCTCGCTGCCGTATTCATGGTTTTCATACTCTCTTCGACCTCCTTTAGTATGATTGCTTCGTCGGCGCCGCGACGGATGCGGAACGCCGCGTTCGAATGGCGTAAGACACGGAAGCCAAGGTGATCACGATCGCCACCCCGAACTCATCCTGATCATAAAAAGCTCCCCTTCCTCATCCGTCATTACCCTAATTGTAGGGCACGAAGGTAAACGGAAGGTTGCCGGCAGGCGAAGTTCATCCTAACTTTCGCGCGCGGGCTGATATCTCCCGCTTCAGATGTCCTGTTGAACGAGAACGTAAAAGAGGACTGTAACGGCCCGCCTCCCGGCAACCTGTTACAGTCCTCAAACCCGCATTCTACGCGGTCTTTCGATGTTTACGCTTCACTGAATCTCGGCCGCCCGCATCTCCCAGATGTCCAGGCTGGCGATCCGAGCCTCGCCGCCGGCCTGCAGCCGGATCCCGAGACTGTCGTCCAAGGATGGATACACCCTTGCCGTCAAGATGGCCGCGTCGTCGGCGAAGCATTCGATGACCGATTGGTCCACGAATACGCGCAGCTTTAGCACTGCCCCCGCCTCTCCCTCCGGCAGCTTGCCGATCACGGACGTTTTGTGAACGCCCGGGAACAAACTCGAATGCGACCGATCGATGGCTATGGTACCCGCCGTGAAATCGAGCCGCACCTCCGTCCGTTCTCGGCCGCATGGCGAGGCCAGCACGGAAACGGCCAATTCGCCGCCGACAGCCGGCCTCTCGATCTCGAGCGCGCACTCGAAGGAGGACGACCGCACGCCCGCATCGAACGGGGCCGATCCGACGCGGACGTTCGCAAAGCTCGCGCGCTCGCCTCGCAACGTCTCGATCTCGGGGATCGGCACGACGGACAGCGTACCGTCCGCCTTCAGATCCACGAGGCGCGGCAGCGCCAGCGCTCCCGTCCACTCCAGCGGCACCGGGAAGCCGTCCCCTCGCCCTTCCGGCATCCAGCCGAGCAGAATGCGGCGGCCGCCTTCGTCCACGAACCCGGTCGACGCATAGAAGCCTTCCCAGCCTCCGTAATCGACCGTTCCCCGGGCGAGCTCTTCCGTCAATCCGCCGGCGTCCCACAAGCCGGATACATATTGAACCGGCCCGTTCGGCGAATACAGCAGCAGGGCCCTGTCACCGAACCGGAACAGGTGGGGGCACTCGCAGAGCGCCGCTTCGCTCCGATGGTAAATCCCGCCGAAGCGCCAATGACCGAGATCCGCGGAATGGTAGATCAGCGCGCAGCCCCGGCCTTCGAGCGTGCCTCCGAGCAGCATGTGCCACTCGTTGCCGCCTGGCTCTTTCCAGACGTAGGGGTCCCTCCATTCCGTGATGCGGAGCTCCCCGTGAATCTCCTCCGTCAGCAGCGGATTGGCGGACGGCTTGCGCCACACCGTGCCGTCGCGGGACGAGGCGATCCACTGCTGCGCGCCGGTCGACGCGTTGCGCTCGCCTTCGCCGACGCTCGTATAGAACAGCGTGATCTCGCCGTCGCTCGGGACCGCGCAGCCCGAATAGCAATGGAGCTCTCCCAGCTCGCGCGAAGGAGCCAGCGCGACGGGCAGTCGGCTCCAGTTGACCAAGTCCCCGCTTTTCGCATGACCCCAATGGATGTCGCCCCATTCCTTGCCGGAAGGGTTGTGCTGGTAGAACAGGTGATACTCGCCGTTCCATACGAAGGGGCCGTTCGGGTCGTTTATCCAGTTGCGATAGGACGTGAAGTGATACCTCGGTCTATACCGATCCATGGCAATCGCTCCTCGGCAGCGTGTTTCCCGTGCTGCCGAAAAAGCGAGTCCGGCTAGCCCAGGTTGATCTCGCGAATTCGCTCGAGCGGAATTTTGGGCACTCGGTCCGCGGTGAGCAGGCCGTTCATCTCCTGCTGAACGTCCGTAATCTGAGTATAGCAGTATCCGCAGATGTACGGCGTTCTTTTAATCGCCTGCGTGATGCGATCGAACCGCTCGATAAACGCTTCCTCCCCCGCGACCTGCTTGCCGTAGCCCCAGCCCAGCTCGGTCTGGAACGCGATGCCGCCGAATTCGCTGACGATGATCGGCTGCCCGCGATAGGCGTACCCTTGCGCCATCGCGAATTTGGCCCGGTTGAAGGCGATCTTGTTGTCCGTAATCGCCTGCTCGTCCGCGTACCGCTCCAGCAAGGCCGCCCCGTCCTCCTCGTAGTCGTGCAGGGTCAGGATGTCGGACACCGTATGCTCCCAGCCGTCGTTGACGATCACGGGCCGATTCGGGTCGATCGTTTTGGTCAAATGGTAGATGCTCTCCGTGAACTGCTGCTGCCGCCGGTTCGTCCGGATGTGCATGAGGCCCCACGATTCGTTGAAGGGCACCCAGGCGACGATGCTCGGATGGTTGTACTGCTGCCGCACGACCGCCAGCCACTCCCGGCTGAAGGCCTCCACGGAGTCGTCGTTGAACTCGAAGACGGCCGGCATTTCCGACCAGACCAGCAGCCCTTTCACGTCGCACCAATAAAGGAACCGGGCGTCCTCGATTTTCATATGCTTGCGGACCCCGTTATAGCCCATGTCGAGAACCAAATCGATATCCTTCAACATCGCCTCCTCCGACGGAGGAGTCAGGTGGCTGTCCAGCCAGTATCCCTGATCCAGGATGAACCGCTGATACAACGGGGCGTTGTTGAGCAGCACCTGCCCGTTCTCGATCGAGATTTTCCGCATGCCGAAATAAGAGAAGACGCGATCGATCTCTTGGCCGTCCCGGCGTAGCACGAATTCGACGTCGTAAAGGTTCGGATGCCGCGGCGACCAGGCCTTCACTTTCCAGGGACCGTTCGCTTCGTGCAGCAGATCCGTATCGAACCTCAGCCAGGCGCGGTCAACGTTGACCCGGAATTGCTTGACCGTCCGGCCCTGGAAGCTGACGCGGGCTTCCAGCTCCAAGCCGGAGCTCGGCAATTCCCCTTCCGTCCGGAACTCGAAGCGCACGGCGTAGTTGTCGAGATCGGGCGTGATTTTCACCGATTGCAGATGAACGTCCGAGACGAATTCCATCCACACGCTTTGCCAGATGCCCGTCGTCTGCACGTAAAAGCATTCGAAGCTGTCGTTTGTCCAGCGCTGCTTGCCCCGAGGCTGCGTGCAGCTCTGGCTGTCTTCCGCCTTCAGGACGATCGCGTTCTCTTCGCCGAATCGCACGTACGGCGTTATATCGAAGGAGAATGCGGCATAGCCGCCTTGATGCTGACCGACGAATCGCCCGTTCACCCACAGCTTGGCCGTATAGTCGACCGCCTGGAAGTGAAGGATGGCTCTGTTGCCCGATGGATGGGCCGGAATGGCCACGGTTCGGCTGTACCACACGTTCGGGTGAAACGCTTCTTCGCCAATGCCGCTGGCTTTGGTCTCGTAAGTAAAAGGCACGACGATCTTCCGATCGCCTTCGAACGTTTCGTACCAACGTTCCGACTCTCCCGCATTGGCGTCGTCGAAGCGGAAATCCCATTCTCCGTTTAATCCGATCCAGGTCTCGCGCACGAATTGCGGTCTCGGATAATCTTTCCTGTACATCTTGGTTGCCATAAGCTGAAAATCACTCCCGTTGTTCTCTGTAAGCAAGGGCCTCCGGCTGGAGGCCCTTGCGACGTCTAGCCTAGCTCGTGCGAATCCATTCGACGTTGTCGATATCCGCCCATTGGCTGGAGCTGTTCATGGAGGCGTAAAACCCGATCGTCGCCCGGCCGCCCGTCACACCGACGCCCGGGATCGTCACCTGCGTCCAAGTCGTCGTCGCCGGAAAGTTCGCGGTAAGCGCGCCGCCTCCGTAATCCTTGACCTCCATGTACGCGGCGTTCTGCCCGCCGCTGCTCCGCAAATAGGCTCTCATTGTATACGTGCCGTTCTGAAGTCCCGTGATCGTCTGGCCGACATAGGCGGTGCCGGGACCGCTCGTGCCCGCGAGACCGACGAAATAATTGCCGCCTCCCGGCGCCCGCGCGATGCCGTCGTTGATGCCGTGGATGAGGATGCGGTTCGGATAATCGTCGCCGTACGTCGTCCAGCCGTTGACGTTCGCGGTCTCGAAGCCCCCATTGTTCGTCAGGTTCGTGTTCAGCGGCGTGCTGGAGGACGTCTTGATCCATTCGACGTTATCGAGGTCAGCCCACTGGCTCGAACCGCTCATGGAAGCGTAAAACCCGATCGTCGCCTGTCCGTTCGTCACCGCCACGCCCGGAATCGTCACCTGCGTCCAGGTCGTCGTGACCGGGAAATTCGCGGTTTGCGCGACGCCCCCGTAATCCTTGACCTCCATATAGGCGGCGTTCTGTCCGCCGCTGCTGCGCATATACGCTCTGAGGGTATAGGTGCCGCTGTCCAATCCGGTGATCGTCTGGCCGACGTAGGCGGTGCCGGGGCCGCTCGTGCCCGCGAGACCGACGAAATAATTGCCGCCTCCCGGCGCCCGCGCGATGCCGTCGTTCGCGCCGTGGATGAGGATGCGGTTCGGATAATCGTCGCCGTACGTCGTCCAGCCGTTGACGTTCGCGGTCTCGAAGCCCCAGTTGTTCGACAGGTTGACGTTAGACGGCGTGCCGGCGTTGCCGAAACGAAGGACGATGCGCGCGGACGGGAAATTCGTGCTCGTCGCGGCGACCGCCTGCGTCGCGTCGCTCGCCAGCAGGGCGTTCCAGTTGGCGTAGGTCGTATCGGATACCGGATAGGGGTTGAACTTGCTGCCCCAGGACGCGCCGTTGTCCGCGCTGATCATCGTGCGCATCGAGGAGTACGCGTCCCCCGTATTGGGGCTGTCCTCGTCCGTCTGGAAGGAGGCCATCAGCCTGCCGTCCCCGAGCTTGACCACGAAGGGAGCGCCGGCTTTCTTGCCCGTCTTCGCCGGCATATAGAGCGTCTGCCGAGCACCCGACCAGTTGTAGCCGTCCGAAGAAATTTTGTAGCGAATGACGAACGGGTACCCGTTTTGGTCGGACGCCTCGAAGACGAGAATGTATCTCCCGTCGCCCATCCGGGTCCATACCGGCATGCCGTCCCGCGAACCCGCGGCCACGCCGTCGCTCACCAGGGTGGCGGAGCCCCATCCGGAGCCGGTCCACGTTTTCATGTACAGATTTTGCTTGCCGGACGCGCCGGTCACGCTGGGGCTGTCATTGGCGTACATGACGGCGATCGTGCTGCCGATCAGGCCGAGATGGGGCTCCCAGACGCCCTTGAATGAATTCGCGGTTTCCGCGGCGATCTGACCGCCCGGCAGATCGCTCCATGCGCTTCCGCCGTTCGTGCTGACGCGCACCTTCAGGTAGGTCGAATACGTGCTGCCGGATTGAACGACGACGCGGTAAGCCAGCCAGATGCTGCCGTCGGCCAACTGGAGCATCTGCCCGTTGGCGCAGTCGCCCGAGGCATCCGCAGCCGCGTCGACCGGCGAGCTCCAGGTCGCGCCGCCGTCGGTGCTGCGAACGACCTTGACCTTGACGCGTCCGCCGTCCGCGTTCGAGTCGAAGGACAGGAGCCAATCGCCGTTGCTCAGCTTGAGCAGCCGCGGATACCAGACGCCTCCGGACGGCGCCGCATAGGCCGTCACGCTGCCGGAGGACCAGGCCATCCCCGTCGTCGCGGCCGAAGCGCGCCCCGCCGGCAGCCATCCCGCGACCACCGTCGCCACAATCGCCGCAAGCGCGACAAAGCGCATCAGGGAAAGTAACGAATTCCTTCTCATCTCGCCATACCCTCTTCCTTCGTCAAGTTTAAGGGAATGCCACCGATACATGAGCGAATGTCCAGGCGGGATCGGACGAGCGGATGCCCACCCTGCCGTGCAAATAAGCGTCGGAATCTTCCGTGGCCATCAGCGGCTCCTTCGCGTCGTTCGCGTAAACCTCGATGCGGCCGCCCTTCACCGCGACGCGCACCTTCGTCGTTTGGCCTGTCGGCGTCTCCAGGTTTGCGGATTCGAGTTCGTCCACCCGTTCGTAATTCACCTTTCGCAAGACCGCCCTGCCGTTGCGGAACGCCAGCTCGTAGCCCTGGAACGCATCCTTGACCTGGTCGGGGAAGTACGATTCGTTCGTGACCCGGAACATCAGCGCTCCCTCGTACAGCGGCTCGTCTTGAGAGCTCGTCAGATCGAGACTGACTTCGTAGTCGGTCCAGCCGTCGCTCCCGACGAACATGCGGGCGTCGTTCCCCTCCATCGGCGTGAAGTATCCGTCCGCTACCGAAGACCAATCCCCGTGCAGGTCGTCCACAACGGAAACCTCTTTCAGCGCATCCGGCACGTTCGCCGGCGACTCCAGGGTCCGGTACAGATCGAAGTAGCGGAGGTCGACCTTCCCCTTTAGCAGCTTGATCTGCATCGTCTGGATTCCCGGCTGGAGAGTCAAAGTCGCAAGCGTGCGCTTGCGCCAACCCGGTTCGTCATCGCTGCGCAGCACGATGCGGCTGCTTTCCTTGCCGATCCGGATTTCCAGCTCCGCATCGCCGTCCGCGGCTTTCAGCACGGCATCCACGTTGTAGGTGCCCGCTTCCCCCACATTCAGCCGATAGATCAGCCAGTCTTTGCGGTTCGCCAGCTGGGCCGAGTAGCTTCCGTCTTCCTCCCGGACGATCGGCACGCCGTCCTGCGGACGGAAGGCCGCTTTCCCGTCCGGGTGCGCGACCTGGTACCCGCGCCCTTTGCCTTCCATGTAGTGGACCGCTTCGACGGTACCCGGCACCGACTTGGCCGCGTCGAAGTCGCCGCTCCCCCCGGCTTCGCCGGAGAAGAAGGTTGCTTCGATGCCCGGCTGCCCGCCGGCGAACGCATACCCGATTTTCCCGCCGAAGGTCGGCGTTTCCGGCAGCCTGATCTTCGTCATGCCGTCGAAGACGACGGAGATGCCGGGATTCGCGGCAGCCACGCGAATCGTATGCAGCTTGCCGAAGTCGAATGACGACGGCAGCTCGGCCGCAGCCAGCGCGCGATCCTGACCGTCTTCGATTCGATGGAGCGAGAGGGCTTTGCTCTTCGTGTCGAGCCTCACATAGTCGTAATTGCGATCGTCCCGATAGGCGAACAGCACCTCGAAGTCCGTGCCGCCCCCTCCGGGAGGCGTGGCGACGAAGTTGTACTCGGCCGTGAATCGGGGCTGCGGGGTCGCCGGTACGCTCAGCCACCGCGTCGCGTCCCCGCTTTTCCCGATCTCCCATTTGGCGCCTTCGTCGCCCGCGCCCGGCCGGTAGGCGAATGCCGGCGGATTCGGAACCGGCTGCTCCTGCAGCGTCGGCCCCGACACCGCCATTTTGCTGCCATTGAACACGAGCCGGTCGATGTTCATCTGCCGCACGGGCGGACCTTCCGCGGATCTGCCGACCAGGTTGTGATAGACGAGGTAGTAGGAATCCAGGTCCGGTCCGAGAACCGTCGAACTGTGGCCGAGTCCGTTGAAGTCCGGCGCGGTCCTTATCAGCATCGGGTTGTTGTCGGGGACGCGATATTCGCCGAGCGGGGAGTCCTCGGCTACGGCGTAGTTGATTCGATAGCCCTTGCTGAACACGTGGTTCCCCGTATAGGTCAAATAATAGAGGCCGTCCCGTTCGATGATCATGGAGCCTTCCGTCCAATGCCCCATAAAGGCGTTCAGCGTCTTGCCGACCGGATCGATCTCCGTCGGGCTCGTCATCCGGTGGCCGACGATTCCCCCGCCGCCGGCATGCGTAAACGTCCATTGTCCGTCATCGTCGATAAAGACGCTTCCGTCGATCGACAGCCCCAGATTGTCGGTCTGCACGGTGAACGGTCCCGTAGGCCGCTCGGCGCGCAGCACGTAATGGCCGTTGCCCGCGGGAGAAGTGTTCATATAGAAATAGCCGTTCCAGTAGACGACCTCCGGCGCGTACGCGCCGGTCGTCAGGGGATCGTCCGCGACGAGCCCCTCGTACTTCCAATGCGCCAGGTCCGTCGAGCTCCAGCTTTTGATGCCGGCCCGGCCGTCCTTCGTGCTGCAGTACAAATAATAGACGCCGTTGTACCGCATGACGAACGGGTCGCCGATGCCGTAGTCCGGCCATTCCTCGTCCAGCGTCATCGGGTTGCGGTACTTTTCCTGCACAGCCGTCTCGGTCACAGGCGCCCCTCCTTCCTTCCCGTTCGCACCGCCCCAAATCCCGAGTCCAAGCCCGACCAGCAGTAAGGCGCACGCGCCTCCGGCGGCGGCTATCCATGCGAATCGTTGGTTCGTCTTCATGTTGCGCCTCCTACCCCTTGATTCCCGTGATGGCCATCGATTCGATGAAATAGCGCTGCGCGAAGAAGAACACGAGGATAACCGGCACGAGCGCGACGATCGACGCCGCCATCATGGACGGGTAGTTGGACGTCGAGATGTAGTTGGACTGCATGCTGGCGATCAGCACCTGGATCGTCTGCCTCTCCGGCGTATGCAGGTAGATAAGCGGACCCAGGAAGTCGTTCCAGATGCCCATGAACCCGAGCGCAGCCTGGGCGGCGATCGCCGGCTTCGCGATGGGAAGGCCGACGGTGACGAACGTGCGGAAATATCCGCAGCCGTCGATCTTGGCGGCGTCGATGAGATCGCTCGGAATCGCGCCTTGCATGAACTGACGAAAGAAAAACACGGTCACGATGTGGCCGAACAGCCCCGGCACGATCAACGGCAGCAGCGTATCGACCCAGCCGATCTCGGAAAAGCCGATGTACTGCGGGATCATGACGACGGAATAAGGAATCATCATCGTCCCGAGCAGCGCCATGAAGATCGATTCCTTGAACCGGAATTCGTACTTGGCGAAGGTGTACGCGGCCATCGCCGCCGTGAAAAGGCCGATGCCCAGCACGAACACCACGATGGTCGCGCTATTGAGAAATCCGTACGCCAGCGGCGCCTTCGACCAGACGTCCACGTAATTGTCCAGCGTCGCCGGCTTCGGAATCCATTGGGGCGGCACGTCGAACACGTGCTGCTGCGTCTTCAACGACGTTGACACGGTCCAGACGAACGGCGCCAGCATCAGGAAGGAACCTGCCGTCAGCAGCGCATAGACGATCCCCCTGACGATTCGATCTTGCTTGGTCATCATGGCGAAGACACTTCCTTAGTCTTGATAAACCCAGCGCTTGGAAAAGCGGAATTGAATGAGCGTCACGATGAAGATCAGAACGCCGAGCGCCCACGCTACGGCGCTTGCGTAGCCCATCCGGAAATACTTGAAGGCTTCTTGGAAAATGTAGTACACGATGGTCGCCCCGCTGTACTCCGGCCCGCCGTCGGTAGCCATGATGTACATTTGGCTGAAAGACTGGAACGTGCCGATCACGCCCATCACGATGACGAAGAAATGGATCGGCGACAGCAGCGGCAGCGTAATGCTGCGGAACTTCGCCCAACGGCCGGCTCCATCCACCTCGGCCGCTTCGTAATACGTGGTGGAGATGCCCTGCAAGCCCGCCAAATAGAGTACCATCGTGCCGCCGACGCCCCCCCACAGCCCCATCAGAATGAAGGAGGGCTTCACCCAATTCGGATCTCCGAGCCAATTGGGGCCCTGCACGCCGAACAACTGCCAGATCCACTCGTTGATGATCCCGTAATCATAGTTCAGCATCCACTGCCACAGGAGGGATACCGCGATGATCGGGGAAATGACGGGAATGTAATACGCCGTGCGGAACAGTGAAATCCCTTTGAGCGGACGGTTCATCATGACGGCCAGCAGCAGCGAGACGATCATCCCGAGCGGGATGCCGATCATGAGATAAGCCGTGTTGAACAAAGCTTTGTAAAACTTTTCGTCCGCGAACATTTCGCGGAAATTGGCGAGCCCGACGCCGGTCGGCGACGTCAGAATGTCCCACTCCATCGTGCTGAGCCTGAGCGAGTAGAGGAGCGGCGCCAATCCGAAGATCAAGAACCCGATGACGGGCGGCGCGATGAAGAGGTAGCACCACATTGCTTCTTTCCGTTTAAAGCCGGTCACCGGTTTGGCTGTCGAAGCCCCATTGTTTGCCATAGGATCACCTTGGTGATTTATTTGTTGCCGTCGTCGTACAGCTTCTGAAGCTTCGGCTGCATCTCCTTGGCCCAGTCGGCCGCCGTCATCTTGCCGGTCCAGACGCGACTGGCTTCCTGCCACATCGTGTCGATCCACTTCGTGTTCTTGGAGCCGTATTCGATCGTCGGACGGCCGTAATCTTCGATGATGTCGAGGAACACCTGACGGTTCTTCGGCGCTTTATCCATCTGCAGGAATTCGCCTTTGGCCATGTCGATCAGATTCGGCACCGCCTGGCCGAGCGTATAATTTTCCTTTTGCGAATCGCGGTCGACGCTGAGGAACGCGGCGAGATTGTACGCGTCTTCCGGGTGCTTCGTATCCTTGGAGACGACGAACCCGAGCGAGCCGAGCCAGGTTGCCGTCTTGCCCGTTTTCGGACTGGCCGGCCACGCGGCGATGTCCCAGTTGAACGGCAGCTTCCAGAAAGCCGGCTGATCCCACGGCCCCATCGGGAACATAGCGACCTTGCCTGCGATGAACCGCGAGTAGCCGTTCTGCGCCTTCTCGTCGTCCGCCGACGGGCTTACGTGGTACTTCAATTTCAGATCCGCCACGAACTGCATCGCTTCTGCGAATTCTGGCGTATCGATCGTCACCTTGCCCGTGCTGTAGTCGATGAAGTCCGCGCCGTTCGCCCATACAGCCGATTCCAGCGTATAGGCGCCCACGCCGAATTGATCGATCTTGCCCCTGGCGTTTTTGACGGTCAGCTTCTGGGCGTCGGCGATCATATTGTCCCAGGTGTATTCGCCGGCCTTGGCGCTCGGGTAAGCGAGACCGGCTTTGTCGAACAGATCCTTGTTGTAGACGAACGCCCACGGCCCTACGTCTTTGGGCAGTCCGTACAGATCGCCGGAGCCGACCTGCTTGCCGTCGAAGCGGTAGCGGTCGAGCGCCTGCTTCCACACGTTGTTCGCATCCAGCGCATTGCTCGATTCGAGCATCGGCTGCAGGTTCAGCAGAATGCCGCTGCTGACGAATTTGTTGAATTGGGCGCCGCCGGCGTAGAACACGTCGGGCGCCTTCTTCGCCGCGATCAACGTATCGAGCTTCTGATAATACTCGCCGGGTGGAACGACCGTATATTTGACTTTTTTGTTCGGATATTTCTTCATGTAGGAATCGACCAGTTTCTGAAAGACGGCTTTCTCGGTGTCGCCGCCCCAGCCCATGAATTCGATTTGCGATTTCTCGTTGTCCGCGGAAGCTTGCGAGGTAGCCGATGGAGCAGCGGTGCCGGACGGGGACGCCGAGCCGCTCGGCGAGGATTCGGAATTGCTCTTGCCGCAGCCGGCCAGAACGACGAACGAGCTCAACAGGATCGCGGCCGACCCTTTCCACCATTTCTTTTTCCCCAAAGCCATGTTTACACCCCTCATGTAATGATGAAGATCAAGTGCCAATTGCCGGTCGATGCTGCCTTGCGAAGCGCAGCTCACCTCGCTTCCGGTAGTTAATTATTTCATTTTTGTTATTTACGTCCCGATTATATGAAACAAAATGAACAATTGTCAACGCTTTCTTCTACATTATTTGAATCATTCGAGAAAAAATGGGGTTCAATTCTTATTGTTTCAAAAAGAATGGAATGAACTCCGAAGAATTCATTCCACTAAATATTGAATGTTCATCGTAATCGATTGATCGTGATCGCCGAAGCCGCGGCCGAACAAGTTGACGCCGCCTTTGTGCGCGGCATCGGGCTTGATGCCTATACGGAGGGAAATGAACGGGGAGGACTCCAGCCCTAACTCGGCCAGCGTGATGCCGGATACGCGCTCATTATCCAGCGTGCTTCGCTGATCGTCGACACGGAACGACTTCAGGATGCCGTACTGCGTGCTGGTGTCGTTCCACCAGGGCGGATTGTACTTGCCGCGGTGGTCTCCGAAGTCGCCAGGCGACTTCCACGTCCCGACCTCGACACCGTTGACCCAGAAGGTGATGTCCGAAGGCCAATCATTGTTGTAGTTGGGTGCTTCCGAGCACAGCTCCATCTTGAACTCGATCGATTGAATGCGGGCGTTCACCGGCAGCACCTTCGGAAACCGGTACTGGATCCAGCCTTGGCGGAACCAGATGATTTCGGCGGTTTTGCATTCGGGGTGATAGAAACTGGACGGGTCATCCTCCGGGATGATCATCCGCTGCGGATTCGCCATCCCGCAGGTGGGGTAAACCTCGAAATCGCTAAAATGGCCGATCGGCATTTCAATAAAGTAGGTTTGGTTCGGATTGCGATAGCCGGCGATCGGATTCAGGATCATGTGCACGTCGTCGAAGTTGCGTCTGCACACCTTCATGGCGCCGCGGCTGGCCGGCTGAAGCTCCGTCAGGATAAGCGCCGTGTCCTCCAGCACCTTGATGTTGGTGGCCGCGGTCGACACCGGAATTTGGAGCAGGTCGGCGATCTCGATGACGTTTAATTTGTAATGTTTCAACAACAGCTTGATGATGCTCAGCCGCGTCGGAGAGGACAGCGCGTGCGCAACCTTCGCCAACTCCTCGGGCTCGTTAATTGATAGCTCCAGCAAGGATGAACCCTTCCTTTTGTACAGGAATCGTGCCTCATCTCATTGTACCTATCCGGCCCTTGGTTTGTCTAACCGAATCGAGAAATGCTTCGACATTCCTGCAATCGTTCTGCCACGCAACCGCCCGTAACAGCCCTCCGGCTTGCGTCGCACGGCCTACGACTGGTATTCAAGGTGAAGCAAAGGAAAAGGCTTGCCCGAGCCGTCCAATTCCGACCGCCCGATCTGCACGAAGCCAAACCTTTTGTAGAATGCGCATGCCCCGTCGTTTTGCTCGTTGACATCCACTTGAATCGTGCTGCCCTTTAATTGCTGGGCATGCTTGATCAAACGACTACCGATTCCCCTGCCGTGGGATTCCGGGTCTACGAATAGCATTTCGATCTTGGTGCCGACCAGCCCGATGAACCCCGTCGGCTCCTGCTTTTCATTCCTGGCCACCCAAATTTCCACTTCTCTCAAAGCCCCGTTCTGCACGATCTCCCGGTAAAATTGGATGTCCGCATCCGTCAAAAAGGTATGGGTAAGCCGAACGGCCCGGTACCAAATATCGACCAATCGATCGTGATCCCTTTCCTCATAGGGAGAAATTTCGTTCAACATGCTTGCTACCTCCATTCTCGTAACCTTGCAGCGCTACAAGCATTATACACAAACAGCCGCCTAGGACGCCCGCTCGCCCGTATTTTCGGGTTCCAGGAACGATGCTGCGAAAGCGGCAGACCGGCACCTCTTGCTGCGTGCGAATCGATCCCCCTCACAGTGTGCGAATCGATCCCCCTTGCCACGTGCGAATCACGTGCGATGTATATGAAAAATCATATAGATCTCGCCGAAAATAGCGGGAAATGAACGAATCTATTCGAAAAATCATATAGATTTGATAATTTCACGCGAATTTCGACGATTCTATTCGAAATATCGCATAGAATAGAGATGATCGAAACTGGTTCAGCTCCTCACAACTGGGACCAGGACTTCATAGGAAGAACGGTTCTGTCGGCGAGCATCGCCATCTGGATCTTCTACCGCCGGCACGAACAGCCCAACTGATGTTGGGCTGGCCGTTTCGATTCGTGTAGTTCTATATGAAAAATCAAATAGAACGGACCCAAAACGCACATATTCGCAGCTTTTTATATGAAAAATCATATAGAATCCGACCGATCGGCGGCGGACACGGCTATTTTATTCGAAAAATCATACAGAATGGCACAACAACGTGTCCATCTTCATTTTGACTCTAACGCAGCGTAATACATTATCTTGTTCTATATGGAGGTGGATCATTCCAATGGCGGATATGATCACGATAATGGAGTCCGGAAAATGCATGGAATGCGGAGCGAAGGAAATCGACGGGTTGTCCTGCTTCGAACTATTCGGCTACCCCCTTGTTTGGGAGCATCAGGCTCCTGAATTATATGCATTGCACTTTTGGCTTGTTTCTTGTTATATGATTCAGCACCCTTCCCATTATACGCAGGAAGGTTATCGTCTACTGGTTCAATTGTTTACGGAAGCTTACGATCATGGCTGGAACAATTCCGAAATCCAGAAGAGAAACAGAGAGGTGGTCGGCCAAATAGGTAAAATTGCAAATCCTCTCGCAAGTAAAGACAGAAACAGAAGCCTTAAATACTGGTCCATGACGATCGAGGATCTTTACCTGGGCGGCGAAGAACATGCCATCGCTAATCTATTGAAATGGAGAGATCGGATACGAAGCGAAATAAAATAGGCCCGCTCCTGCCGATAATGAAGTATAGTTACTTCATTTCTAATCAATGGGGAAATCAATATGCGATCAAATCGGCTAATAATAAATCTCTCCTATTTCTTCTTAGTTCTTTGGTGGTTTGTTTACTGGGCTTGCAAAAATTACTTCATCATTTTCTACCCTCCTATTTTCTTTTTCATCTTTGGCTCTTTCATCTTATTCTTTTGTTTCTCTTTTCTACTGTTTATGCGAAGTACCAAATGGTTCTCCGAAGCAAGAATCGTCGCCTGCCTGCTACTTATACCCATAATTTGGTTTTTTACGGGGGATCTGTTAGTTGAGCAAGCCAAACTTAGAATTATCCCTCCGAATCAGGCCGCTGTACAAGCCTTCATCCACAGGGGCGCTGGTACTGGAGTAGAAAAAGCAAACATCGATATGTCTAAACCATTCGTTTTCTATCACCGATCATCTCGTCATCTGGAAGTTCATATTCATTTTCAATCTGATCACTTTATTTATTGGTTTTTTCATAAGGATCCAGTTTATGAGAATCTGGCGCCCCCCGCTCCTGAATCATTAGTTAAGTATCTTCGAATGTACTTTGTATTTCCTGAACAAATGTCGTCTGTCACATTAATCCCTAAACAAATCACTTTATATGGGTACTGGAATGATACATTAGTCGTCAAAAATCAATTCACTCTGTCTGATGGTAATTATAAAATGGTACCGCCCGATCAACCGTTAAATGTAATTGTTCAAGACGGAAATTGGTACTTGGAATATACGATAAACAGCAGTAGCCATCGAATTTTCATCACCTACGAAAAGAGCAGCCCCAACTTTAAGCGAAATTCCTGGAAACCATTGGATTAATGACCGACTTCGCCTGTGCGAGTACAATTAAATCTGTCTCCGCCGCCCAAGTTAAACCGCTCCAATCGCCACCTACGCAAGAGAACAGACATTTCAGCCTTATTCGAATGCCAAAACCCAATACTTCTCCCCAGGGCTGCCTTCTTCCACAACCTTTTTCCACCCATGATTCAAATAGAATTGCAAGGCCCTCCGATTTTCCGATACACACTTGAGTCTAATCGGTTTGTTCATTTTTTCGATCGCACGGTTTAGTAACAAGGCCCCCACACCTTTGCCGGTGTCATTAGGATGTACGAACAAATGATGAATAAAAGACTCTGGCAAGTATAAAGAGGCATACCCAAGAATATGGAAGTTATCCTCTGCTAAGATGATGCTTTCTCCTATGGTCTCCCGATCGAAATCTTCTAACGTCATTTCTTCCGTATTCGCCCAATGAAAGTTTTGAGCCCGCGATTCGAGAAATATCTTTCTCAACTCCGGGTAGTCTTTTTCGCTTGCTTCCCTAATCATCATCGCTTTCCTCCATCTGAGGAATCGAGGGACGGATGCCCGTTGAAAAACCTTGCGTGTCCTTTTTCGAAGCTTGGTTTTCTCGGATTCCCCTGAATATTTTCAATCATATCGTACAAGCCATAGATCCTATCGTACATTCGGCTCCTCGTGATGACCAAAGGCAGCGTCCGGAGTCCGATTTTATTCAGATAGAAAAGCCTGGGTTCGAGATGGCTGACGATGGGGCCGGCGATATTGAACTCATGCGCGTCTACGGACTGCCGAAGGCTCTTGATAAAGGAGAACATTTCGTGTATCGGCAACTTGCCGGCCTCAGCCAGCGTATGGCCGGAAATGCGAATATTGGACACACCCCTACTCATCCTGGTTCCCAGGCACGCCGGGCAGCCCGAATATCTGGAAAAAAACGAGATCATCCTCAGATTGCCTTTGCTGGTCGTGCGCGCGTCGATCATCTGTTCCGGCCCATAAGAGGACTGCGCCGTTCTTGAGCGACAGTTCAGGTGCTATCATGCGCCCGGGGTCGATCTCGGCCGGCGCAACGGTGCCGCCGCACTCGGCACAAGAGCCATAGGAACCGGCGCTCCTCGTCTCTGCAATGCTACCGTAAAGCACGCCAGATACTCCGACACAGTCATCATGACGCCGACAAGGGCGCCTGGACGTTTGGGGTTGAACGGTTTTACCGGAATATTTGTGCGATACATGGGCTACCGCCCTCATTCGTATCGTTTCACGATGAAAACCCATTATCTCCATTGTTCATCTTTTCGACGGGCGACATAGAGAATAGCGCCCCAGTGGCGGCGAACCGACTTTTCAGGACGACGATTAAGGCGAGCTCGGATTTCGTTGAAAAGTTTATCACGCTTACGTTCGTCCATAAGGATGTGCCCGGAGAAGGTTTCTAGGAGTTGAATGTACTCGTCGACATGATAGATGCGCTCCCAATCGAAATGTCGTATGTGAACAACCTCAAACAGGCCGCTTTTCTCAATCTCATCTCTTTGCTCGTTAAGTTCCCCTGGTCGCGGCCAATCGTTGTTTTCTACCGATTTACCTTCACCGATCTCATGGTAAACGGTTTGAATTTCGCGGAAGAATGGATCTCCACCGTCTGGAAAAACGTGATCTGCGTTCCAAAATGCCAGGTGTCCGCCGGGACGAAGAACCCGCCAAGCTTTCATGTACCGAACTTCGGGGTCAACCCATTTCCAAGCGGTTGCAGCAAACACCAAAGAAAACCCATTCCCATCCTCACCTTGCCAGTCTTCGAAGCTCTCGTTGACGATGTCAACGTCCATTCCGACAAGGTTATGGCGGGCAGCTGCAGCGAGCTCAGCACCAAGTTCTACGCACGTAATGCTAAATCCGCGCTTGGCTAACGGGAGAGTAGCCTTTCCTGTAGCACACCCCACTTCCAACAAACGATCGCCTGGATTCAAATTTGTCGCGTGGATTAAATCATCGAACAATTCTTCCGGGTAATCCGGGCGCGCCTGCTGATAAATATTAGCGGCTTGTTCAAATGACGCGCGCAATTTATTATGATCATTCTTCGCGTTCATAGTAACCCCTTTCGCGGTCTGCAACTTATTGAATGATCGGTTACAACCAGTCACCATTGAACAATCGGCTCAAGAGCCCCGAATTTCCGAGAGGATGGAACTGAGAAACTTCTGCTGTTCCATACTCGCTTTGTCGCATAGGCCACTTAGCAATTGATCTTCATGCTCGGTCAGATCCCGTTTGAGTGTTGAACTCATTCTTTGTTTCAAGTCAAAGTACACGCCTCTTTCTTCGACCGCCCGAATATAGTGCCCGTCCGGATCATAAAAGGTGAAATAACCGAAATCATTCTTAAATACAGGTTCTTGGTCAATATGAGCTCCAGCTTGTTTGATCCGTTCATGCAGTGCAAGCAAATCATTCGTTAGCAGCTCGACCATCGTCACATGCCCCGTACTGTTTGTGATAAAGAATGATCGAGGAAATACAAACTTCAATGGCGTGACATCTTCCGGCTTGGTTTCCATCAAAAAAATACCCGGACCGTTTCCATTTTTCAATGCGACATGAGCTTCTCCAAACTGAAAATCTGCCGAAACCAAATCAAATCCTAACACATTGCAATAGAAATCTACCGACTTTTCCAAATTCGTTACCGGAAATCTCATGCAGCAATAACCGATCACGTCCGCATCATTCGTTTTTTTGCTCAACATATTTTACATCCTCCTTTTTAAATGTTGATAGCTTTTTAAAAGGTCTTCAACTGTTATCCCATTTATCTTCATCCCTATGAGTTCGCAATCCAGTATCTCCACATCTCTAAGGTCGCAGTTTGAAATCCGGCTCCCCCTAAGTTCACAATTCTCAAATCTTATCGGCTGACCTTCAGTTTCCAGATTGTAATGAAGGTCTCCTTTTTTAGGGATACTGACGTTATGTATGTAAGCTCCACCCATTTGAGCTCCGTCAATTTCAAGTCTACTTAAGTTTGCATTTGTTTCTTGCTTCACCTTGTTCTCCTCCTTGTATTCACCGCTCTATATTATTAGATGCCTGGAGAGGATCCCTCCTTTTATCAATGAGTCTCTAATACATGGATGCCGCTGAATACAAATATCTATCGAATTTGCATAATTACCTGGTGAATGAAACACCCCAGAGTGGCGCAAGTGGGCACCATGATATCATTATAGCCTCACTTGTACTTGTATTTTGCAAGTACGTGTTATATATTTACATTATGAAAAAGCGAGAATCTTCTGTTTGTCCATTGTATATTCGCTCGATATCTGGGGAGATTCATGGAGCCTTGATGGCTTTAAGCTTGTTTCCCGTGGTTTTGTTGATTATGAATTGGGGGCTGAAGTACAACCCCAACACGGACATGAGCATTCCCATTATGCAGGAATTGCGGACTGATGAAAGTAAATTACACGGACGTTTGCTGAAGCAGATTAACGATGTTACCCATTAAGCGAGTAAGAATATGATCCAAATTGGAGGAACGATGGAATGAATGGAACGAATTTTAGCGTTGTGGAAGCCGGTTCTTTTAGCAGTATTCTGAGCGTGACGGAGGGTCCTTCCGCAGGCAAGTACTTTTTGAAAGACAAGCTTGGATTAACTGGCATGGAAGTCTCTCTTAACCAGCTGCCACAAGGGGCGTCGGTTCCGTTCTACCACACCCATCGCGAGAATGAGGAGCTCTACCTTTTCATTGGCGGCCGAGGCCAGCTGCAGGTGGATGGACAGATTATAGAAGTCAAGGAAGGGACATCAGTCCGCGTAGGGCCTGAAGGAGAACGCACGATCCGAAATAACGGAACTGGGGATTTGTATTTTATCGTTATTCAAGTCCAGGCAGGCAGTCTCCGCCAATGGGTGATGACGGATGGTGTCATTCTGGACAAACCGGTGACCTGGCCAGAATCGTGAATGGGGAGCAACCTATTGAACGTGAACGTCCAAAAGGGCCTCAACAGCCCCCTTCCCGGCAACCCGTCGAAGCCAAAACCCGTGTCCGACACGGGCTCTCAGCTCTGGGTTGTAGGCGGGTGGGGGGCTATTTGCAAGTTGTTGAATGGTTGTTGGTAGGCAGTTTGTAAACCGGTTCACTCCCGTGTGTTCGATATCATGGAACCGGAATTTCTTTTTCCATCACAAAATCATCCATTACGAAATCATTTCCGATATCCGAAATTTGTTCCCGTATGGTCCGAAAGCCTTTTTTCTCATATACCGCTATACTGGATTCGTTGTGCCGATTGACCGTAAGCCAAATATGGCTTAAGTTTCGGTCTTTGCAAAGCTGCTCTAGGAATATCATTGCTTGGCTGGCATAACCGTGCCCCCGGTGCTCCTTGCCTATATAAAACTTGCTCAGGAAGAGCTTCTCCTCTTCTTGTCTGACCGACATATACCCTACAGTGGAGGAGTCATCGTGATGAATGAAGTAATATTCGTAGCCCTGATGATGAATCTGATCCGTAATCGCTGGAACTGATTGATATTTCCCTATCATATACTCAATCTGCTCGATTGTAATAATGGATACGTAATATTCTCGCCATATCTCAGCCGCTAATCGAGCAACCTCTGCGATTTCTTTCACTGTATTCACGTGCGCAAACTTGAGCTTCATGACATGTGCCAGCCTTTCTCAATCTCTTGGGTTACCTTGCAACTACAATATCATAAATTTCAGCAGCAAGTCAGAAAGTAATCGAACCATGACCAAAAACCGGACTAACGATTCAACTAGAGTTTGCTCCAGGACAGATAAACACATATAACTGCTAACGCGAAAAAGATGACAGATATTAGGGTATTTCTATGCTTTTCCCTCTTCCCTTGTCGCGACCGAATTCTCGCTATACGGAATCGTGCACACCCCCGAGTCATCCACCTTTGGCTGGGTCAAGCCGAACGGATCGCCAATAAAGGCCAAGTCAAGCAAGGCAGCACCCGGAAGGCTGGATGGGTCGAGTTAAGATCATCGAACTAGAAACGACCTCATTTCTTTCGAACGGGAAAACAAATATCCGTAACTGAGTCCTCAGACTCGGGACCATGGTTTCTTTCATCGTAGATCTCGATATTATATGACCCCGCAAGCTCATATCCGCTTTGTTTTAACCACGTGGAATATAAGTAAGCGTGCACAGCCCCCGCATTTTCAAACGACCCCTTGAATGTAAATAAAACATAGGTATGGGCTGGAATCTCTCTGACCACCATTCCTTTCGGAATATCCCCATTTGAAGAAACCTCTACCCCAATAAAGAATTCAAAAGGGTCTGTTTCAGGATCGTACTCCTCAGGGTCCGTACAAAGGCCAAAAACCTCCCTTTCGTTTATGCAATTTATTACTTCCGCTTTTCTTTCCATAAATTCCGCCGATAGCTTGAGGGTAGTCCGATTCTGCTGCACATCATAGAGTGTTACTTTAGTGGCTAGACCGACTAATCTCATTGCCGGTTTCTGAATAATCGTTGATTCCATATTCAACCTCCAAGCTGATGTGATATTCCTGGTAATATTCGGTATTGGGAACAAGAGTCCTTTTTGTTGAGTCTCCTTTTCAATAAACTTCCAAGTGTCTTGCCCGCTTGGGAAATTAAAGGGAGATCATAATTGACAGGACGGAAATCAAATGGTATTTTCCATTAACGTCCTGTTTAGTAAACCTGAAATAGAAAAGGGAGGGTGAATCAATGGACGCTCAAAATCATTATTTAGTCCACGTTATTCCTTACAGGTCCGATTGGTCTCTGGAATTTGAGAAAGAGAAAGAGCGATTGCTTGGAATTCTGGCTCCACACGTCGTTGCCATTGAACATACCGGCAGTACTTCAATACCTAACCAAGAAGCAAAACCGATCATCGATATCTTCGCTGCCGTTCATACCTTGCTTAATGAGCAGGTCTATGAGAACTTGCTTATTCATTCAGGCTATCGCTATATTGAAACTGGCATGACCGGGCGGCACTTTTTTGCAAAAGAATATGCAGGAGCGCGTACGCATCATTTGCATATCCTGCCGCTTGAAGGATTTTACGAAAGAAAAGAATTCCTATTTCGCGACTACCTTCGAGCTCACCCTGAGTTCGTAAAGGAATACGGTGAACTTAAACGTATGTTGGCTGAACAATATGATTCAGACCCTGACGGTTACACACGAGCAAAAACGGCCTTTATCCAACGTGTTGATGATTTAGCGCGAACAGAACGGGGACTCCCTCTTCAAAACGTATGGGAGTAGTATTTTGCAACCTGGAATTAAGTCCTTTCAATGCACGACGTCATACTTGTTTCCGTCAGGATCGTATAGCAGAAAGCCGCGAATGCCGCCGTCGAAAATGTCCTCATACCACTCGTGGGGCGCTCCAAGCCGCTTACCGGTACGAATATCCCAACGCCGTAAAAAGGCGATCCGCTTTGGATTTTGGCATTGCCTCCGTGTTCTCATCTACCTCAACCAGCAAGTGAAATTGTCTGTCCGACGCCTTCTTTAGCCGTTTCCGTGCACGGTGCAATGCAGCTTTAACCGCCGTTGCAGGCTGCCCCAACGCGCTCGCCGTTTCAGTCGGCGTGAATCCGAAGACGTCCGTCAGCACGATGAGCGCAACCTGCCTTGGCTCGAGCGCGTCCATAAGCAATTCCAGCGATTCACGGACGTCATACCGGCTCCAATCCGCATAGGACAGGTTACCATGGTCGGCCAGATTACTGTAATGTTTTCAGTGAATTCTTGTTTGCAGGCTGTTGAATGGAAACGCCGAAGAGAGCTGCAACAGCAAACTAATAAAGCCGCCATCGCTGCAAGCTTTTTGCCCTGTTATAGACAAGATTGCGAAGCCATGCGGGCGAAATGATTTCCATCCGGCAAGGGACAGGCAGCAGCTTGGCTATCAGCCTCTCCGTATCGTAATACCGGATGTGAAACACCGACGGTTCAACCTCCTTGACTTGAAGGCCGAGTAGTCTGCCGTAAGGCGTCACGTCGAAACGGATGACCGCTATATTCGCCTCGTTCAAGAGAAAAGGAACAACCTCAGCATGCCTGAGCAGCGGCGCCAAATCGAACAGGTCATCCGTGAGAGCAAGCCCACGTAGTTCGGTCAAATTGAACAGGCGGATTTCGCCTGCCGGCTCACAGTATCCGACAACATAATTTTGCGTTCGATGGACGTACATTTTGTAGGGTGAGACGAGAGCCCGCTCCTCCTCCTCTTGTTCATTCATGAATGTAATGTAGATCTTACGCCGCTCCTTAATAGCTGCATTTAGCAGATCGAAACGTCCAAGTACCGCCCGGTCAACCGGAAAAACCGGAAGCTCGAAAGGGCAGACCGGGTCCTTTCCAACTTCCGGCCCATCGCCAATCAACCGGCTGAATAGTCTGGCCAAGTGAGTCGCGTGCTCATTTTCTAACCGTTTGTATTGTTCCGCCAGAAAAGCGAGCGCACGCTTTTGACCTTCAGTCATGACGATACCCGCCACCGCAAATGACCTGTCCTCGTAATAATAGCCTTTCCGCTCCCGGCTGTACGCAAGAGGCGCGCACATCGAATCCCGCAAATATTCCAGATCGCGGGCCGCCTGGCGGGGCGATATCGAGAACTTTTCAGCTATCATTACCGCGTTCGGGTAACGATTTTCGCGGATTTGCGCATCGATCCATACGATCCTGTGATTGTTGCTCATATGGAGACCGTCACCTCTATTTTGCTTACAGATCACATACGATTTGCTCCAATTCATGCAATCCTTTGCGCTCTAGCTCCTTGGCCCGTTCCAGATGCGCAACTGCACGAGAAATCCGGTCTTTGTCTCGCATATCCTCCGGATTCCGACCGTAGAACGGAAAAAGGTCCCTTACGCCTCTCATTTGCTCGTGAATGGCGTCGTAAATGGCTGCCGCCTTAAGCAGACGTTCCGATACGCTTCCTCCGATCCGATCCCGAGCTTCCCTCAGAAAAGGTCCGGCCATTTCCCTGCATTCTGTCCACGCTTCCGCATTGATGGACAGGCCGAAGCCCTGATGCCGGTCCTGTGCGAAACCGCGAATAAAGTTGTCATAGGCATCAAGTCCGGCTTTATAGCCGTCGTACACCCATTTCTGTGGGCTCTGTGCGAACTCGAGCGCGAAGCTGAGTGCATCCTTTACGGTTTCACGGTCACTCGACGTGACGCCCGGCTCTATCCAAAACATTTCGAGCAGTCCGATGTGGACGGTTGCAAGCCGGTCCCACGGTAAGTAGGCCTCTCCCGCCACCGTTAGCGAATTGCCTCTATCGTCCAGGAGCTCGTACACGCCGCCGTTTGTATGGATGATGACGTTTTCCGAGAATTCAACTCCAAGGCTTCCGGCCAGCTGCCGCACCTCCGCGTTCACAATTCCGCTGCCGAGAAGTTTCGCGGAAGCCGGACTCACTTTCCACTGCCAATCATCGGTGCCGATGCCGACAAAATAGTACCCGCCTTCGTCGTACCCGTTGACTACGTAGTATTCCGGTATGCCAAGGTTGTAGCCGTAACAAGGGTATCTAGCATGAATCGCACGCTTCGTATTTTCCCAGGCCACGCGTTGTTTATCCGGGAAATCTTCATCGCTTCTAAAGCCGATCTTACGCCCTGCCATCTTCCCTCGTCGCGATCTGATTATCGCTATTTTCAACAGGCTGAGGCCATCCTTCAGGATGGCCTCTCTTGTTCCCTTATCCAGTTTTATGGGAGGTCTGATATGTTTCTAGCGCTTAGCTTTGTTCTCATAACGGCGTTTTTTATTTGTATGTTTTTTATTTTTACTTAAAATACCAACGCCTGGTGCACCAAAACCAGCGCCGCGGAAAAAACCTAAGCCTGAACCCGGGAAACCAAATCCAAGTCCTGGGGCGAAACCTACTCCCGAACCAGGAAGACCTACACCCAAACCAAAGCCTGGTGCTCCAAAACCGGCGCCGGGGAAAAAGCCAAGTCCTGAACCTGGGAAACCAAATCCAAGTCCTGGGGCGAAACCTACTCCCGAACCTGGGAATCCTATAGCCATATGTCACTTCCTCCTCAATGATTTAGTGAATTTATCATATGGGATATAAGTGCCGGTTGATTGGATATTTGTCCCCGACAGTAAGCTTCTATTCAACCGGACCAAATACGGTAATCGCAATTTTACCTTCCCGCCCATCGTTAGCAAACTTATACTTCTCCAAGATCATGGCGTCTTTGCTATGGTTGATCCCGTGCTTTTCACGATACTGCTTCAGAACCTCGTAAGGGTCGGATCCTATCGGATGCGGTCCGTCGTATTCCGTACGCAAATAGCGGCGGGCGGGAATCGAGAAACCCATCATCCCTTCCGGGATGCGCTCAAGGCTACTTACCTGCAAGCAATAAAAATAGGTAAACATAACCTCGCAATGAAACCAAGGAGCGTAATACTCTTCCCGGTTCACTGCGTTCGGAATTTCGACCAGCCTGCGATCGAACTCTTCTTTGTTACGCCCGATTTTGCCAAAATCCCCATGCTTGAACGCTACGTTGACAGGTAGACCGATCATCAGCATCTCCGGCAGATCCACGACATTTACCACATGTGCACTCGAAATCGTCATCCGAACCATCCTCGTCTTTTTCGTAGAATTTATCCTGCCATTCGTTTCATATGCAGCGCTACCGCCAAAACCGTATGATTCGCAACATGAGGGCCGAATGAATCGGGAAGTGCGATAGCGGGTTGCCGAACGATGATTTGCTTCACGGGGACCATAATCGTTGTTCCCGTGACCGGCTCGAGTACCTTTCGCAGCTTCTGCCTTGCCCTGCGAATCCGGCTATCGATGGTATTCGTGGACTCTCGCATCATTAAACCGATTTCCTTCGCTGTATATCCCCGAATATCATGAAGAATGACCGCCGCCCGATGCGAACGATCCAGTCGCAGCAACGCTTCTTTGACCGACAAAACGAGCTCTTTGCGCAAATATTCGTCTTCCGTCGAATAAGAATTGGAAAACTCCTCAAATCGATCATGCTGAATGAATGGTTGCCGGTGCTTGCACCGCAACCAATCGATCGACTTGCGCTTGGTCATCGTATAAAGCCACGACTCGATTTTTTCGCCGTTTATAAGGGAATCCAGTTTGTTAAACGCCGTAATAAATACTTCCTGCATCAGATCTTGGGCAATTTGTTCATCGCGCACGATCCGAAAGGCGACTGACTGCACCATTCTCGCAAACGACTTGAAAAGGAACGAAAAAGCCTCCTCATCGCCATTCCGGGCTTCATGCACAAGCTGTTGATCCAATGGCCTCATCCCCTCCCCTTCCAAAAATGCAGACGAAGAAAAATCGTTTTTCCGTGCAAGGATTTCTTAAATTTATTCGAGAATGTTCAAGATTTTCCTTTTTCTAAGACAAGCCTCACTTGTTAAGTTTAATGCAGAAAAACAATTCTCCCACTTTACAAGCTGACTTTTCGGCTTTCATTTTTTTGCTTCCGATGTCACAAATCAGAGTCCTGCATTGTTATATGTGCAAATCACAAAAGGAGGCTGTTTTCACATGGTAGGAACGGAGAGCAAAAAACAAGAAATTTTAAAAGCTTATCAGTTCAGGTTTGCTTGCAGGTCATTTGACCCGAACAAAAAGATCTCGGACGAAGATTTTCAATTTATTTTGGAGACAGGAAGACTGTCTCCAAGCTCGGCAGGCCTCGAGCCTTGGAAGTTTGTCGTGATCCAGGATGCAGCGCTTCGTGAAAAATTAAAACCTGTAACCGCCGGTGCCCAGGGTTCGCTGCCTACCGCCAGCCACTTTGTCGTGATCTTAGCCAGACAAGGCTTAAGGCACGATTCGGCCCATGTGACCAAAATGGTGAAAGACATTCATCATTTCCCTGAAGAGCTTATTCCGCATTTTTTGGTTTCCTATCAAACCTTCGTCGAAACGGATCTCGAAGATAACGATCGTCTCCTTTTCGAATGGGCCAGCAAGCAAACCTATATCACATTGGGCAACATGATGACCGCCGCGGCTCAAATTGGCATTGATTCCTGTCCGATCGAAGGCTTTGACAGAAAACAGGTGACCGCTATTCTGCAAAATGAAGGGATTATAAACGGCAACGATTTCGGCTTATCCTGTATGGTCGCTTTCGGATATCGTCAAGAGGATCCCAAACGTCCGAAAGCACGGCAAATTCTCGATGAGATTGTGGAGTGGCGGTAACCGATTCTAGCTTAAAGGGAGTGTTGGACCATGGCGATCAAACCGTTATTGGATCAAGCGAAGGAACGTTTTATCGCTACCGCGCCCGAAGAAGTGCAATCGCTGGTTTTTCGGCATATCAAGGAGCAACAGGAGTCCGGTATCGTTTTCGGTTTGCAGGAAGGGGACCAAGCTCCGAATTTTACGTTGGCCAACCCGCTCGGAGAGCATGTGAATCTATATGACGAGCTTGCGAAAGGACCGGTCGTTCTGACCTTCTACCGTGGCAGCTGGTGTCCGTTTTGCAATATCCAGCTTCGGGCTTACCAGCAATTGCTGCCGGAGATCGAGAAGCTTGGCGGCCAACTGATGGCCGTTTCGCTGCAAAACCCCGACAACTCGCTGTCCCATCAGGAGAAGGAGAATCTGACCTTCCAGGTGTTGAGCGATTCGAACGGCCATGTCGCGGATCGCTACCGGGTTCTGTACGAATTGCCCGATTACCTGCGGAACCTCTATGCGAAGTCCGGTATGGATCTCGCCGGGTTTCACCAAACCGATCGCTGGATTCTGCCGATTACGGCGACGTTTATTGTGGATAAGGAAGGAAGCATCCGCCGCGCGCACGCGAATCCGGACCTCATGAAACGGATGGAACCTCAGGATATCATGGATCAATTGAAGAAGCTCTAAGAGAGAAGCGGCTGTCCCAAGTCATCCTAAATGACAAGGGGCAGCCCTCCCTATTGACCGAACAAGTAAAAACGGCTTTGCCGTCTTCCAAGACGGCGACATGTTTTTATCGTCGGTCAGACAGAAATGGAAAGACGTGAAAACTTATACATTCTGTATGACTAAGAAAAACGAGAACACCCGCCTTTACCCTTGCGTAAATGCGGGCTTCTTTGGAAAATAAAGAAACAGGTATGGAATACGCCCCAGGAAAAGGTGAAACGGCACATGGAGGAACTGTACGATCAATATAAGGCGCTTCTGTTTACGCTGGCATATCAGTTGACGGGATCTGCGGCGGACGCGGAAGATGCGGTACAGGACGTGTTTATGAAGGCGGGCGACGTCCATCCCGAACGCTTGGAAGAGCCGAAGGCGTATTTGTGCAAGATGGTCACCAATCACTGCCTCAATCTGCAGAAGTCGGCGCGGAAGAAGAGGGAAACGTACGTCGGTCCTTGGCTCCCCGAGCCGATTCGGACGCAGGAGACGGATACGCTTGAGACGTCGGTCGTCCGCCGCGACCTGCTGTCGTACGGCATGCTCGTGCTGATGGAGCGGCTGACGCCGACGGAGCGGGCGGTGTTTGTCCTACGCGAGGCGCTGGATTTCGATTATCCCGAAATCGCCGAGCTGCTCGGCAAGCAAGAGGCGAATTGCCGCAAGCTGATGAGCCGGGCCAAAAGCAAGATGGGAATATCCGAGGAGGAGCAGGTCGCGGCCGAAGCGGTCGATAGGGAATGGGTGAACCGGTTCCTCGCCTCCCTCGAGCAAGGGAACGTCGATCATATGCTGTCCCTGCTGACCGAAGACGTCATGTTCGTCTCCGACGGAGGCGGCAAAGCGATTGCGGCCATTCGTCCGGTACAAATGCGCGTTCCCGTGGCTCACTTCCTGCTCGACGGGTTCAAAAACACCGTTCGGGAAAATCTTCGCTTCGAGGCTGCCCCACTGAACGGCGAGATGGGTTTGATTCTCCGTTCGGGGGACGAAGCCGTAGGGGCTCTCTTTGTACAACTCCAACGCGGAAAGTTTGCCAGGATCTTCGTCGTACGAAATCCGGATAAGCTTACCCGGGTATGAAGAAACAACGGGCCGCCGATTCCTTCGACGGCCTTCCGCGTACTGCGCATGCCAATTCTACCTTTCTTCGAAGGCGACGCCGGCAGCCTTCAAATGCCCGCAAGCCATGATCCTGCTGAGCCGGCGCGACTTCCCGGCTCCTAATCTTCCCCCGTCGCAATCGTATTCTCGCTGTACGGAATCCAATCTCTCCAGTTTCTTACTCCCCCACGAACCCCTATGCTCAGTGGGTTCCAATGCCAAAAAGTAGGGGTTCCGATCAGCGCGGCGGGAATGCCTCGGAGGACATGCCAACGCCTGTGTGCAACGACCTCCCTCGGCTACGCTTGGGAGGACTTAGGGAGCAAGAAGTTATGCGCGTGCAATTATCCTTCCTCGCTGGCCACAATTCGGATTATCCTCAAACGAATTCAAATCGCTCCAGTTGTAGAATTGGTATCGGATATTCCTATGTAGTTCCGCGGAACTTATTCAACTCTCGTTACTTTATATGCTTACTCCCTTATTTATAGAGTTCATCAATCGATAGACCATTCAAAAGATGATTGACGACGATAGGAAGCCTCTTATTGAATTTATTCCACTTCACATCCTTAAAAGTGATTAGTTCTTGATGCTCAATATCCAAACTACCTAAGCATTTTTGGTCCGGAATCCAAATGATAAACCCTGTGCCCTCATAACTTTCGACTTCTTTTGTAATGTCTAGAAACACTCTGCCTTGCCACTGTATCGGCTTTACGTCAAATATGGTTTCAAAATCGATATACGCTGTAGGGCATGTCTCTGGAAGGTCAATCCTTCGATTTTCAGTTCCGAGCCATTTAATAATGTCCGTCGGCATTCCCATCTTTTTGAGTTCTGATACACGTTTATCTGCTTCATGCCAGATGGGCGGTTCAAGCATTTTAATATATTCCATCATTTCAGTATTCTTATTTCGCTTCGCTTCTAGAAATGCACGGTTTCCGTGCTTATCTCTTATTGTGACATCTGCACCTTGCTCTACCAAATATTTTACGATTTCAAAATAATTACGGGATGCTGCCATTTGAACGGGTGTCGTGCAGTACGGAAAAACCTGATCCGCGCCATTAAAATTGACATCTGCTCCATGTTCAACGAGCAGGCGGACTATTTCAAGTTCTCCATCCCAAGCAGCAGAACGAAGTGCTTTCCCACCAGAGTATGACTTCACCTCAAAGCCCAGCTCAATTAAAGCACGAACACCTTCATAATTTTGAAAAGCGAGAGCCCTCCCTACGGCAGAAGATTGTACATGAGTCAAAGCGTTAATATTCGCACCAAGCGCGATGAGCTTTTCAAATAACGTCCTATTACCATACCGCGCTGCTGCCGTGATTATGGGATAGTCTTTATCGTTTAAATCATCAATAATGTATTTATTTAATATGTCGAAAGCCAAGTCCATATAATTATTCTCTAAAACATCGTTCAAAACCAAAAACGACAGCACCGAGCCAACGGGGGCTTTTGGTACAAATCTCGCATAATCATTTTCCTTCATTATCTTACTCCCCATTTACTTTTAGTAAGTTATTTCCATTATATCAGCACTCCTATATTGAGCATATCCCTCCACTTTAAAAAGTAGCGGACGGATTTTTAGTTATATTGACTTCTGGCTGTCCCGAAGCATCATAAAGATATAAGTGTGCGGATTGGACCCACCGCTCTGCAAGTACTCTCAAGAGCTGATTGTTGACTCCTTGTTGACGTCGAGGCATAAAAAATACATCGCCGGGGCGCTTAGGCTACATGGCGATGTATTCAGAACTTGCATACTGCTATCCATCCTACCTGTTCTCTTCATTGCCTGTTGCGACGGGGTTGTCCCAGTACGATATCCAATCGCTCCAGCTTCTTATCCCCCTACGAACCCCCATGCTTGAATAGTTCTGGAGCAAAAAGGTGGGGGTTCCGATCATTCGCGGCGGGAATGTCTCGGAGGATATGCCAGCGCCTATGTGCAACGACCTCCCTTGGCTACGCTTGGGAGGACTTGTGGAGCAAGAAGCCCGTGGAGGATGGGTCTGGCGGAACAGTATGGTTCGAGCCAAGGCGAAGTATACCCCTGTGGCTGGGTCGAGCCGAGCGAATCGCCAACAAAAGGCCAAGTGAAGCAAGGTAGCACCCGGAGGGTGGATGGGATGCTACGCTGTTGTTTGCAGGCTGTTGAATGTTGTTTGCAAGCCATCACAATTGAGCTATCATATCCGTTGAGTCAGCAACGAAACACATCAAATCGGTTTGCAATGGGTCACATTAAATCGGTTTCCATCAATGTCATAGAAATGGAATAAGACTCTTCCTTGATCCAAGTGTCCCCCTACGTCTCCGCACTCAACACCATTGTCCCGTAAATATTGGTGATAATCAAAGAAATCCTGTCGTTTTTTAATCAGTGTCAGTGGACGAACTGGTCCGTTGATTTTGCCTGTATAAATATCGCTTGGCAGCTGTTCCAAAATCCAGGTGGCTCGATTTGTATCTGAGAAGTTATCACTCAGAGACATGTAAAGGTAACCGTCTTCGATATGATCCTCATGTACCTTCATTCCGACAAATACTTGATACCACTTGCTAGCCACCCGTAAATCCCGAACACCAATCCTCGTAAAGGATGGTTTGAATCCTTTACTCTTAAGTGTGTTGTCTTCTCTTGCCGTGAGCCGAGTACCTTCAGCTGTAGCCCAAAAATCAAAGTATTGTCTGCCATCGGGGCCAAGGTAAAGATCAGTGACTCGAATCCCGTTTTCGGTAAAATGATCGTGTACTTTTTGTAAGTTTTTGGTCCTCCAGCACCAACGCAAATGTGGATCAACACTTCCTCTTTCAGCATAATGAAACGGAAGTTTTTGCGACGTCATAACAGAATTAAGCCATGTGCCGTATCCGAGATGAGTCATTCTCCCATTTTGAATGCGTTGATCTGGCCACCACCATTCTTTGCGTCTGACTTCCCATCCCATAAAAGTCATATACCAATGAATAGCCAATTCATGGTTATCCCATAAAACATCAATTTCTCCTCCGTCATAAAACAATTCCGGGACTGGGTTTGCTTTTACTGTTTGAATAGTTGTCATTGATAACTCTCCTTTAATAAATATTTAAGTTTCTAAATACATTGGATGCCGCTCAATAAAGAAATCTATCAAATTCGCATTGTTACCTTGCATATTGAATGTTAAAGGAATATATCTCATATCCAATAATTTCTCTAAATTCATTGCGTTTACCTTGTCCTCTGGGTTAATCCAGTAAATTATGTTGCAACTGCTTCCTCTGACCTCTTGTTTGCAAGCTGTTGAACGAGAACACCAAAAAGGGCCGCAACAAGCCTGCCAACCGGCAACCTGTCACAGCCCCCAAACCCGCGTCCGACGCGGTCTCGCTGCTCTTATTCTTCCCCCGTCGCGATCGGATTCCCCTCATAGCTAATCCAATCGCTCCAGCTCCCCGCATACAGCTTCACGTTGCGGAAGCCCGCCTCGCGAAGCGCCAGCACGTTCGGCGTGGCGGAGATGCCGGAGCCGCAGTAGACGATAATCTCGTCGTCCTGACCCAGCGCGCCGAAGCGCGTGCGGAGCGCGTCCGGGGAGAGCCAGCGGTCGTCCGCACCGAGGCCGTCCTTCCAGAAGTAGTTCAGCGCGCCCGGAATATGGCCGGCCACGGGATCGAAGGGCGCCTCGAGGCCGAGATATTGGCTTGCGTCGCGGGAGTCGACGAGCTTCTTGCCGGCGTCGCCAATCGCAGCGCGCACTGCATGCACGTCGGCGAGCCAGTCTTCGCGGACCGCCGGCTCCAGGCAGCGCGCGGCCGGCTGGGGCGTCTCCGTCGTCACCGGCAAGCCTGCCGCCGTCCAGGCTTCGTAGCCCCCGTCCAGTACCCGCACGTCGGACACGCCGATGTACTTCAGCACCCACCACAGACGCGACGCGGCGGGGCCGTTCGTGTCCTCATATACGAGCACGGCCATCTCCCGGTCGATGCCGAGGCCGCCGAACCGCTCGGCCAGCCGCTCCGGCGTCGGCAGCGGACTGCGTCCTCCATGCTCCCGCGCCGGATCCGTGAGATCGGCCTTGAAGTCGACAAAGGACGCGCCGGGCAAATGCCCCTTGACATAAGCTTCTCTGCCATAGGAAGGCTCCTTCGGCGAAAAGCGTACGTCAAGGACGACAACACCCCCCGCTTCGATCAGCTGCCTAGCCTCTTCTACATTTGCAATTTGGCGTTCGTTCGTGGTCATGCGCTTCGTCTCTCCCTTCTCATTCCCTTTCTATTCCTACCTTCCTTTGCTCCATTACCGTTCCCAAGCACAAATCCAGCTTTCCTCGTTCCATGCCGCCTTCAACTTGTCGATCCCGCTTCCCTTCATCCCGCCCGCTTCCCGATTCATATCGCGAACTCCACGCTGTCCGGGGCGCGCACCTGCTGGATCGCGAGATAGATATCCTGCTGGATCTTGAGCAACTCCGCGTCCTCGCGCTTGCGCGGGCGCCGTTGCGGCACCGCGAAAACCTCCTGGATGCGCCCCGGCCGGGGCGACAGGAGCACGACTCGGTCGCCGAGGTAGACGGCCTCGGAGACGTCGTGGGTCACGAAGACGACCGTCTTGCGGTCCGCCTCCCAGATCGCGAGCAGATCGTCCTGCAATTGCAGCCGCGTCAGGTGGTCGACCGCGCCGAACGGCTCGTCCATAAGCAGTACCTCCGGCCGGTTGGCGAAGGCGCGGGCGAGTCCCGCCCGCTGCCGCATGCCGCCCGAGAGCTGGTGCGGATATTTCCGCTCGAAGCCGGCCAACCCCACCATCTTCAGGTAACGCTGCGCCGCCTCGCTCCGCTCCCGCTTGCCGGTCTCGCCGATCTCCAGCCCCAGCTCGACGTTGCGCTGGATCGTCCGCCACGGATAGAGCGACGGGTCCTGAAACACGACGCCGAGCCGCCGGTCGGGACCGATCAGCGCATCCGGCCCGAACCGCACCTCTCCCGCCGTCGGCTGCTGCAGTCCGGCGAGAATTTCCAGCAGCGTGCTCTTGCCGCAGCCGCTCGGCCCGAGAATGCAGAGGAATTCCCCGTCCTCGATGTCCAGATTCACGTCCGCCAGCGTCTCGGTCGGCTCCGCGCCGCCGTATACCATGGATAGTTGTCGAATCGAAAAGCCCGCCATAACCCGCGCTCGCTCCTTTCGCTTCATGCCGTCCGCTCCCGCACTCCCGTTAAGGCTGCTTGGGGATGTAGCGGAGGTCGAGGATGCCATCGACGTCGTACACTTGGTCCTGGAATCCGAGCTCCACCTGGATTTTCTGCGTGTCCGCGAGCGCCTGCTTGTCGACGTCCGGCTTGTTCTTCCAGAGCACTTCCTCGCGCTCGAACGCCTTGTCGACGGCCGCCGGATCGATCTTGACCTGCGTCAAGAAATACTGTTTGTACTCGTCCAGATGGCTCTTGGCGTATTCCTGCGACTTGAAGTAGGCGCGCAGCAGCTTCTCGACGACGTCCGGATGCGTCTCGACGAAGTCGGTGCGGGAAACCAGCACGCCCGTGTGGAACGTCGGCAGGTAATCCCAGCCCTTCGCCAGCAGCTTGGCCTTGCCGGTAATCTCGCCGAGGGAGACGAACGGCTCGTGGATGATCGTGGCGTCGACTTGGCCGGACGTCAGGCTGGCGAAGGCGGCGTCATTGACGCCGTTGGCGACGAACGTGACGTCGTCCTTCGACAGGCCGTGCTGCTTGAGAATGACCTGCGCGTAGGCGTCCAGGCCGGAGCCGAAAACGGCGGCGCCCACCTTTTTGCCCTTGAGATCCTCGATGCTTTTGATCTCCGGGCGGGCGATCAGGTAGAACGCCCCCTTCGTTCGGAACATCGAGGAGACGATCTTGAGCGGCGCGCCCTTGCCGGCGGCGACGATCGCTTGGGTCGTCGCGAGGTCGGCGATGTCGATGTCCTTGCTCGTCAGACCGGCGACCGGATTCTGCGCGTTGACGAACTCGACGTCGAGCCCTTCGTCCTTGAAAAAGCCCTTCTCCGCGCCGAAATGGACGGCAAGGCCGCTGACGCCGTTAAAGGCGGCGTACTTCACCTTTTGCAGCTCCCCTCCGGTCGATGCCTGCGCCGAAGGCGACGCGCCTGCCGAGGCCGTGCCGGATGCGCCGGGAGACGCGTCGCCTCCCGCGTTTTTGCCACCGCAGCCGGCGATCAACGCCAGCGTCAGCATGCCGATCAGGGGCAGCGCCCATTTGCCACGAGCGCCATTGCCATTACCAATGCTATTGCGATTACGGTTATCGTTTCTCTTTTCCATATGTCCCTCTCCCTTTCGTTCGGCTCCCGGAGCCGTCCGCTTCTCTTATCTCGACTTCCACTTCAACACGACTTTTTTCTCCAGAAGGTCGATGACCGCGATGATCAGCACGGAGACGACGGTTACGATCGTGATAATCGCAAATGCCTGCGCCGTGTCGTAGAGCGATGTCGCCTTCACCAGCAGATTGCCTAGTCCGGCCTGCGAGGCGATCATCTCCCCGAACAGCGCCCCGACGAGCCCCGTCGCAGCCGACACGCGCAATCCCGCGAAAATCGTGGGGGCCGCCGAGGGCAGAATGACTTTGACGATCGTCTGCCACCGCGTCGCCTCGAACACCCGTGCGACCTTCAGATGATTGTCAGCCGTCTGCTTGATGCCCGTGATCGTGTTGAAGGCGATCGTGAAGTAGCAGAACAGAAACACCACCGCGATCTTGTGCGGCACGCCGATGCCCAGCCACAGCATGATGAGCGGGATGATCGTCACCTTGGGCACCGCCATCAGCGCCGACAGGAACGGGCGGAAAAACCGCTCCGCATGCTTTACCAGCACGAGGAGCATCCCCGTCGCGATCCCGAGCGCCGACGCCAGGACGTAGCCCTCGAGAAATTCCTGCAGCGTCACGCGCAGATGCCGGTAAATCTCCCCCTCCGACAGCAGCTTGAACGTCTGCCGGGCGACCTCCGTCGGCTCGGACAGGTACAGCTTGCCGACGATCCCCCGCCGGACCACCCACTCAATGACCGCCAGCACCGCCGCGGTCAGCAGGATCTGGCCAAGCAGGATCCCGCCGCGGAGCTTGCCGCTCTCCTTGTTGCGCATCGTCATTCCTCCGTCCTCGCCCGCCAATCGCCGATCAGGACCGGCTCTCCTGCAGCGTGCGCTCGCGGGCGAACTTGTTGTCCGGCTTCGCGAGCCCGAAGTGCTCGCGGAACGTGGCGCCTTCGTATTCGGTGCGGAACAGGCCGCGCGCCTGCAGCACCGGCACGACAAGGTCCATGAACAGATCCAGTCCGCCCGGCATGTACGGCGGGCAGATGTTGAATCCGTCGGCCGCCCCGGTCTCGAACCACTCCTGGATCCGATCCGCGATCGTCTCGGGTCCGCCGACGATCAGCAGATGCCCCCGGGCGGTCGCGGCAAAGAAGTGGTACAGCTCGCGCACCGTGATGTCGTCGTGTCCGGCCGCGTCCTGGGCGAGCCGCACGAGCGCACGGACGCCTTCGGGCGGATGGCTGGACTGCGGCAGATCCGGCAGCGGGCCGTCCAAGTCGTAGCCCGCCAGATCGATGCCGATCCGGCCCGATAGCGGCGCAAGGTCGAAGTCCGTTACGAGCAGACCGCTGAGCTCCCTGTACTTGGCGCGGGCTTCCTCGTCGGTCCGCCCGACGAGCGGGACGAGCCCCGGCAGGATGAACAGCTCCTCCGGGCGCCGGCCGTGCTGCGCGAGCTTGCCCTTGACGCCGGCATAGAATGCACGCGCCTCGTTGATTAGAATCTGCCCGGTGAAAATCGCGCTCGAGAAGCGCGCCCCCAGCTCCTGGCTCCGCTCGGACGTGCCCGCCGACAGCAACGGCAGCTGACCCTGCGGCGGACGGGCGACGTTCAGCGGTCCCGCAACGGAGAACTGCTCGCCCCTGTGGTGCAGCGGATGCACCTTGGTCCCGTCGACGAAGGCGCCGCTCGCCTTGTCCCGAACGAACGCCTCGTCCTCCCAGCTGTCCCACAGATCCTTGACGACCTGGACGAACTCGTCGGCGTAGTCGTAGCGCTTGGCGTTGTCCCAGTGCTTGTCGCGGCTGAAGTTCTGCGCCGCCCGGGCGTCCGCGCCGGTGACGACGTTCCAGGCGGTGCGGCCGCGGCTCAGATGGTCCAGCGAGGCGGTCAGCCGCGCGATATGATAAGGCTCGGCATACGTCGTGTTCGCCGTGACGATCAGGCCGATCTTGCTCGTGACCGCCGCCAGGTAGGCGATCATCGTAAACGGCTCGAGCCGCACCATCTGCGACGGGAACTGATGCTGCATGTCCGCGCTGGTGGCGAGCGCGTCGCCGAGGAAGAAGAAGTCGAACTTCGCCTGCTCGAGACGCTGGGCGACGCTTTTGAGAAATGCGGGGTCGAAGGCGCCGTCCGTGACCGCCTCCGGCAGACGCCAACCCGCGGGATGATAGCCGGTGGAAAAAAGGAAAAGTCCGAGGTGAAGCTGCCGCTGCGAGCGGCTCTGCGTTTCTGTCATGGAAATGTTGTCCTCCTATCGAATGATTCCGAGCGAACGCGATATGTCGTCGATCCGGGCGAGCTCCTCCACCGTCAGCCGCTGATCGGCAAAGCGCAGCGAGTCCCTCACCTGCTCCGGCCGAGAAGCGCCCAGGATCGCCGAGGTGACGTGAGGCTGGCTCAGCACCCAGGACAGCGACAGTTGGGCGAGGCTCCAGCCCCGCGCCTCCGCCAGCGGCGCGAGCGCGTCCACCAGGTCGAAGGCGGGCTTGCCTTCCAGCAGCGCGGCGAGCCGCTTTTCCCCCGCCGCGAGCCGTGTCCCCGCCTGCGGCGACTCGTCCCGCTTGTACTTGCCAGTCAGGATGCCGCGGCCGAGCGGGCTGTACGCGATGACGCCGACCTGCTCCGACCGGACGAAGGGGACGAGCTCCTTCTCGATTTCCCGCGTGATCAGGCTGTACTCGGGCTGCACGCTCTCGAACCGGCTCAGGCCGTGCAGCGCACTCAGTCCTTGGGCTTTGGCGATCTGCCAGGCGGCGTAGTTGGAGCAGCCGATATAGCGGACCTTCCCCTGCCTCACGAGATCGTCCAGCGCGCCCAGCGTCTCCTCGATCGGTACCTCCGGGTCGAACCCGTGCACCTGATACAGATCGATGTGATCCGTCTGGAGCCGGCGGAGACTGCCCTCGATCGCCCGGAAAATGTGGTAGCGGCTCAGTCCGGCGTCGTTGACGCCCGTCCCGACCCGCGCCAGCACCTTCGTCGCGAGCACGACGTCGTGACGCCGCCCCCGGAGCAGCCGTCCGAGGATCGTCTCCGCCTCGCCGGTTCGGGTCGGATCGTTCAGGTCCATGCCCGATCCGTACACGTCCGCGGTGTCGATCAGGTTGATGCCTCGCTCCAGCGCCTCGTTCAGGACGGCGGCGGAGGCGGTCTCGTCGATCCATCGGCCGAAGGCCATCGTGCCGAGGCTGACCTCGGACACGTTAAGCCCCGTTCGGCCCAGCTTGCGATATTCCATGCGGTATTCGCACCTTTCAAAATCAAAAATAGACAGCCGGAAAGACGCTTGTCGTACGCGTCTCTCCGGCTGTCCGGTAGAGAATTTAATATATATTTATCCCATATGAAAAATGGGTTTAAATATCGAAGAAAAGCGCCTCTTCCGCACGGAGCGGAGGAGGAGCAGGCAGCCCGCGGGTCAACGCCTTCGCCTCACGGCTTCAACAGTGCGGCGGAAGCCGCGTGGCCCCGGGCGACCGCCAGCTCGTAAGGCGTGAGGCCGTCGGCATTGCGCGCTGACTTGTCGGCGCCCCGAGAGAGAAACAGGCGGATCAGCGCGTCCCGATCGAAGTGCGCCGCGACGTGCAGCGCTGTGTAGCCCCGCCGCTGCGTCCCTTCGCAGCGCGCGTCGACGTCCGTGCCGGCGTCGAGCAGAAGCGTCACGATATGCGTGTAGCTGCCCATGATCGCCGCGTGAATGGCCAGGTTGTTCAGGTCGCCGTCTGCGCTCCGGGCATGAATGTCCGCGCCGAGCTCGAGCAGCAGCCGGACCGTCTCTTCGTTGCCGAAATGGGCGGCGATGCTGAGCAGCGGGAACCCGTCGGCATTGCGGCTTGCGATTAGCTCCGGGGACGCTGCGAGCAGCTCCCTCACCCGGCTCGTGCTGCCGACGGCGGCCGCCTCGAAGAGGCTGAATTCGGCGCCGCTGTTGATGAGCAGCTCCTTGATATCGTTGGCACGCATATAGGCGGCCACCAGGGTTGCGGTATCCGTCGGATCGCCGCCCGCCTGTGAAGCGGCGTCGTCACGCTCCGCGTTCACCAGCGCGGCCAGGCGCGCCAGATGGTTCGGGCCGACGGACTCCAGCATGTGGCCGCGCAGCTCCCGGACTTCGTTCGACAGTCGCTGCGCCCGCCGAAGCAGCTCCTCCGAAGCGCCGATGCCGGCATTCACGAAGTGCGAGACGGCCCGGGAACGATTGGCTTCGAGACCCGCTTCCACGAGCAGGTCGACCGCCCGCAGCGCTTGGTCGTCGAGTCGGATCGAGAGGACGACGCTTGGATTTTTCTTTGGCATAGCTCTCCGCATGGTAGGGTTGGATTGGTCTTGCAAGTGTAATTGAAATTACAAAATTACAATAACACGGATGTTTGCAAAACGCCACACTTTATTCCGTAATTTCTTATGAATTTACACGGATATTAGTTGCAACCCTATCACGCCGACCCCCGCTTCGCCAAGCCCCAAAAAACCCCAGAAAGCCGAACGGACGCCGATACGGCATCGGCGTCCGTCCTTTTGCCGGCTTCACTCGGTGAAGGCGCCGAGTTGGTCCAGCGAAGATCGAAGACCGACGTCGTGGTCTTCCTTGCGAATGCCTGCGGGCACGTCCTCGCATACGATGGTGACCCGAGTCCCCTCCGGGACGGGCTCGAGCGACCAGGTCATCGTCATCGCGCCCGCAAACGCGGGATCGTCCGAGTCGAACACGACCCGCTGCACGATCCGCTCGTCCGGGATCAGCCGCACGAAGGTCCCTTCGACGACATCCGTATCCTCGGAGGTTTTGCCACGTCCGGCCTGGCCCCGATCGAGATAAGTGAGCGCCATCCGATAGACGCCGCCTTCCCGCGCGTCGAACGCCAAGATGCGCCCCTCCATCCCGTCGGGCGGCAGCCATTGCAGCCACGCCTCGGGGTCTACGAATGCCTGATAGATCGTGTGCGGCGATGCCTTCAACACCTTCGAAGCCCGATCCGTTCTTCTCGCTTCCGGCGAATTCGTCATCATTCGCGCCTCCCTTCCTTTCCTTCATTTTACCCCATCCGGAAGAGACCCGTTTCTTGCCGATTGCGAAAGATCGAATGGAAATACGAGGAACGTTTGCATTTATAGTTTACATCCAATGTGAGACCTATATACTAGAATAGAACGCACCAACCCGTTTGAACGAGAAGGAGGAGCTTCATCTGAGTACAATCAAAGTAGGCATCGTAGGCTACGGCAACCTTGGCAAGGGCGTCGAGAAAGCCATCGCGCAAAATTCGGATATCGAACTCGTCGCGATCTTCACCCGGCGGCAGCCGGATCAACTGGCGTCCGCGGGCGGCAGCGCCCGGTTCGAGCACATCTCCGCCGCGGAGCAATATATCGACAAGATCGACGTCATGATCCTGTGCGGCGGTTCCGCAACCGACCTGCCGGAGCAGACGCCGCAGCTGGCGCGCCTCTTCAACACGGTCGACAGCTTCGACACCCATGCGAAAATCCCCGAGTTCTACGAGTCGGTCAACGCGGCAGCCGAGCAAGCCGGCAAAGTCAGCGTTATTTCCACCGGCTGGGATCCGGGTCTGTTCTCGCTGAACCGCCTGCTCGCCGGCGCAATCCTCCCGGAAGGCAAGGAGTATACGTTCTGGGGCAAGGGCGTCAGCCAAGGCCATTCCGACGCCATCCGCCGGGTGCCCGGCGTGAAGGACGGCGTGCAGTACACGGTTCCGGTCCAGGAAGTGATCGACCGCATCCGCGGGGGTGAGACGCCGGACTTCACGACCCGCGAAAAGCACCTGCGCCAATGCTTCGTCGTGGCGGAGGAAAGGGCGGACCTCGAGCAGATCCGCCAAACGATCGTGAACATGCCGAACTACTTCTCGGACTACGACACGACGGTGACCTTCATTACCGAAGAGGAGCTCCGCGCCGAGCACCGGGGCATGCCGCACGGAGGCTTCGTCATCCGCAGCGGCGTGACGGGCGAAGGTACCAAACAAATCGTCGAGTTCGGCCTGAAGCTGGAGAGCAATCCGGAGTTCACGGCCAGCGTGCTCGTCGCCTACGCGCGGGCGGCAGCCAAGCTGCATCGGGAAGGCCACAAAGGCGCGCGCACCGTATTCGACATCCCGCTCGGCCACCTGTCCCCGAGATCGGCCGCCGACCTGCGCCGCGACCTCCTCTAATTCGTTTCACGTAGATCGAAATTGAAGCACCCCGTCACGCCTGTGACGGGGTTTTCGTCGTGTTGTCCGGGGGGTGATTATCAATTTTGTTCAACCCTAAAAAAATGATTGATTGGCGTACTTTTATAGTTTTCATATAAAATTTCTGTTTATATAGTGCAAGTTTTATGGCACAAAGTGCAAAAACGAAAGGAGACCCCTCTATGACGTTGGCTGTAACCGATCAAACTCAGCAAGAAGCCGATCGCTATGTGCATTCCGTATACGAAGCCGTCATCGCTCGCAACCCCCACGAAAAGGAATTCCATCAAGCCGTGAAAGAGATTCTGGATTCCCTCGTACCGGTGTTCGCGCGGCACCCCCGCTTCCGGGAAAGCGGCATCCTCGAGCGGATTGTCGAGCCGGAGCGCGTCATCACCTTCCGAGTGCCATGGGTGGACGACCAGGGTACGGTTCAGGTTAACCGCGGCTTCCGCGTCCAGTTCAACAGCGCATTAGGCCCTTACAAAGGCGGCATTCGCTTCCACCCCTCCGTCAACGCCAGCATCGTCAAATTCCTCGGCTTCGAACAGATCTTTAAGAACGCGCTTACCGGCCAGCCCATCGGCGGCGGCAAAGGCGGCTCGGATTTCGACCCCAAAGGCAAATCGGACCAAGAGATCATGCGCTTCACGCAAAGCTTTATGACCGAGCTGTTCAAGTACATCGGCCCCGATAGCGACGTACCGGCAGGCGATATCGGCGTTGGCGCGCGCGAGATCGGCTACATGTTCGGCCAATACAAGCGGATCCGCAGCAGCCACGAAGCAGGCGTGCTGACCGGCAAGGGCCTCGGCTACGGCGGCAGCCTGGCGCGCAAGGAAGCGACCGGCTACGGCTGCGTCTACTTCGTCGGCGAGATGCTGAAGGCCCGGGGACTCGGCTTTGAAGGCAAGACGGTTGTCGTGTCCGGCTCGGGCAACGTATCCATCTACGCGATGGAGAAGGCACGGGAGCTTGGCGCCAAGGTCGTTGCCTGCAGCGACTCCGGCGGCTACATCTACGACCCGAACGGCATCGACGTCGAGGCGGTCAAGCAGCTGAAGGAAGTCGAGTACAAGCGGATCAGCGAATACGTCAAGCGGCATCCCGGCTCCACCTACACGGAAGGCTGTACGGGCATCTGGTCGATCCCCTGCGACATCGCCCTGCCCTGCGCGACGCAGAACGAGATCGACGCCGACGCGGCCCGTACGCTCGTCGCGAACGGCGTGATCGCCGTCGGCGAAGGCGCCAATATGCCGTCGACCCTGGAGGCGATCGAGGTGTTCCTGGAGGGCGACGTGCTGTTCGGACCGGCCAAAGCCGCCAACGCGGGCGGCGTCGCCGTCTCCGCGCTCGAGATGGCGCAGAACGGCATGCGGCTGTCCTGGTCGTTCGAAGAAGTCGACGCCAAGCTCCACGTCATCATGCGCAACATCTACGAGAGCAGCATGCGGGCGGCGGAGGAGCACGGCCATCCGGGCAACCTGCTCGTCGGCGCCAATATCGCGGGCTTCCTGCGCGTGGCCGACGCCATGCTGGTGCAAGGGATCGTCTAAGTCAAGCAAGACAACAGCATCGACCGCTAGAAAAAGGAGCTGCCCCAAACGCCCTGGTTGGAGCATTTTTCTTCAGTTGACGACGCCGCCGGTCCTGCGTGATCCATTCATGCATCATATCCAGGCATTCGCGCATTTCTTCTAATAATGTTCTGATCAACCGATGCCCGTGATGGGATAAGGAACATTTTGTTCCCTATTTCGGCGGAATGGCGGGGGCACGGGGGAATAAGGAACATTTTGTTCCCTATTTCGGCGGATTGGCGGGGGCACGGGGGAATAGGGAACATTTTGTTCCCTATTTCGGTGGAATTGCGGGAGCGTGAGGGAATAAGGAACAATTTGTTTCCTATTTCGGTGGAATGGCGGGAGCGCGAGAGAATAAGGAGCATTTTGTTCCTTATTTCGACGGAGTGGTGAGGGCACGCGACTTGTGCCCCGATGGAGCATTTTGCTCCATCTGGCGGACCCAGAGCCTCCTGACCGCACTAGTTGGAGCATTTCGCTCCATCTGGCGGACCCGGAGCCTCCTGACTGCTCGCATGACGGGGGATCATCCCGACATTCAAACAAAAGGGACCTCAATTTCCACGATAAGTGGAGATTGAGGTCCCTTTTTCTCACTGAAAACCGGTGCTGGCGGGGCTCAAAAATTGGTGAGCTCTTTCGATTGCATGGCGCGGCGGCGTGATTACCGGTTCTTCAGCTTCGCCAGCAGCTCGACGAGACGGGCGAACGACTCGTTCAAGCCGCCCTCCATGCCGGACTGCAGCATGCCGTCCCGATCCGTGACATTGCGGAAGACGGACTCCATCCGGATCAGCGTCCTGTCGCCGGGCAGCGCCTCGAAGGTCGCCGTCTCGAGCGTGACATGGCCTCTCTCGGGCATCCCTTCGAATTCGAACGTCTGGATAATCCGCTCGGGCGCCGTGACTTCATGGAATACGCCCCGGAAGCCGTACTCGTTGCCGGCGTCGTCGCGAGTGACGTACCTCCAGTTCCCGCCGTCCCGCGCCTCGAAAGCCTCGAGCGTCATGGCGAGTTGGCGCGGCCCCATCCATTCCTTGAACAGCTCCGCATCGGTGAACGCCTCGAATACGAGCTCCCGGGGCGCGTCGAACTCCCTCTCGATGAGGATGACTTGCTTGCCGGGCTCCGCGATTACCTTCGTTTCGTAGCTTGTAGTCATGATTGATCGTTCCCTTCCGTTTGGGTTTTGGATTGCTGGGCTTTGCGTCTTTGCAACAATCGGTCCAAAGCTTCGAATCGGTCGCTCCACATCTGCCGGTAGCTCCGTGCCCACTCCTCCACCTCCTGGATCGCTGCCGGATTCAGATGGTAGATGCGCAGCTGTGCCTTCTTCTCCATCGAGACGACGTTCGCCTCGCGGAGCGCCTTCAGGTGCTGCGAGATCGCCTGAGGGCTGACCTCGAAGTGGCTGCTGATCTCCGTCGCGGAAAGAGGGCCGTGCGCGGCAAGCAGCTCGATGATGCGTCTTCGATTGGGGTCTGCTATGACTGTGAAGGTGTCCATGCGCTTATTATAAATCCAATTCTTTATAAAGTAAATACTTAAATAAAAAAATCCTTTGCCACGCTTCGGACTCCTATTCCAGAATAATGCCGAACGGATCAGGATTTCTTCTGATTGCACTGTTGGAGTACGGGTTCAGCTTGACGAGGCTAACGGTGAAAAAGAGCCAGCCGGACCAAAAAACAACCACCGACGACGGTTGAGGTCGGCGGTGGTTGTTGGGCAAATCCGGATTACAGGATTACTTGTCGATCAGATTGGTCGTTTTGAGCAGCCTTGCGATCAACGCCGTCACTTCGGCGCGCGTCATGTTCGACTGCGGCTTCAGGAGCTGCGCCCCTTGACCTTGCACGATTCCGGCGCGGATCATCTGAGCGACATCTTCCCTCGCCCAAGCCGATACGCTTGCCGCATCCCCATACTGCGCCAGCAGAACATTCGCCTCATCCTGACTAAGCGCGGCTGGCGTTTCGATCAGGTGATAGGCCCGGGCAATCATCGCGATGCCCTGTTCTCTCGTAATCTGCCGATTGCCGTAGAACTGGCCGTCGTTAAACCCGCGAACGATATCGAATTCATTGTCGATCGATACCGTTTTCCGGTACCAAGCGGTATCCGGAACATCGGCGAATTTATTCTCCGGAGCGTTCTGACGCAGCAAGCCCAGTCCGATAACCACGATCTCCGAGAACTCGGAACGCGTGACGTTGCGGTTAGGCGAGAACGTATTGTTCCCAGTTCCCGCAAGATCAAGCCTTGCGGCAATATTGTTCACATCCGTCTTGCCCCAATGGTTCTTCACATCGTCGAAGTCCTGCGGATTCCAGATGACGGAGTAAGTACCATGGCTGCGGAGATCGTTAATCAGTGCATAATAACGATTGTTGACTTTCGTAACGACCGTCGGTACATGGTACACGCTGCCGTCTTCATTGATAATAACACCCGTCGTGATGCGATTCGGATCGATGCCGTCCGGCAGAGCGATGTATTTCGCTGCATATCCGTTCAACTGTTCCGTTCTGACCGTCTTGCCGTCATGCGAGAAGGTCAGATCGAGATCGACCGGCGTCACGAGCAGCTCGTAGCCTTCCGCAGCCGCTTGGTTCTTGGCGTTGGAAATGACGGCATCCGAAGAACGGGCGATGTCGATGTGGACCGCGATGTCGCCCAGCCCCGCGTCATTCAGTTGCTTGGACACCCCGTTCAAGTCCATCTTACCGCCGGGTACCGGATAGATGGCAAGCGGGTTGCTGATTTCCAGGCTTGCACCCTTGTCGGCGATTTGTTTGACGGTTCCTGCCGTTAATCCGTCGACTTTCACATCGCCGTCCTTCGGGGAACGAATCCCAAGTTTCTGTCCGTTTCCTTTGGCCAATTCCCCGGCAAGCTTGTCTAGGTCGACTTGAACCGACGTAACCGTGCGGTCTCCCGAGGTTGATGTTTTGCCGGTTGCAAAAGTGCCATCCTGGCCGTTTACGGAGGTTTCGATGTCCGATTCATCCGGCTTCGGCGTTACAGATGGCGTAGGCGTGGGGGTGGGACCACTGCCGGGTCCACCAGGTCCGCCGGGATTTCCTCCGCCCTCAGAAGCTCTAGTGACGGTCAGCGTATACTCCGTTACATTGCCTTTGCTATCCGTAACCTTCACTACAATCGTATTCAAGCCTACATTCAGATCCAGATCTCCGCTTGCCGCTCCGTTCGGAACTTCCTGCCAAGCGCCGTTATTCACGGAGACCTCGATCTTCGCGTTCGGATCCAGAGCCGTTGGCAGAACCGTGACGGCATAGACGCTATTCAATACGGAAGCCGTATACTGGTTCGATCCGCCAGCGACCGGCGCCAGATCGATTGAATTTCCATTCCAGCTCTTAAGTTCCAGCCCGGTCAGGGAAGAGCGGTTTGCAGCATCAACCGTAATGGGTTTCGTTTGCGTAGATGTCTTTCCGTCTTTCGTCGCGGTCGCTTCAACGGTGTAGTCGCCGTCGGCCAGGTCGGTGCCGGGTTGGAAGCTCCAAGTACCGTCCGGATGGACCGTTACGGCTTGCGTATCGACGACTTGGCCGTCTTTGTCTTTGATCGTAACCGTAACGACTGCGTCCTTATCGGCGGTTCCCTTCACTTCAGGCTTAGAAACGGAAACCACATTACCGCTTGGTTCGGTGATGGTTAACGCCGGCAGGGAAGTGTCGATGGCGACATTCTTTGTTTCTTTTGACGTCTTTCCATCTTTTGTAGCGGTCACTTCAATGGTATAGTCCCCATCCGCCAGGTCTGTACCGGATTGGTAACTCCAAGTTCCGTCCGGATTGACCGTGACGGTTTGCGTATCGACGGCTTGACCGTCTTTGTCTTTGATCGTAACCGTGACGACTGCGTCCTTGTCGGCGGTTCCCTTCACTTCAGGCTTAGACACGTAAACCGTATCGCCGCTTGGTTCAGTGACGGTTAACGTTGGTGCCGGTATCGCCACCTGGATCTCGCTTGTCTTTGTTGCCGTCCGGTTGTTTTTAACCGCGGTGGCCTCAATCTTGTAGCTGCCGTCTGTCAAGTTTACATTCGGAATAAATGTCCAGTTGCCGTTGCTGTCAACATTTGCAGCGCCGCCTGCACCTGGTACCGGAATGCCATCTGCATCTTTGATCACGATATTCACCGTTGTAGTACCCGGTTCTGCAGTGCCTTCAATCGTTGGTTTGCGTACAGTAACCGGGTCTGCGTCTGGCTTTGTGATCGACAGAGCATCGGCATACGAGTCGATCGCATTCATCGTAAACGGATGAGCGGGTCTCCCATTTGTGCCTTTCAAAGTGCCCGTTCCGTTATAGGATACGCTCACCGTTTTACCATTAACGTCCGTTCCATTAGGTAAAGTGAGAATCAACTTTTTCGCGTCGGTGGGATCCACTTTAAAGTCCCCCGCATTGATCGTTACCGTATCGGTGCCGACTTTAATGACAAATCCATTCAGGTCCGTCAAGCTTCCCAAATCCTGGTCAAAGCTCAGCGTGATTTGATTCTGGCCCGCTACGACTTGCTCAAGCGCGGCATGATCTAATCCGGGCACCGGAATCGCAAAGGTGAAAAATTGACCATCTGCTAGCGCCACTTTGGTTGTGGTCGTATAGTAAGCGACACCACCCGACAAAGTTTCAGTTAATGCATATTCCTTAGCGTCTTTAAAATCCGAGCTGTCACTTACGACTAAGGTTGCATCTGCCGGGATGGCGCTTTTTAAAATCGTTACTTGCACATCGCCAACACCGTTGGTGTTTTGAACCTTCCAGATCCGGTCGGCATAGTTTTTGTTGGCTGTGTCCATGGGCGTCTTGAAGGCTAAGGTCTTGCCATTGTCGCCCCAGACCAAGGACTGTTTGTCTTGCAGTTCCTCTGTGATGGCTTCATTTTTTTCCGACAGGTCGCCGATCCCGATCGTCAGCTTGGAAGCATCGTTGGCGGAACGGCTTTGTTTCTGCTGCAAACCTTGACCATCGTCGCGGGCGATGCCTGCAATGTTATTGTTATAGTTGGCGTCCGCTTGCCAAATAACGTTATTCGACGAGTCCACATAATTGACGTTGTTTAACGAGACGCCATATTTAATCGCTAAATAGGAATTGATTTTTTGTCTGTCTTCTGCCGATAACGGGCCTGAATAGAAAATGAATTCGCCTACTTGACCTTTATAATAACCTTGGTCAGCAATCTCTCTGCCAAGAACCATGGGGTTGCCAACCCCCTTGATAGGAGGATCGGTCGGCTGGCCGGCCTTAAATTTAAGACTTTCCCCATTCCGGTAAATGGATTGACCGGCGTCTGTGGTACTGCCTAAACCATAATTAAAGTTCCAAATATAATATTTCCCTACTTCAGCGGATACGCCCGGAGTGGATATTCGCTGTCCACCCTGATTCCCTGCATCCCAATAAACGACTCCGCCATAAGGAAGATGGACCTGGAATCTGCCACCGCCGGCCGTATTTTCCCAAAAAACGGAGTTACTCGTATTCCCAGTTTCCGAAATGATAAACACATTGAAATTATCGTAGGAGATATTATTCCCCAGAATACCATTCGCATTCTGCAGAAAATCATCGGCACCATCTAAAGTGATGGCCTTGTTAAAGTTCAGCCGGTTGCTGTCATCATTATAAGCGGGTTGTCTGGCAGGGTCGACTTGGGAGAAATCACGGCCATGACCGCTCTGGTCCTTCCATTCCGAAACGGTACCGTTCGCTACCGTCACGCCGTCTTCGGCACGAAGCCATAGGTGCAAGCTGCTCGATACCCCACCCGGATAGACAGGATCAGGTGCCGCGTTGGCTGACTGAGGGGCCCACGCAGCAGACCCTAAGCCTGCTGTCAGGGCGCTGGCCAATAGCAGGTTGAGCGGCTTCTTCCATTTCATCTTTGCTAACATCATTTGATCCTCCTTTGAATTCACTTGCTCATAGCGAATATTCCGCACCAAACGACAAAAAGTACGGTTTTCTATGCACAACATTATAGACAAAGCCTCTAACCAATCTCTAACCACAGAATCAAATCGAACTCCCGTCTTGCCGATATAGATAGAGCATGAGAAATCGGTATTCGAGGTTCGAAGGTTGGGAGGCTGCAGCCGAATGAAAGTCATGCTGGTAGACGATGAGCGGCTTTCGTTGATCCGATTGGAAAAAATGCTGGGGGAGTTTCCTGATTGTAAAGTCGTCGGCTCCTTCTTGAAGGCGGAGCTAGCGATCAAGCAGATTGGCGAATCCCAACCCGACGCCGTCTTTCTGGATATCCAAATGCCGGGATTGAACGGGTTGAGGGCGTCGGAGCGAATCCGTTCGATCTCGCCGGGCACGAAGATCGTCTTTGTGACGGCTTATGACGAATACGCGGTGGAGGCATTCGAACTGGATGCGACCGATTACTTGATGAAGCCGTTAAGACGCGAACGGTTGAGCCAAACCATACAGCGTCTGCGTGAACGCATTACCCAGCATCATCCGGAACCGCCGAAAGAGGAAGGATTGTTGTACCATTGCTTGGGTGACATGCAAATCCGGAAGCCGAACGGGGAATTGGAATTTCTGAAGTGGAGAACGACGAAGGCAAAAGAGCTGTTCGCCTACTTGTTCTATCATCGGGGGAAAGTGGTCAGCAAGAATGCCTTGCTGGAATTGCTATGGCCGGAATTGGACGAACGCAAAGGGCTCGCCAACCTGCAGACGAGTATGAATCGGATTCGCAGCGTATGGAATACCATCGGGGACGGCTATATCTCGATCCGATTCGCGCAGTACGGATATGTCCTCGAGACGAAACAACTACGCATCGACGCGGAAGAATGGGAGCAAGCGCTTCACCGATTAAGCCCCGTTTCCATCGAGCAGGCACCCGAACATCGGCGACTGCTCGATCTGTATCGCGGCGATTTTTACGAAGAGGATCATTATGTATGGGCGGAGAGCGAGCGCCAAAGGCTTAAGGCGCTATGGTTGCAGCATGCCCAACAATTGGGTCAATTCTATGTCACACACAACCTGAATATGGAAGCGCTTGGCGTTTACCATCAAATCCAGAAGCGGGAACCGCTGCATGAAGATAGTTATCTTGCGCTTATGAACATATACGCCCGGCTGAATGACCCGGATTCCGTCCAAAAACAGTATGAATTTCTGACCCGCCAATTGAAACAGGAAGCAGGGACCGATCCCGGTCCCGGCATATTGGAATGGTTTGCACGATGGCAAAATGCCTCTCCTCATTTGGGCACGACAAAACGGACGATCGTGCCTTGATTCGGAACGCTCTGGATCTGCAATCCTTTGCCGAATAGCTGTTTCAGCCGCCGATCCGTATTGGACAAGCCGACTCCCGCCTTTGCATCCAAGCGGCCGTCCAGGATATTCCTTACCGCTTCCGCATCCATTCCCACGCCGTTATCTGCGACCGAAATTTCCGCCTCATGTTCTTGGGCGGAAATTCGGATATGAATTTCTCCGCCTTCCTCGCGGCTTAGCAGGCCGTGTCGTACGGCGTTTTCGACAAGAGGCTGGATGCTGAGCGGGGGAACTTGCAAAGGAAACCCTTCGTCCACCTCCCAGCGAATGTGCAGTCGGTCATCAAAACGTTCCTTTTCGATATACAGATAAGAGCGGACCAGACCCAGCTCATGCTCAAGCGGAACGAGCCGTTCCAAATTCCGATAGTCGAAGCTTGCCCGCAAGTAGTGGCCGAATGCTTCAAGCAGCGCGCTCATTTTCTCGTAATCGATTTCGCTGAGCGCGGCGATCGAATTGAGCGTGTTGAACAGAAAATGCGGTTGAATCTGCGCCTGAAGCCACGCCGCTTCCATGCGCAGCCTTTCGCGCACCGACTGCTTCAATTCCGTCAACGCCCGTACTCTGCTCTTCAACTCCATCGCATCGACGGGTTTCGTTACGTAATCGTTGGCGCCCGACAGGAATCCGGCAGCGATATCCTCCGGCCTGCCGCGAGCGGTCAGAAGCAGAATGGGAAGCTCCGAGACGGAGAACCGCTCGCGAACGAAGCGGGACAATTCGTAACCGGACATATTTGGCATCATGATGTCGGCAATGATCAAGTCCCATTCCCGGGTATCCAGCAGGGCAATCGCGTCACTTCCGCTTGCAGCGGTGACAACATGATATTTTTCGGAAGCAAGGAGGCTGCTCAATATATTCAAATTGACGGAATCATCGTCAATGACCAGAAGGTTGGGCCGGTCCGAATCGGCCGCCGATTCCAGTCCGGAAATGCCGCCGCGAGGTTCGGAGGAAGCGGAAACCGCCGCTTCTGCATAAGCGGCGATCATGGCCGCCTCGCCTTGTCGGGTGGATGAATCGGCTAACCGCAAAGCAAAGCTAAAGACCGAACCTTGGCCCGGAACGGAGTGAACCTCCAACCCGCTTCCATGCAGTTCCACCAGCTGCTTGCATATGCTTAACCCAAGACCAAGCCCGCCTCCGATGGCCGTAATGCCAGAGTCCCCCTGCTCGTAGGGCGCAAACATTCTTTGCTGCGTTTCCGGATCGATCCCGATGCCGGTGTCTTCGACGATGATGTTCGCTTTGCCGTCCTTGACCTCGGCCTTAATGGTGATTTGTCCCTGAACTGTGTATTTTACCGCATTGTGAAGCAGGTTGAACAAAATTTGCGTAAGCCGGTTTTCGTCGGCCATGACAGGAGGGAAGTTGACCGGAATGTCGTTGACGATACGAATCGGCTTGCCATCCGTCATGAAACGAAGCATATCGGTTACGCCGGATGCGACCCCCTGAACGCGGACGCTCCCTATGCGCAAGCGGATGCCATCCTCTTGAAGCCGCGTCATGTCCAGCAGATCGTTCAGCATGTAGGACATTCGCTTGCCTACGGAAATAAGCAGCTTCATGTTCTCTTTATTTCGGTCGTCTTGATCCTTCATTCCGGAATCCAGAACGTTCTGGGCGATGTTTAGGATGCCATGCAGCGGATTCCGCAATTCATGGGAGGTGTTGGCCAAGAAATCGTCCTTCAGCTTGTCTGCTTTCCGAAGCTTCTCGGCGAGCTTCGCCGTTTGCACGGATTGACGGAAATAACGTTTGAACCAGAAAGACGCAAACGCGAGGAACGCAACGATCAGGTCGATCGGGTAGTAGCCCGTATCGAGCAGCCCCTTGAGAAAGCCCCCCATGATATTCGTCAAAACACCAGTTAGGCCGACGACCAAATAAATGGCATCCTTATCGGTCCTTAAGACCGTACGCAGCGAGAACGTAAGAAAGTACAAGCAGGCGATCAAATCCAAGGCGTAGTAGACGATCAATCCGCCCCGCGCCAACCCGGCCGGCAAAAACACGATCGCGATCGCGGCCATCGCGCAGAGCACGGGGAACCAGCGGAACACGCTGTTTTTCGCATGTTCCGGCAAGAGGCTTTTGGCAAACTGCAGCAGGAAGGCAGCGACTCCAATAAAGGACAGGAGAACGAGTTTCATGGACCACTCGTAGCCTATGGCCGGCAGCCAAACCAGCAAAAGCTTGTCATCGTCGAGCAAGGTCATGACGACGGTGCTAACAACGAGCATAAAGAAGTGGATCAAAGCTTTTTGCCGGGTGCCGATCGCATACAGAATAAGCGCATACAGTGCATGAATCATCAGAACGACACATACGACTAACTGCATGTTGGCGGAAAAGCCTGCTTCTTTGTCCACCGCGCGTTCGCTGCCGAACCTGATCGATTCTATCAATCCGCCTTGGTAGATGTTGTCATAATTCGCGGCTTGTACGACAATATCGATTTCGCCTGTATCGGCTTTGAAAGCAGCGGTGAAGGGCATGCTTCGGGCCGTATACTGTTGCTTGTTTTTTGCCGGCTTCCCTTCTCCCGCCACCAGACGATCGTTTACGTAGAGTTCGGCCGAAGTACGCACGTTCGAAACGCGGATGCCATAAATCAGCTCGTGATCCGGGTTGACCTTGATGCGCAGACGATAGGAGCCGTAGCCATATGGCGAGCTATGCGCGGATATAGACGAGTTCCACTTGCCGGGAACCGGAATGTACGTCCTGCCCTCTCCGGATGAGATCGCGTTCGACCCGATTTGCATTACAAACTCGCCGGGATAGAACTCCCATTCTCCGTCCAATGCGATCGTGCGATCCTTGGCGAAGTCGAAGCTACGCAAATCCAACTCGCCCCGAACCGCACGAGGGTGATCCGGCGGCGCCACTAGCAAAGCCCAAGTAATTCGAATCAGGAATAAGACGATAAAGAATGCCCCTGCGAGAAGGGCCGTTTTTCGTTTAGTCATCATATCTATTCCTTACATCCCCTCGATCAGTTCCTTGATCGAGCTGTCGCTCTCCAAAGCACGGATGATGACCGTTAAAGCTTCAGCTCGCGCGGAATCGCCCGACTCCTCTCTAATTCGACAAAAACCCATACAATCCTACTAGATGCCGTTGAACTTGATCTTATATTACACTATTGTTATATTACGTATATGTAATATTGAATAAGAGGGGTCTCTCTATGGATCAACTTTCGAATGTTGAATTTATGCTGCTGCAAATGATTGCGGAACGTAATCAAGCGTCGGGTTACGACATCCATAAATTAATCGATCAGCGCGGCTATCGGGAATGGGCGAATATTGGCACGACTTCCATTTACACAGGACTGAAGAAATTGAACGATAAAGGATTGATCAAGTCTGCGGATTCCGGCGAGAAATCCGGCAAGGGACCTATGCCGACCCGATTTGCCATGACGGAAGCCGGTATGATTGCGCTGAGAAATGAAATTATCGCCAGCCTATCTTCTTCGCGAGAGCGCGATAACCGATTTGATCTCGGACTTGCCGCATTGCCTTTTGTCGAGAAGGCCGAAGCCATTGAAGCTTTGCGAAAACGGCTGGATTTTCTTGGAGGAGCTTTAAAAAATATAAGGCAGAAGTACGAATCGCAGGGCGGCGATCGATTGCCGCTGTACGTAAGAGCGCTTTTCCTTCATCCGATGAATCTTATCGAGAGCGAGCAAGCGTACGTCGCCAATTTAATCAACGAATTGTTGGAGGAGATGAAGGAACATGTCTAACATCATTGAAGGTTTCGTTCCCTTTCAAGGAGAACATTGCGAGACGACAACGATAGGCAACTTGCTTCAATTTGCGGGAGTCCGGCTATCGGAGCCGATGTTATTCGGACTCGGGCAAGGGTTGGGATTCATTTATTGGGATTCGAAGGCGATGGACTTTCCTTTTATCGGGGGGAGGGTGAAACCGGATGAATTGGCTGCTCGCATAGCATCCCAGCTCAACTTACCCATCCGGACGCAAGAAACGTCGTCCGTTGAAAAAGCGTGGCAGAACGTACGGAGCTTCATAGAACGCGGAATTCCGGTGGGGCTTAAATTGGACTCGTATTATTTGGATTACTTCACGAACAAAGTGCACTTTGCCGCCCACTACGCGGTGATATATGGCATGGATGACGAATACGCATACATGGCGGATACAAGACAACAGGGTAATCTCGTAACGACGCGTTTACCCGCTTTGGCCATGGCTAGAAACGCGAAGGGGCCAATGAGCTCCAGGAACCGTTCCTTTACGCTCGAGCCAATCGGTACCCTTCCGCCGCTTGTACCCGCCATTCGATCGTCATTAACCAAGAATGCGCATGACTACTTGAATCCGCCCATTCGAAATATAGGAAATAAAGGCATTATAAAGATGAGTAGCGAAATTCTGAAGTGGCCTTCTCGCAGCAAAAATCTGGAGCAAGATCTATGCTTGACCGCATTATTAATGGAAAAAGCGGGAACCGGCGGCGCTCTGTTTCGAAATCTATATCGGGATTTTCTAAAAGAATGCGTGGATCTGTTTGGAGATCCACAAGTAGAACAGGCCTATTTGCGGTTTACGGAAATCGCTCCCCTGTGGGTCAGCGTATCTTCTTTGATCGACCATGCGGGAAGAACGGGAAACCACCAGGAGCTTAACCAGGTTTCCAAGCTGTTGCTCGAGATCGCGGATAAAGAACGTGTTGCCATGGAATTATTATTGAAATAACAAAAATCGCAACAGGGCATCCAGATGGGATGCCCTATTCGTATCTTCTAACGCAATCAACCTTTGTCCCAGCCGAATGGCTGGGGCTGAGACGCCGAGTGGATAGGCTTTCTGTAAAGCTGCATGATGGCACTTTGGGCAAAGCATGCAAAGGCAAGATGGGACACCTTCTTCGCCTTTTTTCCAATGCCTATTTACATGCCATGGTGAATTAGTGTACTATTTCATTAGTGCACTGAGTTTTGGATTAATCTCAAAAGGGTGAAGCGGAAATGCGACAGTGGTCAGCTTTGTTCATTAAGGATTTCAAGTTAACAAGAAGCATGTTCTTCATCGGAATCGTCATGAATGTATTGATTGCTATGCTGACGTTATTCTTGGAGAGGGCAGCGGACGATTCATTGCTCATGTTCGTACCCTTAGCGATTGCCGCTGCCATTCATGTGATCTACGTTCCTCTTTTTGTGTTTGTCGGGTTAAAGTCGGAGGGCAATTTGCACTTATGGCTGAGCAACCCCCAACCGGCTGTTAAATTGTTGTTGAGCAAAGTGGCGAACAGCTTGCTGATGGTCGTAATTTCATTAGTCTTGTTATATGGGTTTTCCAGACTGCTGATCGTACCCAAGTTCAACTTGATTGAGCCGTATTGGACGGATACCTGGAAAGTGGGATGGTTTATCTTTCCTAATGTGATTTGGATATCTATTGAACTTAGCGCATGGGTGATGGTTCTTTGGGCTCTGTACCAATACCTTAAGTTGAAAATCGGGCGTTGGAGCTGGGCAGCGGTTGCCGGCGCGGCCATCCTGTCCGGATCGCTAAATGCTTTGATCAAATCCTCTGCCCTTTATCGGTACGTGATGAACTGGGGAAGCATTGCTTATCCATTTCCTACGATATTATCCAAACCCATACAAACCTACGTAGGAGGGTATGTATACGACCTCATCATGATCGTCGGACTTTTCATACTAACCGCGTGGCTCGTGGACAACAAAGTTGAGGGATAACGATGGATGAATTCAATGCTTCAAAGCCGATCTATTTGCAATTGGCGGATCGCATACATCGACAAATTATAAGCGGAGAATTGAAAGCCGGCGAGAAGCTTCCTTCGATCCGCGATATGGGAATCAAATACAACATGAATCCCAACACCGTTCAAAGAGCTTACAGCGAGCTGGAGCGTGAAGGGATCTTGGAAACGAAGCGAGGTCAAGGAACGTTCGTTCCGGAACGGCAGGATCGTCTGGTTCAACAGCGTGACAAGTTGAAACGGGAACAAATTGAACAATTCGTTCACGTCATGCGAGAAATGGGATACAGCGCGGCAGAGATCCTGTCGGGGCTGACAGATTATTTGAACAACGCTGAGAAAGGCGATGAGTGAAATGATTCGGATGACAAACGTTACAAAGAAATATGTCAATCAGATTGCGCTTCAGGATATCTCATTGACGATACCCATAGGTAAAATCATTGGCATTGTGGGCGAAAATGGCAGCGGGAAGTCAACCTTATTAAAGCTAATGTCTGGACTTTCGCTGCCCACAAGCGGCAGTGTGACGGTTAACGGAGAGACGGCCAATCGAAGAACCGGCAAAGTCGTTTCTTATTCCTCCGAGTCGAGTCTCTTTTATCCGATATTCACGGTACGAGAAGCAATGCAGTTTCAGGCTTCACAATTTGCCGACTTTAATCCGGCGAAAGCAGAAGAAATCATGAAGCTTATGCGCTTGGATCCTCAGATGAAAATCAAGTCGCTCTCGAAAGGTAATCGCGGCCGCTTGCAAATCGTTCTTACGTTGGCGAGAGAGGTACCCTACATTCTGATGGACGAACCCTTATCCGGGCTTGATCCGATGATACGCGACTCTATTGTGAAGGGCATGATCTCCTACGTTGACTTGAAATTTCAGACCTTAATCATGACAAGCCACGAGGTTGCGGAAATCGAAACGTTAATAGACGGCTTCATTGCGCTTAAGGACGGTTCGTTGCTTAAAATGGCCGATGTGGAAGAATTGCATGAATCGGAGGCTCTTCGCATCGAAGATTGGATGAAGAAGGCATATGTCTAGGGGAGAGGGATGATGAACGTGACGGAGCAATCCAAGAAGGTATCACCGAATGAAGTATCGTTATTACGTCTTTATTTGTTGAGAGGGGGTTACCTTCTTATCGTCGTGGGACTCGGTATCACGAAATGGCCTGAATTTTTCAATCGTTCGGGGTCGTGGGAGCTGATGGAGGGGATCGTGCAATGCATGCTGCTCGCCTTCTGGGCATTATGCGTCCTCGGGTTGAGATATCCCCTGCAGATGCTGCCTGTACTTCTATGGGAATTAGCGTGGAAAACAGTCTGGCTGATCATCGTTGCACTGCCAATTTGGACATCCGGTCGGATGGACGATGCAACGATGGATATGGTCACTGCTAACTTGTGGGTCGTGATATTTCCCTTCGTCATTCCTTGGCGCTACGTGTTTGCTAACTATGCGAAGAAGCGCGGGGGTCGGTGGGTCGCTTGATGCAAATGAAACGACCCGCAAGAGGGTGCTCGCGCCCTTCTTGCGGGTAGTTCGCTGTTCCTATTCCTCATCTTCGCCTTCGCAAACGACTTCAGTGAACTGACCATGGCCGAGAAAAAGGGACCCACTCCGGATCGAATGGGTCCCTGCTTCCGTTTCTTACGGTTTGGCAACTCCGTTTATCTTCTCGAAGTACGGGGCTAGCCTGGAGGCGAGCTGCTCAAACTGCTGCTGCTCTTCTTTGGTCAGCTTCTCCTCATGTACGACCCCATTTTCATCGGTGATCTTCAGCTTTAATTGCACCAACTGCTTGGTCAGTTCCATATACTCCTTGAACTCGTCTTTCGTGAGTTTGCCTTTTGCGGTCTGAAGCATCCCCTCGATCTCTTGATACTCTTCCTGCGAAACGCCGTGCTGTTCAATGGTCGTAGAAGAACCGAAAATGTCATGGGCCAGATAGGAAGAAGCAAATACGGCAGACGGAATCAGGATTGCGATTGCGGCAATGCCTGCTAGCACGTGTTTTTTCATGGGAGATCTACCTCTCTTTTCGTTCACATAGTGTTGATAGGACTGTCGGACACGTCCATATAGATCGGGTGGGCAGTGCATCGAATCTGCCGCCTGGCGAAGCTCTTCACGCAATTCCTTGTCAATGGACATACGCGTCTCCTCCCGTCATTTCGAATCGTTTCCGGAGTTCTTTCAAGGCCAGATGATGCCTGGATTTCACTGTGCCAACGGGGATCTGCAGCATGTCCGCGATTTCTTCCAGCGCATAGTCGTGAAAATAGCGAAGGATGACGACCACACGCAGTTTGTACGACAACTGGCGGACAAGGCTGAACAGTTCATGCTGCATTTCGGACCGCAGGACAGCTTTGTCCGTCCACTCGAACTGTTCGCAAGTCATCTGGCGGTTTCGTTCAAAGAGGCGAATTCGCCGCCAGGCCTTTCTTTTCCAATCCTGTACCTGACGGACAGTGATCCCGTGCAACCAAAACCGGAACGGCCGGTTCGGGTCGTACTTGTGAAACGACCGCCACATGCGCATGTAAACTTCATTCACGATATCCTCAATGTCCTGTTTGTTGTACACGAGAAAAGCAACCGTCCGATAGACGTCTTGGTGAGTCGCCTGATAGACAAGCTGAAAGGCCGACTCGTCGCCCAACGTCGCTTTTTCAAGCCACGGAAGTAATTCTTTATCATTCATGGGGGCCCCTCCTGAACGTGTTACAACCCTTAATTCGCTCCCGTAGGGAAAAAGGTTCAGTAAGAGAATAAATTTTTTATTGACGTAAGTTCCTTCCGGGTCCTTGAATAAAGCATACACCATGCCTCGCAATCGGGAAGAAATGCGATATACGAAAGCAAGTTATACTGGATCTATCCTGATGGAAAGGGAGAGGCGAATGGATGACAAGCGATTGACCGCCCAATTAGCGATGGAACGTCTTCAACCGTTCATCGGCAAGTGGAAAACGGAAGGCACGATCCGAATGCCGAATGGAGCGGACATGGTGTTGAATGCAGTCGATACTTACGAGTGGCTCCCAGGGGGGTACTTCCTTATCCACCATGTGGATGGCTTCATGGGGGAGGACGAAGTGAAAGCAATCGAAATGATCGGCTTTCACGAGGACGACGGCATGTATGTGACGACATCCTACGACAACCACGGGATCGTCGCAAACTACAAGGCACAGCTGCATGAACGCGAATGGACCATCATCGGGTCGACCGAACGCTTCCGGGGTCGTTTCGGGGAAGACGGACGGACGTTGGCGGGCGTTTGGGAACTTGCGGAAGACGGCGCCGAGTGGAAAAAGTGGATGGATATTCTGTTGACGAAATACTAAGTGGCTAACGCCAGAAGTACTTCAAGTTGTTTGCTTCGAACAACGTCGAGAACTGGCCCCTTCCTCAAAACGGCGGAGGGGGTTTTGCTTTCCGCAATAAAAGTCCCCCCCAGGTATCGCATCGTTCGCCCAGGCGTGATTACATGCTATCCGCTTCCCCCGCGTGACCGAACCCCTAACCTCATCGCTTCGGGCGAGGGAATCGTCATCCCCATCCTCCTCATCATCTTGTCTCGCGCTTTCACTACTCCGATCTACGACTGTTCCTTTCGCGCCCAATCAGAACTTGACGGACAAATGAGAACTAGGCAAGCGGGAAAGGGGTACTCTATGATGGGATGTACCGGTCGAAAGAGAACCTAGAGACGAAGGGGGAAGGGGGAGATCTCCATGTTCAGATCCACATCCTGGCGCGTATTTGTGATCAGCGGCATTTTTTTCGCAATTACGATCATACCGTTTTCGTTGTTTCTGGCTAACCGATTTTCTGAATTCGCTTACACTCAGATGGGGACGTTCAATCAGGACCGCATCGACGAAATGGCGGAGCGGACCGAGTTCATCCTGGAAAAGTTGAAATGGTACAGCCTCAACATGTACGAAGACCTTGCGGTTCAAAACTGGATGTACGCATCCGCCGATAATCTGCTGCAAAATGCCGCCACGATGCGGGCTTTAACTAAGTATTTAAATAATGAGCCGTTTATTGAATCCGCTTACTTATTCAGCATGCGCAAACGCGAGGTGCTCGACTCCAAAGTCGGACTGCTCCCGTTTGAGGAATTCACCGATCAGCCGATGCTGGAGCGGATCTCACGCAACCCCGGGACCTTCCTCCGCTTCTTCGATCACCGGGTCGGGAACAACTCCTATCTGGCTCTCCAGCTTCCTTCGACTCCCGTGCAGAAAAACCGCGACGGCTATCTTGTCATCCTGTTCGACAAGAAGCAGCTGCAACGACATTTGATCTCGAGCGGCGGAAGGGCGGATATGTCGCTATCGATCGTGGATAATCAGGGCAGATTGATCTTGGGCGAATCGGATGAGCGGCTTGAGGAGAGCATCGGTAACGTCCGGATGGGATTGAAGCGGGGATCATTCGAACTGAACCGTACGGGAGGGGAAGCCTTCGTCAACTATGCGCGGCTGGAATCGCCGGAGTGGACCATTATATCCATCACCGAGATGAAGCAATTCCGCGAAAAGGCCGAGTCGTTCCAAACGGTCATCATCGTCTGCTCGCTCCTGCTGCTTGCGGCACTGCTTCTGATCGCCTATTGGAATTCGCACCGTTTTGTCGGGCCCTTCCGCCGGCTTGCGGATCAACTGCAGCGGAAGCTGGGTGTAAAGGGGGAGAACGATTACGGCGTCATCGAGCAGGGCTTCGTCATGCTTCGCGATCATTATCCGCTGATCAAGACCGAGTATTTGCGGCAATGGCTGCTGCAGGGCAGGCTGACCGACAGCGCCAGAGCAGCGATTGTGCGCGAATCGCATCTGCTTAACTACGAATGGCTCCGGCTGGCCGTTGTCAAAATTGATTCCTATTACGAAATGGCTGAGCAGTATGATTTCGTCTCGCGCAAACTGTTCAAGTATGCGAGCGGCAATATCGCAGAAGAGCTGCTGGGCCGGCCGGAACGGCCGATAGAGGTCGTTGATTTCGGCACCGACCATCTGGTCGTGCTGGTTGGCGAGGCCAGTTCTTCCACCAATCCCGGGCTGACCGAAGAGCTGCAGGAGCTGCGTCGGCAAGTCGCCAAGTATGTCAAACTGGACGTGACGATCGCGGAAAGCGCAGCCCGGCGCGTGCATGATGATTTGCGCAAAGTATACGACGATATAAACGAGCTGACTTTGTTCAAGTTTGTCAGCGGCGATGACAAAATCTATGTCGAACAGGACTTTGAGCGTTATGCTGAATTGCAGGCCAAGATTGACGCCGCCGTGCATGAAAGCTTGATCCAGACGATTCGCAGCGGCAAAGAGGAGAAGGTGCTGGCGATGCTGGACGAGTTGTTCGCACGCTTGCAGACGATGAAATACACCGAGTGTCAATTCCAACTGAAGCTGCTTCTGTTCGCCATCGTCAAATCGTTCAGTAAAATGACGTCGATCCAGAGCGTTGATGGGATCGAGCGCCACTTAAGACAGTTCGCTACACTTGCCGACGTCCGCGAATGGCTAAAGAAAGAGGCCAGCCGAATTATCGGGCTGCTCGGCGACCAAAAGGGCTTCAAGCGCAAGGAAAAGCAGATCGAGGAGATGATCGAGTACGTCCGCTACCATATTCATGACCCCATGCTGTCCGTGGATGAAATTGCCGATCATATCGCTTTGTCGGCCAAATACGTTCGGCATTTGTTTCACGTTCAATATGGCATGCCGCTATCGAATTTCATCTTGAACGAGCGGCTCGGGAAGGTCAAGGAGCTGCTGGAGCAGACGAATTTACAGGTCACCGACATTGCGGAGCAGTCCGGTTTTCAAACGAAAAGCCACTTTTACACCGCATTTAAGAAAGCGACTGGCCTGACGCCGAGCCAATACCGCGACGGAAAAGCAGGCGGGCGGAAGGAATGGGCCGCGTCAGATGGCTAACCTAGGCGAATTAGCGGGCGCAGCGGACGATTGAGAACTTGCCAGGCCAATCACAATCGGCAGAATCCCCGCGAATCGGCCGCGCGAGAACCGAATCCGGCCAATGAGAACTAGGCAGCCGCAACCGTGAATGCTACGATGGCTCCGTTCGAATCCAGCCAACCGCACAAGAAAGGAGGAACGTTTTTGGGTCGACGGAGAGGTTTCGGCGGATCGTTCGTGCGCGAGCTTTCGCGGAACCGGTATTTGTACCTGCTGGCGTTGCCGGGCATTGCGTTTCTGATCGTATTCGCGTATATGCCCATGTTTGGGCACCTGCTAGCCTTCCAAAATTACCGGCTTTCGGATGGCATATGGGGGAGCGAATGGGTCGGATTCAAGAACTTCGAGTTCTTCTTCAACGGGAAACACTGGCTGCGCGTGACGCTGAACACCGTTTTCCTGAATGCGCTGTTTCTCGTATCCGGCCTCGGCAGCGCGGTCGTGCTAGCCGTCTTTCTGAATGAAGTCCGGAACAAGCTGTTCAAGCGAATCGCGCAATCGATCATTTTTTTGCCGTATTTTATTTCATGGCTTGTCGTCAGCATGATGGCGTTGACGCTATTCAGCACATCGGAAGGGCTCATTAACCGCGCGCTTGCCGTCCTCGGCTCCGATGGAGTGGACTGGTATTTGACGCCCGGCGTATGGCCGTACATCTTAACCGTGATCAGCGCCTGGAAGATTGCCGGATACAACTCCATCATTTTTTTGGCGGTCATTTCGGGCATCTCCGCGGAATATTACGAGAGCGCCCGAATCGAAGGCGCGAGCCGGATGCAGCAGATGCTTTACATTACGATGCCGTTGATGCGGCCGATCGTTATGGTATTGGCGCTGCTCGGCATCGGCCGTATTTTCTACGGCGATTTCGGCATGATTTACGCGATCATCGGAGATAACGGCGTGCTCTTTCCAACGACAGATGTCATCGACTCGTATGCGTACCGCGCGTTGCGGCAACAGGGCAATTTCAGTATGTCCTCTGCCGTCATCGTGTACCAATCCTGCATGGGTCTTGTCACGATTCTGATCTTCAATGCGATCGCGCGCAAGGTGGACGCGGATTCAAGACTATTCTAAAAGGTCGCGGTGAAATGGGCAGAGGCCCGGCCCCATGCGTCCTTTTCGCCAGACCATTTAAGGTGTGATCGAATTGAGAGAACGGTTGTTTCTTCTTCTGATGTACGCCGTGCTGAGCGCGTTCGCGCTGTTTTGCTTCATTCCGTTTTGGATTGTGTTTATCAACTCGTTCGCCGATGAATCGCTCCTTCAGACGGCCGGGTACCAGTTGCTTCCGGGCAAGTTCAGCCTCCATGCTTACGAATTTCTGCTTTCCGGCAAGCAGGTGTTTCGCAGCTACGGCATTACGATCATCGTGACGATCGCCGGCACTGCGCTGGGTGTTCTCGTGACGGCGGCCTATGCGTACACGCTCAGTCACCGGAAAGTGAAGTACCGCAACATTTTATCGTTTCTGACCTTCCTGACGATGCTGTTCGGCGCGGGACTGGTCGGCTTCTACATGCTGATCGCCAACTGGCTGCATCTGAAAGACACGGTTTGGGCGCTCATTTTGCCCTATCTGCTTAATCCGTTCTATGCCTTCATTCTCGTCTCCTACTACCGTACGCTGCCGTATGAATTGAATGAAGCCGCGACTGTGGACGGAGCCAATGATCTCTATATTTTCTTTCGCATCATCTGGCCCATCTCGCTGCCTGCCATCGCTACGGTGAGCCTGTTCTATGCGCTGCAGTATTGGAACGACTGGTACTTATCGCTGCTGTTCATCGACAATTACAAGATGCTGCCGCTGCAGATGATGATCCGCCAGTTGATGTCCAATTTGAATGTCATGGCTTATGTGAGCGGGAGCCAGACGCAGTATAACGTCATCGTGCCGACCTACGGCATGCAGTTGGCGATCGTCTGCATCACCATCGGCCCGATTGTGTTCGTCTATCCGTTTATTCAGCGCTTCTTCATTAAAGGCTTGACGCTTGGATCGGTAAAAGGTTGAACCAGGGGGATTGAACCATGAAAAGATTATTGTCCGTCACGCTTGTTTTCTTGGTCGCGCTCGTCGCGATTGCAGGTTGCTCGGGGAAGAACGAAGGCGAAGGAAAAGCGCCCGGACCGTCGGGCCAGACCGGAGACAGCCATGCCGCCGATGACGCCAAGTTGGAAAAGGTGACGCTGAAAATTATGATTCCCGGCGATCGGCCGCCGGATATGGATTTGGTTATCGCCGAAGCGGAAAAGCGAATGAAGGATACGATCAATGTCAAGCTGGACATCGTGTTCGTGCCCTGGTCCGACTTGGCGCAAAAGACGCAGGTGACGCTCGCTTCCGGCGAAAACATCGATCTTATCTTCGACGCACCGTGGCTGCACATCAATCAGATGATCGCAAGTGGATTCTACGAGCCGCTGGATGATCTGTTGGCCAAGTACGGCCAAACGGTATTGGAGAAACGACCCAAACAAATGTGGGACTACAACAAGTACGGCGGCAAAATTATGGCCGTACCGCTCGGTGTCAGCTACATGTCCGGCAATTCCTACATGGTGCGCAAAGACATTCGCGAGAAGCTTGGCGTACCGCCGATTAAAACCTATGAAGATTTGATCGCTTTCGCCTACAAGGTGAAGGAGCAGGAGAAGGGCATCATCCCGATGACCGCAGGCTCCGCCACTTATTCACTTGTTGCTCACCATGCACTGAACGATTACGAGACGCATGTCAGGCCGACCCACGCGCTTGGCAACAGTTTGATGCTCTACTACAAGAATAACGACGGGAAAGTGTATAACCTTTTAGAGGATCGGGAGCCGATTGGGACATGGCTGGCGAACACGCGCAAATGGTTTACCGACGGACTGATCTTCAAGGACATTTTGACGACGAAAGACTTTCAACAGCCGATCTCGGCAGGCAAAGTGGCAATCGTGCCTAACGGCGCGTTCGGCATCGGCGACTCCTTCAAGAACACGTTTAAGAACAACGTGCCGGGCGGCGAACTGGAAACGGTTACATTCTTCGATTCGGCGAAGGGCGCAAACTTCACTAACTTCAAACAGTGGAACTTCCTGGCCGTTCCGAAGGTGAGCAAGAACAAGGAGCGGGCGATTATGTTCCTGAACTGGGCGAATGAGAAGGAAAACTACGACCTGCTCTCTTACGGGATCGAAGGAAAGAACTGGGAAGCAGTAGGAGAAAAGAAAATGAAAAACCTGGATACTTCCGGTTACCCTGCTTTCGGTTACGTCTGGATATGGAATCCGGTTGACGAGCGCTCCGATGTCAATGGCGACCCGGGAAATGAGGAGAAGGATGCTGTGCTTCGCGATGCCGATATGTTCACTACCGACATTTTGGCCGGCTTCGAATTCGACAGCACTCCTGTGCAGAACGAAGTCAGCCAGTACAATACAGTCGATGGGCAATACTACACGGCGTTGTTCAACGGAGTGATGGATCCGGACGAGACATTGAAGAAATTCGAAGCGGAGGCCGGCCCCGCCCTCAAAAAAATTCAGCAGGAGCTGCAAAAGCAAATCGATGAGTTCCTTGCGGCGAAGGCGAAATGAACAGCTGGAAGCGACGGCGGGGATAGCAACGAAAAAAAGGGCCGAATCGGCCCTTTTCAGCGTTAATTCCGCGGCAAGCCGCCCCGCTGCTCCCGCAGCCGTTTGTTCGCGGCGTTCAGCCGCGAAATCCCGAAGAAAAGAAAAGCGAACAGCGCCGCATAGATCACGTAGACGAACGGAAAGCGATTCAACGAACCGTGCAGGGCGACGAGGATCGGCACCTGCGCGCACAGGAGGGTCGCCAACACGGCGACGAGCCGCTTGTTGCGGTCGAGGAGCGTGTCGAGATCGGTATAGAGGTCGGGGCGTGCATCGGTGTACGGCATCCGCCACACGTACCATCCCTTCTGATCGTATAGCAGCTCCCACCCCGCGTCTTGGCAGAGCAGGATATAGTCTCGATTGCCGGGCGTCTGATAGTCTACGCAGTACCGCATCCGCCTTGGCTCTCCGCGCTCGAAGTCGAAGCGGATCGCGTTGCCCGTGACGGCCGTCAGCTGCCAGCCGTCGGCTTCCATCTCCTCGAGCCACCGCTCGATTTTTTCCGAGTCCCAGCTGAACCACCATTTCTTGACGTGCTTCCTCTCACTCATCCCGATCCCCCCATACGCGCCTTGCGTTCCGATGCAGCTCGGAGAGGCGCGCGATCTCCTGCTTGAGCAGCGCTCTCCCGTCCTCGGTCGCTTGATACGACTTGCGTCGGTCTTCCTCGCGCACGAACGCGATGACCCCGTCCTTCTCCATCCGGGACAACGTGCCGTACAGCGTCCCCGCACCCAGCCGGATCCGCCCTTCGGTGAGCTCCTCCACGTATTGCATGATCCCGTATCCGTGGCGAACCTCCGTCAGCGCCAGCAAAATATAGAACATCGTCTCCGACATCGGCAAATATTGCCGTTGCAGCGTTTCCCTCTTCATCTCGACCGTACCTCTCTCCGCATAGCTACAGCTGCAGGTGCGGGCGCCGCTTTAGGAAGGAATCGATCCTGTAACGTCGCTCGCTATATCGTGTCTCGATATATCATGTAACGACTATATCATGGCTCGATATAGCGATCAACCCCTCATTTCTTGCTAATCCCTAAATATTCGATAAAGGCCTCTTCCTGCAGGAGGGGAACGGCGGGAGAAGCGCGAAAGTAAGGGAAACGAAAGCGGATGGACCGTCCGGGGAATGGAACGAGAGCTACGAATGTCCGAGGAGGCGCGAGACGCATGGAATTTCGACCGTTAAACGAATTTACGCTGGATCGGCTGGCCGCAATGTGGAATGACGGATTTGCCGGCTATTTCGTCGATGCGACGACGACGCCGGAGGGCTTCCTCCGCCGGTTCGCCGCCGAGCAGCTGTCGCTGGACCTCTCCTTTGCCGCCGTGCTGAACGGCGAGCCGATCGGATTCGTCCTGAGCGGGGCGCGGACGATCCAGGGACGCAAGCTCGCCTGGAACGGCGGCACCGGGATCGTGCCGGCCCACAGGGGCCGAGGCGTCGGCAAGGCCATGATCGCCGAAGCGCTCCGGCGCTACGAGGCGGCAGGCATCGGACTGGCGACGCTCGAGGCGATCTCCGCCAACGAAGCCGCGATCGCGCTCTACGAGCGGATGGGCTATCGGACGATCGACCGACTGAAGATCTTCCAGCATGGCGGCGAGCTAAAGGCGGACGCCTTCGGCGCTCCAGGTGCATTGCCGGTTGCCGTCCGGCGCGGTCCCACACACGAACTCGCGGGCCTCGCTTGCTACGATTGGACGGCGCCATGGCAGGCCCAATGGATGCATCCCGCGAATGCCGAAGCCGCCATCGCCTACGACGAACAGGGCCGCCCGCTCGGATACGCGCTGTTCAAGACCGTGCGGGACGAAGAGGGCAAGCCCGCTTCGATCACCCTGTTCCAGTGCCGCGCCGCTGCGTCCCGCGAGGACGCCGGCGCCGTCGCGAGCGCGCTGCTGTCGGACGTCTTCGTGCCGGGGCAGACGATCGCGCGCCGTACGCTGAACCTGCCCGCCTCCCACGACGACGCGGTTCGGGCGCTGGAGCAAGCCGGCTTCGCGCTGGCGTTGGAGCAGGTCTATATGACGCGCTCCCTGTCCGAGAGCCGATAGCCGAAGCGCCGCCTTCGCGACTATTCCTTTCGAGGAGGCTCTCCCCTTGTCCTACTTTCTCACCGATCTCGACGGCACGCTCCTCCGCTCGGATGCCACATTGTCCGCCGATGCGGCCCGCATTCTGACCGAGGCCCTGAACGCGGGGCTCGTCGTGAGCTATGCCACCGCTCGGAGCTACATCAGCTCGCACAAGGTCGTCGCTGCGGTACCTTGGCGGTATCCGCTCGTGCTATACAACGGAGCCGTCCTCTTCGACCCGACGACGGAGCGCGTGCTGGACGGGGCGTGGCTGGACCCGGCAACGACGGACGAGATCATCGGGCTGGGCCGGGCGCGCGGCCTGCTGCCGCTGCTATTCGCGCTCGACGGCGAGGATCGGGAGCGGGTGCTGCACGAACGGTTGGTCCGCTTAGGGGAGCTGCAATTCGTGGCCGACCGGCCCGGGGACCCGAGATTTGCGGAAGTCGACTGTCTCATCTGTCCGGCGTCGTTCCGCACGCTCATTTTGACCTATATCGGGTCGCGCGAGGAGCTGCTTCCGCTCCAAGAGGACGTGCGGCACCTGTTCGGGAACCGGGTTCACATCCACCTCTTGAAGGACGCCTACATCGCGGATCACTACTTCCTGGAATTCAGCGACCGGATGGCGAACAAGCGCGAGGGGCTGCGCAAATGGGCGGCGCTCCTGAACGTCTCTGCGGACGCGGTCACGGTGTTCGGCGACAATCTGAACGATCTCGGCCTGTTCGAGACAGCCGGAACCCGCATCGCCGTGGCGGGCGCACATCCGGACATCGCCGCGCTGGCGACGGCGCGGACGGGCGGCAACGACGAGGACGGGGTTGCGCGTTACCTGGAGCAATGGATGCGCGCGCAGCCGGCAGGCATCGCGAAAGACGGAGGCGCTGTATCGCGGTCTCCGTCTAGGGATACGCATATGGGATAGCTGGCGGAAACGGACGGTCTGCTTTCGGCTTTCCGGCTTAGCGGGCCGAATCATGCCAGGGGCGTTGCGGTGTGGCGCAACGAGGAAATGAGCAGCTGGCGGTGAAGCCGGTCTTCAGGGGATGTGCGCGGGGATTTGTGAATCACGGATCAGCCCGTCTCCGGCGAATAGGCCGGCACGCCTTAACGGCGGTCTCGCCTGCGTCCGTATCGGCGGCTTGCGCCCGGACTCAATGCAGCAGCTGCAAGATGGCGCCAAGCAGCTGCGACATGCCCCGTTTGCCTTGCCGTTCCGTCTCCCGCCGCTGCGCTTCCTTCCGCATGCGGCACTCCCATTCGGCGCGGAGGGTCTCCGACAGTTTTTCCAGCTCGTACGGATTGGTGATCATTAGCATCTCTCCTCTTCATTCTTCGTATTTTAATATAGCGCGCGCAGCAGGGCGCCGATTCGGCGTGCGACGCTGCGGCTCCCCGAGCGCCGGCCGGCAGCCGCTTGGTCCGCAGTCGCGCGGATGCGGGACTCCCACTCGGCTTGAAAGCTTTCGGACATTTTCTCGAATTCGTAGGTTTGGGTGAACATGTTCGTTTCCTCCTTGTCATCTCCGATTGATTCCATTATGCTTTAGCCAACTGATTGGAAAAAGAGTAAGAATCGGTTCGCGTTTTTCCCGTTTTCGCGAATCCGGGCGAAGCTGCATCCCCACTCCCCGACCAACCCCTCCGATCAGAAACGGCAGCAAGCAGCGGAAGGAGGCGTCTGATGCAAACGACGGCGGAAAGGTATTTGGAGGCGCTGGATTGCTTCGGCTCCCGCCTCGGCGACGACAACCGGGTCGAGGTAACGCTGGAGGAGTTAAGCGCTTGTTGGTACTGCACGACCCGCAACACGAAGATTATCGTGCGCAAGCTCGCCGAAGATGGGCTGATCGCGTGGCACGCGGGAAGAGGGCGGGGCATCCGCTCCCGTCTCACCTTCCTCGAGGATCGGGAGACGCTGCTGCTTCGCGCCGCTCAGCAGTTGGCGGAGAAGGGCGAATACAAGCAGGCTTTCGAAGGAATCGGCTCCCACGACAAAGGCGGCATCGTCAAGGAACGCTTCGTGCATTGGCTAAACGGCCACTTCGGCCATAATACGGAGTCGGCGGAGGGGCATCCGCCCGTACACGTGCTGCGGGTCCCGGTAACGGCCGTTCTGGCCACGCTGGACCCGGCGGAAGTGTACTCCGCCTTCGAAGCCCACATCGTCAAGCAAATCTTCGATCAACTGCTCCGGTATGACGCCGCGACGGGACAATACTCGCCCGCGTTGGCCCATGCCTGGGAGTCGAATGCGGATGCGACGGTATGGACCTTTTTCCTCCGCCGGGGCGTGCAGTTCCATCACGGCCGGGAGCTCACGTCGGAGGATGTGCGGTTCTCGCTGGAGCGGCTGCGCAATAGCAGGGCCAACCGCTGGATGGTGCGCGGACTCCTTCGGGTCGAGTGTCACGGACCGCGCACGGTGCGGGTGCTGCTCGATCGGCCGAATCGGATCTTTCTGCGGTATCTGTGCTCCGCCGCCATGTCCGTCGTGCCCGCCGATCTGGTCGCGGAGGACGAAGCCCGATTCAAGCAGCTGCCCGCCGGGACCGGCCCCTTCCGCGCGACGGCTTGGTCGGAAGACCGGCTTGAGTTGACGGCCCATTCGGAGTATTACCAGGGTCGTCCCCATTTGGACCGCATCGTGCTGGCTTTTCTCCCCGAGGGCTCCGCGCCGGCGATCCTCAGCGGAAGCTCTCTGGAGGTCGAAGAAGGGGCGGCGGCATCCGAGCCTCCCGAGGAATGGCCGACGATCGAAGCGCTGAGCAAAGGCTGCATGCTGCTGGCATGGAATCTCAACATTCCGGGGCCGCAGCAGTCTCCGGCGTTCCGGCGGGCGATCGGCCTGCTCTTGCATCGCCGCGAGATGATCCGGGAGCTTGGCGAGCACCGGGCCTACCCCGCGCGGAGCTTTCGGCCGACCGAAGACACCCCGCGAATCAAGGAGACGCACGACCCCGAGACCGCGAAACGGCTGTTGCGGGAGTCGGGATATCGCGGCGAGACGCTTGTCCTGTACACGACGCATCCGTACGAGGCCGACGCCCGCTGGATCGCGCGGAAGTTCGCCGAGTACGGGATCGCGATGGAGTTCATATTCGTCTCCAAAAGGGACGTTCGCCATTCCGACAAGAACCGTTTGGCCCACGTCGTCCTGTTCGACGTGCTGATCGCGAGAGAGGACGTCTGCGAAGTGGAAAACTACGAGCAGGAGGGGCATATGCTGAAAGCCGGCCTGCCGCCGGATATGCTACGCTGGGCGGGGGAACGCATCGATCTGGCCCTCGCGGCAGAAGACGCCGCGGAGCGCCGGGCCTTGCTCGATGGGATCGAGGATCGGCTGCGCGAGGAAGAGTTGGTTACGTTCATCTTGCACAAGAAGCTGAACACCCAGATCCACCCGGCGGTGCGCGGCGTCGGCTACAACGCCCACGGCTGGATGGACTTCAAGGACATCTGGATCGAATCGGCCCTCCGCTGAAGCGGCCGGGGACACCCGCGACAAAAGAGGCAACCGGCATCGACTGGGTAGCCTCTTTTTCATGCGGGGGCTGGGTGCGTGGGCTCGGGCGGCGGATTTTGACGAGTTGGGCCGCACTGCAGCGAAAGTTTCTGTCGCTACAGCGGCTTGCGGCGGGATTTGCAGTCGAATGGCATAGTTCTCCATCGCTTCATCCATACTACAAGGGATTATGTCCGGCGCCTACGACCCGCCGGAGTTGGAGGGATCCCTTGTGGCAGAACGAGCCATCCTGGCCTATTTCAATACCCCTGAGCAAGCCGAGCAGGCGCTCGAAAAGATCAAATCGCTCCGACTCGTCGACTACGCGATCGACCGATTCGACGGTTACGCCGGCACCGGCATACAGCAGCTCGATCAGCTCGGCAATACGATCGCCGGCACCTTCCGGGGGCTCGGCTACTTGACCCTCGGGGGCGACTTCGACAATCCCGACGCGGCCGTCCTTGGGGCAGCCAGCGTGAGCGCCAGCGGCATGAGCTCGGGCGGCCCGGACAACCGGGTGACCGGCCGGGATATTCTGCTGACCGCGATCGTCGAGGAAGCGGACTACGAGCAAGCATGGCAGTTCGCCAAAGAAGCCGGCGCGCTCTGACGGTTCGCCGTGCGGGCACTCCATTCTAGAAAACGAGGCGGCGGATTCGGCGGCTCGTTTTTTCCGCTTTACAATATCAGGAATCCTCGTTATATTTGTATGAGCAAACAAATATCGTAATCGCGAGAAACGAGGGCTCCCTTTGCTCGAAATTTACTTCAAAGAATGCCTGTATTTCTCGGCCAACCGCCTCGGACGAATCATTACGAAAATGGCGGAAGACGCGTTCGCCGCCAGCGGCGTTTCCCCTACGGCCGCTTTTCTGCTCATGGCGCTTTACGAGAAGGACGGCATTTCGCAGAAGGAACTGGGCCAGATCCTTCATCTGCAGCCGTCTACGGTAACCCGGCTGATCGAGAAGCTCGCGGCCAAGCAGCTCCTCTACAACCGGATGGACGGCCGCCTGTCGCTGATCTATGCCACGGACAAAGGCAAGTCGCTCGAAGCGTTGATCCACCAATGCTGGGATGCGCTCCGCGAGCGGTACCGGACGATCTTGGGCGACGAGGGGGACGAGCTGTCGCTCCATCTCTACGAGGTCTGCAATCGGCTAGAGCAGCCTGGCGCGACCGAAGCGGACTTGCCCGCGGCAGACCCCAATTCGCGCCATCTCTGACCTTTGGCACGGCTGGCCCGGTGCTGCGGCGTTTCGCCTTTCCGGCGCCATCCCTCACTCCGTGGTACGGTTACCTGCCGCTACGGAGTTTCGCCATCCCGGTGCTGGTCTGGACCGGACCGTAAAAACCGTCCAAATATTTGCTTGCACAAACAATTAAAAGGAGATGGTGCTTCATGGCCAAATGGATAACCGGCATCACCTACGCCTCCGCCCTTGGATCGGGGCTGATCGCGGGCATTTTCTTCGCCTTCTCGACCTTCGTCATGGCGGCGCTCTCCCGGCTCCCGGCCTCGCAAGGGATCGCCGCGATGCAATCGATCAACTCGACCATCCTGCAGACGCTGTTCAGCTTCGTTTTTATGGGCACGGCGATTGCCTCCGTCGTCCTGGGAGTCGCAGCGTTTCTTCGGCTGGGTACGCCCGGCGCAACCTACCTTCTGATTGGCAGCCTGCTTTATTTCGTCGGCGCGTTCCTTGCAACGATCGTCTTCAACGTGCCGCTTAACGATGCGCTCGCCGCCGTCGATCCCGGCAGCGCCGAAGGCGCGAACGTTTGGCAGCACTACCTGTCCAGCTGGGTCGCCTGGAACCATGTGCGGACAATCGCTTCCCTGGCCTCTCTAGCCGCATTCATCCTCGCGCTGCGCCGCTGGTGAACCTCTCCGGCCCGACAGCGACAGATCTGCACATAGATGCAAAAAGGGCTCCTCTCTTCATCAAAGAGAGGAGCCCTACAACCAGTCAGCCCATATGAAGCCCTTCGACCGAGCGCTCGCTCGCGGCAGAAGGCGCTTCGTCCGCGGACGGCTTGCGGCCTCGGCGAAGCAGGAAGCCGATCGCGATGCCGCAGACCGCGACGACGAGCATCACGCTGAACGTATAGCCGAACGCCTTGGGCGCCAGCGTCAGCAAGTGCTTGGCGGTATCGGCCTCGGTCGCGCCCGAGGCGGGCGGATTGCCGTCGGCCAGCGATTTCAGGCGGGCCGTCAGAATCGTCACGACGGCCGCCACGGACAGGGAGCTCACGACCTGCTGCATCGCGTTGGTGAGCGATGTCACCCGGCTGACCAAATCCCGGGGCGCCTTACTGACCAGGTGCGAATTGAGCGGCATCATCATGAGGCCCATGCCGCAGCCGGCCATGATAAGCGGCAGGAGCAGATCTTTGCCCTCGGTCGACAGGTCGACGTGGGTATACTGGAAGATAGCCCCTGACACGAGGCTGAGACCGATCACGACCAGCCAGCGGACGCCGATCCGGTCGAACAGATAGCCGCCGAGCGGCATGATGCAAGCCGATGCCAGCGCCTGCGGGAACAGCGTAAGTCCGGTGTCGAGCGCGCCGAAGCCTCTAGCCTGCTGCAGGAACTGCGGCATGAGGAAGATCGCGCCGAACATCGCGAACTGCACGATCCATTGCGCAACGATCGCGAGCGAAAAGTCCATGGACTTGAACACACGAAGCTCCAGAAGCGGAGTCCGGGCCCGCAGTTCCACGAAAATGAATCCGAGCAGGGCGAGGCCGCCGATGATGAGGCCGGCGATCGTCTTGGACGAGGTCCAGCTGTGGGCGCCCTCGCTAACGCCGAAGGACAGCGCGGCAAACGCCAGCGGCCCCAGGATCATGCCGGGGAGATCGAAGCCGGCCACCTGCTTCTTGCCGATCTTCGGCAGCTTCCACAGGCCGAACAACACGCTGAAGAGGCCGACGGGAATGTTGATCAGGAAAATCCAACGCCAGGACTGGTACTCTACGAGATACCCGGACACGATCGGTCCGATCGCCGGCGCGAACAGGATCGGGATGCCCAGCACGCCCATGACGGCCCCGATCTTGTGCGGGGGGCTCAGCCGGTAGACGTAGGCCATGGCGACCGGCATGACGAATCCGCCGCCGAGTCCCTGGATAATGCGGAAAATAATCAGCCATTCGGTGCTGTTCGGCGTCGCGCACAGGGCCGAGCCGATCGTGAACAGGACGACCGAGACGAGAAAGACGTTTTTCGCCCCGAACCGGTCCGACAGCCAGCCGGCCAAAGGAATGACGGCGGCGGTCGCCAGCATGTAGCCGGTAACGGTCCATTCCAGCGTAGGCAGCTGCGTATGAAAATCGACGACCAGCTTGGACAGGGCGACGTTCATTGCGGTCGAATCGAGAATGACCATGAAGCAGCCTAAGATGATCGCAATGAGCGGCATCAGAATGCTGGACATGCGAAATTCGCCCGGCGCTCCTGCGCTCGTGGCAGCTTGAGACATGCTCTCCACTCCTCCCACATCGGGTCCGGGCATGACGTTTGGCGCTTGGACTATGGTATGATCGAAAAAGCGGTCACACGCGCGCCGTCCCATGTGTTATATTTGTAGGGCGGACAATTGTCCGCTCCCAAAATATAGCGGACAATTGTCCGCGAGTCAATGCCTAATTTTTGAGCGATTCGGGACGGTATGATTAACGATAGTTAGACGCACATTCGTGAAGGGAGAGTTTGCCGTGAGAAAGCCGGATGCTACCGAAGTCAAGGAAAGCCGAGACGCCGCCTACCGACGGCGAATCCTGTCGGCTGCCGCAAGACTGCTCGAGCAGAACGGCATCGAATCGGTCAATATGTATCAGATCGCCCAGGAGGCGGGTATCGGCCAAGGGACGCTTTACCGCCGTTATGAACATCCGGGCGAGATCTACGCCGAGATCCTGCAGAAGGGCGCGGATGAGGCGCTAAACGAGATGGAGCAGGAGATGAAGCGGATCGAGGAACGGGCGGAGGGAGCCCCGTCCGCGCTCGAAGGGCTGATGCTGGCGCTCCGTCGAACCATCGATTACATCGACGACCAGGCCGAATTGCTCGTAACGATCAGCTGCATGTACGGCAAGAAAAACTTGTTTCCCCAGAAACGCCCGATTTCGATCCGCCTGCGCGGCATCCTTAACGGCTATCTGAAAATGGCCGCGGCGGGGGGGGAAGTCCGGGATGACGTCGACGTCACGCTGACGACCAGTTTCATGCTGACGACGCTGTATCCCGAGCAATATCTGTACCATCGCGATACGCACGGGTACGACAAGGATCAATATTTGTCCGGCATTCGCCGCTTGTTTATCGAAGGGATTCGGGCCGTCCGCTAGCCTCGGCTTCGATGTCCGACGGAGCTCGCCTTGCCTGTGCTAGCGCCCGTCCGGGGAGTTCCCGGGCAGGGCGCTTTTGCATTGGAGTTCCTTCAGCACCGTGCGGACGCCGCCAAAAAAAAGACGCCTGCACCGCCCTTTAAAGGCGGCCAAGCGTCTTCTCTGCTTCGTCCCGCATGTTCATTTGCAGGCTAGCCCTTCTCGGCCGCAATCAGTAGAAAGATCGGCCGGCGGGTCTCGTCGCGCATCTCCGGATCCCGCTCCAGCGCCTCCTGCGTCGGTTTGGGCTCCAGCACTTTACGGATGCGGAATCCCGCGTCGATGAGCGCATTCAGATAGGTTGCGACCGTACGGTGGTATTTGACCACGTCGTGACCCAGGAACCGGGCTTCCCGCGCACCCTCCTCCTGATAGTCGTCGACCGGCCAATGCAGCCGCTCGCCCGCCGGACCGTAATGCCAATCCTGCGCGGCGCGAGCGGTGAAGATCGGATGCTCGGCGGAGAGAACGAAGCTTCCGCCCTCCGACAGGCAGCCGTGAACTTTCTCGCAGAGGCGGTCGAACCGCTCGACATAGTGTACCGCCAGCGAGCTCAGGACGACGTCGAAGGCGTCTGGCCCGAAGTCGATGTCCTCGATCCCCATCCGACGATAGGTGATGCCCGCGTCGTCGGTCATCTCCCGGGCACGCGCCAGCATCCGCTCCGACAGGTCGATCCCCAGGACGGCGGCGGCCCCTTGATCGCGCGCATAGCGGCAGTGCCAGCCGTAGCCGCAGCCGAGGTCCAGCACCCGCTTGCCCCGCAGCTCCGGCAGCAGGCCCCGAAGCGCCGGCCATTCGCCGGCAGCCTCGAGACCGCCGATCGACCGCGCCATCTGGCTGTAGTTGTCGTAAAACCCGGGATCGTCGTATTTGTTTTGTTGCATGGATCTTCTCCCCTTTCTTTAAAGCGGTCCATTATAATAGTCTTGCCCGCGAAAGCCGTTAAAGACGGATATCAACCCGCAAAAGCGAATCCGATCCTTGTCCGCCTTCGCTCGTCCGTATGTTTCTAGGAAACGGTCCGCGATGCGATCAAAATCGCTTCGGAGATTGTACCGAAGCGACCAGAGGCCCCAGAACAAATCGTAATGACGATCCCCCACCCCGCCGTATCCTACGTCGATGTACCCCTGCACTTTAAAATCCCGCACAATCACATTCGGCAAACAGTAGTCCCCATGGATAACCACCTGGTCCGTCCGGTCCTCGCAGGTTTCGTACATGGCGATCAAGTCCCGGTAAGCCGTGTCCGCGTCCGCGTAGCCCATGTAGAGCAGCAGGCTTCGATCCGCCCGACCCTCGCGGTAGTTGCGGTCCGCCCGGCTTGCCATTTCGGCCAAGCCGTTAACGACCGGACAGCCCTCGGGATCGACGTCGTGAAGCGCCGACAGCCCCTCGGCAAAAGCGTCGGTTAACCGCTCCGGGTACCGCAGGCATGCCTCGGCGGCGGCGTCGCTCCCGGCCACTCGGCTCGTGATCAGATAGTCTCCGGTACCGTCCGACCGGTACAGAATGACGCGAGGACAGGCGCCGCGGCGCGAGAGATACTCGGTCATCCGCGCTTCCTCGCGCATCTGTCCCTTAGGCGTCACCTTCAAGAAAACCGACTCTTCCCGCCGATCGAGACGCAGCACGACCGATCGGGTCTTCTGCTTGACGACGGCGATGTCGGCACCCTGCAGAAAGCCCTGGATCTCCTCCGGATAATGGGCCCATGCGGCCCTCATCTTGTCCGCCATTTTCAACCCCACCGATGCCAAATTGTACGAAATTTCGAATACAACTGCCGGAATCAGTGGTCTGCGCCGGTATGTATATGAAATATCGCATACGATCACCGGATTCGGCATGTGTATCCTATTTCTCATACACTCGCGGATTTTTGCCGATTGCACCCGTAATGTGTATGAATTTTCGCATACAATCGCCATGATCAGCCGAATATGCAGGTGATGTGTATGAAATTTCGTATACAATCGCCTGATTCGTCCGTTTGTGCAGGGAATGTGTGTGATTTTTCGAATACAATCGTGGAATTCCGCCGTCTGCACCAGGTACGATCCAGCCGCTATTCGGCGACGATCCAGTCGACGCCGCGCTCGCCCAGCGTCTGGTCCCAGCCCTTGGGCATCGGCGCCTCGCAGATGACGACATCGATATCGCGCCAATCCGCGATGCGGTACAGCTGCGTCAATCCGATCTTCGAGCTGTCCGTCATTACGATCGTGCGCTTGGCGTTCTCGATGACGCGGCTCGCGAGCTGGCCCCGCTCGGCGTCGAAGGACGTGATGCCCTTGTTCAGCACGATCCCGTCGGTCGAGATGAACGCCTTGTCCGCGTGGAACAGCGAAGCCATCTTCTCGGCAATCGAACCGGTCACGCGGGAGTGCGTGGCGTTAACCTTGCCCCCGATCATGTAGATCTCCCCGGAGAAGAGCTCCTTGTTCTTGAATTCGATCAATTGGTGCAGCGCCGGCATCGACACGGTCAGCACCGTCAGATTGCGCTTGTTCGTCAGAAATGGGATCATCTGGAGCGGCGTCGTGCCGTCGTCGATGAAGATGACGTCGTTGTCCTCGACGAGGGCGGCCGCCTTCTTGCCGATGCGCTGCTTCTCCTCGGCGTGCAGGACTTCGCGCTTGAGGTAGGAGGGCTCCTCCCCGCTCAAGTTGATCTTGACGGCGCCGCCGTACACCCGCTTGAGACGGTTCTCCTCTTCCAGCTCTTCGAGATACCGGCGGATCGTCTCGGAGGAGACGCCCAGCTTTTTGACCAGATCGAACGTCTTGACCTGCCCTTCCGAGTGCAACAAGTCCAGGATGATCGCCTTGCGCTCTTCGCCTACCAGTGACAACCTAGCCGACTCCTTCCAGCTTCGCTCTAGATCTTCATTATACCGTCTTACGCCCCTCGGCGCCTATCGCGAATCGCGTCACGGCAAACCGAGCCAGGTCCGGGCGGGGCAGCGCCTTGAAAGAAACCCGTTCGGGCATCCGCGGGAACACGAGCTTCCGCCGCCTGCGTCAAGAACCCCATAAACCGATGGCTACGATCCCCGACGCAATGACGGTCGCGTAAAAGATCCGGCTCACCCCGCCAGATTCCCGCAGCAGCCAAACGCCGAGCAGGGTGCCGAACACGGTGCTGATTTCGCGAATCGGCGCCAGATGCGACAGCGGCCCGAGCTGCATGGCGAACAGGAAAAGCAGGTATGAGCCGGGCGACAGCATCGAACCGATCAGGATGCGACGCCACTGCGCCCGCCATTCGGCGCGGATGTCTCCCGACGCGAGCGCCGTTCGGCTAAGCATGAGAACGAAGCCGAAGTTCGACACCTCGATGAGCGACAAAGGGGAGAGGTCATGCAGCAATGTCTTGTCGTTCAGCGTATAGCCGGTAATCATCGCGCCTACGCCGAGGATCGGCCCGAACGCATGGAGGAAGGCGCCCCGCTCGATTCGCCGGAGGTCGCCGATGGCGAACAGGCCGGCGACGATCGCGGCCACGCCGGCCCACCCGGCGGGGGACAGCTTTTCCTCGTAGATCCATACGCCGAGGACCGGGACGCACAAAGCCGCGATTCCCCGCATGACCGGATAGGCGCGGGACATATCGGCCCGTTGATAGGCGATCGGCAGCAGATACGCGTAGCCCATCTGAAACGCCAGCGAGACCGCTATGGAGGCGTAACCTGCCGGCGGAATGCCCCGGGCAATATCCCGAACTAGGAACGGCAGAAAAACGACGCAGCCGCATAAATGAATCAGCCATAAAAAGACGTTCTTGTTGCGGCTGGTCTTGGCAAACAGATTCCAAACCGCGTGCGCCAGCCCGGAACCGAGTACCAGCAGGATGCCTAAGGCGATGCGGTTCCCCTCCCCTCTCTTCATCCGAACTACTGTTAGCTTACCGTGAATTCCACACAAAAACAACTTAAACAAAACAAATAACAATTAAATTCGTATTAAAATTATTGTTTGTCTTGTTAGTCGGGGATTGGAATGACTTTGTGGATTCTGATTCCGTCCGAGAGCGCAAACCAAAGAAGCTTCCTATCCCGCGCTTTGCGCAGAATGGAAGCTTCTAGACTGCCGATTACCGCAAGTTCGATACTTGTAGCCGGGGTGCCGGGGAACGGATGCTGGCCCCCTGCGGCTAGGCCTGCGCCATAACTATGGGGATCTTGAATATTCAAAGTCTTCCGATCCAGACAAGCTTTCGAACCGACGCATGCTCGTACACGTTCGAAGATTTGCGCAGCTCTCCGTATGAATCGTAAATCGACGATCAACGTACAGGGATAGACCTTCGCTCTCGCCGATTCGCAGCGCCATCAGAAAAGGATGATCTGAATAGCGATAGTCCAGTCCCGCCGGATCCCCTTCGCCTTTCCATTGCGCTCCGAAGCGATCCGCCAGCCCGAACACTTCGTCCCAAGTCATGCCGTCCCTGGGATATGGAATTTGCAAGCGATCGAACAAGGTCCGGTTATAATAAAGACCCGAACCCACGAAAGTTGGCGCCAAGCCGTACAACTGTTCCTTCTCGTCGCTGAGTGCGTCGAGAACCGCAGGCGCATAGTCGTTCAGTTCGAGACGACTTTGACGGATGCGGTCATTCAACACAAGCAGCCCTTCCTTTCCGCTAAGCATGGCATAGTAGTCGGAGGGCAGTACGACGAGATCCGGCTTGTCCTGCTCGCTGAGCCTTGTAACCTCGGCATAGAGATTGACTCCCGGTACGAGCCGATCTACTACAGACGTGACTTGAAGATCGTTGCTTGGGCGTCTTGTCAAATAGTAATCTCCATATTGCTGAGAAAAGGAAGATGCGTCCCAGGCTAGCACTTTGATGACGATGCCTTCCGGCTCTTCTATCCTTTGCTCGCATCCCAAGAGCAGGAATGGTAGGAGCAAGATCAGACACATTCCCCGTCGCAAGCGGTACGGTTTTATTTGATCCATGATTTTCATTGGTTAATAGATCAAATCCTCCCGGATGGGAATGCCGTTCCGCATGCAGTAATCACGGTACTTCTGCAGGACCGTGTAAATGTCGTCTTGTCCCGTCACTTGGCCCTGCTCGTCAAGGTACCCAGGGCAAGTCTTCCGAGTGGACGATCCGCTCCGGAAGCTGAAATGGTTCGGCCAATTGTCAGGATTTCACTTCTTTTTCCAATATAACCTGCTATTGCCCCTCATGGTCAACCCCTTATTGCCGTGTATATAAGAAAGGACCGAACGCAACCTCCGCCTGGAGTCGTTCGGTCCTTTCGCTTTTATTCGACCGGATGATCCCGTTTAAGCCAGCACTTCCACTTTGAACCCGCCAGGCGCATCTACGTAGAAGGTCCATCCGTGCGCGCGACGCGGAGGCGCGACGTCGTAGCCGTCCTGCAAGAGCTGCCGATGGATCTCGTTCACCCGCTCCTCGTTTTCCTGGGCGAAGCCGATATGAAAGGTTCTTGGGTAGCTCACCTGATTGTCTTTCATCAACGTCAGCACCAGGCCGTCGTCATCGAACATCGCTGCAAACGCGTCTCCGCGTTCTCCGGCGACCCGCAAGCCGAAGTACTTTTCTAGAAACGCCCGAGCAGCCGGCACATCCGTCACCGTCAGATTGACATGATTGAGCTTCATGCCTTCACACCTCTCCTCAATTTGTTTGTTTCATTACCTATCCTATTACATTCATGCAAGTGACAACCTTGAAGGCCGTAAAACGCAGATGGAGCGCGAAAAGCTTTGACACGTCCTTGAAGGCTTTCCATACAGGTTTTTGCGGCTTCATTAAATATTCCTTTACAGGAATATATAGATCGCATATAGTAGAACTAGCAAGAGATTCGAATCCAAAATCTCATCTCACCTTCAGGAGGAATCGATCATGGCGGCGCAAAACGGAATGGACAAGATGTTTTATCGGGTAGAGGGCCGTGAATTAACGCTGGAGCGAACTTTTCAAGCGCCTAGAAGCCTCGTATTCCAGGCATTCTCGAATCCCGAGCATCTGAAGCGGTGGTTTAGCCCGAGCGGCTGGACGCTGTCGATCTTTAATTTCGAATTCCGTCCCGGCGGGACATGGCACTACTGCATGAAATGCACCGACGAGAGCCAGCCGTACTACGGCAACGAGTCCTGGGGCAAAGCGATCTATCACGAGATCGCGGAGCCGGAGCGCATCGTCTACAGCGACGCCTTCTCCGACGCGGAGGGCAGCGTCAACGAGGAGATGCCGGCCGCGATGATCACGCTCACGTTCGTCGAAGAGGGCGACAAGACGACGAAACTGGTCAATCATGCGCAGTACCTGTCTGCGGACGCGCTTCAGGCCGTGCTGGATATGGGCATGCTCCAGGGCGTCACCGACACCTGGAATCGCCTGGAGGAAATGCTGGCGGAGCTGCAGTAAACGGGACAAACACGAATCGAAAAGAAACCGCCTTGGGGCGGTTTCTTTTCGTAGCGGCTCCGGGAATGCCTCTCATGGCGCGCCCTTAAATGAAACCGGCGGCGTCTGCGATTCATAGAAATCGTACGGCGGCTCTCCGTCCGATAGAAATGCACGAACGGCCGGCCAGACGATGTCGGGTTGATCCTGATAAGCGTTGTGTCCCGCTGCTTCGACATAGAGCAGTTGGGCTTGCGGCAACGCCTTCCGATAATCCATCGCGGAAGACCACGACAAGTAATCGTCCGAGCCCTTGATGATCAGAGCCGGGACGGGATGCATTTTCAGCATGGGACGAATATCGGTCGGTTCCACAGCCGCACGGGATTGCGGAAATTGGTTGGCGTAGAACCCCATTCCGTAAACGGGATGATCGCTCTTGTTGCCCGCTGCGTGCAAGGCCGGTTCGGTAGCGGCATACACCCGATCAAAGCGCGCGTCCATCTCTTCGTCCCCGGCAAACGCGTGCGCCGCCTTCGGGTTGATCTGCAGCAGGGCATACGCGAACAAGACCCTCGGCTGCAGCAACAAGCGGTACAGTTCGCGCCGATCCGCCCCGGCAAGCCTGGCGGTCAGCTGCGCATCGCTACGATCCGAAGAATCGATCGCGCCGGGTGACGACAGCACGGCACGGGCTACGCGTTCGCGATATTGAGCCATATAGTGAGCCGCGATCTCGCACCCGTAGGAGTGTCCGACAAGGATCATCCGTTCGGCACCGATGCGCTGCCGGATGGCTTCAAGATCCGCAACGTCTCTTGACAACTTGTAGCCTCGGGGATCCTGAAGCCGCGACGATCTGCCGGCGCCCAATTGGTCGTAAACGTACACATCGTACCCGATGGCCGCGAGTCTCCCGAAATAGGCTGCATCCCCGGCCATATCGGGCGTAGCTGGCCCTCCGTGCAGGAACACGATGGGATCGGGCCGCTTCGTGCCCTTTCCCGCAATCAGCTTGTAAGCAATCGTGGATCCGGTCGACAGCTCCCAATAGCGCAAGCCTTCGATCGGATCGGGAGGGTGCTGCGGATCATCCAACGGTTTGAGCAGCGCGAAGGCGGTAAGGGCTAGCAGGATCGCACCCAACGCATAAGCTGCTCGAAACCGCTTCGAACGCTTGTGACGCCGGTAGACGTAAGCGATGCCCGTGCCAACCAGAATCGCGTAAACTGCAGCCCCGATCAAAAGAAACAACAGCGGCACGGGCGTCAAGGAAGCCGCCGCCAGCGACGCGGCGATTCCGGCGATCCAAGCGACGATACCAACCAACAATCCAAACATGGTCCGCGCTCGCTCCTTTGCTAACGGCGTCTCCCCGTCATCTCGTCTCCGGTCCTTCTATCCGCAGCTCGGCAACTCTATATTAACAGAATCATCGACGGAGGATTTCTTACGCATTGCCAGATCGGCCGTAGAGTGAGCTGCGGGTACTTGATCTTCAAAAAGCAAAATCGGCCACCTTCTGCTCGAAGGTGGCCGTTCGCATTTCGCCGGCGGACGGGGTTGTCAGAGGAGGGCCAGAGACGGCAAATAGCGTTCCCGCACCACGTTCAGATGATGAAGCGTATGGCCCAATATAAAATAGGCCGTCGCGGCCGCCGTGTTCCGAACCTCGTTGACCGTACCTGCTCGGCTCAGTTCCTCCTGCGTCAACCCGCGCACCAGCGCGACGGTGGCTTCGCGCACGATTCGATATTCCTCCAGCAGCTCAGCGAACGGACGCCGGTCAAATTGCGTCCCGTTCACGAACAATTCCGGATGTCGCGGAAGCGGCGTCCGATCCCCTCTGGCGATGCACATCAGCCGATAGGCGGCGATTCGCTCGGTATCCATCAGGTGACCCAGCAGCTCTTTCAGGCTCCATTTGCCTTCCCCGTAACGATACAGGCTCCGCTCTTCGCCTAGCGGCCCGTAGATGTCCAGAACTTCCTGCTTCTGCTCCTGCAGCATCTGTACCAGATCGCCTTCCGGCACGCCGTCGATGTAATAGCCGCTATTCGGATGATAGTCGCCTTCCACGGGCTTGGGTGTGATCATCTTCATCTACCGCCTATTCTTCTAACCAGTTCCGTAGAGTGCTCTTATTGTAATTGTCGTACCTGCTTGATGCAAGCTTAAACCATCCCCGCATAGTACGGATAATCCATCTTCTCCTGCACCTGGCGCGAGACCTCCCGCCCGACCAGGGACTCGACGACGTACAACCCCAGGTCGATCGAAGCCGACACGCCTCCGCCGGTGTATACGTTCCCGTCGCGAACATAGCGAGCCCGAACCACCTCGGCGCAATAGGGCTCCAGCAATTCATAAGCCGACGGATTGGTCGTCGCCCGCTTCCCCTCGAGCAGCCCGGCGGCCCCGAGGAGCAGAGCCCCGGTGCAGACGGATACTTGATACGTCGCGCCCTGTGCGGTTCGGATCCAGGAGACGAACGCAGGGTCGAACCGAAGCTGACGGGTCGCGTAACCGCCGGGGACAAAGACCAGATCGTAGTCGGACAGGTCCGGCAGGACGCGATCGGCCCGCATGCGTAGCCCGCGGTCGTCGACGACCTCCGCTTGGTTGGCGCAAAACGCCCAAGATACGTCTTCCTTGGCCTTTAGGATGCCTAGCCAGGTGATCGCCTCATAGAACCCTACAAAATCCATCGTCGTCATGCCATCGAACAGCACGAATGCCATCTTCATCCCTCGCCACCTGTCCTCTCGTCGGAAATTAAAAAAGCATACGATCCGAGGATCGAATGCTTTTGCCCAGGCGTACGGCGTTATGAAAGATGCGCTCCCTCGTGGTTCTCCACGTTACGCCAGTCGCGCATCCCGCATTCCAGTAATTGTATTCATTGTAAACCGGGTCCTGAGAATCATCAAGCGCGATTTAGGTCGGGTACGAGAAGAAGTCCAACCCTGCCTGCGCGTACGACGTCTGCGAATCCGGACCTTCTCGCGTTCCGGCCCGCGTCAAACGTCTATAGATACGGGCGTACTCGGACCGGCCCGCGTTCGGCGTTATGGCCCCGGTCTTCCCGGACCGGCCAGCGTTCGGCGTTATGGCCTCGGTCATCCCGGAACGGCCCGCGTTCGGCGTTATGGCCCCGGTCTTCCCGGAACGGCCCGCGTTCGGCGTTATGGCCTCGGTCATCCCGGACCGGCCAGCGTTCGGCGTTATGGCCTCGGTCATCCCGGACCGGCCAGCGTTCGGCGTTATGGCCTCGGTCATCCCGGACCGGCTCAAATTCACTTTAGGGTAAATGTACAACTAATTTCGCCGAAAAGCCCGGATATGAACCGATTAGATGCAATCGTACAACTAATAAGGACCATTAAACGGAAATTCGCCCAAATTCGATAAAATAGGTGTACAAATGCAACTAAGTGTCTGTTTAGGCTCTCTCGAACGGGAATTAGGTGTACAAATGCAACTAAGCGTCTGTTTAGTCTCTCTCGCACGGAAATTAGATGCACAAACGCAACTATACGTCTGTCTAGTCTCGTACACGGAAATGGGGCCTACAAACGCAACCAAGCCGGGGCGCGAGCGCAACCCCAGCATGCGTCCCGGAGATCGTGATCGCATACGCGACGCCCATCAAGCCTCGAAGCTCAACGATTCGACGCGCACGGCTCCCTCCCTCGCGGCGACGACGACCCGGTGCGTTCCCGCCTCCAGCGCAGGCAGGCGGTCGGCCGCGGCGATTCGCTCCCACGCCGTGCCGGGGCGGAGCTCCGCCAGCGGACGGCCGTCCAGCGTCACGGCCGCGACGCCGGCGCCTGCGGGCGTGCCTAGCTGCAGGACCAGCCGATACACCGTCCCCAGATCCACGCCCCCGGCGACGTCGCCCCCGTCCGATCGCACCGTGAAGTCGTACGCCGCCCACTCCCCGGGCTTCAGCTCGAGGCACAAGCCGCCCTCGGTATCCCAGCGATGCCAGCCCGGCGTTTCCGGCGGCAGCCTGGGACGTCCGTCCAGATACCGGATTTCCATGCCATCGTCGCCGCGGTAGCCGCTCTTCCATTCCGGCATGCCTTGCCTTCCGAAGCTCCGGCCTTCTCCTTCGTAGCCATAGTGGATCGCCGGAATGCGGACCGGGATCCGCCGGAACAGCGCGTTCACCACCTCCTGACGGTACGTGCAGGCGGCCAGAGGCAGACCATCGAGATAGGCCCAAAGGATGCGGCGGGCCTCCTCCGGCGACGGCTGCGGTCCGCCGTCCAGATATCGCCCGAGCTTGTCCCAGCCCTCCGGCATCGCGACCGAGCACGGCGAATTGATGGTGTCCATCTTTTTCCACGTCCAAAAGTTCCAGCTGATCCCATGATCTTCGAACAAGCGGAACGCGCCCGCGTACCAGTCGAGGTCGTTCTCCCCGCCTTCGCCCATGAAGATCGGCACGTTCCACGCTTCCCGGAAGTCGAGGTATCTCTGGATGCTCTCCGGTTGTTCCAGTACTTGTGGAACTGGTAGAGCACGTTGCCGTCGAGCGGCTCGGTGAAGATCGACCAGTCCGTCGACCAGTGGACGCCCTCGAGGATGATCAGGTGACGGTCGTCGACTTCGCGGATCGCCCGGATCATGTCCCGGTACAGCGGCTCCGCCTCGCCGTGATACTGGCCGTGATAGTCCGGAAGCGGCTCGTTCAGCAGGTCGTAGCCGGCGACGATCCACTCGTCCCGGTAACGCTCCGCCAGCATCCGCCACATGTCGATGGCCGCTTGGCGATAGGCCGGATCGATGTACAGCTCGGGCTGGTCGCGCTCGGAGTCGTCGATGTTCGCCCCCGTCTGTCCGCCCGGCGCCCCGTGCATGTCGAGGATGACGTACAGCTTCCATTGGCGGCACCAATCGATGATCCGGTCGAGCAAGCCCAGCGCGTATTCGCTGTAGCCTTGGGCGTTCCGCTCTCCCTCCAGCAGCATGCGCGCGTTAAACGGCACGCGGACGGAGTTGAAGCCCTCCTCCGCGATCCGCCGGATGTCCTCCTCGGACGTATAGCGGTCATGGTACGTCCGCCAAAACGCTGTCGCCTCCTCCTGCCCGATCAGCTCCGCGATCATCCGCTCGATCCGGCGCGGACGGTCTCCGCCCTCGGGCAGCTTCCACATATAGCCCTCGGGGAGCAGCCAGCTCCCCAGCCCGGGCCCGCGCAAGATCAAATCCTCTCCCCGTCCGTTGACCAGACGCTGCCCTTGCGCTTTCACCCAGCCTTCGACCTCTAGTCGACGCCCGTTCATCGTTTCCCTCCTTGTCCTCTTCCGCCCCGCTCAGCTCCGCTTCGTGCCGTGCGGCTGCTGGCGGCTGCGGTAATCAAGCGGCGTGATGCCCTCCGCTTCCTTGAACACCCGCGTAAAATGCTTGACGTTGTCGAAGCCGGACCGCTCGCTGATTTCGTACACCTTCAAGTCCGAGCCGACGAGCAGCTCCTTGGCTTTGGTCAGCCTGAGCTTGCGCAGATACGCCGAAAAGCTCTCTCCGGTGTACTCCTTGAACGCCTGGCTGAAATACGTGTAGTTGAGCGAGATGTGGTTGGACACGACGGCCATGTTCACGTCGCTCGCATAGTGCTGCTGCAAATATTCGACGGCCTTCTGCATGTCCTTGCGTTCCGCGTGCGCGCCGCGGACGCTGCTCACGAATTCGTCCAGCCGCTCCAGCAGCTGCTCGACGTGGCGGTAGTAGTCCTCGAAGCGCTCGAAGTTCTCGATATGCCCGGCCCGCCGATACAAGCGCAAAATCTCGATGGACTCCTCGCCGTAGCTGCGGAACACGCTGTCGAACACCTCTTCGTTCAACGAGCGGCTGATTCCCTCCAGATAGCCGATCTCGCAGCGGCTCACCGTCCGGATGTCCAGAATCTGCTGCAGAAGCCGCTTCATCTCCGGCAGCTTGCCCGTTCCGAGCAGGTTGGACAGCCGGCGGATCGCCTCGATCGGCTGCGGACACCCGGTGCCGCGTTCCGCGCCCCGGCCGGCGATGCTCTCGTAGGCGAGCAGGTCGGCCTCCGGATGGAGGAGGAAATACTTCATCGTCTGGCGCGCCTGGCTGTAGGCTTGGCGCAGCTGGACCATCCCCGCGGTTCCGGCGCTCAGGGCGATCCGAACCGGCAGCAGTGCATGTCCGCCCAGACGTCCGGTGAGCCGGCGAACGAGCTGCCTGTCGGCCGCGACCAGCACGAGCAGCCCGTCCCGATCCCAGCTCAGCGCCCATTGCCCTCCCTCGTCTGCGAGCAGTTCTCTCAGCCGTTGGGATAGCCCCGCCGTATCTCCGCCGTCGGACTCCGGCGCCCGGGCGAGAGCCACCTGGTACCCCTGCTCCATCCACCCGAGCCCCGCCTCCGTCAAGCGACCACGGATATCGTCCGGTTGGATGCGCTCCTGCGAAAGGACGTATGCGAGCTGCCGGGAGGCGTCCGCGGTGTCCTCGGCGCCCGCGGACGCCTCTCTTTCCCGCTCCCGGCGCCGCTCCGCCTCCTCTTCCAGCCGCTCGAGCGCGGCGAACAGCTCCTCGCGCACGATCGGCTTCAGCAGATACTCCTTGGCCTGGTATCGAATGGCCGCCCGCGCGTAGGGGAAGTCGTCGTGTCCGCTCAGGATGATAACCGCCGGTGCGGCGGGCATCTCCTGCAGCCGCTCCAGCAGCGCGATCCCGTCCATGACGGGCATGCGGATGTCCGTGATCATGATGTCGGCGGACTCCCTCCCGAGCAGCTCGAGCGCTTCGGCGCCGTTCTCGACCAGGAGAAAGTCGTACCGGTCCGCATACTTGCGCTCGATCATGGCTTTGAGGCCCAGACGGATATTTTTCTCGTCGTCGACGATCAGCAGCTTAGGCATCCTGCCGCTCCCCTCCCGTCAAGATCAGATGCGGCAGCGTCATGACGACGCGCGTGAAGCTCCCCTCCACGCTCTCCAAGCGGATGCCGTACTCTCTCCCGTAGCTCATCTCGAGTCTGTGATCCACATTGCGCAGCCCGATGCCGCTGCCTTCTCGTCGTCCCGTCTCCATGCGGCTGCGCAGCTCCTGATAATCCGCCTCCTCCATTCGGAGCATACCGGAGAGCATCCGCAGCCGCTCCTCCGGGATGCCGGCGCCGTTGTCCGTCACCTCGATCACGCAGGTCTCATACCGGATGCGGGCGGACAGCGTGATCGCCAGCTTGCCGCCCGGCGCGTCGCTCCGGTTCATCCCGTGCTTGACCGCATTTTCCACGATCGGCTGCAGCGACATCTTGAGCACCTCCTGGTCGAGGCAGTCCGACGCGATGTCGAGGTGCAGCTCCAGCCGTCCGTCATATCGGATATTCATGATGGCAATATAGTTCTGAATATGTTGAATCTCGTCGCGCAAGCGGACGTGGCTCCGCGTCCACTGAAGGTTGTATCGCATCATACTTCCGAGCGAGGTGAGGGCGTCCGAAATCGTATACTGTCCCTCGATCTCGGCCAGCATCTTCAGGTTCTCCAGCGTGTTGTACAGGAAGTGGGAGTCGATCTGGTTCTTGAGCGAACGCAGCTCCGCCTCCTTGGAGGCGGCCTGACGATTCACCTGGTCCACGATCAGCTCGTTGATCTTCCTCAGCAGCTGACGGTAATGGTGGCCGAGCTCGCCCACCTCGTCCCCACCCGTCACGGGCACGTCCACGTGAAAGTCCCCCCTGCGAATCTTCTTCATCGAATCCCGCAGCACGCGCAGGCGCTTCAGGATGATGGATTGCATGAAGTAGGACAGCAGGCTGAGCACCGCGACCAGCACGATGATCATGACGACGAAGTTGCCCCGCGTCTTGCGGATGTCCGCCATCGTGTCGCTGCGGTTGACCAGGTTGACCAGATGGACGTCCAGCTCGGGGATAAACGTCTGGATGGCGAGATAGGACTGCCCGCCCTCCGAGAAGGCGGAGGTCCGGTTGCCCGCCGCTTCCGACAGCTGAACGTGGCGCAGCAGCGCAGAGGCGGACTTGTCCTGGAAGATCGGCGCTCCGCTGTCCGTATAGACACTGCCGTCCCTCGTCACGGCGAGCAGCCGGGAGCCCGGATCCTGCACGCTGCTGAACGTCTTGGTGAAGAAGTGCTTCAGCTCCATGCTGACCTCGAGGATGCCGTTGTGCGTCTTGTCGTCCGGGTATTTGAACTCTCGCAGGAGCGAGACCATCGGGGTTTCCCCGTTCGCGCCCATCGACGTGTCCGACAGCAGCTCTCCGTCCTTTTGGACTTCCCACCAGACCATGCCTTGCTGCTCCTGAACCGTCCCGTACCAAGATTTACCCCGGATACGGGCCTCGTCCAGCACGACCGGCCAAAACTCGTGGACGTACGGATTGTCGGTGAACAGGCGAATGTTGGTGATTCGCGGGTTGTTGAACAGGAATAGCTGGAACATGTTGAACGTCTTTGTCTTGAATTCCAGCAGCAAGGAGGTGTCCATATCCTCCTGCGATTGCAGGTAGTCGTTCATCTCCCGGTTGGAGAGGGCGATCTGCCCCGTCCACTCCATCAGCTCCATATTGTTCTGAATGTTCGTGCGCTCGATGTCGAGGATGCTCTCGTTTTTTTTGGTCAGCTCCCGGATCGAGTAGTCCGACACGCCACGCAGCGTATACCAGGCGAACAGCAGCACCGGCACGATAATGATCAGCACGAAGGAGGAGATGAGCTTCACCTGCAGCGGCTGGCTTCCGATATATTCGCGGACGGCCGTCATCCGCTGCTTTCCCGTTCTAGCCACACCGACTTCACTTCCTGGACGATGATGGGACAAGCCCGGCGCCCGCCCCTCGGAAGGGGTTGGACGGCCAGGCTTGATTTCGATCTTGTTGGACCCGTTACTTGTCGAGCGCCTTCAGCTTCTCCAGGTTGGTCTCGTACGCCTTTTGGCGGTAGGCGTCGATCGCATCCTGCTCGCTGCGGTCCTTCAGGTATTTATTAAAGATCTCGTCGAATTCCGCGTCGGACTTGGCGAGAATCATCTTCGGCAGGGCCTTGCCCCACAGACGGCCGTTTTTGCTGCCCGCCACGCCTTCCTTGCTTGTCGCGGGCGGATCGAGGTTGTCGAATTCGGCCATGCTGATGGACTTGCCCTTCGTCCAGTCTTCGAGCTGCTTGGCCGGATCGACGCTCGGCGGCGCCCATTGCAGGTTCATGTTCGTATCCATGAGCATCCAGTAGGTGTAGGAAGCTCCGTACTTCTGGTCGAAGGCGGTACGGTCTTTGTTGAGCAGCTCCAGCACTTCCGGCTTGAATTGGTCTTTGCCGTCTATCGTATCATAGGTAACGCCTTTTTCGCCGAGGAACATATCTTTGTTGCCTTCTTCGCTGATCAGGTAGCTCAGGAAGGCGATGGCGCGTTTCTTGTCCTTGACGTCCTTGGAGATCAGCGTGACCGTCCAGCCGGAGATGCCGGGACCCGACAGCGTCTGCTGGTCGCCGCTCGCGTTTTTCGGTCCGTCGATGGCGATGTACGCCGTGTTCGGATCCTTTTGGTACAGGCTGAGGTTCTGCGCCGCGAAGTCGGAGCGCTGGTACAGCATCGCGAAGTAGCGGCCTTGCGCGATCTTCTCCTCCATCTGCGGACGCTTGTCGATGAAGATGTCCTTCGCGAGCAGGCCGTCCTGGTTCGCTTGGCGGAACACCTTCAGCCACTTGAGATACTCCGGATCCTGACGGCGATCGTACAGCTTGCCGTCCTTCTCCTGCGGGATGGCGAGGAAGTTTTGCAGATAGCCTTCCAGCGAATAGTTGCCCGTGTCGGTGAATTCGTGCAGTCCGATCGGAATCAGAGGCTGGCCGTTCACTTCCGGGAACTTCTCCTTGGCCGCCTTCAGCGCGTTCAGGAAGCCTTCCGGCGTGCTCATGTCCGGCTTGCCCAGCGCTTCGTACATATCCTTGCGGACGGCGAACGTCTGGTTGGACGTGAAGTTCTCGCCGTACTTCTCGTAGTCGGCCGGGGAGGACGAGGCGTTCGGATAGCCGTATACGTTGCCGTCTTCTTTCTTGTACCAGCCCAGCTTGGCCGGATCGGCTACCTTGAAGAAGTAGGGATCGTACTGATCCGCCAGCTCGTTCAGCGGAAGCACCAGCTTGCCTTCGGTCATTTTGCGGACGGCTTCCTCGTACCAGCCGAGCGTGATGAAGTCGGGCAGCTTGCCGGAAGCCATCATCGTGTTCAGCTTTTCGTTCTCGTTGCCGGCCGGAACGATGAAGTTCAGTTTGACGCCGGTTTTCTTGGTGATGTACTCGGCGGTGGCGTCGCCGCCCCACTTTTTGTTGAACCAGCTGAAGTTGATGTACCAGTCGAACGTGATCGGCGACGTATCCTGCTGCCAGGCCGGCGCGTCTCCGGACGGAGACGCAGATGCGGATGCAGTAGCCTCCGTACTCGCCGAAGGCGAACTTGTGCCTTCGGACGGACCGGCGTTGCTTCCGCCGTTGTTTTTGCCTCCGGAGCAGGCCGCTGCGGAGAGGGTCATGGCAAGCGCCAGCAGCGTCGTTGCCACTTTACGCGTCGTTCCCATTGAGATGCCCCTTTTCGATAAGTGATAAGTGCCTGTATATATCGATCCCGGGTTGCCGGGATGGATACCGTCGTTTGATGCTTCGACCATGCTGCGAATCGCGCTCAGCCCTTAATGGAGCCGATCATGAAGCCTTTGACGAAATACTTCTGCAGGAACGGATACACGATGACGATCGGCGCAGTCGTCACGATCATCGTCGCCAGCTTGAGCGATTGGCTCGTCACGGTTTGCGCGACGCCGCTAGGCATCGCCGCGAGCATCTGGTTGGAGCTCGACTGGGCGACGACCCGGTAAAGGAACGTCTGGATCGGCTGCAAGTCGGTGTTGTTCATATAGATCATGCCGGTGAAGTAGTCGTTCCATTGGTATACGCCGTGGAACAGGGCGATCGTGGCGACGACCGGCATGGAGACCGGGATGATGACCCGCAGGAAGATGACCATATCGTTGGCCCCGTCGATCTTCGCCGCCTCCTCCAGCCCCGCCGGGATCTCCCGGAAAAAGCTGAGGAAGATGACGAGATCGAAAAAGCTGAATGCGGCCGGGATGATATAAACGAGGAAATTGTCCAGCATGCCGAGGTCCCGAATGAGCAGGTAGTACGGAATCAGGCCGCCGCCGAAAAACATCGTGATCGTGCCGATGATCATGTACAAGTGGCGTCCGATCAGCTCCCTGCGGCTGAATGCGTAGGCGACCATCGCGGTGAACAGGACGTGGACGAAGACTCCGATCAACGTCTTGGCGACCGTGATCCCCATGGCGGTCATGATGCCGCTGCTGCGGAAGACGGCATGGAAGCTCTCCAGGCTGAACTGCCTAGGCCACCAGTAGATGCCGCCCCGCATCGCGTCCGTCCCGTCGTTGAACGCGTTCACGATGACGTACCAGACGGGGTACAGCGTGAGGAAGCAAATGGCGAGCATCAGGACGCCGTTGGCGATGCCGAAGGCCGCCTCGCCGGTGGTCTGGCGTTTGAAGGTCAACATGAGGCCTTGCCTCCTTTAGAACAAAGAGTTGTTGTTCAGCTTCTTGGTGACGAAGTTCGCGCCGACGAGCAGGACAAGCGCGATGACGGACTTCAGCAGGCCGACCGCCGTAGAGTAAGAGAACCGGCTGTCCACAAGCCCCGTCTGGTAGACGTAGTAGTCGATAACCGTGCTGGCGCTCTCGTTCAACTGGTTGCGCAGCACGAGGATCTGGTCGAAGTTGGAGTTCAGCACGTTGCCGATCGCCAGGATGAGCAGGATCGTCACCGTGCCCATGATGGACGGCAGGGTGATGTGCCGCATCTTCTGGATCCGCCCCGCGCCGTCGATCGTCGCCGCTTCGTAGTACTCCGGCGAGACGCTGCTGATGGCCGCCAGGTAGATGATCGCAGACCAGCCGAGTTCTTTCCAAATATCCGAGACGATGATGATGGTCCAGAAATATTTAGGTTCGGCCAAGTAGTTGATCGGCGCGTCGATGATGTTCAGGCCGAGCAAAATCTTGTTGATGATGCCTACGTCGGACAACCAGGTGGCGAGGATGCCCCCCAGGATGACCCAACTCAGGAAGTGGGGCAAATACGTGATCGTCTGGGTCCACTTCTTGAAGACGACGGAGCGGACTTCGTTCAGCAGCAGCGCGAACAGAATCGGCAGCGGAAAGCCGATGATAAGCTTGATGAGGCTGATACCCAGCGTATTGCGGAGGACGGTGAGCAGCATGTCGTCGGACAGAAACTCCTTGAAGTGGTCCAGTCCGACCCAAGGCGCCATCGACATCGGGAAAATGATGTCGTACTCCTTGAACGCGATGATGATGCCGTACATCGGAATGTAGTTGAACACGATCATCCACGCGACGCCGAGCAGCGCCATCACCTGCAGGTACCGCTGGCCGTACAGCTTTCTCAGCCATTTTTGCCCTCTCGCCTTGCCCGTCTCGGTCCGTGGAGCCGGAGCGCTCGCCTCTGCCTCTGTCTTCATTGCTGCCGCACCTCAACCTTCCTGGTCATTCCGCACGCGGCCGGACTCGTCCATCCTCTGCGGACGGCGAGACCGTCAAAGCTTGCTTCCCCGCGCTGTATAGAGTCATTGTAAGCGCACGACATTTCCTAGAACAGGTATCGCATTTTAGGTATGGTTACTATTTTTCGGGTCCATCACGCCGGAGCCGCACGCCTTCGCCGGTTAATCGACGAATCCGAAGGGCAGCTTAGGTGGGAGTCGCTCCGCGCTTGCCTTTCGGATTTTCTTTTGGTATGATGACTGACGAACGTTCGTCAGGTAAATCGAGGAGGGTTCGTATTGAAAAGCGACGACATCAAAGCGGCCGCGCTCAAATATTTCGCCGTTCACGGGTACGAGGGGGCGTCCCTGTCCCAAATCGCGGATGAAGTCGGGATGAAGAAGCAATCGCTTTACGCGCATTTCAAAGGAAAAGACGATCTGTTCATGCAAGTTTTGCGGGACGCGAAAGAGACGGAAATGTCTTTTACCCTTCCGTATTTCAATCGCGCGGGTACGCAAAATCCCGAGGACATCCTGCACGCGTTTTTGCGCCAGACCGTCGAGCTTTTTCAAAAAGACGAACAGCTGAAGTTTTGGCTGCGCGTTTCCTTTTTTCCGCCGGCCCACTTGGCCGAAGCGGTCGGCAAGGAATTCGCCGATACCGAGGAGAAGGTTCGGACGGTTCTCCAATCCGCATTTCAACGTTGGTCCGAGGCCGGCGCCATTGCCGACCTCCCGGCAGACACGCCTGCGCTCGCCTTCATGGGCATCATCGACTCCTTGATGCTGAGTCTCGTGTACGACGACGACGAAAAAAAGCTGATGGATAAGCTGGAAGCGTTGTGGACCGTTTTTTGGAGAGGCATTTCGCGCCGGTAATTTTGGAATTTGAACGAGGGAATTCATTTGAACGAGGGAATGATAATGAATAAAACGATAAAAGAACAAAAAGCGGTCCTTCTTCTGTTGCTCAGCAACATCTTTATCGCCTTTCTCGGCATCGGGCTCGTCATTCCCGTCATGCCGTCCTTCATGGACATCATGCACTTGTCGGGAAAAACGATGGGCTATCTGGTCGCGGTATTCGCGATGGCGCAGCTGCTGATGTCTCCGCTCGCCGGACGGTGGGTCGATCGTTACGGCCGCAAAAACATGATCGTCGTCGGCCTGATCCTGTTCGGGGTGTCGGAATGGATCTTCGGAGCGGGCACGCACGTCGCCGTGCTTTATTTCGCGAGAGTTCTCGGCGGTTTCAGCGCCGCCTTTATTATGCCCGCCGTCACAGCCTATCTGGCGGACATCACGTCCGTTGAGGAGCGGCCCAAGGCGATGGGCTACATGTCCGCCGCCATCAGCACCGGCTTTATTATCGGCCCCGGCATCGGCGGCTTTCTCGCGGAATACGGCGTCCGCACCCCCTTCTACTTTGCGGCGGGGGCGGCTTTCATCGCCTGCATTTCGTCCTTGTTGGTTCTAAAGGAACCGCTGACCAAGGCGCAGCTCGCGGAAATGGCCGCGCAGGCGGACGAATCGACCTTTATCCGCGATCTGGCCAAGTCGCTGCAGCCGCTCTACTTGATCGCCTTTGTGATCGTATTCGTGCTCGCCTTCGGCCTGTCCGCCTACGAAACCATCTTCAGCTTGTTCAGCGCCCACAAATTCGGGTTCACGCCCAAGGATATAGCCGTCATCATTACCATCAGCTCCATCTTCGGCGTGATCGTCCAAATCTTTTTGTTCGGGAAGATGGTGGACCGGCTCGGGGAGAAAAAGCTGATCCAGATCTGCTTGATCGTAGGCGCGGTATTGGCGGTGGCCGCCGTCTTCATCGCCGGCTTCTGGGCCGTGCTCGCGTTGACGTGCTTCATCTTCCTCGCCTTCGACCTGCTGCGCCCGGCGCTGACGACGTTCTTGTCCCGCTCCGCCGGCCAAGAACAAGGCTTCGTGGCCGGGATGAACTCCACCTACACGAGCTTGGGCAACATCATCGGACCGGCGATCGGCGGCGTGTTGTTCGACATCGACATCAACTATCCGTACCTGTTCGCCGCCGTCATCATGGCCATCGGCCTCGGCATCACCTTCGCGTGGAAAGAACGGCGTTGGGGGGAGATGTCGGGCTAGCGCGCCCCGGCCGAGCGAAGCGAAGGCACGCGATCCAAAGAGCCGTCCTCCCTGCATCGGGAAGACGGCTCTTGTCATGCGGCGACGAATCGCTTCGTAGAATGAAGCATAAGGCTCATACCTAAGCGGGCACCCGGAGGGAGCGCCATGAAAATTACGTCCGGCGGATTCGAAGTCGTCTACCACGGCAGAGTGTTCGCCTATGGAATGAATCCGATCGAGATCGTCTTGTCGGAGGAGCACGAGCCCCTGAAGTTCGTATTCTGTCTCGAGCGGGAGCCGGAGCGGGACGACTTCATGACGGACATCCGTCTTGTTCGCTACAACGAGGTGCGGATCGCCTGCGTCAATTTTCCCCGGGGCAAGCCGACCGGCAACCACGACCTGATCCACCTCGGCGTGCTGGACAACCGCAAGCTCTCGCTGCGCTACGAAGTGACGATCAACATGGACGCCACCTCGTGGTCGCTGACGTTTACGTTTTATGCGGGCGAGGGGGTCGCGGGATCATGAACAAGCTCGAGATCCAGGATCCAAAGGTCGCCAGCAAAATTATCGCCGCGAACGCCGAGAACGAAAAGCGCAAGGCGGAGCTTGGCTTTCTCGGCAAGTTTTTCGGTTCGGGGGACAATGTCCGCCTGTATATCGTCGGCACGATCGCGCTCGGGGTGCTGCTCATCGCGCTCGTCTACACCCTGACGCCCGAGCGATTCCGCTCGTCCGACTTCGGGCTGAAGGAGCTGTGGACGCTCGTAGTGCTTCCCGTCGAGTCGACGATTATCGGCTATCTGATCGGATCCAAGTCCAAGGACGGCGGCGGGTGAGAACTTTTAGTCTTCATTCCGATAATGCTTTAACTTGTACTAATATTCGTGGCAATTCTTGTTTTACAACGCCCCAGACGATTTTAATATCTACGCCCAAATAGTCATGAATTAAAACATCCCGTAAGCCTGCATTCGACGATATGGGTCAGATACACTTGATCGTCCCTCATAGCTGTATAGCCTCGTGAAGAATTTGATCTTTAAGCTTCCAGTGGACGGCGTTTTCGGTTACCACATCAACGGATCTATTCAATAATGCCTCGAGGTCATGCTTAAGCCGAATCAAATCAAAAAGAGTCCTATGGTCTTCAAATTCAACCAAGAAATCGATGTCGCTATGCTCATGATCTTCTTCTTTGGCGACGGATCCAAATACGCTTATTTTCTTGACGCCGTTTATTTGGGCAATTCGGAGAATCGTATCCTGCTTGGATTCAACTAGCGATTTCAAAGACATGGACCTTCACCTCCACTAACAGTATAGCACTGATCATGAAGATTAAGCATGGGGACCGGCTCCGATCTCCTTCTCAAAAATCAAGATGACCTCCGCCGGCCGGTGCTTGGCACGCAGTTGCTCCTGGATGGACTTGGCGAGCCGGCCGTCGGGGATGCGGACGCGTTCGAATTCCTTCCTCGCCAGACGTCTGGTCTCGTCGAGATTCACGGCGATGCCTTGAAGCTGCGCGGTCCCGGCTTCCCGCCGCGAAGGCGCGCCATAGCATACGCCGACCAACTCCCCCGCCAAGAACGCCCCGAGATACCAGTCGCGGCCGGCTTCCATTCGATTCGCAAAATCGGCCCTGCTCTCCCGATCCAAATACTCGCACTGGAAGGCATAGGCGCTTGCATCGTCTTCTTCGCGGACAGGCCTTATATCGACGTCCACTTGGTCCTTCCTCCGTTCCCCAACGTCGGTCACTCGTTCGCGTTCGTATCCCTGATTTCCAAATCGTGCGGGTTGTACATGATGCCGAGCACATTGCCGAACGGGTCCGTGACGGAAGCGGTGACGAACCCTCCTCCGCGACGGGTAACCGGTTCGTATTCCTCGGCTCCCATCGCCTTCAACTTCCGGAAGGTGGCTTCGACATCATCCACATGCCAGTACATAAGGGCACCGCCCGGCCCGTCCATCGCACGCGCGGGAGCGAACCTGCGATCGATTAGGCCTAACTCGTGCTGATAGTCGCCAAGACGAAATTCGGCGTATGCCAGCCGCCCATCAGGTCCGGAACGTTCGAAATACGGCGAGATTCCGAGCAGCTCCGAGTACCAGGTCTTAGCCGCCTCCACATCCTCCGCCCAGTAGCTGATGGTTGCAAAGCCTCGCAACGTTTGATTCATGCCCATTTTTCCTCCTCAGACGCTTCTGATTGATTTTCTTACCTTCATCCTAAACACCTCCTATTGACAACAGATTTCGGTTCGCTAAATCGCCTTGGTGAGCAAAATTTCCAACGGTTCGTTCTCCAACAGCAGGCAGCCCGCGTCCTTGTAGCCCAATTTGCGGTAAAAATGCTGCGCCTCCTCGTTGGCCAAGGTGGAAGTCATCAGCAGCTTGTGGCCCTGCTTTTTCATTTTGCTCTCCCAAAAGAGTGCCGCGCGCTTGCCCGCTCCCTGCTTCCGGTACGCTTCGTCGATCCAGATCATGTTCATAAACGGCGTGTTGTCCCAGAAGTACCCGTACCTTAACCAGCCGATGTTCGTTCCATCTCCGTCCCGCAGCATATAGATTTCGTTCGCGCGGATTTTGGGCCGGATCAACGGTTCCAACAGATGCCTGTCGCGCTCCAAGAGGTAGGCGTAGTCCGATTCCCGCGCCGGTTCGATCTTCATGGGCTTCCTCTCCTTCCGTCTTTACTTTTGAACCACGGCGACCCACTCCCCCCACCAATCTACCGGATGGACCTTCGACCCTCCTTGCAAATGCCGCGCCGTTTCTGCTAGGGCGGGGGATTATTCCATCATCCTATCGCGCGGCCGCGTCCGCGTGCATCATCCGCTGCATATCATGCCCAGACGGGCTCTGGAAGACGCGAAGCCCGAACGCCGGCGCGATCGCCAGAATGTGGTCGAAGATGTCGGACTGCACGCCTTCGTAGACGGCCCAAACGGTCACATTCGTAAAAGCGTAAATTTCGACGGGAAGCCCCATCTCTCCAGGCGCCAGCTGCCGGACCATGCGGGTCATGCCCTGGTGAATCATCGGATGGTGCTCCAGATAGCGCTGGACATACGCGCGGAACACGCCGATGTTCGTCATGGCCCGCCCGTTGACTAGGGACGAACGGTCGACGGCCCGCTCCTCGTTGTGCCGGTCGATTTCCTCCTCCTTCTCGATGAGGTAATCGCGCACGTACTCGATTTTCTTGAACGCCCGAATCTGCTCCGGACTGCAAAAGCCGATGCTGCTCATATCGATGTAGATCGAGCGTTTGATCCGCCTTCCTCCGGCGTTTTGCATGCCTCTCCAGTTTTTGAACGAGTCCGAGATGAGCGCGTAGGTCGGCAGCGTCGTAATCGTCTTGTCCCAATTCTGCACCTTGACCGTATTCAGAGAGAGATCGATGACGTCCCCGTCCGCGCCGTACTTGGGCATCTCGATCCAATCGCCGACGCGGACCATGTCGTTGGACGCCAATTGGATGCCCGCAACGAGACCGAGCAGCGAGTCTTTGAAAATCAACATCATCACGGCCGACAATGCGCCAATCCCGCTGAGGAGAATGAGCGGACTTTCGCCGATCAACCTGGAGATGACCAAAATGCCGCCGATAAGGAATACGAAAATCTTCACGACCTGGATGTAGCCTCTGATCGGCCGACTCTTGGAGATTTCGAACGTGGTATAGATGTCGTTCGCCGCGCTGAGCAGGGCATCCAGCACCCCCAGCGTCACGACGATCAAATAAATGACGACGCCTTTTTCGATCCATAGCTGATAGGAGGGGAAGCTAAAGGAGAAATAATAGAGAATGAGCACAGGAACGATGTGGGAAAGCTTCTGGACCACCTTTCGTTCCAATATGAATTGATTCCACCGGAATCGGTTGCTCCGTATGTAGCGGGTGACGATCTTCAGCACGACCTTCTTGGTTGCAAAATTGCCCAGGATGCTCAGCGCGACGATGCCGACAATGAGGATGGCGCTTGCCGTAAAGCTGGCCGCGTCCGCCTTCATTCCCAGATCGGCGAGCAGGTCTTTCAGGTAATCCATGTCTTCCTCCCTCAAAAAGAAAATGCTCGCCTTGGCACCCACCGTCGGTGCGCAAGGGAGCTTTTAGGTCGATGTTATCGGAAAGAATCGTCCTCCGTCAACCCTGTTCTGTGCGCGGCTCTAGCTGCTATAATATGTCAGAGCAACTTCGAAGGAGCGCAGCGCAGCCATGACGAAAATATTGATTGCCGACGACGATCCCCATATTCGCGAGCTCATGAGTCTGTTTCTGCGGAATGAAGGCTTTGAAGTGGTCGAAGCGGAGGATGGCGCGGGAGCGCTCGAGCTCATCGAGGCGTCCGGCATCCAACTCGTCATTCTCGATATTATGATGCCTACGATGGACGGCTGGGAGCTATGCAGAGAGATTCGTAAGCGGGATGCCGATCTCCCGCTGCTCATGGTGACGGCCAAAGGCGAAGCGGCTCACCGGGTCAGAGGCTTCCAGCTCGGCAGCGACGATTACTTGACCAAGCCGTTCCACCCGATGGAGCTGGTGATGCGCGTCAAATCGCTGCTGAAGCGGTATCGGATCGCCTTCTCTCAGGTCATTCAATTGGGCGGAATCGTGCTGGACGGCCGCAGCAACCAGGTGATCCGCGACGGCGTGGAGTCGGCCATTCCCCTGAAGGAGTTCGAGCTGCTGTTCAAGCTCGCCAGCCATCCCGGGCAAATCTTCACCCGGGAAGCCCTCATCGTCCAGATTTGGGGGATGGATTACGAGGGCGACGACCGGACGGTCGACGTGCATATCAAACGGCTGCGGCAGCGTTTTGCGGGAGATACCCGTCATTTTCACATCGAGACGGCCCGGAGCCTCGGCTATCGGCTTGTGGTGCAGGCGCCATGAAGACCTTGTACGTACGAATCGTGCTGACCTTTCTAGCGATCATCGTTTTCAGTCTGCTGTCGTCCGTTCTTATCGGATTTGCGCTTTTCCAGTCCAAGCTGAACCACCTCGGACAAGCGGAAATGACCGCCGCCGGCGAACAGGTGACCCATCTCTACGAGCGGACACGGCCGCAGGATGTCGACGGCTTCCTGACCGACGTTTCCCGCCTGATCTCCTATCCGCTGGTTTTGTTCGGCGAGTCTGACCCGCCTAAGACGTTCGGTCCGGTGAAAGCGGAGCGCATCGGCGCCATTGCCCCGGAAGCGGTTCGGCAGGTGCTGCGCGGACAGCCCTACCGTTCGGCTATCCAAGGCATCGACGAACTGGCGGTTGGCCTTCCGCTGGAGGTTCAGGGCCGCACCTACGCCTTGTTTCTATTGACCTCCTCCAAAAACGAGAGCACGATCCTTCAATTCATATCGACGTTGCTGGTGCTGGTGCTGGCTGCCGGGAGCTTGTGCATTCTGGTGGCCGCGAGATACTTGGTGAAGCCTTTGCGCACCTTGACGACGGCGACCCGGGCGTTGGCCAAGGGCCGCTTCGACGTCGAACTCAAGCTGAAGCGGAAAGACGAGTTGGGGGAGCTCGCCCGCAGCTTCAACGAGATGGCCCGCGATCTCAAGCAGCTGGAGGGGATGCGGCAGGACTTCGTCTCCAACGTCTCGCACGAGATCCAGTCGCCGCTAACGTCCATCTCCGGCTTCGCCGAGGCGTTGAAGTCCCCGGAGCTGGTGACGGAGGAGAACCGGACCCGTTACCTGGATATCATTGTGGCGGAAAGCGAACGGCTGTCCCGGCTTAGCGACAACCTGCTGAGATTGGCTTCCCTGGAATCGGAGCACCACCCCTTCGAGGCGCGGACATTCCATTTGGACGAAAGCATTCGCCAGGTCGCGGTCGCGACGGAACCGCTATGGGCGGCCAAGCGGCTGACCCTCGATCTGAAGCTGCCTCCCGCGCTCAAAATCACGGCGGACCCCGACCAGCTTAATCAGCTCTGGACGAATCTGCTCGGCAACAGCATCAAGTTCACTCCGCCCGGCGGCCGGATCACGATGGAGCTGGTTGTGCAAGGCGACACCTACATGATCACCGTCGCGGACACGGGCGTCGGGATTTCCCCCGAGGATCTCGGCCGCGTCTTCGATCGCTTCTACAAGGCCGACCGCTCCCGCCGCGGCGGAAGCGGGAGCGGTCTTGGACTGTCCATCGTCCGGCAGATCGTTCATCTGCACCAGGGCCGGATCGAAGCCGCCAGTCTTGTCGGGCAGGGCACCACCGTCACGGTGACGCTCCCGCGGAACGCCGCGCCTCTTCGTCCGCCGAATGAGGAGATATAGCCTTTCCCGCTGCGGATTCGCGGCAACCGTTCACGCTCCGTTCATATTTCCTTCCTATGCTTCCTGTGCAACGCGACTTTTGCGAACAAGCGGGAGGCTGGAAAGATGGGAAACGTGTTGGAAAATGTGCTGGGCGCCTATAAATGGTTAACCCCGTACGAGATGCTGTTGTGCGTCATTCTTCTCTTTTGGTTCGGGCGGCACGCCCTGCCGATTCGTCGTCATCGCCGATGGCTGGATTTCGTGCCGAGCGTCGGTCTGCTGATCGCTATGGCTAGTTTGGTTAGCGGGGATACGACGCTGCCCGCCTTGGTTTTGTACGCACTGAGCGGCTTGCTGTTTTTGTTCACCGCAAGAAGAATCTGGTCGCCACGGCGGCGTGTCCAGAGCAAGAAGCGCCTGGTGCTTCGCAGCGCCTGTTGTGTCATCGCGCTGATCCCGATCATGTTGGCGCTGACGGTCGCGGGAGAGCTGCGCTACAATCCGGCCAGCGACTTTGGCGGGCTGAGCTATTCCCAGGCGTTTATCCGGTTGAACGAGCGGCTGTCCCGGGAATATCCTTTCGGGGACTGGAAAAAGGTCGACTGGCAGGCGTTGGAGCGCAAGTATGCGCCGATCTTTCGGAAGGCGGAGAAAGAGCACGACAAGGAACTGTATTATGCCGCCTTGCGGGAGTATCTCTTTTCGTTGCGGGACGGGCATGTCAAGATCGTCAACGAAGCTTTGTACGCGGATAATCCCGTTTTCCGCCAAGCGGCCGGGGGCGGCTTCGGCATCAGCACCGTCCTGCTGGATAACGGACAAGTTCGGGTGAGCTTGCTGCTGCCGGGCAGTCCCGCGGAGCAGAGCGGTATGGCGCTGGGAGACGAGATTGTCACGTGGAACGGAAAACCCGCCCAAACGGCGTATCGGGAAGTCGAGTGGAGCGAGAATCCGATGGCCACGGACGGCGACCGGCGGATGAATCAGGGCCGATTCCTGCCGCGGGCGGCGGTCGGCAGTCAAGTCGAGGTGACCTACCGGAGCCGGGCGGACCAGTTGCCGAGAAAAGCGACCCTGCAAGCCTACGACGACGAGTACGCCACCCTCAAAGCCACCAAAATCAAGCTAAAGCCGACGGACGTCCCCGTAGAGGGACGCGTGCTCGATAACGGATACGGCTATATTAAAATCCGCTACTTTCTGGCGAATGACGATATGCCCGATCCTGCCCGAGCCTTTGCGGAGATCGTCAAAGGTTTTCGGAAGGCATCCGTCAAAGGCCTCATCGTCGACGTCCGCGACAATCCCGGCGGCGACGACGACCTGGCCGCGGCCATCGCCGGCTACTTGACCGTGCAAAAGCGGCATTACGAATCCGTCAGCTACTATAGCCGGATCACCGGCCGATTCGAACGGAATGCAGGCGAGACCCGCGTCATTGCGCCGAGCAAGTCGGGCTTTCGGGGAAAGATCGCCATTCTCGTGAACCACAGCACGGTCAGTTCGGGGGAAGGCTTGCCAGTGACGCTTAAGGGCCAGCCGAATACGCGGATTGTCGGCTTCACCTCTACGAACGGCTCCTTCGGCGTAGTGAGCCGCCCAATCGAGGCGATCATGCCGGAAGGGTACCTGCTGCGTTTCCCGGATGGACGCTCGCTGGACGCCCATAATGCCATTCTGGGCGATAGCGACGGCGAAGGACGGGGCGGGGCCGTGCCGGACATTCTCGTGCCGCTGAACGAGATGACCTTCGCCGCCAAGTATATCGAGGGGCAGGATGTGGAGCTTCAGACCGCCATAGCGGCGCTGGAGAAGATGGATGCGGCGGATTGAGGGGCGAAGGGAACGGGGCGTCGCAGCGTTTGCGCACGGGAACGGGGTACGACAGCGTTTGCGTACGATAGCGATCATGCCGTTCCGTCACTGTACTGATGGCGGTCATACCGTACCATTGCAGCGCACGATAGCGGTCATGCCGTTCCGTCACTGTACTGATGCCGGTCATACCGTACCATTGCAGCGCATCCAGCCATTGTATATGAAAAATCGAATACATTTTGCTCCAAGAAGGTGAAATGGGCCGACTCTATTTGAAAAACCGAATAAATCGGACGATTTTTGCGGAAATCGGGGCGATTGTATTCGAAAAATCATATAACGCAGCGGCGTGGGACCGGTGAAGACGTTGGGAACGACTTTGGATCTACGTTTGAAAGGTTCTAGAGATAACAATCATTGCGAAGATTAGAGGATTCTGGCGCCGCATGTCGAATTTAGCTACAAAAAGGGGGATTTTACCAGCATGAAAAAGGCAATATTCGTACTTGCGGCAATGGCAGTTATTTCTGCATGCAGTTCCAACTCATCGGCAGGCTCTTCGGAAGACATCAAACAACTGAAAGATCAGATCAGCCAGCTCACTACCGAGAATCAGAAATTAAGGGACGAGCTAGCCAAAAACACCCCACCCGCGCAGACAGAGAAGGAGAAGGGACCGGCTAATGCTGATTCCGATAAGAAATCGAATGAAGGCACGGAAAACGTGCTCGCCCTAAACAAAGCGACCGCCATTCCGGATTTTGCCGAAATGACCGTCAAGAAAGCAAGCTTCACCGCCAAAGTCGTCCCTCCGAAACCCGACAGCTTTTATACGTACTATGAAGTGAAAGACAAAGAAAACATCTATCTCGATACCGTAATCAGCATCAAGAGCCTGCTTGCAGAAAGCAAAAGCGCGGACGAATTTGCGAGCGTGAAAGTCAAATACGACGGCAAATATGAATACGATAGCTTCTCCACTATCGAGGAGCAGGGCGGCGGCAATTTTACCTTTACCAATATTAGCAGCATCGAACCGCTTAAAACGCGGGTGCTGCACTTCATTGCCGAACTCCCCAAAGAGGCGGCCAAAGACGAAAAGCCGGTCGTCATTACCGTAACAATCGAAGGAAAAGACTACCTGTACAAGCTTCGGGGCTAACACTCTTCGGATCTAGCCGAGCATTCCCTATTGCGCTCCCTCCCATTTTGTGGCACATTATAACTATCGAATCGCAAACAAGTGGCAAAGAATGCCCCGCTTCCTTTCCTGATCCGGAGAGAAGTCGGGGCTTTTTTGTGCTTGTCTAAAGGAGCGAATGGAGAATGGGGTTTGAGTCGGAACACGATAAGTGGGTCAGGGGCCATCTGAAAGAATTGTTCGAGCGGTTTAAGAGAGCCGACGAGTCGCGCCATTCCGAGGGATCGGGGCTGGGTCTCGCCATCGCCAGGAGCATCGTCGAGCTGCAGGGCGGCAGCATTCGGATCGATATTCAGGGCGATCAGTTCAACGTGCTGATCGACTTTCCGAAGCAGGAACGTTGACGTCAGCCCCGACCGGACTCTACCGCCCGTTCATGCTGTCCTACGCATCCTGCTCGAGCAGCTCCAGCATTCGTGCAAGCAACGCGACACCCTCCGTCTCCGCTTCCTTGGCTTCCCTTAGCAGAGCGATCGCCCGGGTCGCCTCCGCATCGTTTCCAGGCTCGCCACCGTGCGGGAATGGGAACATATCGCGCATCATCGACAGGTTGCCCGCGACAATGGCATACTGATCTGCGGCTTGGCGAGCCAATTGACGCAGCGGTCCTTCTTCCGGCTGCTTCCAATCCTCCGCCATCTCCTTCAAGAACTGTACGGCGAACTCGCGCGCATCGCAAACTTTTCCTGTATTGACGGCATTGCCGAACGGATTGGCGGCTCTCCGCTCAAGGGCGTATATCCAGGCATCGAACGCGGCCAGTCCGTTGCGATGTCCCGCACTCTCGTCCTCCCGGAACTGCTGTACATGCGCATGCTCGAGTGCAAGCTTCAACGCGCCTCTCAGCATCGTTCGACGATCAACGGGCTTCGAGTCCGTGATCGTAAGCAAATACAACTCCGTCACCTCGCCGCGCCCCAGCTTCTCGTAGGGCAGTTCGCCATCTCGACGAACGTCGCGGCATTGCAGCATACGGGTCTCATCGTCGTAGCCGTAGATGACACCCCATTCGGGTATGAACAAGTCCCAGCTTAATGCCGGGATGCCTGCATCCAGACTTGTCTGGATCATCGCCAGCGCCGTCTCGAGCTCCTCTGGCGTCGGTGAGATGTGATTTTGTCTGCCTGTCGTCTGTACGGTATATCCCAGATTGCGCAACGCTTCCGCGTGCCTCAGCTGCCAATCGAAAAAGGAGTAGCTTCCAACCTCTACTTCCTCGCTGTCGATAATGATGCGGAATGCATGAGCGGTAAAGCCCATGACGTCCGTGTGGGACATCCCCTTTTTGTCGGTGTATTGCACCATGCTATGAATACTCTCGGTGTCGGTATTGCGGCTCCACGTAAAATCATTTCTTGGATTTCCCGCCATTACTCTCCATCCCTCCATGCGATACGAATACAAGGCGGAGCCAGCAGCTTTCGCTTTGGCTTGCCAAGTGCCCTTCGCTTATCAATGTACATGCTGACGTGGACGCGAAGTCTTTCATGCTGCACCTTCATTCGGGCACGAGATATGCTGTTGTAGATACTAGCAACGGAGGTATGGAGAAACGCAGCGATGTCCTGGGGCGACAGTTGGTCCAGGAAAAACCGTTCGAACACGTCCTTCTCGCGACTCGTCAGGCAATGCAGCAGGCTTCGGATGCCTTCGATCAGCTCCTGGCGCAGCAGAACGGAAGTCGGGTCGGACGTCTGTCGATCCGACTCAAGCGCACTTAGGCCAAGGCGGAACAGAACATCGTCGATCGTCCAGCGTTCATCCTCGCTATGTGCGGACAGGACAGCCATAGCACGGTTCGCATTTGTCGGTGTTGTCCTGCGTTTGGGGAAGCCCGTCCAGGCCGTGAACGGCCGTTCCTTGCCGTGAGGTCCTCCCCGGCGCAGCTTCATGTACGCCTCATTGCGTACGATCCGCGATAACCAAGGGGCGAAGCGCCGCTCATCCATCAGCGATCCAAGCTTGAGAAATGCTTTCACTAGCGCTTCCTGCACGATATCCTCGGCCATATGCGAATCCTGGGTCAGCGTCTGCGCCACGCCAATCGCTCTTGCCCGATGCCGACGCACCAACTCGCCGAAGGCGTCCGGATCGCCTTCCCTTGCCCTAGCCACAAGTTCCTGATCGGGCTTTGGCTCCTTTTCCGCCTGCAACATGTTCCCTCCTTCGTCCACATCAGTTTAGATGCCACAGCTTCGAAATTCCTAACCGGATTCAAGCCATGTCCGCCTGTACAAAACGTTCGGAAGGAAACCCAATGCCAATTTTAACGTTTATCATTAAATCGACGATTCTATTCGACAAATCATACAGGTTCTTGTTTGCAAGCTGACTGTTAAGCGAAAAGCCCAAAAAGAGCCGCACCAGCCCGCCTCCCGGCAAACTGTCACAGCCCTCCAATCCGGATTCCTCTCGTAACCGATCCAATCATCAAACAGATAGGTGGTCGACCATGCGTTGTAATACCTTGAGCCCGGCAACCTCCGCTTTCCGCGCTTCCTTGAGCAGCCGGATGGCTTCGGATTTCAATCGCGGATCGGTCGTATCTGCCCCTTGCGGGAACGGGAACAGCTCACGCAAATATACCCAAGTTCGATAGCTTGTCAAATAAACATCGGCCGCCTCCAGCATCAGATGCTGCAAAGCATGATCCTGAATCCCCGTACAATGGGTAATGGCCGATTGGGTAAAGAATGGAATCAAGTACTGCCGCGTAGAAGTAAGCCATAAGAGATTGTAGCTTGTAAAGAAACGATGTGCCGCCTCTGTCTCGAAAGCCGTAATCCAAGCATCGATAGCGGCGATTCCGTTTTTTCGCCCATCCTCTCCCGTTAGTCCCTCTCCCTCCATATGCCGAATGGCAAGAGAGAGCGCCTTCCTTAACGTGCTCCGATACGCTGTGTCTTCTTGCTCCGAGTATCTGGTAACGCTAAGATGCGGATGCGAAGTCTCGCTCTTCTCGCGAAGCGCCAGCACGAACATTTCCGGATCTATGGAATTGCCATGAAGCGGACGCCGACCAAAATCGTCATAAGACAGCTCTCCGCCGTCCCGTGCGTTAATATCTTGAATGTTCAATACGCTGCGCTTGTCATCGTAGCCATAGATAAGTCCGTACTCATAGTTGTCCAGGTTCCACCCGATAACCGGATATCCCCGTTGAATACTGTCCCGAACCATGTATAACGCTCTTTCGACGGTATCTTCCTCCCAGTCGCCGCCATGGATATTCGCAGCGAGAACCTCCATATCGAAACCCAGGTTCTGCAGCGCTTCTTGAAGCAAGCTGCCGTTCCCGAGTACATCCATGGGCGCCACGGTCGTATCCGTATTTATGGCGAACCCCTGTCCCGTATAAACTAACGCTTGAGGCCAACTCGTCTGCTTATCCGAATACCGCATGACGCCATACAGAGCGAGCGCAAATGAATTATAGCAGTCGTTCCACTCGATTTTGCGGAAATCCAACGTCTTCCTTACGCGAATCGGCTTGTTCATCCACTTCTTGGAGGCTGCCGCTTTGCGAACGATACGCGGTGGTTCGGGCGTCGTCCCAGGATTACCGACATATCCTTGTTCAGCATAGAGCTCGAGAACCTCGTTGTCCGTTAACGATCTATCGTATATTCGAATATCGTCCAGCACTCCATGGAACCAGAACCGCTTCTCATCGGAGTTCTTTTTGCCAATATAGATGAGTTCTTCGACGTTGGGGCGGAATGAACCGGTTTGCACATCCTGCAGCTCGCCGTTCACATAGAGCTTGTGTTGCGTCTCATCATAAATCGCGGCAAAGTGATACCATACGCCTTTCTGGATAGGTTGCTTCCCGACCGCATCCTTCGATTGTCTCATTCGATGCCAGGTCACATACTCTCCTTTGGTGCTCAATTGAAATACGCGTCGGGATTGATCGAGCATGCGACCATGATCGTCCTGCGAAACGATGGCACTGTTCCACCCTTTCAGCGCTGCTTCCTGATCGTACTTTACCCAAACGGACAAGGAGAAGGCCCCCGCGTCAAGGTTCGGGAGGGGGTTCAGCACAATGTAATCGCCCTTACCAGAGAACGCATAAGCGCTATCTGCTTGACCAAAACGATCTTCCGTTAATGTAGCGCCTTCCACCCTCCCATGAAGACCATAGTCGCTCGTATCCTCCGCATTGCCTTTAAATAAATATTCACCTATCAATCCTTGCCGCAAGCTGCTCATACCCATTCCTCCCGACGGTGTAAGATTTTCTCTGCAATCGGTTTCAAAATTTCAAGCCACCTCAAGACTTTCTATCCTATACAACGAATTTTTTTAAATGTCAGATACGGGGGTTAGAACATTTATTCGATCCGCATAGAGAAAAATCCTTTTTCTCCCATTTTACTGATTTCATGTTTGTCGCGTCCAACGCGTTCTCCCGTCTCCTACTCTTCTCCCGCCGCGATCGGATTCTCCGCGTACGAGATCCAGTCGCTTCCGCTGTTGTATGCTCTTCGAGAGCCATCCGAGCACACCGTGAAACCTCCTTGCGCAACCAGCGTATACCTATCAATATTTGGTAGCCAGGGGAGGCTCAGGGTGCGCATGAACATTGCCGTCAAACTGGTGCAAAAGGTGAATGAACGCGACGCGCTTCACAAGCTGAAAGGTTATCGGGACAAAGCCGAAACGATAAATAAACGGGATTTGCGAGCGTGGAACGACGATCGGCTAAAGGCCGAATCCAGGCGGCTTCAAAGCGAAGCCAAGGCTGGCGCGCCGCTCGACAAGCTGCTGATCGATGCTTACGCACTCGTTTGCGAAGCGGCGCAGCGAACGCTTGGCATGCGGCCATACGAGGTTCAAATGATGGCGGCTATTGCCCTTCACGAAGGGAATTTGGTCGAAATGCAGACAGGCGAAGGGAAGACGCTTGCGGCCGTTATGCCGGCGTATTTAAACGCGATAACGGGCAAAGGTGTGCACGTCCTGACGTTTAACGATTATTTGGCGAACAGGGATGCGGAGTGGATGGGACCGATTTATCGGTTTCTCGGACTATCGGTAGCCGCGATTCAAGCGGGCATGAGCTTGGCCGAGAAAAAGCAAGCTTATTCGGCGGACATTACGTACGTGACGGCCAAAGAGGCGGGCTTTGATTATTTGCGCGACTCGATTGCGATGACCGCAAGCGACACCGTCCATCGGGCTTTTCATTACGTGATCGTCGACGAAGCGGATTCACTGCTGCTCGACGAGGCGCGTGTTCCGCTCGTAATTGCAGGCGAAGCTGCAACTACTGGAAACGACGATACAAGGTTCGCGGCTGTGGCCAAGCAATTGCATCATGAAGAGCATTTCGTTTTCGATGAGTTTAAGCGTAACATCTACTTAACCGAAGCCGGCTCCGAAAAGGTAGAATCGCTATTGCACTGCGGTAATTTGTACGAAAGCCATAACCATTATTTGTTAACGTCCATCAATTGCGCTCTTCATGCAGAGGCTCTATTACAACGGGATATCGATTACATTGTACGCGACGGTAAAATCGAACTGATCGACGAATATACCGGACGCGTGGCGGAAAACCGGCATTTGCCCGACGGGCTGCAAGCCGCGCTGGAAGCGAAGGAAGGGCTTAGTCCGAAAGCCGGCGGCCAAGTACTCGGCACGATCACGCTTCAGCATTTGCTGAGCTTATACCCGAAAATCAGCGGAATGACGGCTACCGCCCAAGCTTCGGCGATCGAATTCGAGGATATTTATTCGCTGCAGGTGGTTCAAATTCCGCCCAATCGTCCCTGTATCCGAATCGATCACCCTCACAAAATCTATACCCACAAGGAAGCGAAGCTGAAAGCGCTGGTCGCCGAAATCGCGTCCGTCCATGCGACCGGAAGGCCGATTCTGATCGGCACGTCGAGCGTCGAAGAGTCGGGCATGTTGGCGGAGTGCCTTCGGCAAATCGGCGTGAATGGCCATGTGCTTAACGCGAAAAACGATTCGGAAGAAGCCGAAATCATTGCCAAAGCGGGAGAGATCGGCGCCGTGACAGTGTCCACGAACATGGCCGGGCGCGGCGTGGATATACGGCTTGGCGGCGGAGACGCGAAGCAGGCGGATGTTGTCGCGAAGCTTGGCGGTTTGTATGTCATCGGTACGCTCGCGAATGAAAGCAATCGAATCGACGACCAATTGCGCGGTCGCGCAGGCCGGCAAGGAGATCCGGGGGCGTCCAGATTTTTCGTAAGCTTGGAGGACGATTTGATTTTGCGTTTCGGCATCGACAAAGCGATCCCCTCCTCCTTCAAGAAACTCAAACAGGACGAGCCGCTCGATGAAGCGATGCTGCGCAGCAAAATCGGCCACATTCAGCACGTGATCATGGGCCAAAACTTCCACATCCGCCAAGAGCTGAACCACTATTCGGATATGGTGGAGGAGCAAAGGCGCATCCTGTATAAAGATCGCCTCGCTATTTTGACCGGCGAAACGCCAATGAGCCCCTCGGAACAGCGCGTCAGATTGTTTTATATCGACAAGTTTTGGGCCGAGCATCTCGCATATGTTTCGTATATTCGCGAAGGCATCCATTTGGAAGGCCTTGCGAACCTCAACCCGATCGACGAGTTTCATGCGCGAATTATACATGCGTTCGAACAAATGCCGGCGAAAATAGAAAAAGAAACTTCGAGCATGTTGGCAAGGCTCGGCCATTCGAACGATCCTTCCGAGTGGGAACGGTTAGGCTTGAAAAGCCCTTCCTCGACGTGGACGTACATCATAAACGATCAGTATGCGCAAAAGGCCCTTCTAGCCCCCGTCGCCGTGGGTCCCGACATTATCGGTGCTATCACGCTTGTCCTTAAACCTGTCGCCAAACCTGTCCTCGACTGGCTTTTTAGAACGCATCGTTGGCGGTAGGCGAGCGATACTTGCACGAGTAACAGTAACTTCCGTTGTGGTCGCTTTGTTGTATTGATTTTATGTTGATTGACTCGGTTATTCATTTCAAACTGTTAACCCGCATACGATAACCGGAACGGCTGTCGCTATTGCGGGGAAATTTCGTCGGATTCTTGTTTGCAAAGCATCGGTTGCAAACGAAGAACCCAAGTAAGGTCAACGACAATCAAGTGCCTTATTAATGTAGATGCACGAGAAAAATCAAATACTCAACTCGACCAATCCGCGTCCGACGCGGCCTCTCGGCTCTTATTCTTCGCCCGTCGCGATCGGATTCTCGCTATACGATTGAACGGGGGTTTTCATCATCGCTACTTCTTTGACCTCTTCATTCGCACGTCCTTTAAAAGGAGGTTAATTATGTTGAGGAAGAGTACAAATTCAGGTAGAAGGTCTGCAGTAATTACTGGGGTGTTATTAATAGCCGGGTTGGTTACAGGTATATTTAGTGTTGTTCCTGTTATAGATGGAGCAGACTACCTTGTCAAGGCTTCTACTAATGAAAACCAGGTACTAATAGGGGCGTTTTTCCAGTTGTTAATGGTTGTTGCATATGTCGGTATTCCTATTTTGATGTATCCGATTTTAAGTAAGCATCATAAAGGTTTAGCTCTTGAATCTGTTGCTTTCGGCATCATTGCGGGTGTGTTCATTATTATTGGTGTAATCATTCTTCTATTGCTATTGACGTTAAGCCACGAATTTGCAAAAGTTGGAACCCTGAATGGTTCGTATTTTCAGACCCTGGGTGGATTGTTGCGGGAAGGACGTGATTTGGTGAACCATGTGGCAACGACACTTGCATTTGTTTTGGCTTTGTTCTTGATTAGCTGCATATTTTACCAAACAAAATTAGTCCCACGTTGGTTGTCAGTTTCGGGTCTTATTGGGTCTACATTGTCTATATCGGCAAGCTTATTATTTATGATTCGCTTCATCGGTCTGGATGCAACATACATGATATTGAACATTCCAATAGCCTCTCAACAATTGGTTTTGGCTATATGGCTAATCATTAAAGGATTTAACCGGACGGATACTCTAGAAAAGAAGGTGTAACTGAAATGAATAAATCAGAAAGTTTTTGGGATAAAACGGCAAGTAAATATGATCAAATAGAGATGAAGGATGAACAAACTTACATCAATATAATAAATAGAACGAAAACGCATCTCAAAATAAGCGACATTGTTTTGGATTACGGCTGTGGGACTGGATTGATATCGAATGAAATTGCAGAATATGTAAAAGGAATGCATGCGATTGATATATCTTCTAATATGATCGCCATTGCCGAAAACAAGGCAAAAGAGCGGAACATTGCAAATATTAACTATGCTCACACAACCATTTTTGATGAAAGGTATGAGAAAGGTTCATTCGATGTCGTCATGGTCTTTCATGTTCTGCATTTGTTGGAAGATGAACAGATCGTTCTGCAAAGAATAAATGAACTGTTGAAACCAGGAGGATTATTGATTTCTGCAACACCATGCGTGGGAGAAAAGATCGTTCTAAAATACTTGTTATTGTTTGCAGGCAGAGTTGGTTTAATGCCGAATATCAAATCATTTAAAATACGCAATTTAGTCGATACAATTGAGGAAGGGAATTTTTCAATTGTCGAATCGAATTGCTTGAAGAAAAGTTCTCAGGAATATTTCGTTATTGCTAGGAAGATTTGATAGGGGCCACCTGGTATCTTACCTGTTAGTAACGGCCTTTTCGGATGATCATTGATAATTAAATATGCCGTTCTTAAACGCTTCTTCATCATTGTTCTCAATACCAAATAAAGCTTCTTGAAGCGCAAATGTGCCCCTGTAAAACCTCATTCGCGATTCAGCGCCTTGAAGATCAGGGTAGAATTTGTACATCTGTTTCAAAAAATCTTCTCCGTATCCGCTTATTATGGCGGCAGCATCCACAGCGGGATCACCTACATGCGATCCGCCAAAATCAATTACGCCTGCAACTTTCGGAAGGTGATGATCGATCAATATATTTCCCGCACCGAAGTCACCATGCACAAATGCTGGTTTATATTGAAAGTTCATTGTATCATTCAAAAAGTCCTCGAAATGCTTTCTTATGAGTACTTGACTCTCATTGCTCATATAACGAAACAGTTTCTCTTGAATACGTATGTACATGTCCTCCCAATACTTATATTGATTTTTTTGATAGTGATGATCGACGAACTCTTCTTGTAAAGGAACACTGTGCAATTCAAATAAAAATTGTGCCAGCTGGTTGGCTATCAGATCTAAATCTTCATGGCCCATAGCGTGAAAAGCTTGCATGTCGAAAATTTTTCCCGGTATCCTACGATAGCCTACAAATATCTCTCCCACAGTCTGCGATTCGAGGCTCTCATAAATAGGGTTTGGTATATCAAGAGTAATGTACTTGTATATGAACTTTAATAACCGCGTTTCTTCATGTAACTCTTTAATGCCTTGATGATATTTGGGGAAACGGAAGATGAGTTCATTATTGACCTCAATGACCGTGTTGTTTTGACCGTTTTCATTGAGGATGACCGAATGGATTCGTAGGTTTGGGTACACTTCCAGTATTTTTTGTGCATAGTTCTTCAGCATAAATAGCCTCCATATGAATGGTATTCCAAACAGCGACAAACCAGGAAACCATTGACCTGTATCTTGTTCGCTCGGATTTCCAAAATTTATAGTTTATTATATATGAACTTTTGCCAAACTGTACGTCAAGAACGGCGGTGATCCGTTTTCGCTGCAAAAAAATACTCGGACACCACGACATAAGCATGGTACGAAATACGTCCAGTTGAACAACCGCGACATTACAGGGTTTGTGGCTGATACCGGGAACGCCAAGATGCCAAGCGAATTGCTCCCAAAAGCAGTCGGACTCTTGCTCCGCACGAAAGATTGCGCCGCACTTGTTTGTGGATGAAGCAAAACCGACAAGCGTTCAATAACAACCTGACCCGACCGCCTCACCGTGGCTGGCTCCGGGGTTCCTGCAACCGCTTTCTCCAACCTCTTGTTTGCAAGCTGTTGACAGAAAAGCCCAAAGAGGGCTGCAACAGCCCGCCATCGGTAACCTGTCACAGCCCCAAAACCCGCGTCCGACTCGGCCTCTTCACACAGATTGTTGGTGGCTGTTTGCAATCATTCCGCTATACCATCGCTTATTGCTTGGAGTTGGCATTTAAGAGCTGCACATATTCATCCTTGGTTAAACCAAATAGAATAGAGTTTAAATATTGGCCATTCGTGTAGTAGACTTGGCGACGAACTCCCTCTTGAATACAACCGACTTTTCTCAACATCGCGGCAGAGGTTTCGTTTCCTTCAAGCACATTATCATTAAACTTATTCAGTCTGCGCTCAAAAAAAGCATACTTCAAAAGGATGTGTACAGCTCTTGTGCCGTATCCCTTGCCTCGGTGGTCTCTGTCGATTTGAATACCAATACTGAAAGTGCCGTTTCTTTCGTCGATGCTGTTTAGGTTGATTCCGCCAACATTCTCGCCATTCATGTTTTCAATTGTAAACATAAGACGATTCGAAGAGAAATCGGAGAAGTTTTCCGCGAACGTCTTTGCCTCTGTAATTGTTGGCGGTAGCTCAACTGCGCATTCAAGAAGACGCCGTGCAGGAGTATCAAACCTATTGATGTAGTGTTCTTCCCAATCTTCCGGCTGTATTGCGCGTAACCGTATCACTTCATCCTGCCAAAAATAATTACTATAATCTATTTGCCTCATCTATTTTTACCTCCATTCTTCTCTCGATTTTACCTGGGTAATCCAATATGGAGGTAGTATTTATTCGTTATAAGTAATCTGTCCGTTCGCAGTGGCCTTTCCTCGAATAAAGCGAATAATCCATACCCACCCTGCGGCGTTCCCTGCTCGTTCAGGCGGAAGCTGCCTCCCTCCATGATTCCGGCTTTCAGAAAGCTTTCCAGGAGCCGGAGCACGCTTCCGTCCACGACGGTCCACTTTACCATCTCCATTAATTTCTCGTGCGGGATGGCGTCGAAGTACGATATCCGCATCGATGACAAAACGATATCCGTCCGCCAGATCCTTGCGGATGTTCTCGAGCGCCATGTGCGCGCTTCTTCCGGGCCGGAATCCATAGCTGCATGCCATGAACTGTTCTTCGAAGAGGGGTTCCAGTACCCGCCTTGCTGCGGCTTGCACCACTCGGTCTTCCACGGTAGGAATCCCCAGCGGTCTTTGCGTTCCGTCTGCTTTCGGGATATAGACGCGTTTTACCGGCTTGGGCCGGTACTTCTTGTCCTTTAGCGCCTGCTGAAATCCCTCTAGATTAGACTCCAGCGTCGATTCGTATGCCTTTACGGTCACCCGATCCACCCCTGCCGCTCCACGGTTTCGCTTGACCTCCCGGAAGGCTTCCTCCAGGTTTGGCTTCGCCCAGATCTTGTCGATGAGGCTGTACCATTTTCGTCCTGCTTGCGTCTTTACTCCTTCACGAGCGTGCTTGTCCTGCCTTAGTTCTTCCATGCCCGTTCTCCTCCCCTCGCAGTTCCGCGGTTCGTAGCCTTGCGGCAATCTCCGCTTCCCTGCCGGTACTCGCCCCAGACGGCTTCTCCTTATGTTCATTCCCCGGCTCTACGCACCTCTTGGCTCCCCGGCTCCTGTCTGGCACATGGTTCCCCACACTCACGCTTCTTTCACGGTTCCAGGCTTCGCACAAGTCCTCGCCTTTTGGGTCGGGGCCTGCATCGACGACGTTCTGCGTCGATTCACTTGCCTTTGCGGCCTTTCCGGCAAGCTTTTTAGCTACTATCCCTTCTTTTGACTGCTTACCACCCGTATCCGCAACCTTGATCTTCACGACCTTGGTCTCGGTTACCAAAAAAAAAATTTGGAGACGATAAGCCCTCCTTGGGTCACGTCAAACGACTTTCCCCCGAATCCAATTGACGATAAACATGAATTCCGAATGAGAGAGCAACATCTCAAACGTCACCTTGCAATATAGTTGACCATGAATTCCAAACAAGGAGATGAAGGCATGAGTAAGTTGAAGGGTAAAATCGCTTTAGTAACCGGTGCAAGCCGGGGGATTGGTCGTGGCATTGCGTTGCGTCTAGCGCAGGAGGGCGCAGTAGTTGCAGTACACTATGGAAAAAGACAAAATGAAGCAGAGGAAGTTGTTCATCAGATAGAGCAAAATGGAGGTGCCGCATTCGCGATCGGTGCTGACTTAAGTACCCTTAACGGCATTCATGATTTATATGCGACTTTGGATGAAGCCCTTCAGGAACGTACAGGCGATAATCGTTTTGACATTCTTGTGAATAACGCTGGAATCGGACAAATTTTAACCTTTGAAGAGACGACGGAAGAATCTTTCAACGAGGTCATGAACATTAATGTCAAAGCACCGCTTTTTGTTACCCAACAAGCTTTACCGCGTCTGAGAGATGGAGGCCATATTATCAATATCTCTTCGTTTGTAACACGTGTGGCCTCCCCCAGTGTTTTCGCCTACAGCATGTCGAAGGGTGCAGTCGACACGCTTACGCACGTCTTGGCTCAACAGCTTGGGAGCCGTAATATTACGGTGAACGCCATCCAGCCTGGCATCATTAATACAGAGATGAATGCCGGGACGTTGCAAAATCCCAATGGACAGAAATCTGCCGCTGGTCTTTCAACCTTTAAAAGGTGGGGGGAGCCGGAAGATGTTGCAGATATTGCTGCCTTTCTGGCCTCGTCGGACAGCCGTTGGGTCACTGGTCAATTAATTGATGCAAGTGGCGGATCTCATCTGTAAATTAACGGGTCTTTGCTCCGGTTGATTGCCGCTTGCCATATCGATGGCAGCGAAGGAAAGTCGTGACGAAAGTTTGGCGGAGCAAGTTTTGCTACGTTGTTACCAGAAGAAACCAATGCGAATCGGAATACCGGGAACGCACCAAATGCAATCGAATCGCTCCGTATGACGATCTTGCACTTGCTTCACACGAAAGGATTCACCGTTCCTGTTCTGGGCGGACTGAGACAAGGGGGGACAAGCATTCAAGAACAACCTGTCTCGACCGCCCTGCTGTGGCTGGCTCCGTGCTTCCTGCAACCACTTTCCTCGACTTCTTGTTTGCAAGCTGTTGAACGGAAAACCCAAAGAGGGCTGCAACAGCCCGCCTCCCGGCAACCTGTCACGGCCCTCCACCCCGCGTCAGACGCGGCCTCTCGGTTCTTACTCGTCTCCCGTCGCAATCGGGTTTTTGCTATAAGAAATCCAATCGCTCCAGCTTCCGCCGTACAGCTTCACGTTCGCGAAGCCGGCTTCCTGCAGCGCTAGCACGTTCGGCGTCGCCGTAACGCCGGAACCGCAGTAGACGATGATCTCGCCATCCTGCGGCAGATCGGCGAAGCGGGCGCGCTGCTCCTCCGGCGACTTCCACGTGCCGTCCTCGCGGCGGCCGGCGCTCCAGACGCGGTTGATCGCGCCCGGAATATGCCCCGCCTTGCGGTCGAGCGGCTCCACCTCGCCGCGGTACCGCTCGGGGTCGCGCGAGTCGATCAACACGGCCCCGCCATGCAGGGCGACCTCGCGAACCCGCTCCACGCCGACCAGCATGTCCGGGCGAGGCGCCGCCTCGTACGCCGTCGGAACGACGACCGGCTGATCGGCCGTCGTCGGGTAGCCGTCCCGAACCCACGCCGAGTATCCTTCTTCCATCACGTATACTTGCTCATGGCCGAGATATCGCAGCACCCACCAGAGGCGCGAAGCCATCGCGCCGCCCTGGTCGTCGTAGGCGACGACGCGCGACTCGCGGCTGATGCCGGCCCGGCCGAGCCGCTCCGCCAGCGTCTCGACATCCGGCAAGGGATGGCGGCCGCCATGCTCGCTGATCGGCGCGGACAGATCCCGTTCGAGATCGACGTACACCGCGCGAGGGATGTGGCTCTCCGCATAGGTTTCCTGTCCGGAAGCCGGCTTGCCGAGCTGGAACCGGCAATCGACGACGACCAGGTCCGGCTCGTAGAGCCGCGCCAGCAGCCATTTTTTCGAGACGACGTGCTTCGGTTGGTTTGTCATGATTGGGTCATTCCCCTTTCGAAATGGGTTAGATGCCTTTCGGATGAAGCCCCGACTGGCGGGCCGAACGGCTCGCGGCAGCCGCGGCGAAGATGATCGCCAGCATCAGCACCGCGACGACGGCCAACATCCAGCGCGTCGCATCGACACCGTGCTGGTCAAGGAACCATCCGGTCCCCTTGGGCAGCACCGCGCCGCCGAGCAGACCGAACGCCATGAGCAAGCTCGTCGTTCGCTCGGTCATGCCCGGCGCGGAGCGGTTCGCGAAGACGAGCGCCACCGCGAACATCCCGGACATCGCGAGTCCCGCGCCGAACGCGAGAACGAACATGGCGGAAGCGCCGCCGCCCAGCGCGCCCATCAGAACAAACATGACGGCCGCCGCGCCGCACATCGCGAGCAGGTAGACGGAGCCGCCCCAACGGTCGGCGAGCTGCCCAGAGAACAGCCGCCCGATCGTCATCGCGCCCCAGAAGACGCTGAGCGCCAGCGTCGCCGACGCGTCGGACAGCCCGCTGCCTTGCACGAGCAGCGAAGGCAGATAATGCGCGAAGCTCATCTCGAAGCCGACGTAGACCGCGAAGAACGCCGCGCACGCGAGCAGCACCGTCCGCGCCGGGCCGCTGCCCAGCAGGCTTCTGCGCGCCGCCGGCGCTTCCCCGCCCTCGCCCTGCGCGGCCTCGGCGTCCGACGACGGACGGTTCAGGATCGAAGGCCAGAAGACCGCCCACAGCAGCAGCGTCAGCGCCGCCAGCGCCCCGACGAGGCCGAACGCCCAGCGCCATTGCTCGATGTTGATAAGCAGCGCGCCGACGAACGGCATGATCAGCGCCCCCGCCCCGAAAAACACCTCGACCCGGCTCATCGCCGTGTTAGCCCTCGGCCCCGCAGAGCTGATGATGAACGAGCCGACGGTCGGCTCCGTGATGCCAAATCCGAATCCCGCGACCGGCGCGATCGCAAGCATGACGCCCCACGAGGGCAGCAGCGTATAGGAGAATTCGGCGACCAGCATGCAGGCGAGCGCGCCCAGCAGCAGCTTGCGCTTGCCGAGCCGGTTCATCAGCCAGGGCGCGCAGAGCGTGCCGATCAGACCGCCGAGAAATTGATTCATGACAAGCTGACCGCCGTCGCCGTATTGGACGCCGTACGCGTGAACCATCGGCTCCATGACCGCGCCGACGACGAGCTGGCCGAGACCGATCGTCAAGTATGCCAGACAACCTAAGAAAACGAGTCTAACCATGTGCCGTATAAGTGCTCCTTCCCGCGATCCGTTATGGAACGCCGACTGTCCTATCATACCACGCGCCGCCCGCCGGCGGCACCGTGCGTCCGGGAAAATCCCTACGGCCGACCCGTTCTATGGTATGCTTGAACGAACGAAGGGACGAGAGGGGTACGGGAAGTGAGCTTGCCTGAATTTCATTTTTGGCCGATGACGGAGCAAGACGCCGCTGCCGTCTGCGAGTGGCGCTACCCGCCGCCCTACGAGATGTTCCGTTGGCTGCCGTGGACCCTGATGGTGCGGCAGCGGCGGGAATTCGGCGATCCCGACATTCGCAGGCAGCAGTATGCGTCCGTCTGCGACGCGGACAGCCGATTGATCGGATATGCGCAATTTTTTCCGATGGAAGGTGTCGTTCGATTGGGGATGGGCCTTCGCCCGGATTGCTGCGGAAAAGGGTGGGGCGCGGCGTTTGCGCGCGCGATCGCGATGGAGGCGTCGTCCCGGCAGCCCGGCGCGCAGATCGACCTCGAGGTGGAGCAGTGGAACGCGAGGGCGATCCGCGCCTACGAACGGGCCGGGTTCAAGATCGAAGACCGGTACGATCGGCAGGCGTCGCACGGAACGATCTCGGTCTATTGCATGGTTTATTCGGGCTAAGGGCAAGCCGAACCGGGTTTCCCGGTCTCCTTAGTCGAACAGGTCGCCGAACACGTCGAGCACCGATTTCTTTTTCTTCTTGTAATGTCCCTGCTGGCTGCCGTACCGCGGATCGCGGCCGTGGTTCGGGTCGTGCCCCTGGTTGTAGCTGCCGGGCTGATTGTAGGTCTGCGGCTGCCCATAGCCCGCCCGACGGCGGCGGTCGTCGTCATCGTCGTCGTCGTCGCGGTAATGCCATTGGTTGTAATCGTCGCGGACTTCTCGGACGTCGGACATAAGCTTGTCCAGCTCGCCGCGATCCAGCCAGACGCCTTTGCACGCAGGACATACATCGATCAGAATGCCGTTTTTCTCCACTTCGCGCATGCGCGAATCTTCGCAAACCGGGCACTTCATCAAAGATCAGCCTCCTTCTTCGTATTACGACTTAGTACGGCGCCGCCTCCGGTTGGTTCCGCCATTCCAGCCATTGTCATATCTCCCAAGCCTCTCTCATAGGGTGTTAACGAAGTAAAAACGGCTGCGGCGTCCTCTGACGAAAGCGGTCGTTTTTCTCGGCGACGGCCGCGGCCAAAGAGAGGGGAGAACGCTCGCTGCCGGGTCGTCCACGGAAGGACATATCACGCGAAGGAGGCTCTCCATCCCTTGAAAGTACTCAACGTGATCAGCTTGATCCTCATCATCCTGGGCGGCTTGAACTGGTTGTCGGTAGGCTTGTTCGAGTATGACGTCGTCAGCGAAATTTTCGGAGGCAGCACCGAAGTCGGATCCAAGATCGTATACATTGTCGTCGGCGTAGCCGCGCTGTATGCATTGTCGCTGTTCGGCAAGGTGGCCAGGGACGACTGATCGTCTGCCGGTCAATCAAAAAGCCGTTCCCGCGGCGCTCTCTTCGGAGCGTGCGGGAACGGCTTTTTTCTGCGCAGGGATTTGCGTTCTTCGTTTACGGCCCAAGCGGCTCGCTTCAGGCAAGTCGCTGCTGCAGCAGCGCCTCGTAGGCCCTTGCCGAGGCGAGATCCAGCTCCGTCAGTCCCCCGGCGTGCCAGGTGGTCAGCTTGAGCGTCACTTTGCGGTAATCGATGGCGATGAACGGATGGTGATCGTCGGCCTCCGCGACGTCCGCGACCTGCCGCACGTATTCGATTGCCGTGGGAAAAGTCGGAAACATCGCCTTGCGGACAAGCCATTTGTCCTCCTCGACCGACCATTCCGGCAGTTCCGCGAGCGCCGCCTTCCATTCCGCTTCCGTCAGCCGCCGTGCTTTGCCCATCGTTCGTTTCCTCCCTCTTCTTCCCACTGCACGCGCTGCAGCGCGCCGTATTTGCGCCGATAGCGCGCGAGCAGGGCGATCCAGGCCGGACCGAATACGCCTAGGAAAAACAGATTCGCCGCCGCATGCACGCCGTCGAACGGCAGACCGGCCGCATACAGCGCGGCGATCGCGGACCACGAATGATCCCGGGTCCAGAAGTCCAGCACCAGCGTCAGATTCATGATCCATCCGTACAGGAATCCCCAGCAGACGCCGAAGGCCGCAAGCGGCAGGCGCCGCCGCCAGAACGGCCGCCGGTGCGCCAGCAGCCCGGCGGTGTAGCCGGCCAACCCCCAGGCAAACATCTGCCACGGCGTCCAAGGCCCCTGCCCGAGGAACAGATTCGACACGAGCGCGCCGACGGCCCCGACCATCCACCCCGCCTCGGCCCCGAACGCGACGCCCGAGACAACGACCACGAAGGTGACGGGCGTGAAGCCGGGCAACAGCGCCGCGAACGGGAAGCGGCTCACCGCCGCGATGGCCGCCATCACGGCGAGCAGGACGAGCTCTCTGGCCTGGCGCTCCCGGCGTTCGAACCGCAGCAGGAACGGGATCATCGAGAGCAGCACGAGCACGATGCCGATCAGGAGCGCATTGCCGCGCTTCAAGGCGTAGACGGCCAGGAGCAGGTAAAGCGCCGCCAGAACGAACGTTGCCGGCCAGACGGGAAACTTCCGCTTCATCGCGCGCCCGCCTCCTCGGCCGTTCGCCCGTGCGTTCGGAACAGCCGGTGCAGCGAGGTGGCGTAGAAGAGATTGTCGCGGAAAAAGTCGTCCGGCGCCCCGTCCGCCACGATGACACCGCCGAACAGCAGCGCGCAGCGCGTCGCGTAGGCCGCCGCGAACTCGACGTCATGCGTGGCGAGCAGCAGCGTCGTGCCGTCCCGGTGCAGTGCCGACAGATGCTCCGCCAGCCGAAGCTTGGCGAGCGGGTCGAGGCCTTTGGTCGGCTCGTCGAGCAGCAGCGCCCGCGGGCGGCTCATGAGCGTCATGGCGAGCGCGCCGAGCTGCTGCTCCCCGCCGCTCAGGTCGTGCGGGTGGCGGTCCAGCAGCGCCGCGAGCCCGAATTCGGCGGCAGCACGCTCGGCCGCCGCCGCGGGATCCGATAGGCCCGCCTGCCGGGCAGCCTGCCGGAGGTCTTCGCGCAGCGTGTCGTGCGCGTAGTGCAGCACGGGATTCTGCGCGAGGTAGCCGATGGCGGCGAAGCGCTCCGCGGGCGATATGCGCGAGAATTTCGCGCCCGCCAGGCGGACGTGGCCGCGCTGCGGCTGGCGGAGGCCAGCGAGCAGCTGAAGCAGCGTCGACTTGCCGCTGCCGTTGCCGCCGAACAGGACGACCCAGTCGCCGGCGCGCAGCTGCCATTCGAGCCCTTGCAGGACGGCCGGGGCGTGCTTCTCATAGGCGAAGAACACGCCGTCGGCCGAGAGCAGCGCGTCGGCCTCCCGCCGAGGCGCGGAGACGTCTGGTACGGCCACAGCCGACTCGAACGGCACGGACGAGATCTCGCCCGTCGCCGGCAGCCAACCGCGGGCTTCCTTCACCGACAGCGGCGGCTCTCGATGCGGCGCGGCAGCCGGCTGCTCCCGCTCGAGCGCCCACCGGGTGACGCCGGGGAGCGACAGCCGCCAAGCCGGGTCGCCCCGGCGAACGGCTTCCCGCGCGTAATCGCGGGGCGAGCCGTCGAAGACGACCTCGCCCCCATCGAGACGCACTACCCGGTCCGCGATCGGCAGCAGGTCGTCGATCCGATGCTCGCTGAGGACGATCGTCATCGCCCACTCCTCGTTCAGCCGCTTGAGCATGCCGAGGAGCTCCCTGGCCGCCAGCGGATCGAGCTGGGCCGTCGGCTCGTCGAGCAGCAGCACGCGCGGCTGCAGCATGAGCACCGCGGCGAGATTGACGAGCTGCTTTTGTCCGCCGGAGAGCGTGTCAGTGCGCCGGTCCAGCAGCGGCTCCAGGCCGAAGAAGCCCGCCATCTCGGCCATCCGACGCCGCATCGCACCCGGCTCCAAGCCGAGGTTCTCCATGCCGAACGCCAGCTCGTGCTCGACGGTGTCGACGACCAATTGGTTGTCGGGATGCTGCATGACGAAGCCGATCGCGGCCGCGGCCTCCCTCGCCGGCCAACGCTCGATCGGCGTGCCGTCCAGACGGATGGCGCCGGATACGCGGCCGCCGGGAGACAACTCCCGCTTGATCAGCCGGAGCAGGGACGACTTGCCGCTGCCCGAAGCCCCGCACAGCACGACGAATTCGCCGTGCGCCGCCTTCATCGAGACGCGGGAGAGCGCCGGCCGCTCCGCGTCCGGATAGGTGAACGTTACCCGTTCCAGTTCGATGCTCGCCATGCTCTTGCGTCCCTCCATTCCCAGCCCAGCGGCATTGCAATATAGATGAAGTAACCGAGCGCGACCCAACCGTCGCCGCCCGAGAGCGAGACCGGCTCGAGCCGCGGGTAGACGGCGAGCAGCCCCCATCCGCCGGCCCAGCCCGCGAAGAGAGCCGCACCCGTTGCCGCCAGGACGCCGAGCGCGAGGCCGTCGCGCGCGCGGAACCGGTAGGACGAATAAGCGCTTCGCTCGCCCGTCCCGTACCCTCGCGCCTGCATCGAGTCGGCCGTCTGCAGCGCATCTTCCAGCGACCAGGCGAGCAGCGTGTGCAGCAGGCGCGCCCCGCTGCGGACCCGGTGTCCGAGACCGCCCTCCGTCACCGAAATGCCTCGCGTGCGCTGGACTAGCGCAAGGTCGCCCAGCCGGCGGCGCAAGCGCGGGATGAGCCCGGTCGCCATCATGGCGACGAGCGCCGTCTTCGGCAGCAGGCGGGCGAATAGATAAAGGAACTTTTGCTCCGTGAGCACGAGCCGGTAGGTGACGCACAGCGTCAGAACGTTTGCCAACATGATCGCCATCGTCGCCCCGTAGACGACGGACTCGAGCGTAATCGGGATGTCTCCCCAATAGGCCAGAACCGTGCGTCCCCGATGGGAGAGGAGCGGATTGACGATCAGGACGAAAGCGGCGCCGACGAGCATCGGCAGCGCCCACCGGCGCAGCGAGGCGGCGCGGTCCAGCGCGACGTTGGCCAGGATCGCGCCGGCGAGGCCCGCCAGCAGCACGAGCGGGTGAAACAACAACATGCCGAAGGTCAGCCCTCCGGCATAGTAAACGAGCAGGACGACCGGATGCAGCGAGCGGAAGCCGAAGCCCTCTCTCATGGCTGCTTGCCCGAGCCGCCTGCGTCGGTCCCGGCGTTCTTCGCCGCCTCGTCCTCCTCCACATAGTACCAATCCACGCGATCTCCGGCTTCGAGCTTAAACGTACCTGCGCCGACGTCGGCCACCTTGCCGTTCACTTTGTACTTCCAGCCGCTCGTCGGCCCGTCGTCGAACTCGAACAAGCCGTCGATGCCGGCCACATAGGACATGGCGCCGCTGCCGCGAATCTCGTAGGCGAGCTTTCGGGCCTTGGCGCCGCGCTTCAGCACGTCGACGACGGCGTCGCCCTTGCGGAGCTCGACGCTCGTCGCCTTCAGCACCTCGCCCCACTCGGCGTTGCCCGTGACCGACAAGGTGACGGCCTGCGCCTTCGGCTCCGGCGTCACCGACGCGCGCGGAGTGGGCGACGGCGATGCCTTGCCGCCGGACGCCTTGGGCGAGCCGGGCGCGGAGGACGCGCCAGGGGCGGCGCCCGGGTCGGCGGAGGCGGCAGGCGGCTTCGCGTCGCCGCGCTCCGACCGGGACGGCGGCGAGGCGCTCGCCGAAGCGGAGGGCGCGGGCGAGCCCCCGCCGCCGTTCGCGCCGGAGGCGGGGGCGGCAGGCGAGGCGGCCGGATCGGCCGGCGACGCCGACGATAGAGACGCCGAGCCCGGCGCCGGACCGCCGGCCGAGGGCGCGGGCGAGAACGTCCCGGCAGCGTCGGGAGGCGGCGCGCCGTTCGTCGCAGCCGAGCCACAGCCGGCGAGCAGCGGGAGCGCAAGTGCCAGCAACAGGCTGAGCGACCGTCTCCCGATCTCGTTTCGCTTCATCCTCACCCCTCCTCTCCGGCTCCCGCCTTGCATTTCTCTTCTATAATTCTACCCGCATCTTGCGAGTCTGCAGATCCATCCCGATTACTTGGCGCCGGCGCCCACGCCCGGCTCCTCATAGAGCCGCACGGCAACGACCGCCGCCTGCTCGCGGCTCAGCGCCGCCTTCGGCGAGAACTTGCCGACGTATGCCGTCATCCAGCCGCGGGCCATGACCGCCTGCACGGACGGTAGCGCGCCCTTAGCCACCTGCGCCTGGTCGAGTAGCGCGGCCGCATCCGCCGGCGCCTCCAGCTTCAACGCGCGCGCCAGCAGCTGTGCCGCCTGCTCGCGCGTCAGGGCGGCGTCCGGCGCGAACTTGCCGGGCGCGACGCCCTCCGTCAGGCCGGCCGCGGCGGCAGCCTGCACATCCTTGGCGTACCAGGCGGTGCCGGGCACGTCCGCAAACTTCGCGCCGTCCGCCCCTTCAGCGGCCGGCAGTCCAAGCGACCGCACGAGCGCGGAGACGAACTCGGCGCGGGTGACGGCTTGCTTCGGCGCGAAGCTCGCCGCGCTATCGCCCGGGCCCTTCAACAGCGGCACGATGCGCGCGAGCCGGACGGCGTCGCTCGCCCATGCGGCGATCGCGCTCTCGTCCTTGTACGCCGCGGCGACCGGCAGCGCCGTCTCATACCGAACGGCCAGCGGCACCGCATCCGTACGGTAGCCGGTTACCGTCAGCCGGTGCAGCCCTTCCTTCAGTCCCCGGAGGGAGGCTTTACCTTCGCCATCCGTCTTCGCGGTCTGCCCGTCCACGGACACCGTCGCGCCCGCCAGCGGTTGCGGCGCTCCGAACGTGCCTGCCGCCCAATCCCATTCGCGGTAAGTGACCGCGACGACGGACGCTTCGCCCGGACTCGCTGCCGCCGGGGTCAGCGCGACCCGGTCGATCAGCTTCGTCTCGTCCGAGCCGTAGTAGACGACGACCTCGTCGCCCGCCTTCAGGGCGAAGACGCCGATCCCCTCGGACGGCACGATCCAGGCGCCGTCGCGCTTCACCGCGTACAGCCAGCCGTCGTAGCCGCCGAACTTGCCGCCGGCGATGCCGGAGACGGTGGACAGATACTTCCCGAACGAGGCTTCCTGGACTTCGTAAGAGACGGACTTCGCCTTCAGCAGCTGTTCGAGCGCTTCAAGCGCCGTGCCGCCCTTCGCCGCGCCCGCCGCCAGATCGCCTCCGTCGCCTTCCACCCGGACGAAGACAGACGAACCGCCAGCGGCAGTGGCGGCGCCGACTTGCAGCGCCTGCGTCCATGGAATGAACGCGGGCGCCGCGTCCGTCCGATAGCCGTCGACGGTCAGCGTGTAGGCGCCGGCAGGCAGACCCGCCAAGGCCGCCTTGCCCGACGCGTCGGTGCGGACGGTCTGCTGGCCGACATGGACCGCGGCGTCGGCGGCCGGGCTGACGACGAGCTTGCCCGTCGCCCAGTCCATTTGTTCTTGCTCCACGGTAACGGCGAACGGCTGGCCGTCGCGCAGCGATGCCGGCTCCAGCTTGACGCCGTGGATCGCGGCGGTCTCTCCGCCGCCGTAGTACACGACGAGCTTGTCGCCCGCCTTCGGCGCGAACGCGCCGAGCCCCGTCTCGATCGGCAGCCAGGCGCCGTCCCGCAGGACGGCGTACTGCCAGCCGTCGTAGCCGCCGAATTTGCCGTTCTGAACGCCAGCGATCGATTCCAGCATCGGTCCGAACTGCGGGTGCCGCTGTACCGTATATGCGACGCGGTCTGCATCTAGCACGCGGACGAGCGCTTCGAGCGCGCTCACGCCCGTCGCCTCGCCGGACGCGATCCGGCCGGCGAGGCCGTACACCTCGACGTTCGCCGTCTGCCCGACGGCCTCGCCCGCATACAGGGTCGGCAGGCTGTTCTGCCAGCGCTGAACGGCGGCGAGACCGAGCAGGGCGTTCAGGTTCGCCATACCGTCGGCTTTGCCGCCCGCAACGTGCGCGAACTGGCCGTCCGCCAGACGGTATTCCAGGAGGCGCGTCAGCGCCGTATGACCGGACTTCGCGAAGCGCGCGTCGGCCGTCGGGTCGATGCCGAGCGAGGTCAGCGCGACCAGCACCTGCGCCGCGCTCTCGCTCGATTCGGACGGCGCGCCGAAGCCTCCGTCCTCCTTTTGGACGCCGGACAGCCAGGTCAGCGCCGCATCGACGACCGGGCGGATGTCCGCGCGGTCTTGATCCTTGGCGAGCGCGGTCAGCACGATCGCCGTCACGTCGACGTCGGAGGAGCCCTTGGCGATCGACCAGCCGCCGTCCGCGTTGCGGTTGTCGACCAGCCATTTCAGAATGGCGTCGCGGCTCCACTTGTCCTGGGCGCCTGGCGCATAACCGCCCGCATCCAGCGCGATGAGGGCGAAGGCCGGGCCGTTCGGGCCCTGATTCGTCAGCTTGTCATGATTGGCGATCCGCTTCAGCAGATCGGCCTTGTCCTTGCCGACGCTGCGCGCGTCGCCGCCGCTCGCGTTCAGCGCCAGCGCCACCCGCGCTTCGTCGGTGACGAGGCGCAGCGCGCCCTCCTCGACGCTCTTCGCCGCGACGGTCAAGTACCGGCTCGCCTGCGACTGTCCCGACCGTGCCAGCGCGAACGCCGCCCAGTCGCTGATCGGCTCGCTCTTCGCGACGACGGCCTGCAGCGCCGCGATCGCTTCCTTCAGATCCGGGCCTGCAGCCTTGGCCGCCTGATCCTCGCTTGCCGCCTGCGCCCCTTGCGGCCACGCGCCCAGCGCCAGCTGAAGCGCGATGACGAGCCCCAGCGCGGCGCGCAGCCAAAAGCGAAAGCCCGACTTGTTCCCCTGTGCACGCATCGATCCATCTCCTCCGAACCTCTCATTTTTCCGTTCCCTAGCTCGGCCAAACAAGTAAAAACGGCTCCGCCGTCTTCAAGGAAGATGGCGGCACGTTTTTATCGGTGGTCATACAGAAATGGATAGGGCTAAAACTTATACATTCTGTATGACCGAAAAAGCGCCCCTCGAACACGAGGGACGCTAGCAGAGGTGAAAGCGCGGAAAAAACGGGACTTCGCCCGTCTAAGGTGCCTGCCGTCACACCCCGCCTATTCCTCGTAGGCTTGCAGTGTCTTCGAAAACAGGCAGTTCTCCTGGCTCATGGATCGCCGCTCCCCGGACCTTCCCAACGCGCGCGCGCGTCAGTGGTATCTCCCGGTTCGCTCCCCATTCACAGTGGCGGGACCGCGTCGGATTCGCACCGACTTCTCTATGAAGCGCGGAAGCGGCTCGCCTGCACGATCCAATCGCGCGCCGCCGTCCGTTCATGCACCTGTTTTCCGCTTTCATTCGGTTGTGTTGCCATCTTATCACGCCCCCTGCAGGCTGTCCATATCGGAGGCCGCCCCAGGCGCGGCCCGGCAAGGCGAATTTGTGAAAATCCTCTGCGCGCCTCTAATGCTTTGGGCCTCAAATGTCGATAAACCTATTACCGTGTCGGATACGACAAACTGTTCGAGCCACGCTACTCTACTATTTCATTTACATGCTGGGGTGCTCTTTGATGAAGAACTCAACGATTATCGGACTTATATTGGGCGTTGGCGCGCTGGTCTTCGGCATGCTGCTGAAGGGCGCGCCGCTCGTCGCCCTGATCAACAACCCGGCGGCCTACATCATCATCCTCGTCGGCACGTGCGCCTCCGTAGCGATGGCGTTCCCGATGAGAGAGCTCGCCAAGGTGCCGAAGCTGTTCAAGCTCGTCTTCGTGGAGCAGAAGCTGCTCCCGCGCCAGGACGTCATCCGCCTGTTCATGGAGTGGGCTTCGATCACCCGCCGCGAAGGCCTGCTGGCGCTCGAAGCGCGCGTCGAAGAGATCGAAGACCCGTTCCTGCGCAGCGGCATGCGGATGATCATCGACGGCAACGACCAGGACTTCGTGCGCGACGTGCTGCTCGAGGACATCTCCGCGACGGAGGAGCGCCACCGCGTCGGAGCGCAGATCTTCTCCCAGGCGGGCATGTACGCGCCGACGCTCGGGGTTCTCGGAGCCGTCATCGGGCTGATCGCCGCCCTCGGCAACCTGGCCGAGATGGAGAAGCTGGCGCACGCCGTCGCCGCCGCGTTTATCGCGACGCTGCTCGGTATTTTCACCGGCTATGTGCTCTGGCACCCGATCGCGAACAAGCTGAAGCGTCTGTCCAAGCGCGAGATCGAGCTGAAGCTGATGATGGTCGAAGGACTGCTCTCCATCCAGTCGGGCGTCTCCACCACCGCCATCCAGCAAAAGCTGTCCGTCTTCCTCACGCCGACCGAGCGTCTGGCAATGGCTGAGAAGGAGGAAGCCGATCGTGAGCAAAAAGCATCGGCATGAGCCGCATGAGGAGCACGCGGACGAGTCCTGGCTGCTCCCCTATTCCGACTTGATGACGCTGCTGCTGGCGCTGTTCATCGTCTTGTACGCCGCCAGCTCCGTCAATACGTCCAAGCTGGAGGAGTTGAACAAGGCGTTCCGCACGGCTTTCTCCTCCGGCATCGGGATTCTCGACAAATCCGCCGTCATCCAGAACGAGAAGGACGACCTGGACAAGCGCCAACAGCAAGAGCGGGCCGACACGCAGCAAAACCGCAAGTCGCTCGTCAAGCAGGAGCAGGAAAACCTCGAGAAGCTCAAGAGCCAGCTCGATCAATATATCAAGAAGAACGGCCTGTCCTCGCAGCTCGAGACGCAGCTCAACCAATCGCAGCTGATGATCACGATCCGCGACAACGCGCTGTTCCCCTCAGGCTCGGCGGACGTGAAGCCGGACGCCCGCAAGCTTGCGGTCGCCATCGGCGCCATGCTGGAGAAGTATCCGGACTACGAGGTGATCGTTTCCGGCCATACCGACAACCAGCCGATCAGCACGTACGAGTTCGCCTCGAACTGGGAGCTCAGCTCCAAGCGCGCGATCAATTTCATGAAGATTTTGCTGCAAAACCAAATCTTCGATCCGAAGAAGTTCAGCGCGATCGGCTACGGCGAGTACCGGCCGCTGGAGAAGAACGACACCGACGCCGGACGCGCGAAAAACCGCCGCGTCGAGGTGTCCATCCTGCGCAAGTACACGGACTCAACGAGCGAGGACGCGACGTTAAACGCCATCGCGCACGACGCAAGCCAAGTCGGCACGCTGTAAGGCCAGTAATCCCGCCTGCGACCGTCCACGCTCCGCCAAAAAAAACGCCCATCCTCCCAGCCGCTGATCGGCGAGGGGATGGGCGTTTGCCATTTTGCCATTCGGGGCCGAATACCGTTGATCGTACTAGGCCGTACATGGTCATCTTAGTCGTTCATGGTTGTTCAGGGCCGTTCATGGTTGTTCAGGGCCGTTCATGGTCATTCTGGTTCGTTTAAGGTCGCGCTTGAATGCCAAGGCTCGATCAGAATACCTCGCCGGCAAGTCCAGGGAGACGATCGTTCGCATAGACAACGATGCGGCTTCCGGCGTCGTCCCGCCGGTTCGCGGCGGCGATCATGGCCGCGGCCACCGTATCCGCGCCTATGGCGCGGTAACGGCGCAGCGGGCCGGCCAGCAGCGGCGCCGCCGCCTTCATGATGATCGAGGCGAATCGCTCCCCGGCACGAAACTGCTCGCGCTCGCCAAGCAGCAGCGACGGCCGGAAGATGCGCAGTACGGGCAGCGGCAGCGTCCCGAGATCGCGCTCGATCTCTCCTTTGACACGGTTGTAGAAAAATCGCGAGTCCGGCGCGGCACCCATCGACGACACGATCAGGAATCGCTCGGCGCCCTTGGCGACCGCCAAACGCCCCAACGCCAGCGGATAGTCGTGGTCGACCGCACGGAACGCCGCTTGGGACCCGGCCTGCCTGATCGTCGTGCCGAGCGCGCAAAACCAGTCCTCCGCCGGCGGCACCCTGTCCGCTTCCGTTTCCAGCCGGTCGAAGTCGACCACGAGATTCGTCAGCTTCGGATGGCTCCCGGTCAGCGGTCTGCGCGTCAGAGCGACGACGGCGTCGTATTTCGCATCGTCGAGCAAGCGGCGCAGCAGATGCCCGCCGACCAGTCCGGTCGCGCCTGCGAGAATGGCCGTCTTGGGCGCGTCAGTCATCGATTGCATCTCCTTTATCGCGTAGGACTATCTGTGGAATTAGGTTGGCGTTTCCCCAGGCGGATCTCCGTTCTCCGGATCGGAGGAAGCCGCATCCGGCGCGGCGCTCGCAGGCTGCTCCGGTCCCTCGAAGCTCCGCAGCAGCTTGGCCAGCTCGGCCCACGTGACACGCCGTTCGGGATGAGGCATCGGCTGCGGGAGCAGTCCCCTCGCCTGAAGCCAGCTCATATCCTCATTGGCCAGACTCGACCAGTCCACCGCATGGACCCGCTGGCGTTCCCCTTCCTGCGCCTGCGCCCGCATCCGATCCTGATCGGGTCGCAGCATCCGGTTTGAGCTCATTTCCACGCGTACCCCTCCTTTTCCTGCCCATTCGAGCATCTTCCGCCAGATGGCGACGACATCTTGCCCGTACCGGGTCCCCGGGACCCGCCAGACGCCGTTCAGGTCTTCCCAGCAAGGCTCCCGTGTCCGTACCTCGTTCGCGGCACCCTCGTCGCCCGCCGCGATCGGCAAAGCGGTGAAGCTCTCCGCGAATCGCCTGAGCCGCACGATCTGCTCCTCGACCGCCGCCTCTGTGTCGTAGCCCGGCCCCGCCGACGTCGCCGAGCCGATCCATCCCGCGCGGCGCAGCGAAGAAGGCGCGGGGGTTGCCGCCCAGGCTTTCGTCTCGTAGACGGCTTGGCAATACGCCACGTCTCCGCGTACGCCGTAGCGCTCCCCGATGCGCAAGTACAACTCCTCCACCTCCGGCGCCGCCGGATTTCGCCTGTGGATATAAGCGCGCATCTCTTCGGCCGAACAACGGGCGAGACCGAGGATCGACGTCTTGCCCGACGGCATCAGGTCGGTCGCTTGACGGAATTGAAAGCCGATATCCTGGATCATTTCGCACCTCTTTTCGCAATCCATGCCTGCGAATTGCTTGTCTCCTTTCTACTCTATTCAGGAGGTGCTTGGCTTTTGAACTTCTTTTCCACTCTGTTACAATAAAAAAGCAGTTATGCCCACGATATACACATAGGTGTGAATAACTATGTGGACAAACATTTGGTTATCCACAGAATTGTACACACCATGTTAACAACGAATACACGTTCGCTGGGAAGGAAAGGGGATTTTGCGGTTTGTTGACGGAGGATGAACGCTGGATGCAGGAAGCGATCCGGCAGGCCGAAATGGCCGAAGCGATCGGAGAGGTGCCGATCGGCGCGGTGATCGTCAAGGATGGGGAAATCGTGGGGACGGGCTTTAACCGCAGGGAAACGGGGCTCGATCCGACGGCGCACGCGGAGATGGTCGCGATCCGGGAGGCTAGCGAGAAGCTGCAAGCCTGGCGCCTGATCGGATGCACGCTGTACGTCACCCTGGAGCCTTGTCCGATGTGTGCGGGCGCGATCCTCCAATCCCGCGTCGAGCGGGTGGTGTACGGGGCCCCGGACCCGAAAGCCGGCTGCGCGGGGACGCTGATGGACCTGCTCCAGGATTCGCGTTTTAATCACGTCTCTCCCTGGACGTCGGGCGTACTTCAAGAGACGTGCGCGGGGCTGCTCACGAACTTTTTCAGACGGCTTCGGAGTCGGAAGTAGGATTGGCGGAATCCCGGCGCCTGCCGCTTTCCTCCATGCGCATGCGCTGCAGTTGGACGATGAGCCGATCGGCCTCTTCGCTAACGGCGACGATTTCCGGATCGGTCAAATTACCCAGGTCGTTAGCCATGTCGTGAAGCCTTCGTTGTAGGGTTTGAAGTCGACAGATCAACGTTTGCGGATCAATGGCAGTCATCCGGCCGCTCCTCTCCCTGCGATTTTCGTCAAGATAAGCTTGTACGTCTTATTATATTTTCCATTATAAGATAAAATCTTTGGTGATGATGTAGAACAATGTCGAGTGAAACTGTAAATTTCAATCTTTTTTTGACAAAAATAGGTCTAATTGATCATATCCAAGTCCAAATCGGGAGTTGAACGAGGTGCCTCAACATCTGCTGCTCATCGAGGACGACGAATCGCTGCATCGCGGCATCGCCTTCACGCTTCAGCAGGAAGGCTTTGATGTGACCGGTGCATATAGCCTGGCCGAAGCCGAGCGCGCCGTTGCGAACCGCTCCTACGACCTGATCGTGCTGGACGTCCAGCTGCCGGACGGCAGCGGATTCGACTTTTGCGCGCAGCTGCGCCGGAGCTCGGACACGCCCGTCGTCTTCCTGACGGCGAGCGACACCGAGATCGACGTCGTCCGCGGTCTCGATATCGGCGGCGACGATTATATTACGAAGCCCTTTCGTCTGCGGGAGTTCCTGTCGCGGATCCATGCCGTGCTCCGGCGCCGCACGGCCGGCAAGCCGCAGGAGGAGGAGACCTCTCTGCAAGCGGGCGACCTGACTCTGTTGCCCGGGGAGATGCGGCTGCTCAAGCAGGACCGGGAGATCGCGCTTAGTATAACCGAGTTTCGTCTGTTATTCCTGCTCATGAGCCACCCCCGCGCCGTTTTGTCCAAGGACCAGATTCTTCAGCACCTGTGGCAGAACGGCGGGGACTACATCGACGACAATACGGTGGCCGTCAACATCCGCAGACTGCGGGAAAAAATCGAGGATCGTCCGGAGGATCCCCAGCGGATCGTGACGGTGCGGGGCGCGGGGTACCGATGGAACGCCTAGACGACGGTCGCCTCCCGGCTGGTCGGCTATGGCGCAGCGCGAGCGTGCGGAGGCTGGCCGCCGTGTTCCTCGCCGCGATCGCGGCGGCAGCGGTTCTCGTCGCCGCCTATACCGCATATTCCACGGCCAAGCTTAAGCAAGCCTGGCTGGCGCACGAAAGCGCCATCCTCGGCACGCTGGCCGAGTCGCATCCGGAGCTGGCGGCGGATTGGTTGAAGCAGGCGACTTCGAAGGAAACGTCGCCAGAGTCCGTAGCGCGCGGCCGGGAGCTCGCCGCCCAGTACGGCATGGACGAGCGTCTCGACGCGTCGCTCATCCCGGTCGTCACGGAGCAGCGGACGCGGACCTGGGTACTGCTCGGCGCCGGGACGGCCGCGCTCCTGGGGGCGCTCTTCTTGCTGCTGCTGAGGGGGGAGCGCCATCAGCTCGGCAATGTGCGCAAGCTCGCGCGCTCGCTCGAAGACGCGGTCAAGCTGGGGCGGCCGATGGACTTCCGCCTTTACGGAGAAGGAGAATTCGGCTTGCTGGCGCATGGCGTGCAGGAGCTCTCCACGCGGCTGCAGGAGACGATCGCCCAGCTCCATCGGGACAAAGCGTTCCTCAAAGACACGATCGCGGACATCTCTCACCAGCTCAAAACGCCGCTCGCCTCGCTCACGATCTATGTCGAGCTGCTTCAGGAGGGACGGCTCAGCGCCGACGAGGCCGCGGAATTCCTGCGGACGTGCAGCCGCGAGCTGGAGCGCATGGAGTGGCTCATCCTGACGCTGCTCAAGATCGCCCGCCTCGAAGCCGATACGCTGCCGATGCAGATGACGGACGCCCCGCTCGTCAAAACCGTGCAAATGGCCCGCGATTCGGCGCGCCGACTTGCGGAGGAGAAGGGCATCGAGATCGTCGCGGCCGAGCCGGCGGAGCCGATCTCTCTCCCCCACGATCCCCGGTGGCTCGCGGAGGCGATCGGCAATTTGCTCAAAAACGCAATCGAGCACAGCCCGCCGCACGGCCGGGTCACGATCGCCTGGGCGCGCACGCCGGTGTTCGTCCGGCTGCAGGTGTCGGACGAAGGGCGCGGGATCGAGGAGCGGCATCTGCCGCACATCTTCAAGAAGTTCTACCGCGCGTCCACCGGCGGCAGCGGCGTCGGCCTCGGCCTCCCGCTCGCCAAGACAATCGCCGAGCGCCACCACGGCATGCTGAATGCCGCCCGCAACGAAGCCGGCGGCTCCACCTTCACAATGACCTTGCCGCTGGGACATCTGCCGAAGTAAGGTGAAAGGGGAGTTGTGCGGTTTATCCGCATAACTCCCGGCGCTCGCGGCCTTGCGACCCGAGTTACTCGGTTTTTCCGCACATCTCCGGCCTCCCACCCCACTCCGGCACCTCGTTGTGCGCTTTTTCCACATAACTCCCGGCGCTCGCGGCCTTGCGACCCGAGTTATTCGGTTTTTCCGCACAATTCCGTCCTCCCACCCCACTCCGGCGCCCCGTTATGCGGTTTTTCCGCATAACTCCCGACACTCGCAGCCTGCGCGGCCCGAGTTATTCGGTTTTTCCGCACATCTCCGGCCCTCCACCCCACTCCGGTGCCCCGTTGTGCGGTTTTTCCGCATAACTCCCGACACTCGCAGCCTGCGCGGCCCGAGTTATGCGGTTTTTCCGCACATCTCCGGCCCTCCACCCCACTTCGGAGTCCAGTTGTGCGGTTTTTCCGCATAACTCCCGATGCTCGCAGCCCGCGCGGCCCGAGTTATTCGGTTTTTCCGCACATCTCCGGCCTCCCACCCCACTCCGAAGTCCCGTTGTGCGGTTTTTCCGCATAACGCCCGATGCTCGCAGCCCCGGCGGCCCGAGTTATTCGGTTTTTCCGCACATCTCCGGCCTCCCACCTTACTCAGGTGCCCCGTTGTGCGGTTTTTCCGCATAACGCCCGATGCTCGCAGCCCCTGCGACCCGAGTTATTCGGTTTTTCCGCACATCTCCAGCCTCCCACCCCACTTCGGAGTCCCGTTGTGCGGTTTTTCCGCATAACGCCCGATGCTCGCAGCCCCTGCGACCCGAGTTACTCGGTTTTTCCGCACATCTTTGGCCCTCCACCCCACTCCGGTGCCCAGTTATACGGTTTTTCCGCATAACTCCCGGCGCTCGCGGCCATCGCGGCCCGAGTTATTCGGTTTTTCCGCACATCTTTGGCCCTCCACCCCACTCCGGTGCCCAGTTATACGGTTTTTCCGCATAACTCCCGACACTCGCAGCCTGCGCGGCCCGAGTTATTCGGTTTTTCCGCACATCTCCGGCCCTCCACCCCACTCCGGCGCCCCGTTGTGCGGTTTTTCCGCATAACTCCCGACACTCGCAGCCCCTGCGACCCGAGTTACTCGGTTTTTCCGCACATCTCCGGCCCTCCCGCATCGCCACACAGCACCCATGCACCAACGTTATCCTTCCCCCACCGACACTTTCGTCCTTCCTTACAACTCTGTAAGGTTGCACACCTCGCGCTGTAAGGTCCGAAAGATATACTGACTACATGATCAGTTCGTCACGATAGAAAGGATGAATGCAACACCATGAACGTTATCGAAGCCGCAGGCCTCACCAAGCGCTACGGCAAAGAAAGCACGCTCGTCGAAGCGCTGAAGGACGTCTCCTTCTCCATCCCCCAAGGGGAATTCGTCGCGATCGTTGGGGCGAGCGGCTCCGGCAAAAGCACGCTGCTCCACCTGCTCGGCGGATTGGATAAACCCTCGAGCGGCGTCGTCCGCATCGACGGCGAAGACCTTTACGCGCTGAAGGAGAAGGAACGCGCGGTGTTCCGCCGCCGCAAGATCGGCTTCATTTTCCAAGCCTATAATCTCATTCCCGTCCTGAACGTCGAGGAGAACATCATGCTCCCGCTTCTGCTCGACCACCGTCAGCCGGACAAGGACTATATTCGCGAGCTCATCCACACCCTCGGTCTCGAGCAGCGCCGCAAGCATCTGCCCTCCGAGCTGTCCGGCGGCCAGCAGCAGCGCGTCGCGATCGGGCGGGCGCTCGCTTACCGGCCCGCGATCGTCCTCGCCGACGAGCCGACCGGCAATCTAGACAGCGCCAACGGCCGGGAAGTGCTTGAGCTGCTGAAGCTGTCCGTCCGCCAGTTCCACCAGACCGTCGTCGTCATCTCCCACGACCTGAACGTCGCGGCCGAAGCCGATCGCGTCATCCGCATGCAGGACGGCAAACTCGTCAGCGACACCCGCGGAGGGATCGCGCAATGAACGGCTACGGCGCACTGGCGGGCAGATATCTCAAACAGCAGCGCAGAAGAACGGTCCTGACCATCGTCGGCATCATCCTGTCGGTCGCGCTCATCAGCGCGCTCGGCACGATGGGGCAGAGCATGAAGGACAATATGGTCACGCAGACGATTTACGATACGGGTGCATATCATATCGGCTACGGGAAAGCGACGCCCAAGCTGTACGAGAAGCTGAGCGGCAACGTTCTTTTGGACGAAGTCGCGGCTTACCGGCAAGGGCCTACGACCGAAGTCCGGAACGGCTTCAAGGTCCAACTGGTCGAATCGACCAAGAACGGCTTCGACCTCTCTCCGATCCATCTGCAGGAAGGCCGTCTCCCGCAGACGCCCGACGAAGTCGTCTTCGAAGAGTGGGTGCTGCAAAATCTCGCAGGCCAACCGGCCTTGGGCGACACGGCGGAGTTCGTTAAGCCGAATGGCGACAAGCACGCGTACAAAATCGTCGGTATTTTGAAAAACCAACGGTTTTCGAAAGAGGACGGCAAAACCAATGCCTTCACCTTCATGGCGGACCCGGGGGCTCCAACCGATGCCACGCTTGTGGTTATGGCTACGTTCAAGAAAGGCGTCGACATCAGCAAGCATTTATCCGAATTCCGCGACTTGGACAAGGAAACGTTCACCACGAATGCCCGGCTGCTGGCGCTGATGGGCGAATCCGCGGACGACAGCTTGAATAAAGCGTTGATTGTCATTTTCGGCATCCTTATCGCGCTCGTCGTGCTGTCGACCGTCGCGGTGATCTACAATGCGTTCCATATCGCGGTGCTGGAGCGGATGCGCCAATTCGGACTACTGCGCACCATCGGCGCGACGCCGAACCAGATTCGCAAGCTCGTGTTCCGCGAAGCGGCCGTGCTGGCGGCGATCGGCATTCCGATCGGGCTCGTGGTCGGGTACGGCGCGCTGTGGCTCGTGCTCTGGGGCATGACGTCCGCCGGCTTCCGCATTCTGTCGCTCGATCAGTTCCATCTGCAGTTTCACGCCTGGATCATGATCGGCAGCATCGGCGTCGGTTTGCTCGCCGTGTTCCTGGCCTCATGGCTGCCGGCGAGGAAGGCAAGCCGCGTATCCCCCGTAGACGCCGTCAAAGGCGCGGGCAGCATCGTACGGGAAACCTACAAGCGCGTACGCATCCCGTCGCTGCTGAACATCGTTGGCGTGGAAGGCAACATGGCTTCGAAAAACATTCGCCGCAACCGCTCGAAATTCCGGATCACGGCCTTCTCCATCGTCGTGAGCGTCATGCTCTTCATCGTGTTCCATTATTTCATGCAGGAGAGTATGAACCTCACCCTGGATAACAGCGAGGACAACCAGGTAGCGTTTCGAATTTCGCAGTCCATTAACAAATATGACGAGAACGGCAACCCGATCGGCCTGAAGGATGTCGTGTCCGAAGAGACGATCCGCTCGATCGCGGATACGCCCGGCGTCAAAGCCGTTTATCGGAAATATTACATGCCGAACCCGGCCGTCATTGTGCCTAACGACAAGGTGGATCCGACCTACACCGACTTGATGGGGGAGATTTTCGAGCACCGGGACTTCGAAGGCAAGGCGTCCCAGCTCATCTATTCGAATCTGGTTCTGTACGACGACGCGCGGTTTAAGGAAGCGGAAAAGTACCTCATCGCGGGTACGGCCGATCCGAAAAAGCTCGCGAAGGACAATGCCGTCCTGATCGTGCAGAACGTCAAGCCGATGGTTCATGCCAAGAAAAAGAAAATTGAAATGCCGATCACCCGGCTCCAAGTGGGCGACACGCTCAACCTCCTGATGAGCAATGAGTTCGATCCCAAAAACGTGAAGCAGGTGAAGGTAGGCGGCATCCTTTCGCAGTCCCCCTTTTCTCCGACGCTGCAAGAGACGCAGCTCGCGGTCTTCGGCGCGAAGCCGACGATTGTCAAGCTGCTGGAGGGAACGGACGAAACGTTCGTGTCGTACGGCACGACGCTTATGGGCTTGGACGTGGCCGTAGAAGACGGCGCTTCGTACGATCCGATCCGTCTGACGCTGAACAATATCGTGGCCCAAAAACCGAATGCGCAGCTGTACGATATCGCGCAGACGCAAAAAGAAAACCGGCAGTTCAACCTGCAGATGCAGATTTTCGTCTACGGCTTCCTTGTCGTGATCATCTTGATCGGCAGCTTGAACATCATCAACACCGTGCAGACGAACTTGCTCCTGCGCCGCAGGGAGCTTGGACTTCTCCAGGCCGTCGGCATGACGATGGGACAGCTGCGCCGTATGGCGACGCTCGAGGGCATTTGGTACGGCGTGATCGGGAGCTTCTGGGGACTGATTCTCGGCACGGGTCTCAGCTACCTCCTGTACCTGCAGCTGAACGGCATGCAAGGGATGCCTTTCCGGTTCCCGTGGGTAGGCGCCATCCTCTCGTGCGGATTCGCCCTCGCCGTCGGTCTGCTGTCGGTCCAAGGGCCGCTGCGCCGGATGAAGAAGGCGAACCTGATCGAGGAGCTGCGCGAAGAGGTCTAGCGTGGTGGTTGTGCGCAAGAAACAAAAAGAGGGACCCGGCCGGCGACGGCTTAGGTCCCTTTCTTTGCATTTATGCCAGAATAGAACGGACATTTCGGATCACGCTTTTGAAAAAATCCGAGTCATCGGAAACGTTCCCCACGACCTTGATCTTTCGTTTCCGCACGTCCAAGCTTTTGAATTGATCCGTCAGAACAACACCCGTAAACGCCAGTCCTTCCGGAATCGGAACTTCAAACGCATAATCTTTCGATTGATTCGTAATGGGACATACGACCGCGAAGCCGGTCAACTCATTAAATTCGCCATCGGACAGTACGATGGCGGGACGGCGACCCGCCTGCTCTCGCCCAGCTTGCGGATCGAAGTCCAACCAGATAAGGTCGCCGCGTACCGGAATGGTCAAATGAGCTCGTCTCCTTCAATCCCCAAGTCGATTTCTTCATGCCGTCCTGCATCCGACTTCACCTTAGAGAGCAATGATTTCAAATGTGAACGCAATTCTTCGTTTGACTCGGGCAAACTCAGCGGGCGCAACAAAATATGATTTTCCGGGGTAAGTACCGCCTCCAGCTCCGCCCCCTCGACCAGATTCATTCGCTTCAAAAATTGATTGGGAATCCGAACGCCGCTGCTGTTTCCCCATCGGCTAAGCGTTACCTTCGTCATCAGGACCGTGTCCTTTCCCGTATGTTGACTCAATTATATCGCATCCTTCCCACCCTGTATATCTATATGATATACATGAATCAGAAACATGATACGATTCATCTGCCTATACGCCTTTACTCCCACGCTACAAGAGCGCATGACGATTAATTCACATGCGAAAGAGACCCGGCCGGCGACGGCTCGGGTCCCTTTGCATTATTCTGCCGGCCCGGCCGGAGCGCACGTCTCGCGCACGATCAGCTCGGTCGGGAGGATGATCTCGGGCGAAGGACAGTCCGGATCGACGACGAGGCGGTCCAGCATCTCGATGGCGGTGCGGCCGATGGCGCGCATGTCTTGGCGCACGGTCGTCAGGGCGGGACGAACGTTGCCGGCCGCCTCGATGTCGTCGAAGCCGATGATCGAGATGTCGTCCGGTACAGACAGTCCGGCTTCACGGATCGCATCGATCGCGCCGAAGGCGCTCCTGTCCGAGCAGCAGACCACCGCCGTCGGCCGCTCCGGCAGCGCGAGCAGCCGACGCATGGCGGCGTATCCGCTCTCCCGGCTGAAGTCCCCCTCGGCGATGTAGTCGGGCCGGTATGGCAGCCTGCGATCGGCCAGGCCTTGGCGGAAGCCGGCCAAGCGGCGTTCGCCGGTATACGAGCCGGGAATGCCCGTGATGAAAGCGATGCGGCGGTGCCGCAGACCGTCCAAGTAGGCGACCGCCTGCTCGATCGCGGCGGCATTGTCGGACGAGATATAGCCGGCCCGGGGGCCCGTCCGGTCCAGGTCGATGAACATCGCGGGAATGCCGGCGTCCACCAGCTCGTCCATGTTCAGCTGGTCGTGCTGGAAGCCGAAGACGAGCACGCCCTCCACATTGCGGCTTAGGCAGTGCTGGACGAAGTTGTAGTCCGGATGGGCGGAGAGCTGCGACAGGTAGATAAGGTCGTAGCCTCTGGCTTGCAGCGCTTCGTCGATCCCGCCGAGCAGGCTGACGAAGAACGGGTGCGCGATCCCCGTCGTGAGGAACACGCCGAGCGTCATCGAGCGCCGCCCGACGAGCGCCCGCGCGGCCGTATTCGGCCGGAATTGCATGTCGGCCACGATCCGCAGCACGTTCTCCCGCGTCGCCTTGCTGACCGTCGTATAGCCGTTGAGCACCTTGGATACCGTCGCCACGGATACGCCGGCGGCCTTGGCGATGTCGCGTATGGTTGCTGCCATGAATCGATCCGTCCCCGCTCTGCTCGAAAGTCTGACTTGCTCCAGATGTCTCCTAAGATACCCTGATTTGGAGGGCTTTGCAATCGCCCGGCCGGCCTCCGGCGGGAGGCGGCCCTGCTGCTTTTCGCCGACCGCAAATGGTGGTATAATAAACTTCACGCGCGCCCGTAGCTCAGCAGGATAGAGCAACAGTTTCCTAAACTGCAGGTCGTACGTTCGAATCGTATCGGGCGCGCCAGTTATTAAATGCACAGAACCCTCTCTTGGCGGGGTTCTTTTTGTTTTTAATGGGCTTTCTATACAATCAAATCATTCCATGCTATATTTTACTTGCAGTTATTGGAAAACGTCTTGTTAACATCCATTTTATATTGAATAGAGCAGCTTGTATAGGATGGGACAAGTCCTTCCACACCCGATTCATCCGTGACTCCATTAGAATAACAGCAGAAAGTATGATAGAATAAATACATTATTAAAAGACATTAAAAAACTGGTGAGAAAATCATGTCAAAACGACTCAACAGCATCGAAATAAAGAAGATCAATCGCAACAACATATACAAGTACTTATATCAACGCGATCCCATCTCCGTACAGGACATCGCGTATTCTTTAAAGCTGAGCTTACCGACCGTTGCGCAGAATCTTAAGGAGCTTCAGGAGAAAGAATTAATCGTGGAGACCGGACTGTTTGAATCCACGGGCGGAAGAAAAGCTAAAGCGATCGCATACAACAGCACCGCGAGATATGCGGTCGGATTGGACATTACCCGCAATCACGTCGGACTCGTGTTAATCGACTTGAGCGGCAACGTGCTGAACAACTCGAGAAGGCAGTTTCCCTTCGAGAATTCCAGAGACTACTTCAGCGGGGTCGGCGATCTCGTTAAGCGCTTCATCGAGGATTGCCAAGTGGATACCGGCAAAATATTAGGGGTAGGCATCGCGCTGCCGGCTATTTTGTCGGCCGATAAGCGAACCGTAAGCTACGCCACCGTGATCGATTTTCAAGGGGGAACGGTGGAGTTGTTCTCCGAATTCATCCCCTATCCGTGCACTTTGAGCAACGACGCCAACGCCGCTGGATTTGCCGAACTGTGGGGAAGAACCGACATCCAGAACGTCGTCTATCTTTCGCTTAACAATAGCGTGGGCGGGTCGATCATTCTGGGCAAAAACATTTTCGCGGGCGAGAACCAGCGAAGCGGCGAGTTCGGGCATATGACCCTTTTCCCCAACGGCCGTACTTGTTACTGCGGTCAAAAAGGATGCGTCGATGCATATTGTTCGGCAAAGGTGTTGTCGGAAAGCACGAACGGGGACATCGCCGAGTTTTTCAAGCAATTAAAGCGCCGGAATCCCCCCCAGACCCAAGCATGGGAGGAGTATTTGTCCAGTCTCGTGATTACGATTAACAACCTTAGAATGAATTTCGATTGCAACGTCATTCTCGGGGGTTATGTCGGCGCGTATATTGAAGATTATTTGGATCAACTCAAAGCGCTTGTGGCGCTAAAAAACACGTTTGAATCCAAAGCCGACTATCTCCAGACGTGCAAGTACAAGCTAGAAGCTACGGCGGTCGGCGCTGCCCTGCAGCAGGTCGAAACGTTTATCGACAGCATCTAATCGCTTTTAAACGCCGCAAAAAAACAGGGCTTCCGCGCAGGAAGCCCTGTTTCTCGATTCGCATGGAGATTATGAAATCTTGATCATGGCTTTTACGACTTCGTTTTTGTTCCGTATGACGAAGTCGAACGCTTCTTTGCTATCCTCGAAAGGGAACTCGTGAGTAATCATCGCTTCGACATTGATTTTGCCGTCGGCAATGGCACCGATCGCGGCCGGATACAGATTGCGGTAGCGGAAGACGGATTTGATGTCGGCCTCCTTCCACATGATCTGCATGAAATCAAAATCGATGATATCCTGCGGAGCCAAGCCGACGAGCACGATCGTACCGCCCCGCTTCACGAGATAAGACGTCTGCCGGATCGTATGGGCGCTTCCGGCCGTCTCGATGACTTTGTCCGCGCCTGTCCCGCCCGTAAGTTCCATTACTTTCTCGATTACGTTCTCGGCCTTGGCATTGATGACATGGGTAGCTCCCAACTGTTGAGCAAACTCGAGTCTTTTGTCGATGATGTCTACGACAATGACATTCGTTGCGCCGTAAGCCTTGGAAGAGAGAAGCCCCATCAAACCGATGCACCCTGCTCCGAGCACGACCACCGTATCGCCTAATTTGATTTGGCCTTGAGCCGCAGCATGCAGGCCGACTGCCAACGGTTCGACCAACGCGCCTTCCTGGGAGGTGACATGGTCGGGCAGCTTAAACGCCATATTCGCCGGATAGGCGATATAATTCATTAAGCAACCGTCATACGGAGGCGTCGCCAGAAAAGCGACATCCGGGCACAGATTGTATTTGCCGCTTTTGCAAAACTCGCATTGGCCGCAAGTACGGCCCGGCTCCAAGGCGACCCGATCGCCGACTTTCAAATGCTTCACTTCAGATCCGGCGGCTACGACCGTTCCCGCGCATTCATGGCCCAGAATAAAATCGCCTTTTACGACATAGTCGCCAATTTTACCGTGTTCGTAATAGTGCACGTCAGAGCCGCAAATGCCTACGTATTCCAGTTGGACTAGAACGTCATTCTCCTTGATTTCCGGGACGTCAATCTCTCTAATCTCCATATGGTTAAGACCCGTCATATATGCCGCTCGATTAAGCATGGTAATCTCCCTCCAAAATTCACTCCATCTCTATAAGCGCTATGACTGGTTATTGGATTGCGCCGGCTTTTTTCAGCAATTCGATATACTCGTCTACATTGTCTTTGTTGATCAGCGGGTTGCCGATATCCGTATCGATCTGTTTGGATTCTCCGGTCAGAAGCTTGTTGCTCGCATCCAACAGCTTTTCCGCCAGTTCGAACGCGTTTTGCAACGTCGTGGACGTCATTTTTCCGTCCTTGATTAGCAGAACGGCTTCCGCGGTTCCGTCAACGCCGTAGGCAAGCATATTTTGGTATTTGGGGTTGCCTTTCACGACTTCGAGCGCTCCGGCGGCCATATTGTCGTTCATGGAAATGACAGCGTCGATATTGTCATTGGACTGTACCCAGTCCTCCATATACTTCATCGCTTCGTCTTTGTTCCAATTCGCGATTTGTTCTCCGACGATTTTTACGTCCGGGCGTTTATCGAAAAATTCGGTTTGCCAGCTTTTGCGTCTCTCTTCCGCATGGAAGTTGCCGGAAGGACCATCCAATACGACGACTTTCGCATTCTGAGGAATTTGTTCAAGAGCGGCGCGAGCGTTAACCGCCGCTTGCTCGTAAGGTTGCGCGTCTACGGAAGAAGCGCCTTCAATTCCGGAAATGCGAGCGTTCGTCGTAATCGCAAAGATGCCGGCTTTAATGAGCTTCTCTACGTACGGTCTTTGAGCTTCTCCGTTATTCGGCTGTACGATGACGAGATCGTACTTGTTGGTAATGGCGTTTTCGATCACGCTGTTTTCTTTGTCGTCGTTCGCTTGGCCGTCGAAGACGTCCAGTTTCATATTCGGGTATTTCTTCGCTTCCTCTTTTACTGCATTCGCCAGCCAAGCAGCGAAGGAATCCGATTGCGCGCGCGCCACATAGGCCACTTTATATTTTTTGGCCCCGGAGTCTCCATTCGCCGCATTCGCATCCGACGAGGCCTTGTTGTTGGAACCGCAACCCGTCATCATCCCTGAGAGCAATAGCAAAGATAAAGCACCGTAAACCAACTTTTTCATCTGAAACCCATCCTTTTTTTGTATTTTAAACAGGAAGAATGCCTGCTTAATTCGTTTGCTTTTGTTCGTTCTTCTTTTCGGAATTGCCCAATATTTGCTTGGTTCTGCGGCCCTTCGTTCGAATATCGTAAATAACGGCCAGGGCGATGATTCCGCCGCGGATAATTTGCTGCAGATAGGAATTGACGCCATTCAAGTTCATGATGTTATCCAGGAACCCTACAATGAATGCGCCTACAAGTGTTCCGCCGGCAGTGCCGATGCCCCCGGAGAAGCTGGTTCCGCCTACGATCGAGGCCGTCAACGCTGTAAACTCGTAGTTGATGGCGCCGTTAGGAAGCCCCGCATTCACGCGAGCCATGAACAAGACGCCCGCAATCCCTACGAAAATGCCGTTGATGATGAACGCCGTGTACTTAATCTTGTGAACGTTAATCCCCGATGCAACGGCCGCCTCCTCGTTGCCGCCTACCGCGTACAAAGATCTTCCGAAACGCGTGTGGTTCAGCAAATACCAGGTGAGAATCCCAAATGCAATCAGGAAGATGACCGGGATCGGAATAATGCCAAGAGTGCCTTGTCCAATCTTGACGAAGTCGCCGAGCTGAAGAATGTTCTGCCCCTGCGTAAAATAAAGCGCTACGCCGCGGGCGACCGCCATCATCGCCAACGTGGCAATGAACGGCGGCGTCTTAAAGGTACTGATCATGACGGCATTAATGACGTTACAGACGACACCGGTCAAAATCCCCGCCAGGATGGCCAGGATCATCGAGCCGGTTGATTTATAGACGGATACGGCGAACACCCCCGAAAGCGCTAATACAGAGCCCGCGGATAAGTCGAGCATGCCGCTTATAATCAACATTGTCGCTCCGAATGCCAAGATCGTCGTTACGGCCAACTGCGTCGAGATATTGGTCATGTTGTTAACGGATAAGAAGTTGGGGTTGGCGAAAGTGCAGAAGATGAACAAGAAGACTAAAACGAAATGGATGCTATATTTCTTTCTAGCCGTGTACCAGAATTTCAATCTGTATTCCCCCTATCATTCGCGATCGTTCCTGTAGCGTATTTCATGATTAACTCCTGGGAAAATCGTTCCTTCGTCAATTCCCCCATGATCGTTCCCTTGGCCATCACGTAGATGCGGTCGCACATGCCAATGAGCTCGGGCAGTTCGGAGGAGACCATGATGATTCCTTTGCCTTCCTTGGCCATATCGGTCACCAACTTGTAGATCTCGAATTTGGCTCCTACGTCGATGCCCCGCGTCGGTTCGTCCAGAATCAGAACGTCAGGGTCTCTGAGCATCGACTTCGCCAGCAATACCTTCTGCTGATTGCCCCCGCTTAAAGACGCGATTACAGTGTCCAGTGAAGGCGACTTCACTTTCATGTGCTGGAAAGCGTCAGAGACAAGCCGCCGCTCTTCTTTCTTATGGCGGCGAAAGCGGTTGAACACTTTGTGCAGGCTGGACAGCGTCGTGTTCTCCATAACCGACCGCACGGGGATGATGCCATATCTGCGCCGATCCTCGGACAGCATGACCATGCCTTGCTCGATGCTGTCCCTGACGTTGTTAATGGAAGTTTCTTTCCCCTTGATGCTCATTCTCCCGCTTAGCAGCGGATCGAGACCGACCAGCGCCCGCATGACTTCGGTGCGACCGGCTCCCATCAATCCCGCAAAACCGACAATCTCGCCTTGCTTCACATGAAAGCTGACATCGTGAAATACGCCAGGCTGGTTGTATGCGTCTACGACAAGCAGATCGTCTCCGATCGCGACTGTTTCTTTGGGGTAGGTATTCGTCAGTTTGCGGCCGACCATCAGGTTGATTAAGGTTTCCATGTCTAATTGGTCTTTCGGACGGCTGTCCACGACCGTTCCGTCGCGGAAAATCGTAATATCGTCGGCAATTCGGAAGATTTCGTCCATTTTGTGCGAGATGTAGATGATGCTTACTCCCCGCGCTTTGAGCTCCTTGATCTTGGCGAACAGTCTTTCCACTTCTTTAAGCGTGATCGCAGACGTCGGTTCATCCATAATGATGATGTCCGATTTGTTTGAAACCGCTTTAATAATTTCAAGCATTTGAATATCGGATACAGACAAATCTTTGAGCTGTGTCGTCGGAGAATAAGGCAACTGTTCCGCGGCCAACAGCGCTTCGGTTTCGCGCCTTACTTTCTTCCAGTCCACGCTTCCTCCTATTTTCTTGACCGGCAATCTGCCCAAAAACAAATTCTCTTCGACGGACAACTCCTTGACGAAATTCAATTCTTGGAAAATCATCGAAATCCCGAGTTTTCTTGCCTGCATGGGGTTATTGATTTTAACCGGCTTTTCATCGATCAGAATTTGGCCGCTATCCGGTTGATAGACGCCATTAATAATTTTCATCAGCGTCGATTTTCCGGCCCCGTTTTCGCCGCAAAGCACGTGTACGGTGCCCTTTTTCACCGAGAAATCAATTTTGTTTAGCGCTTTCACGCCAGGGAATGATTTTTCAATATTCGACACCCTTAATTTGATGCTTGCATCCATGCCCTTCCTCCCCCGATGCAATGAACATTTGGAAAAACTTAGATCAACAATTTTATATATATCTTTTACAAAATGATTTTAATAAGATTATAGAATGCGATTGCATGATCGTCAATACTCGACCTCGAGGATTTCGACAAGTACTGGGAATTGTTCCTTTTGCGAGGTGCAGTGCAGTTAGGGTTAGGGCCCTGACGGTTTCTTTTAGAATCGGAAAAGCGCCCGCTCGCGAGCAAACCGAACCGCCTCGGCGTGATGATGAACGCCTATCTTGGCATAAAGCTCGGATACATAGTTTTTGACCGTGCCTTGACCGGTCGCCTGATGCGTCTAATTCCTATGTCGACTGTCCATTCTTGGAGTGTCCGAGATCGAGGAGGGATATGAGGTTTTGCTGCGAAGAGGAAACATCACCATGCTACAAGACTTTATAGTGCTGATCATGGCGGGAGAATAAGCGTGGGCAGGGGGCATCTCCTACCCGCACAGCCCCCTTAACCATATAACCTAAAACAGCTTCCGAATCGCCTCCGCCCCCACCTCGACCTGCGGCCGGAACGCCTCGGACCGCGCGTAGCGGTCGAGGCTGGACAGGAATTGCCTTCCCTCCGGCGTCTCCAATACCCGCTCGATATCGAGCGCGCACGCGAGCAGGTTGCCGTTCCGCACGCGGCATTCGAACAGGAAGCCCAGCTTGTGGTTGCGCTCGAAGTTGTCGATCGTCCGGACGATCGGCTCGAGCGCCGACGGGAGGTCATCCAGGATAAACGAGCGGGAATGCGAGACCAAGGTCCACCACGGGTACGTGGAATGCGTCTCGCTGGGGAAGTCCGCCAGCGCCGCGTGCCCGTTCTCGATCAGCAAGCCCAGCGTGCCGACCGGCACCGGCTTGCCCATGCTTTCGGAGATCGAGCGGAACATGGGATAGCACCAGAAGTCCGTGCAGTACGTGCCCTCGATCGCCCGGGTCACGCGATCCGGACGAGGCAGGAGCACCACGTTCTCTCCCCGTTCCAGGCGCGCGAGAACATCGTCAGACCATTCCTCCGCCCAATGAACTCCGCCGCTCGTCCGATCCAGCGGCACGTCCTGCGGATAGATCCACAGGTCGTAAGTTTTGCGAATATCCGTATTCGCCACCTCCAGGGCCAGGACGACCTTCGTCATCGCAGGGACGGCGGGCAGCTCCACGCTCAAGTCGGCGATATCGACATAGGCCTCGCCGTTCGGCGCCGTCGCGCTCGCGTGCCCGCTGGCGAGCACGGTCTCCCCGGCTCGCATCTCCCAGTGGAGATCGAACCGCCCGAGCGGCGTGGCCCGATAATATGCGAGTTCGACATGCGCGTCGAAGCGCTCTCCGGCGGTATAGTTGTATTTCTCGAATCTCGCGAGCAGCACCGCGTCCGAGCAGAAGCTGCGCCATTCCTCCGGCGTGACGAGCCCTTTGCTGTCCATGAAGGCGTCCAGGATGCCGACCAGCGCGGTGCCCTGACCGCTGAAATCCTGCAAGTCCAGGATTTGAAAGCCCGCGAGCTTGCGGGAGCGGAAGGCGGCCTCCAATTCTTCTTTGTAGCAGGCGACGGCGAGTCGGCCGGAGCTGGCGAAGTAGGCATCGGTCAGGTCCCCCAGCCCTTTCGCCTCGAGCCGTTCCCGGAACGTCTCCAAATTCCGGGCTTTGAGCGAACCCGTATATTTCTCGATCTCGGCAAACTGCGGAAATGTGGCGTACTGGCCGATCTCGTGCGAGATCACCGGAATTCGGGGAATGAGCGCTTCTTTGGGTGCTTCCGTCTGCACGGTTCGGGTCTCGGTACCGTATTGGATCTGCACGGCTCCCGCTTTGCCCGACTCGGCTTCCTCCTGCCCGCCAAGCGCGGAAGGCTGGATCTGCTCGTCGTAATCCTTGCGCGTGCCGGGCCGATCCGTCTGGACGTGACCGAGCGGCGCGTCGCACATCGCGTACGACCCCCGGAACAGGCGCTCCTTCGAGAAGCGAACCCCGCAGAAGAAGTCCTCGTGCGGCAAAATGGTCGGCGCGAACTGAAAGTTATTGGAGCCTTGCGTGTACAGAGGCCGATCGTCGAACGCTTTGTAGGCCTTCAGAATGTCGTCGATTCGGCGCTTGCTGCCCCACAATTCGTTGCCGAGCGAGATCATGACGAAGGAAGGATGATTGCCGTAGGCCTCCAGCATGGCGAAGCCTTCGCGGATCAGATAATCCTGCTCGGCTTGATTGTGATTGTCGTAGGACTCGTCCGTGACGGTCCCCCAGAACGGCAGCTCCGGCTCCATATAGATCCCGAGCAGGTCCGCCGCTTCGAAGGCGGCCTCCGGCGGGCAGCAGGTATGGAAGCGATAATGATTGATCCCGTAGGATTTGGCGATGCCGAGAATGCGCAGCCATTCCTCGACGGTCGTCGGCGCGAAGCCGGTCAGCGGGAAAATGAGGCCGTCGTGCTTGCCCCGCAGGAAGGTCCGGACGCCGTTGATCGTGAATTTGTCCCCGTCGGCCTGGAACGCCCGCAATCCGGCGGTCACCTCGTGCACATCCAGCGTTTCGCCTGCTGCGCTCCGCAATTCGACGGTTAGCTTATACAGCGAAGGCTCCGCTTCGCTCCAAAGCCGGGCCTCCTCCCCTAGCGCAAAATGGACCGACATCTGGCCCCCTTCACCGTCCCCATTCAGCGCATAAGTCCGCTCGGCTACCGCATGGTCGTGACCGTTGCGGCCGACGGCCGAGACAGCGAGCAGCTCCGCGCCGCTGCCGACTCGGCGGGCCTTCACCGTGAACGCCCGATCCGCGACGCTCGGATACACTTGAACGTTCCGCAGGTAGGCCTGTCCCGCGAACTGCAGCTCGATTCGGCCCGTCACGCCGTTCCAGTTGGTCTGGGTGTCGGGGGACGTCAAATGCCCGCCCTTGGTCGGATAGCCGGTATTGTCGACGCGAATCGTAATCGTATGGCGGCCGGGGGAGATCCGATCGGTCACCTCGTACAGGTGGGGCGTGCTGAGACTGTTCCGCGTGCCTACCTCTCGTCCGTCGATCCAGACGGTCGTCACTCTCGTCCGTTCCAAGTACAGAAAGGCGGTCCGGCCCGCCAGCGCCTCCGGGATCTCTACCTCTCTCGAAAACCAAGCCCAGCCTTCGAACCGGTACTCGTCGGTGAGGCAGCCGATTTCGACCGCGTCGTTCCGCTTCCCCTTTCGCGCGTAGGAAGTCGTCCCCGGCAGCCGCATCGTGTCGCCGAAGGGCAATTGCAATCCTGCTTTCCGCTCGTCCAGCTGAAGCTGCCAGGTTCCCGACAAATCGATCTTCGTATGCAAGCGATCATCCTCCATTTTCTTTAAGTTTAAGGCACGGCGTCAGAGCCTTGCGAAGGCAAGCCCCTATCTCGAATCGCGATAGTCGCGGTATTCCTGCGGCGTCGTTCCCGTTACTTTTTTGAACAAATAGGTGAAGTAGGCGGCGGTCTGGAAGCCGACCTGCTCGGCAACCTCGTAAATCTTGACGTTCGGGTCGCGCAGCAGGTCCTTCGCTTTGTTCATGCGCGCTTCCTGGACGAAGTCCGAGATCGTCCGACCTGTCTCTTTTTTGAACAGCACGCTCAAATAGCTCGCATTCAGGTGGAATTGCTCCGCCAGCTGTTTGACCGTCATATGGACCTGCAGATGCTCCCCGATATACTCCGCGATTTTCCGGATCAGGTGATGCTGCGGCCCAGCCTCCTCCCGCCGGGTGAGCCGGCTGAATCGGGCCATATACTCCAGCACCGCTGCCCGAACCTCCTCGGCGCCGGTGCAGTCGATCAATCGCTGCCACATGCGAATATTGGCGCCGTCTCCGTCGGCTTCCTTGCCCGGATCGATCTTACGCACGAGCTCGCTGATCAGCCCCAACCCGAACGCCTGAACATACGAGTAGGAGATCGGCCGCTGCGTCAGCAGCAGGTCGAACGCATGGTTGAAGAGCGCCATTGCCCGTTCGCCTTCGCCGCTCTCCAGAAGACGGACGATTTCCGGCACTTCCTCTTCCTTCAGCCGGTAATCGCGATATTCGTCGGCCTCGACCCGGTCGAAATAGAGGATCTGTCCGCCTCCGCCCAACCGCGCGTTCGCCATCATGTGCTTGGTTTCCTTGTACAGCAGCGGGACCTCTTCCCAGCCCCGGCATTCCCGGCTGACGCCAATGGTTACGGAGGCGTCGTACTGCTCCCGGATCACCTCTTGCATGAACAGCAGCTGCTTCTCCATCTTGGCCCGGTCGCCGGGCTCCGCGTTCAGATGGACGACCGCCGCCTCGTCCGCGCCGGTCTTGCCGATATACGCGCCTTCCCATCCGGACAAGCCGATGCGGACCGCTCCCAGGAGGCCGTCGGCGAGCAGAATCCGCTGCCGGGCATCCGGCGCGCTCGCCAGATCGATGCGGTCGTACCCGAAGACGAACAGCCTGATCGGCCCGACCGCGGGCGGCAGGTCCAGCAGCCGGGTCCAGGACCCCATCAGCGCCTCGTCCTGCGCGCGCCCTTCGATGAGATCGTTCAGGAAGCGGTCCTGGAGCACGTCCAGGCTGCCTGTCACCTTCTCCTTCAGCGCGTCGGTTTCCCGCTCGATTTGGTTGCGCTTCTCGATCGCCGTCCGGAACGAAGCGAGCTTTTCCTCGATCTCTTCCGTCTTGATCGGCTTCAGCACGTACGCTTTGGCGCCGAGATGGATGGCTTCCTGGACGAATTCGAATTCGTCGTAGCCGCTGATCATCAGCGTTTGAAGCGATTGCAGATGCGGGTAGTCCGACTTGCACTTCGCGAGCAGCTCGATCCCGGTCATCCCCGGCATCGAGACGTCCGTGATCAGCACGTCGACCTTCGCGTCCGCGAGGATGGCCAGCGCGTCTTCTCCCGATTCGGCCGTCAGGGGAACCGCGTACCCAAGCCGACTCCAGTTCACGTGCCGGACGAGCCCTTGGATGTGCAACGGCTCGTCGTCGACGATTAAAGCCTGGATCATATGCCTTCACCTCGTCTTAGCTCCGGGCGCTCCTCGCAGACGGGAATGCGGATCGAGACGGTCGTCCCCTCGTTCCAGACGCTGTCGACGTCCAACCTGCCCTCCGGCCCGAAATACAGAAGCAGCCGCTCGCGGATGTTGTTCATGCCAAATCCGTTGTTCGTCCCCTCATAGCTGCCGGCCCGCACCCGTTCCAGCACGTCGGGCTTCATGCCCTTTCCGTTGTCCGACACGCTGAAATGCACGGTTTCCTCTTCGCGCCGAATGGCGATGCGAATGATGGCGTCCGGTCTGCTCGTAATGCCGCCGTGCAGATAGCAATTTTCCACGATCGGCTGGAGCAGCAGCTTGATCGTATACAGCTCCAGCGTATCGTCTTCGATCTCCCACCGCACGCCGACCCTGCCGGGATAGCGCAGCTCCTGGATCTCCAGGTACGCTTTCAAATGCTCGACCTCGTCGCGAATGCGGGTCGCGTTGACCCGATTGTTCAGGGCCAGGCGATAAAACGTCGTCAAGGCGTCGATCGTGCGCAGCTGCATCTCGTCCTGCAAGTCCATGGCGCGCCATCGGATAAGGCTGAGCGAGTTGTAGATGAAGTGCGGATTGATCTGCGCCTGCAGCGCCTTAAACGATTGCTCCCGTTCCATGAGATTCGCCTGCGTGTTCTCTTCGACCAACCGGCCCAGCCGGCTCGACATGGAGTTGAACAGCACTTCGAGCTCGCCGAGCTCGTCGCGATCCCGGTTCTTGACCGTCACGTCGAACACGCCTTGAGAAATATCGGTCATGCGGTGGCCCAGCTTGCGAATGCGCCGTACCACGTTTTTGAGCACGGTCATGACCAAAAAGATGGAGATGAGCAGAAAAAAGGCGATCCCGATGCCGACTGTGTAATAGATGCGTTTTGTTTGCTCCTCCATTTGGTCGATGTGGACCAGCGCGGCGACCGACCAGCCGTCGCTGAGCTTTTGCACGATGAGCACCTTCCCGTTGATCGGGGCGCTCACCTGATTCTGGTGCGCCCAGTAGGACTCCAGGGAGGAGGACGAGAGACGGTTGCCGATCTCGGAAGATTCGGAGGATGCGATAATGTGTTCGTTCTTATCGACGATGTACAAGTCCCCCGCCCCGCTGAACGGATGGTTGAACAGCTCCGCGAATACGTCGTTGTAGTCCAGCAGCAAATAAATGACGCCGTAGATGCGGGCGTAGCGGTCCATGATTTTACAGGAGACGATCAGCTTCCTCGGGTCGTTCCGCGCATTGGACCAGCTCAGAATGTCCGGCGAAGCGAGCGTTTGCTCATACCAGTCGTTCTCCCGAATGCCGGCGGGCATCCGATCCTCCGGCTTCCACAGCATACCTCCGTCCTGAACGAGGCTGTCGTTGGTATGGTAAATGCGAAAATCCTCGATGCCCGGCAAATATTTCGCGGTGAGCGGCAGCGAACGGTCGACGTAGTTCACCGTCTCCAGCTGCTCGAGCATATCCGTATAATCCCGGGACAGCCTGGAAACCAGTTCCCCGTCGGTGGCGGTGCGGGTCGCCAGCAGGTCGTAGCTCTGCTTTCGAAAATCGATGCTCTGCGCGGTCTGCCGAACCGCTTCCTTGATGGTCAGCAGGTAATTGTCCCGCACGCTGTGGAAGGTCAGAAGGCCCGCTCCAACGGCCAGTAGGACCGTGGGAATGAACACGATCAGCCCGTAGAACAGGACGATCTTCCCCCGCAGCTGCATGGACCTCGTCGCCCGAACGATCCATTTCTCCAGCGATTGTTTGAGTGTCACTGCGATCCCCCGTCCCTGTTGCAGCACGGCCGCCTCGGAACGACAAACGGAGCAACCCGATGGGCTGCTCCCGTTCCGTCTTTAGAACTCGCCGTTGGCCTGGATGTCGGCTTGGTACGTCTCCAGCCATTCGCTCTTCATCTCGCTCCAGTGCGCGCGCTTTTCCAGCGCGTCGTGGAACGCCTTCCAGGCCGACTCGAACTGGGCGTCGTCCTTGGCCATCAGCAGCTTGGCGCGATACTCCTTGCGAAGGTTCTCCAGCTCCGGCGCGTACTTCTCCCATACGCCGCCTTCTTTGGGCGTAAGCAGATCATAAGAGTGCGCCCCGCGCACGGCGCCCATCTGACCGACCGCTTCCGTGAATTGGGCGGTTTTGGCCGCGCCGGCTTTTTCGACCTCGTTGTTCCACCATGGATACCACTTGTTGCTGAACGAAGACGTCATGTAGAGCTCCGGCGTCACTTTGGCTTTTTGGGCTTGGTCGCCCGAATTGCGTTGTTTCTTATAATTATCATCGATGTACTTCCATTTTCCAAGCGGCTGATCGACCCAATCCCAGTACTTGCCCGCTGGACCCTCGTTGATGACTTGCTGCTCCTCCGGCTTCGGCGTCAGCGTGTAGTCGAAGAACTTGAGGATGGCGTCGAGGTTCTTCGTGTCTTTGCTGATGTAGACGTCGTATCCCGGATAAGGATTCACGACCTGGTTCGTACCGACTTGTTCGACGCCCGGCACGGTAGGGTACGGGATGACTTGGTAATACCAACCCGGCTCAGTCGGGCCGTCGAGCGTCTCCCACAGGGACGCGTCGATGTTGAAGAAGCTGCCGACGTTCAGCGCGACGCGGCCGGACTTGTTCTTCTCCTTGTAGCGCTCCTTCTTGTCCGTCACGACCTCGTGATCGATTAAGTTGTCGCGGTACATCTTGTTCATCCACTGATAAGCGGCCTTGTACTGCGGATCGTCGTAGGAAAAGACGAATTCCTCGCCTTTCTTCGCAACGCCCTGACCCGACGTAGATACGCCGAACGCGGTCAGAATGGCGTTCTCGTCGTTCCAGCTCGCCGTATCGTTCGTGTCCATCAGGAGCGACATCGGGAGAAGGGTCTTGCCCGAAGCGTCCTTCTGCTCGGCGGCCTTCTTCAGGAACGTCTCGACGCCTTCCAGCGTCTTCAGATCGTCCAGCTTCATGCCGACCTTCTCGACGACGTCCGTGCGTACGGTCCAGGACAGCGAGGACCAGCCCGGCCACGGATCGTTCGGATTCTGGTCGAACCAGGTCGGGATGGACCAGATATGGCCGTCCTTATCCTTCATGCGGTCCAAGTAGGCTTTGGGGATCGCGGCCAGGCCCGGGTATTTGTCCGGCATGTCGAAGTATTGCTCGAGCGACATGATTTGATTGGAGCGGTTCATGGCGCTTTTGACCGTATCGTTCCGGCCGAAGATCGCGGCATCCTTGAAGCCGCCCGTATTGATCTTAAGGTTCAGCGCCGTGAGGGCATCCCCCTGCGTTGCTTCCAACTTCACGTCGACGCCCGGCTCCGCCTCTCTCCACTGCTTCTGGATCAAGCTATCGTTGTTGATCGTCGCCGTCCATCCCAGCCACAGATCGAATCCCAGCTTTTGGCCGGAGGATGCGGCCTGGGTGCCCGAGGCTTCGGAGCCGCCAGGGCTGCCGGCCTCGTCCGAGTTGCCCGATTTGGAGCAGCCCGCGGTGACCGCGAGCACGGCTGCCAATGCGAAGGCGGCCCACCCTTTGGCTTTTCTGTTGGAAATCATGTTTAACTCCCCTGTTCGGTTTGGTATTCGGTATATAGACAATTGCGTATACCCGACGTTGGAAATTCAAGCTTACCCCTTCACCGACCCGATCAGCACGCCCTTCACGAAATACTTCTGCAGGAACGGATAGATGCAGAGAATCGGAATCGAGCTGACCATGACGACCGCCATCTTGATGGACATCAGCGTAATGTTCTGCATCTCGGAGCTTCTCGCCAGCGCCTCCTGGTTCGAATTCGAGCCGAGCACGGCGGACAGATCCTGGGCCGACAACAGCTGCTGAAGGAACGTCTGAACCGGAATGAGCGATTGATCGGTGACGTAGAATGTGCCCGCGAACCAGTCGTTCCAATGACCGACGGCGGTGAACAGGCCAAGCGCGGCCAGCATCGGCTTCGACAGCGGCACGACGACCTGCAGCAAGGTGCGGACAGGGCCCGCTCCGTCCAGCTCGGCGGCTTCGGTCAGCGCCTCCGGAATGCCTTGAATGAACTTCAGCATGACGAACATGTTCCAGGCCGAGAACAACCCCGGAACGATATACACCCAGAACGTATTGAGCAAGCCCAGGTTGTTCAATTGAATATAGAAGGGGATCAATCCCCCGTTGAACAGCATCGTAATCAGGATGTACGTGAGAATCGTGCCGCGCAGCGGAAGCTTCCTGTACGACAGGCCGTACGCCGTCAGCAAGGTGACGAGCAGCCCGCCGATCGTGCCGACGATGGTCCTGCCGATGGTGATGAGATAAGCGTGCCGGATCACCTCGTTGCCGAGCACGATTTCGTAATTGATCGTCGTGAAGGAGCGGGGCCAGATGTAGACGCCGCCCTTCGCCGCATCCGCTCCTTCGTTCAGCGAGATCGCGAGCATGTACAGGAACGGATACAAGACGCTTACGCATAGCAACGCCAACAAGACGATAATGATCGGATTTGCGATTTTTTCGGCTGTATTTTGTTTCATAGTCTCACCATAATCCTTCGCCGTTCATTCTGCGGGACAGCCGGTTCGTCGCCAGGACGAGAATCAGACCGATCACGGAGGAGAGCAGCCCGACCGCGGTCGACATGCCGAAGTAGCCTTGCTGCAGCCCGCTGCGAAGCACGTACGTATCCAGGACGTCCGCGACTTCCATGTTGGCCGAGTTCATCAGCGGATAGATCTGGTCCATCCCAACGGTAATGAGGCTGGGAATGCTGAGGATAAGGACGATCGAGATCGTCGGCATGATGCCCGGAATCGTAATGTGTCGGATCTGCGAGAGTTTGCCGGCGCCTTCGACCTTCGCGGCCTCGTAGAGCTGCGGATCGATCGTGGTGATGGCTGCCAGATAGAGAATGGTGTTCCATCCTGTCTCCTTCCAGAGCCCGCTGCCGACGACGATCGGCCGGAACCAGTCGGTGGATCCCAGGAAGAAGATCGGTTCTCCGCCCATCTTGTCGATCAGCTGGTTGACCATCCCGCCGTCGAGCGTCAGGAACGATTGAAGCATGTAAGCGACGACGATCCAGGAGAAGAAATGAGGCAAATAGCTGACCGACTGCACGAAGCGCTTGAACGTGGAGTGGGTCACTTCGTTGATCAGCAGCGCCAACAGGATGGGAGCCGGAAACCCGAATATAAACTTCAATACGGAAATGTACAGCGTGTTCCGTACCACCGTCCAAAAGTGCGGTTCGCGTAGGAAGGCGAAATTGTCCAGGCCGACCCAGGGGCTGCTCCAGATGGACGAACCGATCTGAAAGTCCCGGAACGCGACCACGATACCCGCCATCGGAATATAGCTGAACAGAAACAGCAACACGACACCGGGCAAAATCATCAGATACTGCCAACGGTGCTTGTAAAACTTAGCGTACATAGCCATCCTCCTCGTATTCCCATGATAACGGGGAACGGAAAGCGCATCCACGTGACGACGATTGGATTTCTATCGTTTTCATTAGGAGTTGGCCGTGGCAGCTGGATGGCAGCATCCCATAAAAAAGAGCGGCGAGGTCTCTGCCTCGCCGCTCTATTCTTGCTTCCTTCCTTATGCAAAGGGGTGCGCCAATTGGTCCGCGTGGAGGACGATAAGCGCGATGTTGATGGCGGCAAACACCAATGCTGGCGACGATTTGCCGATCGGGTCTTTGGCCTTGAGGTGCACGAGGAACGCGGCCAACATCGTAACGCCCAGCCAGATGCCGGCCCATCCGATCGCTCCCGCATACCAGTAACCGGCGATGAGAACGGCGGCGCCCAGGAGCTGCACAAGGCCCGTCACGACGCGGAACCACGAAGGCAGGCCGAGATGCTGGAACATATCCGTCCAATACTTGGCCCCGATGACCTTGGCGGTGCCCGAAAATACATAGTACAGAACCAACAAAGATTGCAGAACGATCGAAAGCACGGTCATTTGAAACTCCTCCTCGTTCGATGGTTTCTTGCTCGATTTACTCCCCTAGATGAGCCAGGTCCAGCTTTGCGAGACGCGCCGGATCGTCGACCTGTTCGATCCCGACGATTTTCCCCTCCGCAAAAGAAAGGGCCAGTACGAGGAGCAGATGCCCTCGCGGAGCCACCAGGATGCCGACCTCCCCGTTCACGAGCGCCGGACGTGCGGCACGGGCGCGTCCAAACATGAGCATCTTGGCCACGTCGCGCGCGCCCCGAATCTCGGCGGCATTCCCCTCCGACACCGTACGTCCGCTTCGCAGCACGACTTCCGGATCCAGCACCTCGATAATCGACTCGAAGTCTCCGTTGCGGGCTGCGGCGAGAAAGGCGTCTACCAGCGCCTTCTGGGCGACGAGATCGGTCCTTCGCGCGGTCTCCTCCGTCCCCTGCACGCGGCGGCGCGCCCGGCTGGCGAGCTGCCTCACCGCCATCTCGGAGCGTCCGATGATGGGTGCGATCTCCGTGAAGGGGACGGCAAAGATGTCGTGCAGGACAAACGCGATTCGCTCCACGGGATTCAAGTTGCCGAGCACCACGAGCAGGGCCAGACCGACCGAGTCGGCCAGGATCGCTTCCTGCTCGGGATTCCCTCCGGAGGCGCGATCCATGAACCGCTGTGCCTCGGGAGATGTCATCGGGTCTTCCCGCCGCGACTTTCGCGAGCGCAGCATGTCGAGGCACACTCGGGAGACGACCGTCGTCAGCCATCCCCCGAGGTTGTCGATCTGATCTTGATCGGAGCGGCTGAGGCGCAGCCAGGATTCCTGGACCGCATCGTCCGCCTCGCTTAACGAACCGAGCATCCGATAAGCTACCCCCTGCAGGTGGGCCCGGTGAGACTCGAACTGCTCCGCTAACCAATTGCGTTCGTCCATGGGTGAACATTCCTTTCTAATTTGCGCTCAATAGGATGACGTATCCGAAAAGAGGAGTGTGACAGAAAAAAAATGATTAAAATAAATGGATATTTTATACATGAAAGCGCAACTATTAACTTCTTTGGCGTGTCTGTTATAGGTAGAACTGTAAAAATAGAGGAGGGAATGCACTTGTTTACGGCAAAAAAGCGTCTCTCATTGCTCGTGTTCAGTATGATTTTGATTGGTTTATCGGGTACGCCCGCATACGCCCATGAGATGTACTTTACGAAAAACGGCTCCACCATCACAACCGTGCCGCTGAGGTGGATCAATAAAAATACGAGTACGGGCCGGTTAAAGGTCCTCATCGACAAGCAATATTTGAAAGATTCGTGGGCGACGTATTTCGAAGACGCGCGAGTAGCCTGGCATTCCTCCAACGTCCCGGCCGAATTCACTACCTCCTCCACCTCCGTCAATACGTATATGGCCACGGCTTCCGCGGATTATTGGAAGCAGCGATTCCCGGGCGATTCGTCCTGGAGCGAAGTCATGGGCGTGACCGATCTGTACGACACCAACGGCACCGTCATCGACAGCTACGCCAAAGCTTCCGCTTCCACGAAGCAGATCAAAGGGGCCAACATCTACGTCAAGCCGAATCCTTACAACAACTCGGTTTTTGATTATCGCAGCACAATGAGTCACGAATTCGGTCACGTCCTATGTCTGGGTCATTCTCATCTGGCCGAATATTCGCCCGCCAATCCTTCCACCGATCCTTCTATTATGAGTTACGATTACTTGGCGTTGAAGAAAAGCTATCTGCCCCAAACGCACGAAGTGAACGATGTGAAAGCGATGTACGGCTACTAAAAGGATAAGTGGGAGGGACAGAGATGAAAAGATCCATTGTGTTGGCCTGTTGCGTAGCGGTCGTCGCAGGGGCAGTCGTCTTTGCCGGAGAGCGGGCGAAGAGCCCGGGTACGGCTTCCCCGGAGCCTTATGTGGAATCCCAGGTGATCGAGACGCCGTCCGGCTTCCGCGTTCATATTCGCAACCCCAAACGCCTAGATGAAGTCGTGAATTACGCCAAGTATATCGTGGAGGGGAAAATTGTCGCGGCGGAGGACTTGGCGGAACCAATTTCGCTGCAGGAAGGCACGCCGGAGCGAGCCATATCCGAACAATCCGGCATGGGTGCGGTCCAGACGCGCCACGGGACCAACTATACCATTCAAGTATTGGATTCGATCAAAGGGCAGCTGCAGGATCAAAAGATTACGATGTACCTGACGGATGACGATCAGAGCTACCGTCCCAAGCTGAGTGTAGGAGAGCAATACATTTTCCTCTTGGACTGGAACGATGCGATCGGCCGATACGTCGACTTCCACCCCTATGCCAGCTACTTCAAGGTCGACGCCTCCAACAAGGTGAAGACGATCTACAAAAGCACGACGGACTTTTCCGAGCTGGACAATCAATCCTTCGACAAAGTGAGACAGAAAATCAAGGACATCGTCCAGCAGGGCAATGGGTAAATTCTCCTCTCCTGCAATCCAAACGGGTGGGTGCTATTCTAAATAACAAGCAAAGCCGCGGACGCCGCGGCTTTGTCCTGTTTCGGCACGCGCAGCAAGGGGAAGACGTCCCCTGCCATCTATTGACAAGAACCGTCGCTCTCCCTATGGTTGGATTTAGAGAGCCATTGCCCACTATGCGACAAGGAGACTTTTCATGACCAACGAACTGACCTTCTCCTCCCTTCCTTCCCCCGAGTCCCTCTCGGATGCAGCGTCCATGCAGCATATCTGCGAAGCGGTACGGTTTCCGGCAGACGTGACGGCCGCATTAGCCGAAGGGGCCGGGCGGATCGCCGCCGACCTTGCGCTTGCCAATTCGGCGCAGCGCTACCTGAGCGAACTGTTCGCGGGAGGAAGCAGCCGCCCTGCGGAAGAAGTCAACGAGGAGCTGCTGAATAGCGGCCCTGACGGCGCGATGCTGGCCGCGGTCGTCTATGCGGGGGCGATTCCGCAGCTGTGGGCGCGATACCGGCAGCGCGGCATCCCGGCCGAGGTGCTGATCGATACGGTCCAGGATCTCCCGCTGTGGATGGAGACGCACCGCAAACGCCACGGACGCTGGGGGCTCAGCGAGTTGGGCTGGCTGTATTCGCATCTGAGCGGCGAGCTGTATCGGTTGGGACGGCTGCAATTCCACTTGATTCCGAACCCGTTTGCCGTGAAGGTATTCCAACATCGGGAGAGCGGGGAGACCGTCATGCTCGCGGATGCCGGCATCCGCTTCCGGGCCGACGGGCAGGTCGACGGCACGAACGGCGTCTCCGATCCCGAAGGCGGTTGGACCTCGGCGTACGCGTTCGACGGTCGGCGCCATGAAGGGAATCCGATCTCGCGGCTAGGCGCCGCCAGCCGGACGCCCCTTGGGCTTGATGCGGCCGAATGGAATTTGGTCTTGCAGCAGGACGACACCGTGCTTAACGTGCACATCCCCGAAGGCGGACGCATGACGCCCGAGGCGTGCCGCGACTCGTATGTCCGCGCTGCCCGCTTCTTCGCCGGGCACTACCCGGAGCGGCCGTTCGGCGCGTTCGTCTGCGAGTCCTGGCTGCTCGCGCCGCAGTTTCGATCGCTGCTCCCGGAAGACGCGAACATCGTCCGCTTCCAGCGCGATTATCATCTCGTCCCGGTGCTGGCCAACGAGGGGCAGACGCTCGAGCGCGTCTTCGGCTTCGGCACGAAGCCCGCCGACCTCCCCGGCCTCCAGCCGCAATCTTCGCTGCAGCGCGCGGTTTACGACCATTTAGCGCACGGCGGGCACATTCACAACGCCGGCGGCATCCTGCTGAAGCGCGAAGTCGCGACGGACTAGCCGACTTCGGCTTCCCGAATGGAAACCAAAAGCTCAGGGGAGCGATTTGGGAGAGGCGTCTGTTAGCATAAACCGAATAAAACGCCGCCGGGCAACCGGCAAGGGGGATTCGGATTGGAAGCCGCAGAAGGAACGTTTCGGGGACATCAAGGGATCGAGTTGTTTTACAGGCGTCTCCCGGCAGCCCGCTTGCCGGCCAAAGGAGCGGTCATTGCCGTTCACGGGCACGGCGATCATAGCGAAGGCTTGCAGAATCTGTGCGGCATGCTGACGGAAGGCGGCTATCACGTCTATGCATTCGACCTGAGAGGGCACGGCCGAAGTCCGGGAACGAGAGGCGCGATCCGCGATTGGCAGGAATATCGAGGGGATCTGCATGCGTTCCGAACGATGGTCGCCGCCGAGACCGGGTGGCTGCCCTTGTACGTGGCCGGGCACAGCCTGGGGGGCGTCATCTGCACGGACTACGCGTTATCCCATGGCGACGGGCTATCCGGGCTGATGCTGATTGCTCCCGCCCTCTCCTACGAGGCTACGTTTTGGGAAAAGTGTCTGATTACCGGCTTAGGAAAGCTCCGTCCGCATCTGACGATCCAAAAGCAAGGGAGCGCCGAGGCGCTGACCCGGATCCCCGAAGTCCGCGCGCGGCTGGTCTCCGATCCTTGGCGGCACCATACGGTCACGCCGGGCCTGGGTCTCGGTCTCCTGAAGGCGACCGGACGAGTCGCCAGACAGGCGCATACGCTGCGGGTGCCCCTGCTGCTGCAGTACGGCCTGGACGATGCGATCACGCCGCCTGCCAAGCTGCGGACGTTCTTCGACGCCGTCGGCACGGCGGACAAGAAAAAGAGCGAGTACCCCGGGATGCTTCATCGTCCCTTTGAAGACGAAGGTTGGGAGACATTCGGCGCGGATCTGCTGGGGTGGCTGGATCGGCGCTAGCGGGTTCGCAGGACAATTAGACTACTAAAGTCTGATAGGAGTTTTAACAAACTCGATTTATTAAATAATCCTACTGACACTACTATTATAATTTTTCTTTTTTAAGGTGATATAAATGTTTTCTGCTCAAACGATGTGGATGCAAGTCTTATATGGACTTTTAATACTACTTATATTAGGAATTATCCTTTTCAAATGGAATAAAAAGAAACATTAGGCGCAGAAATTCAAGCCTTGATAAGGGCAACATCCGGGAGGTGATCTTATCGGCAACATCGACAAGCGCAACCGTCTGGACGAAGAGGTCTTCGACTACACCGTGAACAAGGACAACAAAGTGTTCATCACCTGGCACGGCAAACAGGTCAAGATCCTGGCGGGCAAGGAAAGCGAACGATTTCTTAGTCGGATCGCGGGCAAGGAGCATAAGGAAGCCCAGCTCATCATGGCCAAGATCACCGGCAACTTCAAGCGCGGCAACGAGAAAGACAACAAGTAAACGCTGACAGATTCCGATTGACGGTCTCTATTCGAGCGTGATATAGTTTCCCTATTCCCATGAACTTACAAAAGGAGGTCGCCAAGATGGCAAGCCAGATCACTCCAGCTGCATCCTACAACTTCATAGGCTTGTTTCCATCGGCTGACCCTGCCGTGCGTATGCGGTAAGTTTCCCATTTTTTGCATACCTCGCTCCAGGCGGTTGCGCCTGGAGTTTTTTATTGCTCCCTCCAGCGCTCCCGTCTGATGCAGCCTCGGTCCCCGCGGTCATGCCGGCCCAGATTGGCTATTCTCAGAAAGGGGCATCTCTTTATGCCGCACCAACCGCAACCATCCAAACGCTCCATGACCTGGCTGCTGCAGTATCTTCGCCCGGTCAAGTGGCGCATGCTCGCCCTCATCCTGATGCTGCTCGTCACCACGGGGCTTCAGCTCCTGAATCCGCAGATCGTTCAGCGGTTCATCGACCGCGCGACCGGCTCGGGCGCCCTCTCCAGCCTGCTCTCGCTGGCAGGGCTGTATCTGGTCATCGCGGTGCTGAACCAGCTGTTCACGGTCGCGGTGGACTACTTGGGGAACGACGTCGCCTGGCGCGCGACCAATCGGATCCGGTCCCACCTGCTGCGGCACACGCTGCGGCTCGATATGCGGTTCCACAACGTCAAATCGCCCGGCGAAATGATCGAGCGGATCGACGGCGACGTGACGCATATGTCGAACTTCTTCGCGATGTTCATCGCCAAAATCGTGGGCAGCTTCGTGATGCTGGGCGGCATCCTCGGCTACATGTTCGTCTACAACTGGCCGATCGCCCTCACGATGACGGTCTTCACCGGCCTGTCCATCTGCGTCATGTTCTCCATCCGCGACATGGGCGTGAAGGCTTCCCAGGCGGAGCGCCAGGCGAACGCCGCCCTCTACGGACTCATCGAAGAGCGGATTGCAGGCATCGAGGACGTGCAGGCGAACGGCGGCGTGCCGCGCCTGCTCAACCGGTTCCATCGCGCGATGCGCTCGGTGTTTCTCGCCGGGCGGCGGGCGTGGATGCTGCGCGTCATGCCTTGGAACATCACGGTCGTCATGTTCACGATCGCCGTCACCGTCGTGCTCGTGCTCAGCATTCGCATGTACCTGCAGGAGCAAATCACGCTCGGGATGCTGTTCCTCTTCTTCCAGTACACGCAAATGCTGAACGAACCGATCGAGCAGCTCGGCGATCAGATGCAGGAATTCCAGAAGGCGAAGTCCGGCCTGCGCCGCTCTCAGGAGCTGCTCACGCTCCGCAGCGAGATCGCGGATGGCGAGCGGGACGATCTTCCCGCCGGTCCGCTGTCCGTGTCCTTTGAGCAGGTGAACTTTGGCTACAACGAGGACCAGCGCGTCCTGCACGACGTGACCTTCGAGCTGAAGCCGGGCGAGCGCCTCGGGCTCATCGGGCGTACCGGCAGCGGCAAGTCCAGCATCAGCCGACTTCTGCTCCGCCTGTACAATCTGGACACCGGCACGATTCGCGTCGGCGGCGTCGACATCCGCTCCTTGCGCCTCGAGGCGCTGTACCGACGGGTCGGCATGGTCACACAGGACGTGCAGCTGTTCGACGGGACGCTCCGCGACAACCTGACGCTGTTCAACCCCGACCTGTCCGACGCGGAGATCCTCGCGACGACCGAGCGGCTCGGGCTCCGTACCTGGATCGACGCGATGCCGGGCGGCCTGGACGCCAAGCTGGCGTCCGGCGGCTCGTCGCTGTCCGCCGGGGAGGCGCAGCTGTTCGCGCTGACGCGGGTGTTCCTGACCCAGCCTAGCCTGGTCATTCTGGATGAGCCGTCCTCGCGTCTCGACGCCGCTACGGAAGCCACGCTGCAGTCGGCCGTGAATCAGCTGCTGGAGCGCTGCACGGGCATCGTGATCGCCCACCGGCTGTCTACGCTGGACCAGGTCGACAAGATCATGGTGCTGCGCCAAGGGCGCATCGTCGAATTCGGAGACCGGGCCGCGCTGGCCCGGGACGAGAACTCGGCCTATGCCCGTCTGCTCCGTACGAACCGACAGGAGGAATTGGCATGACGGTCACGCGTTTTATGGGGCGATTGTTCCGCTACAATCCCTTCTTATATCTTATCAACGGCTTGCTGTGGGGGCTGTTCCACTCGCTGCCGGTCGGCATCGGCCTCGGCATGAAGTGGTTTTTCGACCGGACGACGAGCGGCTCCCACGACTATCTCTGGCTCACGTTGCCGCTCATCGTCGTGGCGCTGGTCCGCTTTGCCCGCGTCGGCGTGTTCTTCCTCGCTTTCTATGAATGGGTGACGTACATCTATCACCTTCAGGCGATCCTTCGCCGCAACATGCTGGCCGGAATCATGCGCTGGCCGGGCCGCAACCTGCCGGCTTCGCCGGGGGAAGCGATGACCCGGTTCCGCGAGGATGTGGACGAGGTCGTCGAATATGTGGAGTCCTGGGTGGACTTCTGGGGCCGGCTGATCTATGCCTCGGTCTGTATCGTGATCATGGCGAGCATCAACTGGCAGATCACGATCGTCGCCATTCTCCCGCTCGTCGTGGTCACGCTGTTCAACAATCTGTCCGGCAATCGCGCGAGACGTTATGCCCAGCTGAATCGGGAATCCACCGGCCGCATCACCGGCTTTATCGCGGAGACGTTCGGCGCCGTTCAGGCCGTTAAGCTCGGGCAGGCGGAGAACCACGTGATGAACCGGTTCGAGGAACTGAACGAGAGCCGGCGGAAGGCGGCGCTGCGCGATAGCCTGTTCAAGCAGTGGATGCGTTCGCTCAACCAGCACGTGCTCAGCATCTGCACCGGCGTCATCCTGCTGATGTGCGCCGCGGAGATGCAGGCCGGCCGCTTCACCGTCGGAGACATCGCCCTGTTCACCTCGTACCTCGGCACCTTTACGTTCAGCGTCTCGCTGTTCGGCTACATGGTATTCCAGCACAAGCGGCTGCGGGTCGCGATCGGGCGGATGCGCGTCCTGTTCCGCCCGGGCGAGGAGGACCGCGTCGTCGAGCACAGCCCGATCCATCTGTACGGCGACCCGCCGCCCGCGGAGGAGCCTAAGACGGATGAAAAGGATCGTCTGCAAAGCCTGGAAGTCGAGGGTCTCTCCTATACGTATCCGGGCTCGGACAACGGCATCCGGGACATCGGCTTCCGCCTGGAGCGCGGCAAGTTCCTCGTCGTCACCGGGCGAATCGGTGCGGGCAAGTCGACGCTCGTGCGCACCCTCCTCGGTCTCCTGCCGAAGTCGAACGGCTCGCTTCGCTGGAATGGCCGGCCGGTGGAAGACCCGGCCGCCTATCTGAAACCGCCGAGGACGGCCTACACGCCACAGGTGCCGAGGCTGTTCAGCGACACGCTCCGGGACAACATCACGCAGGGCGCAACGGTGTCGCCCGAAGCGCTCGAGCACGTCATCCGGCTGTCCGTGATGGAGCAGGACCTCGAGATGCTCGAGCACGGGCTGGAGACGCCCGTCGGACCGCGCGGCGTCATGCTTTCCGGCGGCCAGATCCAGCGCGCCGCCACGGCGCGGATGCTCATGACGCAGTCCGACCTCCTGATCTTCGACGACCTGTCGAGCGCGCTCGACGTCGAGACGGAGAAGGTGCTGTGGGAGCGGCTCTTCGCGGAGCGCGACGTGACCTGCATCGCGGTCTCCCATCGCCGGGCCGCGCTCGCGCGCGCGGATCATATCCTCGTGCTGAAGGACGGCCGGATTGAAGCTTCGGGCACGCTCGCCGAGCTGCTCGCGACGAGCCCGGAGATGCAGCTGCTGTGGCAGGGCGAGGAAAAGGCCGCCGAGGAGCCGCACGAGGAAGAAGCCGAGCAGCCCGTTTGAGGCGTTTGATCGCGGCAAAGGCTGTCCCCGTCTTCGAGAGACGGAGGGCGGCCTTTTATTATTCGCGCAGCAGCGTATCGAGCAATCGGTTCGCGTATTGCAGCCGATCCTCCGGAGACTCCCGTCCCCCCATAAAGTTCAGCTGGAACGCATGCTGAAAACAACTTCCCAGCAGCAAGTCGGCAACGGCTCTCGGATCCATGCCTTCCGGCACTCTGCCAAGCTGCTTTTCTTTCGACAAGTATCTTTCCAACCCCTCGTTGGCACGGTGAGGACCTTCATTGCGCGCAGCAAAGCCTTCCCGGTGACGAAGCAAAATACCCGGCTCCGAGAAAACGGAACAGATCAAAGACATGGAGTTCGAAAAATCCTCCAGCGCCGCAAGCGCCACGTGCACCAGATTCCCCCGCACGGTCTCTTTGCCGTCGAGGCTCTGCAGCCGGCCCATCGTCTTCATCAACTGCTGCAGCTGTCCGCGCAACACATGGAGAAAGAGATCTTCCTTGCTCTTAAAATGATTGTACAACGACCCTTCGGAACAGCCCGCCGCCCGTGCGATTTCTTTTGTCGTCGTTTTGGCCAGCCCGTTCGTCAGCAGCACTTGTTCGGCGGCTTCCGCGATTTTGCTTTTTAAATCCAATTTTGCTCCTCCGCTCTATTGACATGGCAGAAAACGCTCGTTATGCTTTCATTATGAGTGTGCGCTCACTCAAAGTCAAGGAAGTCCGATGCGAAACAGACGCTGATCCGCAACCCTCATTCTGATATGGGGCTTGGTGTCCGCGTCTTCGGATTTGAGTGTGCACTCACTCATAATAGACGAGGAAAGAGGGTGCCTCATGAAATCGCAAAACTACGGCAATCACGTCAGGATGGTGCCGGCCTTTCACTTTGTCCTTGTGCCGTTGGGGTTGATCACGTTGGCCGCGGCGATCGTGCATCTATGGCTTGCGGCGCGGAGCTTGGAGTCGATGTTCTTGTCGCTCCTTGTCGTGTCCTTGTCCCTGGTTGCGGTCATGACGATGTTCTTTGCCAGACGATTCGCTTGCAAGGTCCAGGACCGCGCGATTCGCGCGGAAGAAAGCCTGCGCCACTACGTCCTGTCCGGCCGGAGACTCGATCCCCGTTTGACGACCGGCCAAATCATCGCCTTGCGTTTCGCATCCGACGAAGAATTTTTGAGCCTGTGCGACAAGGCGGCCGCAGAGGGTACGACGCCGGACCGCATCAAAGCGTCCATTCGCGCTTGGAGAGCCGATCATGAGCGGGCGTGACGCAACAAACCAACCAAGGGGGCATGGAATATGAACGAAATGGCCGGAACATTGAAAGGAGCCGCGCTGAGCATGCTGGCGGCTTACGCGCAGCAATACGTCGATCGCCGTTGGCAGGATGTGTGGGACGCTCATTTGCCGGACATCGAGCGAATGTTTGCCAAAGGCGGGGATTCGGCGTACGGCTTCTTCTGCCTCAAGCTTTTCCATCCGTTAACGGAGGAGATGGTCGAGGCGGGCTTCCTCTCCGAGCCCGTGCTGCCAGGCCTTTTTCCGCAATCGGAGGAGCATTGGGGACCTTGGGAGGACCGGGAGAGACGTTTTTGGAGCGTGATCCGCCACGGCGACGGGAGTCCGCTGGGGACGCTGGTTACGCGCATTTATCACGATCATACCCGTTTGCGCTTGCCGAGACCCCCGCGAATCTCCGCCATCGGGGAAACGGATCCCGTCCGCCTATCTTCGATCATTCGCATGGATGCCATAGAGGGGAAGGTTGACGACCATGTCTAATGCAACGTTTCGTGCGGCACGTATTCTGTTTATCGCGCTCGCTTGGCTGTTCGCCGTTTCCATCGCCCTTCAAGTGTTTTTCGCGGGGCTTGCGCTTTTCGTCGATTCCAAAAGCTGGGTCGCCCATGCGGGCTTTGCTAGATATGTAGCGCCGCTCCCCCTCCTCATGGCCCTTTGCGCCTGGGGCGCCCGCCTGCCCGTTCGGCTTCGCATGAGAAGCGTCGGATTGTTCGGCATGGTGATCGGCATGTTTCTGACTGCCGTCTTGTCGTCTCGCATCGGCGCATTGTCGGCGCTGCATCCGGTAATCGCCCTTCTGCTGTTTTGGAGCAGCGCGGAGATTCTTCGCGCCTTCCACCGGCCGGCGTCGCCGTCAAGCTCCTGACCGAACCGGGGCACAGCGCAGCGCGTATTCGTCTATTTTTTTGAAAGCAAACAAGGCACCCGCATGGGTGCCTTGTCCGGTCTGCCGCGTTATACGGGGCTGACGACGAGATCCTCGTCATCGTTGCGGTTGAACGCTTCGCGGTCGAACTCGCCTTCGGAATGCGCCACGAGCAGGGACGTCACCGTCGTGCCCGTTGCGTTGACCGCCGTGCGGCCCATGTCGATCAGCGCTTCGACGCCGGCGACGATCGCGATGCCTTCAAGCGGCAGCCCGAGCGCCGTCAGCACGACGGTCGTGGAGATGACCGCGGGTCCCGGAACGCCGGCTACGCCGATCGAAGAGATGATGCTCACGAGCACCAGGATAATGTAGTCCGTCAGGGACAGATGAATGCCGAATACTTGGGCCGTGAACACCGCGACGATCGCCGGCCAGACGCCGCCGCAGCCGTTGAAGTTGACGGAGGCGCCCAGCGGGGCGACGAAGCTCGCGATGCGCGGCGAAACGTGCAGCCGCTTGGTGATGACCTCCAGATTAACCGGCAGCGTCGCATAGCTGCTGCGGGTCGTGAAGGCGACGGCGATCATCGGGTAAATTTTGCGGAAGAAATGGATTGGATTGACCTTGGCCACCAGCAGCACCAATCCGCCGAACACGAGCACGAAGTGCAGAATCAGCGCGACGTAGGAGGAGACGATGACGCTGCCGAGCTCCTGCAGCGTCTCCCAACCGTACTTGGCCGTGATGCCCGCGATCAGCGCGAACACGCCGTAGGGCGTCAGGCGAATGATGAACTTGACGACCTGGTGCATAATTTGCGTAAGCGAGGCGATCAGATCGCGCGCCGGCTTTACCGCATCCGGGTTTTTCGAGCCGACCTTGATGATGGCCACGGCGATGAAGATCGCGAAGATGAGCACGGGCACGACCTTGCCTTGCGCAGCTTCATTAAAGGGATTCGACGGCACGAGGCTCAGGATGACATCCGAGAACGTCGGGATCTCCCGCGCCTGGAAGCCTTCCGGCACCGCCTGCTGGATGCCGCGGCCCGGATTGAAGAGCAGCGCGACGAGCAGGCCGATGATCGAGGCGACGCCCGTCGTGCCGAGGAACCAGGCGAACGTCTTGAAGCCGATCTTGCGCAAGTAGTCCAGGCTGGTCAGCGAGGCGATGCTGTTCAGCACGAGCACGAAAACGAGCGGAATGACCAGCATCCGGATCAGGCTGACGTAGATGCTGCCGAACGTCGCGATCGCTTTCGTCTCGAAGTCGAAGCTCTGGAAGAAGATGCCGGCGACCAGGCCGAGGCCAAGGCCGGTCAGCACGCGCGTGCCGAAGCCGACCCGCTTGCGCGCCAAGTAAAACAATATCCCGAACACGAACAACGATAGGACGAAGCCGTACCAGTTCGTTTCAATCGCGGATAAGAGGTTGTTGTCGATATTCACTGCGAATTATCCTCCTAAACCAACAAACTTTGTTGGAATTTGTGGTAGGTTTACTTTACCTTTGTCGAATGAGCTTGTCAATCGTTTGTTTTTAATTCCGACAAAAACGATAGAAAATAAATAATTAAGGATTGACAGAGATAGGAGGCGCGACTAAGATGAGGTTACGTGAAGCGATAATGAGACGAAAAAAGTTGATTTCTACATCTACTGGACCGCCAGAGATTCAACAGAGATCGCCCTTTTGGGCGTTCTAGGTTGGGTCTTCTTTTTTTGGAATTCGGACCAAACGTGAAAAGGGGAGAAGTCACGTTGGGCCGGTTCGTCGTCCCGTTCGGCGCGTCCGGATCCGCTCCGGGCCGCCTCCACGAATCCCACCATGCGCGAGGAAGACGCGAACGCGCGCCTCGTAGCGAAAGGACGGACATCCGTGAAGAAAGTAACCGTATCCCTTGCCGTCGCAGCCGTAGCTTTTTCCGCCATCACCTACGCTGCCATCGCCGCCAAACAAGGACCGTCGAAAGCGGAAGCCGCGCCGGCTGTCGCCGTAGCGACGGCATCGCCGACCGCCGCGGCCGCGCCCGAAGCGACGCCGGAGGCGACACCCACCGCCGACGCTTCCGCCCAGCAGCCCACGCCGGCGGCAGAACCCGCGACCGCCGTTTCGAATGAAGCACCCGCCACTTCCCCCGCTCCGGCGCCGAAGGCGGAAGCCGCGCCTGCAGTCGCAGCGCCTGCGACCGAGCCGGCCGTCGCCGTGAAGGACGTCGCGCCTAAGGCCACTCCGGCGGCTCAAGCGCAAGCCGGCGAAGCCAAGTCTTCCAGCACTGTGACGACGGCTGCCGTGAAGCCTGCCGCAGCGACCGCCGAGCCGAAGACGGCGGCCCAGCCGCAAGCGACGCCCGCTCCCGCCGCGGAGACGGCGAAGCCGACGGCCACCCCGGTGCCGACCGCGACGCCCGAGCCGAAGAAAGCCGCCAATTTCGTGAAGAAGTCCGATACGAAGCCGACCGCGAAGGCGGCAGCCGAACCGGCAGCAGCCGCTTCGTCTTTGTCTTCGTCTTCGTCCTCGTCCTCGCCTGCTTCCTCCCCGTCGTCGCCTTCCTCTTCGCCTTCGGACGAGGTGTGCCCGCCGGTCGAGGAAAATTGCCCGTAAGTCGGACGCTTTTCCGCCTTATCTTACTTTGACTACACGACTAGAGGAGCCCTTATGAACGCTAAATTTATCCCTGCCAAGCGCATCGTAGCGCTGCTGATGGCCGCCCTCCTGGTGCTGCCGGCCTTCTACCGGGCCGGCTCGGCGAACGCGGCCGAGGCTTCGGCCTTCGCCCCGCTCTCGGGCACGGCGATCAGCCACTACGACTATTTCACCGACGTCTATCCGAAGCTGCATAACGCCGACCACGTCTTCAAGGCCCTCACCTATGAGGATCTCGTCCATGTGCTGGATAGCGACGGCACCTACGCCATCCTGTTCGGCGGCGCTTCGATCGCCGGCACCCAGGCCAACATCAGCTACATTAACGAGGTCGCCAAGGCCTATGGAGTCAAGACGGTCTACAACTTCGACACCAAACTGGACGGCGCGGCGCTGGACATCGCGGACAGCGCCAACCGGTTCGCCAATGTGTACACCGATCTGGTCAGCAAATACTTGACCGAGAGGGACCCGAGCGGCGCGGTCGTCGCGCCGAGCCCGGCGTCCAACGTCAAGGATGCTTCCCTCTTGTTCGTTTACAACAAAAACCACAAGAACGGCGATAACCGCGCGCCGATCCTGGCTTCGCTCAGAATCGACGGGGACGAGTCCGACTACTTGACGGACGGCTCGCCGGACGCAGCCAAGATCGAGGCCTTCAAGTCGGACGTCCTCGGCGTCCTGCAGGCGGCTTCGTCCTACGACAGCGTCGACGCCTACGATTTTATCGCGCCGGCCTTCAACGCCAACGTCCTGCACAATACGACCGGCCAGCCGCCGATCTTCGACGGATCGGACCGCAATCTGGTCTTTGAGCACACAACCTATCACGAGCTAACCCGACTGCTGGCCAGCCAAGGCAACTATGCCATCCTGTTCGGCGGCTCCTGGTGCCCGAACACCCAGGCGGCGATCAAGTTCATCAACGAATACGCCAAAAAGTACAACGTCGACAAAGTCTACATGTGGGATCCGCGGCTCGATGCCGGCGTAGACGTCTCCAAGCCGGCCGGCTACGACACGCACGAGAACGACCGGCTCATGGTGCGCGACACCAGAAATGCCTACGCCAGGCTGTACGTGGATCTGGTCAATACTTACCTGACCAACATCCAGACGCAGTACCTGAAGACGTCGAACAACGTAAACTACCTAGGCCCGAACGGCGAATCCGTCGTAGCCAACAAACTGCAGGTTCCTTACTTCTTCATCTACAACAAAGACAACAAGGACGAAAACGGGAACACGGCACCGATCTTCGGCCACGTAGAGCTGATGTACGGCTGGAAAACGATTCAGCCGGGCGCCGTCAACGCCAACAATCAGCCGTACCTGTACAACGAAACCTACAAAGCGGGGCTCGACCGCGTCTTGTCTCGTCTCGAATCCGTACCGACCGGGCTTTCGGGCATCGCGCCGTCGGGCGCGGACAGCGGCGACGGCCAGATCGTCGGCGTGAATGGCCGGCCTCTGGAGTACAAGCTGGCGGGAGCATCGGATTACCTCCCGGCGAACGGCGCGTCCATCACCGGACTGGTCTACGGCACATATGAAGTGCGCTACGCTTCAAAGCCGGGCTTTCAAGGTCCCGTAGCGGTCGGCGGCGTGCACGCCGAGGTGGCTTACCCGGCCGGCCAATCGATCCAAGTCGTCGTACCGGCTCCGATCTTCGACCAAGCGCCCCCGACGGGCTTGATCGGAATCGCTCCGACCTCGCCGGCCAACGATGACGGACAAATTACGGGCACCACAACCGATCTGGAATACAAATTCGCGGACGACGACGTCTTCCTCCCCGCCACGGCGCCTTCCATCACGGGCCTGGTCTACGGCACGTATCAAGTGCGCGTGGCGGCCAAGCCGGGGTACCGGGCGAGCCCGATCGTCGAGGTCGTCATTCCGGCCTATGGCGATCTGGGGCAAGAAGCGCCGACCGGCTTGTCCGGCATCGCGCCGAGCGCGCCCGAAGCAGCGGACGGTCAGATTATCGGCGTGACGGAAGGGCAAGAGTATAGGCCCGCTTCCGCCAAAGACTATCTCCCGGTCACGGGAACGGCGATTACCGGACTGGCGCCGGGTTCCTATCTCGTGCGCTTCGCGGCCAAGCCCGGCTACAGCCAAAGCCCGGCCGTCGAAGTCGTCGTGCCGGCTTTACAGGCCCCGCCGACCGGGCTGACGGGCATCGCCCCGACCTCCTCGGCCAACAATGACGGCCAAATCACGGGCACGGCGGACGGCCAGGAGTTCAAGCGTCACGGCGACGCCGACTACCGTCCGGCGAAGGCACCCGCGATCCGTGGCTTGGCTGCGGGCACGTACCACGTCCGCTTCGCGGCCAAGTTCGGTTACATTGCTAGCCCCGACGTCGAAGTCGTCGTGCCGGCTTACGTCTCGCCCGGCAGCCCTGGCGGACCAAGCGGGCCCGGCGGTTCTACGCCGACGCCGCCGCCTTCTCCGACGCCGGCACCTACGCCGATCCCGGTCGATCCGGCCGATCCGACCAAGGCCATTATCAGCACGACGGTAGCCTCCCAGACGGATGCGGCCACAGGCGCCACGACGGCCGCCATCACCGCAGCCGCGGCGCAGGAGCTGCTGGACGGCGCGAAAGAGGCCGAAGCGGCCGGCAAGAAGACGGTCGTCGCCTTCAAGGTGGCCGCGGAAGACGCCTCCCGCTCGGTCGAGCTTCGCATTCCGCGAAGCGCCTTCGACAGCCTCGCCAAGGATACGAAGGCCGAACTGAAGTTCGACTTCGGCCGGCTCGGCACGCTCGTCTTCGACGCTTCGTCCGTCGACGGCATCCAAGCCTCGCCGAACGCCGGAGACATCGTCGTCAAGATCGCCAAATCCGAGCTAACGGAGGAGGGCAAGCAAGCGCTGGGCGATCGTCCGGTCTTCGACCTCTATGTCTTTGCGGGCGATCAGGCCATATCCGGCTTTGGCGGACGCGTCTCCGTCAGCCTGCCGTACGCGCTTCAGGCCGGGGAAGATCCGCAAGCTGTCGTCGTCTACCGGATTAGCGACGAAGGCGAGCTGATCACGCTGCGCGGCGGATTCCATGCCGCGACCGGCACGGTCGACTTCGCGACGACGCACTTCTCGGAATACATCATCGGCTACAACGCCGTCTCGTTCTCCGACGTAACGCCCGGCATCTGGTACAAGGACGCGGTCGTCTACCTGGCCGCGCGGGGCGTCACCACCGGCACCGACGAGACGCACTTCAGCCCGAACGCGACCGTCACCCGCGGCCAGTTCGTCGTCCTGCTGCTGAAGGCTTACGGCATCGGGCCGGACGAACAGCCGACCGCGAACTTCGCCGATGCGGGCAGCACGTATTATACGAACTACCTGGCGGCGGCCAAGCGGCTCGGCATTACGCAAGGCCTGGGCGACAACAAATTCGCCCCGGACAGCAAAGTGTCCCGCGAGGAGCTGTTTACCCTGCTGTACCGTGCGCTCGATACGCTTGGCGAGCTGCCGGCGGCGAAGGGGGGCGCGTCCGTGTCCGGCTTCTCCGACGCGAGCCGCATCGCCGGCTACGCGCAGGAAGCCTTCAAGTCGCTCGTCGAGGGCGGCGTCGTCACGGGGGCCGACGGAAAGCTGAATCCGAAGGAGATCTCTACCCGCGCTCAAGTGGCGCAAGTGCTGTACAACCTGCTGTCCAAATAACAGACCAAAAGAAAGAATGGCGGCTCGGGAATGTTCCCGAAGCCGCCATTCTTGTTTGGGGTTCGATCGTCCCCTTACTCCCGGCAGATCATCAGCTTGTTGCCGTCCGGGTCCTTCACGACGAACCAATGATCGTGCTCAATCTCCGTGACGAGCTCCGCCCCGATCCGCTTCATGTAGTCGAGCGAGCCCTGCAGATCCTGGGTCATCAACATGAAGGCGGGCGTCTCGATGGTCGGAGCCCCCTCGGGCCGGTCGCCGCCCCACTGCGGCATCGTATCGAGGATGATGCCGGTCCCCTGCATCGGCAGCGGACACAGGTGGCCGCTCAGGATTTCGCATTCGTCTTCGTTCAGTCCGAGGACCCGGCAGTACCAGCTGCGCGAACGCTCGATATCCCGTACGGGGATGAAAATGCTGCCGACTTTGTTTTGGATCGGGCTAGCTTGCTCATGGCCCGCCGCGGGCGTTTGTGCTGGGTTCATCGCTTTCCCTCCATAGATCATTTTTAGCGTCTGGGGAATGACAGCCGGTCTATACCCTTCCGGTGGAAGGGGATGTGCGGGATTTTTGCTCAAAAGGAAGCCTCCTCATGGGGTTTGACGCCGTACGACCGGCACGCAGCAGACCGCCCGGATCGAACGTTCCAGCTCTTCGTCTTCCTGCGCCCGGACGTGATCGGCCGGCAGGTAGCAAGCATACCAGCGCCTTGCGTCGTCCAAAGCATACGTCTCCGACGCCGCGAGCCAGCGATAGATCCGTTCGAGGACGCCCGTCATCGAGCCGTACGCCCGCGTGGCGAGGCAGGCATACGAGCCGCCCGCCAGTTCGGACAGGCGGTCTTCCTCCCCGAGGACGGCGGACGGCAGCGCTTCGGGAACGGCAATGCCGATCTCATACGTCTGACTTTCCTCCGGCGATGTGCCATAGCTGCATCTCATGAATACTTGCAGCCGCCGGTCCCCCGCGAGGCCGCGGCGCGTCAGCCACGCCGAGGCGGCTGCGTCCGCCCGGGACGCGCAGTCCGTTCCTTCCGCCCGGAAAGTCACGACCTTTACGGGCGCCCGCTCCGCGATCTCGATGCCGTCTCGTTCCTCGGAGCGTCTTACGGGCAGGTAAAGCTTCATGCGCGCCAGGCGGCCGTTGAATGTCTGGTATTCCTCTAAGAATCCGTGCTCCCCGAGCTCGAATCGGCTTCGCGGCAGCCACTCCGACAGCAGAAGGTCCCAAGTCTTCCGGACCTCGGCCGGCGGATGCGGCGGCGTCCAGGTGACGGCATAGGTGCCGCCTAGCATTTCGACAGGCTCCAGCGGCTCCGTATTTCCGGCCGCGTCGCCCAGGTACTCGTCGCCAACGGCCGCCATCCGGTAGCCGTACGTCCCCGTACCTTCCCCCGGCTCCGCGTTCCAGCCGAACAGCCGCGCCCGCCCCGGGTCGATCCGGCGATCCGAGAGCAAGCTCGCGAATCGGGCGAACGCCTCCTCCTCCATGCCTTCCTCCCGGTCCGCGACATGGAGCCAGCTCACGCCGCGCTGGGGAGCGAGGCGGATGACTTTCACATCTTGGTAACGTTCCGACACTTCCCGCTCTTCGGCGTACGCCACCCGCTCCTGCAGGTGAATCCGTTCAAAATGATAAATCGTCCCCGTGGTCCGATAAAGGCCCGGGGTCAGGCCGGTGCAGCGCTTGAACGTCTTGAGGAACGTCTGATAGGCGTCAAAGCCGCAGGCGAACCCGATCTCTTTGGCGGATAACTCCGTCTGGCGGAGGAGGACGGCCGCCTCGCTCGTCCGCCGCTTGCGGATATATTCTTTGATCGGGTGACCCGTCAGCGCGTAAAACAGACGGTACAGGTTCGGCACCGACATCGCCGCCGCACGGCCGATCTCCTCCAGCGTGACCTGCTCGGCCAGGCGCTCCTCGATATAATCGATCGCGCGTTGAACCGTGTCTACCGTCTGCATGCCGCCTCCTTTCCGCGCCATCCCCGCATCTGCGTGACGCTTTCGCTGCTGAACCTAGCATAGCAAATGATCCGCGGCTTGGACTCTCTATTTTTATCAAGAAACGCCCTCGCGAGATTCGCGGCCCGAAAACGCAAAAACATCCCCGCCAGCCATGCGGCTTTGCGGGGATGCCATTAGGCGCGGCGGGGAGAAGCCAAAGCTCCCAACAGCAGGGCCAACCCGGTCACGAGATGCAGGAACCAGCCCACAAAAGGGATCCAGGCGAGGCAGGAAGTCACGATGCCCAAGATCGACCCCGCCGACGACTCGCGGTTGGCGTTGGACATCAGGAGCGTAATAAGGTGTAGAATCAACATGATGACGAGCGGCGCGTATCCCCAGCCGATCACGATCAGCCCCCCGATAAACGGGATCGCCAAGATGATCTCGAGGACGCCGGTCAACAGCTTCATCGTTCTGGCATTCGGCATGATTCGGCACTCCTTCTCCGATGGTTGACCCCATCCTATCATGGCCGAGCCTGTCCGAGCAATCGGACGCACGTCGAGCTCCCGGCCGGCCGCGCGAACGAGATGCAGCCTGGCCCGAAGCCCGGGAGGTCAACCGAGCGTAGTCGCGATCACGACGACCGCGATCGGGAGAAGCACGATGCCAATCAAGAATACCCAGGCGAGGGGGTGCGCCATATTGAGGGTCCAGCCGGCGCCGTATCGCTTCTCCACCATGAGCGCGGGATCCTCTTTGTTGAAGTAGATCAAGCCTCCTCCGCGCCAATACCGGTCGTCTTTGGCGTACGGTCCCGCCGCCTGCTCATCGAGGCCGTTCCGGGTGAGGTAGACGAGGAAGGCGATGACGGCGCCGATCAGCAGGAGCGGCAGCACAACCGCAAAGCCGAGGATGAACTTCTGCGGCCAGCCGTAGATGGTGAAGCCCTGGATCGCGCCGAAGAGCACCACGATAAAAAGCGACAGCGCGTAAAGGAAGATCGAGTTGGCCCGGCGGAACCGGAGCTGCTTTTCGAGCGAGACTTCGGGTTTGCCGGGGTCCAGGTTCTGCCGCATTCTTCCGATGATGGCGTTGATGCCGACAAACATCCCGAGCATGACGAGCTGCAGGAGGTTCAGCGTAAAGACAGAGCCGAACGACTTGTTCGAATACCGGTCCGGTTGCCCGTTGATATCGAAGTGCGTCGCCATCACGTCCGGGATGCGGTCCCAATTGAGCACCGCCGCCGCGACGCAGACGGCGATGACCAGCAGATGCACGGCGTACCAGCCGCTGCCGACGAGGCGCTGGCGCTCGCGGAACCGCAGGTCGATGACCCGCTTCGTCTGGGTAGGTGCCTCCCACCCTCGTTCCGCCTTCAGCGCGCGGGCCGCGCGACGTCCTCCTCGCCAGGCGAGTACAAACCCGGCGAACTGGACGACCAGTGTCGCCGGCAGTACGACGTCCGGTTTCCCATCCGACAGCATCGATGCTGCGGCTCCGGCGGCGAGGCCCAGCAGGCCGCTCGCGACGGCCCAAGCCGCATACCGCTTGCGAATGCGGCCCAGCGCCGGGTCGCCGCGGTCCTCTTCCGGCACGTAGATGCCGAAGAGCAGGTAAGTCGGCGATACGACCGATATTCCGATAAATGTGCCGGCCATGACGAGATCCAGTATGGCCAGCGTAACCCATCCCCATGTATTCATCATCGCGCTTCTCCTCCTTGGTTCGTCATCAGCTGTCGGTAAGCCTGGGCGCTCCGATCGGCGAACTCCGACTCGGACATGCCCCGCACCGCGGCCTCGGCGGCCAAGGTCCGCAGCTGGCGCTGCAGCTTGGCGGCGAAGGCGTCCGTGACGCCGGGCATTCCCCCCGGCTGGACGACGACGCCCTGCTTGCGGTGTACCTGCAGGAAGCCTTCCTGCTTCAATAGCTGATAAGCCTTGTTGACGGTGTGCAGATTAATGCCCAGGTCGGCAGCCAGGCTGCGGACCGAAGGCAGCGGATCGCCCGGCTTGAGCTGCCCGGAAGCGATTCCTTCGATCAGTTGGTCGACCAACTGCGTATAGATCGGGACCTCCGACTGCAGGTCGATTTCCATCCACATCATGATTCAAGTCCCTTCCTGGCCCTTATTCTTGCCCTTAAGAGAGCAGGGCCGGCGCGATCAGGTGCAGCAAGAGATCGGCGACCATATGGGCCGCGATCGCGTATTCCAGTCCCCGGCGCCAGTACAGATAGCCGAACCAGAGGCCAAGCATGCCGTTGGCGATCAGTCCCCGCGCGACCAGCCAAGGCGTCAGCTCGCCGAAGGCGGCCTGCGTCGCGGGCAGATGGCCCACGCCGAACAGCAGCGCCGCCAGGACGATCCCGGCTACATAGACGGCTGCGGGAATCCGGCCGGCTTCGCGGCGCATGAGCTTCGCGATCAGCCAGACGATCAGCGTCATCGTGAACAGGCGGAGCAGGACCTCCTCCACGACGCCGCCGTAGAGGAAGGTCAGCGCGCCCTTCCAGAGCGCGACGCTCTCGGCTTGTTCTACCTCAGGCATTCGCGGCTGAAACAGCCAAATGTCCAGCACGAGCAGCACGATCGTGCCGATCAGGCTGCCGACGGCACCGACGGCGAACCCGCCCCAGGACCAGCGCGGCCGGCTCCGACCGCTCTCCCCGCGGTAGACCCGGCTGCGCAGCAGCGGCGCGCCGAGGCCGACGCGGCCGGCCATCGCGAGGCCGAGCCAGCTCGCCAGGAAGGTCAGGACCGCAGCCTGCGCGAGGGACGCGATCACCGAGACGGCGAGCGGAACGTCGGCCGCGGCTGGCGTCGCCTGGGTCACCGCGAGCTGATAAGGCAATACCGCGGCCGCGGCGACCAGTCCGCACGCCGCAAACAGCAGCGCAAGCCGCAGATGGGACTGGCGCTTCCGGGGCGGTTCGGCGGGACGGGTAGGTTGGAGGGGGATATTGGACGACATACCGTCACGCTCCTTTTTGGCCGAGGACCGATCGCATCGTTTGTTTGTTATATATAATGTATAACAGATATTATAAATATGCAAGCCCAAATGCAGCCGAATCGACCTCCGTATTTTCCCTGCGAATTCCGGGGCAAAGGCCTTTTCTTTTCCGAACCGCTGTGCTATAATCAATTTCGTTCGTTATTCATTGTACCTTCGAGACGTGGCTCAGCTTGGTAGAGCGCTTGGTTCGGGACCAAGAGGTCGCAGGTTCGAATCCTGTCGTCTCGACCATTTTCCGACATCCCGAAAGCCTTGAGAAATCAAGGCTTTTTTTGTTGCATAACCATAGCCGAAAGAAGCGTAGTTCCCCTTTAAACCGCACAAACAAGCTGACGCCATGCACATTTGGCGTCAGCTTTTATTTTGTCCTTTATGAAAGAGCGATCACTCCGCTCCGTCGTCCGGAGCCGCCGCGATTATTTCCACTTGAAGATCAAAATGCCCGCAATCATGACGGCGATGCCGACGATCCGGTTCCATTCGAGCGCGACGCGCGGAGAGCCGAAAAGGCCGAGGCTGTCGATCCCCAGCGCAAAGACGAGCTGCGCCACCAAGATGATCGCCATCGCGTAGGCCGCGCCCAGCTGCCCGATGCTCAGGCTGACGCCGACGACGATGCCGACGCCCAGAAGGCCGCCCAGCAGGTAACCCTTGTTCAACTGCCACAGGTTTTCCGGGCTGCCGCCCCGCAGCCACAGATAGAGGAGCAGCGAAACGACGAAGCCCATCCCGTGGACGAGCGTGGTCGTCATCCAGACGCCTGCTTTTTCACTCACTCTCGTATTCATCGCGCCCTGGATGGCGATGATGACGCCCGCCGCTAGGGCATACAGCACGCCGGCCATAACATCCTCTTCCTCTCCGGCTCTCTCGTCGCCTACGTGTATCGGTGATTGTCCGCCAGCTCCCGCAGCCTCGCTTCGTCGAGCACGGCCAGTCTCCCTCTTGCACGGCTCAGCACGCCGATGTCGACGAGCCGCTTGAGGGCGCGATTCAACTGGCGGTAGCTCGTACCCAGCAGCTCCGCCATTTCCATCAGGTTGGTGGCCCGAATCTCCTCGTCCGGCCCCCCGCCGCCGTCGGCGGGCAGGAGCGTCAGCAAGTAGCTGGCGATCCGGTTCTCCGTCGGGTACAGCAAGTTGGTCGAAGCCCCGATCCCGAGGGTAGACACCTTGTGGCTCAGATTGCGGATCATGAAGTGCAGAAAGGGCGGATGGTTCATCTCGTAGGCCGTCACTTTGGCCCTGCCGAGAAAGAGCAGCGTCGCCGGACCGGACGCCTCCACCGTGTTGCATGCGGGAGAGGACGTGCTCCATTCGACGTCGCCGATCAGCATCGGCACGCTGGAGTAACGCAGCAGCATCGATTTGCCGTTCGGCATCACGGTGTAGATCTTGAGGCGCCCGGCCGCGACGACATAGATCCCGCCCAGCTCCTCGCCGCGGCCGCACACCTTTTCTTTGTCCGCGTATGTTCGCAGCTCCATGGCGGCTACGCTCTCGGGCCGGAATACGCCGCCCAGGCCGGCTTCCGCCAGCAGCCTCGCCGCCGCCTCCGCATCTCTCGCGATTTCCATCCGCACCCCTCCCGCGCGCCATCCGGTTCAACTGCGAACCGCTATGCCCTAAGTGTAATCGATGGTCAGGCGGACCGAAAGGACGGATGTCCTATTCGCCGTTCCGTCAAGGTCCGTCGTCCTTTCATCATGTTCCTTCCTTTATCGGCGCTCGGCTTGAAACGCGATCTCCCGCGTTGCCGCATCCGGCGCGACGAACCGGAGGAGCCCCTCGCCCTCCTCCGCCAGCGCTTCGCGATCCGCGCGATCCAGCTCCTCGAAGGGCTCGATGACGAGTCTGGCCGCGCCTCCTTTGACCTCCGTCCGCCACAGCCCCCGCACGAATCCGTCCACGAGGAACGCGGAGCGGATGATGCCGTTCACCGTGAATACCCGGGAGCGGTAATCTCGCGGCAAAATTCGGGTACGATCCTCGTAAGAGAGCAGCATATTGTCGAACTCGCCCAGAAAACGGACGGGAGCCGGCGTTTCCGCTGCGGGCCGGGGGGCGTCCGGCACGTCGAACAGCTCGCCGCCGCGCTCGTCGCGGAATAGGAGGAGTTGCGGTCTCAGCCGCTCCACGACCCGCTTCAACCCGGTCAGGCCCGACCATTTCTGCATATCCGCGACGGACGCCGGGCCGAACGCGCGCAAGTAGCGCAGGACGAGCCCCTCCAACGATGCACCGCGATTCAGCGCCTTGCCGAGCCAGCGTTCGGCCGACGTGTGCATCGCCTGCCCGCTCTCGCCCCAGATGCCGCGCGGCGGCACCTGAACGAGCGGGACCAAGCCTCGGATCGCGTCGCCGAGCGCGGCAGGATCCAGATCCGGCCAGCGCGGCGCAAGCGCCTGACCGAGCTCGCTGAAGGTCAGCGGGCGCTCCTCCACGAGCTGACGGCCTACCTCGGCCAGCTCCGCGGGGTCCGCGCCGGCGAGCCGCCCTTTCAGGAGACTAGAGAGCCCCCGATCGAGGACCGGCTGGATCAACGGCCGCATCTCGAGGCAATCGCGGGCGCTCACGAGATGGATCGTGCCCCGCATGAGCACGATGCGCACCGCCTGCCGGCTCAGGAGGAGCGCACCGAGGTCCTCCGGCCGGAAGCCGTTCAGCCGCGTCCACAGTCCGAAGTAAGGCGGGATAGGCGCCTGCGCCTGCAAGCCGACCAAGTGCTCGATCGCCTCGAGCGCGGGCATATCCGCACGCCGCAGCAGATGCTGCCGGGCGAGCAGCGCCCGGTTCAGCCGGCGCCGGCTAAGGGTTTCTCCCTCGCGGACCGCCGATTCCATGTCTAGTCCCGTATCATTTCCCATTTTCTTTCGCCTCCGATTCGCCGGACGTCAGCTTCCCTTGTTAGCCTTATTCTACCTCAGCCGCCCTGACAACCCTATGTCAGGAATGACGGCCATCTCCGGCCTTTTCTTCCGAAGGACGGCAGGATGTTGACTCTCCTCCGACGGGAGGGATTATGCTACTCTCATCTCAAGAGGAAAAGGAGCGTGACCGTCCATGCTGCGAATCGGGGCATTCGCCAGCCTGAACAAAGTATCCGTCAAGACGCTGCGCTATTACGACGAAGTCGGGCTGTTGAAGCCCGCGCATATCGACGAGCAGACCGGCTATCGCTATTATTCGGCCAGCCAGCTCCCGCTGCTGCACCGGATTTTGATGCTGAGGGATTTCGGCTTTACGCTGCAGCAGATCGGAACGCTCGTCGCCGGCGAGCAGGCCGACCGGATCATCGTCGCGATGCTGGAGCAGCGGGCGCGCGAGATCGAAGAAGCCATCCGGGCCGAGCAGGACCAGCTCTCCCGGATCCGCGCCTTGACCCACGGCATCCGGTCCGGATTCGCCCGGACTGCGGGGGCGCTGGAAGTGCTGGTCAAAGAGGTGCCGGCCCTGCGGGTGCTCTCGCTGCGGGACACGCTGCCGGACTATGATCAGCAGGGCCGCCTGTGGGAGGAATTGATCGGCTACGTCCAGTTACACGGCGTGCCGGTCGGGGCGGCGATCGCACTGTACGGCGAGGCGGAAGGAGGCGACGGCGGAGACCCGTCCGCGAGCGGCGTCGCCATCGAAGTCGCCCTCCCGCTGGCGCCGGAGGATCCGGTGCCGCCGGACGGCGGAGGCGGGCGCATCCGCGTTCGCACGTTGGCGGCGGTGCGGGAGATGGCGTGCGTCATCCAGCGGGGCGGACAGGCCGAGATGACGCAGGCCTACGCCGCACTGCAGGACTGGATGGAACGCGGCGGCCGCGTGCCGAGCGGTCCCGGGCGCGAGGTCCATCATGTGGGCTTCAAGGATACGCTGGATGTCTCCGAGCACGTCACCGAGATTCAGATTCCGATCTCGGTCCGGGAGGTGCCTGCCGATGCGACCGAACGCAGCCATTGATCGGGCGCCCTGGCACGCCAACCGCTATCTTCGCGCAGTCCTGGTGTCCGCCGTCTTCGCGCAGCTCGGGATCTGGATCCGCAACTTCGCCGTCCTGCTGTGCGTAATGGAACGAAGCGGAGGGGACGCGTATGCTGTCGCGCTTGTATCGGTCGCGGAATACGCGCCGATCTTTCTCTTCTCGATCGTCGGCGGCGCGTTCGCGGACCGGTGGCGTCCGCGCCGGACCTTGATTCTGTGCGAGTGGCTGAGCGCGGCCTCCATCCTCGGCGTGTGGGTGGCCGTCGCCGTCGGCCATTGGCATCTTGACTTTTGCGCCACGCTGGTCTCCGCGATCCTATCCCAATTTTCGCAGCCGGCCGGGATGAAGCTGTTCAAGCGTCATGTCCCCGACGCCGACATGCCCGCGGGGATGGCGGCGATTCAGACGATCTTCTCCGTATTCCTGATCGTGGGACCGGCACTCGGCACCTTCGTCTACGCGCATCTAGGGATCGATGCCGCCCTTCTCTTGACCGCGGCCGCTTTCGTCCTGTCGGCGCTCTCTCTGGCCGCCGTGCCGAAGGACGAGTCTGCTGCAGAAGGCGCGCCTTCGCCTTCCCCCGGTCCGTCCCCGATGCCGGCGCAGAACGTCCCCATCGAACAGACTCGCCTGACGGCGCAGCTCGCGGACGGATTCCGCTATTTGCTGCGCAGCCGGGTGCTTTCGCTGCTCAGCCTAAGCTTCGCCATCGTCGGTCTCGGCGTCGGCCTCATCCAGCCGCTCGGCGCCTTCCTCGTGACCGAGCGGCTCGGTCTGCCGCTGACGGCGCTCCAATGGATCGCGATCCCCTACGGCGCCGGAGAGCTGATCGGCGGCTTGCTCGTCCTGAAGCTCGCCGGCAAGCTCTCGCCGCAGCGGCTGCTCGCGCTGGGCTTGCTCGTGAACGCGGCCGGCATTGCGGTGACCGGCCTGTCTCCTTGGCTGTGGCTCTGCATGGCGGCCCAATTCGCGATCGCGCTGCTGCAGCCGGCCATCTTCGCCGGCAATGCCGCATTGACGATGCAGCATACCGAGGAGGCGATGATCGGCCGGGTGACGGGCATCCGCACGCCTCTGCTGATAGGAGCAATGCTGCTCTCCATGTCGCTCGCCGGGACGCTGAAGACGCATGTTCCGCTCGTCCTGCTGTACGTCTGTTCGGGGCTGCTGTTCGCGGTCGCTTGGATGACCCTGGCGCCGATTCGCCGAATGCCCGCTTCGCCCTCCGTCAACAGCGCGCCGCAGCATGGCTGAACGGGGCGGGGCCGTACGCCACGCCCCCCTCCCGCCCCCACCAACGAAGCAGAACGCAGCAAAAAGGAGTCGTCCCCGCAGGGACGACTCCTCTCTTATTCCGCTATATGTCGAGGCGTTCCGCCAATCGATTAGAAGCTGCCTTCAAGTCCGCCCAGGCCCATGCTGTTCAGTTGGTCCATCGGGACGATCTCTTCCGGCTTCGGCTCTCCGAGCAGCTTGACGTCTCCGTTGATGTTCGTCAACTCGGTGACGACCTTGATCGTGCCGCTGCCGGTCTGGCCTTCGCTCTCGATCTCGGCTGCGATCGTCGCATCGGTGTAGCTCGCGTAGCCGTCGCCGTTGATGCCGGTGTTGGCGAGAATGTCGAGCGACTTGACTTCTTTCTTGAAGTCTTCCATCTCTTTGGCCAGGTCTTCGTCCTTGACCTTGTCGATTTCCTGCTTGGCTTGGTCGAGGTCCGATTGCTCCAGCTGAAGCATCTTGCGGTAGTCCTCGTTCTTCGACAGCAGGTCGATCACTTCAGGCGCGATCTTCGTAACGACGGTCTGCAGGAAAGGTTCTACCTGATCCTTCGTCACGTGCAGCTGAACGACGTCCTTCACCTTGGCTTCGGACGGGATGCCCGAATCCTTGACCGATATCTTGCTCAGATACGTCTTTTCGTCCAGGTGCTTGAAGACAATCGCGTACAGATCGTTAGCGAACTTCTGCGATTGGCCGATGTCCAACGTCGGCATCTTGGTGCCTTGCTCCTCGGCCAGCTTCTTCATATCGATCTCGATGAACTTGCCTACCAGATCCTCCGGCAGACCGAGCTGACCGAAGATCGGCAGGTTCGGCACCTTGATCCACATCTTCTGCTCGTTCATGATGATCGGCAGCGAGAAGGTCATGGCCAGATCACCCTTGATCGCCACTTGCAAGGTGATGTCCATGAGCATCGGATCTTTGCGGTAAGCTCCGGTCCAGGACAGCTCGGCATTTTGCAGAATGCCCAAAGCCATGGCGGAATCGGGATCCGAAGTGACCGTCTCCGGCAGCTTCAGATCGGCGATCTTCAGGCTTCCGCTCATATTATAGGACTTGATATCGGACGATTTCTTAAGCGAGTTCTCCAGCGTCTCCTGCGGCGACTTCGAACCGCTGCATGCGGACAAAATCATTACGAGCATCATGAGTGCGGCTGCCGCAGCCAGCCAATTCCGTCGTTTAAACAATATGCGTTTCCTCCCCAAAACCTATCTGTATTGAGATTTGCCGCGCAAGGCAGCAGGTTCATTGTATCTCAATTCCAGCGGAGGGGGAAGTTGATTTGCTTAAAATAATTGTAAAAATTTCTGCAGCATTTTCTCCAACTGTTAATGAATGTCTTTCTTGCGGAAGCGTCCGCCCTTGACGTCATGGATGTTGCCGACGGCCAAAAAGGCGAGCGGATCGAGCTCCGTGACGATGGACTTGAGCTTGGCTTCCTCGAGCCGGGTAATGACGCAGAAGATGACCTGCTTGGCGCTGCCGGAATATCCGCCTTCGCCGTTCAGATAAGTGACGCCCCGTCCGAGACGGCTGACGATCGCGTCGCCGATGTCGCGATAGTTGTCGCTGATGATCCAGACGGACTTGGATTCGTCGAAGCCTTCGATCGTCAGGTCGATGACTTTAAATGCGATATAGTAAGCGATCAGCGAGAACATGGCGTTGTCCCAGCCGAACACGAGCCCTGCGCTGCCAAGGATGAAGAAGTTGATGAACATGACCATCTGGCCGACGGAAAACGGGGAACGCTTGCTCACCACGATGGCGACGATCTCCGTCCCGTCCGTGGAGCCGCCGAAGCGGATGACGATCCCGACGCCGACGCCCATCAGTATGCCGCCGAACACGGCCGCCAGGAGCGTTTGGTCCGTAAAAGGATCCACATGGTGAAGCAACTGGGTCGTAACCGCGAGTGTAATGACGCCGAGCAGGGTGGATAAGGCGAAGGTCTTGCCGATGGACTTGTATCCGATGATGAGGAACGGGAGGTTCAGCAGGAAGAGGAAGATCCCGAGCGGAAGCTTGGTCAGGTGAGCGGCGATGATGGATATACCGGTAATGCCGCCGTCAATGATGTTGTTCGGTACGAGAAAAATCTCGAGCGCGGTGCCGACGAGGATGGCTCCGACCATAATGGCGATGACGCGGCGCGTAATATCGAGCGGCGACAGCTTGTGGTGCCTGATTGGTGCAGTGGCTTTAACTTTCGGCGGGGAAGCTTTCTTATGCTTGGAACTGGTCATAGGCACCTCCTAGATTACATTCTTTTCTTATTATTATACCAGTACATACAGTGCTGTTGGTAGCCTCAGTTTGTGAAATCGACGAAAAAAATCCCAGCATTGCGCTGGGATCTCTGTCCATCTCTTCGGTCAACCCTCGGTATTGTGATGGCTGACGTGGTTATGGTTCTTTACTTTCTTCGAGCCGGAGAGCGGCTCGTTCGGTCGATGCTCGTCCCGCGACTTGCGTCCTCCGCCCGATCGGTCCGGCTGGGCGACCGATTGCGCCCTGGGTTTCATGCGGTTTCCTCCTCCCGGCTATTCGTGATGATCCAGCGAGTTGTTGTTGCTGACCGGCTCGTCGTGGTTAAGCGCGTCCTGATGCCGCCGATCGTTGTGCTTCTGCTGCAGCTGTTGCGCGTGGTGGGCGTTCACCGGAGCTTCGGCGAGGTCTTCGACCACGTTGCTCAAGTTCTTGTCCGCCATGCCGTTATCGTTCGCCATGTTGCCTCAGCCCCTTCTTCTAAGCTTTGGTGAAATGATGCAGCGCCTGCGCGCATTCATGCAGATGACGGCGATAGTCCGCGATCAGCTCCTGCATGACGTCGGTGCGTTCGTCGACGGACTGTCCGTCCCGCTCGACGTCGGAGAGTTCGATGGCGATCTCCCGACTGTCCACGTAGCGCACGGCAAAGTCGAACTCCATCATCTGCCGGCCCGCGGTGCGGATATGCACGAGCAGCCGGGTCGGGTCGGACTCGTCGGGCATCACTTCGGCTTGATCGCCCGCTGTCAACCGCTCGGGAAGCGTATGCTGCCAGGCCTGCACCAGCTCGTCTTGAGGGACGTTCAGTTGATCCTCGTTCATGTTCATGTAGGCCACCTCCGCTTCGTTAGGTTGGCCTGCTCTTTCGTTCTTCATACGATCGGGACGGCTCGCAAAACATACGAAAAAACCGACCGGCAAGTGCCCGGATCGGCTGTATCTTCAATGTATGGCGGAGAGAGTGGGATTCGCTCCGTCGCAGCATGACCGTACTCATTCGTACGGCCACGACTATTGCGACTATCACGCCGGGGCCTACGAACATGCCTTTGGGCATGTTCGCTTAACGGCCCGTTCTCATCCCACTCGCGCCATAGACGCAAAAAACCGATTCCCGTGATACAGGAATCGGTCGAATTTGCTTCTATGGCGGAGAGAGTGGGATTCGCTCCGTCGCAGCGTGACCGTACTCATTCGTACGGCCACGACTATTGCGACTATCACGCCGGGGCCTACGAACATGCCTTTGGGCATGTTCGCTTAACGGCCCGTTCTCATCCCACTCGCGCC
>NZ_JAJFOW010000089.1 GCF_020731285.1 Cohnella baijiui
CCTGGGCTACACACGTACTACAATGGCCGGTACAACGGGCAGCGAAGGAGCGATCTGGAGCCAATCCTTTAAAGCCGGTCTCAGTTCGGATTGCAGGCTGCAACTCGCCTGCATGAAGTCGGAATTGCTAGTAATCGCGGATCAGCATGCCGCGGTGAATACGTTCCCGGGTCTTGTACACACCGCCCGTCACACCACGAGAGTTTACAACACCCGAAGCCGGTGGGGTAACCGCAAGGGGCCAGCCGTCGAAGGTGGGGTAGATGATTGGGGTGAAGTCGTAACAAGGTAGCCGTATCGGAAGGTGCGGCTGGATCACCTCCTTTCTAAGGAGCCCTTCGGGGCAAATGATAAGTCCGTTGCAACTTACGCTCGAGTTCAGTTTTGAAGGAGAAATCCTTCAGCTACGTACCGCACGAACGTGTTTCTAACGAAACGCTGCCTCTTGCGGCACGGTCGAGACGATCTTCGATCGCTCGAATTGCACCTTGAAAACTGGATAGCGAAACGAAGCGCAAATAGAAACATCTCTTGCCTGTTGGTTTGCTGAGGCGGGTGTTGGCGAAGTGATTCGCTGACACGATTGAGCTAAGGTTAAGCTAATAAGGGCGCACGGAGGATGCCTAGGCGCCAGGAGCCGAAGAAGGACGCGGCGAACAGCGAAATTGCCTCGGGGAGCCGTAAGCAGGCTTTGATCCGGGGGTGTCCGAATGGGGAAACCCGGCTGGGGTAATGCCCAGTCACCCATGAGTGAATCCATAGCTCATGAGGAGGCACACCCAGGGAACTGAAACATCTAAGTACCTGGAGGAGAAGAAAACAACAGTGATTCCGTCAGTAGCGGCGAGCGAAAGCGGATTAGCCCAAACCAGGAGGCTTGCCTCCTGGGGTTGTGGGACGTCTCACATGGAGTTACAAAGGAGCAGGTTAGGCGAAGAGGTCTGGAAAGGCCCGGCATAGAAGGTAAAAGCCCTGTAGCCGAAAGTCTGCTCTCTCCGAGACGGATCCCGAGTACCGCGGGACACGAGAAACCCCGTGGGAATCCGGCAGGACCATCTGCCAAGGCTAAATACTCCCTGGCGACCGATAGTGAAGCAGTACCGTGAGGGAAAGGTGAAAAGCACCGCGGAAGCGGAGTGAAAAAGAACCT
>NZ_JAJFOW010000090.1 GCF_020731285.1 Cohnella baijiui
AGGTTCTCTTTCACTCCCCTCCCGGGGTGCTTTTCACCTTTCCCTCACGGTACTGGTTCACTATCGGTCGCTAGGAAGTATTTAGCCTTGGGAGATGGTCCTCCCAGATTCAGACGGGGTTTCACGTGTCCCGCCCTACTCAGGGTACGTCTCGGAGAGACAGCCATTTCAACTACAGGATTGTTACCTTCTCTGATGGGTCTTTCCAGACCGCTTCGTCTATGACTGTCTTTTGTAACTCCATGTGAGACGCCCTACAACCCCAGAAGGCGAACCTTCTGGTTTGGGCTCCTCCGCGTTCGCTCGCCGCTACTGACGGAATCACTATTGTTTTCTCTTCCTCAGGGTACTTAGATGTTTCAGTTCCCCTGGTATGCCTCTCCTTGCCCTATGGATTCAGACAAGAGTACGATCCCATTACGAATCGTGGGTTCCCCCATTCGGACATCTCCGGATCAAAGCTTGCTTACAGCTCCCCGAAGCATTTCGTCGTTCGCCACGTCCTTCATCGGCTCCTAGCGCCAAGGCATCCACCGTGCGCCCTTTGTAGCTTAACCTTCAAAGGGTTATCACCTTACAATTGGATCTTTCCTACTTGCGCATTTTTCTTCACTATCCAGTTTTCAAGGAACAAGCGTTGGCGATGTTTATTCTTCCCCTGTTATCCATTGCACGCAAGTGCATACGTCCGTGTCTGTCGGATTTTCGGCGCGTTCAAAACATCTGGGCCTCTCAAAGAGGAAGACAGTTGAACGCGAAATCCCGAACGCCTCCAGCCACTAAGCAACCGGATAAACGTGTCAGAAAAACACACCAAACGTTTTATAATAGTTCAGCAGTTTCTATGAAGCATGTTCAAAAGAACACTGCCGGCCTGGCGATGTCCTACTCTCCCAGGGCGTTGCCACCCAAGTACCATCGGCGCTGAAGGACTTAACTTCTGTGTTCGGGATGGGAACAGGTGTGACCCCTTCGCCATCATCACCAGACAACAAAATTGCTTCCTTTTTTCTCGCAGGATTTTCCTCCCTCGATGCATGACCGCGGGACCGGAAAAAG
>NZ_JAJFOW010000091.1 GCF_020731285.1 Cohnella baijiui
CCTCGTATAGTATCTTTTGAAAGCTCTTTTGCGCCCGTTTCCAGCCCCCGAGGGGGCTAGCGACTTCCATCAAAATTCCCAGTAAATTGTTCTTTGAAAATTGGAGGGACTGGACTTTCCGGCATGCCTCTGGACAATGGAACATAGGGTCCATTCGGGGAAATTCTTCTTCCTCCTGTAGCTTCGTCTACATCCTAAGTCTGTTTCTCCGGTACGCGTCCTGAGCTTCTTACCCGCTGGCCGTTCCCTTCGGCAACCCATGCCCGGTCTTAGCAGAACCGGGGCAGCTCATGGACCGAAGCGTGTTCTTATAGGCGAGGGTGATTGATCTGCGCGTGCGCCGGAGGCATCCCGGAGCGTCCAATTCCCTGAATCCCTCATTGAAAGGAGGAATTCCACTTGAAGTTATTTGTCGGCATTGACGTCAGTTCGCAAGAACTGGAAGCGTGTTTTATGAATCCGGACGGCGACAAGCTTGAGACGCTTACGGTGAAGAACAACCTCGAAGGCGCTTCTCATCTTCGAAATCGTATCGTCGCTGTAGCGGACAAGCATTCGTCTTCCGAGATTCACATTGGCCTTGAAGCGACCTCGGTCTACAGCTGGCATCCCGCCATGTACATGCACGAGGATCCGGCGCTCAAAGCGCGTAAAGCCAAAGTCTTCACCATCAACCCAAAGCTTGTCAGCAAGTTTAGAGATGCTTACCCGGATCTGGACAAGACGGACCGGCTCGACGCCTGGGTCATTGCGGATCGCCTTCGCTTCGGCAGGCTGACGACCACCGTCGTCATGCAGGAGCAGTATGTCGCGCTCCAACGCCTGACGCGCATGCGGTTTCACTTGATTCACAATTTGACCCGTGAGAAGCAATATTTCTTGCAGAACCTGTTCTACAAGTGCAACGCTTTTACGACCGAGGTCGAGAGCTCCGTGTTCGGCCACGCCCTCA
>NZ_JAJFOW010000092.1 GCF_020731285.1 Cohnella baijiui
CGGACGAAATGCAGTCCTCTTCGGGTAAGCTCCCTGTCCAAGTCGTCCAGCAGGATGTTTGCCAGCAATGGGCTGAGCGGCCCTCCTTGCGGCGTTCCTTCTTCCGTTCGCTGGCATACCCCGTTTGCCATGACCCCAGCGTTCAGGTAGGCGCGGATTAGCTTTAAGACACGCTTGTCCGTTACCTTCCTGGCTACGCGAGCCATGAGCATGTCGTGGTTTACCCGGTCAAAGAACTTCTCCAGGTCCATGTCCACCGCCCAGCGTAGTCCGCTTTGGATGTGGGCTTGTGCCTGCCTCACTGCATCGTGCGCGCGCTTGCCCGGCCGAAAGCCGTAGCTGTTCGGAGAAAATTCCGCGTCAAAGATCGGATTCATCACTTGCAGAAGCGCTTGCTGAAGCAGCCGGTCCATCACGGTCGGGATGCCTAGCAGCCGTACGCCGCCTCCGGGTTTGGGGATTTCCACCCGTCTGACGGGCGCAGGTCTGTAGGTTCCCGCGAGAAGTTCGGTCTTCACCGTTTCCCAGTGTGCTTTCAGGTAAGCTTGTAGCTCAGCTACCGTTACGCCGTCCACGCCGGGCGCTCCTCCGTTTTGGACCACACGCTTGTATGCGTCCCTTAGGTTCGCACTACCGAGCATCCGCTCCAACAGGTCGTTACTTGCTTCGCGAGAGGAAGGGGCGACTTGTGCCGACGAAGAACTCGGCGCTCCGGCATACCCTTCCGGCTTCACCGTATTTCTTTGCCGCGAGCTCCCTTGCGGGATATTCTGCTGTCGTTGCTCTTCGTTCGAACGCATCGGCTTCCTCTCTCCTTTCGGTTCGGCCCTTCCGCTTTCCGGCGTCCCATACTTGCGTACTATGGCCTCTGCTGACTCCTGCGGGTTCAGCGCAACCTCCCGGTTGCGGTTACGAAGTAACTTCGCATTTTTTT
>NZ_JAJFOW010000093.1 GCF_020731285.1 Cohnella baijiui
GTTACTACTTAGGTCAATTCAACTTAAGTTCTCCCAGAAAAGCTGAACTGAGCGAGGCCAGGATGGGGTGTGAGCGTTTGATCAGCGTGGAGATGACACTGCGAATGCGCGCAAAATGAACAGCCCCCTCCCATGTTCGGAAGCAGCCTGAGATCTTTTGCTTGACCTTTAGCATGCGCACATCGCGCTCGGCCTGGTTGTTGTCGAAGGGAACTTGCGGATTGGAGAGAAAGCGGAGGATGGCGGCCTTGTGTGCGAGCAAGCGCTGAGCGAGATTGCCGGCCTTGCTCTTCACTTTTCGCCCTCGGGGTCCTGTCTTCTCTCGAACGGGATCCTTCTGCCATTCGGCTGCACCATGCTTTAAAATGGCGTCGTATTGCGATTGGAGCCGTTGGAGCAGCGCTTCTGGAAGGGGCTTCTCTTGCTCGCGGTACTTGCAAGCCAGCTTCCAGCTGAGCTGCAAGAGCTGCTTCATGCGGCTCGACCAGCGATGGTTGTCGTATTCTGTGATGCCTTGAAGCTCGCGCAGCAGATGCGCGCAGCATAGCTGTCGTTCAAATCCAAATTCATTTCTGAAGTACGCGCCATAACTGTCATGCACCACAATACCGTCGTACGCTGCAAGAATGCCACCGGCCTGCATGCCTTGCGATCCACGACTGGCATGCAGGGTGAGCAGCGTGTAGTTCGCATTGGAAGCCACGTGCACCCAGTTGGTCGTCCCCTGGATACGTAGTCCAGTCTCGTCGCAATGGAGCACCGCGCTTTCCTTCAGCCGCTCACGAATCGTATTTTCGACGGGTTTCAACTTGCTCGATGCGGATTCCAGGTAGGAAAGCAACGTTTTGTCGCAGGGGCGGCAGCCGCACA
>NZ_JAJFOW010000094.1 GCF_020731285.1 Cohnella baijiui
AAGCAGCCACCATTTAAAGAGTGCGTAATAGCTCACTGGTCGAGTGACTCTGCGCGGAAAATGTAACGGGGCTAAGCGTACTACCGAAGCTGTGGATTGACACCTCTGGTGTCAGTGGTAGGGGAGCGTTCCTGCAGCAGTGAAGTCAGACCGGAAGGACTGGTGGAGCGGCAGGAAGTGAGAATGCCGGTGTAAGTAGCGAAAAGAGAGGTGAGAATCCTCTCCGCCGAAAGCCTAAGGGTTCCTGAGGAAGGCTCGTCCTCTCAGGGTTAGTCGGGACCTAAGCCGAGGCCGAAAGGCGTAGGCGATGGACAACAGGTGGAAATTCCTGTACTACCTCCACTCCGTTTGAGCAACGGGGGGACGCAGGAGGGTAGGGTGAGCAGACTGTTGGATATGTCTGTCCAAGCAGTGAGGCGTGTGTGTAGGCAAATCCGCACACTGTAACGCCAGGCTGTGATGGCGAGCGAAATTTTAGTAGCGAAGTCCCTGATCTCACACTGCCAAGAAAAGCCTCTAGCGAGGAGTGAGGTACCCGTACCGCAAACCGACACAGGTAGGCGAGGAGAGAATCCTAAGGCGCGCGAGAAAACTCTTGCTAAGGAACTCGGCAAAATGACCCCGTAACTTCGGGAGAAGGGGTGCCCCGGTAGCGTGTCAAAGCGCGAGGGGGCCGCAGTGAAAAGGCCCAAGCGACTGTTTAGCAAAAACACAGGTCTCTGCGAAGCCGTAAGGCGAA
>NZ_JAJFOW010000095.1 GCF_020731285.1 Cohnella baijiui
ATGGCACGATTGACTTTGTCGGAACCGATCATGCTCCATATGAGATTGCGACGGAAAAAGCAGCAGCCGATTCGGACATCTGGAACAGCTTCCCGGGCATTCCGGGCGTGGAAACGATGGTGCCGATTCTGGTAAGTGAGGGCTTGAACAAGGGAAGATTGTCGCTGTCCCGCTTCGTGGAAGTGACCAGCCGCAACGCCGCCATCCATTACGGCATTTATCCGAAGAAAGGTGCGATAGAGATCGGCAGCGACGCCGACTTCACCATCATCGATCTGGAGAAGGAGCATGTCATTAACCAGGAAGAAACATTCTCGATGGCTAAATACAATCCACTTCACGATATTAAGCTCAAAGGTATGCCGGTGATGACGATCGTGCGCGGAAATGTTGTTTATGAAGACGGAAAAGGCATCGTAGGCCAGGAAGGATACGGTCAATTCGTAAAACGTCAGAGCACACAGCACCTTGATGCTGTCATTAACCTGACCAAGTCCAACGAGAGTCGGGCAGTGCAGCAAAATACACAAAAGAAAGAAAGCGTTCAGCTATAAGCCGTATCTAAATTTTTTAACCAGGGGGAATGAGTTCAATGCTGCGAGGAGATAAACACGCGATTGTTATTATTGATATGCTAAATGACTTTATCGGGCCAAAAGCGCCGCTGCGCTGCGAAGCGGGAGAAGA
>NZ_JAJFOW010000096.1 GCF_020731285.1 Cohnella baijiui
GTACCATGTCAACCTTCGGCACGGGCCGGAGTGACTGTCACCGCAAGTGCGGCAAAGACAGCAACGGCAATACACACATTACGCATCGTTCACCTCTCACTGTTTTATAATAAAACGCCCGTTCCCGGACGAACCTCTGTAACACACTCAGACCACGCTGATGCCCAGCGCCTGTTTCTTAATCACCATAACCTGCACATCGCTGGCAAACGTATACGGCGGAATATCTGCCGAATGCCGTGTGGACGTAAGCGTGAACGTCAGGATCACGTTTCCCCGACCCGCTGGCATGTCAACAATACGGGAGAACACCTGTACCGCCTCGTTCGCCGCGCCATCATAAATCACCGCACCGTTCATCAGTACTTTCAGATAACACATCGAATACGTTGTCCTGCCGCTGACAGTACGCTTACTTCCGCGAAACGTCAGCGGAAGCACCACTATCTGGCGATCAAAAGGATGGTCATCGGTCACGGTGACAGTACGGGTACCTGACGGCCAGTCCACACTGCTTTCACGCTGGCGCGGAAAAGCCGCGCTCGCCGCCTTTACAATGTCCCCGACGATTTTTTCCGCCCTCAGCGTACCGTTTATCGTACAGTTTTCAGCTATCGTCACATTACTGAGCGTCCCGGAGTTCGCATTCACACTGCCACTGATA
>NZ_JAJFOW010000097.1 GCF_020731285.1 Cohnella baijiui
GGTTAAGAGAAGTAGAACCGGAAATTACATTCTATGGATTTCATGCAGAAGGTGTCTCGCTCAAGCGAGATCTAGAGCTGTTTACGTGCTTGCAGCAAGCACATAAGGTCACGATGGGATCGGAATTAGAATACCACTCCGTGACGGCTACGACGGATATTCGCTTTTATAATCTGTATTACGGTATACCTGCGACCTGTTACGGGCCAAGCGGTGGAAACATGCATGGTGCAGATGAGTGGGTCGATTTGCCAAGCGTAAAGAATGTAACAAAAACCTACGCTGCTTTTATTCTGGATTGGTGCAACGTACGAGAATAACGTAATTATGGAGAGAGAAGAAAAGGCGAGCTGGCTGTATATCATGACGGGCGTGCTCATCGCGCTCGTCGCCATTTCTTTTGCAAGGCTTTCTTATGGTGTCGTCCTTCCTTTTATGAAGGATGGCCTTTCCATTTCCTACAGATCGGCAGGCTTACTTGGAACAATGACCTCACTTGGCTATTTGCTTACCGTCATGTTTGCAGGAGTTGTATCTACCAAGTGGGGAGAAAAAAATACCATCCTTTTTGGCCTCTGCATTATTACTATAGGTTTTCTTAATTTATCCATCGCATCTTCGTATTGGTATAGCTCTATTTTTATGTTTTTGCTGGGTGTGG
>NZ_JAJFOW010000098.1 GCF_020731285.1 Cohnella baijiui
TTTGTAAAATTTCCCACGCCGTTATCCGTGTCATGTTCTTTGCAAAATTTCTGAGCGTTCTAGACGAAAAACCGAAAATAGGCGCGTCAGCAACCGGTAGAAATTGAATCGGAACATTTCGAGACGAATAAGCGCGCATACAACCGTTAGCGTTAACCGACCGCCGGAGCAAACCCATTTCGGGGTTCATCGCCCCCTGTGAACGTTCCACCAAACGCAAAAAATGCAACTGATTGGCAAACTACTACCTATCAAATCATCCTCCGCAACGGCCCGGAGTTATGCGGATTTTCCGCACAACTTCGGCGCGATCACCGCGCAGCAGCCCGGAGTTATGCGGATTTTCCGCACAACTCGGCGCGATCGCTGCGGAGTTGCCCGGAGTTATGCGGATTTTCCGCACAACTCAGCACGATCGATGCGCAACCGCCCGGAGTTATGCGGATTTTCCGCACAACTTCGGCGCGATCGCTGCGGAGTTGCCCGGAGTTATGCGGATTTTCCGCACAACTCAGCACGATCGATGCGCAGCAGCCCGGAGTTATGCGGATTTTCCGCACAACTCGGCGCGATCGCTGCGGAGTTGCCCGGAGTTATGCGGATTTTCCGCACAACTCA